>JAWKTL010000019.1:0-112407 GCA_041399105.1 Pirellulaceae bacterium | reverse complement strand
AATGGAGGTCCATCGTCGTCCCAGGTGCTGAAAAGTCCGGTCTCGGAGCTTTTGCCGTCACGATTCTTGCCACGCCACTGCGTCCAGTCTTCGGCGAATGTCGAGTGCAATGAAATCGTCGTGACGACCACGAATAGAACATACTTTGTCATGGATATTTGGTTCCGGAAAAAAAAGGTTACGGCAAACGTCCCAGGCGACCGCAGGCTGTTCGCGGTCGCCGTGATTCGTTCACAAAGCGACAAATGCAAAGCGAGCCGAATGGTGTCAGGCGACCAACAACCGCGCTCGCATGCTTGGCACGTGATCAGTATATACGATTTGCGGCGATCGGTAGCCGGTGCTTTCGCGAAGCCGACAAGGGACGCTAAATTTGCCGCCACGATCGAACATCCGCGGCGTCGGTATGTGTACAATGGGCCGACACTGGGCTACCGAAAGTGAGCCGATGGCACCATCCGCGGGCGTCGCGGGACCAACGACGTCGGCTCACGAACTAACGGCTGACATACTGGAGCTGCGAAGATGAAAGAGAATACGAACATTCCACGACGACGATTTATCCGGCAGGTTGCGGCATCGGCGGCGACGTTAACGGCCGCTCCCTATGTGGTCGCTCCGCACGTGCTGGGGGGCGACAAGGTGGCTCCCAGCGACATGATCACCCTCGGCGTCGTTGGGATCGGTCCGCGATGCACCTACGATTTAAAGGCAATGATGGGGCTGACCGATGTTCGCTGCGTGGCGATCGCCGATGTGCAGAAGTCTCGACGCGACGCCGGCAAGACATTGGTCGATTCGCACTATGGAAACGGCGATTGCCAGTTGTACCGAGACTTCCGCGATCTGCTTTCGCGAGACGACATCGATGCGGTTATTGTCGCCACCGGTGATCGTTGGCATGCAACGGCGTCGATGATGGCTGCCGAAGCGGGCAAGGATGTTTACAGTGAAAAGCCTTGCGGCATCACGATCGAACTGTGCCAACAATTGGCCGAAACGATCCGCCGGACGGGACGCGTCTTCCAGGCGGGAACCCAACGACGCAGCGTTCCGAATTTTCAGCGCGCGGTGGAACTTGTCCATAACGGCACACTGGGCGAATTGAAGTCGATGGATGCCTCCGTTTATGTGCCGACCTTGGACAACAGTTGGCTGCCCGGTGAACCGACACCGACGAAAGAGGTCTGCGACTGGAATCTGTGGCTTGGTCCGGCACCATGGCGACCCTACAACAGCAAGTACGTGGCCGGTCGTTGGCGTGGGTATCACGATTTCGATTCCGGAGCGCGTCTGCTGGACTGGGGAGCCCACACGGTCGACTTGTGTCAAATGGCCAATCAGTCGGACGCCGCGTTGCCGATTGAATATGTCCCCAACGAAACGAACATTCTGTGTACCTATGCCAATGGCGTCACCCTGAACATTGACTTTCTGAAGGAACCGTTCGGGGATCGCGGACCAAACTGGATCACGCGATTGGGGACCTGCCCCGTGCGATTCAATGGTGCCAATGGTTCGGTCGAAACGGGGGACAGCGGCGAACTGGTGCTGACTCCTGAATCACTGAAGAAAAACGTGAAGGACTATAAACGGGTCGTCGGACTGGACGTGACCGCACACGCGCGGGACTTCTTCGATTGCGTCAAATCACGCAAAACCACCGTTGCGAACGCCGATGTCATGCGGCGGTCTCATGTCGCATGCCATGCCGCCGCGTTGGCCTGGATGTTACAACGGAAGCTGACGATTGATCCAAATACCGAAACATTTGTCGATGACGATGAAGCCAATCGATTGCGATCGCGACCAGCACGCGATTGGGCCTCGATGATCTAAAGCAAGTGACGGCGAACGATACGGGAGAAAAGGCTCCGTGACACGAAAAACAAACAACGGCGATACCTCGCCGGCTCTGGAAAGCTCCGAACTCGAATCGTTTGAAGTCGGCGAAGCGATCCAGGCGGCACAGCGTTCCAAAATTTCCGCTGTGCAAGATATCATCGCCAACACGCCACCGCACGATATCCAGACGCTCGCCAAGACCCTGGAGGTGATCATTCAGGGGGCATCTCCCGAAGATGCAACGGTCCTGAAGAATGCCTTGCTGAAAGAGACGACGCCCATGTCGACCTCCCGGCGGCACGGTCCGGACGAGCAGTTGTCCGACGACTGGCGAGATGGAGGTTATCCGTACAGAAACCTGATGTCTCGTCGGAACTACGAGAAACAGAAGTACCAGTTGCAGGTTGAACTGCTGAAATTGCAATCTTGGGTCAAGAGATCCCAAGCCAAGCTGGTGATTCTGTTCGAAGGTCGCGACGCGGCGGGGAAGGGAGGAACGATCAAGCGGTTCATGGAACATCTCAATCCACGCGGTGCGCGGGTGATCGCGTTGGAGAAGCCGTCGGAAGTCGAGCGTGGCCAGTGGTATTTTCAACGCTATGTTCAACATCTTCCCACGGCTGGGGAGATCGTGCTGTTTGATCGCTCGTGGTACAACCGCGCCGGCGTCGAACGCGTGATGGGATTTTGCACGCAAGACGAGTATTCTGAATTCATGCGTCAGGTTCCGGAGTTTGAACGCAACCTCGTTCGCAGCGATGTTCATCTGATCAAGTTTTGGTTCTCGGTCAGTCGCGAAGAGCAACGACGACGATTTAAGGAACGTAAAGCGCACCCGCTGAAGCAGTGGAAGCTTTCGCCCGTCGATCTGGCGTCGTTGGACAAGTGGGATGAATACACGCGTGCGAAGGAAGCGATGTTCTTTTATTCCGATACGCACGACGCACCGTGGACGGTTGTTAAGTCGGACTGCAAGAAGCGCGCACGCCTTAATGCGATGCGATATGTCTTGCATTCGATTCCCTATGAGAACAAGAATTTGGATCGCATTGGGCCGGTCGATCCGCTGCTGGTTGGCCGGGCGAACATCGTCTATGAACGAGGCGAGCAGCCAAAGTGAAATAAATCGAATCGAAGGATTGAATTTGCGATGCGTGGAAAAGTTGACTGTTTCGGGATTTCCGACATTGGATGCGTCCGTTCGGAGAATCAAGATCAATATCTGATCGCTGATTTGCGAAAGACGGTGGTCGTCCATCATTCCAGTCTCGGTTACGACAGCCAAACCGAAATTCCCGGCGCCACACGCGCCAGGCTGATGATGGTTGCCGACGGAATGGGAGGTCACGCCGGCGGGCAGCGTGCGAGTTGGCTGGCCGTCGAAGGGATCGTGCATTACCTGTTGACGAATTTGCACTGGCCGATCCATTGCGAACCGAATCACGAAGCCGAGTTCTTTCGCGGATTGCACGCCGCCCTGCTGTACTCGCAAGGTCAGATACGGACGGTCGCTGAACATTTCCCCTCGCAGAATCATATGGGAACCACGTTGACGATGGCGTGGATCGTTTGGCCCCACACCTATCTGATTCACGTGGGGGACAGCCGTGCCTACCTGTTGCGTGACGGCAAGCTCGAATTGCTCTCGCACGATCAAACGATGGCCCAGGCATTGATCGATCAGGGCTTGATAAAACCCAGCGACGCCACCGCCAAGCAATTCTCGAATGTCTTGACCAGTTCCCTCGGATGCAGCACGTCGATGGAACCGCTGTACAGTCGTCGCGATCTGGAACCAGAAGACAAACTGCTGATCTGCAGCGATGGTTTGACAACCCATTTAAGCGACACGGAAATCGAGAAGATCCTGTGCAAAGACGAACCGGCCAAGGTGGCCTGTCAGCGGTTGGTCGATGCCGCGAAGATTGCCGGTGGTCGCGACAACATCACCGTCGCCTTGGCGCGCTTTACGACCCGCGATCTCCAGCCCGACGAGACGATGCTGGCGGAGGCATCCGTTCCCGATGCGGTGGTTTGATCGACTCAGGTTTCGCCAAACTTTTCCAACAACCGGTACAGCGATCGGCGATTGATTCCCAACGCTCGAGCGGTTTGGGCTTTGTTGCCGTTGTGTTGTTGAAGCACCTTGAGAACATGAGCCCGATTGAGCGACTCCAGATCGACATCCCCTCCGACTTCGGGCAAGCGCTGTATCGAACGCCCGAAGACCTCCTGGGGCAGATCATCACCGGCAATCACCCCCGACTCGTCGGCCAAGACCTTCGATCTTTCCAATGCGTTGCATAATTGACGAATGTTTCCCGGCCAGTCGTACGATTCCAGAATCTTCATAACGCCTTCACCAAGCGTCCAGTCGTCTCCCAGAAAATGATGCGTCAACAGCGCAATGTCGCTTCGTCGCTCACGCAGCGGGGGCAAGCGAATTCCCAGAACGTTTACGCGATAGAAAAGGTCCTCTCGAAAGCGACCCGCACGCACTTCGTCAATCAAGTTTTTGTTTGTCGCGGCGACCAAACGGACACGCACCCGTCGTTCCTTGACCGATCCGATGCGGCGAATCACTCCGTCCTCCAGCACGCGCAACAGCTTGGCTTGCAAACCGCCGGCCAGTTCCCCGAATTCGTCGATGAACAGAGTACCGCCATCGGCCATTTCAAACAGACCCGGCTTGGTCGCCACCGCTCCCGTGAAGCTTCCCTTTTCGTGTCCGAATAATTCGCTTTCCAGCAGCGTCTCGGGCAACGCCGCACAATTGATAACAACCAATGGCTTGTCCGCGACATGACTGGCGGCATGAATCGCGCGGGCGACAAGCTCTTTGCCCGTTCCGCTTTCCCCTTCGATCAGGACCGGACGATCGCTGGTGGCGACTCGCTCAATCAAATGCAGCACCTTCTTAATCGCGGGCGACTCGCCAATGATCGACGTCGTCGGACGTGACCGCTGAAGGATGTGCCGCAAGCGATCATTCTCGCGCTGCAATCGGGAGGTTCGGGTCGCCTTTTGAATCAGGCAGTCCAAGTCGGCCAGCCGAATCGGTTTGGTGACATAATCGACCGCCCCCGCTTTCATGGAGGCTACCGCCGTCGGAATCGTCGCGCCCCCGGTGAGCATGATGACTTGCAACGTCGAGTCGCCCGAACGAAGCTTTTCCAAAAGCTGAACGCCATCCATTTCAGGCATGTGAACATCGACCACCGCAACGTCGAACTGACGCGAGCTGATCGCCTGCAAGGCCTGGCCACCCCCGGATACCGCCGTCACGCGATAACCGCGTCGCGTGAAGTACAAAGCCGCCGAATCACGAAAATCGTCTTCGTCATCGACCAACAATAAATCGATATCTTCAAGTTCTTCAGTCATGAATCAATCCGACCTCGCGATCTTGCGAAGCCTCCTTAAGCATTCCCCGATAACGCCACCGAGATCGTCATGGGAGACGACTTCTGATGTTGTTCACGTTCTTCCTTCTCTGAAGCCAATTCAAGTGTGGGTCGAACAACGACAACCGGACAGGGCGAGACCCGCGTCAATGATTCCGCCACGCTTCCCAATAACCAGCGAGCCAGACGAGGTTGCGAATGCGAGCCGACGACCAACAACTCGCTTCCAAGCTGCCGAGCCAAATTGGCCACGCAATCACGAGGCAATCCGCGAACAAAATGTCGCCGCACGGCTTGAATCTTCTTGGGTAGAGTCAAAGCATCCAGCGCCTTCCGCAGTTCCGCGCTGTCGTCTTCCATGCCGGTGATCCCAATGGGGTCCAGAGGTCGCGACGGAGGGGTCCAGGCGTGAACGATGTCCAGCGTCGCTTGACGCATTAATGCTTCATCGATCGCAAACCGCAGCACGTCGACGGACGCATCCGAAAAATCAATGCCACAAAGTACGGAACGGGTTGTCATCGTCTTACCCTCCAAAATCTACAAATCTCGTCTTCCGAGTCGTTCGTTCATACAAATGCAATTGCAATGCCGTTGACTTTGGAAAGGCGAAATTCGCCCGCGTCGAACGTTTATCTCGTTGCCAATCTGTCCGTTAGATTCGAGCAATCACTCGTTCCAGACGTCGACTTAACCGAGAAAATGCAACACCTGAGCGATCCGCAGACCATGTTATCAGCAAGGAACAATCTTGTGTCGCGATTCTTGGTTTTCGAGCGTGATGCAACGATGGCGCTTCGACTCGGCACAGCAAGGGGCCGAACCGCACGAAAGCGCGCGTTTTCGCACACATCGGATCGAATTGGCGGCGGCGGAAAACGTTATACCGTGCGTGGTCCGAAATGATGCCTTCGCATTAAATGAAGCGAATCCCCTCAATTCTGATCACGCGAAGTAAACAGGCAACCGCAGCGGCGAGGAGGGCATGCCGAACTGTGCTCGATCAGTTCCCTGCATGACGGCGGAACCAGGATTCTCGGAATTCGCCTAATGCGATACGCTATTGTTGTCCACTAGGAAACAAACGGTTTTGCGATAGCACATCGCGTTATGAGTCAGATTCGGAATCTGCCGTGAGGTACAAAAGATGCCAAAGGTTATTTGCGATCAAGGCGAGCGTCCGCTTGTTGTGTATTCGGAAATTACGGGGCCAATTCGGCAACTGAGTTTTCTGCGTCGATCGCTGTTGTTTGCGGAATTGTCGATGGTCAGCTACAACGACGAACGCGAAGCACGACAAGCGGCCGAAGCGATCGGTTTTACCGACGTCGACTTTTTCGACAATGATGGCTCGCAGGCCTATCGTTTCGCGAACGAATTCGACTGCGTCATTGCTTCCCGCGGCACCGAACCGAATGAATGGAACGACATTCAAGCCGATGCGAATGCCGCCACGGTCCTTGCTGAAACAGCGGGCCGCGTTCATCGAGGCTTCAAGAAAGAGGTCGACGACGTGTGGCCGATGCTCGAACAGGTTCTCAAATCGAACAGGAAGCCGATCTGGTTTTGCGGGCATTCCCTTGGCGGTGCGATGGCGACCATTACCGCGGGACGCTGCTTTCTGTCCCATATCGCCAGCAACCCGGAAGAACTCTATACCTTCGGCAGTCCGCGCGTCGGCGATCGACGATACGTGAACTATGTCAAGCTAACGCACTATCGCTGGGTCAACAACAACGACATTGTGACGCGTGTTCCGCCGCGATGGATGGGGTACCGCCATCGTGGCCATGAAATTTATCTCGACTATCAAGGTCGAATTCGCATGCTCGAAGGCTGGTTGCGGACGAAAGATCGTCTGCGAGGATTTCTTCGCGGCCTACGCAAATTGAACATCGATCATTTCTCCGATCACAGCATCCGTCGCTACATCGACGCCATCCTGCACGCGATCGCCGCCGAGGAAGGAGGCAAACCATTCGACTCCGCTGGAACTGAAATGCCGACTCCCCATTTGCTGGACAAACAACCCACACGCGTTTGAGCCGACTTCGAACCGTCCTGTACACAACTGTCAGTTTGAATCCAGTTTGTGGGAATCTTCAATCGCACGCTGGAAGCTTACGCCACTTTATTTTCGCAAGCCGATCCGATGCCTGTCAGCGCGGGACCAGTTCATGACCAAGACGGTATTATCGAAGGTATTGCTTCCACGTAATGTGGGTTCGTGCTTCATCATTGCCACGGGTGATGATTAGCGTCGTCGACGCGTTCGAGGAATTGACGACAATGGTATGCATTGCGAAAGGACGTCCTTCGGAGTCATCACTAAAGACAACCGATCTGCCGACGAGCGGCTCAATCCCAAGTTTCTGATCACTCGCTGGGCTGCGTGTCAATAATTCTCGATAGAAGGCGAGCACCTTCTCAACAGTGTCAGGTGTCGACATGCTCGTCTTCAGCACAGAGGAAGAGACTGTGCGGTTTCCTTCGGCGGATACCGTGGCACCGTCCTCGATCGTCGATTTGCCAATTTCGGCATCCGGATAACGCCATTTCACAATCGTACCCATCAATGTGATAGGTTCATCTGCGTCCGCATTGAGCGAGATGACGGTCGTACAAAAGAATGTCAGCGACATGATCATAATTGGACGAATCGTACGCATATTGGTTCTCCGGTTGTCGATTGTGGCTGGACGGGGTTTCTATTAGTACGACGCAGTAGATCTCCGAAAATTTTGCCGACTTTCCCCGTAGCATCATACCGCGGTTTTAGTCGAAAGCACCTTGGCATAAGTCATTTCGCAAAACGGAATCAGCCAGCACGCTAGCGTCCGGTTTGTCGGAACCGTGGCTTTCGCTTAACGGCTGATTTAACCGAAAGACTCATTTCGAGGTGCTTAGCAAGCCGTGGACCAACGTACGAGCATAAGACGTCGTTTGCTGGTTCCATTATCCGCGCTACGACGGGTCATAAGCCATGTCGCTACCAATCTACAGATCACGCATCGATTGCTTGTGATTTCAGTAACTTTTTCAGGGCTTGTTGTGTCACGGATGGGCACGCGTGGGTTGATGATAATCGTTTTGGACTGGCGGGTCCGGAATTCTGGCATGGAAATGTCGCTGCTCAACCTTGAGCGGGTTGGGTACGAAGAACAACGTTGCAACATCTTGCTGAGTTTCATCCCTGGGCGATTCCGAGTTCACGAAATCTCAACTAGCGTTTGATAAACGGACGTATGAGGGCAACGATCGCAACCGCCAGCAAGCCGCCGATCGGTGCTAGAAATAGACCGAAAGAGTATTGTGATTCCCGATTGCATCGTCGGCTCATGCTTGGCTGTCTCGTCCGCATGAATGATTGACGCACGCAGCAACATCAGTCCGGCAATGGCCAGAGCACCAATCGAGAAGGTTGCGGCGTAGATTACAAGACGTTTCACAGCGAACCAATTGTTCTCGACCGAAGCGTGTTAGCTGTTCGAATTCACCGCCTCAATCACGCTTGTCGGGCGGCAACATGAGCACCACGAGTCCGACAGTTCCAAGCATGCCATCAGCGGCCTCCGGCCCAGATGTTGAATCTCTTTTAAGGCGTCTCATCAATCATCAATCATTAATAAGTACCGGAATCCGAACCATCAAGCGATTCGACCTCGGCTGCGGGAGGTTTGTTGCGATCTGAGGCCGCCGGTTTCGGAGACGCGTCTTTCCGTCGGTTTGCTTCATCAGCCGATGCCGACTCATGACTCGTTTGCGCGGTGTCGACGGCATGTTCATTCCCGTGAGTCGCGATATGATCATCGGTTCCGGACCAGACGAGAAGTTTTCCATCATCGCATGCATTGGCTTAATATGACGACCGTCAGGGCTCCATGAGGTTTCGGACTGGACTTCCGTTTGGGACGCGAAGGGAGAGCAGTTCGCACTTCCCCGTTGACACCGTCCCAAATTCGGAACCGTCCCATCCTGCGACGAATACAGCCGACTGGCCATCAGGTGACCAGGCGACAGAGGTTGCCGGGCAGTATGGCCCCGAAGCACCATGAAACGTTTCGCTCAGACGTATACAGTTCTCGATGCCGCCACTCTTCGTCGCTGCGGCGATCAACTGGTCGTCAGGACTCCACGCAAGGGCAAAACCCTCGGCGTTATTGTTCGTTGCGGCTTTGTCGCGAATTCCACCCATCCCTCTCGACGATCCAAATCCGCTTGTGGCTAGCGACAGCGAGCTTCTTGCACCGCTGACTCCAACAAGCCGAGCTAAAACTGAACTGCATCGTAACCGGTTCACGACGTCATCGGTAGCAAGATTGACCACGTTGATCGTTGTTCGATTCGCTCGTGTAACGCGATATTGTCCGTCTGGACTTCGCCGAGAACCGCCAAAGTTCGGCGGGAGTGGCTCGTTGCTGCCACGCTCTGTAACGCGTGTCTCGATGTCCCATATCAGTCCCTGCCGCTTGCCGTACGGAATACGACCGAACGATCGTCTACTCCCCAGCCCGATGCATTCACATCGTCGTTCTCAGGGGCATTCAGCGTCCAGTGTTGCGACGGATTGTCGACATTCCAGACACGCAGTGTGTATGCTGAGAGGGCGACCTTCAACATGGACCGACGCTTTCCAAGCAGGCGGCTTCGCAAAGGCGACCAGCTGAGTGAATCGGGACGAACAGCAACTGCGTTCAATTCAGTCGCGGCTCTCGGTTGCGAATCGAGTGAGACGAGTCGAATCCGTTCATTCAGGGCAGCCGTCAGAGTCTTTCCATTAGGGCTGACTGAAACGAAGTAGGCTGGTGCTGAATAAAGCCGAAGTGTCGATGTCGCCTCTTCCTCACCGATTTTCCAAGCGCGATGTCTGGTCCGAATGAAGCGGACCAGAGACTGTCGTCGTCCTCCCAGGTGATTCCGCGCGCGACTCGATTCTCGTGTCCACACCGAATGTTTGCACGTGCTCGCCCTCTGCATCGAGAACATGGATGTCGTCGCCAACCGCGGGAGACGATTACCCGATGGGCTCCACGCGAGAGACCAGAAGGTCACCGACAAGGGGATGCGACCAAACGATATCTCCGGAATCGCCACTTCGCAACTCAACGCGGCCTCATCAGATCATTGCGAACGTTTCGCCGTTTGGGTGCCCACGGCGATACCCTGCGAGATTGGCTCTTGCCGCCGATGCGAACATCGTGCGGATCAACTCACCGGTTTCGGTGTATCCTGAACAGCGGTCCCCTTCCATTCGGACGTGATAAGCCGCTTGCCATCGGGACTGAATTGCGTGCGGTGATCCATCCATTAACTGCGGATGCTTTAGTTCGACCAATGTCTCACCAGTTTCGGCATCGAGGATTCGGCACAACACCAGATATGCGTCCGTAAGCAATCCGACGCCCGTCTGGCGACCAATCCAATGCCGTGTTGACGATTGCCTCCCGCATCGTGCGCTGTAGGAGTGCGTGCGATATCTCATGCGGCGAGTGTCCCAAATCTGAATTCGATCGTCGGCCAATACGGCAAACTCCTCACCGCTTGGGCTCCAGGTGGCAGTAGCGCGGTATTCGTGACCCGGCGGGCAGCGTGAAAACGCTCTGCCGGGCCTGATTCCTGAAGTAGCTCCATTCCAGCGAAGGTCCGGCTCTCCTTCGGTCGGCTGCATCGTGTCGAGGATACGATCGGTGTCCAAGTTCTCCTTTTTCCACGCATCACCGGCCTGCAAGAGCCGGACGCCGTACAGGTTTCGCCGAGCTTCAAGTTGTTGTCGCTCAGCTAATTCGCGTGCCGCCTCCGGCGAACTCTTCTCGCAATACTTGTTCGCGTTCAAGGGCAGCGGCCTTCTCGTCGAGCGTTCTCGGCTCGCTGCCGTTCGCACATCCGCGCTCGCCTTCGCGGAATCGGCGACCAAGCGTTGCTCATGTTCGGCCAGCGTAGTAGGCCGAAACGACGGTTCAAACCCATCGTCAAGAGCATGGCCACGAGATGCGACAAGCAGAAGCCACAGTCTTGTTGCGTCGGCACCAACGAACGGTCTTGCTAATTGACCCGATTGGACGTGCGACGACCGGGCGGCCTTCGAGAAAGCGGTCAAATCGTCAGCCAATTCGCCGTCCCGTATCGCATTGCGGCTCTTTGGTCAAACACTTCAGACAGATGATTTTCAAGATCAGCTGGGAACCGACGGATTCAAGTCGCGCTTTGACGACACAGGCTCCCTTCTTCAACACTTGCAGCAGCGTGTCGACCGGCGAATCGGCAACGAATGGTGCGCGCTTCGGTCAAGCTTGCGTAAAGTATCGCGCCGAGCGAGTAAGGCACGTCGGATGCCACGCCGACCAACTCTTGTTTGCCCGAAGCCTGTTCCGGCGACATGTAACTGGGCGTGCCGAGAATTTGTCCTGAGGCGGTTAATTCGGTTCGCGAGTCATCAACCGCATCCATCATTTTCGCGAGACCAAAGTCCGTGATGTGCGGAGCACCGTCGGCCGTTATGCAGGATGTTCGCGGGCTTCAGATCGCGATGCACGATGCCTTGCTCGTGCATGATACACGGCTCTGGCGGCCGTTCGCACGATCTCGGCGGCTCGTTGCGGCGCAAGCGACTCTTCGCGGATCTCTTCCGCCAAAACTGCGGCCATCCACGAAATCATTGTGAAGTAATGCCGCCCTTCATGCTCGCCGATCTCATGCACCGGCACGATGTTTGGATGCTTCAAACGACCGGCTGCCTGTGCCTCGCGGTGAAACCGTTGCGCATCGGCGGCATCCGCTAGCCTGCCTGAAAGAATCATCTTCAAGGCGACGATACGGCGAAGCGTTGCCTGTCGCGCTTGAATACGATCCCCATGCCACCTCGGGCGATCTCTTCCAAGATTTCATACTCACCGATGTAGCGAACCGTGTCGCCGAGGGGACCATTTGCCTGGGGTTGATCGAGAATCCATCGTTGGATCGTAGGCAGACAAACTTTTTGCCGCGACGATGACTGGCGCTCAAATTCGGTCGCGACGGCCTCAGCATCTCTCGGTCGCTCAAGAACCGCCGGATCGTCGGTATACTGCGGGCAATCCTTCGTCACGACATCTGCGTCGATTTCTTCGCCGCGGCGCGAGTGCTTCCAAACAACGGACCAGAAGTGATTGAAACTCCGGGTCGTCATAAAATTTCGAGTGGTGCGATTTGTGAACGTCAGCCATGCCTGGTGTCCTCGTCCCTCGTTAATAATTCCCACGTAGTTTTGATGTGCCGCGATAAATAAGTGCTGCGACACTCCTTTGTCCGCATCATAGATTCGCCGATTTGTTCAAGCGTCTGTCCATGCAAATGATGCAACTCAATGGCTTCTCGCTGCGCGTGGGTAAACAGGCGAGCGGCTTTTCGCAAGTCGCAATTGCTCTTCGGCCTTCATCGCCTTCTGGCTCGGCGTCGATGAATCGCTTGCAAGCAAAAAGCGGAGTCTGGACGCGGACTGTTCCAGTGCGTTTTGCAGACTGTTCGCGACCAACATTTCGTGTCTGGGTGCGGAACTTGCGGATTTCGTCGAGGAGATTGTTAGCGAAAACGCGACGCAGCCAGCGCAATCGCTCTTTCTCGTCCTGATCGGACCAATTTCCTTGACAGGCTTCCAACAACGTCACTTGTACCACTCCGGAAATATCCACCTTTCCCAGCAACTGCAGATAACTGCAATCGCCCAAGAAGGCCCAGATATTCGCGGTAATGTTCAGCGTCGTGGGCGGCCTGTTCTTGGAACATAATGCTCCTCTGTTCTTAGATAGCGGGCATGCAGCCAACAAATGACGGGATAAAAAGACAATTTTCGCTGATCGCCGGTACTCTTGAACGTCAATAGACGCCAGGCCGCGTGTTCATCCTCGCCGCTGTCATCCGTGCCTTAGTGCCTTTGTGAGGCATGAGGTGTCGCATTACTCAAATTACTTTATGATACGAGTTACTTTATGATACGAAGTTTCTCACGAGAACACGAAGTCACAGAGGTTTCCGTATCGTGCTAGTGAAGTAAATTAGTTCCGACTGCGATTGAGCGGTCAGTGATTCTAAATATTTGAGGTTTGGACACTTCGCGGCGCGATCGCCGGTATTCTTGAACGTCTGTCGACGCCTGACAGCGTGTTTATTCCTCGCCCCTACCATTCCGCCTCCGTGCCTGAGTTCGATTTTCGCAGTTTCAGGCTGCCAGGACAGCAAGACTTCCAGGGGTTTGATTCATCTCCCAGCCGCCAGGGGCAACGACGCCGGCTGAGAAAATCGTTTCTCGTGTGATTCAAGTAAAGACTCATCAAGACCGGGATTGCGTACCTGCGAGTTGGGTCTTTGCGTGATGGCACCAAGACACACAAGACAACCCAACAGTGCCCCCATCGGAACGAGATGAATCCGGTGGCATTATACCGTGCGTGGTCCAAAATGATGCCTTCGCGTTAAATGAAGCGAATCACCTCATTTCTGACCACGCGGCGTAGAAAGTCAATGCAATGTCCATTGAAAACGGCCTCCTTGATTGGACTTGAAATCACATGCGAAGGCCTGCAACCCAGGAGCCATTTTCTTCATAACCTATTACTAACAAGGCACTTGATGCTGCGAAAGTCGAACTAAGGTCCGTTTGATGACATAGAGGCGTTGAACAGCTTGAGGGAATCAAGCAACAATATCAAGGTGCCCATCCGCACATGGCGATGATATCCAGGTTGCGTTGTCCGATCGTTTGGCACTCAGATATGGGCATCATCTGGACTATCAAACGGAAGAGGTATGCGAAATGCCAGGACCAAAGAGCCGAGAACGAACGTCAAACGTTTTCAGGTTGGCGACAATGTGCGTGTTCGGCACGGCGTGATGGACAGTGACTATCCCGACATGCCACTCGGTGGATGGGAAGGGACCGTCGTGGAACGTCACGAAGATGAACTGTATACCATTCAGTGGAGCGAAGAAACACTCAAATCGGTTCATCCGGTGTACAGAAGTCGCTGCCAGATTGACGGTCTGGACGAGAAACGATACTACCTCAGTATAGACGAGCTTGAGCCGCATTCGGGCGAACCGCTCGATATTCAACACCCTCAAGAGATCACGACAAGGCCACTTTCGCCTACGGACCAAGATGACCGGATTCGGATGATCTTTGGGCTGACCAGTAACGATGTCTTACCTGATGTCGGCCATGACTCGCTGCGGACGTATCACGGTTATCTTTCAGAAAACTGCAGCTTTCCCTTCATGGCCAAGCTCAGTCTAAAGTTCGGTCAACTTGAGGTGATCAAGATAACAAGCCTAGGCGATCCCGATGATGATTCCATGATCGATTTGGAGGACGGTATTTTCTGCAACGCCCGTCATCAACGAGGGTTCCAGAAACCGCCATTGCATAGTTTGAAAGACATCGAATGTAGGCCGAACCAACAATTGATCGTCGATTTTGCTACTGGTTTGCCAACTGGCGTTAGACACCAACATTGCCAAGCAATCGTACGGTCAACGGGGCGGCTTGCGTCCAAGAGTCCCGCGAAGTGACCGCACAATAGCATTCGCATTTTCCCCGTCACGCATATTGCGATCACCGTGGTCGCATCAGATCATTTCCCAGACGTTTAGCGCGGTCGCCGGAAGAATCGCTCAACGCGTCGATATTGCATTTTGGGTAAGCCTATCCATTCAGCAAAGCGACGCATGGATTCGGAATGGTCTCCACGAAGCGGAGTCCGTTGACGAATCGTTGCGGTTCAACCTCGAACGCGTCGCGCATGGCTGCCCGCCGATCGAAGTTCGACGGATAAGCACTCGGACCCGAGGATGGGTCAGACAGTGCTTTAACACGTCGCGAGCGTCAAAAAGCTTTACCCTGTGACGGATTGACAAATCAGCTATGATCGCATAAGATCAGCTTCGCCTTCCGAAAGGTACGTACGCTACGGCGGATTCCTTTGAATTTAATGCAAGACAATCCTGTCCCGTTGAATGACCTTTCCTTAATTCGCAACAGCTGATCTACGAACGGCGTTGTTCAGAACGGATGGCGTAAGAACCTACATTTATCCACTCCTTGCACCAAGGACCGAACGTATGCAACGGACCGGTATCCCTTTCGGATGGATCATTCTTCCGGCAATCTTCCTCTTGGGTTGCGGAGGCGAGGACTACGGTGACCGGGAACCTATTAAAGGGACGGTAACCTTCAAAGGAAGTCCGCTCGATCAGGGTACGATTCAGTTTACGCCAAAGAGCGGTGGGACGTTCGGAGCTGCAGAGATTGTTAACGGGCAATATGAAATCCCTGTCGCAGGCGGGCTTTCGCCAGGAACCTATGAGGTCCGCGTAAGCTCTGGAGACCCTACGGTCCCCGCCAGCGATCCGTTACCTGGTGAATCCGGCCCTCCCGCCACTGAACGGATACCTCCGGAATTCAACGCCAAGACAACGCTTGAGTATACTGTGGCACCAGACGGGGAGAACACCTTCAACGTTGATATACCTTGAGCGAACTCCACGAACATTTTCGACAGTTGCTGTATCAAAATTCCACGACGCATTGCTCGTATACGAGAAACGGCGACAAATATACGACTAGCTAAATAATGTTTTGTTTTCTGTTACTTATGTTGTGTGGAGGGTCACAGTCATGATTAAGAAGCGTCACGGGTTTACTCTAGTTGAATTGTTGGTGGTGATTGCCATTATTGGGATTCTGGTGGGGTTGTTATTGCCGGCGGTTCAAGCGGCTCGAGAGGCCGCACGTCGAATGAGTTGTTCCAATAATCTCAAGCAACTTGGTATTGGAATGCATAACTATCATGACATCTATGGAAAGCTGCCGGCTCAGGTTGCTCCCAGCGGTTGCTGTTGGGGAACGTGGCAAGTCCGCATCCTCCCTTTTATTGAGCAAGAGAATTCCTTCGACCTGTATCAGAACCTAGGTGGAACGGATGCGACGGGGCCTCGGTATGGCGGGGCTCCAAACACAACCAATGTCACAACGAAGCGTTTTGATACGCTAACTTGCCCCAGTGACCAAGAACAAGCTCCATTGGCCTCAATCACGAGTCATAATTATGCCGTAAATGTAGGAAACACCAATGTTTACGGAAGCCTAGCATCGCTTAATGGCGTTGTGCATGGCGGAGCCCCTTTTGGTCGAAAGGGTTCGAACTGGATTTTTGGGCTGGCGGATATTCTCGATGGCACAAGTAATACCATGATGGTTGCTGAGGTGCTTCAAGGGCGCGGTTCGGACTTGCGTGGGTTTACTTGGTGGGGCGATGCATCTGGCTTCAGTGCTTACCTTCCTCCCAACGCAACGGCACCAGACGTGGTCTACACAACGGCATACTGCAACAATCAACCTCTGTTGAACCTTCCTGCACTGGCACACCCACAGCGACGAATCCAAGTATGTTTGCCGCGCGAAGTAGGCACCCTGGTGGAGTCCAAGTCACATTGTGTGATGCGAGTGTTCGATTTGTCGCCGAGACGGTCGACATTAACGCTTGGCGAGCGGCAAGCACGACGGAGGGGGCGAGACGCTGCAACTGCCGTAGAAAGTAGCTTCGCGTTGCGGGAAAGCCTTCGCGTATTCCGCCTGACGTTTGCCAACCGGGATGCGTTCAGCGGTTGTCCCGCCTGATGGAGACACTGCGGGCGTGGGCGGTAAGATGTATCTTTTGCGGCTAGATACTCGACATCGGCCGCGATGCTACCGAGTCGCCTGCTGGTCGAATTCGATCAGGCTGCCGCTGCGGATGAAGTCGTTGCTTGATAGACCCGCCGCCCACCGCGCGGTGCCGCTGGTGGGCAGGACATGACTCGGTCCAGCGGCATAATCTCCCGGCGCGACGGGAGAATAGTGTCCGACAAAATGTTGCTCCCGCATTGCGAATGGACAACGCCATTTGCCGGGCCGATTCGCACTGGATATGCAAGTGCTCCGGCGCGAACTCGTCGGTCAAATGGCGAGGCTTGTTCTCGATCGGTCACCAAAATGAACGCTCCGGAACGCTTCCAAACTTGGAAGGATCAAGTCACTCCGTTCCAGTGTGGCCACTTGTTCGCAAAAGCCGCTTCGTAGGCCGCGTCCAGAAACTTCCTACTCCACGAAATCAAAATCGCCGATCCTGGAGAGTGTTCCGCTTGGGCGAGCAGATCGGCGGCGACATAGTGCGGGTTTGCGGTGTCATCGGCGATGACAATCACTTCGCTGGGCCCGGCGATCGAATCGATATCGACATGCCCAAAGACATGCTGCTTGGCCAGAGCAACAAGAGATTTCCCGGACCTACAATTTTGTCGACCGCCGGAACGGAGGCAGTGCCATAGGCCATTGCCGCTACCGCTTGAGCACCTCCCATGCGATAGACTTCCGTAATCCCCAGTTCATGGCAGGTCGCCAATATATCGTTGTTGTATGAGCCAAATCGAGTCGGCGGCGCGACAATCGCAATCTCTTCAACACCGGCAACCTGCGCGGGAACGACGGTCATCAAGACCGTTGAGGGGTAGGCGGCAGCCCCGCCGGGAACGCAGACACCGATGCGTCGAAGCGGAACATAACGTTGTGTCAAACGGACACCGTCGCTGGGCTGGCAGAGAACGTCGCGATGAAGAATCGCTGACTGAAATTCGACGATGTTGCCCCGAATGCGACGCACGCATTCCAGCAACTCCGGTTCGACCGAGGCGTGAGCCGTTTGCAGCTCTTCGGGAGAAACACGCAACGACTCCGCAGTCAAATCGGCCCCATCGAGCTGTCGGCATAATGCAACAGCGAAGCGTCACCGCTTGCTGCCTTGATTTCATCACATATGCGCCGAACGACGCGGCGGGGGCGAGCGGCCTGCAAAAACCTTCTGCGTTAACTCTCGACCCTTCGGGCTAACGATATCCCCCTGTGGGCTGAGTTTGTCCCGAAGTTGCGATAGTATGGAAGCGGCGGATTCCTGCTGAGCGTCCACACGCGGAATGTTGGGCTGTTTCACCGGTCGTTCTCCACGTCAACTCCTTCGGCTGACCAAAGATGTCGTTTCTGTGTCATTCGCTGCAGGTCGGCCCAGAACTCAGGATAGGTCTTGGCCGTACACGCGGGGTTGAGGATCTTGATTCCCGGTTGGCGGAGCCCGGCGACCGCAAAGCTCATTGCCATACGGTGATCATTGTACGTTTGCAGGGTCGCCCCTTGCATCGGGCCGGGCGTAATCTTTAATCCATCGTCAAACTCGTCGACGGTGGCACCGAGCTTACGCAGCTCGCACGCCAAATCGGTAATGCGATCAGTTTCTTTAAATCGATTGTGAGCCACACCGCGTATCGTTGTCGGACCTTCCGCGAACAGGGCGACGACGGACAACGTTTGTACCGTGTCGCTGATCCTATTCATATCGACATCGATTCCCGAAGTCGACCACCTTTCACCGTGATTCCATCCGATTCGTGGTCAATGCCGCAACCCATTTGCTCCAGGCAGTCGACAAATCCAACATCGCCTTGCAAAGCGTCCTTCGACAATCCTTCAAGTTTGACGGCACCGCCGGTTACGCGGCGGCGGCCCAGAAGTAGCTTGCCGCTGAAGCATCGGGCTCAATCGCATAATTCACCGCCGAATATTTTGCTGGAGCATCAACGGTAAAGACGCCATCGCTCGTTTCGTTGCAGTCGATACCGAAGCGCGCATCACCGATGCCGTCATGTCCACGTAAGGCCGCGAAACCAGTTCCCCTTGGACGACAATTTTCAGCGGCTTGCGGCTCAGCGGCGACGCCATCATGACGCCGCTGAGGTACTGGCTGGACACACCTCCGTGAACGGTAAGCTCTCCACCATCCCAGCCTTTACTGTCGATCATAACCGGCGGGCACCCGTTGTTGTTCTCGCTGATCGCTCCGCCTCCCACCTGATTGATTGCCCGCAGCAGGTCGTCGATCGGACGTTGATGCATCCGATCGATACCGTGCAACCGATAGCGACCGCCCAGCGCGCTAAGCATCGCCGTAAGAAAACGGATCGTCGTTCCGCTGTTGGCAACAAAGATGTCCGCCGTCAAGGATTTGCCTTCGGCGGCCATACCCTGCACGGTTGCTTCGCGGCCATCGGCGCTGAGTTCAATCGGAACACCGATTTGACGCAGCGCATCGACCATGACCTCCGTATCTTCGCTGCGCAACATGCCACTCAGACGGGAGGTTCCAGGGGCTAGAGCGGCGCATATCAACGCGCGATTGGTCAAACTCTTCGATCCCGGCACGCGGATCGATCCTTCCAAGCCTGTCACCGGCTGGACTTCAACGGTTGCTTGAGACGATGTCAATGTCGTCGGAGAGTGAGTCATTTTGCGGCGATCTTCCAGACGGCGTTTTCACTTCGCAGATAAATCGCGTCCCCCGACACGGCCGGCGACGCCAACATCGGACCCTTGATGTTCGACTGAGCGATCACTTCCGCATCCTCGCCGGTGTCGCGTACGACGGCACAGTTTCCTTGATCGTCAAACATAAACAAGCCGGTTTGCGTCGCGACGGGCGTCGCCCATTGAGAACCGACCCCCTTAATCCGTTCTTGCCAAACCTGTTCGCCCGTCGTCAGGTCGCCTGCGACCAGGACGGAACCTTGAGCCAAGTAAACGCGATTGCCTGAGATCACGGGACTAGCACTGCGAGGCTTTAACCGATCCGATTCCCAAATCAACTTCGGCGAATCGCTCGTCAAATCGAAAGCCGTCAATCCACCTTCGGAGGGAATCACCAAAGTCGATCCGGCAACGGCCGCCGAAGGTGTCGTCTTGCAATCAAGTTCCGTCTCCCACATGACATTTCCCGATTCGGGATCGACAATCGACGCTGATTTGGAGCAAGACAAAAACAACGCTTGCTTCCCACTGGGCAATCCCACCGCGATTGGCGACGCGTAGTTTGAAACCCGTGGACGGTCCAAATGCCAGAGCGTTTCGCCGTTGTTCTTGTCGATCCCAGCGACGAACGAGTCTCCCTGGCATTCAAGCTGTACCATGACGACATCGTCGATGACGACCGGTGAACTGCTCATGCTGACATCGCTTCCAGTCTTCGGATGATCAACCCCGAGGCCGCGATACCAAACGATACCGCCATCGAGATCCAAGCAAACCAAATCACAAGAACTGTACAACGCGAAAATCTTCTCGCCATCGCTGGCTGGCGTCGGAGCGGCATTCGCGCTTGTCGGATGCGTGAACGGACGCCCCAATGCAAGCAAGGTGCGGACCCAGACACGCTCTCCCGTTTTGGTATCGAACGCTTCGACCGAGATGTCACGTTCGTCAATGCCTCCGCAGCTTGTCGTGATGACAAGATCGTCGACAACGAGCGCGCCGGCGATGCCTCGACCGATCGTGTCGCTACGCCAGGCGACGTTCTTATTCCCTTCGGCCGAAAACTCAGCGGGAGGACGTGAAGTGGGAGCATCCGCTCGCCCTCCCAAGCCGCGAAAGCCAAGCCAGTCGTCGGCGGAGGTGCAAACAGGAACGAACATGAGGAGAATGCAAAGGATGCGATTTAGCATGACAATCACTTTTGATGAATGATGAATTCGGAAAGGGCAGCGGACGCGGACCTGTATCAATGATGAACGCATTTGATGTTGTACCGTGCGTGGTCTGGAATGATGCTTTTGCATTAAATCAAGCGAAGCACCTCATTTTCGGCCACACGACGTATATCTTGCGCTAACGTTTATCAGTTGGCCTTGCGACGTGGTCGCTCTAGCATGCTGGCACGGCGTTAACGAGCGAAATCAATGGCGGCACCATCAGGGTCGGTAATCCGCAGTTGAAACTCCCAGTCTTGCGCCCATGACTGCGTTTGGTCGTTTTGACATGTCTTGATCAGCAACGTGTTTTTCCCTTTTTGCAAGGTGAAATCCGCAATGTATTGATCGACGCCGGTACGCGCATGATAGACCTCGTTGCTCATAATCAATTCACCGTTGACCCAAATCTTGTTTGCCACGATGCAACCGAGCCTCGCTTGCGCCGGTTGTTCCTTGGCGGATTCAAGTTCAACATAGCCATAGTGGATCGCCGACTTCTCGTTATTGTAAACCGGATTCAGGTTGACCATTCCCAGTTCGTGTTTCGTTGACTCCGACTGCCAAGCGACCTGCCCCGCTTTGCCATCGTACGACGGCTGGGAAATCGTGTGATCCGCCGACGCCAAGTATTCCGCTTCGGGCGGATAGACAACATCGAAGCCTTTCATGTCGGTGTTGTCAAAAGGACCCACCAATTTCCACTGGGTAATAAAACCCATGTGCTTTGCCAGATCGACTTCTTGCTTCGCTTCACGCAGCGCATCAGCGATCTTCTTTAGATGATTGGGATGACGAGCGACCTGCAATGTCTGGTTGTACAGCGAGATGGCGGCCTCACCTTCGGCTGCTTTGGCCCGCTTGATCGCCTTCGCGACCGCTTCGTATCGCAATTGCAAACTCGGATCGTCCATCATGCCGTCAAGCAATTTTTCAGCTCGGTCGGCATCGGAATCCTTCAGCAACAGGTAGGCAACGTATCGAGCGTCGCGCGATCCCGATCGATCTTCAATGTAAGCGACCAGCGAATCGGTCGGAACGTCACCATTGTCGGCAATGTCGGCGGCGATCACTCGCAGCCAGTTCTTTCCAAGAGGCGTGGCGTCCTCCATCGCAGCCAGAACATCGAACAATCGCTCGGGCGCAAGCTTGCTCAATCGACCCGCAGCCGCAATCGCTTCGCTGTGCCCAGCGCCTTCGGGACCGATTTTTTGGAACGCCGCCAAGTCGTTCTCTTGTGACACGGCGGGCGATAACATCGTCAGACTGGCGGCCAGCATGACGAACGTCAGTTGTTTTGCGGATCGGATCGACATAACCCAAGGTTTTCCTTATACCGTGCGTGATTTTCGAGCTTAACGCGTTTAACGGCTTTCCATTAAACGAAGAAACATCTGCCTGGGTGCTTACGCAATTCAGCCGATGGGACTTCGAGGCGCTGATTATATCGTTTCAACCAGTGCTTGGTCCATCCGACGCAATGGATCCGTTTCCGGCTGAGCCGCACTGTGTTCACCTGGCGTGGTCAAAACGGACTTCCCGAGTTTCGTTGACCTTCACGTCTTCGACCGTTTGTGTCGTACCATCGGACCAGTGGACGACCAGCTTATCAATTTGATCAGCCTTGCCGAATCCAAAGGTCAGCGGAAGTTCAACCTGAGTCAGATAGCTGCATGTCGGCATCACATCCTGTCGTTGCGTGACACCTCCCGCCGTCACCTCGACGGACGAACCGATGGCATCCCGCGGAACGTTCTGGCCGTCGCCGACCAAACGCAGTCTCAGCCAGTTGTTTCCGAGCGACTGATCGTTTCGCAGCAGTCGAGGCGGACCGCCGGTCGAAGTCAACAGAAAGTCCTGATCGCCATCGTTGTCGTAATCGATGTAAGCGGCGGCTCGCCCCACCATCGGCTCAAAGAGTTCGCCGCCTACCTGCCGACTCGTCATCGGGATCAACTCCGTTTCGCAAGCGGCACCGGCGTTCCAGAACAACTGCGGCGGCTGAGCATAGTGCTGGCTCGGCTGCACACGATTGATCTCTTCTTCCAAGTGACCATTGGCGCACAACAAATCGAGCCTGCCATCGAGATCGTAGTCCACGAAGCAGACGCCAAATGTTAGCTGCAGTCGCGTATTGGGTCCCAAGCCGGTCGAGATCGCTTCGTCGGTAAACTGCAACTCCCCACGCCGCGATACATACAAAGCCGTCATCTCATTTGCGAAGTTGCCGATGGCGATTCCGACCGATGAACAATCACGAATGGGAGCTGCATCGATACCCATCGCGCCGCGAGCCGCCCCCGAGGGATCAAACGCCACGCCCGCCGGGATTCCAAACTCCAGAAACGTCCCCTTGCCGGTGTTTCGGAAAATCAGATTCTGCACCGTGTCATTGGCGACCAGAACATCCAAGAATCCATCTTCGTCGACGTCGCAGAACGTCAAGCCGAGCGACTTGGCCAGCGGAACATTCGTCAAATGGTTTTTGACCTGAATGCCTGCATCAGCCGACACGTCTGAAAACATTCCGTCGCCATCGTTGCGGTACAGATACGGAAAGGTTCCCTCGAAATTTTGAGGCCTACCGTAGGCGCGCCCACCACCGACGAGCTGAAAGTTTTGCGCCAGATCGTAGTCCTTTGACCAACGAACATAATTGCACACAAACAAGTCGAGATCGCCGTCCTTGTCGTAATCAAACCAGCCGCAACCCGAACTCCATTCGTTCTCAGCACCGGACACGCCCGCCGATTGTGTAACGTCCAGAAACTTGCCTTCACCCAAATTGCGGAACAGATAATTCGCACCGACGGCGGAGATGAACACGTCGACACGTCCGTCATTGTCGAAGTCACCCGCCGCCGCTCCCATTCCGTAAACTGGAAATGTCGAGCCCCGATTCATCCGTCACGTCGGTGAACATCCCCGCATCATTGCGATACAACGCCAGGGTTGCCTCTGCTGGGATTGCGGCTGATCCCATGGCCAATTCTTTGAGTTCACAAGAGGATGTCTTGATCACCATCGTCATCAAAATCAAGGATGGCGACACCTCCCCCATTGTTTCGGGAAGCAACTTCGATCCCGTCGCGCGCGCGATTATGAACAAAATCGATACCGGCCTGTTTCGTCACGTCACGACGAACGCCACCCACCGGAGTGGCTCGATGTCCGCAATCTCGCGAACGGCAACTTCCGATAACGTTGATTCCTGCGTTGGCGGTATCGGTTCGGGACGCGACGGCAGCACCGCCGCGACCCCTCCGATGATAATCAACGCAGTCAACACAACGGACGAAATCTTGAAAGCCGTGCCGATGATGGCATCGTCTTGCTCTCCTGCTTTCCGCTTCCGAAAGCTCTTGCGGTTGCTGATTCTTGATTCGTTTTGTCGATTTTCCACTCATGATATCGTGTCGACGCAAGTCGATGTTAGTGTGCGAAGGTCGAGGTTCATTGCGGTGCCCCTTCACGATGCAAAGGATAGCGAACGATTGCTTCGGCGGCATGATTGGCCGCCGGATACTTCTCCCGTGCCAGACGTATCGCCCGCCCCTGAGCATTGTCGTCCGGTTTGTATCGTTGATGCAATTCGCGATGCTTCTCCGACAGTTTCGGTTGATCCATGCGGTCGTAAAGAAGCTGCAGGTTGTAGTGAGCCGCCACGTTCTCAGGATCAATCTCCAAAGTGCGATGAAAATGATCGATCGCATTCTCCCAGTGTTTTCGAGCTTCGTCGTCGCGTTGCTGTCGAGCACGCTGATTGCCAAGCTCAAAAAGGGTCCGACCGGCCAGATTGATGACTTCATAATCGAGACTGAAATCGAAACCACGAGCCTGCATCTCCGCCGTGCTGTCCTGCAGAACACTTGTCAGATTCTGGACCGCTTCCACCAAACGACCCTGCTGTGCGTTGATCGATCCGGACAGCCACGCCCACGTCCAACGTGGAAACTTTTCGTCGTCGGCGAATGTCTGAGCTTGCGTCAACGCTTCGACCGCCTCGTCGACCCGCCCTTCCTCATTGTAGACGCGGGCCAGATTCATCGGGCCATCCCAACGGTCAAGCTCGGCCACGCGTTTAAATGCCTCTTCCGCCTGACGCAACGCGGCCTTTCCTTTCAACAGATGCCCAATGCCATAATCGTTCCAGCGCTGCCACAAGGGGATCGTTGAGACCGGCTGAAGCACTTGTTGTTCCTGCCCTTCGATGGGAAAGATCACCGTATCCTCGGCCAATGTCGTGATCGGAAGTTCGTTGACGTAAGGAGTTCCCGTGCGATGCCCCCTTATCGTTTGACCAAGTTCTTCGTTTCGTTTAGCAACAAAATCCATATAACGCTGGTCAAACTTGCGATACTGAAGTTTGACGTCGACCCGAACGGGAGCGTCCAAGTCGTCGGGCAACGTCAACTGATACAAGACGGTCTGCGCCGCGCCGGGCGGGATTTGATGATTGTACAAAGGGGTGAAAATATCCTCGGGATTGCGACGTTCGATGCGATTGCCATCCTGATCGAGCATGAAGACGTTGACGAAATGGGACCACGGATCGACCTCTTTCGTATCGGAGCTCAGTCCGCCACTGCGGCCAATGGTGCGATCACCGCTGGTGACCAGCACGTCCAGCCAGATCTCGTTCGAATCGACCGTTCCCTGAGTGAACAAGTGCCCCATCTTCATCGTTCGAATGACCGTTTCGAGAAGGTACTCCTTGCCTGGTTGCAGTGTCGGCACAACCCCTTGAACATCCGCATCCGAATCGCCGGACACCTCAGATGCATTCACGACTTTATCGGCGGGCGTCGATTCAGCATCCGCCGGGGCGCTTCGCAGCGGTGCGATCAAGGGATCATCGATCTCCCCGCCGACGCGAATGCCGAAGATGTCCAGCCGCATCACATCTTGCAGGTAATCCTGATGAATGGAAATCACATCGTCCCGCCTCGCAGCCACGCGATGCCGGTGTTGGCGGAGGGGAACAGATGATCGTGGACGCTCAATTGCGAGCCGCCATCGAAACGCTGCGCACCGAAATCGTTCGATTCCATCAACGGCATATGACATCGATTGCAGTTGTCTTCTGCTTTCGGCGGGTAATAAAAACTGCGAGCCCCATGCCCCGAGACGCCACTGAGCAAATACGGATCGTAATGGTTCTGTCCGCGGAGAAAGTCCTTGTAATGATTGAGAGCTTTGGGAAGGTGGACTTTATGGCAGGTTGAACAAAACTCGGCAGTCTTGTGCAGCGGCTTTAAAAACGTCTTTTTGTGGAATGCAGGTTTCGCTTTGACAAGCTGATGGTTCACCCAGCGCAGCGCTGCGTTGTCGCTGAAGGCAAACGGATAATGGAGCGGTTCTTCGATCGTGTAATCGGCGTTGCCACGGACGCTGTTGACGTTCGTAATCGCATGACACACCGTGCAGGTGATGCCGGCGTTGCTGGTGTTGTGACCCAGCAAATCAAACTGCGGGTCGTCAAAGGCCCCGGAAAAGAAGGGAACCGGATCGTGGCAGCCGGCGCACCAGCGGGCCGCCTGCACCGATCCATCGCGTTTCATCGACACCTGCCGCGTTTCGGACACACTGGCCAAGTAAGGCGGGTTATTGAAAGAGCTGAACCGATGAACGCTTTCGCTCCACCTGGCGTGAACGTCCGCATGACAATCCAAACAGTATTGATCGTTCATTAAGGCGTTTGCGGGAATGAAGTTGCCGCTCGCCGTCCGGGCCAGAGAAGGCTCGAAGTACTGGGTCCCGGATTCGGGGCCGACCGAATTCCAACGTCTTGGGTCTTGTGTCTGAAGGGCGAGCAATGTCAACACGGAGGCAAGTCCAACTCCACCGAACGTCAGCCCCACGCGCCATTTGATCCGTGGCCCAACGAGACGATGCAGCCAGTACAGCCAAATGGCGAAGAGGGGACAAACGACATGCATCCAATAGACGATCGCCCGCACAACCGGTTGCCGCAAGTCGATGCCAAGTGCGCGCGTCAGCAGCAATCCCGACAGCAAGACGACAATGCTGACCGCCAACAGTGCATACCCAATGCGAACCGCCCGGCGATTGCGACGATCCTTCGAGTTCGCCCAATGGATCACACCGAACACGAGTAACGGAACAATCAGCACCAGCCCCAAAGCCAAGTGGGCCAGAAACATATACTGATAAAAGAAGTCTTGGTATGTCTCTTGACGCAGCCATTCCAAAAAGGTCACGCCAGACAGATAGGCCGAATTAACAAACAATAACGAAACCAGGGCCAAGACGACATAAAACAACTTTCGCAGCCGCGGCCCCACGGCGCGAACGGGCTTGCGATAGCTGGCCGTCGTCCCGGACGGCTCGACCAGTGAAGCGGTTGGAACCATCGATCTTTCTTCTTTGCTGAAATGAAAAGGAATGCGTCGTGTGGACGGAAATTTACGTCACGTGGCCGAAAATGAGGTAATTCGCTTCATTTAATGCAAAAGCATCATTCCAGACCACGCACGGTATAAAGTGATTCGCTTGATGTGACGCGATGCTGTCAATTCACGCTTGTCACGACCGGCGAATCGGCAAACATTGGCGTAATCGATCGACGTCGGCAGACCCACCAACGTTCATCGCCTACGCAATGCGTGACCGAACTCCAGAGAAAACGCTTCGTTTATGAAAACGCTTTCCGGCAGAAGTCATTCAGATTTTCAGCATTCGCGTGGCGGACGATCGATGCCTCGCGAATACCCGTCGCGCGGCGAAGCATCCTTTTCAAGAGAAGAAAATTGCGAACTTGCATCATCACCTTCACCAGTTCGCTCCGCATGGGAACGGATCGTCGCCAGTCGCTCTGAGGCGGACGGAATGGGAACGGGGGAAGGAGCGGGAAGGCCGGGAGCCTTGCCACACTGAGGACCTTCGCAGTCACATGGCCTAGTCGGCATCGAACCGTCCGCTTGCGGATGACCGGCCGACGGGAGCGTCATCGGTGATGCAATCGCATCGGAATCCGCATGCCCTGGATTGGCGAGCCAGTCGCCGCAACTGCCGTAAGCGCGGCCAGTCGCCATCCAGGCAACCGCGACCACGATCATGCAGGTGTAGAGCAAAAGGGAACGTACCACGTGCGGGATTTCCAGGCAAGAAGAAGAGCTAATAAAACGGACAATCATCGTAGCTCGGCGGTCCCCGCCAAATGTAGCTCGGCGGTCCCTGCCGAGACTCTCGGCGGGGACCGCCGAGCTACTTATTGATTACCGTTCATTAGTCATAGCGTAACGTGCCCTCACGAGAGTGTCAAACTTGCTATTCTATCCATGAACGATAACGACACGTTGGCATCAAGTAAAGCGAAACTCCTCGTTTCGTCCAACACAACGTCTATGCTGTTTCACATCTTTTGAAGTCCATCCTCCGGCTGGGAGCGACATCCCGGTTATCTCAATCTCCCATAAGCATTGTTGCTGGGACGGTCGTGCTTCGCGGAGCCCTGAATATGTATGTCATAGTTCCAATCATGTTGAGCGCCACGATGCTTGCTTTAGCATTACTTGGCCCTGTCGGCGTGGGGCTTTGGTTTGGACTTTCCAATGCAACATTGTTGGTTCGTATAGCCGGCTTCACTTTGGGAGTCACATATTTCGGGACTGTGATCAATCCGATAGACCTTGAACGGATGAGTCGGATTTCCGACCAGTTCTTATGTTTATAACGACGTTGTCAGCAGGAACGATTTGGCTACTTCCAAGTCGATCCGTTCAGTTGCCCTGCTCCATCATTGCTGTCGCATTGATGGCGTATCCTTTCTCAATCAGTGCGGTTGCGACCAGTCCACAAAACTACGGGTTTATCTTCTGCTGCATGTTGACCGTTGCCGCATTTGCGAGATGCTTGCCGATTATCGGTTTCAGGGTTGTTCGCTTGGCGGGAAATGTCACTGATCAGGAGCTTGAATCCGGAACGCAACTCGGTCTCGACGAGTGGATCGAAAGGCTTGACGCGGTTGGCGGGAAACAGATGAATCGTGTCGAACTCGTTACATTTCTTCGCGAACAAGGGATTCCATTCGATTGGCGGCGGGTTGTTACCGATGCTTACGAAACAGCAATTGGACGAATCGTGATCGGAAAAAGTGGCATCGGACTGCCGCAACTTGTCGCCACGGATTCAGACGCTACAACGACACATACCGTTCTCGAAAGATTGCGACATCAATGGTCGATCCGACAGTTGTTGGTGCTGAGTTTCCTGGCCGCTTGCCTGTTCGCTTTTCTTCGTCGTTTTTCGGTACTCACCGTCGATAGCTCAGTGCTGCTCAGTTCCGTACCGGTCGTACTGGGTGCCACCGCAATCGCGATTCCGGTGGTGCATAACGGTTTAAGCGTAAAGCCGAAGCGATCGATTCCGTTAGCGATTTGGTTAATTGCCTTGATCGTTGCTCGCATCGTTTTCGTGACGATCCACCCAACCAATTTGGTGATTCGCATGTGTGGCGCGGTGACTGTTCTGGAGTACACTCTGTTCCTTTTCCCAGCAGTCGCCATCATTCGTAGTCAGGGTTACCGAATCGTGGCAACAGGCAAAGCCACTCGACGGCGACCGTCAGCGGCCTGATTCTGTTTCCAGTTCAGCCTGGAGTAGTGTTTCCGGCCCGCAGCTTTCTCCACCTTATCGAGACGAAACGATGATTACGGATATAGAGGACTATTTTCAAAAAGGTTGCGGGCGGTGCGAGCGATTTGCAACACCCGACTGTTCCACGCGTCAGTGGCTTGCGGGATTGATGGCGTTGCGTCAGATATGTCTCGACGCGGGACTGGTCGAGGTTGTCAAATGGGGGCATCCTTGTTACATGCATGCGGGCCGAAATATCGTGATTCTTGGTGCATTGCGGAACGATTTACGGATCAGCTTCTTTGACGCGGCACTGATGAAAGATCCCGAACAGGTTCTCGAGAAGCAGGGACCCAATACGCTTTATCCCGACATGATCCGTTTTACAACGAATGATCAAGTCAACGACATGCAACCGATCATCGCATCCTACTTGCGCGAGGCGATGGAGTATGCCGAGGCCGGCGTCAGACCACGGAAGGTCCCGGTGAAGCTTGAGTTGCCCGACGAACTGTTACAGACGTTCAAGTCCGATCCCGAACTTGAAGGTGCCTTCTTCCGGCTTACCCCAGGGCGACAGAAAAGCTACGTGATCAGTCTCCGGGCGGCAAAGAAGGAAACGCGGTTCACCCGCATTGCCAAATTTCGCGACAAGATTCTAGCTGGAAAAGGGGCAATGGAGCGATAGAATTGAACGATTCCGTCATACGGGCGGTCCCCGTCGAAACTCCTCGCCGCCGACTCACGCAAACACGTCCGTTATTAGACCGTGCGTGGTCTGGAATGATGCTTTTGCGTTTAATGAAGCGAATCACCTCATTTTCGGCCACGCATGTATAATTGGCGATTCAACAACATTAAGGGTACATCATATGTCATTTCGTTTCGCGTCACGGTCGATACTTTCGGTCGCCTTCCTTTTGAGTGGTTTATCGGTTTGTTCAACGTTTGCCGAGGAAGGGGTTGTCATATTGGCGATCATTTCGACCGCGTGGAAAAGGATCCTGAGAAGGAGCAGGTGGGCCAAGGGTGGGGGACGAATAGCCGTTCACGAGCAAAGGGTGTCAAACAGGTCGATCTCGTCGATGGAGCCATTTTCATCGAGCGGGCGGCGGTGGCCGATCATGGCGTTTCAGTAACGCATGATATCGAATTCACCGATGGTTCGATTGCCCTGCGGTTTAAGCTCGGTCCGAAGGATGATTTGGGCGTCAACATCGCCGACCTTCAAGAGCCATCGGTGCATGCCGGACACCTTTGCATGGCGAAGGTTCGGCTCAAGGATGTCGAGTTGGTCGACTTGAAGACGGGACGGATGAAGTTGGAAAACCGCGAGAAACGATTGAACAAGCAATTGTCGAAGGCTGAGGAAGAGGCAATCAAATCGAAGAGCAAGAAGGTGCAAGTCGATCTTTCCGCTGACACATGGCATCAACTGGTCGTTGAGATTCGCGGCGAGACGATGTCCGTTTCGATCGATGGTAAAGCAGTCGGATCGTTCGCATCCCCTGGGATTGCTCATCCAACAAAACGCAAACTTCGATTGGCGGTCAATCGCCAAGCATGGGTTGATGATGTTGTCGTGACTCGGCTTTAAACCGTGCGTGGTCTACCCTAGAGCGACCACGTCGCAAGATCAACTGAGAAATATTGCCGCAAGATAACATCAAACGCGTTCATTATTGATGTAATGGCATCCTTTGCGGACGACGCGCGGTAAGCACCCGCAGTGTGGGCTACATGTCAAGGGCGTGAATGATCTGATCGGCGGCGGCATCGATGGCGTCGTGCGAGGTTGTCCAACCGATACTGACGCGGACACTGCAGGCGATCGCCTGAGGTTCAATCCGTAAGCGGTCAGGGTGCGAGTCATCCAGTCTTGAGGTGCGCGCATCGCGGGCGCGACATGATCAAGTCGGCCGTTGCCTGCGAAAAGGAACTGGGCAGTCGGATCGGCAGCGTCAGCAGGGAGGTGTTGGGAAGGCGGGAAGCCCCGCAACCAAGAATCGTTGGACGCGGGGTGAGCGTTTCGCAAAGCAGCATCTCAAAGCGATCGCGCAGCGAGGCCATGGTATCGGCGGCTTCTTCAGCGCCGCGAGCCGCCATCATCGCCGCGCCCCCATGCCGATGGCTCCCGTAATGTTTCCGACCCGACGCAGCCCCATCTCTTGAGTTTCACCGTACAGGATCGGAGCCAATTTCAAAACCTTTGCGAACACAGAGGGCCCGATGCCCTTTGGGCCATACATCTTGTGGCCGCTGACGGCGATCGTGTCCGCTCGCAGCGAACCGGCGTCGATGGGATGCTTTCCCGCAACTTGGGCGGCATCGCAATGCATCAGCACTCCTTTTGAATGACAGATGTCCGCGACTTGGCGAACCGGTTGCAGGACGCCCGAAAAACCGCAGGCCGCCTGCAAGCAGACCAAGACCGTTTCGCGGCGCAACATTGCTTCGACGCGTTGCGGGTCGACACATCCGTCGCGACCGATCGGCACAAACTCAACCGTCCAGCCTTCAGGGGTCAATGCATTCGCTGCGGCCAACACGGAATCGTGTTCGGTTGCGGATACAAGAATGTGCCCTGGTCGATTTTGTTCCTGCTGCCATGCACGACAGACGCCAAGAATCGCCAAGTTGTTCGCTTCGGTTCCCCCCGACGTGAAGACGACTTCGTAGGACTGGCAGCCCATCATCGCCGCAACACGTTCCCGTGCCGATTCAAGCAATTCGCCGAGCGCGACGCCGGAAGGATGTTGCTGTGTCGGGAGAAGGAAATGCTCGTCCCAGAATGGCTGCATCGCTTCGCCGACCGAAGGGGCCAGCGGCGTCGTGGTGTTGAAGTCAAGATAAATGTGTCTCAAGGATACAGCCTCGACGGCGCAAGTTGGTTCTTTTTGGGTCGACCACATCGACCCCGTCAGTTCATGCTAGACAGCCCCCTAAATGTCTCGAAGCATCTTGGCTCGTAACCCATCAAAACGGGGAAAGTGCGTTCCGACTGTGCCGATTGTGCCCGCCGTTCAGTTGAATGGGGATCATACGGCTGACTTTCCGACGACCGGTCCTCGGTCGATGATCGCTTGATCGATCCTCCGCATCGCCGAATCGGGCAATTTCCAGGCCATCGCCTTGGCCGATTCTTCAATCTGATGCGGTCTTTTGGCACCGCAAAGAGCGGCGGTGATCCCCGGTTGGTGAATGGTCCAGTTGATCACGACGTCGGCGACCGTTCGTTGCAACTCCTCGGCGATGACTCGCAAAACGTCGACGAAATCCTGATTCTTTTGATATTCCTCCCCTTGAAACATCGGATACTTCGCTCGACCATCGGCTGGGTCAAAACGGTGGTCGCGAGCTAGCTTGCCCGCCAACAGACCTTTCATCAACGGCCAATAAACCATCAGCGAAGCACTGTGTCGACGGCACCACGGAACGATGTCCGATTCGATGTCGCGTTGCAACATGTTGTAATGCGGTTGCACGGCGGTGATTGGGCAAACCGCGTGGAACGCCTGCAATTGATCGACATTGAAGTTGGAAACGCCAATACAGCGTGCTTTGCCTTCATCCATCAATCGCTTCAGGGCGATGGCCGATTCTTCCACGGGTACTTTCGGATCGGGACCATGCAGATAGTACAATTCGACGCGATCGGTTGCCAGCCGTTTCAGGCTCTCTTCGCAGTGACGTCGCAACGTCGCGGGCGAAGCATCTTGAACGCGTTGGCCCGCCGCATTCCACGCGATTCCTCCCTTGGTCGCGATCACAATTTGATCGCGAACTTCTCCCAAAGCACGATCGATCAGCCGTTCGCTTTCACCGTTGGCACCATAACAATACGCGGTATCGAAAAAATTGACGCCATGATCAAAGGCGGACTTCAATGTCGCCAGGCTATCCATTTCGTTGACATTCAGACTGGTCATGCCGGCGATTGGCCAACAACCCATTGCCACAGGCGAAATCATGATGTCGGTTGTTCCGATTCGTCGTCGATCCATGTTCGTACTCCTTCGTTGCAGACGCGTCGTGTTATGTCGCGTGGTCAGAATGAGGTGATTCGCTTCATTTGACGCGAGGGCATCATTCCGGATCACGCACGGTATATGCGTCACGTGGTCAGAAATGAGGTGATCGCCATGACGCGAGGGCATCATTCCGGATCACGCACGGTATATCTTCCGCCACAGCCGAACAGCCGCAACCGGCTGATAGTAGCCAGCACGGTCGATGCAACGATCGGACCGTGACTGCATCCGCTTTATATCAATGGCGAACGCGTTTGATGCTGTCTCGCGATTGCAAGCAAACAAAATCGCCGTATCACCTTCCGAGTTATCCATGCGTTCACTGCTCACATTGGCCTTCTGTCTTGCGTCGGTTTCATCGCTCTTGGCTCATCCGGGACACGGACTGGTTGAACACGAGGCGCAGCCGCTGGTTCATCACATCACCAGTCAGGGGCATCTGGGTGGCATCGCGATGTCGCTTGCTGTGCTCACCGTTGTTGTCCTCGCATGCCGCGGATTAATGGATGGTTCCCGCAGCCCCCGCCGCGAAGCAAAGGAAGCCGGGGAGCGCGGCTGCAATTAATGAATCACTGACGTCCCAAATGCCTCCTAAACCGGGAAGCAAATTGCCGCTGTCTTTGGTTCCCGCATCGCGTTTCATCAGTGATTCGGCAAGGTCGCCGAACATGCCGCACGTGGAACAGAGTGTTCCGAAGAGAATTGGACCCCACCACGGATAGTCCGCCGGTGAATCGACCATCCAGGGGATTAGCCAACTGAAGACGGCAAAGCTCATCGCAATCGAGGCGGCAATTCCACCGATGGAACCTTCAATCGTCTTGCCGGGGCTCAGTCGCGGAATCAGCTTGCGTCGTCCGAAAGCTTTCCCCGTGAAGTATGCCCCCGCATCCGCGATCTTTGTCGCCGCGACCAAACTGATGACGGCCGCAAGTCCCCAGTGCGCTGATCCCATGCCGCGAATGGCAACCAAAAAGGACATCGGGATTCCGATATACAGGACGGCGAAGGTTGTCGACATCGCGTGCGCCGCTGACTTTGAAGCGTTCGATTCAAAGAAATACATCTCGACACCCAAAGCGATGGCCAACGCGATGACGCTGCCAACGGCAATCCAGCCCAGACGTCCGACGACGCAATCGGCGGGATAGGGTTCGCCCGACAACGTCCACAACAATGGCAAGCAACTTGTCAGGACAACGAATCCGACGCAGAAGCGCGCCGACATCGAACGGACGGGGTAACCCGCCTGCGACCACATGCGAGTCAGATCGATCGCCGTTCCGATTGCAAAGAACAACAGCAGCGGAATCAGCCACAGGGCACCAACGGGAAATTGGTAGTCCAGGTATAACAATCCGAAAACGACGGTCAGCAAAACCGCCGACGAGGCCAAACGTTGATGCAGCATATATATCAATAATGAACGCGTTTGATGTTATCCCGTGCGCGGCCGGAAATGATGCCTTCGCGTTAAATGAGGCGAATCACTTCATTTCTGACCACGCGACGTAAATCCCGCGCCAATGTTTTTCAGTTGATCATGCGACGTGGTCGCGCTAAGAAGAGAAAAAACAAATGGCGTTGAAAGGGTGTGGGGCTACTGCAACATATCGTTGCGGCGAAAATGACGCTACCCAACGAAAACGCGACAGCATAGAATGCGAGTTCTTCCACCCATTCCAATGCACGGGGAACAATATGAAGGCAGCCTATATTAACACGACTGGAAGCGTCGACGTCATTCAGTACGCCGACCTGCCGGATCCGACACCCGACGCTGGTCAGGTGATTGTTCGCACCGAAGCGGTTGCGGTCAATCCGATTGATACGTACGTCCGAGGCGGCATGATCGCGATGAACTTGCCCCAACCGTTCATCATCGGCTGCGATATCGCGGGCACCGTCGCATCGGTCGGCGAAGGCGTCACAGGGGTTCGTGTCGGTGATCGCGTCTGGGGAAGCAATCAAGGTCTGCTGGGACGGCAGGGTACGTTCGCGGAGTTGTGCGCTATCGATTCGCAGTGGTTGTATCCGTTGCCTGACGGAGTGGCCGCGGAGGATGCCGCAGCCTGTGCGCTTGTGGGAATCACCGCGCATCTGGGACTGTTCCGACGGGCAAAGATCAAGTCGGGGGAAACCGTATTCGTTCGCGGAGGGACTGGCGGCGTTGGGTCGATGGTTGTGCAGATGGCCAAGGCCGCCGGTGCGACCGTGATAACAACCGGAAGTACCGACGCCAAGATTCAGCGATGTCGCGAGCTAGGGGCCGACTTCGCCATCAATTACAAACGCGAAGACCTCGCCGCGCGTTTGAAAGAACTGGCTCCCGATGGCGTTGATATCTTTTGGGAGACAATCCGCGAGCCCGATTTTGACTTCGCCGTCGAGATGCTCGCTCACCGAGGCCGCATGGTTTTGATGGCTGGACGCGACGCCCGCCCCGCCTTTCCCGTCGGACCTTTCTACGTCAAGGAATGCGCGTTGCACGGCTTCGTCATGTTCAAGGCTTCCGCCGAAGAGATGCTCGAAGCGGCTGAGGATATCAACACTTGGTTGGCGTCAGGACAATTAAAGAGCCAGATTTCCCACCGACTGTCGTTGTCGCAAGCCTTGGAGGCTCACCGATTGCAAGAGGCCGGAACACTGGGAGGGGACGATTCGTTGGCCGGTAAGATTGTGTTGACGGTTTAAGGTACCGCGAGCTAGTGTACCGCGGCTGATTCAACAGAAGGATTTAGGCGGAGGTGCATGCTACACGTCGCGTGGCCGAAGACCCAAAGGCCCAGCAAATTGCTCTAGCCCAGTCGCACATTAGCATTGCTCGTGATACGATGGAGCGTGTTTGATTTCCATTCCGATGGATTTTCCTAAGCACCTCGGCACAAGCAATTGAACAAAACGAAATCAGCCGCGGCACGCTCGGCTCCTACTTAGGCCGGAGGCCGGAACAAAACCTGCCGGGGCCGTCAGGTCCCGGAACCGAAACGAGCGACGGATGAAAACTTACCGTAGGATGGACTTCCAGTCCGTCCTGCCATGTAAACGGAAGGTAAATGTTCATCCGCTGATTTGACTGAATGACTTATGTCCAGGTGCTTACGTTGCAAGATCAACTGAAAAATTTTCGCGTAAGATAACCGCAAACGCGTTCATCATTGATATAAGGTTCCGGTAAATGCAAACCGAGAAACAGCGTTCCGATTCTGCTGTCGGGCGGAAGTCCGAAGCCCGAATCGGCCAAGTCGCTGATGAAGCGATGTTGAACGATGTCGTTCAAGCGATCATTTGCGACGCACAGCACTCTTCAAGCGAGTACCTCCGTGGTGCCAACACGCATCAACAAGGCGAATAGGCCGATCCGTCCGCTGTTGCATCGCGAGATCGGTCTGGAAACCGAGTACGGGGTATCCGTCCGTTTGCCTGCTGATCAATGCGAACCGCCGTCACGTCGTGAGGTGTTTCACGCGGTTTGCAAGAGTTTGGCGAGCGACGTTCCGACCGCAAAGGCAAGACACAACGCGTTTCAGGTCTTTCTGGCGACCGGCGGTGCAATTTCGTTGGAATCGAGTTTTCATCAGCTCGACGATGCGGGTGGATTGATCGAAGGTTCAACCCCCGAATGCCGTAGCCCACGCAATTTGCTTGCTTGTCAACGCGTGCAGGATCGGTTGTTCTCCGATGCGGTAACGCGTTGTCCGCTGCCGGTAAGCATCCGCTTGCTGAAGAATTCTCGTGACGCCAATGGTCACGTTTACGGATGCCAAGAAAATTACTCGGCGGATGTCGCGCGTGGGTTCGGCTTGCTGATGTTTCGCGTTTGCCTCATCGCACTGATACCCTTTTCGCTCTTGTACGCGGCGGTATGTTGGTCGCTGATGTTGTTGGTGGGCGGGGTGCTTGTCGTCGGTTGCTTCTTCAAACGGGAAGCCGCCGATTCCGAATGCAGCGGACGCATCGACAACTTTATTCCTAACTGGTGTTTGTCGGCTGCGTTATCGATCATGCAATGGTCGTTGTATCCACTCGGGATCGCTCTGGGGCGGTCTGTCATGGCTTCGCGTTCAAGCGTCAACGTCAATGGCGACATCGTTTTTAATTTCCAGAATTCTTTGGTCGGGGGCGGGCGACCTCGATGGCAACGGCAAATACCATGTTTCCGGCAAAGCTTCGGTTATCGATTGCTTGATCTCCGTCGGTGGCTTAAATCACGGTCGACCGATCTACGCTTTCGGACATTGGTTGCGATCCTCGGGCACGAAGCCAGCTTTTCGCCACGCATCTACCTTCAACTGTTTCAACGCAAGCAGCGATTGCAGATCGGTTTGTCCGACTCCAACGTAGCCGACAATGCGGAGTATCTTAAGGTCGCGGCGACCAGTCTGGTGCTCGATATGATCGAAGCGGGGCATACCTCCGGGTTGCCACGCATCAAGAAACCGATTCAAGCGTTGCATCAGCTTTCAGCGGACTGGACATTGATTTCGCGTGTTGCGACAGACCTTGGCCCGATGACGGGGCTCGAAATTCAACGAGCCTATCTGAATCGCTGCAGCCTTTTTGTCCGTTCGCGTACCGATGAAGTGCCCGCTGAAGTTTGGCAAATACTCGAACTTTGGGAGCAGATGCTCGACGCCGCGCAGGCGATCCGAGATACCCCCGTCGACTACCATTCAGCTTTGGCCAAAATCGACTGGGCGTCAAAGAAATGGCTGATGGATCAAATGGGCTGTGGCGCAAGCTTGATTTCGCAAAAGAAAGTCGATCTGAAGTATCATGAACTCTCCGAGGAAGGCTACTTCTGTCGGCTATCCGAAGTGATCGCTTGTCAACAGATTGCCCGCATCGAAGAGATCAACGCGGCAATGCGGATTCCCCGACCGATACATCGGCCTCACGACGTGGCAATTTGATCCGTGAGTTCGCCGGTTCGGAAACGGACATTGAGGTGACGTGGTCCCACGTTTTTGTGGGTCGGGGCGTTCTCGAAGGAAGTTTGTATTAAACTAGGACCGGCATTGACGCACCGCTGAGATTCGTTAATCTTTTCAATGTCGTCGCGATTCATCATAACGATGAATGGCGGTCACGTTCGCGGATGTGGTGGAACGGCAGACACGCTAGCTTGAGGGGCTAGTGCCCGCAAGGGCGTGGAGGTTCAAATCCTCTCATCCGCACTCAATTCTTTTCATTCCATTTGTTGGCGGAGTCAACGATCGGACGTCAATCAGGTTGAACTGGCGTGGTTTGTTGACAACGATCTGAAAAGCCAAGAAACAACCCCCAGCTAGCACTGTCGGCTCACGGTTTTCAGTTATGCGTCGCGTGGTCAGAAATGAGGTGATTCGCTTCATATGACGCGAAGGCATCATTTCGGACCACGCACGGTATAAACTCACCCACGAACATAGCGTGCCGGGTCAAGCATCTGGTTGTCGCCAAATCCTTTCAGACGCAGCAAGCAGGCGTCGCATTCGCCACACGCGAGATTCTCCCGCGGATCATAGCAGCTCTGCGTCAGCGAGTAATCAACGCCCAACTGCAACCCTGTGGCGATGATTTCCCCTTTTGTTAGATCGATCAGGGGTGCATGCACCTTGATCGCATCGCCACCCGATTGAACACCGACTTTCGTGGCTAAGTTGGCCAGTTTCTGAAACTGTTCGATAAAGGCGGGGCGGCAGTCTGGATAGCCGCTGTAGTCCAGTGCATTGACGCCAATAAACAAGTCCCTCGCATCGAGCGTCTCCGCCCAGGCAAGGGCTAACGAGAGGAAGACGGTGTTTCGCGCTGGGACGTAGGTTACCGGAATGTCATCACCGATCTGGTCGACCGAAGCATGTTTGGGAACGTCAATGGGGGACGTCAACGCCGAACCACCGAATTGGGCCAGGTCAATGTCGACGACAACGTGCTTCGCAACGCCGAGATGGGCTGCGACAGCCTGCGCGCATTGAAGTTCGTATTGGTGTCGCTGGCCGTAGCGAAAGCTGATTGCATACGGCTGAAAACCCTGCTGACGAGCGATCGCCAAGCAGGTTGCTGAATCAAGCCCACCGGACAACAGCACCACCGCTGGTTTAGACATCGCAACCCGCTTTCATGTAGGAACACGTCGCGCGGCGATTCCGATCGCCGCGCGTGCGTGTTTATTGAAGTGTTTATTGAGCCAGAGCCGGGACCTTAAAGATCTTTGCACAACCGGGACATTTAACGGCCTTGCCCGCGCTGGCCGACGAAATTTGCAACACCTTTTCGCACCCGGGACAACGTATTTTGATCTTCTCGGTCGAGGTTTTGGCCGCCGCTGCGGCAGCGCGTTCGATCTCTTCCAAATCGGCCTCGTACGGCACTTGCACCGTTTCTTGGCAACTGGGGCAGCGGACCCGTTTGCCCGCTTGTTTCATCGTTACTTGCAAAGGTTTCTTGCAAGATCGACATTGAATTGCAACTGACATGATTCAAGACTCCCGTGAAAATAAAACCGCCACGCTCACGACCCCGCCGCAGATGAATCAACAAGAAAAAAATATAAAACATCGTGCCTTGGGTTTGTACCGTGCGTGGTCCGGAATGATGCCCTCGCGTCAAATGAAGCGAATCACCTCATTTCTGACCACGCGACGTTTATACCGTGAGTGGTCCGGAATGATGCCCTCGCGTCAAATAAAGCGAATCACCTCATTTCTGATCACGCGACGTTTATACCGTGCGTGGTTGCGTAAAACGAACAATTCCATTCTTTTATAGCTTTGTTCGAGCCCCAGTGCATAGGGACTTTCCTCCCAAACCGGGGTGGCGACCGCACGCAGTCAGCCACGGTCACTTCCTGAGATTGAAACAAACGCCATGCAATTGCTTCCTTTTATCGATGTTTTGTCGCGAATCGTCCATGTTTCGACCGCTATCGTTTTGGTGGGAGGCAGCACTTTCGTGCTGCTGGTGTTGATGCCGGCGGCAAAAACCCTTGGCGATGAAACGCATCAGCAGCTTCGGGCGCAGCTCAACGGGCGATGGAAGCGATTCGTTCACGCGGGCATTGCATTGTTTCTGATCAGTGGATTTTACAATTTCTTTCGCGATACCCTTGCATCAAGGGGATGTAATTTATCACGGAATCGTGGGAACGGAAAATCTTGCTCGCGCTGGTTGTGTTCTTCATCGCATCGGCCCTTGTCGGACGATCGGCGAAATTGGAATCGATGCGGCGGAATCGAGCGTTCTGGTTGAAGCTTCTGTTGCTGTTCGCATTTTCCATCGTCGCGGTCTCTGGTTTTTGAAGGTCCGCGCGCTGCATCCATGTCAACACAGGAGCCAGTGGCGACTCAGCAATGAACAATCACCATTCAAATGGAACCCCTTCGGTTCTGGCGACGGACTTGGACGGAACGTTTATTCCGTTGACGGACAATGCGGACAATGATCGCGATCTTGCATCTTTGCGCGATCATTTCGCAGGGAACGACCAAACGCTGGTTTTTGTGACCGGTCGGCATCTGGAATCCGCCTTGCACGCCATTGTCGAACACGCGTTGCCCACACCCGATTGATCATCTGCGACGTTGGCAGCACCGTATGTCGCGTCGATCGCGATGGGAAATGTCATGTCGTGGAGGCTTATGTCGCGCGGCTCCAGGAAATTGTCGGAAGCTCTTCCTTTGAGTCGTTGCATGACGATCTGCGGTCGATCGAAACCCTGCGGTTGCAAGAGCAGGAAAAGCAAGGTCGATTCAAGCTTAGCTATTACACCGACGCGGCGCGTTTACAAGAGACGGTGGAGAAGGTCCTTGCAAGAATCAAAGGTCAGCCTTTTGGAATGATCTCCAGCGTTGATCCGTTCAACGGTGACGGGTTGATCGATCTGTTGCCCGCCAACGTATCCAAAGCATTCGCATTGCGATGGTGGTGTGAACATCTTGACCGCGACCCGATGGACATCATCTTTGCCGGGGATTCAGGAAACGATTTGGCGGTGCTGACGGCTGGTTATCGCGCCATCGTTGTCGGAAATGCGGACCGAAGTGTTGTTGAGGAAGCGACGATCTCACATCGAAAATCGGGATGGTCAGGTCGGCTGCACGTTGCATCCGCCAGCGCGACCAGTGGTGTGCTGGAAGGCTGCCGATTCTTCGGTCTTATCGCAACGGATGAATGATGTTGTGGCGAAGAAGTGAGATGAGCCGCATAAAAACGCCCGCTCAGGCGGGGCAGGTACCCGAGCGGGCCTAAATCCGGTGAGAACGGGGCAGTAATCTCACCGGAAAGCTTGTTAGGTTGTTCTTCGCAATGAGGTAACAACTCGCTCATTCTAAAATGCGTCAGCGTTGTGTCAACAGGGTTTCTGACAATTTTTTGAAGGAATTTGTCACTTTTTTCTCGGCTCTCAAAGCGGCTTGCTGGCGGGGAAATGAACCGTCACGCTGCTCCCGCCGAAACCGGTCCGTCTGGGTAGATGGCTCCGATCCCAAAGTATGCTTTATGGGTCGATCGAGTTCCATTAGAGTACTCATTAACTGAGTTAACGGCAAACGCCAATCAGACGAAGATCGATGATTGAAGAGTCCGTTTCTCGAATCGGAAACGAACGCTATGATGGATCGAATGAGCGAATCTTCAATTGCAACGGACAAAGATTTTTCTGAGCTGATCGAGAGCTTGTCGGTTTTAGTCGTCGACAATGATCGAGCTCACGCACGCGCGATGACCGAAAGCCTCGAACGTGTTGGCTATCGATGTCATGTCGCGGTCAGCGGCCCCGAGGGGGCTAAGATGATCGAGTCGGAACACTACGATATCGTCATCACCGACATGGTCATGAATGACATTGACGGGATGGAGATCTTGCGATTGGCCCGAAATCGGCTTCCCGATTGCGAGGTCGTCATGGTGACGGGGCATGCGACGGTGCCAACGGCTGTGGAAGCGATGCAGCAAGGCGCTTTCAACTTTCTTGAAAAGCCGATCACCCCTAGTCGTCTGCGGGCAATCGCCGGTAAAGCGGTCGAAGCGATCAGCCTGCGTCGTAAGAACACGGAATTGCATCAGCGTTTGGATGAGAAATTCGGTTACGAAGGGATCATCTATGCGAGTGCTCAAATGAAAGGGGTGATCGATCGCTTGAAACGAATTGCTCCCACCGATGCGACCGTGTTGATCACGGGAGAGAACGGAACGGGCAAAGAGCTTGTCGCCCAGGCGATTCATCAGAATAGCCCGCGAAAAGCGAAGCGAATCGTCGCGCTGAACACGGGCGCTATCGCCGAGAATCTTGTCGAAAGCGAGCTGTTCGGACACGTGAAAGGTTCGTTCACCGACGCGATCGGCGATCGCGTGGGAGCGTTTGAGTATGCCAATGGAGGTTCTCTGTTTCTGGACGAAGTCGGCGACATGCCGATGAGCACGCAGATCAAGCTGCTGCGAGTCCTGGAAGAACATCGCATCACGCGCGTGGGGGACAACAAGCCGATCAAAGTCAATGTGCGATTGATCAGCGCGACGAATCGTCCATTGGAGGATATGGTCGAAGCGGGGACTTTCCGCAGCGATCTGTACTTCCGTCTGAAAGTCGTCACGGTCAGAATCCCTCCGTTGCGGGAACGACGCGACGACATCATTCCGTTGATGGATCACTTTCGCAAGCAGTTCCTCAAGCGTCACGGCAAACCTTCGGCTGTCTTTTCGCCAGCCGTTACGAAACGCTTTTATGCCTACGACTGGCCCGGCAACGTTCGCGAATTGCGGAATTTCGTTGACACGATGGTGGTGCTCGACACCGACGAAGTGCTCGATGTCGATGACCTTCCCCCCGAACTGACCGACGAGGACCCAACGGCGGTAACACCGGAATTTTCGGGTGATATGAGCTTACTTGGCAAGCCGCTGGCGGAAATCGAAAGATGGGCGATTGAAGAAACGCTGAAGCTGACGAGCGGCAATCGAGAAGAAGCCGCTCGAATTCTCGGCATTGGGGCGCGAACATTGTACCGCAGACTTGATCAGTATCGCGACGAGGATGAAAAGCCGTCGTCGGAAACCGGCCAGAACGATGACGCTTGATCTGATCGCGGTTTGCGCATTTGGACTTGAAGCCATCGTCCGCCGTGAGTTGACGGAGCTAGGATACGAAAGCAAGGTTCTCAGCCCCGGACGATTGCTGTTCCACGCCGATGTTTCGGCGATCTGCCGTTGTAATATGTGGCTGCGTTCGGCCGATCGCATTTTAGTGCGCGTGTGCGGCTTTGAAGCCGATCACTTCGACGCTTTGTTCGATCAGGCCCGCGATCAACCGTGGGACTGCTGGTTGCCCGTCGATGCGAAATTTCCGGTCAGTGGAAAGTCTTTGAAATCGAAGCTGTCCAGCGTCCCCGCCATTCAGCGAACGGTTAAGAAAGCGATTGTGCTGGGAATGCAGCGAGTCCATCGTACGGAAAATCTTCCGGAAACGGGGCCTGAGTTTTCGCTGGAGATCACCCTTCTGAACGACGTCGCCACGCTCACCATCGATACCACGGGACCTGGGCTTCACAAGCGACCGTACGGCTTGGGGGCGACGCCGTCGCATGTCAAGGAAACGTTGGCCGCCTCGCTTGTGTTGCTCAGTTTCTGGAAGCGCGACCGTCCGCTGATCGATCCTTTCTGTTCGAGCGGCGCGATCGCGATCGAGGCGGCGATGATCGGGTGCCGCGTGGCGCCAGGACTGGAACGCCGGTTCGCGGCCCAGTCTTGGCCGTGGATTTCGCAATCGCTTTGGCGACAAACTCTCGATGAAGCATTGCAATTGCGATTGCCCGCACTGCAACAACGGATTGTCGCAACCGATACGGATGAACGGTCGTTGGCGATCGCACGACAGAACGCATGCCGTGCGGGTGTCGATGAGTCCATTCATTTTCAGCGACGACATTTCGAAGCCCTGGCAAGCTCAAGAGAGTTCGGCTGCATCATTACCCACGTTCCCTTTGAAGATAGCAATCGTCCGAATCCCGAACAAAACGATTTGTATCGATCGATCCCCTTGGTGCTGCGACAATTGCCCACGTGGTCGCATTACATTCTCACGGCGCATCCCAGGTTGGAACAGGTTGTCGGTCGTCAAGCGGACCGTCGACGAAAGCTTTTCAATGGTCGCACCGAATGCACCTACTATCAGTTCTATGGTCCCAAGCCAGGTTCGTATGAACGTCCCATCGATGTCGGCGACAACGATTCGACCGCCAACACGGCGGGCGTCCCGTCCGAAGATACGGAGACTCAATCGACAGATGTTACGACAGTGCCGACCTCCGCGAAAACAAACAAGGTCACAACTCCGGCCTTTGGCGGCTTGACGAACAAAGCGCATCATCAAGCCGATCTGTTTCGCACGCGATTGTTGAAGCGAGCCCGTCACTTACGACGATTGCCAACTAGGCAAGGGGTGACCTGTTATCGACTTTACGAAAGAGGCATACCCGAAATCCCGCTGGTCGTTGATCGGTACGAGGACCACCTCCACATCAACGAGTATGATCGACCCCATGATCGCGATCCAGCTCAACACGCCAACTGGCTCGACCTGATGGCGAAGACGGCGAGCGATTGCCTGCAAATTCCGAAAGGGCAAACGTTTTTAAAGCGTCGCGGACGCCAAGCGGGTTCCAGTCAGCACGAGCATGTGGCCGACGATCGGTATGAAATCGAAGTTCAAGAGGGAGGCTTGAAGTTCATTGTCAACTTGTCGGACTATGTTGACACCGGTTTGTTTCTCGATCATCGGCTGACGCGAGCGATGTTCCGAGGGGAAGCGTCGGGAAAGTCGGTATTGAACCTGTTCGCCTACACCGGTGCATTCTCCGTGTATGCCGCCGATGGCGGTGCCGCGATGACGACAACCGTCGATTGGTCCAATACCTATCTGGATTGGGCTCGTCGCAATATGGCGCTGAACGGCTTCGATTCACTTCAGCACAGGTATCGCCGAGAGAGCGCCATCGACTTCATTGCGCAGCATCCCGTCGAAACGACCTATGATTTGGCGATCGTCGACCCGCCAACATTCAGCAACAGCAAGCGAACCGAAGACGTCTGGGAGGTGCAAAGTGGTTATGCTTCCTTGCTGAACGGCTTGATGCCGCTGATGCATTCCGGGGGCGTCATTTATTTCAGCAGCAATTTCCGACGATTCAAATTTGATACCGACGCGTTCGCCGACTGCACCATACGCGAAATCTCAACACAGACGGTTCCGCCGGAATATCGCAACCGACGCATTCATCGATGTTGGCGAATTGTGAAGTCGTAACCGCGTGAAGCAAACGGTCGGTCGCGATTCAATGCCGCTTCCCTCAGCAACGAAAAATCACTCTGACCATTTCGCGGTAATCCCGTCCGCGACTGGTTTTCCATCAATGAATAGACGCATGCGTCGCTGGCCGTTTTCCAAAGCGGTCGTCAGAGCGACATGATACCAGTGGTCGGCATGCAGAAGACTTTGCGTCTGGATCCCGTCATTGACGTTCAGTCGAGCCGCCAAGCGATAGGGAGCGCTGTTGTTCTCGCTCCCCGTTCCCAAAAGCTTCAAGATATACCGGCGATTGCCGTATCCGACGATGTCGCCTCCTCCTGGATGCTTGTTGTCGCGTCCAAGCTGCATCCCCGGTTTAATCCATGCGGCGATGGACAGACCTTTCCAATCGGTCGGCGATTCAACAGCAGTCAGAGGCTGATCGTTCGCAAGCAATGCAACTTCGTCGGTCGTCAACGTCTTGTTCAATATTAATGTGCGTCCAATCAGACCTCGATAAAACGCTCCGTGCAAATAGTATCGCTCGCATCCCAGGACGATGCCGCCGTTGGCTCCCATGGCGAAGGGGACCGTCTGTCGGCCTTCATAGGAACGATAGGCGGCCAGATAATTGAAATCCTGTGCGTTGCCAAAGAGATGCATGCCCACGTACCCCGCCGGATGAAAAGCCGTTCGCCCTTTATCGTTGTCCGCGAATCGTAAGGCCGCGCGTCCTTCATCGACCACCCAATCCAAATTTACAATTTCCAGATGATCGCCACCCGCATGATTCAAGACATGATATCCGCTTCCTTCGAGCATGCGGAAGTCAGCGATCGCTCCCAGCGGACTCGACGGCGTTGCCGGGGGTTGATCGTTTGCTTTGTCCAACACATCCGGCGGTAACGATTCACCAGCATTGAGTTTGTGAAACGATACATTCGTGATCAAGAAATCGCCGGTTCCGGCATTTCCAAAGGCAACGTTGAGCGTTGTAGCATCCTCGGGTAAATCGAAGGCAAATCCTTGCCGCCGCCATTCAAAGGTACCGTTGCCTATATAGTGCTTTGCGGTTGCCAGAACTTTATTGGACTTCGCGTCCGTCGCTTCCACTTCGATTCGGCCGCCGGGGCCAAGCGTGTTTATCGACTTCACCAGCGCTGTGACGATATAACGACCTTTGCCGAGCGGACCGGCCTTCGATAACTTTGCTTTGCCAAACGAATTCGGCCCCAATTTCATCGCATAACCACTTCCAGCACCGCAGTTCTTCGCCAACTCATAAGTCGGTCGCTGATTATGCCCGGTCATAAAGGGTGAACGACCGTACTGCCAGGTCTGACTCATCGGGACAAACTGGCTGAAGGTCAAGGTTGGCCATTCGTCCGCAAAGATGTAATGATGGTTCGGATCGAGAGTCGGTGCGACGTAGATTGTCGAGCGTTCAAACAACGACTCTGCTTCGTCGGCTGGATAGCCAGTGTAACGATACTTCACACGGACTTTCGTACCAGGCGTTGACGTTTCACTTTCGAAGGCAACCCCGGTGTCATAAAATGCCGCACACAGCCGTATCACAACGCTTGGTTTTCGTTTCGCCATTGGCCAGCGTTCGAGTGTTCCAAGTCGGATCGATCTCGTACTCGACAGCCGGTGCCACTTGAAAATCGCCGTTGTGCCGCCCATACCAGACACGCTGGCCAAAGTAGGTTTCCAAATCATATTGCGGCCCTGGATCGGTCGGCGTGACGGGGCGATGATAGAGTTCACCACCTCGCCTGCTGGCGATAAGATACTGCCAGTTGAACGGATCGAGCGGCGTGTGATGTTCAAAATCAAAGCCATAGCGAAAATGAAACGGTTCGCCGGGAAGGACCTCAAGTTCGCTTTCGATGTCATAAGTGTACGTCCCTCGAGTGCATCAAACCCAACCAACATCGTACTGTGTGTGGTGAAGCGATCGTTCACATTGCGTGCCGACCAAGTGACCTGCAGCGAGTCTCCGCCACCAGTCGCCACCGGTGCCGTCCATTTACTTGCAGCCTCCGGGAATGCTCCCTGATTCTCCAGTCCCCAGTGTGAGTCGAACGTCAACTGAGGCTTGTAGCCAGGCTTGAGCTTGGCGAAACAACTCGGGTCGTCCACGGAGTGCAGTTCAAGAATCGGTTCATCTCCATCAAACACCCACGTTCGCCCGCCCAACCAAGTTTTCGCGGTAAACCGCTCTGCATGAGGCTGCGGTATCGAAGTTAATTCCGTTTTGATCGGCACAATCGCAGGCTCAACGAACGTTACCGTTGCCGCGCTCGATACGCCAATTCCAACGTGTCCGGCCACCGAAGTTGGTTCGATTGGGTCGATGTAATGAATGAATTCCTTGCCGTCGACGAACACGCGCAAAACGTTTCCCGAGACCGAAGCCCGCAGCTCCATCGGTGCGTTTGCGACGACTTTGCAAGGGACACTTCGTAAGTAGCCGCCATCGGGAAATCGAACAAGCGCCACATGCTGATACTTGTGCGAAACCTGAACACGATAACCTTGCGAGCATTTTTCGTCGGCTCGCAGCAATAGACCAGCTTCAAAACCGCCATCGCCGTAAGTCGGATCAGGCCACGCAGACCACGAAGAACCAAAAAAGCCGAACTGAGTCGCGGCACTGTTGATCGTGAACGTTGCGGAAACATCGACATTCGCGTGTTCGCCCGGGGCGATCAGATAGGCCCACCCGCTATTGTGTAATGTCGCCTCCTTCGCCGATATGGCAACCGGTTTCCACTGGGCGGGGAATGCTTGCCACCGAGTCAGGTCAGATGCGGTCGTGGTCGAGATGCTCTCGAACGTAACGATCCCGACCAATGCCAACGCGAACGCAATCTGACGGACGTCGAAGAATGGATTAAGCATGTGGAAACGCCTTAATTGTTAGGAGGCAAGGTCCGGCGGATTGTTAAAAGGGTAACAGGGATCGTTACCACCGAGAGAGTAGTTTCGCTCAGCTTCGCCAGTTCGGCTAGCCCGTCGCCCGATTCCCACGCCAAGTCACGTAGCAGCGGTAGGACCGCCAACATCGCGAATGCAAGGCAGCTTCGATCACCTCTATCGGAGCTGTCTTACCGCCTTGCCACTGGAGAGCACATCGGTCGACCCGAGGACGGGCCGACCTACCTGTAGGCTGGCCTAGTATCTATCAGGAGAGCCGTAAACGCATCCGAAATCTTGATTGAATTCGATCGTCTACAATTCTAAAAGTCGCCGCTCCCCAATGCATTAGGGAGCGGCAAACGGTTGGTAGATCGTCATGGCCTTGGTACTTGAGACCGTAGGACAGCTTGATCGCCAGCCGTTCATTTTTTAACCCGAACCGTCGCTTGAACTGCTCAGGCAAGTTCGCATTTTACTAGGCTGGGAAACAAATGAAAATGACTCAGAATGATTACTCGTGTGTGGTAGGTGTTGATGTCTCCAAAGCGAAGCTCGATGTTGCGTGGAGTTCCGAAGGACCAAGTGTTGAAATCGAGAACGCAAAGGAGCAAATCACCAAACTGTTGATTCAGAAGATTCAAGACAAAGCCCAAACTCTTGTCGTGCTTGAAGCGACGGGTGGATACGAAAGTTTGCTGGTTGAATTGTTGCATCAGGGTGGCATTGCCGTCGCGGTGGTCAATCCAAGACGCGTGCGTGACTTTGCCAAAGGGATCGGACGCGATGCGAAAACGGATCCCATTGATGCGATGTGCATTGCTTACTACGGCCAAGTCGTTAATCCGAAACCGCACGTTGCCAAATCGGATACCGAGAAGAAGCTTGAAGCACTCGTTACGCGGCGTCGACAGCTTCTGGATCTGATCACGCAAGAGAACAATCGTGTTCAGCAAACGTCCGACAAGGAGATACAAAAGCTGATCCGGCAGTCGCTAAAAAACTTGCAAAGATGGAGCGAGCAAAGAATGTCTGCGAATCGGATGAATATCGTCTGCTTCCCAAGGACATGTGGTATCGCTCTTGCAGCGATCAGGTGCGGACGGAGATAACATGCAGGCAGCACATTACAACGCGTTTTGGCGACATCACGCTGCGGCAGAACGCCAACAGTTGCTTTGAAGTGGCAACCACCGCCACGCTAAGCGCATGTGATCGCGTGCAAGCGGCTTACGACGGGCACGCCCGAACGCAGCATCCGCTCCCGTGGATTCGCGTTGCCGCCTACTATCATGCCTCCGAACGCGTTTGGAAGATGGCCGACGTTTTGCATGACGAGTCCAGCAAGAGCGGCAACGCGTGGACTCGCCGAAAGTTAAAGCATCCGAAGAAAGCTAGTGGCGTCATCGCCATGTTGCAGCCGTGCTGGAACCACCTCCACCACAAGTCGTCCGGCGATTATAGCGTAGCAAGGCTCAGACGGATGCCTATTGGACCGCCTATCGCTATATTCGCTAGCGTGTGAAGCACATGCGATACGACGAGTACAAGCCGCTACACGTCCCGACACCAAACACTAAGAAACGCCGCATAAACCAGTGCTCCAACCGGTCTTCACCGTTATGCCACGTTCGCGAATGAAGACACGAACCGGAAGCGGGGCGAACCGTGGCGGCTGTATTGGGCGCGTCAGATCAATCCGCTCGTCGGTAGCAGTGGTGACACGTAGGCTGGCCTGTCCTCAGGTCAGCCAATACGCCGACCAACATCACAAACGCAAAGCAGCTTCGATCACCTTTATCGAAGCTGTCTTGCCAATTCTTTGTAGTCTGGTTTCCTTGGCTTGATGCGGATGGGCGAAGCGATTGGCGTATCGTTTTAGTGGACGATGGTTTGGCATTCCTGCTTGCTTCCTTTATGTTGAGTCGTGTCAGAACCCATATCGATAGGAGTAGGCTGTTTCATGTCCATGCCAGATCAAGTAAGCACCGGCGATCCGCGAGCGGTATCGCTGGACCATTCCCCGTTTCCTCCATGCACGGAAGTGATATCAAGACGCTGGCGGTTTATGCTCGGGGTGCTTGTAACGGCATTGCTGTTGGGAGATCCGATCGTTTCCGCTCAGGAGGTCGTCGCGATCGCTGGCGAACCTTACGGCGTGGGTTACGTTCGTGTCCAGTGGCCAAAGGCGATCGGACCCAATAGTAGCATTCTGGTAACGTCGCCGGATGATCGTGTGTTCCATCCCGCCGCCGTTCCCGTAAGCGTCACCGTGCGCGAACCGATGCAGCTTGATCCGGCACCGCGCGATTTGAGGTTCGGAAGAGGAAGAATCTTGGAGCGATTGGGGCAAGTTGTCAAAGCCGCCGTAACGGCGGATGAACATCAGGAAGTTCTCGCGCACGAGATCTGGTTCCTGTTTCGTGGTGACGCTCCATTTCGACTGCAAATCAACGGCCCTCAACTCGCTTCGATCGAAATCCGTCCCGTCGACGCAGTACGTGAAGACCAGCAGCTCGCATTGAGAACGTGGTGGCGACACTATGAAGCCTTAGCCGACGAACGGATTGCCGCGGCGGAACATCTTCCAGTGATCGATGCGTATCTGCTGGCGTCGCTTTCACAACGACTGGATCTGCCGACGCCGGCTTCGCTGGCGCGACTGCGTGAATCCAAGTTGCCGGGACCACTGGGCCTGATGACGGACTCATCGCAATTGCGGCGAGATGCATTTGCGGACCTGCTCCGCAAGCGTGTTGACGATCCAGTTGATGCTCGGGTTGAACTTCCTCCCGCACGAGACCTTCCCCCCATCGCCCCGGTTGACGACGAAGAGGGTCCAGCCGGGATCGAGCCGATCGCGCGTCGCGTTCCCCCGGAATGCTTTTACCTGCGATTTGGCAGCTTCAATAACTTCTTGTGGTATCAGAAGCTGACGCAGCAATACGGTGGTGACATCTTTAATATGATCAACCGACCGATGTTGAATCAGGAAAACGGTGGTCGCGTTGAAGAACTGTTGAATGTGTATTACACGCAGTTGGCTGATGTTTTTGGCGATGCATTGATCGAAGATGTGGCGGTGGTCGGCACCGATTTGCTGATCGCCGACGGCCCATCAATGGGAGTTCTTCTGAAAGCAAAGAATGCCTTTCTGCTGGGGACGACGATCCGCGCCGATCGTCAATCGACGGCGGATAAGTTTGCTGATTGCGAACTGAGAACCGAAACGATCGATGGGATCGAAGTTTCCATCTTAGCGACGCCGGACCATCGCATACGCTCGTTTCTGGTTGTCAACGGCGACTACTTCTTCATCACCAGCAGTCGGCATCTGGCCTCGCGCTTCATCGAGGCACGTAAGTCGAGGCAAACGCTCGCCGCGCTTCCCGAGTTTCAACGTTTCCGCGGTCGTTACCCAACGGGAGATCAGCGGCCGATCACGATCTTTCTGTCGCGTCGGTTCCTGACCGGCTTGTATCAACCGAAGTTCTTGGTCGAACGGTTGCGGCGGAGTCAGGTGGCTGCGGAGATCGCCGCTTATCAAGCCGCACTGGTTCATGCATCCGGCGAAGGACGCAATCTTCGGTTGCCGGAAGAGTTGATCGCGGAGGGCTTTCTACCGGAAGGGTTTGGTCGGCGGTCGGATCAAAGCGGTTTGATCATCACCCAAGACGGTGTCCTCGACTCGCGATTGGGTGGTCGCCAAACGATGTTGCCGATCGCGGATGCACAAGTCGAAGCGATCACATTATCCGAAGCGGCCTATCTGCGACACAGCGAAGGGACGCTGTCGAAAGCTCCTGGACTGGTTGATCCGATTTTTGTTCAAATCGAGCGACTGACGACACCGATCGATGGCGATGTATCCGCAGGGGGCACCGCCGCCAACACCGGTTCGCCCGCCAGTGGGACGTTGCCGATTAAGGGATGGCAGCGATTGAAAATTGCGGCAAACGTTCCCCCATCGTTGCTGGGAAGTCAAGCAGAACTGGTCAACGATTTGGGGCCACCGTCGGATATTGGAATGCGTTTTTCCCCATCCGATCTGATTTCGTTTCACGCCAACATCAACAGCGACCGGTTGCGAGGGTCGATCCCGCAGCATTATTTGTTCGGCGGAGTGAAGGACTGCCGACCCGCGCCGCTGGACAAGTTTGAGTCTTCGCTTGATCGATTGTTTGCCGTCTCGACGATCCGGGGTTACTTGGCTGCTTGGCCCGATCCGGGAATCATCGATCGTTTGCCCCTGGGCTTGGGACGAGGTTCCCCCGTGGGCCCGAACATGACGCGTCTGGTGGGCGGGGCGTATCGGTATCAATCGGATCGCGTCAGCCTCCTGTCGTTCGATCGAGACGTGTTGATACAAACGATTCCCGATTTGGCCGTGCTGGATAAACAACCACGCACTTCAGCCAGAGTGGTCGTGAAAGACCTTCGCAACACGCAACTTGGTGACTGGGTGGACGACGCGTTGTTGCGGGAGGATCGGCGGAAGTCGCTTGCCGGAGCGGAGTTCTTGAATCGCTTGAGCACGCAGATGAATGTTGATCCTGTTTCAGCGAAAGCCGTTGCGAAAGACTTGCTGGGTGCCGAATTGCAATGCGCCGTGGGTGGGGAGTACGCTTGCGACCCCTCGGGGCGATGGCGGTCCTCCAAACGCGAAGGGACGCAAGAGGCAAGTTCGGCGCTGCTGCAATGGTTCCGAGGACTCGATTTGAATGTCAGCTTGGTCGACGACCGACTGGATTGCGAAATCGATCTTGAACTTGAGTAAGCACCTCGGAATAAGTCATTAAATAAAACGCAATCAGCCGCAGCTCGCTCGCCTCCCGCTTAGGCCGGAGGCCGAAACAAAAACTGCCGGGGCCGTCAGGCGAGCCCTTTCAAGCTAGCATGAACCGTTTTTGTTTTTGACTCGTAATGTAAAGGCCGGAAATACGTTCGCGGTGAACAGTGATGAATACGTTCGCACCAATGATGTCAGCAGACTATGATACTCGCTTCCAGTCACCAATCACCGAGAAGGTAAAGGTGCGGCATCCGCGTGGCTGATTCATCTTCACAACATCAACGTCACACCAGATTCATACGGCTGGCTTTCGATTTGGATCACTCGATAAAGTTTCCAAATGTCCCCGTTCTGACAACCCCCAAGGTGCGGAACGTCGCCGCGTAGACGCCAGCTTGATCGCGGAATTGTTCCGCAAACGTGAACGAATATTCTGCATTCGATCACCACATGGACGCCATCATTTTTCTTGATTGCGATATCGACGCGACTCCCATGGCATGGCATCGTATCGAGTTCGCTTCGCTGTATCCGAGCAGCTGACGGAGAACTATACACAACACGTAGTTCCTCCGAACTCTTTGCGTCGGATCGCTTTAAGCCTGGCATGATGGAACGGAACCCTTCGGAGCGGTTGATGGAACATCGAGCTGACTTAGCGTCCCGCTGCCGGACGCTGGGTCGGCTGCTCGCTCCAACGGCAATTGTGCTGTTGGTGCGATTAACTCAGCTGAAACGTGTATGACACTTGTCGAACGCTTTCCGATCAAGGGCGGCTTTGCGTAAACCCGGATTCTTGAGTTACATTCGTCGCACACCCCAATACCGATCAAATCATTCATAGCTTCCATTACCTCATTGTGATGTAAGAAATTGCAAGGCGGAGGCTGCTTTGTAGTGGATTGTGTCGGCCTCCGGCCTAAAGCGAATCGTTTGGAACAATCGGTGGTTTACACCATCGCAAGCTATGTCGGCCCCGGCCTAAGTGGCACGCCTCGTTAGCGTCCGGTTCTTCGGAACCGTGATCTAACGCTCAACTGCTGATTAAACTGAAAGACTTATGCTGAGGTGCTTAACACTTCATCAGTCTTTAAACTGTTGATCGAACGATCCGCTTGCCGGCATCGCCGGGGGGCGGCTTTGCCGACGTGAGCCAGGCCCCCAAAACATGAGGTAGACAACGAACAACGCGACCGAAACGGCGGATATCGTTAGATGCATCCGCCAGTCGTTTCGTTGCCAAAAGGATGTTGGCTTCTTGACCGCTGTTCCGTTCTTGCCTGTGGAGGTCGCTTTATCGCTGGAACGCTTTCGATCGCTCGCCGTGGTTTTAGGCTCCGTCGACGATTCGCTTTTCGTTGGATCGATCGAGAATGGGTATGCCGGTTGCCGAGGAGTCGTTTCAACGTTGAACATCGGCAGAACGTTGTCCGCGATCGGCGCATCGCTGGTGGCGGCGGCTGAAACGGGCGATGGCTCCGCAGCCACTGTGTCAGAGAGCGTTTGCTTCAGCTTCAGATCATAGGACTTGCGGGACTCGGGATCGAGCAACACACGTCGCGCGCGAGCGATCTCGTTCATCAATCGCTGAGTCAGGCGGCGATGCGGTCCGGAAGTTAGTTGATGCAGATAGGCGGTTTGCCGAGTCGCGGCGGCGTCAATGACCTCGGCATTCGATTCAAAAAGCTCGATCCCTAACAACCGGTAGAATGTGGGCGGTTGTTGGTGCTTGGGGATTCCCAACCACTTGTGGTAGGGATCGAGTTCGTCCGACGTCTCATTCATCAACCGGCCGCCGGCAAAAAGGTCTTCCAGCATTCATAACGCGGGTCGATGATCGGCTGCGTCAGCATGGGGTTGAACTTCGGCTTGATCGGCGTCGTCAACAAGTCCATGTTCGCCTGTTGCGGCGTTCGACCTCCCTTGCGGGAATTGCATCGCAAGCAGCAGCAAACGACGTTCTCCCATGTCGTCTTGCCGCCATGGCTGCGGGGAACGACGTGATCGACGCTCAACTGGTTTGACGGCTTGTCTTGTCCGCAATACTGGCAACGATGGTTATCGCGAGCGAACAAGTTCTTGCGATTGAATCGCACCGATTGTACCGGCAGACGATCAAATCGAGTCAAGCGACAGATCCTGGGAACGCGCAGATCAAAGCCGACGGCCTTGATATAGTCTTCATCGGGCTGCTTTTCGAGCGACGTAAGTTGGCTCAATTCGCACCACGTTGTGAAGTCGTAACTGGTGTATTGTTCATCTTCAAGCACGATGACTTCGGCACATTCACGATAGAGCAAGGTGAACGCGCGACGAACGGATACAACCCGGATCGCCATATAAAAGCGATTCAAGATTAGGACGCTTGAATCAAGAACTGACGTAGACATTCTTTGTTGAGTCCTCCATGCAAACCTGTTCCAAGTGAACGCATGGTCCGCAAATTGTGGACGTTGAAACGCTTGCTCGCCTAGTCATTTCGATTCGTGGCGAAACCGTGGTTTCCGACGTCCAGGGCCAAGTGTCAGGCGTCATCATTGCATCGGCTGCAAGCAACGACGCGAATGGTCATCGCGATTATTCTAGCCGCTGGTCCACCGTCAGACCACATCCGCAGACGCCTAGAAAGCCAATGTTGGCGTGCTTTTCAACAAATCTTCAAGAATGCTGACGCAAAGCAATCACGATCGCACGCTGTTGCAAACACGACACTTGCCGAAGCGTTGCGGTTCGCTGACACGAAGCGGTCATTTCAAGCAATCCCTTCGTCGCTCTAGGACGGCAGAGCGGGAAGCGCCAAAATGCGAATTCCCCAGAAATGGATCGCGGCGGCGACGATCACCAGCAGGTGCCAGACGGCATGAAAATGGAGGACCTTTTTGTCGTTCATCAGAAACGCGACGCCGACCGAATAGGCAATCCCGCCCGCAAGCATCCAAAGAAAGTAATCGAGTGATACACCAGGCGCCAGAACGATCGCCGGAAACCATCCCAATGCGATGTAGGTCCAGGTGTCGATCGAATGAACCTGATGCCGCACGATCACTTTGGAAATGAACCCAAACCCGGCCAGCAGCCAGATCGCGGCTAATAACCAATCGCGAACGCGAGCATCCGCGAACGCGACGACGCCGGGAGTGTACGTCCCGGCAATCAACAGATAGATCGCCCCTTGATCCCAGGCCCGCATGCGATGCAAACGCTCCGGTTCGGTCACGACGTGGGAAAGCGTCGACAAAAAGAAGACCAAGGCTAACGAGAACGCATAGACGCCGAAACCGATCGCCGTGCTGGTTGCCATCGGAACGGTTGCAAAGACGTAGGCCGATGCCACGATGGCCATGAGACAAGCCAAACCATGAGTGATGGCGTTGGCGAGTTCTTCAGCATCGCTCAGTCTTTGATAGGGGACCACCATCGAATCGAGTAAATGATGCTCCGGCGATGGCCCCTGGCTGACTTTCGTTTGCGGATCGGGCATTCTTAATCGTTGTCCTCATTTCGGTGTTCAACAGGAACATCGCCAGGGTCTCCTTCAAAAGGCAAACCATGTTCCTCGTCCAGCCAGCGGCCCAAATCGATCAACTGGCAACGTTCGCAGCAAAACGGAGGCGTCTCCGTTTCGTCCATTACAAACCGATTTTGGCAGGTGGGGCAGGTGACCCACAACGGAGCTTGAGAATTCATTCAGGGCAATCCTCTTAATGCTTGCAATAGTGCTTGAATATCCTCGTGGACGCGAGTCGTCGCTCGCACGACCAACACGCGATGCAACCCATGGTAATACATACTTCCCGGACCACCTTGCACATTCCAAGCGTCAGGTGCAATGGTTCGAGTGATCAGTTCAATCAACATGAGCCCATTGTCCGCGGCGGGGCCGAATCCGCCTCCGGCTGGCTTCTCGGCATCGTCGTCGGTCGATCCCGATGAGCTTTCCGTCGGGGTTCGGATCGAGGCGGACGAAGCCACTGATGTAAATGTCGGCACATCGATCCCCTCGCGCTTTAAAAACGAGCGAATGTCTTCGTGAACATCCAATAGACGCCGCCGTAATCGGATCGACAAATTTTGCAGAAACGGGCTGGTTTCCAAACGTGAATCCATTTGCAGTTGAACATACAACCGGCACAAACCGATCACCGCCTTATTGCGTTCCGGCGACTCCCGCGATTCCGCTTCCTGCTTCAACGCTTCGTGAAACGCATCTTTCCAATCGGACAACGACTTTTCCGGCTCTTTGGATTGAGCGACACCGGACAGCGTCGATCCGATGATGAACGCCAACAGGAAAGGAATGTGAATTCGATGCATCGGCTCGGACGTCGCTTGAGGGGGAGAAATCAGTTTACGGCAGCGGCTGGGTGGATCGAAGATAGGCAAACAGGTCACGCAATTGCTGTTCCGACAATTTGGAGACCAATCCTTCGGGCATCAAGGAGTTCTTGCTTGCCTGCATCAGATCGATGTTTTCTTTTTCGACCACCGTGCGCTGTCCCTCGGCCCCCTTGATGACAACCACCTGGTTATCCTGATCTTCAACAAAACCGTTGATGGCGCGTCCGTCAAGCGTCAGCAACATCATGTTCTCGTATCCCTCGCGGATTTCCAGGTTCGGATTGATCACGTTAACCAGCAACTGCCGCACATCGTCTCGCTTGAAAGCCGTCAGTTCGGGACCAATCTGACCACCTTCCTCAAATAGGCGGTGGCACTTGCCGCAATGTTCCATATACAGGACCTTCCCTTCGTAGGGATTGCCCGACCCACGATCGAGCAGACCGGAAATGCGTTCCATTTCGGCAACCATGTTCGCCGTCGATGCTCCGGAAACCTCGCCCCAAATCGATTCGATCATCTTGTCGATCTGGGGATCTTGATGCAGCAACATCTTTCGCAACACGGACGCTTCGATCGCCGACGCATCGATCTGTTTGTCGGAAACCGCCTGCAGGAGTTGTTGCGACCACGATCCCCGCGCGGCCAAAGTGGCAAGGGCGACATCGCGGGCCGATGGTGAGTAGCTGTTAAACTGAGCCACGATTGTCTTGCCGATCGACGGGTCTTTATAGGACTGCAACGTCGTCAACGCGGCGTTTCGCACCGTCTGGTCCGATTCATCGGTCGCCAGTTTCAACAACTTGGGGAGCGCCGCTTCGTCGACGATATCGCCGAAGATGCGCACCAGCTCCGCCCGTTGCTGAGGCTTCAATTTGGGATCGACGATCTGATCCAGAGCTTCGCGACGCGCGTCGGCATTCCCCTGACGCAAACGCAGTGCCAGCGATCCGCCACCAGATTTCGCCAACGATGCCAACAGAACGTCCGGCAAACCAGAAAGTGATCGTCCTTCAAAGGCTTGTTCAAAACCAGCCAGCAACCGATCGCGATGTTGTTCGGCGGGGGCTTGATCCAGCAGAGCCGCACACCGGACCAGATCCTCGCGTTTTCCCGAAGAGGCAAACCGACGCATCAGTCGTTCAAGAATATGTTTTTCAACGATCGCATGCGTCCACAATTCGTCGTCATCGAACATTGCAACGACATGATCCGGCTCCGTCCGCGATTTGGCTTCGATCGCCCACCACAGTAATAGGGGTATATGAATATCATCCTGATCCTGATCGCGTGACAGCAGCCGAGCGACGATCGGCAATGCTTGTTCGGAAGGCAAGCGTCGCGCCGAAGCGGCCAACTGACTGCGCACATGAAGATCGGCTTCCATGCCGGCAAGCGACTGCAAGCGACCGGCGATTGCATCGCTTACGACTTTGCGATCTCCCAACAACCGGATCGCCCATTCACGAACCAAAGGTTCCTCATGCGATAGGGCTTGCGATGCAAAGGGTTCGTCAAATCCTCCCGAAAGATGGATCGCCCACAAAGCGTTCAAAGCATCAAGCCCGGTCGATGCGGCAAGCATTTCCTTCAATTGTGGCAGGGCCGCCGCCTCCTTGCGATCACCGAGTATTCGCAGCGCCGTTTGCCGATGCCATTTGTTGGGATGTTTCAGCAACTCGATCAATTCCGAGGTCTTCGTTTCGGACAGGTCCGACAGCGTGAATGCCTCGGCGTCCTGAGACCGCAGGCGATAGACGCGACCCGAATCGCGATCGATTCGTCCCTGATAGTGACTGGCGTGATCGATCCGTTGTTCATACATATCGACCACGTAAAGTCCGCCATCGGGCCCCGCCTGGATGTCGACCGGGCGAACCCATTTGTCTTCGCTTTCCAATGCGAAACCGAGGTCCTTCGTCTGAAAGCTCGATCGATCGGGTGTCAACTCGCTGTACACAACATGACTTTGCAACGGACCGCATCCGAACAGTTTGCCTTGATACTTGTCGGGAAGCCCGTTTCCTTCGTAGATCACAAACGTGTGCGTGAACCGCGCGACCGGGCCATGCGCCATGGGAGCAAAGTACCCGAAGGCATTCGGGTTCGAGAGCGATCCGTGTTTGCCAAAGCCCTTTTGATAATATCCGCCTTGAACGTAGTGGAAGCCTCTGGTGTCGCCGCCATTGTGTCCTGAAAAGAGTCGCCCTTGCGAATCGAACTCGACACCGAACGAGTTCCCGCCCCCTTCCGCGAAAATTTCGTAGCGAGCCGTTTCCGGGTGATATCGCCAAACCAATTGCCCCAGCGAATGGATCGGTTCGTCGGCCGAACCGGGACGCTTCACTTGGCCGGTGACGGTGCTCCCTTGTGTTGAATAAAGCCATCCGTCGGGTCCCCATCGCAGGCTGTTGGCGACCGAATGAGAATCCTCCACTCCGAAACCTTCCAGCAAAACTTCCGGATCGCCGTCGGGGAGATCATCCCCGTCCGCGTCGGGATAGAACAACAGATAGGGAGGATTCAGGACGAACACTCCGCCGCGTCCGATCGCCATGGACGTCGCCAGGTTCAAGCCTTCGACAAACGACTTGTGCTTGTCATAGACGCCGTCGCCGTCGGTGTCTTCATGGATCGAGATCTTGTCGGCACCGACAAAATGATGCGGCGGAGGGGGAGGAACCTTGTCGTAGACCGATCGCAGAAACTTGTCGCGGCTGATCATCTTCAAACCGGCGATGGTCGGATATTGGCGATACTGCATCACCCACATGCGACCGCGACTGTCCCATTTGATCGAAAGGGGTTGCCCGATGTTGGGTTCGGAAACGACGACGTCCAAAGCGATGTCGTCGGGATGGCTCAGCATTTTCAGTGTCGACGCCACCGACTGGGCTCCGGGATCGTCATCGAGATTTTTCAAAGATGCTTCGACCTCAGCGGCATCCTGCAATTCCGAAAACGTCGCCGCGTCGGCGATTTCCTCGCGAGCGGAAAGCTTGCTCCACTGAACATCGTCCCCCATGGCGAATTCCCATTGGCCATGCATCCGAATCGCTTGGTCGTTTCCGAACAAAACCGGAGCGGCGACGTTGAAGTTTCCACGACTGCGGTCTTGGTAAACTCGAACGGCAACGACATTCGCTGCACCGGCAACGAACATCTGCGATGCGACAGGGAAACGCATCGTGGCCCCCAATCCGCTGCGAAACTCCGGCGGAAACGTACCGATCAATCCGATCGATTTGCCGTTGAAGAAGACTTCCCGCGCATCGTCGACCCCTTCAATAAAAAGGGTTAACTCCTCCCCTTGCCACGCTGCGGGGATCTCGACTTTGCAGCGAAACCACGCATAGGCGTTCGCTTTGCCCGCGAAGGACTTCCAGTAAGCCGGTATCGATTCGAGCTTCCAGGCGGCTTGTTCCTGCTGCGCTTGGACGGGCGGGGAAGCTCCCGGGGCAAGACAGAGCAATGCGACCAATGCAAAACGGCTGACGATCAAAGGTGAAAAACAACGCATGGAAATGCTATCGCAATGTAGGAGGCGGGAAGTTTTGTAGTGCGTGGTGCGAAATGATGCCTTTGCGTTTCAAGAAGTGAATCACTTCATTTTCCGCCACGCGACGTGTATGTCGTGCGTGGTGTGAAACGATGCCTTTGCGTTTCATGAAGCGAATCAATTCATTTTCCGCGACGCGACGTCTATCTCAGGCGAGATTTCCAGTTTACTGCAAATCGCCCGCGATGGGGTTTGCGAGATCGAAATTCTCGAAGCAGTCTGCAAAAATTGCCTCGAAAAAGCCGAAGTCCGGTTGCCTCCATGTCGACGATAGCACGATATTATTCCGTGCGTGTCTGAAACGACACATTCGCATCGAGAAAGCGAATCGAAAGATACATAGGGTGGTCAGAGATGAGCTGATTCGCTTCATTTGACGCGAAGGCATCATTTCGGTCCACGCACGGTATCATTCCGACCGCAAGACGACGGACGTTTTCGAGCCCCCGATAGTTTTTAACCCACAGCCTATTCAAAGGAAGCTCCCATGCCGCGAGGAAAGACTTACGCCAATGCATCGCAAGCGATCGGTGACACCCCGATGATTCAGATCAATCGCCTGATTCCCGATGGGCAAGCGACCGTGTTTGCCAAATGCGAGTTCTTCCAACCGCTCAACAGCGTCAAGGATCGAATCGGCGTTGCCATGATCGAAGCGGCTGAGAAGGCGGGGACGCTCAATGCCCAAACGCACATTATTGAACCGACCAGCGGCAACACGGGGATCGCGTTGGCGTTTGTTTGTGCCGCGAAAGGTTATAAGTTGACGTTAACGATGCCCGAATCGATGTCGGTCGAACGTCGTTCGCTGTTGCGTGCCATGGGAGCCAACTTGGTGTTGACGCCCGCAGCCGAAGGGATGAAGGGAGCAATCAATAAAGCGGGGGAACTGGTTTCCGAGGGTGAAAACGCGTGGATGCCTCAGCAATTTGAAAATCCGGCCAACCCCGCGATTCACGAGGCGACAACCGGTCCGGAAATTTGGGAGGACAGCGGACACGACATCGACGTCTTGATTGCGGGTGTCGGCACGGGGGGAACGATTACGGGAGCATCCCGATATCTGAAAAGCGTCAATCCGAACTTTAAAGCGATTGCTGTTGAACCAAAACATTCGCCGGTGATCAGCGGTGGCCAACCGGGGAAACATCGCATCCAGGGAATCGGTGCCGGATTCGTCCCCGGCAACCTGGACACTTCGATCATCGACGACATCGTATTGGTCGACGATGAAGATGCTTTCGAGACCGCCCGGCAACTTGCCAAGCAGGAGGGTATCATGGCCGGGATCAGCAGCGGAGCCAATATGTGGGCCGCTCAACAAATTGCTGCTCGTCCGGAATACAAGGGAAAACGGATCGTAACGGTGATGTGCAGCTTGGGCGAAAGATACCTGAGCACGCCCCTTTTCTCTGAGACGACCGCTTCGTAGTACTCGGTAGAAGCAATCGAACAAGACGGAATTAGCCGTAAGGCGAGCGGACGATAAAAGCGTACCGTAGGATGGACTTCCAGTCCGTCCGTAAGTGTTAAGGACGGACTGGAAGTCCATCCTACCGTGAAAACGGCAGGTTGACTTCTATTGGCCGTTCGCCGTAAGGCGGTTTCGCCTGGATTTGCCCGGGGTCGTCGGTTCAAGCAACGCAGCAACGCTCAATGCAGGCGATCAAACTTGTAATGCCACTCTTGCTGTGTTGACGTTCGAGTTGTTTGTAGCGGCCCAACAGTGACTCTAAGATTTCAGTGCTGCCGGGTAGTCGTTCCCCCTGATTGAGCTGCGCCTCCGACTCGCTCACGAAAAGCGGTAACCGCATCTAGGGCAAATGCGAGACGTTTTGGCAAGATGGCGACTACTCGAAGGGCACGATCGCACGTTCTGTTCAAGAGATTCTTTTTCTGCTAGCCGTTCTTTACTGTTGCTCCAAATGATGACATAAGCAATCGCGAATGGCCATCCAATTGTGACGAATACAATACCGGTAAGGCACCACATCATCACGGAGCCCAACTTTCCCCACGTACTTTTGTTTTTCTTGGCGATTGACTTGTCACGTATGGAGGCGTCGGACGCCGAAGACGCAGGCGTTTGATATGGGGACGGCATTGCTTCGGGAAGCGAAAGGCAATAAACAGAAGAGTTCGATTCAATTTCGTAACGATTTGGCGATTAACAGCAAGCCTACCTCGACCGAATTCTCTGAAGATGTTGATTCATTCAATGCGTCATCATCCGCCAATGGCCAGTATCTTTCGATCGCCAACGTTGTTGGGTCGGGCTGTGATGCACTGACGATAGAACGGGTGACGGATGCCTTCGGATCGATGTCGTTCCATTCACGTTCAAACTCGGACGGATGAAGAGTCGTCCGTCTTCGGAGATCGATTGCATTTGCCATCGAAGGGGCGGGAGCTCCCTCCGACTCGGAGACATGGATGCGATTCAGGGCGTTGATGACTTGTAACGCGTCGACCGGCGTGACCAAATCGTCGTTATTGACATCGAAGGACGCTTCGTTTTCAAAACGATAGCGGTTCAATGAATTGCCGGTTCCCCGCGCAAGAGCGTTCAGGATGATCAAGGCGTCAAGTGGAGCAACCTCTTGGTCGCGATTGACATCCAATGGCTCCGACGCGTTGTGCCAAACGTTTGATGTCGACTCAACCGTCAGACGAAAGCTTCGTGTTTCAAGCTCGCTGGACGAACCGATGTCGATTGCGGAAACTTCGACTTGCCACTGGTCGACAACCGAAGCTCCCGCGCTGTGAAAGCGTTTTCCCGCCGCGTCAAATCCCAACCAATTTGGCAAGTTCTGATTTCCCGCCAACCTTGCAGCGAATCCAACATTGGAAGCAACATTCCCCACGACATCCGACATCGCGGAGAGGTCAATCCCAAACGCACCATCCAGCGGCACAATCACATTCGGCAGTTCACCGATCAAGGATCCCGACTCGCCGACGGGAGTGACAATGATCGGCACCCCGGCGATATTCAACGGCAGCACCTGCGATACCGACGGATTCAGCCCAGCGGAAATGGCTTGAAAGCGAAACGTTTGCCCTTGAGGGGTAAATGGAATCGAAACAATTCCGTTGGCTTGGGTCCCATCGCCGCTGGATACCGTGGTGCCGACTGTCGCATTGGCGATGCTGACCGTCGAATCGTACTGGGGAAGATACGTGCTGCCCGCTTCCGTTCCCCAGACGATGACGACGTCCGTGTTCGGCTCGACATCAACGACTTGCAGCTCCAATTGCTCATCGAGCAACTTGACAAACGACAATGTTGGGGTTGGCCGGATGGTCACGGTCATCCGATCGGTCGTATGTCGACCGGTTGAGTCGGTCACCGTCAGATCGAATGTCCAGATACCTGGACTCGAAGCGTTGAACAGAGTGCTCGGGGCATTCGGATCAGCCAACGGATTGGCGACCGATTGAAGCGGTGCCTCGGGTGTGGCTTGAAAACCAGCGACCTGCCATGTGTAGGAGAGCGTATCGGCGGGATTGATGTCCGTTCCCAGCCCGGTCACGGTGACCGTCTGTCCCGCGTTGACGATCTGGTCCGCACCGGCATCGGCCAGTGGCGGGAAGGGAACAAAATTCGAAATCGCATCAATCGTTTGAACTTCAATGAAATCATCATTTGGCACGAGGCTATGTCGCAGACGCGTTTCACTTGAACTGACGACCGTTCCATCGCTGTTTCTCGCCTCATCCTGTCGCAATTGATCGGACGCCGCCGCCCCATCGGGAATGAATTCACCCGAACGGGAGGACGAATCAAACGGAACACCATTGAAAAAGACTGAATTCTGTTGCCAGCGATTGAAGAAGTAATCGACGTTGGCTGGAATTCCGCTGATTCCATTGGTGTTGTCATTGATGACGTTCGATCGGAACCCACCATCGCCAACGGGATCATACAGCCCCAAAAACTGAATGTTTCGCTCGGTTGTCAACTTAGCGGTTTTGAGCATTGAATTTCCGCCCCAACTGTGCCCCAGCAGAAGCAATGGCGAATCTTCGGGAATTGCTGCAATCGCCTCATCGATTTGGGACAAGAATGTCGTCGCGTCACTTGGAACAGGATTGAAGATTCCCGGATCGTTCCCCGCCGCCGTCGGCGAACCATCAATATTGGTGATGTCGTTCCACTGGGTCACCTTCACAACCGCACCGCTGTCCCGAAGGAATTGCCCCACCACTTCGGATACACAGCAACCGTTTCCACCATTGCTTAGAAAAGCGACCGGTTGACCGGGGCTGACTTCACCAACATACGGCACAAACGCCAGCATTCGCCTCGTTTCCAGCGATTCAACACAAAGAAGCCGCGATGCGAGAAGCTTGCGCGTCGGTCGGTGCATGGAAGCAAATATCCTGCGAGTACGTGAACGGGTGGCTACACATCCGCAATTGTACTCGAAATCCCAACGGTGCGTGGTCTGAAATAATGGCCGCCGATCTACACGTCGCGTGGTCAGAAATGAAGTGATTCGCTTCATTTGACGCCAGGGCATTATTCCAGACCACGCACGGTATATATCAATAATGAACGCGTCTGATGTTATCTTGCGGCAATATTTCTCAGTTGATCTTGCGACGTAGCCGCTCTCGCCCGCCAAGTCTTTTCTTTCCACAGCCAAGCGACAGCGAACAGCAAGTTACGCCAAAATTTCGCGCACGACTTCGCCGTGAACATCCGTCAGCCGATACTGTCGTCCCTGATAGCGGAACGTCAATCGCGTGTGATCGATGCCGCACAAATGCATGATCGTGGCTTGCATGTCGTGGACATGCACGGGGTTCTCCGTGACATTCCAAGCGAAGTCGTCGGTGGCTCCGTAGACAAAACCGGGCTTCACGCCTCCCCCCGCCATCCACCAACTGAAGGCCTTGCCAAAGTGATCGCGTCCGCGCGGGTTGGCTGAATCGCCTTGACCAAACGGTGTGCGTCCGAATTCCCCGCCCCAGATGACTAACGTGTCTTCCAGCAACCCGCGCTCTTTCAAGTCGTGAACCAGCGCCGCCGAAGGGGCCTGCGTGTCGATGCACTGCTGTTCCAACTGCGTAAACAAGTTGTTGTGCTGGTCCCATCCAGCATGCATCAACTGGACGAAGCGGGTTCCGCGTTCAAGCAGTCGTCGCGCCACCAAGCAGTTGTTGGCGAAGGTCCCCTTTGTCCGCACATCGGGCCCATAACGCTCCAGAGTGGCGGCTGTCTCATCGGCGAAATCAACCAATTCAGGAACGCTGGCCTGCATTCGAAAAGCCATTTCATATTGCGAGATTCTTGTGTCGATCTCCGGGTCGCCGTAATCCTCCAGATGGGCCGCGTTCATTTTCGCGATGTCATCCAGCAAAGTTCGCCGCGCCTTCTCCGTCACGCCGGGCGGATTGGCCAGATAAGGAACCGGATCGCCGGTGTTGCGAAAACGCACTCCTTGAAAACGACTGGGCAGAAAGCCGCTTCCCCAGTAATAGTCATAAAACAATTGGCCGCACGTCTTCCCTTTATCGCTGGACGTCATCACCACAAACGTCGGCAGGTCCTCGGTCTCGCTTCCCAGTCCGTAAGCCAACCACGCTCCCATGCTAGGCCGCCCGGGAACCTGAGCACCGGTCATGAAGAACGTCACGCCCGGCGCATGATTGACCGCTTCGGTGTGCAGGCTACGGACCAGACAGATCTCGTCGGCCAATGCCCCGACATCGGGCAGCATCGAACTCAATGGCATCCCGCAACTTCCATAATTCTTAAACGGCTTGATGGCGGGCACACACGGCCATTTGCCGTATCCCGATGACATCGTACTCAGCCGAGTGTTGCCACGCACCGAATCGGGAATATCCTGCATCGCGCGTTCACGCAGAACCGGTTTGTCGTCAAACAAGTCGACATGAGACGGACCACCCCCCTGCCACAAGACAACGACGCGTTTCGCTTTCGGCGCATGATGGGGCAACCCAGGCAAAGCCCCCGCCGCCGCGAGACTACCGCCGTCGGCCTGCCCATCACTTGCCAATAACGAAGCAAGCGCGACGCTTCCCACCCCGGAAGCCGCTCGACCGAAGAGCTGACGACGATTAACTCGCTGAATGTTTTGTTCAAAGATTGGATGCATCAGGTAGTTGCCCCTTGGGGAGCTTGTGGTTCAATACGTCGCGTGGTCGCTACTGGCGGGTCAGAGCTTCGTCCAAATTCAAAATGCCCAGACAAACCGCCGTCAACGCCGCGTGTTCCGCGGGAACAAGCGATTCGTCTCGCTTCGACGCACCGACGCTGAGCAGTTCGCCCGCCGCAGTCGCATCGTTCTGATAGATCGCAAGTTGATTGGCGTGCATTTCGCGAAGACGTTGCAGGTCGTCGCCGCTGGGCGTGCGACAAACAACGCGTCGAAACGCCATTGTCAATTGAGCGTCCAAGTCTGATTGGGCGTGAATCGCCTCTTCAGCCATTCCCCGAGCCGCCTCAACCCAAGTCGGATCATTCAGCGTTGTCAACGCATGAAGGGGCGTGTTATTGGTGGCGCTGCGAACCCGACATGTCTGACGATCGGACGCGTCAAACATATTCGCCGGTGAGACCGTTCGACGCCAAAACGTATACAAGCTGCGGCGATACAAATCGTTCCCAACGCTGGTTGGATAGGTGAAGTCGCGTTCCTTCGTGATCGCCAAGGCTTCCCACACCTGTGCGGGTTGATAAGGATAGACTGGCTGACCGCCGATCTTGTCGTTCAATAAACCGCCCGTCGCCAACGCCCAATCACGCAACACCATGGAAGGCATCCGAAATCGGCTGGCCCGTGCATACAACCGATTCTCGGGATCGCGTTCACGCAGTTCCGGCGTCATGCGACTCGATTGCCGGTACGTCGAACTGGTGACGATCGCGCGGATCAAGTGCTTCATGCTCCAGTTGTTGTCGCGAAACTCGACCGCCAGCCAGTCAAGCAAGTCTTTGTGAACGGGATACTCGCTTTGAACACCGAAGTCCTCGGGGGTCTTCACGATGCCTTGACCAAAGAAATGCTGCCACATTCGGTTGACTTGCACTCGCGCGGTCAAAGGCTGCTCGGCGGACACCAGCCAGCGCGCAAGTCCTAATCGATTGTTGGGAGCCCCTTCGGGCAATGGAGGCAAGAACTCCGGCGTCTTGAAGGATACTTCATCCAGCGGACTTAAATAGGCCCCGCGGTCGAGAACATTCGTCGTGCGCGGCTTCTCGTCGCTCATCACCATCACGCGTGGAATCTGATCCGCTTTGTATTCGGCCAGTTCAGAACGAAGCTGATCGATTTTTGCCAGTTGCGGAATGACACCGTTCAGGGTACCGCGAACCTTCTCGTTGAAATGCTGTTGCAAACCGGCATCGATCGCTCGCTTGTCGTCTTCGCTTCGCTTGTCGGCGGGAATCGACAACAGCTTCTTGATCGGTTCGGCAAGTCCGGCAATGTCACCATCATTTCCGTCAGCCGCGGCCCCCGCTTTCCACGCCGTCACGGCAACTTGCAACAATGGGGCCGCTTCGGCATTCAATTCCTCGATTCGCCGTTCCCAGTCAGCGATCTTCTGTTGATTCTCCTCGGTCGGCAGTTCCAACACCGGACGTCCCACGCGAATTCGGGCGGAGAAGCGATCGGGACGTCCGCTTTCCGGGACACGATTGAACGCATCGAGCAAGCGGTAATAATCGAGCTGGGTGATCGGATCGTACTTGTGATCGTGGCACTGTGCGCAGGCCATCGTCAGCCCCAGCCAAGTTGTGGTCGTCGTTTCGATGCGATCGAAGAGATTATTGAAACGTTGTTCCTCGGCAATCGCCCCACCTTCACCGTTGAGCAGATGATTGCGATTGAATGCCGTTGCAATCAACTGATCGTTCGTTGAATTGGGAAGCAAGTCCCCGGCAAGCTGCCAGATCGTAAATTGATCAAACGGCATGTCTTCGTTGATCGCTCGCACGACCCAGTCACGCCAAATCCACTGCCATGTGTCACCATCCTGCTGAAAGCCGTTGCTGTCGGCATAGCGGGCCGCATCGAGCCACGGCAGTGCGAGACGTTCGCCGAAATGCGGGCTATCGAGCAAACGATCGACCAAATGTTCATACGCTTGCGGATCGGAACTGTTGACAAACGCGTCCACTTCCTGGACCGATGGCGGCAACTCCGTCAGGTCGGCATGCAGTCGACGAATCAACGTCGCTCGGTCGGCTCGCTCAGACGGCGACAACCCGGCCGCCTCCAGCTTCGCCAACACAAATCGATCGATATCATTGATCGGCCATTCTCGATTGCCAACCTCCGGCGGTGTCGGACGCTGCGGTGCGACAAATGCCCAGTGTTCTTCAAACGTCGCCCCGTCGGCAATCCACTGCTGCAACGAAGCCTTCTTGAGCCGCCGTCAAACGGCGGTTGGAATCGGAGGCGGCATCTGCATGCTGGGATCATCACTCAAAATCCGCGGCGATCAATTCGCTCGCTTCGGCGTCACCGGGCGTAATCGCTCCCCCATCGATTGCCGCCGCCGAACGTCCAGTCTCAGATCGGCCTGCCGCTTGTTGGCGTCCTGTCCGTGACAATAAAAGCAGTTCTCCGACAAAATCGGTCGGATGTCGCGATTGAAGTCGATCCCCTGCTCATCACCGGCAGCGTGAGAACGACCAGCGACACCCTTAGAGCGACCACGTCGCAAAGCCAACTGAAGAACTCAACTAGCGCAATAACATCGCGCGCGTTGATAACTGATGTAGAAGCATCACGGATGACGAGAGAATAGAGTTATTGAGGCGATGCATGGTGGGAAGGTGGGAGTAGCGATAGGTCGTATGCGATGTTCCAGACAGCGTAGAGCGACCACCTCGCAAGTTCAACTGAAAAACATTGTCGCACGATAACATCAAACGCGTGCATCATTGATATAGCTTAGAGCGACCACGTCGAAAGATCAACTAAAAGACATTTGCTCAAGACAACATCAATCGCGTTCATCATTGACCTAGAGCGACCACGTCGCAAGATCAACTGAGAAATGTTGCCGCAGGATAACATCAATCGCGTTCATCATTGACCTAGAGCGACCACGTCGCAAGATCAACTGAGAAATGTTGCCGCAAGACAACATCAATCGCGTTCATCATTGATAAAAGTTGCCGGAAGTTTCATGTCAAATCAACCTGCCTCCTGTTCGTAAAGGGAACGGATCTCACTCAGATCGACCGTCACGGGAGGCAGTTGCGGATTCATTTCTTCAAGTGTGTTCCGCACGATTTCCGAGACAACCGCGTTGCGATACCACTTTCTGTCGGCGGGAATGACGTACCAGGGCGATCCGTCTGAATTGCATCGCTTGAAAACCTCATGGTAGGCATCGCGATAATCACTCCAGCGCCGGCGTTCATGGTAATCGCCGGCGTTCAGCTTCCAGTGCTTCTCCGGCTGGTCGAGTCGCTCTTTGAAACGCTCGAGCTGTTCCTCCAAGCTGATGTGCAGATACAATTTGATGATTCGCGTTCCCGACGATTCGAGCAGCGATTCAAAAGCATTAATCAAGTCGTATCGTTTTTCCCAAACGCTTGCCGGGACGAGATCGTGAACCCGCACGACAAGCACGTCTTCGTAATGCGAGCGATTGAAAATCGAGACAAATCCTTTGGCTGGAACGCATGGGTGGACACGCCACAGAAAATCATGGGCGAGTTCCAATTCAGTCGGTTTCTTGAACGGATAGACTCGGCACCCCTGAGGATTCATCTTTCCAAGCACATGCCGAATCAAGCCGTCTTTCCCAGCGGCGTCGGGGGCCTGCAAAACCACCAGCAGCGATTGCTTCCCTTCGACGAACATGCGGTACTGCAAGTTTCGAATCGCGGCGATGTTCTCTTCGGTCCGCGCTTCGGCTTCGTCACGATCCTTGAACGGCTTGTCTTCTCGCGTGGCGATCCTTTCGAGCGGCTTTGAATCGTCGGGGTCAATTCGATAGGTTTTTGAAAAGTTCATGATCACTCGTCGTTTGGTTCGGACAACAGATTGCGTAGCAGATCGAGCCCCGTTTTCGCGATTCGCGGGGGTAACACATCAGGATGGCCCCCAAGTTCCAATTCGATCGACCTCGAGGATGACAAGCGACGTCCCACGATCACGAATCGCACGACCGAACTGGGCAAAGGCTGCCCCTCGGCGGGCGTGACCGAAGGATAGCCATCGATCATCAGCCCCCAGTCACAGTCGAATCGGTGCATGACTTCTTGAGCAAACCTTTCAATCGGCGAATCGGCGGACAGCGCGAAGAGCTTCCTCCATTGGTCGCAGGCCTGCTGGTCGATCAGACAAAGCCCACCTCGAAACAGGTCGGGCCGCTCGCATTGACTCAGCCATGCACTGGCAAGCGTGTTGAAACCGAACTCAACACAACAAAGCGTTTCACCGCGACGATCGAGAAGGTCGAGAACGGCATGTTGTAACTCATAATCGTCTCCTTCACCGAAAATCAGTTTGCCAACTCGCTGACGCACCGATAAAAGAACGCGATCGATTTGTGACTGACAGTCAGCCGCATCGACTCCATCGGCGGTGATCCGCAGTGAAATCGTGGCTTGATGAACCGTGATCCCAACAAGAGGTGAATGATCCCGAGCGATCAAGTCGGGAATCCGCGATTCCATTTCGCTTTCGCCGACGCCAAAACACTTGACCACGTGATGCCGCACCAGGCGGTTGCCCGGAAACATCGCCGAAATTCGCGGCGCAACGGTTTCATGCCACATCTGCTTCATTTCCGCCGGAACGCCTGGAAGGCAAAAGATGCGGGAAGGCCTGCCGCTTGAAGGAAGGTCGCACGAGGAAACTTTGTCGGAATCCGATAGCGTCAAATCGATTCCCGGTGCCGATCCCTGCGGATTGTGGATCAACTCACTCCCCTGCGGGAACTCCGCCTGCACACGATTGCGTTCAGGCATCGTTCGCCCTCGCTTGGCGAACAACGATTCAATGTGTCGCATCGCTTCCTGGCGAATCTCGATAGGCCGATTCGTTGCAGCCGCCAGTGCCGTTCGTGTCAGATCGTCCTGTGTCGGCCCCAATCCACCGGTCATCACAATGATATCGGCCCGACCAATCGCATTGCGGAAGACGGCGACCGAAGCGTTAAAATCGTCACCCACACTGCTGTGATACATTGTGCGAATGCCCAGATCGCCAAGCTGTTGGGCGAGCCATTGCGAATTGGTGTCGAGCCGCTGTCCACTGGTCATTTCATCGCCAATTGCAATGATTTCGGCGGTAATCGTCATTCGTTACAGAGGCTCATGATGGGGCGCGAAAATTCAATGCGGAGGCATCACGATTCTTCGGACACCCTTCGCGAACTGGACCTGTTGGTTATAATATCGCCAAGACAAGCCACGGTGTCAGCCGGGGTTCCCCCAAGGAAACGAATTTCAGTTTCGCAACGACAACGCCCAAACGGAGAGATCATCCATGAGAAATATCGCAACGATCGGCATCTTTGCTCTTACCTTCCTATTCGTTCCAACAGTGACTCGCGCTGAACAGGTTGAAGCCTTTGGCGGAGCGATCAAATTGGAGACACCGAAAACCTGGAAGTCGGTTCAGCCACGTTCGCGCATCGTCGAGAAAGAATATGCCCTCAGCAAAGAAGGAGTCGAGGCGGACGGTCGCCTGACCATGATGGCCGCCAGCGGAAGTATCGAGGCGAACATTGATCGTTGGATCGGCCAGTTCGTCGCCGCGGATGGTGGGTCGGTCAAGAAGAACGCGAAAGTCGAGAAGATGAATGTCGGCGACAACGAAATCCACTTCGTCGAACTCGAAGGAACGTTCAAGGAATCGATGGGAGGCGGCCCCTTCGCACCTGGCAAAGTCGTGATGCGTGACGATTATCAAATGCTAGGCGCGATCATCGTCAACGATGGACGCCAGTTCTTCATCAAGCTGACCGGGCCCAAAGAAATCGTGAGCGAGAATAAGGAAGCCTTTAAGTCGATGCTCAAGGGCGTCAAATAAGCGCTCGCCTAACCGCTTCCCGCGTGACGGATCACAATCCGTCGCGCGTTCTACCTCGAACGCACGTTCCAATGAATATTCAATCGTTTCTCGAACATCACGGAATCAGCCGCAACCCATTCGCCGAAGAAGACGCTCAAACCGATCCGGTTTTCAAGGAATTCTGTATTTCCAGCGCCTACCATCCGGTCTGGGACAAGGTTTACGGCGACCCGTCGGAACCGAGCACGGCGATTGTTTTCGGTGCGAAGGGTTCGGGAAAGACCGCCATTGGCTTGCAGATCGATCGCCATCTTGATCGATACAATCGGCAGCATCCCAATCATCGAACGTTCATCATCCGCTATGACAACTTCAACCCGTTTCTGGATCACTTTCAGGAACGACTACCTAGGCGGATCGCCAGAAAGCCGGAGCGGACGCTCGATGCTTGGCGATTGTGGGATCACATTGACGCAATCCTGTGCATCGGTGTGACAAGCCTCGTCGATCGCGTATTGCATCAGGGAGACTCCAAGGAATCGATTGCCGTCGATATTCGCGATGAAGACCTACGAAAATTGGAACGTCATCAACATCGCGACCTGTTGCTGCTGGCGTTGTCGTACGACCAATCGACCGGAGAATCGTTCAGCCAACGTTGGAACGGGCTTCGTCGAAAACTTGGGTACCGCAATTGGTCGGTCGGTTGGGATCTTTGGCTGGCCATCGCCTCGGCGGTGATCGCTCTGGGAGTCGCCGCATGGACGGCGTCGTCCGAAAAGCTGAGCTTCGGCTGGTCGGCGGCCTTGTTTCTGGCGATTTGTCTTGTCGGCTCGGCACATTACAAATGGCGCTGGCTGCGATGTTGGTGGATGGCCCGAGGAATTCGAAGGCACATGCGAGTCGGACGTCGCGATACGCGTGCTTTGCACAAGACCTTGCTGTCGATACCCTTCGCGGAACTTGCCAGCCAACCGTTGCCAAGGTTTGATCGCACGGACGATCGATACGAACTGCTCAGCAAGTTTCAATCGCTGTTGGGACGACTCGGGTTCAGTGGCGTTATCGTGCTTATCGATCGTGTCGACGAACCACATTTGCTGGGAGGCAAGTCGGAATTGATGCGACGGTTCGTCTGGCCGTTGCTCGATAACAAGCTTCTCAAGCATTCGGGTCTGGGATTGAAGTTGTTGTTGCCTCAAGAATTGCATCGCGACGTCGAACGAGAATCGCGTGAATTCCACGAGCGTGCCCGGTTGGACAAACAGAATGTGATTCCCAGCTTCGTCTGGACGGGCGAAGCTTTGTACGATCTGACTCGATCTCGCATGATGGCTTGCGCCGCCGATGATCGATCACCTGAACCCAGAAATCTTTTCGACGATAGTGTTTCGTATGAACGACTGCTTGCGGTCATGCAGTCGCTGCGCGTTCCACGACACCTGTTCCGCTTCCTGTACCGCGTTCTGGTCGAACATTGCAACAAGTACACCGATTCGGATCCTCACTATAAAATTGATGTCTCAACGTTCGAGACCGTTTTGGCGGTCTTCAACAGGGATCTGGAAACGGCGGGTCTTTAAGCAACACGGCGTCGCGTGTTCCCGCTGAAAAACGTGTCGCCCTGTCCCTACACTGCTCGCCCAAGGAACTTTCCTCATGACCGATTCGGCCACAGAAGAGCAATCGCTGTTGCGGAAGCGCGGGCTTGTCTTGGCCAACGGTTGTATTTTGATTGCCGCCTTGGCCGGATGCATCGCGACGGGCGACTACGAATTCATATTCTATCTGGCGACATTGTGTCTGTTGATTGGCATTGTGGTTGGATTGTATCGACGCGTCCGGATCGGCGATGGCGTGTTGTGGGGACTGACCGCCTGGGCCGCCATGCACATGGCGGGGGGACTGGTTTCCATTCCAGAAAGTTGGCCGCATGCCGGCGACAGCGCGGTGCTGTACAACGCATGGATCATTCCCGAATTCTTCAAATACGATCATCTTGTGCATGCCTTCGGATTCGGAACGACGACGTTTCTTTGTTGGCAGTCGATGTGTTCCGCTTTCGGTCTAAAGCCTCATCGAACGGTCGCCACCATCGGGAAACTGTTTCTTGCGGCCAGCGCCGCTTGCGGTCTGGGGGCGGCGAATGAAATCGTCGAATACGCCGCCACCGTCTTGTTCCCTGACACAAATGTCGGCGGATATGTTAACACGGCTCACGATTTGATTTCCAACGCGGCTGGCAGTTTCATCGCGGCGGTTATAATACGATTCCGGCGCGTCCGCCAATAAAAACAGCCTGAAGGAATCCCTTCAGGCCGGGTTGACGAACAGACGCCAACGGCTCCCGCCGCAGGTCTCAATAAAGTGTGCTAGCCGATCAGGGGCAATCACGAATTGCCGCCACGGATCTCGATCTTACGAGGCTTGCTTTCTTCCGTTTTCTTCAGAGTCAATGTCAGGATTCCGTCGGCCAGACTGGCGTCAACGTCCGATCCGTCGACTGTGCGAGGCAGCGAAAATGCACGCTGCACACGAGTGAATCGTCGCTCGGTTAAATGACGCTTCTTGTCGTTGCTGTCTTCCTTAGCCGTTCGTTCGGCCTTGATTGTCAACACGCCGTTCTCGACATTGACCTCAATCTCATCCCGTTTGAAACCGGGCATTTCCGCTTCGATCATGATCTTGTCGTCATCCTCTTCGACATCGACTGGGTAGTTCCCCAATCCCGATTCGCTTCCGATGGAATCAAACATGCCTCGCAACATTTGATTCATTCGCCCTTCCAGAGTTTGAAACGGATCATCATACAAATGCGCTACGCGTCCGCGGTCTTCTCGGCGAGTTACGGATCGACTCATCATACACCTCCTACTCACTAAATTCGTTAGAGACATACATCCGTTTGGTCACTTACCAAACTGGCAGTTTTCATCGTTCATGTCTCTCGTTTTTGCAAGTCGCGCGCCAATCGAGCAGATTGGTCGCAAGCGGAGCAAGATGTCACTTGACGACGGGGAGAAGGCGGATCTGTCGGATGTCGCAAACCGCCCCTTTCGCTTTGCTGATCGCTCGAACCTGCAGGGTCTGCTGGCCAGCGGAGTCAATCGTTACCGCACCGATACGGCGTGGAACGAAGTTCTGAAAATGTCCGGTATCCTCAACAACGAACTTCAAAGTTTGTTCGGCAACGGAAACCGACACCTCGCTGCCGCCGTGTCCTTTGCCGCATCCTTGCAGCACTTCGATCTCAAACTCGCCGACGGTCTCGACCGTGAATCGCCATTCCATCCAGTCCTTGGCGTTGGCCCAATAACCGACCGTGTTCTTGTGAGGTTGTGGTTCATATCGTAACAGTTCACCGTGCGTTTCCGCATGCCGCGCGGGGAGAACCACCGAATGATCTTCCGACGCGGAAACGACCACCGGTTCGTCGGACCAGCGGATCGGCTGCTTGGTTTCAAAGATGATCACACCCGAAGAGAACTCAGACTTCTGATCAATCGCGATCTGCCAAGTTTCGATAAGCGGTGTGAAGCGAAGCTCATCCGACGGAGACGGTCGGTCTTTGATATACAGCCGCTTCATTTCATTGTTCAATCGAGGAAACGTAAGCGTACGACTCTCGGGGAGCGACTCCACATGGAACTCGACGGCGTCCTGGCCGACTTTGATCTTTCCCCAGGGTCGCACGATCTCGCTGCCGATGGTAAATGGCTGGTCGCCGACATCATCGGCGGCAACGAGCGCCGAGGTGACAGCGGCAATGAAGGTAAGGAGAATCCCACAGCGAAATGTATTCCACATCGATTTGATCGTCCGGATAGGTGATAAAGATTGATACCGAGTCGCCCTGGAAACACGTCGCGTTCGCTTCCTGCTTGCGATGGAAAATTCCCGCATTTTTGAGCACGCGACGTATATAAGCTTGAGCGCTTCCAGCGGTCCATTTAAATCGAGTGGCCGCGGAAAGGCAACGCTCCAGACCGTCACGAAAGCGGAAGGGCCGTCCAGGTGATCAGCAGGTTAACGGCAACGCTGCGGTTCCCGCCAGACACGTTGGCGAGGGCGGCTCGATTGAATGCGGACAACCTTGGGACTTCCGTGCAGATCTCGAACTCGCACGTTGCGAAGGAGGGTCCACGCCGCAGCGGTCTTTGATGAACAGGACTCTTGATATGAAAAAAATAACGCGGGCGCAGCACGTTGCCCTGCGTCATGAATCAACCGCGTATTCAATTGATCACCTGCCAGGCGATTTGCGACTGAAGTGCCCCGCAAGCTGGAAGCCCGCGTCACTTTTATGTTGATGGCTTTTCCATCACCCAGCGGATAAGCATGCCAACGCCATCCTGAAAGTAGCGATAGGCGGACGGGAAGAACAAAACGTATCGATTGTACGTTTCGACGCCAACCAAGCGGATTGCCTCGTCGCGATTGGCGACAAGATTGTCGAACCATGCTCGCAAGGTGGGGCGATAGTCGTGGATCGTTCGCTGTCTAATCCGGAAACCGGCGGCCTCGTTCCAACGCACATGGTCGACGTAGGGGGCATTCAATGAACCAGGAAAGAAGATCTGACCCGTGATCGCCGTTGCTGGAATGGGACGCTCGACCCGGCAAAAGAAGTGTTGCACAAGTCGCCCTCCCGGCTTGAGCGCTCCGTACAACTTCCGCATTAAAGGAAGCACTTCTTTGGGGCGGACATGCTCCCACGCTCCGATCGAATAGATTTTGTCGTAATACTCCGGTGGGTAGTCGGTGTTTATAAAGTCTCGGTACTCAACGTTAAAGCCGTTTACCGATGCATTGTGCGCCACCTGCTCGTGTGACAAAGTAAAGCCGTACAGATTCTCTTTGTCCCCCGTGGTGCTGTAAATGTGTTTCAGCATCGCCCCCCATCCGCAGCCGAGTTCCAAGATTCGTTCGCCCGGTTTTGGATCGATCAATGCCAGCAGGAAGTCGGCCTTTATCGTCTGCGCTTCTTCGATCGTTTCGTTGCCTGTTGGGAAGTCCGCACAGGTGTAAAACATGAATTTCTTGTCGAGAAACAATTCGTAGAACGCGTTGGAAACATCGTAGTGCTCGGCGATCCCCTTGGCATGTGCTTGCCGCATTTTGTTGGCGATCAGTGCCGATCGCAAAAACTTCGGCGGATAGCTTCGTCGAACCCAGTCGGCTGCTGGCGGGATCTCACCAGTGATGAAGTTCCAGGCCGCTTGCTCATCGAGAGGCTCCGGCGAACGGATGTTGAATTTCAGCCATGAATAGGCGGGGCCGTAGGCGAGCGTTTCCAACGGAATGGCCGCATGGCGGAGAAGGTTGTTCATTGATGATTGCACGGCCACGATGTCGGTCGCGGTTGGATGTGCCGTAGGAGTTCGTACTGTTCGCGAGACTCTACGCCATCTTGCATGATTGGTGTTGCGACGCAACACATAGAAATCCCGAATCGCTCAGAACACACCATTTTGTGCATCGCGTTTGTCTGCATAGCACCGCATTGCTGGAGCGTTTCTATGGCGATGCCGTCACGAACTCGATGGCGAATGAGCACCGTTCGATGCATAGCGGAACCTCCCAGCCGGAACCCGTCGGAAACTTGCCCTTGGCCCATCCCCAGGCTCTCGAACTGGCTAGGTTTGACAACGAACCGCTGCGTGTCACAGAGAGGTTGCCACTGTCCCTTGGAGCGACCGCCTGGAAGCCGCTATGGAAAATCAACCGTCTCTCCTCACCGCACATTGCATAGAAGCCATTTACTTGAAATAGCGGGCACGAAGGTGTAAGGTACGGGCGACCCTGCTTTCGATTTGAGCCGTTTATGAGGAGCGTTCTATGCGATTATCTTGTGCGATAGCTTGCTTGTGTACCATTTCCACCGTCACTCCCGCCGTTGAGCGCGATCAACCTGAAAGCACGCTTTAGGTGCTGTTAAAGCTGAAATGGCTAAGGCGGCTATTGAGTCTGCGGATTCGATACTTGAAAAAGCTCAGATTGCTCATGATGAGGCAGTGGCGAAAGCAAAGCTGCCACAGTTGAAAAGCTCGTTCAGGTTGCTCGGACGCAAGCGGGGCAAGGACTGATATCTGATGCAAGCATAACGTATGAAGCGGTGCTTGAGATAGACGCTGAGAACAAAATTGCGCGGAAATTTTTGAGGCGATCGGACGTTGGGATGTTATAGAAAAGAAACTAACGAAAACTGAGAAAGTCCAGCAGTTAAAGCCTGAAAGGGGGAAGAGGGAAAAGCCTATTGCCAGGGAGGAATTCCGTTGCGTTTCAGGTCAAACATTTAAAAAACTACCGAATGGAAACTGGGTCGACAGCAAAGACGTTTCAATTGCAATGACGGAAATCAATAGGACGGATCACTCGGTGCTATTGCGCACCGGCTCTGGTGATCTTCGACTATTTGCTGGAGATTGTTATTTTGAACAATGGGGAAAGGTTTCGGACAAGGGGCGGTGGCACTTCAAGGAACGCGGAACATGGACAAGGTGAACATCTTCAATCTCTTTGCCGAATCAGCGTCTTGCGGCAATGAGCAAACGAAGGAAACGGGCTTGTTTCCGTTCGGTTGCCACCGGTCGCGAGGCACCCAATAGATTTGAAATTTGGTTAGATTGGGTTCATTACCTCAATGCCGTGATTGTAATTGGCTCGGCTTAAGCACGAATGGTTCTGAGGGGACGGCAGTGCTCTGGAAGAGGAAGGAGTGATAGGAGCGAGTCACACGAGAAGGAAATGGACGGGCAACAGCCTTGCGTTGGGACCAAGCTTTCAGCGTAGAAGTTGAACCGCAGTTGAGTCACAGCAAGCGTTGGTGGAGTTTGGTGCTTCAGTTTCGACGCGACGCAGCGAACAAAGTTGGATTGAGCCTGGCGCCGCCTAAGTTTCAGCGATCCGTGGCTCGACTTCCGTCACGAACCTCTTGAAAACAGGCATCGAACTGGCAACAGTGGCGGTTGCTTGACGCCAAAGCGTTGGCCAAAGGCGTCCCAACGCGTGCTCCCGGATCGACGCGGCAAACGTTCTTTATCCTCGCGTCGCGTATCGGAGGACGCAGAAATCGACTAAACTCGAGAAGCGAACTGTCCCATCGAAGATTCGGAAGAAAAGCGAAAAGCCTCCCTCGAACAAGGACATAGTAGGTGGCATTAGGCGGCCGCCCACGGCTACAACTTGTCGCCACTTCGTGGCTGAAATTGCGACGTACGGATATGATTTGCCACGATCGGATATGACGGAAATGTGGTCGACGCCGGCGCGGACGACGAAGGTGGTCGGATGGTCAGTAACCAACTTGTCGTCTTCATGAGGCGAGTCGTAGCCGCGAAGTTGATTATTGCGGCGCAGTGGTTTGGGTCATGATCTCTTCGCAGTGACGTCCGATAGGCGGTGACCGAATGGAAGACGGCTGTTGGCTTTCAAATGCACTACAGTTTCTGAGAACGGACCAGGGGCCAAGGTTAGAAGATGTGTCCTTTCTGTGGGCCGTCTTTTGTGAGCGTCAGGATCTCGGGCCCTTCTTCGGTCATCAGAATGGTGTGTTCGAATTGTGCCGAGTACTTGCCATCCTTCGTTCGCACCGTCCAGCCGTCGGACTTGTCAAGCTTTGTGAAGCGACTTCCGGCATTGATCATCGGTTCGACGGTGAAGGCCATTCCGGGAAGCAAGCGATCCTGTCGGCTTTGGCGATTGGGATAGTGTGGGATCGACGGGTCTTGGTGAAACTGGCGTCCCAGACCGTGTCCGACATATTCGCGAACCACGGTGAACCCACGACGGTGCGCTTCTTCAACGATCGCCTCCCCGATCACGGCAACTTTGCATCCGGGCGAAAGCGCCGCGATGCCGATGTACAAACAATCGAAGGCGCACTGGGTCACCGCGCGGGCTTCGTCGCTGACGTCGCCAATTAGAAACGTTTCGGACTGATCACCGTACCAACCGTTGACAACCGAGGTGATGTCGACGTTGACGATGTCGCCATCTTGCAAGACGTAATCGCCGGGGATGCCGTGGCAGATCACATCGTTGATGCTGGTGCAGCAGCTTTTGCTGAATCCCTGATATCCCAGCGTGGCCGGCTTGTGTCCGTGATCGAGTGTGTATTTATGAACGAGTTCGTCAATTTCGCCCGTTTGGACGCCAGCCTTGACGTGCGGACGAACATAGTCCAGCAGTTGAGCATTGAATTGACAAGCTTGCGCAATCGAATCGCGGCCTGCTTTTTGAAGCAGCAGTTTCTTCCGGTTTTGTAACATCCGTTGTAAATCCTAATCATTCAGCACATCGGCTTGATAAAGTCTTGCTGACAGCCGCCAAATCGGCCAAGTCCCACGAGAACGCTTCAACCGCAAGCTTCGTGCAATCGTTGCATGAAAAAGGGTTTATACCGTGCGTGGTCCGATATGACGCTTTTTCTTTATATGAAGCGAATCACCTCATTTTCGGCCACGCGACGTATATACCGTGCGTGGTCCGAAATGATGCCTCCGCTTTGAATGAAGCGTTTCACCTCATTTCTGACCACGCGACGTTTAAGCCATTGATTGATACCAATAGTCTACCAACCGTTTCCGACAAAACAAAGCTGTCACTGATAACCTGCACGGTATAAAACGGCACGTTTGCGTCATGCAAAGCGAATCACCGGGCCGCGACGTTCGCGAAGCCGTCGATTCGCACCGGAACGGGTCGTTAACTTGATTCCGAATCGTCGGGCTTGTCCAACTGATAGTCTTTGATCTTCTTGTGCAATGTGTTGCGATTGATACCGAGCCGCTGAGCGGCTTGCTTCTGCACGCCACCGGATTGCTGAAGAACTTGATTGATCAGTTCTCGTTCGATGCGATCGACGATTTTGGAATGCAGATCGGTGCGATCGTCACCCAGTTCGGATAGTCCTTTTTCGACAACTTCGATCGTTAACGAGTCCAGGTCGGCGGGGGCGAACGACTTGCGTCGTGACTTGCCGGTACTGCTGCCGGAAACTTCCGCCGGCAACAGTCCGAGGGTCAGTTCGTCCCCTTCGGCCATCACAACGGCTCGTTCGACATAGTTCTGAAGTTCACGCACATTTCCCGGCCAGTGATAATTCTGCATCGCCTCGATGGCCGCGGGATCGATATGCGTCACATAACGATCGTTGGCTTCGTTGTAGATGTTCAAGAAATGAACGACCAGCGAGGGGATGTCTTCCCGTCGATCGCGCAGCGGCGGAATTTCGATGGGGACAACGTTCAGTCGCCAATAAAGGTCTTCTCTGAAACGTTCGGCTTCCACTTCGGCGGCTAGTTCGCGATTGCTTGCCGCAATCACACGCGTGTCGACGGAAATCGTCTGCGTATCGCCAACGCGTTCAAACTCGCGTTCTTGGAGGACTCGCAGCAACTTGACCTGCAGTTCCAACGTGGTGCTGTTGATTTCGTCCAAAAAGATCGTGCCACTGTGAGCCGCCTCAAAGCGACCGGTGCGATTGTTCACCGCTCCGGTGAACGATCCGCGGACGTGCCCGAACAGTTCACTTTCAAGGAGGCTGGCGCTTAAGGCACCGCAATTGACACGAACAAAAGGACCATTGCTGCGACGGCTGAGCCGATGAATGGCCGTTGCGATCAGTTCCTTTCCGGTGCCCGTTTCACCAAGCAACAGCACCGACGCTTTGCTCTGGGCCACGCGGCGCGTAATGCGATAGACCTCCTGCATGGCAGGTGAGGTGCCGATCAGTTCGGGCAACGGTGAAACATCTTCGCCCGAGGGCGATATTCCAAACGATGACATGCGTGGGTGCCGACCGGATCGATCGGTCGACGTTTCGTTGTGATTCGGCTGCGGAGCAACAGCGTCAGCGGGTTGTTGCCTCAGCCCGCTGTTCCATCGCATCCAGAATGATACCCAATGCCGCCTGCGCCGCTGGGTCAGCGGTTTCGTTGTATCGATCGTACTGTTCCGCCACCGATTGGCGATCGATTCGGGTCCCAAAACGACCGATCGACGCAGCAAGTGCTTCGGCGGCAGCCTGACGTTTCGGCAACGGCAAGGCAACGGAGTCCGCCAAGTTTGCCAGGGTGAGCTGTGAACTCGGCGTTCCAAAGCTTGACAATAACCGCAAACCGGCTTCGCTAAAACCTCCCGCCTGCACTGCGCTGGTCAGTTCTTGTTCATGTGACCGGAAGTCGTAGGGATTGTTCGGATCGTTCGATTCAGCTAGTGCTTCGATCAACCGAATCCCAGCGTCCGCATAAGCAAGCCGCTCGGCGGGCAGCAGGCCAGGCATCGGCAACTGGGCTTGCAGATCGCGAATCATCTGAGCCAACTCCGGTGACGACGAAATAACTTCCACTACGGCAAGGGGAGCGGTCCAGCGATTTCCCAGATCACGGTTCAGACGCAAACGCTCTTCTTGTACGCGGTGCTTGGCTCGCAAGTCCTGGAAGCGTCGTGCGAGCGACGTATCGGCTTGAACTTCAGTCCGCGACACTCTTGGCAAGCCTGTTTGAAATGGCTCAGCAAGCGCATCTTCCGCCGCCGCCGCCGCCGATTCCGACCCGGCAACTTCAACAATAATTTTTCCAGAACGATCGCGCACCGGTTCCCGAAGGTCTTCGTCCCACAACGTCTTTTCGGGTTGACAGTAAATCAAAATCGGGAAAGCCCCCCCCAATGGACGCCGACGAATCAGGTCAACGGTCTCGATGATCGATCGATCGTACGGCTGGCTTCCCGCGACGAGCACTTGTATATCGCCGCCAATTTCGATGCGGCGGAGCAGATCCGCAACGCTGGTAACGACTTCCACGCGATAGCCAAACTGCTCCAGCCACGATAGTTTCTCGTCGACCAAGTGCTTTCGAGCTTCGAGAATTAAAGCGGTCGGACGACGCTGGAGTTTCGTCATTTCGATCCAGCGATGCAGAACCTCACTGCTGCCTGAATAGGCAAACCGGGGATCGAGCTTCGCGACCGCCAACGCTGCTTCGTATCGAACTCGCGGTGAAGGATGAAGGGAAACATCGACCATCAGTTGCCGCGTCGCCCCGTTGGACTGCACCAAGCTTCGGTCGGATGAATGTTTGCACAACCTGATGGCGGCGATGGCGGCGTACTCGTTCTTTTGTTCAATCGCTTCGGAAAGCACCAACCGCAGCAGTCCAAGCCGCTGAGCCGATTCATCTTCTGGGCCGACAAACTCCTGGTAGTCGGCTGCGGTGCCAAACTCCGGATCGACCAGCAATCGATACGACAGGTAGGCTATTTCGCGGGCAACGCTGTTTCCCGCCGAGGTTACCGGAAGTCGACCGTATCGCGACGCCGCGTCGGCGGCGTCGCGTGAAAAGGCCAGTGACAACGGAACCGTATCCCACTGGAGAACCTTCTTTTCGTCGTCAAGCCTCCACATGCGAACCGTCTTTGCGTCGTTCAGCACTCGGCTTGTCTGGCGCATCGCCCGCTCAAGCTGCCGTCCAAGATAGATTTCCGCTTCGCCGACGCTCGGCAGGCCGCGCAGCCGCTGCAACATTGCTTCCCCGGCGACGCGACGTTCAGCCTCCGTTGCGGATGCGTCATGATAGGCGGCGACGAAGTCGGGCATCGATCCGGCAAGGTCCAGTTCGGCCAACGCTTGGAGCGCGAAGCTCCTGGAATCTGATGGCCCATGCAATGCGACCTGATGCAAGGGGCCAACGGTTTCGTCGCCAAACCGCCGCAGCACACCGAAAATTCTTTCGCGAGGGGCTGGCGGATTGGGGGCGACATAGGCTGCGACAAGCTCGGCAATCGACGCCAGCCCGCCGCTACGGATTGCAGCAACCGCTTCGAGCCGATCACTTTCTTGCTCGCTTCCCAATCGAGCGATCGCTGCTTGAAGACGAGCACGATCCTCCGCGTGTCGCTGCGCGGCGACGAGCGCTTTCCCGATGATGCCCCGCTGCGCATCGGTCAACGATGGGTGCTGCTGCAAACGCAGCAGATAATTCGGTCGAACGGCATTGACGATGTCCGCATAGTCGGCGTCACTGAGCTGACGTGCCCCAAGTATATCGACATAGGAAGCCGCTTCCTCCCAATCGCTAATCCGGACGGCGCCCTGGATGGCCAGGCCGAGTCTTTCGTTGTTTCCCTGAGCGTATCGCTGTAGCTCGACAACCAGCGGATCAGGGATCGTGATCGGTTCATCCGTCGCTGCGGCCGCAGCCGGAGCGGGGACAGCCCCAAAAGGCGTGCCGTCCGCAGCCCCACCGGCAGGCATTCCGAAGACGTCATCACCAGCGGGAGGTGCGGCAAAGGGATCTTGCGCGAAGAGGATCGACGCAGATGCAAGAAAGGCAACTGCCGTGACAACGATTCGATTCATTACAAACAAGCCTTCAAAGGATTTCACGGTTGACGCGTCAAAGCTCAATCATTTGCCCGATCCAAACCATTAGGCGAGCGGCCGATAAAAGTGTACCGTAGGATGGACTTCCAGTCCGTCCTTAAGTGCTAAGGACGGACTGGAAGTCCATCCTACCGTGAAAACGGCAGGCATACTTCTATTGGCCGATCGCCTTAAGCTGAAAGCGGTAGGCATCATGTCGAGCCAAACAAGGCGGCAGCCAAGCGGATCGGCGATCAGGTCGGATCGGTTGCTTGTATTCTAATCCAAGTCAACACTTAAGCTTGCAAACTTTTTAGAGTTGGACGCGTTGTTCGCCACTGAAGGAGTGCGCCGGATGTGACGACAATGCGGCTTGCGCACGAAAAAAGGCTTCCCGAGTGCCGAGAAGCCTTTGTCTCTTGGTAGTGGACGAAGCAACGAGTCCCCGCATAGGAGACTCTTGCCTCGTCCACTAAAATCAGGTGTTTTCACGCGATCCGACACAATGGATACTGGGGCTTGCGTCCAACGCCGAGAAGATTCTTTTTTCGGTGCAAAGCCCCTTTGGTTTGCCTAGCCCGGCTCAACGGGCTGGGTACACTTCCAACCTAACGCTTCGGGTTACCCATTTCCAGACAGCCTCTACGCAACGGACCAGAAGCCCTTCGTACAGGCTTGAATCAACCCTGAATCAACATCGCTGACAAATCACTAGGCTCCGAATTCGACGCGTCGAGGCCCAAGCTGCTGCTGCAAACGCGCAACAATGCTGCTGTGCATCTGGCTCACACGGCTCTCCGACAAGTCAAGCGTCGCACCGATTTCCTTCATTGTCAGCTCCTCATAGTAATAGAGGATGATGATCAAACGCTCGTTTCGGTTGAGCCCTTTGGTGACCAACCGCATCAAGTCGTTCTTCTGAACTCGACGCGTCGGGTCTTCGCCCTTCTTGTCTTCGAGAACGTCGATCTCGCGAACGTCCTTGTAGCTGTCGGTCTCGTACCATTTCTTGTTCAAGCTGACCAAGCCGACGGCGTTCGCCTCTTGCTGCCATTTCTCAACTTCGGGAACCGTGATCTGCATGTATTCAGCCAACTCCTGAACCGTCGGTTGACGACCATGCTTCTCGTTGAGCTTCTTGTTCGCTTCGTTGAGCTTGCTGGCTTTACTGCGAACCAACCGTGGGACCCAGTCCATCGATCGCAGTTCGTCCAGCATGGCGCCACGAATTCGCGGCACGCAGTAGGTTTCAAACTTCACACCACGCGAACGGTCGAACGCATCGATAGCATCCATCAACCCAAAGATTCCGGCGCTGATCAGGTCGTCCAGCTCGACACCCTCGGGAAGACGCTGCCAAATGCGTTCGCCATTGTAGCGCACCAAAGGCATATAGTTTTCGACAAGTCGATTGCGAATGCATTCATCGCGAACATCGGGATTTGCTTTATATTGGTCCCACAGTTCTTGGATTTCTTCTAACTCTGCTGCCGTCTTCGTCGCCATCCAAATCCTCCGTGATCTTCACCGGCACGTATCAATTGATCGCCGCGGTCGATGGAGCATCCATGCCCCTGACATGCGGCGATTTCATTGCCCACAAACGCTATGACGTGCGGGAATCTTGTTTTTCGGCTTCGATCTGAGCGATCTGATCAATCACTTCGCTCACCCGTTGCCTAAATCGAATTTCCACTGTTTCACATACCAACTGGTCAGCAATCGCACCGATGAGGTAACCGGCACCAATGGCACCGATCATCCAAAGCAGACCGTGCTGGACGACTGACGCGACATCATCACCGATAATTGCTCCTCGCAACGCAATCAGGCAAAGAGCGAGCGCTCCCAGCGAAACCGCGTACGATCGAGCCATCAGCAAGATTCCTCGACAGCAACCATGAAGACCATGTGATGTGCTCCACAATGGAAAACAACACCGCTTTATAGTTATCGTCCCTATCATGCTTTTCAGTTCAATCGTTCCGAACCTTTTCAACCTTTTTTATTTCAGTAACGAATAACATTTTCCGACTCTCGGAAAATTCTCGCTCACAGTGGCATCTTTTTTGCTAACGCGAGAGCGGTTTTTGCATTTTTATACTGTTGGAGGCAACAGCAAATTTCGTTTGATTTCCGGCGGTTCGCTCCGTGGGTCGTCGATCGACTCATCCGCCGCTAAATGATCCGCTTGCTCCAAGCCGCCAAGCTCTTCATTCTTCAGGCCTTCTTGTCGTCCCAACGCCAAGTCGACCAAGCGGCTTGGTTGCGGCAGGTCGATGTCGTCGGGAACTTTCTGTCCAGTCGTGACATAGCTGATCGCCGGTACCATCGCATCGGAGAATGCCAACAAGTCGGGCTGGCTTTGAATTTCGTCCAGCTTGGAGATGATCACCGCATGTGGTCGGAGTACGCCGTAATTGTTCACCGCTGATTCTATCGCTGACCGTGACGATGTCGCCGACAACACAAGATGCACCTCGTGCGGTTGCGCGGCCTGCAACATTTTGCGAGTCACGTCCAGTTGCTCCGTATCGCGGGGGCTTCTGCCAATGGTGTCGATCAAGATCAGGTCGACCTCGCGAAGCTGCTCGATCGCTTGCCGCATTTGCTGAACATTGCCGACCACTTCCATGGGGAGTTGCATCACCTGCGCATACTTATGCAATTGGTCGACTGCCGCGATACGGAACGTGTCAATCGTGATCAGTCCGACACGTCGTTTTTCGGAAAGCCGGAAGCCTGCCGCCAGCTTCGCCACGGTGGTCGTTTTGCCGACTCCCGTTGGACCGACCAAGGCGACAATACGCTGGCGATCATGTGGGACCTGAATCGGCCCCGCCAATCGAAAACGTTTCCGCAACGCAGCGCGAATCGCGGTTAATCGTTCAGCCTCAGGAACCGAGCTTTGAAGAGCCGTTTTGTGCGCAATCCAAGTCGCATCGAGTTCCGGCACGCCCGCTTGCACAAGCGTTTCCACGACCTCACTTCGCCCCTCGTCCGTCGATTCTTTGCCGATCATCTTTGAAGTCGGGCGCACTTCAGACTGCTGTCGCTCCAGCGTTTGGACGACTTGCGTTAGATGCTGGAGTTGCTTGCTGAGCTGCCGGAAATCTTCGTCACGCTGATGGCCGCCGCCATCAACAAAGCGGCTGCTCTCGATCGATCGCGCTGTCGTTGCGGAAGGCTTCGCTATCGATGCACGCTGTTCCGATTTGTCACCCGATTGTGTCGCATCGGCGCTGGGGGTGTTCGTCGGTGTCGTTTTTGATGCCGTCGGTTTCAAGCCAGCGGTGACTTCAACGTGCGGCTTCCCGAACCATCCGAACATTCCGCGTTGCACATCGCGCGTGTACAAGACGGTCGCCTCGTTCCCCATCTGGCGACGGATCTCGGCGAGCGCTTCTTGTAATGTCGGAGCTTGAAAGGTGCGAATATGCATGACAGGATGCGCTGTCGGCCCCCGGTCTTCGGATAGGTGCTTAGTTTTTTGGTTTTTCAACGGCAGGAGGATCCGACACCAGACCGACCGATTCAATCATGGTGTCCTGCGTGATCTCGTTGTACGAAAGGATGTGGATTCGTGGCAACGACGAATTTGTGATTTGTTTCAGTCCCGGACGAACTCGCGGATTGACCAAGACGACCGGAGGGTGGCCAGCGGCCGTCAAGCGTTTGAGTTCCGTTCCCATTTGCTTGCAGGTCACTTCGATCGCGGCGGGGGACATGCGGACGAACAACCCACGGTCGGTGTGTTCGATGCCCGCTGCAATCCGATCCTCCATCGCTGGATCGAGCGTGACGACGTGCAAGCGTTTGTGCTCGTCGCGATACCGCGTGCTGATCGTGCGTGACAGACGATGGCGGACGTATTCGGTCAGCAGAATCGGGTCCTTCGATTTGCCGGCGTAGTCCCCCAATGTTTCAAGAATGGTCGACAGTTGCCGAATCGGAACGTCTTCGCGAAGCAGCATTTGCAAAATTTGCTGCACCTCGGAAAGTTTCATCATTCCAGGTATCAACTCTTCCACGACCGTCGGCGAGGTCTTTTTCAGTTCTTCGATCAAATGTTTCGTCGCATCACGCGAGAGCAATTCATCCGCATAGCGATGTGCAATGACCTTCAAATGTTCGGTGATCACGCTGGTCGGTTCGACGACTTGGTATCCATACAGCGTTGCTTGCTCGCGTCGCGTCGGCTCGATCCAAACAGCCGGCTCGTTGTACATCGGATCGCGAATCTGGGTTCCGTCGATCGCTCCGGTGGCGGAACCTCGATCCATCGCCAGCAGGTGATTCGGTTGAATCATTGATTGAGCGACAGGGTTGCCGGCAATTAAGATTTCGTAGTTAAAGTCAGGAAACTGGCGATTGTCGCGGACGCGAACCTTGGGCAACAGAATGCCGATGTCGGCGGCGAGCTGATGACGGATCGCCGTAATCCGCTCCAGCAGATCACCCCCGCGCGCCGGACTCGCCAGCGGAACCAACTGTACGCCGAGAACGATCTCCATCGGATCGATCGCCAGGCGATCCTCCGGACGCGGCTCCGGCGGTGCCGCTTGTGCGGCGGACGCCTGCGCGGCTTGTTCCTCCTTCCGCGACTGCGTCTCGATTGCCGAACGGTTCATCACCACGGCCAGACCAAGACAACCGACGCCAATCGTCGCCATCGGCAGCGTCGGCAGGTTGGTCAGCAACAGAATGCCAAGAAATCCGCCGGCGACGGTCAGTACGCGAGGATTGCTGAAAAGCTGCGTTAGAAACTCGACGGGCAGATTCGTTTTCTGCGTGCTTCGCGACAAGCAATGCCGCCGCCAACGAGATCAACAGCGCTGGAACTTGGCTGACAAGTCCATCGCCGATTGTCAGTTTTGTGAACAGCGAGGTTGTTTCGGCAAAGGACATCTTGGCCGCGTGACGCCGACGTACAGGCCCTGATGACATTGATCAACGTGATCATAATACCGGCGATGGCGTCGCCCCGCACGAACTTGTTGGCACCGTCCATCGCACCATAAAAGTCGGCTTGATTGGTCACTTCGGCTCGCCGCTTTAGTTTCTTTTCTCGTCAATGATGCCGCTGCTCAAGTCGGCATCGATCGCCATTTGCTTGCCAGGCATCCTGTCCAAAGCGAACCTCGCCGCCACTTCGCTGATCCGCGTCGAACCTTTCGTGATCACCACAAACTGGATGACGACAATAATCACGAAGATGATTAACCCGACCTCGACGCGATCACCCGAGACGAACTCTCCGAAACTTTGGATGACGCCGCCGGCGGCTTCCATCTTGTTCTTTCCGGCTCCCGTCAGAATTGCCTTGTGGTGGCGACGTTCAGCACCAGTCGAGCCAAAGTCGTCGCCAACAGGAGTGACGGAAAAACACTGAACTCAAGCGGACTCGGAACATAAACCGTTGTCAGCAAGACGATAACCGCGACCGTGATGTTCGCCGCCAGGAGCACATCCATCAAGCCGCCGGCGGAAGCGGAACGAGAATCACAATCAGCGAGGCAATGATGCCCAGCGGAAGGATGAGGTCCCGGTAGCGTAGCAGCAGATTCATGGAAGTGGATTGGCATAACGTTTGAACGGCTGGCTTGTCCGCGATCATTCGCGCGGCAAAACCAACGGGTGCGCGGCCGGAGATTAGCCAATCACTTGCCAGAGGTCCATATCGTTTCAGCGTCTTTTCACTAAGCCGTTTGCGTTAATGAACTTGTGACGATTCGATGCGGGTTCCCGCAAGGCAAAACGGAGAATATTGCGTTTTTTTGGACGTTTCTTTGTCGAATTTGGCGTCATCAACGCATGTACAGGGAATAAGGGCGATGCGCAATGTTGCCCAGAACACCAACTTTGCCGATTCCCCGCGCGTTTGAAATCGCCGTCAAGAGCAGGTGTCGATGGCCGCTCTCTGACGTTTCCGGTAGACAGTCTGAGGAAAAATGCACCGATGAGATTTGACCAATCGGGCAAAAACCGCCCCTGGACAGCAAAAGTTAAAAGAGTATCTGAATGTTATTTCAATGGCGATGAGACCGCGTCGGCCTTCCTCGGCAAGGAATGTACGCACTCGGTCTTTCAGGACGTTTCAAGGACGTCGATTTTCGATGGTCGAAGTGTTGCCGGTATTCAGGCTGGAGACCATGTTGGGGAATTCCGGTAACCGGTTTACTCGGGGCCGGGGGATTGGCATATGTTTACGAGGCACTGTTTGACTGGGCGTCGCGTTGCTTTAAAGATACCGCGTACTGCCAGCTCCCTGGGCCAACGATCAATTGTCGCGTGAGTCGCTTGGCTCGTGAGATCGCGGAGTCGGCGTTGTTGAAATGCTGGAACTGCACCAGCATTCGACGTTTCACTTTTTCGCAGGCACTGATCGAGGGGGTGTCGACGATTGACCAGTGGGTTCGCGGCTCGATTGCACCATCACAGCTTCCGTCGCTTGATCGTTTTTATGAAGCGTGCATTCCGCTTTGCGGAACGCTGGCCCATCTGCACGATCAGAACGTCATCCATCGCGACATCAAGCCAAATAATACGCTGATTGACGGCAATGGCAATGTTCACTTGATCGATTTTGGTTCGGCCACGCGCATCCGCAGTCTTGGCCATTGGTGCGACCCGAGTCTCTATTTGGGGACGTTTCGCTATCTGGCCCCGGAGATCATACTCGGTGACGTGCAAACGACGGCTTCGGACATCTTCGGACTAGGACGCATGATGTTCCTGTTGTTAGCCGGTCGCCTTCCCTGCTTTCATCAGCGACCCAACTGCGATCTGACGCAATCGGACGTCGCCACGCAAATCGGCGAGCAACTTCCCTATCAGACTCCTCACCGATTGGTCGATCTATGCGTTCGAATGCATTCGTTCGACCCGAGGGTTCGACCGTCAGCCAGCGAAGTTCTTGAAAGCCTTACGCAGTCTCTGCCGAACGTCTCGGGACCACGATGCAGTCGCCCGACGGAAGATTGGAGTGCTTCGACGATTGCCACAAAGCAACCTCGGTCAGGCTGCCAGATTTTTGCGGTCGACAATCCCGAATCGCATCGCCTGGCGAATGCACTGGAGGCGATCAAAGGGAATGAGAACCTGTTGATTTTGAAGAGCCGGACGCATTCGGACGAGAAGGTTCCTTACCGCGCCATCAGTCCGCTGATCAGTGAGTTGGTGCAATGGCTTCATAACATCGATCCAATCGTTCGCCGTAAATGGAAGATTCATCCTCGATCCGCGGCATTGAACCATTGGCCATTGCTTCAGGTGTTGTCGCCTGCTGACGCTAGAGTCGTTCGGACCGACTCTCTTCACGGGGCGAGAGAACTCGGTTCGGACGATCTGGCGGAACTGTTCCGATCGATTGCAACCAATCGCACCGTTGTGCTCTGCTTTGAGGATCTACAACATGCGGACGCCGAAAGCTGTCAGATCATTGCGGCGTTACAGCAAGTTGCTGCTGACTGTGCGCCTGCTGATCCCACCAGGGACTGTCGATCAGACAACGTCCGCCGCGACCATCGACTCAGCGAGTATCTTCCGGCGGAAGAATTAATGTTCCACCCTTTCTTCGCCAACCGACCATTCAAGCTGACCGTCTTCGACAGAACGTCTGCTGAGCGACCAGGTCGCAAGACCTTTGAAAAACATTAACGCTAGATAACATCAACGCGTTCATCATCGATATAGAGCGTTCACACCGACTCATTCAGTCGGCTTACCTGATCGATCAACATTTGCAGTGCGGGTTCAATCGATTCAAAACTGTGTCGAGCCGAATTGAGGTCTCCATCACGGGCGGCTTCAATCGGTATTTCAGTTCCGTTATCGGATAACGTGTTTGAAGGTACTCAACAGTCTTTCGACGGCTGCGATGCTGGCTGCAGATGCCACTTCCCCGGCACGCTGTCCGCCAGCCGACGGAGCAATCCGGGAGCATCATCGGCAGCGATTTCCGCCAACATGGTTAACATTTGTTCATCACCTGCCAGACGCTGCAACGCCTCCGCAAACTGCTCTTTTTGAGCGGGACTTAACATGAAAGCTCTCAATCTTCGACAGCAACGTCGTTTTTCAGGACAATGTTGAATTGATTGATACGATCTCGCAGTTTGCCTCGCGTGATTCCCAGTATCTCCGCAGCTTGGCTTTGATTGCCGTTGGTTTCCTTCAACACTTCAGCGATCACGTACTTCTCCATGTAGCGTGTTGCCTCCGCATACACGTTGGTCGACCTGTCGGCCAACAACTTCTGAATCAACTGAGGCAACCCGGTTCCAGCAGTGTTCGTGCCGGGCGTTTCGGCTGGGCGCTCGACTTACTCGAAGGTGCGGGAGCATTGACGCGCGTCACTTCGATGGCTGAAACCGTCGGGAGTGACAACGGCGCGACCGAGTCGAGCACACAGCGGCGAATCACCGCTGTGGCGAGCGCGTTCCTGACCAATGATATGACAATAGATCAACCGCCTCAAGGGATATTCCCTCCAGATCAGGCGCGGCGAATTCCCGCTTCGCCGCGAGCAAGGAAGAACTGTATTAAGGGCCAGACATCGCTCAATCGATTGATCCCTCAATGGCGGCTCGATGGTGACGCCGTTCAACCGATAAAGCAAATCCTCACGGTAATCCCCATGCGCGGACCATCTGTTCAGCGGTCGATTCGTTGCGGCGATGATGCAGACGTCGGTTGTCGATTCTAGCGACTTCCACCGACACGTTCAAATCGCTGTTTCTGCATTTGCGCGGCGCTTTAACTGCACGGTCGGAGCCATGTCGCCGATTTCGTCGAGGAACAACGTTCCACCGTTGCACTATTCAAACTTCCCAGATCGTGTTTGATTCGGCTCCAGTGAACGCACCCTTTTCGTGTTTGGAAAGTTCGCTTTCAAGCAGAATTGTCCGGCAGCGCGGCGCGGTTTACCGCCAAGAAGACATTGTCCCCACGATGGCTGTGTTGATAAAGCGCTCGAGCGACGAGTTCTTTACCAATCGCTCTGCCGCGAACCAGAATCGGAACGTCCTGCTTGGCGACTTTGCCGATTGCCTTAAAGACATCCAGCATGGCCGGTGAGCGACAATGAATAGTTCAGCCGATTCGCTCTTCGGATCCTTGTCCGCCGAAATTGCGACCGGCACGCTGCTGATTTGACGCTGCTCGATCGCCTTCTCGACCAAGTCGCGTAACGGATCGACGGACAAGGCTTCGCAATGTAATCAAAGGCTCAAGCTGCATCGCCTTGATCGCCGTGTCGCTGGCTGCTTCCACCGTCACTAAAATAGCCGGGAATGCGTCGATCGATCTCGCGTATTTCGTAGACCGCCAGACCGTTCTGATCGGGAAGTTGAATATCGGCTGGGACACATCAAAGTCCCCGGCTTCAGCACCAGACTAACCAGCAGGCGGCGACTTGCCGACTCGATGTCAGCGATGGTGCGAGGACTTTTCTGCGCTAACGCCAATATTGAACGATCTCATCAATAACCAAAACGCTAGGCATCAACATGGCCCCGTTGCTCGCCGTGATTCGTCTGCAGGAAGCCTCAGTGACTCGGTTTGTTGTTCGACAGTTGTATTGTCCTTTATCTTAGTAGATGCCTTCGTTTTGCTGACCGATGGAGAACCGATTTGGCGAAATCCAGAGCAATAAACATGCCAGCATGCCCGCCGACGACGAGGTCGTACGATCAACTCTAAATCATCAACGCAGCAAACGTGCTACGCTCAATGATGCGGCATGAAAGGTTGCCTGAAATTCAAAGCAGCCCTTTCGAATCTGTATCGAAAAACCTGGATCCAAGCCGGTTATCTTTGGCGACCGCGCAACAACGTTACCGCGGCACCGCCGTTGCGTCGCAGATCGCGGATGCGGTCATGTCCCGCCTTAACCTTGCTGTATTGGTCGAGCAAGACGTCGGTCGCTCCGCGCTCCCTGCGGTTGCCTTTAGGACATCCTCGTAGGCTTCCTTAATGTGATCTTCGCCACGTTCCGCCTCGATCGGATCGGATACGGATCACCGCCATTGATCTTCGATCGGATGATCCAGATTCGATGCGTCTTCGCTGCGACGCTGCCGTCGTCTTCTGGGATTTCTGATTCATTGTACGCAACGTATTCTTGCAGTTCGGTCGCCATCGCCTTACGTTGATGGCCGATTGATGGAACAACGCCGCAAGTTCCGCGTCGCGTCAATTTCCTCAGCCGATTCAGGAAACAAACCATGAATCAATGTTCGCTCGAATCAACTTTTGCAGCTTGTCAATGGTTTCCTGATTTAGGTTCAGTTTCGATTCCATCTTATCTCTCCGTAAATGTTTTTATTCGTTAACGAATGTGTTAGGCCACGTCGGCATTTAACACGTTTCGTCATCTATGGCGTGCGCGCGTCGTGGCCTTTGGACCGGAGCGACTGCACAGGATTTACCAGGCATTGTTTTTCAGGCTGAAGGACCGTCAATCAATTCGAAGCAGTTCGCCGAGCTATGTGGCATCTCGGCGGGGACCGCCGAAGCTACGTTTCGCCTATTGCTAGGGCTTCAGTTTCCAGCCGACGATGATTCCCAACGTGAATGCCCAGCAGGCCGCCACGTCGGGATTTTCGCGGGCGTATGACTTCATGAGGGAAAGCAGATCTTGAGCAGGCTCTTTCACGAAATGTTGGGCCGCGTGATTGGCGACGTCTCCGGCATTCGCTGCGGCGCGATTCGCAGCCATTCTTGTCCGCGATGAATGTTCTTCTTCATGTGTTTCATGTTGCATTGCTTCACCTCTGGTTCGTGCGGTTGCTTCGTTCATGTGTCACCTTCATAGATCCGAATAGAAATCAGCCTTGCGAACGGACCATCCAGATCGACCGGCTGCTAACTAGTGAATGCATTCGATGTGCCAAAGTTGAAGCGAGCGGTTATTCCCCGTCGCGTGGACAAGAAAGCGTTGATTCGTTTCATATAAGGTAAAGGCATCGTCTCGGCCCACGCGACGAACCGAGCGACATCAGCAATGGTATTGCTTGAATGCAGGCCAGATCGAACGTCCATCCATCATCGATTCGGCATGTTCGGATGAATCGGGAAGACCGACAAAATCGGAAAAAACGGTATCGTGGCATGGATCATCAAGCCGAAAAACTAAGCATGAAAGCCGGTTTGCGCTTATGGGACCGTTCTCCGCAGCACCCTTTAAACGCAAGCATTTTTGAAGAATCGCAGCAAATGATCCTTCGGGATCGAATGAAAACGACCTTATGGAGGGGGAAACCATGCGACGACTTATTGTCGGTATGGCGATGATGGCAATGGTGTCGATGCCGGTAAGTGCATGGGCAGGCGATCGAGAAATTGCAGAGCAAATTATCGCAAAATTGAAGACCCATCGTGACTCGGGCGCTTTGAAGGATTTCAAAGTCGATCTGAAAGTCAACAACGGAACCGTTGCCTTGACAGGCAGCGTCGCGTCACAAGCCCAGCGTCAGCTTGTCTTGAACGCTACGAAAGATATCGATGGCATCCGAAATGTCCTTGACCAAATGCAGTTCCCAAGTGGAACCGCAGCGGCTGATAAGCCTGTCGAGCAGAAAAACGTGGAATTCGTGGCGCCACGCTTGGTGAAAGCCAAGCCGGCCGTCGAAGCTGTTGCGGAAAAGCCCGCCGCGGCTCGAATGCCAAAGCCGACGATCATTAATCCCACGCCAAAGTTGATCGCCGACAAGACGGACGGAGTCGTGAAACCCGCCGGCGAGGTTGTCGTTCCCGAGGCGGTCCGTCCGCAGTCGGACAAGCCTGCCACGCAGTTGGCAACCGCGATCGAACCGCTCGAAGGCAAAGAGCAACCTGCTCCCAAGCAGCCTCAGCAGACAATCGTCAAGACGATGCCGATGCTGATCGTGATTCCCGACAACATCCCTTCCTCGACCGATGTGGCACGCAGTATCCAACGTCGACAACGATCGGGAACTGAACATGGCGATCACTCGGGCCCTGACCAATGCGAAAAACGATGGTCGGTTGCGTGGCTTCGCAATGGGACATCACCACCAACGGCGGTGACGTCTTCCTGCAAGGTCGCACCGTTACCCAACAGCAGAAAGAGACTCTGTTGGAGATCGTGCAAGGTGTATCTGGTGTTGTAAACGTCTCCGACGACATCGAAGTCTTGACGGCTAGCGTCCCAACGCCTGAGCCTGAACAGATCCGTCAGACGTCCGACTTTGCTCCCGTCCCCAGCCCGCCAACTCCCACAGTTGTCCGTACCATTCCGCGACCACCGGTTATGCAAGTCGCTGCATCGGTGCCGCAACCAGCGATGACGCGTGCTCCAGCCCGCATGATGCCTGTTCCTTATCGTCCCAGCACGATGCCGCGTCCTTACGCTCCCGCATCGACCGCTGTGATGGCTCAACCGGCCACCATGATGGGCGGGCAACCGATGCCGATGCAGCCCGCGTCGATGGGAATGGTTTACGGGTCGCCACGACATGATCAACCAAATATGCCGAACTATGCATGGCCGGGTTACTCGGCTTATCCGAACTATGCCGCACTGGCGTACCCCAAACAGTACAGCCCATCGGCATGGCCATACATCGGACCATTCTATCCCTATCCACAAGTTCCGCTGAACTGGCGCAAAGTCGTTCTGGAATGGGATGATGGTTGGTGGCAACTCGATTATTCGTCGAAGACTCGATAAACCGTCGACCTTACCAGCCGCAAGCTTCTCCCGTTTGCCGCGATCTTCAGACCCTTGGTGCAGCTTGCATCAAGGGTCTTTTGCTGCGCCGTCGCGCAACGACACTTCGAGAATCTCGCAAATCTTTTGAGCGGCCGTTCCGTCGCCGTACGGGTTCCGCAAACCACTTCTGCGTCCAAGCTCCAAGCGGTCGCGCAACAGCAGATCCGCCTCACCGAAGATCACATCGGGATCGGTTCCCACCAACCGGCACGTCCCCGCTTCAATTGCTTCGCTTCGCTCCGTCGTTTCGCGAGTCACCAGGACGGGTTTGCCGAAGCTGGGAGCTTCCTCTTGAACACCGCCACTGTCGCTGATCAAGAACATGCATCGCGACATCAAGGCAATGAAGTCCTCATATCCAACCGGGTCGATCAATGCGATCCGCTCATGTCCGCTGAGCAACTTCAACACCGATTGTCGAACCCGCGGATTAAGATGCACCGGAAAAAGAACGCCCACATCGGGATGCTCGCGCGCAATTCGCAGGATGCTTTCGCAAACGCGCGCCAATCCGTCGCCGTGCGATTCACGTCGATGGCCGGTTACAAGAATCCAGCGAGAGTCCGTCGATGTCAAGAATCGTCGCACAAATGATTCGTCGATCCTCAGCCGAGCGGCCTGATCCACCATGGAGTAGCCTTCGTCAGCAAGCCTTCGTCGCATCCATGTTAGAGCGTCGATCACCGTGTTTCCCGTGACGTAGCATTGCGAATCAGGAACTCCCTCATTTAGCAGATGCCGCCGGTTGACGGATGTCGGACAGAAATGCCATCGCGCCAGCGGAGCGACGAGCCGCCGATTCATTTCCTCAGGCCACGGGCTTTGCAAATTGTGCGTCCTCAAGCCCGCTTCGACGTGACCGACGGGAAGTCCGGCATAAAAGGCCGCCAACGACGCCCCCAAAACCGTCGTTGTGTCCCCTTGTACAAGCACCGCAGCAGGCCGATGGCGATCCAGGAACCGGAAAGCGGACGTGACAACGCGAGCGGTCACGTCGGCCAACGTTTGTCCCGCTTGCATCAAATCGAGATCAACATCGGGTTGCAAGCCAAACGCACGCAACGCTTGATCAAGTATTTCCACGGTGCTGTCCTGCTCTGCGATAAGGGACGCAAACAGCTCGATTGTTTGAAGCATGACAGACCGAGCCATCTTGATCGCTTCGGGCGGTGTAGCGACGACAATGCAAACGTCCTGTTTCGACATGAATGACCATTGGGTACGTTGACAATTCTAGAATCTTCGACAGCGGTTACGACAGCTTATACTGTGCGTGGTCTGGAATGATGCTCGCGTCAAAACAGAAGCGGAATCACCTCATTTCTGACCGCATCATTCTAGTCGCCTTGCCTTTGCAACCTACAGTGTCCCAGCAACCCTTAGACCGGTCTTCGAGAAACAAGTGCCTCGTTTCTTAAGGCGGCGAAGCCACGTACCGTAGTGGATCTGTTAAAGATTCTACCGCACGGGATCTTTGACAAGATCCACTACGACCTTTAGTGAACGGCTGTCTTCGGCCCCGGGCGTAATCAGCCGGTGAACGCTTGCTAACGTTTCCGGTCGACGCTGACGCGTACCGGCTGATTCCGCTTCGTCATAACCTGTGCCAGCGCGCTTGCATACTGAAAGGAAACATTTATCGGGACGAGCGATGGCAACATGATCGTGATCTTCGGAGAGATCAACTGAGCCGACAGCTATGCATTGGACGGGTTCGATCCGCGCTGCGATCGTGTCTGGATGGCGGAAGTCGACGCGCAAGCGACGAACGTCTGGTGCCACAAAACGGCTGGTGTTCTTCTTCTCAGCGATGCGTCATTTCCGCGACCAGCTTCGCGATCTCGGTTGGAAGGTCGATTATCACGAGTTGTCCGATGATCCAAGCCAAGATGTCGGTCGCGATTTCGGCGATGTCCCGGCGCGACGATCAACAGTCGCACCCTGAGAAGATCATCTTCACCCGACCGGGTGATTGGTTTGTGTTACAACAAATCGAGTCGACGCTTGATGATTTGAAACTGGCACGAAATGCGTGTGAGGATCGACATTTCCTATGGCGTCGAGGAGTTTAAAAGAGTGGGCGGCGGGGCGAAAATCGCCGACGATGGAGTATTTCTATCGCTGGATGCGAAAGCGTCATCGGATTCTGATCGACAATGACGGCAAGCCTTCCGGGTGGCGATTGGAACTTCGACAAACAAACCGCAAGAGCTTCGCAAGAGTGGCCCGGAGAAAATACGTTCCATTCAGCGATTCGAGCCGGACAAGGTGACGTGCGAAGTGATGGCGATGGTCTGCGAAAGATTTCGCGATCATCCAGGTTCGCTGACGCGTTTGCGTATCCCGTGACGACGGAACAGGCTCAAGAGGCGTTGAACGACTTACAGCGCATCGCTTGCCGCGATTCGGCGATCATCAGGACGCAATGGTCGGATACCGATTTCTTGAATCATTCACGGTTGTCGGCGGCGATCAATGTGCATTTGATCGATCCGCTGGACGTCATTGCCGCAGCGGTGAATGCGTTTGAACGCGATGCCGCACCCATCAACAGCGTCGGAAGGTTTTGTGCGACAAGTTCTGGATGGCGGAGTTTGTGCGTGGAATCTATTGACCCAGATGCCTGAGTACATCGAACTTAACGCACTCGATTGTGCCGATCGCGATGTTCCGCAAGCGTACTGGGACGGAAAGACGCAAATGAACCGTATCGCCTGGCCATGCGGTTGGTCATTGAACATGGGTACGCGCATCACACCACCCGACTGATGGTCCTGGGCCTGTTTGCTCAATTGTTGGGGGGTTCATCCCCAGAAAATTTCATGACTGGCATATGGCGATGTATGCCGACGCGATCGACTGGGTCAGCTTGCCCAATACGCTCGGGATGAGCCAACACGGCGACGACGGAATCGTTGGCACGAAACCGCATGCGCCAGCGGAAATTACATTGACCAAGAGCACCATTAAAAAAGGGATGTTCATTCGACCCGAAGCAGTATGGTGGTAACAACGCCTGTCCGGTGACAACGCTGTACTGGGACTTCCTGCACCGACACCGGAAAGTCTGCCGACAACGGTCGGATGCTGTTCCAGATCAAGAACCTGATGGCAAAGACTCCGAAACGCTCGAAGCGATTCTGAAGCAAGCCGTTCAAATCAAGAAGAATGTTCCTTAGAGCGACGACCGTCGCAAGATCAACTGAGAGATATTGCCGCAAGATAACCTCAAATGCGTTCATCATTGATGTATACTGTGCGTGGCTCCCAAATGATGCCTTCGGCGTTAAACGAAGCGAATCACCTCATTTCTGACTACCTGACCTATAAATGCATTGCGGAAAAGCGCTTCCCACATCGAACTGGCGGAGTTCTCGCCTCGGCGATCGCTGAGGCGGCTGAATCTCGTGGAAGTAACGCTATCGAGGGTGCCAAAGCGTAAGCCTTGGCTGAACGCGATCCTGAAGAACGCAAACCTTCTCGGGGCTGCCCGGCATCGCGGCAGTCGGTGGATAGCTGTTGGCGTCGCAAGGAACCGGTCTGAAGTCCCAATCGCCGTCTTGAACCGCCTCAATGATGGAGCGTCTGCTTGAGAAAGAACGTCTCACGTGGGGAACCTCCGCTGATCGATGATGTCTGCCGTGATGAAAATACTTCGCATCGCACAGAACGGTCATCTGACGAAGGATGTCGCTCGTGCTAGCAAACAGTATGGGAATCTTTCCGCCAATGTCAAGAAAACTCACGCGATTTTTGACCGTGCGGTGGTCCGGAATGATTCTTTCGCATTTCATGAAGCGGAATCAGCCCTAATATCGGCCATTGCTGACGGGTGAGCCAAACGAATTGAGTCAGTGCTCACCAGGCTCATTCCTGATTTACAGCGTTTCTGCGCGCAAGCAGAATTCGTCCGCGGATACCTCTCGCGTTTTCCCGCCGGCAGCAGAAGTGATCACCATCACACCGTCCCCAACGACGACGAACATTCCGGCCTCGCCGATCACCAACTGGCCGGGAACCATCTCGTTGGGAATGGAACGTTGGTGAAGCCTTCAACTCGGATGACAAGCCGCAATGGTGTTTTGCCTTCCCAGATCAATCATCGAAGGCGTCGGGCCACGGCTGCATGGGCGGACGGTGTCGATCGACTTGTCGCCGTAAAAGCGTCCAATCGATCATCCCATCGGCCTTCGACAGCCGAGGTGCTTTTGAGACCAAGCGACTGTCTTGAGGTTCGCCGATTTGTTGTTCGCTGTCCCAGTTGCGGAAGTATTTCAATGGCTTCAAGAGTCGCCTCGGACCCAACTTGCTGAGGCGGTGCTCCAATTGGCCAGCCGTCTCTTCATCCTGATGGGTGTTACGCGACGCGACAAAATCGGACCGCCATCGAGTCGCGGGGTCATGTGAATCACTGAGACTCCCGTTTCAGCTTCACCTTTGCCACACGCGTTGAACTGCCGCGGCCTCTACGATAGGCTACAGCGATCCGCAAGTTGATCCTCCAAACGGGACGCCCAATGCGGTCGAACTTAAGATCTGTCCGTAGTCGCAAACGACCAACAAGTCCGCTGTTTCTTGCTTCAAGCGAGCGATACCTCGTCGGTGTTGATGCTTGCCGGATCGAACATTGGCAACTTGTGTTCCAGAGCCCATTGTCGCACCGATCGGGGGAGCCGGCTTGGTGACTTTTCGAGATCACTTCGGGACGCGTGACCACACAGGCGATCTGGCTCTGGGCGGATATCGCTCGAAGGAAGGGACCGCAAACGGCCCGGTTCCTGCTGAGAATCACTGACAGCGAAGCGTTGCTCGATCCGGAGTCAGGCATATCGCTGTTCCCACTGTTCTGTCATGACGATCTGTTCGTCGGTGGGGATGGGCGCCACTTTGTCGTCGACTTTCAAAATCGATCTCGAATTCATCCACAATCCGCCCAATCCTGCGTAACGATTCGTCCGGCATGCGATCGATGAACATCACCCCGTCCAGATGGTCATACTCGTGCTGGATCACGCGTCCCAAGAAATCGTCCAACGTTCGTTCGACTGGGTTTCCCTTGATGTCAAACGCGCTCAAATGGATTTCTTTCGGACGCGTCACGGTGCCGTAAAGTCCGGGAAGACTCAAGCAGCCTTCTTTGGCTTTCTGGTTTCCTTTGGGACGTTTGATGACGGGATTGATCAGCACCAACTCCTCCCCATCGCCACGCTGGCCGGTGGGATTGACGACAAACATCCGCAGTGGAATGTCAACCTGATTGGCGGCCAGCCCGACTCCATTGGCTAAGTACATCAGTTCCAACATCTCGTCGGCCGTTTGCCGTAAGGCTTTGTCACACCTCATGGATCTGCTTGCTTTTATAACGAAGAGTCGGATGGGGATAGGTAACGATTTCAAGCGGCATGGGATTACGGATTGCAAGGATTCGGGCGTCAAAAGTTCAATTGTAGAACATTCAGCGTAATTCCGCAGTATGATCGCGTCGCAGAATGTTCCATACGTGATCACCGAAAGAAAGAGCAACGCACCGAAAACGTCGACCCAAAGTCCAACGCGAATCTCGCCGATCTTTGTGATTGGAGCGAGCAGCAAGGCGGCCGACACGAACATCCAGAAACGTTCAAATATCGACAGACCGTGACGAAAGAATCCCGCGATGCCCGCTGCCAGGGCGAGGATTCCAATCACGCCGCCGTCACGGCATGAGCTACCGCGAAGATCACACTTTCCTTCAGGAGCCAGCAAGCAGAGGGCGGGACGATAAACGAACATGAACGGCAAGGTGAATCCGACCAACGAGAACCGGAAGGCGGCCACCGATGTCTGCATAATCGGAGCTTCCGCGATCGAAGCACTGGCGTACCCGGCGAGCGCAACCGGAGGTGTCACCATCGACATCATTCCAAAGTAGAAAAATGAAGAGGTGAGCGACCAACGGGATCACGCCGAGTTCACCTAACAACGAACCCATCAGCGTCGCCATCAACAGATAACAGACCACCGATTTTCGAACTCCCATTCCCGGTGATCAACGAACAAAACATGATGCCGACCAACGCGAGGAACAGATTTGTTTCGACGACATCTTTAATCGCGATGCTAAAATCGCCGGCGATTCCCGTCTGCTGAACGATTCCGATGACAATGCCCACGCAGGCGCTGGCCGCAACCAGCGAGATTCCGTTCTTGGCCGACTTTGTCATCGCGGTCGTCATCTCGGGTCGCCACGCCGGATGAATCAAACCAAAGATCAACAGCCCGAACATGCCGACGATCGACGATTCCAAAACCGAACCCACCATCAACAGAAAGTCGAACGATCCGGTCGTCGGATGCATCCAAGAACTCGCCATGAACGTCTGCATGCCAGCCGGCACCGATGATTGGACCAGCATCGTCGCCTGATGCAACGCGAGAACGGCAAAGAAACTGATCAACGCCATGACACGCGCCGACTGGCTGATTGCAAGTTCACGTCGGAAGGTGGCGAAGACCAGGATCACCGCCAGAGCCCCAGTCACCGACCGAAACGGCGAGAAGCCAAAGATGAGTAAAACCTATCAAAGCCCCAAGAGCGCCGAAGAAAACGGTTCCTTCGTATGCGGACAACTTCTTTCCGCTGATTTCTTGTGTGTCCAGCCCCGACGCACCGAGACGTCGCGAGTAAAGAAAGACCACGGCGAGGATCGAAAAATAGTACAAGATCGCTGGTATCAACGCGGCTTTCATGATGGTCAAGAATGTGACTTGCGGCTGGACCAGTTCGAGCATCATGGCGGCCAGCCCCTATGACCGGCGGAACGACGCGCGCCTCCTGATGCCGCCGCCGCCGTGATGCCTCCCAAGTGATGTAATTCGGAAAGCGGGCGCTCCGCATCATCGGTATCGTAAACGTTCCCGTCGTCACCGCGTTGGCGACCGCGCTTCCGGACAACGAACCCATCAATCCGCTGGCTACCACCGACACCATCGCCGGGCCACCACGAACTCTGCCGAACACCTTCGTCGCAAAGTCGATGATGAACTGCGTCGCACCGGACATCTCCAAGAACGAACCGAACACGACAAACAGAAAGACGTAGCGGAACATGACTCCGGCGGCGGGACCGAACACACCCAGCGACTGCAAGAAGGTTGTGCTCACGATGTCTTTCGCATCTTGTCCAGCGTGAGGCAGCATCCAATCCGGCAAAGAAACCCAGTCATATCGCAACGCGCCGTAGCAGTAGTACGAATGAGCCACAAAGAACAAGGCCAGCAATGGAACGATCAGGCCGATGCTCCGTCGCGTTGCCTCCAGCACCAAGATCAAGCCGATCGCACCGACCACAAAATCGGTCGTCGTTTCCACTCCCGCGCGATTACCCAATGAAATGCCATCCGACCAAACGGATTCAAACGCCGGTTCGGTCTGAACAACGACGTACGCACAGCAACCGGCTGCGGCGATGGCCAATAAGAGATCAATGCCGCGAAAGGCATTACTCGCCGCAACACGTTTGTGAACGGGGAACGTCAAATAACACAACGCGAGCCCGACACCGACGAACACCGCCAGCGAAGATTGAGGTTGCAGGACGTTGTAATTGACTTCGAACAGCGTGAACAAACACAGAAACACACCCAGCGAGGTGATGGCATGGCGGCGAAACCGATCGAACGAAGACGCTTCTTGGGTCACTGAGCGATCCTTTGATTGCGGGCGGAAGGTGAGGCGGGATGCGAGATGCGGGTCGATTCACAAAGAATTCAACCGTTTGAAAAAATGAATTCTAACTAATCCTGCTCCACACGAAAGACTTCGCCAAGAACTTCAACGTCGTCACCGATGGCCAGCTTTCGTCGCCGTCTTGTCTCGACCTCGCCATTGACAAGGACTTCGCCATTTTGGATCAGCATTTTGGCTTGCCCTCCGGTTCCCACAACGCCAGTCAACTTGATGAAGTTGTCCAGTCGAATCGAATCCGACGAATCGTCGTCGGCCAAATCGGATGATCGATCGTTCATTCACAGATCCATTTGGTCCAGTTCATCCACCAGCGACTCCATCGCATTCTCCGCCCAATCATCGTACGCTTGAGGGTTCACGGGCGCTGTCGAATTTGCGACGCGAAGCGGTGCGGGATCGGTCGATGGTGAGGAGGCCTTCGTTGAAACAGGCTTCGAATCTTGAACAGCATGGTCGTCCCGTCGCCCAATCGGCAGACCGATCTGAATCGTTTTCGTTCGACGATCAGCCGAGCAACTTTTCAGCGATTCGATAACCGGTGCCGTCGCGCGATAGTTGGACAAATCGATGATATAGATGCGACGCCCCGCTTCTTCCGGTGGCGTCGGATCGTCGCGATGGGCCGCTCGGCGACCACCGATTCCCAATTCACGCAGCCGTTGCAATGCCTGGTCGGCCGGTTGCCAGGTTAGCATGGCGAATTCGCCCGCAATCCCTTCGAGCATCAATTGATCGGTCCCGCCCGGTTGCAGCGTTTGCAAAGCCCCGACCAAGCGGACGTCGGCTGATTCATCGAGCATCAACCGCGCAATGAGGTCTTCTTCTAGCTGCCGGTCCGATCCGTTTGCGGCAGTGGCTTGGCTGATGACAACGGGCAGTTCAATGGGCATGGAGCGATTCACGAGGGCAAATGAACGGTTTGCAGTTGGTACCAATCATACATGCTGGACCAGAGATTGCGAAAGTTGCCATCGTGTTGATTCCAAATTTGCCGCAAATGAGCCTCGGCGGAATCGATCATCCACGGAGTGTCCGCAAGGAGCCGACGAACGATACGTCCGGCCAGATCGATGTCCGTTGCGGTCTGATGGATCACGTGAAAGCCTGCAAGCTTCTGATGCATCGTCGCCAACAGCGTCTGCCCGCTTTGTTTGCAGAACCGCCGCAGCATCCAACGCCGAAGTGGGTCGAGTTGTTCGATGCCATCGATGATTAACAGGCTTTTCCCGAGGCTGCCGCATGGCCCACCGAAAACAGCCGACATTCGATTCCCCGACACGCAACGTCTTTTCCGATATGAGATTGAATCGCGGACGGAGCTGGACTTTCAAGCGATGCAGTAGCGTCGATTTTCCTGTTCCGTGAGGTCCAACGATTGCCCAGCAGCTTACCGATCGCTGAAGGATTTGCTCGACAAGCTGATCGAGACGACATGGGCAGTCGCCAAAATCGAACCGCATCGCGGAAGGCTGCACAAACGCGGACGCGAAGGGATTGGAAGGTTGACGCCACGCGGCACGGCAATCGCGTGGGCTAATCTTCGTCCGCATATCCCAAGAAGAACGGTTGTTGCACGACCGTATCGCTTTCATTTGGAAGGAAGACTCGCAATCGAACACACCACCGAATGCGGAGCAGTTGTCCATCGTAGGTGAGCGGACCAGGGAAGCTCGGTGACGAAGGAATGTCGATAGCTGTCGCCAAGTTCCCGCAAGCGTTCGCCCGCCGTTCGCGCGAAGTGGTGAACGGCAAAGTCTTCGTCTCCCTTCCCTTCGGTGAACCAAAGCACCGACGCCTCAACGCTTTGAATATCGTCAACACCCACGCGACCGATCCGCCATGTACATTCCAGCAGGTCGCCAGCGCGTACACACCTTCCTCGCGATCGAGCTGAATGCTGATCATAGGTTGGTTCCGGTTACTGCGCCGTGCGGATGCACTACGACCGGGAATCTTCGGAAGTACGATGGCCACGGTGTGCCCTTTCCATGGATGACGATCCACCAACTGATGGAATTATGCGGACTCTGAAACGAGTGCATGGGCGCTGGGTGGGACAGCAATTGTGAATTTTCGCCTCAAGGCTGGTTTGGGTCAATGGATATTCCGTCAATTGCAAGCACAATTTCCTGAAAAACCTGAAGTTTTTCGGTTCGCACGTCCGTTCCCTGCCGAAAAAGTTGTCACCTCTTCACAAACTAGCTGGACTTGGAAAAGTTTGAGGGCCGCCCTTGCCGTACTGTGTGCGACATACACTTCGCACGTTTGTCCCGGCTGTAACGGATGGTGGCTGATTTCTCAACAACGCTCTGCCCAATGCCGCTGCTGCGTTTCAGTTGAAGCACGAACCGGCGAAAGGTCCACACGCCCGCCGCCAATTGGCAAGATCGTCAGCGTCAAGAACAGTCGGGGCTGACCTTCGACAAATGAGACGATCGATACGCCGAGCAGAGAAATCGCGCAACCGGTCCACATCAACGCCAAAGCCGCCGCGCCGGCGAGGTTCCAAACGGGGGACGCGACAACCGGCAAGCGATACGCGAGTTGCGTTCCAGGGCTTTCGGTAATCCTCCGCATTTGTGGAACGGTCGGCAATTCGCTTCGTCTCGATTTCGTTCGCGGAACGATCTCGATCTCCGCTGCTCGCTTGGCAAGTGCGCTTCGCCGTTCGGTGCTCGCGCCAACGTCCATTACTCGATACGCCACACCGCTCGCTTCAGGAAAATCAACGACATCGATGCAATCAGTAAGGTCCAAAATCCGAACCCCGGTTTGACGGGGGCTTGGTCGGTTGCAAAGGTAACAACGGCGACGATTAAGCCGAAGCCAAAAGCACCAAGCAGGAACAGGCTCGCGAAGAAGATCGTTTCGCCGACGGCCCCCCACAGTTTCCAACCCGACTGGCGACTGCCTCGTTTCTTGTTCAGTAAGCGAGGCTCTGCGGATCATGAATGCGTTGAACGAAAAAGGATGGAGGGAAAATGATGGAGACGTGCAATGCCTGAATGATTGTGTCGGTCAGATCTTAACCCACATTCTTTACAACGAGAAGGTTCCTTCCGATCGTCGCCGGCGTTGCGTTGCGTTATGATGATTGGCCGGTCCGCCCCCATTGACTCGGTAATCCGCCAATACAACGAAGTTTTATGTCGAAAAACGTTCACTCGTCGATCTCGCATGCGTTCGATCGGTTCAAATTGTACCGTGCGTCGTCTGGAATGATGCCTTTGCATTTCATGAAGCGAATCATCTCGTTTATGGCGACGCAACGTTTAACGGCGTACCGCGTTGCCATCGCCGCGCTAACCTCGTTTTCCATGGGCCAAGGCTTTGCCGGCGACTGGCCTCAGATTTTAGGTCCGTCTCGAAATTCGGTCGCCGACAAAGAGCCGGTTCCCACGTTCACTCCCGCACCTCGCATCGCCTGGCGGGCCGAATGTGGTTCAGGCTACTCCGGTGTGGCTGTCGTCGACGGAAAGGTCTTTCTGTGGCATCGCGTCGAAAATCAAGAACGCCTCACATGCCTGAACGCAGCCGATGGAAAACCCGTTTGGAAGACGGACTTTCCGGCGGCGTATGCGGGCGGATTTAACAGCGACCGAGGGCCACGCTGTGTGCCGGTCGTCGATGGCGAACAAGTCTTCGTCTACGGTGCCGCGGGGGGGATGCATTGCGTGGGCACGGCTGATGGCAAAGCTCTGTGGTCACGGGACTTGCGTGAACAATACGCCGCCGAAGATGGGTACTTTGGTGCCGGAAGCACGCCGATCGTTGTTGACGATACGGTTGTCGTTGCGGTTGGCGGGGACGAAGGTGCCGGAATTGTTGGGCTCGATCGCAATAACGGCAAAACACGCTGGCAAGCGACCGATCTGGAAGCCGACTATGCATCGCCGATTGCTTGGAAAAGCAGGCAAGTGATCGTTCCGATGCGGATGCAGACGGTTGTTCTCGATGTGCGCGATGGCTCGACGACGATGACGCTGCCGTTCGGACAACGCGGCTTAAATGTGATCGGAGCAACACCAACCCTTTTCGACGAACATTTATTGATGACGGCCAGTTATCGCATGGGGGCGAAATTGTTTGATCTTCGCCAGTCGCCGCCGACGGTTGTCTGGTCGGGAGACGACATCCTTAGCAGTCAATACAATTCCGTCGTCGCGATCGGTGCATACTTTTACGGCATTCACGGACGTGAAGATCAAGGTGTCGCTGAGCTTCGCTGCGTCGAATCGAAAACCGGCAAGGTCATGTGGTCGCAGGACGGCTACGGAGTCGCTCATTTGATTGGCCTCAAGGATCGCTTGATCTCTCAAAGGATTGATGGGACGATCCAGCTGCTATCGGCGAATCCCGATCAATTTGAATCGCTGGGAAGCTTTCGTCTGCCGAGCGGTACCTATCGAGCTTTGCCGGCCCTTAGCGATGGAGTGCTTTATTGTCGACAGAGCGATCCCGACGATGGGAACTTATTCGCGGTCAAGCTTGCAAATTGACCCTTCTCCACGAACCGAACATCTCAATCGAATGAAGAACGAAGAACATATCCTTGTCATCCCCGCTGCGGTCATTGAGTCACTGGGAGCATTTGAAGGGTTCCAGCCCGATGTTGACCGCTATTTGAAACCGATGCTGCACAGCGAACAGTTGTCCTTTCAACCGCGAAGCCAAATGGAGGAAGACCCGTCTTTCAAACAATTAATCCCCTACGTCTTGATGGAATGGGCCGATGACTCGGGTCGGCTTCATCTGTTTCGCTACATGCGAGGTGGCGGGCAGGGTGAAAAACGTCTCCACTCCAAATACAGCGTGGGCATCGGCGGGCATATCTCTTCTGAAGACGCGGACAGTGACGACGTCTATCGGGCGGGAATGTTGCGAGAACTGACCGAGGAAGTTGAAATGGAGACGGCTTACGAAGAAGAATTGGTCGGCTTGATCTATGATCCCTCAAACGCCGTTGGGCAAGTTCATGTTGGTATCGTCCACCGATTCAGACTCGCGCAGCCCAATGTCCGCAATCGAGAATCAGAGCTGATTGACTCTGGGTTCGTGGACATTGCGAGTGTGCGTGCGGAGCGCGATCGTCTGGAAACATGGTCACAGCTCTGCCTGGACCACCTTTATTTCAATGATTAGCGAGGTGATTGCTCTTGCGAACCATCAGCGCATTGACTCACGTAAGCCCCCTCCCGGACATCGTCCCGCTCGTCCGACTTCCTCCGCAAAGCGGAAGAGGATGTATGAACGTCGCGATACACAACTGCACCTTCCCCCGAGGCGAAGCCCTACGGGAGAGGTCGCTGGTTCGCCGTTTTAGGCGAATCCGTGGGAGAAGGCCGACTGACGAGGTATACCGTGCGTGGTCTGGAATGATGCTTTTGCATTTAATGAAGCGAATCACCTCATTCTCGGCCACGCGACGTATAACACCGTTACGATACTGTGGCTTTTAATCGGCGTTAGTGAATGTTCCCTGAAGATTGCTGAACGCTCGTGAACTGGTAAATGCTCCACCCCCCTGGTCGAGTTGTCATTCGAGGGGAACAAACATGAGGGGTGTCGGTTTTTTCTCGCTGGTTAGCCAGATGCCGTTTAGATTTCGGTCAAAACAAACCGCCTCACCTTGTCGACGAAATGGGGTCGGCACCAATCGAGGCTGACTATTTAATGTTTCTGACCAGTCAATTGTCGCCGTCTCGCGCATTCTCGCTGGTTGATACAGAAACGCATCTAGATAGGTTGAAAATACGATGCGGTGATCATGCGGATGAATGTCCATCCCGGTGATAAATGGGATGGGAACCTTCCCCAAAAATGTGGCGGTTGCCTCCTGATATTTTCGGTCGCTATCGAGTTTCACGCCATAAAGTTCCGCCTGAAGGCCTTTGGATTTCGTGGCCAGTACAAGCAACTGCTGTGAACCATCGACGGCTATCGCTTCGCAATCACGCGAGCCCTCGGGGTAACGAATGCTCCACGTTTGAACCACCTTTGCCCGATCGTCGGTCAATTGCGGTTCGACGATACGATAACAGGTCACCGATTGTCGGCTCAATCGATTGTCTCCCACGTCGCCGATCATCAAACTTGCAACGCCACCGATGTCATAGGACGCGATATCTTCCCAGTCGACATGCTCCGCCCCCTCGATCTTGACTTCGCCGCGATGACGTCCGTCGGTATCGAAAGCAAACAACCTGGGGCTGTCTCCCGAATCGTTGTGTGTCCAGA
>JAWKTL010000018.1:0-116500 GCA_041399105.1 Pirellulaceae bacterium | reverse complement strand
GCTTTGTTTCCGTGATTCCACCGGCGTCAACAATGTCAACGTGGGACGTGAGCATTCCACCGGTGAGATAGATCTCCCCGCGTGCCACGCCACCACCTGAATGCTCGGCGAGCTTGAATCCGCCACCTGCGTTTACGGTGAAATCGCCACCGTGAACGTTCAGCGTCGCCAAGGCATTGCCATCGCCAGCGCTTCGCGTTGCCATGGTAATGGAATCGACAGCGAACGAGCCGTCGTCGATCGAGACCGAACCAACCACTCCGCCGACACCGGTTCGTGTCCGATGGGCAATCGTTAGGTTCCCTGCGATCACATTCGCGGCAAGCCCACGTAAGTCGAGCGTCCCATTTGCTGTGACTCCCGTATCGGTATCAACGTTCAGCCCCACAACGATGTCGGACGTCGAATCGCCTCCCGCCCGACCTCGGATTGTGATCGTTCCCGTCCCGCTCGACTGAGACGTGGCAAGGGCCAGCGTTCCGACTCCCTTTGAAAGCCCGATGTGAATGTTGTCAGCATGAATCGTATTCGTACCGCCACCAAGGAACACCCGCGCCGGACGAGAGTTTGCGGCGTTGGAGTCAGCGATGGTGAAGGTTTCGGCGGTGATCGCATTCGCAGCGTTGGAGAGTTCGAGCGTGCTTTGATTCCGCGATCCGAAGCCGACGCGAAAGGTCGCCACATCGGCGGTGAACGCTCCCAGCCCCGAAAGGTCGACAACGGTCACGTTCTCTGGATCGCTGTTGCCGCTGTTCGCCAGTCCGATTTCGACGGTAGCCGACGGGTCGTCGATGATCAACTCGCCGCCACCGGTTGCCGTCCAATGCGTGACCGCTCCGCTGGTCCCCGACACGCCGACCGACATCCCGCCCACAACGGTGAGCGTGTGATTGCTCGGAATCGTCAGTGTGTCAACGGTTGGGCGATTGTTACGAACATCCAACCGACCGACACTTGAATTCCCCTCGTGGTCGAACGTCAACGAACCGAACAACGTTAAGCCTGTGCCGCCGGGACCATTGATCGAATCGACCAAAACCGTTTGCGTCGCATCAGGACCGGCAATACGCAACTGCTGCGATGCGAGCAATGAAACATCCTCCGGATATTGGCCGCCGTTGACGACAATGGTTCCGTTTGCGGACGTCGCGGCGATCGCTTCACCGATCGTTTTGAAAGCGTTCACGCCCAGCACGGCTGGCTGATCACCTTGCGTGCCGAGATCGGCATCGACGATCGGATCGTTCAGATCGCCGACGAACGAGTCGTCGACATACGTAATGGTTTCGCCGGGGACGACCTGAAATTCAAGCATCGCCCAGTCGACCGCCGTGTCGCCGAAGATCGCTAAATTCAACAGTCCATCTTCGAGCAATTCGAGATCATTCCCCAGATCCAACACGAAACCGTCCGCTGCATCGGTGACCGACCAACCGAGACTGCCGAACGATCGCGGCTGATCATCGTTTTCGATGTAGAACAAATCGTCGGCGGGGTTGCCGCCATCGCTTCGCAGACCCAGCGCCAAGGTCGCCCCAACAATGGTGTCAACCGGAACGATCCCCAGATTAAAACTGAACGGAATCCAGCGGTCGGTTCCGACGGCGTCGAAGCCGGTTGTCGTACTCGGCATGCTGGCGAACCAATCTGGATCGACATAAACATTGTCGACCGCGGGATCGTCGTTGCCTGTAAAGTTGTCGATATCGCCGAGCCATAACTCGCGATAGATAAGGTTCGCATGTGCCATTCGCTCGGCGAGCTGCGTTTCATAAAGACTCGCAGGCGTTAATCGCATGCCGTGCGAATCGTAATTGCCTTGAGGAGCCGACTGGTTGAAGTTGCCCGCTCGCTGCGCACCGATCGACCCGAGGACCCAATTTTGCGACGTCGGAGGGTTGTGAACGTTGAAGCCATCGGCGGTGGAATTGTAAAACACCATGTTGGCTCCCGCCCAGCCATGCCCCGTCCCCGAATTCAATCGATTTTCGGCATCGAGTTCGTTGTCCGAGACGATGTTGTCGAACAATCCGCCTGTCGCCCATCGATGGTGCGGTCCCGAATCGGCATGCGCGTTAATCGCAACACTGTTGTGGAACACATTCGGCCCAGCAACTTGAGCAGCGAAGACATAGTCGTGCCGTCCTTCGTGCGATTCCGCACCGGTCACCAAGTTTTGTTGACCGACAACGTTAAAGGCATATCGTCGCGCTCCCGTGATCTCGCTCTTGGGATCCAGATTGATCGCGTCGGCGACCGTCACCCGTTGCGCGTCACGTTGAATGTTGACGTGGGCAAATGCGAAGTATTGAGCCGTTGTCCGTCGAACCCATGCGTCGCGTGTTCGATTGATGCTGATGAAGTCCCACGCATGGTCTTCGTCGGTATCGAAATCGAAATCGGACTCACCACGCAAATCTTCGACACCAACATTCTCGATACGCCCGTCGAAGCGAAACTTCTGCACGGTTCCGCCTCCGTAACGCTGTTCAAACGAATCGACCAGCGGCACATCGACCGTGATCGTGTTTCCGTCCAGGTGTGTTATCGTCCGCTCGAACGCTACATTCTTCGACTCCGGCTGCCAAGGATTGTCCAATTGATCCATGCCCAGATCGGCAATCCACTGGGCATTCCCGTGTCGAATGATGCGGATTGAATCGCCCACTTGCAGTCCGCCAGCGTCCGCCACGCGAAAGCTTCGCGCACCACTTGGAACAACAAAGTCGGCGATCGACGTGGGTGTTCCCAGCATTTGAATGGAACCCGAGCCATCGATCTGAATGATCGCTCGGCGATCGTCACCGCGCGCATGCAGAACCGTGTCCGATTCCCCTCGTCCCTCGCCCCGCAAGACAATACCGCTGGTGGAAATCACGACCTGCGTTTCGATATCGTAATCTCCCCGCTGCAACAGAACGGCCCCTCGGAAACCGTTCGCGTTCGGCTCCAATGCCGCGACTTGGTCGATCGCCGCCTGAATCCTCGCCGTGTCGTCGCCCGCACCTGGTGCAACCGTCACCACCACCGGGACGTCGGGGATCGCCTCGCGCCCCGCTTTGTAACCAACGTCCGCGAAATCGGGGATGCGATCCCCTTGAGCATCGGGGCGGTAGATCAGCTTTGCTTGAATCCCCTGGTAGACCCATCGCGACGGTTCGTCATCGTCCATAACGTCCAGGTGATGGGACGCGCCGAGATGCCCTTGAGCATCGGCCGTGATGAGAATCGTTCGCGACCCGTCGACATTGGCGTCATCGACCGGCTGGATCGTGAACGGATCGGATGTCAGTCTGCCCGCCGGAATAACGACCGTCATCGGTGTTGTCGCTTCGTTCGCATCGCTGCTGGTTAACGTCACCGTTAATGGATCGGTGGCGACCGAGTTCCGCGTGACGGTCGCCGTCGTTCCCCCGCTCCCTTCGCTGATCGACGAGGCGGCAATGTCGAGCGTCAGCTTGGAGGATATTGGAGTGAAGCGTTCCGTTTGCGGCGCGCCAGCGAGCGTGATGTCGTTGGATTGATTGAAGACGATCGTCGTTTCGCCGACAAGCGGATTCCAAGTTGCCCCCGGCCCCGCGAGCGGACGATTCAGTGTCAAAGCGGTTTGATTGTTGGTCGTCGAATGAAGCGGATCGGACAGCGTGATCTCGAGTTCGCCCGCGGCATCCGACAGCATGACGATCGCCGGACGATCCGATGCGATTGTCATGCCCGGTTCGATCGTCACCGAGCCTGCTTCGTAGAAGACAACTTGAGTGACATCGGCATTTGGATCGCGAATGGCTTGTATCGAAGGGGAGTTCTCGATCACTTCCAACGCGAGTCCGGCGACGAGCGCTGGCATTTCGGCAGCCGTTCGATTCGGAACGATGACATACTGGTAATTTCCGTCGCTGGGATCGGTTCCGTGATCGATCGACAATTGAAAAATGTCGACCTGCTGATTCTGGTGTCCGTTTGCATGACGCAGGTCGTACCAATCGTTATTCGTTGCGCGAGTTTCCAGCCTGACCGTTGCCGCTTTCCCTTGTTCCGGCAAGATGATGTAGCCGACGCCATCTTGATGAAACCACGCGGGGGACGATAACACGCTGAAGGTCTGTTGCGTGAAGTCGTCAGCCGCAAGCGTTTGAATGCCATCACCGGTATCGTAAACCACATCGGTTCGCAATTCGGTCTGATTCAACGTTGTTCGAATCGGCTGACCCTGCCCGGCACCGACTCGTTGGATCGCGGACCCCAGCGCAACGACGGCATCATCCAGAAAGAAGGTCCCCTTATTGCTGTTGACCGTGTGATACTGATACACGGAATTGTTGGCGTCGTATCGATCATTGATGAACGCCGCGACACTTCTGTGCCCATCCGACAGGACGCCAGCAAATTCGTTCAGCCCCGTATTGTCGACGTTCCATCGGCGCGTTGGCAGCGTGTCGGTTCGACTTTCGGTTGTTGTTCCAGGCAACTGGTGCCAATCCCAGCCGACCCGAGCGTTCACATATTCGTCGCCGGTGAGCATCACCAACGTCATCCCATCCCCCATGTGATAGTGCTGTAGGTTTTCGTTGTTGCCTGTTTCATTGCCGCTGCTGCGAACGGAATTCATCTTCGTCGAGACGTAATAATCGGCCGTCCGAGCTAACGCAAAATCGTGATTCCAGAAGGCACGCTGTCCCACGAGATCCCAGTCGCCATTGTTCAAGGCATCACGGGCGGCGACCACTTCGTCGTATCGTGCCAATTGTGCCTGTCCGGCATTCGATTCGAGATCGCGGAGCAAACGATAGAACAACGTGTTGGCCGACGCATAGGCCTGCGTTGTCGTGTGGCCGGCGCGTCGCCCCATCGCCGCGTAATCGCCTTGACCTTTGAACACCTGCCACAAAACTCCGTCCAGAATGTAGTCCGCAAGTTGATCATACTCCTGCTGGCTCAAGCTCCACGGCGTCTCCGCAAACATGGTGTCGGCCGTGATTACATCCGCGGCCCAATCCCGACCATATCCGAAGTTAAAAAGCTGTGCCCCGCCACCGGTATGCTGGCTGAAGGCTCCGTCCTGTGTTCGTCCGACCGATGTGGGGCCGACGGAGCGATCAAACGACTTCTCCATCAGAGATTGAATATCCGCGAAACTCGCGGTCGATTCAAAGCCACGCAAGAAACCGCTCACTGAGGTCAGCGGCCGGTTGTAGTCGTCGAGCAAGACGGCACGAAGCTGCATCGCGTGCAGCCGATACCCGAGATTGCCCCCCCAAAAATGCTCATCGGATGTTCGCAAATGGGTGACGGCACTTTCGGTGCCTCGCACGATCGCATCGAAAACCTCCGCGGCTCGACTTGCAACGGACGGGCTCGGGCTGCGAAGCTCCGTCCGCAGATCGCTTCGCAAGAAATAGCCGACGATTCCAATCTGACGTGGCCAAGCCCAGGCGGGATTGACGAACGAGCCGCCATCTCCCGTAACATGATCGACCCAGTAGAGGACCGCGTCATAAAGCTTTTCACGCAAGGCACCATCGCCTTGATACACCGCGTTGAACGCATAGGCTTCCGCAAGTGACCCGAGTCGATCGGCACTCTGCGTCCAATGATTGCCGGAAAGATCTGAAAAGGAACCATCGGGCTGAATCTTCGACATCCAGTCGGCAACGGTTGCGTCGTCGATGTCCGCTGCCCGGAAACGATTCTGATTCAGCAAAGCATCGAAGACCCGAGACGCCGCCGTTTGCGGAACGACATGAATCGTTATGGTCTGAATCGATGAAAGCTGGTCTCCGTTGGCGACTTGCAGGTCGAGCGTATAACTCTCTTCCGTCGATAACGTCACGTCGGGGGCAACGACGATACGCCCAATCCGATTGAGTCCTTGATCGGTTAACGTTTCGATCTCAAACAGATCGCTGCCGCTCCCTCCCACAATCGAAAAGGTGGGGCTTCCTGTAATTAAACCTTGGACAAGATGAACGTTCCCGGAAACCGCATCTCCCGCTGATGATCCCAACGCGACGTCGTGATATTGCGAAGCCGCAATCTCGACCGCGACCGTTGGCGACTGTGGGGTGACGACTAAAGAATCAAGACGAAGCATGACGTTCGACGGCGTACTCCAACCGGCCTTGATTTCGATGCCATCGGGGACTCCATCGGCAAGGAACGGTCGATTATGCACCTGCGTTAAAGATCCGTCGGATGCCTCGAAGCTCATGCTTAGCAGTCCCCCCGTGCCGTCCGCCGCCACGGTCCAGGTGATCGCAAAGTTTCGAAACTGATTGCTCCAACTGGCATCTTCGAGCGCTACCGATCCACCGCCATACTGCAGCGATCCTTGCGTATCATTCCTCAGTTCAATGGTGGCGACCGCCGAGCCTGACGCGAGTAAGTTTATCCGGTGGCTTGGATTGCCCGGGTAAGAGCCGCCTGTTCCAGCAGCGACCTGCAACAGGCCATTTTCCAGAGGAGCGAAACCGTAAGTCGCTTCGTGCGCCGCGCGAAGACCGGTCGTTCCGCCAAGGTCATCGGTCAGTTCCAACGCACCGCCGATCGCGCGAAGATCGTCGATGCCATCCTGATCGTCCAATATCTCCGCATCGACTTGCCATCCGCCGGCTCGCAATTCATCCAAGCTTTGATCAATTTCAAAATCAAAATCGACAATCGGATCCGCCGAAAGCAACCGTCGATGCTCAAGCAATTCAAATCGAAGTACCCCGCGACGCCCATACGAGCGCGCCCTCCTCTGTTTGGATTGTCGTTTTCGATGGATCATCAAGAAGTTCGGATTCGAAAAAGAAGAGCAGAAAAGACACGCAAGAACGTCAATGCACGCCAGCATCCCATTGTAAGCATTGCGCCAGCCGACGCCACTTTCAAACCTGACAGTTATTTCCAGGACGGTGCTTAACGCTTCACACCAGGTTCGATGTTGTTTTGAATGTTCGTTCGGGCGGCTTCGATTGCCTTGGCAACTCGCTCAGACTCTTTTTCAATGTGCGCCCGCATGCGAGACATCTCCGCTTCAAGCTTGGCGGTCCCCGCCTGAAGAGCGGCGTTCTCTTCCAGCAGCTTTCGTCGCTCGTAAAAGAGCTCGGTAACGTTCAGCGGTTCGTCTGAAGGAATACTAAATCTGCGGCGATACTGCTCCACCGCTTCCTCGCGAATCGCGGCCACTTCTTGTTCGCTCAACGTTTGCCGCGTCTCCGCCTGTTCACGCAGCGTGCTCACCCGGTTGGCGTGATTTTTTTCAAATCCGAGCCGGACGAGCGGTTCCGTTCCAAAGACAGGAAGCGCGCGTGTTACATCACGCGAGTGTAAATTCTTTGCGTGGTGAGGCTGCCTTGAGTTCCGCAATTTCGACTTTCGCGGATCGCGGCGGATGCCGTTAAGCTCTTTGCTTTTCGTAATTTGCCGCCCGATTTGAGCCAGTTCCTGTCTTGCCGAACGGCGACCGTCTTTTCTCGAGCGATTGGCGAACGGCGTCAACATCTTCAGCAAGCTGTTGCAACTCGGCCAGACATCGTATTTCTTCGCGAATCGAATCTCGGGCGACAAGTTGCCTTGCTCTTCCTGAAGTTCCCGCCGTCTGGTGTCGTGTTCGTGCTCCATCATTTGCAGCTTCACAGCAAACTCCCGCGTCTTGCGTTCAAGCTGAATGCTGAGCTTCTCTTGCGATTGAGCAACTTGGCTGATCACCTCGGCATAACGCTGCCGGACCTCATCGGCTCGTCGTACCTCTTCGTGGTAAAGTCGCCGTTCGATCTGCAGCTCGAATTCCTTGATGCGTTCTTCGTGCTCTTCTCGTCGACGATTGTCATGCTCCTCAGCTTCTTTCAGCCTCAGCTCGAACTGCAATTCTTGAAGCTGCACTTCGCCCGGCGACCGGTTCTCCAATGACTTCGCTTCGCAATTCCTCCATTAACTCAATGCAATAGTCTTTGCCTCTTGAGCCTTGAGCCTGAACTTCTGTCTCGCTGTATCTCATTGATGGAATCCCTGGTGTGTTCGAACATCGCGACTATAGGTCGACTATCGGTCGTCGATAGGTTTTCGACGCCGATTATTGCCATGGTCGCATTCGCACGAAAGACGCGTCAGGGATTTTACATCAATAACTTATGCGTTTGCTGTTGGCTTGCGCTAACGTTCTTCACTTGATCTTAGCGACGTGTTCGCTCTAGCCGAGACGGTGCAATCAGTATGCGGCAAGCGAGGCCAATTGCCTCTCGACTCTCGTGCAACGGTCAGCACCGGCTTCTTGAGCCTGTGGTTGAAATCAGCCGTTGAGCGTTCGCTCATGGTTTCGGAAAACTGACGCCAACGAAAGCGTCCCCTCAGGCCGCAGGCCGACTTACAGCTTGCAGGTGGCGTAAGCCACCGGAGTGTTGCAAAAACGATTCGCTGGGCCGGAGCTCGACACAATCCACTAAGAGCTTATGTGCCGCCTCACGGCAAAAAGTTGTCTTAGTTTCGTCCCGAGGCCTGACGGCCCCGGCAGTTTTGTTTCGGCCTCCGGCCTTAGCGGAGGCGAGCTGCAAAATGCTGCGCCGATTCCTGTTTTGTTCAATGACTTCATGCCGAGGCGTTGATGCGCTCGATCGATTTTCCGAGGGCATCCGTGGCGGCGTTTCGCTCGACCACGACGCTACTTTTCGTCGACGTTCTCAGTCGCTTCGTCGTGCGATCCGCTGACACCGACGCGGTCTCCCGGTTGAACATCAACATTGCTGCTTGTTGCCAGAATCTCCGCAACGGCTTGATTTGGATGGGTCTTTCGTACTCGCAGTTTGCAGATGCTGTCCGTTCCCCGTGTTACGTTCAGTTGATGGTTCGTACGCAATCCATCGTCATAGCCAATCGATATCAGCACCAATTGTGATGCCAAGTCGACTTGCAGGACGACGCCATTGCGTTTTGCCGAAGCCTTATTCACTGGATTCGCCGAACTGGCCGCACTGGCCTGATCGATATCGGCAGCCATATCAACCAACTCGAGGAACTCGGTTCGATAAGCGTCTTCGCTGTCCGCCACGGCTTCTTCGGCTAACTCTTTGACGGCGGCGTAGGTGATGTTGCCTTTGTAGGCTGAATTCCGCAACAGCATGCCGAAAGCGGCAACCGACGCGGCGAAGCGGAAGTCGTTGTCGGCTTGCTCAAATCGTTGACCTTGATCTTTGACAGGGAATTCAATCAACGTACTATTGCTGCCTTCAGGCTCCTTGTACCGCAGTTTCAGCGTCAGCATCTCGCCACTGCCAGCCTGCTTGCTAAGGCGGGCTTTCTTCTGATATCGCAAGTCGTCAACGACGGGAGAGGTCGCGACCGAATCGTCTTCATCGCTTGTCGGGACGATCTCATACAGAGCGGTCACGGTATGTCCGGCACCGATCTCGCCTGCATCTTTCTTGTCGTCGTTAAAGTCTTGGCTGGCGAGGATTCGATTTTCGTAGCCGATCAGTCGGTAAGCGGCGACCGTGGCGGGATTGAACTCAACTTGAATCTTAACGTCTTTGGCGATCGTTACGAGCGTCGCGCTGATTTGCTCGACCAGCACGCGGCGAGCTTCCGAGCGCGAATCGATAAAGGCATAGTTGCCGTTGCCGCGATTGGAAATCTGTTCCATCATCGCGTCGTTGTGATTCCCCATTCCGAACCCCAGCACGGTCAGAAAGATATTGCCTTTCGCGTTCTCCGCAGCCATGCGAACCAGTTCGTCCGTTCCGGTCACACCAACGTTAAAATCGCCATCGGTGCAAAGAATCACTCGGTTGGTGCCACCGGGAATGAAGTTATCGCGGGCGATGTTGTATGCCAACGCGATGCCCTCGCCACCGTTGGTCGAACCTCCCGCTTTCAGTCGCTCGAGCGCCGCGGCTATGTCCGCACGATGTTCTCCGCTCGTGCTGTTCAACACAACGCCAGCGGCTCCGGCATAAACGACGATGGCAACCGAATCGTTCTCGCTCAGTTTACCGGTCAACATCTTCATTCCTTCGATCACCAGCGGCAATTTGTTGGGCTTGTTCATCGAACCGGAAACGTCCAGAAGGAACACAAGATTACTGGACGGACGCTGCTTTTCGATCGTCTTTCCCTTGAGCCCGATTCGAGCCAATCGGTGGTCGGCGTTCCACGGACATCCAGCCACATGCATGGTCGCGGCGAAGGGATGTGGATCGTCCTCGGCGGGGGGTGCGTCGTCGTAGTTAAAGTAGTTGATCAGTTCCTCGATCCGTACAGCGTCGGGTCGCGGCAAGGTTTTGTGTTGCGAAAGGTACATCCTCACCTTCGAATACGAAGCAGAATCGACATCGATCGAGAAGGTCGACAGCGGCTGATCGTTTACTCGCAGGAACGGGTTTTCCACGATCAAGTCGTGCTTGTCGCCTGAAATATCCGGTCCCATGCCCCACGATGGTGGGCGTGGATGCGGCGTGAACGAACGATCCATCGCCCACGTGGCGTCGTGCCAAATGACGTCGACGTTACGCCAGCGAGGGATCGCGGAATCCACTTCACGCATCAGGAACACAGGCAAGTTGTTATACCTAACTTCCCCCGTGCCCATTGTCTCCATATCTCGCGTGAACTCTTCCTCCATTTGAGATAGCCCTCGGTTTTCCCGATCGCTTTGCCTGGCCGCACCCAGGATGCTGAAGTCGTCAGAGCCCAAGGTCAGCTTGCTTTCGGGTTTCGTACTTTTCTCGCCCGATTCGCTGGTGGGAACCCGCGTTGTGAAAGTCATCGTATCGCCAGCTTCGTGCTGCTCAGTTACCGTGCCCGACATTGGTGCCGGGATGGCGGCAAGCGATTCCTTCCGCGACGCTTCAAGACCAGATTGCAGTTCGGCACCTTCGAACACTCCCGAATTATCTGCTTCTTCCATCTGGGAAAAGCGACGAAACGCAACGCCGGATTGAACGTCGGAATCGCTGTTCACAAAGGCGATTCCCACAACCAGCAACACGACTGCGGCAAGGCTCACAAGCGTGATGGGCGTGCGATTTCCATGCAACCACGATGCGGCTGGCGTCGCCAGCGAGCCCAGCGCGGCGGATTGAACGGCTTGGCGAGCGGCATCGTCCAATCCTTCGGACTCACCAGCGAATTCGGACTCCAACGCCGCAATGGCGCTGCGTGTGGCGGCGACTTCGTCGGCTAAGAGCTTGGATGCGGCGAGTTCCTGCTCGAACCGAGCGGTCTCGTCGGGACTCAGTTCACCAAAAACGTAGGCGGTGATGCGTGGATCGTTCTGTTGGCTGGTCATTTTGGGAGTGTCTGCCGATTGGTTTGTTGTGATGTATTTCGATCGGTCGGGTTTCCGAGTGTCATGCGGTTGCGGATTGTCTTGAGGCCGGTGTGCAGCAGGTAACCGACGTTGCTGACCGATAGACCAGTCAAGTCGCTGATTTCCTGATAACTCAAGCCGCCTTGGACCTTCAGGCGAATGACTTCACGCTGATTGTCGGGCAAACTGCTGAGCAGGGCCTGAGCTTGTTCGGCACAGTCGGCGATTTCGGAGGCGGTGCTCGGATCGTGATCCGTGCTGCCGATCTCGCTGGCCGCGGCTTGATCGATGTTTTTCATTCGGCCTTCCTTTTTCTGGATGTCGATGGAACGATTGCGACAGACCCGATACAACCAAGCTCGTTCGGAGCCCGGCGAGACGTTGTTGCGTGCGTCGCACAGCCGCATGAAGGCGTCTTGAACCACATCGCGCGCCTGTTCACGATTTCCCGTCAGGCTCGTTGCATACGCGACCAACGGCAACTCAAGCTCGCGAAAGAGGCGAGTGAGCCGCTGCGGGTCTCGTTCGTTTCCAGACTCACTCATCGGCGGATCGGCAAGAGCATTGCATGGGTCAGGCGATAAGTAAGACGATCAGCAGCCAGGGTTCTTAGGCCGCTAAAGAAGTTTTTCCATCAGAAATGTCAGGCTCATGTTCTGAATCCACCAGCGGCTCAGCAATCGGTCGTCGGCAACGACGCAGATTTGACGTTGCCTGCTTCGCCCCACGAAATTCCCGTCGTCGGGATATTTGCTATGCAGCAGGCGTCAAATCGTTCAAACGGACGAGGCACCGACAGCGAATATTACTGTGGAAATCCCCAAAAGATCTATGAGAAAACTCCGTCTTAATTGATGAGTCACGAACTGAGGACGCTTATATTCGTGTAAGCATTTTCAACAATCAACTACAAACGTACAATATGGGTACCTTCCAACGTTGTGGTTTGACAATTACGGCAATGGCAATTGACCTTTCGGTTCCTCAACAGGCTACTTTTTATGCAACTACGGAGACCATCTGAAATGAAAAACGCTGGAAAGCAGAAAATCAGTGAATTGCACTTTCGATTTTGGAATAACGAAGGAAAGGTTGGTCAAGATGCGTGTCCACTTAAGCAAACCCGCATTTCTTGGCTGCTGGTTACTTGCGAACAATAATTCGGGCAACGGAATTGAGCAGTACAAGAGATATATGGAACACGCATCCAAGTTCGACCCCACACACAGTTTCGATAGGTTTTTACAACGTTGGCAAGTGGCATAAAAACTTTTGTACGCAGACTTATCCCGTAAAAGTGTACGAGCGACGTGAAATCACTTATATCGTCGATGGGGCACATCGTTGCCATTGCTTTGGCGCTGGGGGCGCAACAGTGTATGCTACCTATGAGAAGAAAACGCTTGAATGGAAATGGGATATCCATGTATCCGTAGTAAGCTCGATCAGTTACCCTGGGAAAGAGAGTTAGTTGCTTCGATTAAACTACTTTCTGCGGACAAGGGAGCGAGTGCTCGTCGCGTCCGATTTGGAGCTGTTAATCACCGAAGCCGGTTTTGAGGAGGTCGTCGAAGGTTTTGGCTTCAGGACGTCGAAATGTGGGCAGGATCCTCATGATTTGTGCGGCAAAGTCCTGCATTTGTACTTTTTTCAGCGTGGTTTCGCCGATGATGCTCAAGCCGTTCTCGCAGTCCAATTCGTCGATCTCTTCTTTCTGCCTCATCAATGCACTCCGCACCGCACTTGCTCGACTGTCGTCTTCATCTTGGCATGGCAGTTGGTAGACTCGGATGCGGGATAGAAACTGGTCGGGCTTCTGTTTGCAATTCCGCCAGATCGACCATAATTCGTACATGCAGGAATTCGGATTCAGGTACTTCTGGCTGAGGATCACGAACACGCGTTGCGATTGGCCGAGACTGTCCATGGATTTGATGGTCGCCAATTTGAAGATGAGTGTTGTCGCGAAGGATCTCGATGCCGGCTCGTTTGGCTTGGTCACACAAATTTTCAATCGCCTGAGTGCGGCAGCCCTTCCGGGGTATCGTCTCCCCAAGCGTAAGAAACGAAGTATGTTCTTTTGCGACGCGGCTCGGTGAAGGCCCCAGCTTCAAATGGGCCTTGGATATGGTTGGCCTCTTCGTCGTCGTCAGATTCCGGGCCGTCGGCTTTGGAGATCGCGTCGGCTCGCGATTGCATGGGGGCTTCGCTGCGTGTCCCCGACCATGTGGCGTCGTGCGTGTCATGAAGCGCGTGTGGATCGAATCGATCCGGTTACGTAGTTCTTCGGCAAGCCAGACGGAGCGCGCTGCATTCCAGCGTGAGGCGGCTGGAATCGGTGTCTTCGATGCGGATAATCCAACAGAAAATGGCAGGACGATTCCAGAGTCGGCCGCAGGCCATAACGCCAGTAAACGGCGAGTCAGCACGCGTTGAGCCGTGCGCAATGATCAGACTAATCAACGAGGGATCATCGTACGGGTATTCGCAGACGATGCGGACCGTTTCACCGGGATGTTCCCACTGCGAGACGAATTTGTCCGGCGACGACGGAGCGTTCGGGAAAACAGTTCGGGGGCGATGTGGCGACCTCCACCCCCCAGGCGGGAATCTTCGTCTCGATGCACAAAGCAAATGCCGCACGACTCCATAGGCTCAGGAAGAGACGTTGTTCCTGTTCAGAATACTTCCAGGAGCGAGTGCGAGCAGGCTGCGCGTCAGCGACCGTGCAGATGGCGCGCGCCCATGTAGGGCCCGCTTCGGTCCAGCGCAGTGTAAATCGCTTGCAAAGCCCAAGCGATCAGAATGATCTGATCGTTGAACATTCCGGGATGGAAGACCAGACCGCAATCGTGCAGGTACTCCAAAAAGTGTTCAACATAGGAAGTCATACCGACTTTCTGACACAGTTCGCGGAAGGCTTCTTGTTCGAGCGTCCGATATCGGCGTTGCGCTGACCCGGGACTCCTCATCCGCCTTCGCATCGCGTCGAGTCTTGCGATCACGGTCGCTCTTCCTTGACCGATGATGACTTTCCCGCGTCGTGCAACTTGGTCCGCGATTGCTTTCCGGATCGCTTTATCAGGCCGCGCCGTCGTCGATTCTGGCGCAGCAGGGTTGCCGCTGGACGAAGCGAAAGGGTTCCAGTGTTCCTTCGGGGAGGAGGAGGGGTTCTTCATCCGCGGATGTATCGCATTGATTTTGCACAATCACGATCGGTTGGTCGAATCCGGCGAAGCGACCGATATGTTTCAACCAGTAGGGGGACACGATGGTTTTGAAAGGTCGGCCGCGATATTCGTGTTCGGTGGACAAATTCTTGGCAACGGTCCAGACGAGCAGAAAGATGGCGTTTGTGCACTGAAGAGCGCATGCGTTCCGTGGTAGATATCCTGACCACCGAAGTCCCAGAGATGGATGCGGGCGACCGGATCGGGAGGGTTGTTTCGATGGAAGGAAGATCGAAGGAGCAAATGACGATCCGTGGGTCGAATCGGGATCGGCTTCCGGTTTCAATCCGCAGTCGTCGTGCGATCTGCGTTTGCCAGCTCAGCCAGTACTGGCGACGATCAGCTTCACGTCGTGCGTTTGTACTTTCGGTTCGTGCTGAAGATCCGCCAGATGCGATCGAAGCCTTGGCGAGCAGCCTTCCTGAAACTGCTTGAGAAAGCGCACCTCTGGGGGATTCCAGGAATCGTCGTACCTCGAGCGAAAAACTCCCGAAGCGCCGGGACGCGCGATGACTTTCAATGACTCCGCATCGAGTGCCAGGCCGTGTGCATAAATTACCTGAATGTCAGCAGGCGTGGATCGCAAATCACTCACTTGCGTGGAACCGCAATCCAGCGACTGGAGGCTCGTCAAGCCAGAGAGCGGCGCTAAATGACGCACGCCCGTACCGCTACAATCCAGCGACTGGAGGCTCGGCAAGCCGGAGAGCGGCGAAGATCACTCACTTGCGTATAGCTGCAACCCAGCGACTGGAGGCTCGGCAAGCCGGAGAGCGGCAGATCACTCACGCGTATAGCTGCAACCCAACAACTGGAGACTCGTCAAGCCGGAGAGCGGCGAAGATCCCGCTCACTTGCATAAAGCTGCAACCCAAGAACTGGAGACTCGTCAAGCCAGAGAGGGGCGATGGTACTCACTTGCGTAGAGCTGCAATCCAACAACTGGAGACTCGTCAAAACAAGGAGCTGGCTGAAGATCACTCACTTGCGTAGAGCTGCATTCCAGCGACTGGAGGCTCGATCAAGCCAGAGAGGGGCGATAGATCACTTACTTGCGTATAGCTGCAATTCAGCCGCTGGAGACTCGGCCAAGCCGGAAACGGCGAAAGATCACTCACTTGCGTAGAGCGGCATTCCAGCGACTGGAGGCTCGTCAAGCCAGAGAGGGCGATAGATCACTCACTTGCGTAGAGCTGCATTCCGCTTGACCCGGAGCCTCGTCAAGCCAGAGCGACAGATCACTCACTTGCATATAGCCAGACAGCGACTGGAGGCTCGTCAAGCCTGAGAGGGCGATAGATCCTCACGTCCGTAAAACCGCAATCCAGCGACTGGAGGTCGTCAAATCGCGGAATGGCGTTAGATGGCAACATTTAAGGCTGCTGAGACTGAGTTCTTCCAGTTGCGGGAGAGATGCCAACCGATCCCAGCCTCGCAAAATTTTATTCGATTCGCATTCGTCGAGGGAGCCGCGATACCTCGGCTCGCCGTACTCATCGAAATCGACTTCACCCAACGTCAAACAGCGCAGATGTTGAGCTGGAACAGCTCCGGCGGAGAGTTCGACCAATCCCAGACCGCCTAGATTCAAAATACCGGTCTTTCCGACAATTCACGTCCGATCCGCTCCAAAGGCGATGCGAAGACCGTCAGGGATGGTTCGACTCCAGGTTCATGAATCGATTGCCCCAAAACTAAAGTCGAAGGATAGGTAACGGAATGCGATATTATAGCGGTTCGGCGTTTGATTTCGCGCGCGACGTTTCCGTACAATGGAAAAGTTCCGAGATCATGAAAAGCTAAGCACCTCAGCACAAGTCTTTCAGTTAAATCAGCAGTTGAGCGTTAGATCGGGGTTCCGAAGAATCGGACGCTAACGAGAGCGTGCCGCGTGAGCCCTGACTCACACAATACACCAGAGCTTATGTGCCGCCCTCTGGGCTAAAGTTGTCTTGGTTTCGGTTCCGGGGCCTGACGGCCCGTATGGTTTATGTTTCGGCCTCCGGCCTAAGCTGGAAGGCGAGCGTGCTGCGGCTGATTGCGTTTTGTTTAATGACTTATGCCGAGGTGTAGATGCGGGTGTCGTCAATTGTGTGATCGAGGCTACGTTATCAGTTAGCATCGCCCGATCAAAAACTGTCGGGTTGTAGGACGGGCTGGCAGACTGCACGACGCCACTTAATGATCGGGCGATGCTTAGAACTCATGTTCTGGGATGGAAAGGGTACGACGGCGGTGTGGGCCGTGCTTGTTCTACTTTCTGGAACGGAGGAATGCGATCAGGTCGGCCATTTGTTGATCGGTCAGCGTTTCGTGCAGCCCTTGAGGCATGATCGAGACGGTTCCCGGTTTCATGATTTCGATCTCGGACTTGGGGATCTCCATCGGCTTGCCGGTTGCCGGCTGTATCGCGACCGAGTCGGCGGAACTCGATTGCAGCAATAAGCCGTTGATCAGTTGTCCCGACTGAGTCAAAACGGTGTAAGGTTCGTATTCGCGGGCGAAGCTTGCCGAAGGAAAGAGGATCGCTTCGAGTAAATCATGTTCGGAGCGGATTTTGCCAATGCCGCGAAGATCGGGGCCGATGGGCGTGAATCCTTCGGACGTGTGCGTCGTCAGCCAATCTTTGGGCGGGGAGGCTTCGGCTTGATGGCAGTTCGCACATTGAGCCTGCTTGCCGTAAAAGATCTCGCGCCCCGCAACGGCATCCCCGTCGGAAAGCTTCTGTTTCCACCGAGCCATCAGCCGCGTGGTCGCTTCCACACGCTCGCGTATCCGAGTTAATAACGGTTCCGCTTTTGATCGCACTTCGGGAATATGACCTCCGATCGCCACGGTCAATTGGCTTTCGGACAGCAAGGGGGCGTTGTCCGCTTTGTTCAAACCTTCAACAAGGGCGAAGCCGACGTCGGGCGTGCGGTCCCGCGTATAGGCGACAAGCAATTCCCCCAACGCCATCGAGCCGAGCCGCCGCATCTGCTTGCTCAGCGAGATCAGTTGCGGTGCGGTTAACGACGAACGGCTCAGCACCGACACCGCCTGACCAACGTCAGCACCGGCGGTTTCATCTTGAAGAGTATCGCGCAGCAAGGCGAATGCGTTCTCATCGAGGGTTCGTCGTGTTCGCGTCATCGCGGCGATCGCCTGTAATCGTGAAGACCTCGCCAAGCTCTCGTCTTGCGACAACTTCAGCAACGCGGCGGCAAGCCGCGAATCGTCGACGTTCCCCGCCGCTCGGATGGCGACCGACAGGTCTTCCTTGTCAGCCAGCTCAAGCGATTGAATCAATGCGGACGCCAACGGTTCGCTTTTGACAGGTTCCGAAAGGCCGATCGCCTCAAGCAATTGTCGCTTCAGATTGGGGGATGCTGTTGCGGATGCAAGCTGCTGGGCACCCCATTGGGCGACTGTGGGGTCGGTCATGAACGCGGCCGCCAGTTGTGTAATGTCACGTTCACGCGAGGACCAAGCTTTCAACGTCGGCAAGACAAGTTCGCCGAACCGCGGATTCGACTGCATGATCTGCAAAGCGACCTCTCGAACGGTGGCATCGTCATCGCTGAGTGACGCGGCAATCGAGTCGACAGAGATCGAGCCTGATTCCATTTGGTCCAGCGCAATGAGCGCACCGCGTCGGATGGCGGCGACGCTGGAGGCAAGCCCGGCCTGTGTTTCCGCTGCCGCATCGATCTGTAACAATGCGTAAATGATTGCATGTTCACCGGCGCGGTCGACACAGAACTCCAGCGACTTCAACAATTCCGGAACGGCCTTGGCGTTTCTCAGTTGGCCGATCGCTTTTGCCGCGACGCGACGGATGTGAGGCGAATCATCTTGCAGGCACTGCAACAACCCTGGCAAAGCCTCCGCGTCGGGACGATCCGCCAAAATTTGACAGGCTACCTTTCGCATTGCAGAATAGCGATTGGAGAGGGCGTCGCGAACGACCGCTTGCGAGCGGGGTGAATCGATCCGCGACAGCGCCCACAGTGCGTTGAGTCGTCCGTCGGGATAGGGCTGGCGATCAATGGTCCCCTTGAGCGCGTTCACCGCCTCTTCGCCAACATTGGCGCAAGCGGCGATCGCACGCTCGCGGACTTTGAATCGCGGGTCATAGAGTCGACGGACCAAGTTTGCACTCGGCTCGTTGTCCCAATTCAGCGTGTTTCCCCAGGGATCGGGGGCGTTCGTGACACCTTCGCGTGTGATTCTGTAGATCCCTCCGGCGACTTCGGGTTTCGCAATCTGTGACGTTGGGCAACCGATGCGGAACCATCCGCCCGTGTCGACCACTAGCAAACCGCCGTCGGCATCTTCAACGACGTCGGTCGGATGAAAGTCGGGGGAGAGTGCTTTCAAGAATGGATGCATCTGTGATCGGAATGTCGATCCTTCCTCCTCCCACGAACAACGAACGACTTCCCCGGTGTTGAAGATCGTTACGAAGATATCGTTGGCGAATTCGCGATCCAAAACACCACTGCGGTATCGCATTTGGCCGGAGACGGCGACATGCCCGAAGCTCAACACTGGTTCCAGCAGCGGACCGGTACGTTTGAATTCGCCCAAGACGCGTTGCGAATGTGGGTAGGTTCCGCCGAAGAGCCAGTGGACCAAGCAATCCTCGCGTGGCGAAGCCTTTAGAATGTTCACCGTTCCGAAAACGTCGCCCGTCTGCGTGAAGTCGACCTCCACGGGATTGTCCATGCCGCCACCGCAATGCGCACGAACATCGCCGCCATCGGGGCGACAGGAGAAGATGTACGATCCCGCCTTTTGGCTGGTGACGTTTCCATCGCCGTCCTTGAAGGTATGGCCATGACGTCCATCACACCAGTAGATCCTTCCGTTGGGCGAGACGAAGCAGCCGTGGATGCTGGCCGCGTTGCCATTGTAGCCGAAGCCGCTGACCAACGCTTCGCGTACATCCGCAACGCCATCATCGTCGGTGTCCTGTAGACGCCAGATATTCGGTGGGGAGGCGACATAGAGCGATCCGTCGTGCCAGGCGGCTCCCATCGGCAGCGTCATTTTATCGGCAAAGACGGTTCGTTTATCGAATCGGCCGTCCTGGTCGGTATCTTCCAGCAGCAACACCGAATTGGGAAGTTGTTCCTCCAACGCGTCGTTGCGCAAATTCAAGCCAGCGCTTTCGGCGACGAACAATCGTCCGCGATCATCAAACGTCGCCATCATCGGATGTTGCACCAGCGGCGGCGCGGCGGCCAGTTGAACGCGAAAGCCATCGGGAACTTGCAGCTTTGCGGGGACGTAACCTTGCGGAGCGGCTGGAGGTTCCGCCGACGGAGGCGCTTCGCGTTTGGGTTCGATGGGATGAAAGACGACGGCCTGCGATGTCCCCCCATGAAACATGTCGTATTTCGGATCGGCATGGCGATCGAAGAAAGATTCCAATCGTTTCCGCAAAGCCTTGGCGACCGCCGGTCGATCCGTCAATCGGTTCCATTGTTCTTCGGGGTCTTGCTGCAAATCAAACAATTCGTTGGGGCCATCGGGATGTCGCAGGATAAGCTTCCAATCATTCGTACGAATGCTGCGCAGTCCCTCGAACTCGAAGAAGACGGCGTCATCGACGGAACGCGGCAGAGAATTCCCGCCAGTTCGGCGCTAACGTCGCGCCCGGCAAATTAGCCGAAGCGGGAATTTTGTCGGTCAAGCCGAGGTGGCCAAGCAAAGTGGGCACGAAGTCGTAATGGCAAGTCAACGTCGCTCGTCGTGTCGGCAACGATCTTTCCCGGGTGCTTCCAGATCATCGGGACCTGCATCATTGGGTCAGTGACCATGGTCGGTCGCGTGTGGTCCCCATTCCGAACAGTCCGCCGTGCCTCCCCGCCCAGCTGACCGGAGGTGTAAACAACCAGTGTGTTGTCGTCGATCCCAGTTCCTCCAGCGTCGCCATGATTCGACCGACACCATCGTCGACGCCGCTGACTTCGGTGGCAACACGCTGAAGGGAGACCGGGTTGTTTTGAAAGTCTTTATTATTGTACTGCCATGCATGAGGCTTCCCCTGCAGGAAAGAGGCATGGAACGCCCCGGTAATCGTCGGCATGTCGGTTCTTCCCTTCCCGCAGCAACAGATTGCCCAGAGAATAGGGTCCGTTGTAAGCCAGATACAAAAAGAAGGGACGATCGTCGCTCGCCTGCTGACGAATAAATTTTTCCGCGTGGTCGGTCCAAAATTCCGTCAGGTATCGAGGCTCGCGACGGATCTCGCCCTCTTCGATGATTTCATCGTTGTAGAATGTCGCCGTCGACCCGACGGGCTTCGTAATCCAGTAGTCGTCAAAGCCGCTTTGTGGCGAAAGGTTCGCCCCCAAATGCCACTTGCCAACGAGGCCGCATGCGTAGCCAGCCTGCTTGAGCGTTTGGGGCAATGTAAAAAAGGGGGCGATCGTGTTGCGTGTTTCGGCACCCACTTGCAAGCGACCACCATGCAGGTAGCAATGCACGCCATGTTGGCTGGGGATCAGTCCCGTCAGCAAGGTGCGCGGTTGGGGGAACAGACCGGATTGACCGCAAAGGCATTGCTGAAACGGAACTCTTCGGCGGCAGACGATCAATGTTGGGGGTTTGAATATCACGATTGCCTATAACAACCCAAAGTCCATGCCCTTGGTTGTCGGTCAGGATGAAGATCACGTTCGGCTTTGAAGCCGCGTGAAGCACCGAACTGGCGACAACGCAGATCGCGATGACGAGAAGCAGACGCGGAATGGGAAGCTTACCGAATGACATGGACGGGACTCATGGGGTATCACACCGCCATGCGGAAGGCTCGTTAGCGGCGTTCAGGCTGAAGAAACGGCATGCGTCGGGATCTGGTGGGAGCGTTATACCGTACGTGGTCCGGAATGATTCTGTTGCATTTAATGAAGCGAATCACCTTATTTTCGGCCACGCGACGTATATACCGTGCGTGGTCGGAATGATTCCGTTGCATTTAATGAAGCGAATCACCTTATTTTCGGCCACGCGACGTATAAACCGTGCGAGGTCCGGAATGATTCTGTTGCATTTAATGAAGCGAATCACCTTATTTCGGCCACGCGACGTATATACCGTGCGTGCTCCGAAATGATGCCTTCGCGTTGAATGAAGCAAATCACCTCATTTCTGACCACGCGACGCATATTATAGCCAATTAGAATTCAAGTGTGTCATTTCCGCCGGTGTAGCGTATAACATTGGGGTTTACACCTCGACGAACCGAAGCCAACGACCATCAATCCATCGTCAGACGCGTCATCATCGAACCGGGAGAATGCAACATGTTTTCAGTTTTGAATATGCCCTCTGGAATCCAGCGGGACTGCTCCTCGCTTCAATATCGCAAGACATCGCTGCTTGGAATGCTGATGCTTGCTGCTTGTGTCGCTCACGTGGTTGCGCCGCACCGGGCGGCCGCTGACCAAGCTTCGCGTCCGAACATTCTGTTCATCTTCGCCGACGACCAGAGTTATGAAACGTTGGGAGTTGCCGGAAACAGAGTGGTCCAAACCCCGAACCTGGACGCGTTGGCGGCGCGAGGCACTCGATTTAGCCAGTGTTTCAATATGGGATCGTGGAGCGGAGCGGTTTGTGTCGCAAGCCGAACGATGCTCAACAGTGGTCGCTATTTGTGGCGAGCCGAAGCGATCTACAAGCAGAGCGATCAGGAGCGAGAGGCGGGGCGATGGTGGAGTGAATACATGCGGCGAGCCGGATACAAGACGTACATGACGGGTAAGTGGCATTGTCGGGCGAGTGCGGAAAAGTCGTTCGACGTCACCAGGCATGTTCGTGGTGGCATGCCGAATCAAACGCCGGAAGGGTACGATCGTCCCAAGTCCGCTGACGACAACACTTGGTCGCCGTCGGACCCGAAGTTCGGCGGGTTCTGGGAAGGAGGCAAGCACTGGAGCGAAGTCGTCGCCGACGACGCGATCGATTACTTGAACGAAGCTGGCGGCGCCAACAATCCGTTCTTTATGTACATCGCATTCAACGCGCCGCATGATCCGCGTCAAAGTCCGCAGTCGTACGTTGATCGTTATCCGGTGGAAAGCATTCCGGTTCCAGAAGACTTCCTGCCGCTTTATCCATTTAAGGACAAGATCGGTTTGGGGAAAAGCCTGCGAGATGAAGCATTGGGCGTCTTCCCGCGAACGCGTTACTGCGTCCAGGTTCACCGGCAAGAATACTATGCGATTATCTCGCACATGGATGCGCAGATCGGACGCGTTTTGGATCGGTTGAAGGAATCGAAACAGGCCGACAACACTTGGGTCTTTTTCACGGCGGATCATGGCTTGGCGTGCGGCCACCATGGGCTCATGGGCAAGCAGAACATGTATGACCACAGTCTTCGCGTGCCGTTTGTCGTCGTGCCGCCGGGCGAGCAGACGGCTCGCGTGATCGATGATCCGATCTATCTGCAAAGTGTCATGCCGACGACGCTTGAACTGGCGGCCGTCGATCGCCCCGAACATGTCGAGTTCCAAAGTTTGCTGCCGGTTCTGAACGGCAAGCCATCGCAAATCGATGTCGTCTACGGAGCCTACCTGGACTTACAGCGATGCGTGAGGACGGATCGTCACAAGCTGATTGTCTACCCAAAGGCCGAGGCGGTTCGCTTGTACGATTTGAAAAACGATCCCCAGGAAATGCATGATCTGGCCGATCGTCCCGAATCGCTGCCGATCATGCGGGAATTGTTCGCCGAACTGCTGAAGAAGCAATCGCAACTGGGAGACCAACTCGATCTTGAAAAGACGCTCCCTCAACTGACCGCTTCGCGTTGAGCGGGGCGCTGCATCAGCTTCCAAAGCTTGTCCAACGTTGATCGATGCGCGGGGTTGATTTGTCGATTTCCATAGACCACGACGTTGTACATCTCGCCGGTCAACTGCAAGACCTGCGAATGTTCGGGAAAGCGGCCAGCCAACTGCTGGACAAATTCGCTGGGCGTCGTCTCGGGATCTCTCGGACTGCCGTTTTCCCTCGCCCAGGCCGATAACGCGTTGAACGTGATGATCACCGATTGTTCCATCGAAACCGAACGATCCTTCAGCGGGTTTTGATATTCGCGAAAAGCACGATGCCGGATGGCGGGCTGCATCAGATCGCTCGGTTCCGATTCGGTTTCACTGTCGGTATCCCCGCCCCACAATCCCATCAGCTCGCGAAACCAACGAGCGATGTCGTCCCAGTGTCGCATGGCGTAAAAAAGAACGATTCCCGCCAAGATCGCGAAGATTAAAAACCGAAGCAATCCCGAAAGGTTTGGCAACAGGTCGGAGAACTGCATGCCACCGCTTTCTTGAGGTGGACTCTGCGATGCCGATGCTCCGTCGTCTTCAGCGCTTTCCGATGTTGCGGAGTCTTCAGTCGTTTCGGATCTTTGCTCTTCGGTGCTTTGCCGTTGCGTGTCATCGGACGTTGCCGAGTCCCCCGACTCTTGCTGCTTCTGCTGTTCGCCGGATTGCTTGTCGCCGGATTGCTTGTCGCCTGATTGTTTGTCGCCGGATTGTTTGTCGCCTGATTGCTTGTCACCGGATTGTTTGTCGCCGGATTGTTTGTCGCCGGATTGTTTGTCGCCGGATTGTTTGTCGCTCGACTGTCCGCCAGAGGCTGAGCCCTTCGCTTCGTCTCCCCCTTGCTCGCCTTGTTGTTGATCGCCTCCAGACGTCTTTGGCTGCGGCTTCCCTTCATTTCCAGAAGCTTGTTGATCGGGGTTGGGCTCTTCCCCCTTGTTCGCCGACGGCTCGGCATCGCCCGATTCCTTCACCCCTTCATCCCCCCAGCCGAATTTGCTTGCCACCATTGCGTCCGGGGAAGTGATCGAAGCGGGCAACTCGATCGACGCCAGCAGTTGACCTGGCAACGGGAGCATGAAGCAGAACAGCAGTAGTCCGGCAACAAGCATCGTACCGACTCCGAGCCAACGCAGGCTGATGCCTGGCGGCATATCAACGCCCCGTTGTCGGAGATAGCGACGCATCCCCAAGAAGCTGGTCGTGACAAGCAGCAACAAGGAACTGCCCAAATAGATCCCGAGGCTTTTAATCGCGGCGTTGCGTGAGCCGATGTCCGATGGGATGGCAACTTGTCCGAGCCCGTACAAAGGAATCGCGGCAAATGCGAGATATAAGATCCACATGCCGGGGCGGTGCCGTTGTTTTGGTCGACGCGGACGTTTCTCGGCGGATGCCTGATCGACGTCCGAGCCTTCGGAGGGATGTTGAGTCAGCGATGCACTGTTGTCGGTCGTTGTACCATCGAGTGATACATCCACCGATTCACGCTTGTGCTTTCGTCCAAACAGACCATTTTGCAATAAGCCTTCGCCACTGGCGTCTTGCTGCTCATCGATTACGGTGCAGTCGAAGGTGATGCGATCGGCCAGATACCAGATCATGGCCAGCAAACCAACGGCCAAGAACACCCCTCCACCGACGAATCGCATGACCGAAACAAGTGTCGCCCCACCGAGCGCCAAGGCGTACGCCATCGCCCGTCCCCGTCCTTCCTCGATCGCGATCCGAGCGATTCCCACGGCTGCGACAATAAACAGGAACAGGATGTAATTGATTCGCCCCAGGAAATTTCCGCGATACAAACAGAGCGTCACAAAGTAGACCAACGACGCGATCATCGCCACAATCAGAATGGGATTGAGGGCAATGACAATCAAATCGAAGGAGGTTTTCTCGCGTTTCATGGACAAGTCTTCTTTCGGCATACCGCCACGATTCGCGTCTCGGCTAGCGATACCGTGCGTGATCTGAAATGATGCCTTCAAAACATATTAGGCGAATCATCTCATTTTTTCTGACGCAATGTCTATAATGTTACCACGTCAACGCTTTTGTTTCTCCGTAGGAGTCGAGGAATCCAGTTCATGTCGAGTCGTACCATCTTCGCAATCCTCGTGCTTTCCGCAGCTGTCGTTTCAGGGGCGGAGACTGACAGTTCGGATGCGCAAGCACCCAACGCAGAACAGGTTGCCTTCTTCAACGACAGCATCTTGCCGATTTTCAAAGAACATTGCTTTAAATGCCACGCGGACGATAAGTCGAAAGGAAGCTTGAAACTTGATTCTCGTTCGGCTTTGATTAGTGGAGGCGATAGCGGTTCGGCCATTGATCTGCAACAGCCCGAGCACAGCGTCCTGCTGGAAGCGGTGCGGTACGAATCGTATGAAATGCCTCCTTCGGGCAAGCTGTCCGACGAGACCATTGAACAGATCGCCCGTTGGGTTGCGATGGGAGCCCCGTATCCAACAGACATGATCGGCGACGACACGCCGGTACACGAATCGCCTGGCACACGTGTCACCGAGGAGGATCGCAAGTTCTGGTCGTTTCAGCCGGTCGTTCGCCCCGATATCCCAACGCTCGACGATGGCGGATGGTCACAAACGGCGGTTGATCGATTCGTTTGGGCTCGGCTTGCGGAGCAGGGGTTGCGTCCCAACGGTCCCGCATCGCCTCGCGACTTGCTTCGTCGATTGTCTTACGATCTGACCGGTTTGCCGCCGACGGCGGCAATGCTACGTCGTTTTGAAGCCGACCCGAGCGAGCGGTCATACTTACGAATCGTCGACGAATTTTTGGCCTCGCCCGAGTATGGCGAACGTTGGGGGCGTCACTGGATGGACCTGGTTCGTTATGCGGAAACGAACAGTTACGAACGTGATGACGCCAAGCCGGAGGTGTGGCGTTATCGCGATTATGTGATCGATTCGTTGAACGCCGGCAAACCGTTTGATCGCTTCACTCGCGAACAGCTTGCTGGAGATGAAGTGCCCTTCGCCCCCGAGCATTTGGTTGCAACCGGCTATCATCGTTTGGGCATTTGGGACGATGAACCGGCCGATCGCGAACAAGCTTTGTATGACGATCTGGACGACATTGTCGGGACCACCAGTCAAGTCTTTTTAGGTCTAACGGTCAACTGTGCGCGTTGCCACGAGCATAAGATCGATCCGATCCCACATGCAGACTACTATCGGCTGCTTGCATTCTTTTCCGGCTTGCAACGTTTAGGGTTCGCGGTGGTGATTCGGTTGCGGCGAATTCGTTGCGACCGATGATTCCGCCGACCGATGGTCGACAATACACCGAAGCGATGAGTCGCTACCAGCGAGAACGTCGTGAGTTGGAACATCAGATCCGTGAGGTCGAAAACAAAGTACGTCCCGACCTGAAGCCGGTTGAAAAACAAGACTTCGTCCATTCGATGAATCGCGAGGCGATCGTTCGCCAGCGGGTCGGCAAGGTTATCGATCAACAAGCGTTCGATCAGTATGTTGCCCGACGTGCGCGATTGGTTGAGCTTGAACGTGAGAAACCCGAAGAGGTCGCGATGGCCTTGTGCGTGACCGAAATCGGTTCGCAGCCACGACCGACGTTCGTCCTCACGCGCGGCAATCCGCACGCCCCGGCGGATCCGGTCGAACCGGGTTTTCCCGAAATTTTGGGAGGCCAAACGCCGGAGATTCCGCCAAGCTTGAATCCTGAAACATCGGGACGGCGGAGCGTCCTGGCGCAATGGCTGACAAGCGATCAGAATCCGCTGACGGCCCGCGTGCTGGCCAATCGCATTTGGCAGTATCACTTCGGACGCGGCATCGTTCGGACTCCCAATGATTTCGGCTTTCAAGGTGCTCGCCCAACGCATCCTCTGTTGCTCGATTTCTTGGCCGCCGAGTTGCTTCGCTTCGATTGGCACCTGAAACCGCTGCATCGGATGTTGGTCACCAGCAGTGCGTATCGCATGTCGTCCAAGCATCGCGAGGATGCGTATGCAGTTGATCCGTTGAACGATTTGTTGTGGCGTTTCGATTCGCGCCGTCTGAGCGCCGAAGAGATTCGCGATTCGATGCTGGCGGTGACCGGCAACCTGAATCTGGCCAAAGGGGGGCCGCCGATGTATCCGATCATCGAGGCCGAAGTCTTGGCGGGGCAATCTCGCCCCGGTTCGGGATGGGGCAACAGCAATCTTGCGCAGCGGAGTCGACGAAGCGTCTACATTCACATCAAACGGTCGCTGAGCGTTCCGTTGCTAAAGAGCTTCGACGCGGCCGATACGGATTTCACGTGCCCGGTTCGCTTCGCCACGATCCAACCGACGCAGGCGCTGGGGATGATCAACAGCGATTACCTGCAACGACAATCAGTCGCCTTGGCTCAATTGGTCCAACGGGAAGTGAAAGCGGACGGTCCGCAAGATCGGGTTGCCTTCATCTTGAAGCAGGTCACCCAACGAAAGCCTTCGCCGAAGGAAGTCGAGTGGGGTGTTCAATGGATGCGCGATATCGCGTCCCAGCACAACGTCGACGCTCAGCGAGCGATGGAGTTGTTCTGCTTGGTCGCGTTGAATCTCAACGAGTTCATCTATCTGGATTAACCCGAGTATCGCGTTGGCGTCGGGCCTGCATCGTCAAACACAGCAAATTGCGAATCCCGCGGGGATCTTCCATTCTGGGACTTTGTTCGCACGGAGGCACAGAGAAACAATGGTCTGTTCATTCGCTCTTCGGTTGTAACGGGCATCTCCGTGTCTTCGTGGCTCTGCGAGAACCTATTCAAACATCGAGAGCCGAAAGCGCTGGCATCAGGCTCGCGTCGCCAAACGCCTTACCCCACGAGACCTGCGGCAAGCGCCGTAGGCTGAAAAAACCAAGATGCCTCGGGCTTCGGATCGCTTTCTAGTGCAACAGCATCGCTTCGCCGAAATCGATATCACCATCGATCACTTTGTGCATCGCGTCCTCACGTAGGCTGACTGTTCCATTGTTGCGAAGTTGCTTCGTCAACTCGGCGAGTCCCGCGTTCTCGCAAATCAGGTTCGCCAGCGCCTCATTGACCGCGACCGCTTCGGAAACCAGCGTTCGACCATGGAATCCTGTCCCGCGACACTTCTCGCAGCCGGGTGATTGATAAAGATATCGCGGCGGTTCGATGTGATGTTCGGCAAAGGTTAACGATTGACGTTCCGAAACGTCCACCTGCTCGCGACAATGTGCGCAAAGACGGCGAACCAAACGCTGGTTGATGACGCCATTGAGTTTGGCGGCGATTGACTGGTTCTCGATCCCCAGGTCCCGCAACGCCGTGATCGTGGAAGCAACATCACGCGTGTGCAACGTACTGAAGACGAACCGTCCCGAACCGGCGGCCCGCAAAGCGGTTGTCAGTGTATCGTAATCGCGAATCTCGCCGACGAAGATCACATCGGGGTCCATTCGCAGAACGGTCTTCAGCCCCTGATGGAAGGTCAGGCCATGCCTTTCGTCGACGCTGATTTGACGCACGAACTTGGCATCGAATTCGACGGGGTCCTCAATCGAGACGATGTGCCGATGTTCGTCTCCGAACGATTCCAACATTGAGTAGACCGTTGTTGTCTTTCCGGTCCCGGTCGGCCCGGTCACCAAGATCAGTCCTTCGCTGGTCTCTCGCATTTGTTCGAGGGCGTGCAGCGAGCGTTTCGACAAACCGAGTTCCGCCAGTTGAAAGAAGACGCGTTGCCGGTCGAACAGACGAATCGATGCCGCTTCGCCGCTGAAAACGGGCAAACAGGTTAGTCGTGCTTCCAGAGCTTCGTTGAGCGGAGCCGGGAGGGCAACGCGTCCTTCCTGCGGTCGAAAGGGTTCGGCAATATCCAATTGCGCGATGATCTTGAGTTGCTGGATCAGATGCTCGGCGATACTGGTGTCTAGTTCGCAGTAATCCTCCAGTTGTCCGTCGATGCGAAAACGCACCTTGTGAATGCGTTCATCGAGCGGATCGATATGAATATCGCTCGCTCGCAACTTGACGGCCCGCATCACCAGATCGAGCGCCGGCGACGTCGACATTCCGCCGACCGCTTTGAATGTCGGCACCATCTGCGTCGCTCGATCGGTCGCGGAATCTTGATCGATCCTCCAGTGGGACTTCGTTTCACCCGATCGGTCTGACTCTTCGGGAAACCATGTCAACATTCCCGCTTCCTGAAGTTGGACGAAACAATCTTCGGCCGCGACCTCCTGCGATTTCAGTTCAACCTGAAGGCGACTCTTCAAACGAGCGGAGGTTTCGCGACGTTCGCCAACCAACGTCTCCCCAAAGTGATGCCGCAACGCACGCGCGATCTTCGCCAGCGGAAGTCCTGTGTCTTCCGCAGCATCCGGCTTCACAACGACAACCGGACACGTTGCTTTGCGTATGACCTGTTCGGCGACACTGCCGAAAGCAAGGTGCATCAAACCGCTGCGTCCATGCGATCCGAGGACGATCACGTCGATCGAATTCGCCTGAGCGTACTTCACCAATTCGTCGGCGACATGACCGTGCAAAACGTGCGCGACGGTTGCGAAATCGATTTGTTGCCGAGCATCGGGCGTGGCGATGATTCGCTCCAGAAGCTGCCGATCATGATCCGGGTTGACCGGATCGGAGATCACATGCACCAGATGAAACTTGCAGTCGGACGCATCGGGAAACGCAAACGCATGGGCCACCGCCGCATCGCTGTGCTCGCTGAAATCGATCGCAACGAGAACGTCTTTCTTCGTCTTCTTCATGGATACTTAAGAGTTTCTGTGAGCGAGAGTTTCGACTTCCGACACCGGATATCGCCGCATCAGAATGAAGCGAATCGGCTTGAAGCCGCCGGTCTAGTCGGCCAGGACCTTCACCAAATCGAAGGATGAAACAATGCCGTGAAGCTTGTTGTGATCGTCGACCACCGGAATGTGATGCACGCGATCTCGCAACATCGCTCTGGCGGCGTCCTGTACCGTCGCTTCCATCGAGATTACGGCGACATCCTTGGTCATCAATGTCGACACCATCTCCGCACCGAAGTGATCTCGAATGATCGCCGATGCCCAAAAGTGGTCTTGCGAATCACCATCTCCTTCATCAAACGTCAGATCAACCGCCTTGGTCAGGTCGGTAAGATCCGTACTGGAAAGGATGCCGATGCAGTGGTTTTTCTTGTCGACAACGGGCAACGCCGAGACGCGGTGTTCGACCATCAAGTCCAAAGCCGAATGAATGGCGTCGTCTTCGTTGATGGTGACCACACCTCGCGTCATGACATCGCGAATTTTGGTTGTTTTTGATAAAGCCGCGTTCATTGTTCGTCTCCTGATTCTTTCAGTTGTTCGGATCGCAACGACTCATGACAGTGGACGCAACTGATCGTCAGTTGGTTGAATGCAAGCGTGACCCCTTCAATGTTCTTGCGTTCGGCTTGTCGCGCCAGTTCACCCGTGATGCGTTCAAACGTTTGCACATGGTGTCGGTAATCAGCATTGCGACGTCGAATGAAGCCCTCCACCTTGTTGAGCAATTGCAACTGCAGTGCGTTCTTGCGAATCGATTCAAAGTCACTCGAAGCCAGCCCTCGAAGCACGGCCTGGGAATAATCGAGCTTCTTCTCCATCCAATAGCTTGTCGGCTTTGTGTTGTCGATTTCACCCGCGTCCGCTTGCGTTTTGGCTTGAGCCGAATCTGTGCCGACTTGGGCAACGCCCTTCTGCTCGTCAGCACCGAGGACGGTACACGAAAGCAGCGCGACAATGGCAACGAATGTGAAACACTTCATCGAATATCCTTTCGTTGTGGTGAAACCGATTCAATACCCCAGAGCGTTGGTGTTGCGGAAACGACCATCCATCAACCTTCGACAGCGGCCACTCGACGGATCGCGATAGCATGTGAAGAGAGCAAAGGGCTTTGCGTTGGTTAAGCAAAGCCCATGCCGCTTCGTTTGAACGTGCGGATGCACGTCACGGCTCGGTTTACCCGTCACGGCGCGCCCAAGAGCGCGCCATTGAGCCCGGTCGGACGCCCCGATTCGCTCACATCACGCAACGCGGGATGCGCTCGGACGCACGTATCAGATGGTTGTCACATCCGACTTCCATTCCGGGCTGTACTCGCGCTGCCAAAGTTCTTGCTGTTCGGCGGGCCCATCGATGCGCCCCGTCTTGGAATCGGAGGTCACTTGTTGACCGGAGCGGTAGGCGATGTTGCCCAGATGGCACAACAGAGTGCTGCGGTGCCCTTCGGTGATCGGCTGGTTCAAGCTTGAGGCGTCTCCCGATCGAGCCGCCTCGACAAAGTTCAGCAGGTGTTCGGGCTGACCAGATGTCGTCCCCTTCACTTCCTCGACCATTTTGTTGGCGCGATCATAAATGCGGTACGTGCCATTGCTGTCGACCTCCATCGATCCTTCCGTTCCGTAGAATGCGACAAACGGATTGACATTGTGTTTGTTGCACGAATTGCCTTGCCAAGTGATCTGTTGTCCGGAATCGAATTCATAAGCGACGACCTGCGTATCGGGGGTCTGTTGATCGTCGTCGTAACAGTAGCGTCCGCCCGAGATCGTCGTTCGGACAGGGAAGTCGACATTCAATCCCCAACGGCAGATATCGAGCGTATGGACGCCGTTGTTGGCCAGTTCGCCTCCACCCCAGTGCCACAGCCAATGCCAGTTGTAATGGACGATGTTCGACTGGTAATCGCGATGCGGTGCGGGGCCTTCCCAGAGTGCGTAATTCAAATTGGCTGGCGGATCACTCGGCTTCTCGCTGCCAATCGACCCTCGCTGATTGCTGTAGTACCCGCGAGACAAATAAACCTTGCCGATCACGCCATCGTGCAGCTTCTTCATGGCGGCAATCATTTCGGGAATGCTGCGTCGTTGGGTTCCCATCTGGACGGCGCGATTGTACTTCTTGGCCGCTTCGATCATCCATTCCCCTTCCTGGGCATTGTGGCTGCACGGTTTTTCAACGTAAACGTGCTTCCCCGCTTTGCATGCCAAGATGGTCGCCGGTCCGTGCCAGTGATTTGGGGCGGCGCAGACCAAGGCATCGATTTGTTTGTCATCCAGGATGCGGCGGAAATCTTCAACCGGTTCGGGACGCGTCCCGATCTGTTTTTCCAGCTTTTCTGCGGCCGAACCCAGCCGCTGACTGTCGACATCGCAAATGTACTTCACGGTGACACCATCGATTTTGGCCAGATCGCTGGCCAAACTCATCCCGCGCGACAGTCCCATCACGCCCACATTGATTGGTTTCTTTTCGTCGGCGGCTTTGGTTTGAGAGTGCATTGCCGATGCGGCGACGGGTGTGGCAACCGAAGTCGTTCTGAATTGACGACGATCAAACATAATGTTTCCTCGCTGGTAGGGTGGGAATGAAATGCTTTGGTGGGAGTCCAAGAGAGCTAGAATAACAAATTCGGTGGTCAAATGTTCGGCTGGCGGAAAAGATTGCCGTCAATCTCACCTTGACCCCTCGAATCGCTGCGCTGTAATTTGACAGTTTGCACGGTTACCGGTGTCGCTGCGCAAAGCTGGTTTTAATGCTAGCGACTGGCGGTGGCGGATTAGCATTTTATACCGTGCGTGGTCTGGAGTGATGCTTTTGCATTTAATGAAGCGAATCACCTCGTTTTCGGCCACGCGACGTATAGAATCCATACCGTGTGCGCGTCGGAACGACACATTCGCATCATCAATTGGTGAAGTGCGTCAAGTCTCCCGCTGCTCGATCTCCAAGAAATCCAACATCGTTTTCCCGTTCCCACAACGAAAGTGCATTCGCTATGGCAGGCCCTCTGTCGGTTTTTCGTCGTAATCAAAAGTCCATGGTCGTCGCGTTGGCCGTCCTGGCCATGATCGCGTTTGTCGTGCTACCTGCGCTTCAGGTTTACCTTGATTCCACCCAGGGTGCCGGATCGGGATCCGACGACAGCATCGCGTCAATCGACGGAAAACCAGTCGATTCCGAATCGATCAACCGCTATCTAGTCAATCATCAGTTGACCACACGGTTCCTTGATCAATTAGCGAAGGAAGTCATGAAGAAGGGGGGCCGCCCTCAAGTTCCAGGTTTTGCAGCCGACGCGCAGGGAAACGTGCAAAACGTTGGAATTTCGCCGCAAGTGTCACCTGATGTGGCGCTGCGAGCACAGTTGCTGGCCCAAAAGGCGAAGCAGATGGGCTTTGATTTGGATGACGGAGCAATTGATCAGTGGCTGCGATTGTATGCGAACGACAAGGTGACTCAGCAAGAAGTCGACATGATTTTGGCGACCGCAACCGACAATCGCATCGGGCGATATCAAGTCACGAGCATCTTGAGAACGGAATTATTAGCAAATACTGTTGAACGCGCCGGGCGGACCGCCCTTGCTGCTGGAATGCAGCCGTTAACCCTTCCTGGAGAAAGCTGGGAACTATTTAAGCAAATCAACCAGCAGGCAACGGTCGATGCCTACCCGGTGAAAGTCGCCGACTACTTGGAGCAGGTCACAGACAAGGACCTCCCCGAAGCAGAGGTCAAGGCGTTGTATGAAAAGCATAAAGACGACTATCCCAATCCAGAAAGTCCCACTCCCGGCTTCCGACGCAGTCACTCGGCCAACGTCGAATACCTGACCGCTTCGTTCGACAACTTCTTGGAAGCTGAGAAAGCGAAATTCAGCGACGAAGTGTTGCGAGCGGAATACGATCGATTGGTTGCTCAAGGCCGCTTCAAAGAGTTTGTGGTGGACGAAAAGCCGGTTGAACAGGAAGCAAGTGACGCTTCCGCCCCCCAGCCACAAGATAATGCGAAACCGGAAACTCCGCCGTCGGAATCAGTCAAACCGGAGCCTCCTGCTTCGAGCGAGAGCAAGCCGGCGGTCGAAGAAAAGCCCTCGTCCACCGACAATAAGCCAGCCGACGAACCGAAGCCAGCCGACGAACCGAAGCCAGCCGACGAACCGAAGCCAGCCGACGAACCGAAGCCAGCCGACGAACCGAAGCCCGCTGACGAACCGAAGCCTGCTGACGAACCTGCGCCAGCCGAGCCCGAGAATCCAGCGAGTGATCAATCCAGCGTATCACGCAAGAGCGTGTTTCGACTGGCCGCGTTTCGCCCCCAGGACGACGAAGCCGAAGGGGACGACAAAGCTGACGAAAAGCCGGCGGTAGAAGAGACCGAACCGAAGGCTGAAGAAAAGCCGAAATCGGACGAAGCAAAGAAAGAAGAAGCTCCGGCTGAAGACAAGAAAGCTGAAGACAAAAAGGACGCGCCTAAGGAAGAGAAGCCGGCTGATGCAAAGCCGGAAATGAAGGAAGAAGCCAAACCGGCGGTCGAAGAAAGAAGCCCGAAGCAGACAGAAGGAAGACGCCGCCGAGAAGAAGGACGCTCCCAAGGAAGAGAAGCCGGCTGATGCAAAGCCGGAAATGAAGGAAGAAGCCAAACCGGCCGTCGAAGAAAAAGAAGCCCGAAGCAGACAAGAAGGAAGACGCCGCCGAGAAGAAGGATGCTCCCAAGGAAGAGAAGCCGGCTGATGCAAAGCCGGAAATGAAGGAAGAAGCCAAACCGGCAGTCGAAGAAAAGAAGCCCGAAGCAGACAAGAAGGAAGACGCCGCCGAGAAGAAGGATGCTCCCAAGGAAGAGAAGCCGGCCGATGCAAAGCCGGAAATGAAGGAAGAAGCCAAACCGGCAGTCGAAGAAAAGAAGCCCGAAGCAGACAAGAAGGAAGACGCCGCCGAGAAGAAGGATGCTCCTAAGGAAGAGAAGCCATCTGAGTGTGCCGTGATGCAAAGCCGGAGATGAAGGAGGAAGCAAAGCCTGCCGACACTAAACCGGAGGATCAACCATCAGCCGACGCGAAACCTGAGATGAAGGAAGATGCATCGAAGCCGGTTGACGAGCTGACGCCTCCCGACCCGCCGAAAACTCGAGTGCAAACCTTTGAAGAAGTCAAGGATCAGGTTGCCGCCGAGTTGGCGATGCCCGAAGCGCGCGCTGCATTGCAGAAAGCGATGCGACAAGCCGAGAAAGAAATGAAGAGCTATTTCGGTAAGCGGATGCTTTGGCAAGGAGATAAAGATCTGGGAAAAAATGTCGGCGATAGGCCGGAGTTTGATCTGAAGGCGTTGGGCAATGCTCTCGGCCTGCAATACGGTGTCACCGGCATGCAAGATCCAATTTCGATTGCGGATCAACCGATTGCGAACTCACAAACACAGGGAATGGGATTTGGCGGCGGGGATTCGTTTGCCAATCTCGTTTACAACGACCAGTTTCCCTATACACGCCCAAGCGGACCGACAGCAATCCGCCTGGATCGGCTTACATCTTTTGGAAAACAGATCAGCGTGAACCTTTCACGCCGAAGTTTGAAGAGATTAAAGATGAGGTGAAGGAAGCTTTACGACTGATCAAAGCTCGTGATTTGGCGAAAGAGGAAGCCGAACAATTGGTGCGGACACTGAACGAAAAGAACGCCGAAGCGTTGGCCGCCGGTTTGCCGGAAACAAAGCAGACGCTGGTTATTCCTGGAGTTGGCCCATTTACCGCGATGCAAGGGTTCGGACTCAGCGTTCCCGATTTGGATCGCGTCGGCGAAGACTTCATGAAGTCGGTCTTTGGCACCGAAGAGAACGCGTTCGGCAGCGGTCCGAATCAGCCCGAATCGATCTTCTACGTTTTCAAAGTGGAATCGAAATCACCTGATGTTGAAAAGCTGCGTGAAGACTTCATGCAGCCCGCTCAACGTCAACGATTGCAACAGTTCTCCAGCTTCCAAGCCGGGCAACTCTTCCGCGATTGGTATCAATCGTTGGAATCCGAAATGAATGTCACCTGGAACCAGCAGAACTAGAGAGCATCCAGCTTTCATTAAAGAAGCCTTTCGCGACGACTTCACCGGCAAAGATGCTTTTGTCGGTGGCTGAACAATCGATGACCGCCCAATCCGGAAGCATTGCGATCTGTCGTGAATTGCTGGTGTTGGAGAATTCGCGAAACGTCATTCCGCTGTTAACGACAACGTAACGGTCGGCGTTCTTCGGGTTGGGGTAGCAGAGGACCGGAACCTGATGGCGAGCGTCGAAGCGAGCGTCGCCAATCGATATCGCTTGTTCATCCCAGCCGATCGGCAGGTCGGATGCAATCGACTTCAAGTATGCATTGCTTTGAAAGTCGCCAAAACAGATGAGGTGGTTTTCATCAACGATCGTGGGAGTGACATCGGTATCACGCACTTGGCGAACCTCGCCGCGCATCAAACGACGCCAGCGGTCTTGCGCATACTTGATTTCGTGTTGAATCCAGTCGTTGACGACTGACGAGGTTGATGTTCCCGTAGGAACAACAAAAACGAAAGGACTGCAAAACGCATCGTCGATTGGACCTTGAAGGCCGGGGCGTTTGCGAAGCCTGCTCTCCTTGGCCGTTTCCTGTTTCCAGAGGTCGGCTCCGTCGGCGGTTGTCGTCGTCGTCAAGGAGAGCCGACACTGCAATCCAGGAGCGTCGGAATCATCGCGGATATCGAGTGTCTGTCCATCGACGGACAAGCGAACGGAAGAACCTTGTGCTGGCCAAGCATACTTGGCAAAGTCCAGTTCAAGATGTGTTATGTCTTTCGTTTGAAGGACCAAGACATTTCCCGCTTCAATGGCGGCCGTTACGCGTCCCGCTCGCCAATGTTCGCGAAGCCCGGTGACTCGCAGCCAATCGGCGTCGGCATATCGGGTTGTATAGGTCGTGAAGTCAATCTTCTCAGCCGGTTTGCTTCGGTCGATCTTCGCCCATTGTGCCAGTTGACTGTCGATTAACGTTGCCGAAGCGTCATCGATCTTGTGTCCCATGTCTTTTCCAATAACATGACGCGTCGGAACATCGTGTTCTTTCGCGGCGGTCATGACACGTTCCGCGGCCGCGCGCTGTTTATCGACTTCGCCGCTGTAGGCGATCAACCGGGTATTGTTCAGGTTCGTAACCCAGGGCAACACGTCATACCAATTCAGCAGTTTGCGTTGCACTTCGTCCAGCGGAAATGGCGGTTGATCGTTCCAACCTTGATACACCAGCGTGTCGACGAAGCCCGCACCTGGATTGACCGCGAACCAGCTTGTCGGATCGTGAACCGCCAAGTGCCACGTACCCGCACCGCCCATCGAGAATCCACGCATGGCGATGGTCGTTCGATCAATGGGAAGCATTCGACAAACGTGTTCAATGGCTTCGTAGACATCCGTTTCACCGGCGAACTTAAATGCATTGCAGTGCCGACCGAACGGATGCAGGACAACGGTCTCCTCGGGTCGATACTGTCCGGGACTCGTCAACCGCCCCGCTAAAAAATGAAGCTCCGTTTGCGTATCCCCGCGACCGTGCAACCAGACATCCAAACGATAACCTTCGCTTCGCTGAGGATCAAAATTCTTTGGCAAGACCAATCCGAACGGCTGAACCGATTGATCGATCCGCGACACGAAACCGCCCGCGATCAGTGAGACCCCTGATTTCTCGTTGCCTTTCCCACTTGGCGCGGTTTCCAGCATGGCGAGGCTGTCGGCACCGCCTTGCAGCGCGTGCAAGCGGCGATCGGCCTCATCCAGCAAGCGATCGGCAAGCTTGATGTCCGATTCCTTGTAGAACAATCGTTGCTCCAAGCTCAGCCGCACGGCGCGAAACAGAACTTCGACATCGATGGTCCGCTCTTGAGCCGTTGGGGAAAGATTCATCTTGCGAAGTCGCCCCGCCGCCTCGTCGAGTCGCTGCTGCAGACGATCGACAACGGTTTGGTCGAGGGCAATGCCTTCGGGAGGCAATCGCTTGAGATTCTGAGCAAACGCCTGAGGGGATATGTTGAGGAGGCTGGAAATTAAGACGCAGCAGGCGACCGTGCTGAAGAAACGTTGAGGCATTGAGCATCTAAACAGAAAGGGTTTGTTTGCGAAGTGAAACGAACCGCCAGTATAATTGAATTCGCCCGAGGGCAACGACGGATCGCGGCTCGCACAACAACGCAATGACTGGCTGTAATTCAGGGCAAGCCAAACGCCTTCCTTTTCATACTTCCTTTTCTTGCTGATAGGAATCGATGATACCAGCATCCTCATCCACACGGCGGCGATTTGCAGTGTTGGTCGCCATCGCCGTCGTCACCGCCTCTGCGGTTGGTGCCTTCATCGAGCTTAAGCTTTCAAGGCCGATCGGCTCGGGACCTGCCGGCCCCGAAGTGTCCGCCGCGCCCTTTGAAACGGAGTGGGCTTCGAGGAACGTCCTCTTGATTGGGATCGGCGACAGCGTCACGGCCGGTTTGGGTGCGAAATCCCCCGCGCATTCCTATTTCAATCGCATCCTAACGAATCCGCCCGACGAGTTCCCGGAGATGCGGGGGCTTTGTCTTTCGCAGGTCTTGCCCAACGTGACGGCGGTGAACTACGCCATTTCAGGTTCGACATCCGATGAGCATCTGCGGATCATTCAAGAAAAGATTCCGGTCGCCGACGAAGCCTTCGGCTTGGTGGTTATGACAACGGGAGGGAACGATCTGATCCACAGCTATGGTCGTCGCAAGCCGCGCGAATGTGCGATGTATGGGGCGACGCTATTGGAAGCGGAGCCTTGGATTGTGGCCTTTCGCGAGCGACTGCGATTGATGCTGGAGGAAATCGATAAGCGATTTCCCGTCGGATGCGAGATCTATATCGGAGACATCTACGATCCGACGGATGGTGTTGGCGACGCACCAAGCATTTTCTTGCCCGACTGGCCCGACGGTCTCGCAATCCATCGACGATACAACGCCATCATTCACGACGAGGCGGCCAAGCGATCAAACACCTTCGTTGTCGGACTTTACGATGAGTTCCTGGGGCATGGCTCGCATTGCCGACAGTTTTGGCGAAGCACCTATCGGCGAAACGACCCGCATTATTGGTTCTACGAGAATGTCGAAGACCCGAATGATCGAGGGTACGATGCAATCCGCCGATTGTTTCTCAATGCGATCGCGCGGCACACGACGTTAAGGCAATCGTCCTAGAGCGACCACATCGCAAGATCACTGGAAAGACATTACCGCAACATACCATTAAACGCGTTCATCATTGATCTACGTCGCAAGCCATCAGCATTTGCGAATCTTATCGCGATGGGCTTGAACCGACGCTGTCGCATTGCGTGTATCGACAACCAGCCGAGCGTTTTCAACGATAAAGTCGTAATCGTAATCGCTGTGATCGGTTGCAATCAGAACGCAGTCTTGCGATTGAAGGAACTCTGCGGTCAGTTCTTGGCTGGACATCGGAGGCAGATCGTGGTGCCGCATCTTTGGCAACGATGGAACATGTGGATCGTTGTACGTCAGTTCAGCACCACGCTGAAGTAGATGTTCCATCAGGTAGAACGACGGGCTTTCCCGCGGGTCATCGACGTCTTTCTTGTAAGCAACGCCGAGCATGCAAATCTTGCTCCCCTTAATCGGCTTACCACAGTCGTTCAAGAATTCACTGGTTCGATGAATGACGTACATCGGCATCGACGAATTGACTTCACCGGCTAGTTCGATGAAACGCGTACTGAGTCCCTGCTTGCGGGCCAGCCAGCTCAGATAAAAAGGATCGATGGGGATGCAGTGTCCACCTAAGCCAGGACCTGGATAGAAGGCTTGAAAACCGAACGGCTTTGTCTTCGCCGCATTGATCACCGCCCAAACGTCGATTCCCATGGAATCAAAGAGCACCTTTAGCTCGTTGACGAGAGCAATGTTGACCGCGCGGTAGATGTTTTCCAACACTTTCGCGGCTTCGGCAATTTCGCAATTTTCCACGGGGATCGTCCCAGCGACCGCTTTGTTGTACAGCATGCACGCAGCATCGCGGCTTGGCGTGTCGATGCCTCCGACCACTTTTGGAATCCCCGCAGCGGAATAGGTCGGATTGCCGGGGTCTTCTCGTTCGGGGCTGTAGGCAACGAAAAAATCTTCGCCAGCCTTCAAACCCGAGGTCTCCAAAATTGGAACGACGACATCGCGCGTCGTTGTTGGGTAAGTCGTGCTCTCCAAGATGACGAGTTGGCCGGGCCGCAGATGGGCGGCGATCGTGCGAGCAGTCGATTCGACATAGGTCAAATCGGGGTCCCGCGCCTCGTCTAACGGCGTCGGTACGCATATAAGCAGAGCGTCGGGTTGAGAAAGCATTGTCGGATCAACCGTAGCACTGAAATCAGTCTTCTCATACCAGCGAGCAATCTTTGCATCGGAGATGTGCTTTATATAGCTTTTCTTTGACTGGAGGGAATCGACCTTGCTTTGATCAACGTCGAAACCTAGGCAGCAAAATCCGGCACTTGCAAATGCGTCGATGAGCGGAAGGCCAACGTAACCGAGGCCAAGGACTCCAACATGCGCTGAGCCGTTCTCAATGGAGCTGACCAAATCACTGTAATGTTTCTTCATATTTCAAAGCATTTGCAAGGGAAAGGTTTTCTTGGAGTCTATCTGAATGCCCAAAGAAGCCCTACAGCTAGCGCTGTTGGCTTAAGGTTTACGGATAGGTTCCCAGGTCTATCCGGAGGAGGGTCAGTCCCCTCAATAAGGGCCAACAAACGATGCGGGCCACTATTTAGCTTGGGGCTGCACTTTTTCCCGATGGACTTTTAGGTCTTGACGAATGAGGGCATATTAGCCGAAACCGGGGAAAACGCGGAACAGGATTCATGCTCAATTTTGGATTATTTTGCCGACCAGAGGTCGCGTTCGGAAGCCGCCGATGCACGGAGCGTCGCGATATTTGAACAATTCAGTAGACTCGGCAAAAGCCAATGTTTAACATCTAGAATTGGACAAATCTTGCAAAATTTATTGAATTCCTTTTGTCCTCGTCTTGCTCATCGAAACTCAGAGATCTTTCGTCATGATTAGAGGCCGATTAAATCGACATCGCGGACTTCGTATTGAAGCCTTGGAACAACGGCAGTTGTTGGCAGGATTAATTAGCGAATTTTCTCTGGGGAGTGGCGTTTCGCAAGACCCAACGCGATCGCAATATATCGAGTTGCAGGGCACGCCCAATACCGAGCTACCCCCAGGTACTTATTTGGCGGTGGTGGAAAGCAATGCCAATATTCTAGGTGGCCGTATTGATGCGGTATTCGACCTGTCAGGTCAGGTGTACGGAAACAATGGATTCTTTGTTGTTGCACAGTTCAACCATCCGTTTGAGGTCGATCCAGAGGCGAACATTCTGGTTGGCGATACTGCGGGCTTCAGCGGCCTGCCGGATGGCGTCTATGAGGGGCAGAACGACACCCAGTTCAACGTCTTCACCCCCACGCTATTTTTCTTTCAATCGGACGTAAGGCCCGCAGTGGGGGATGATATCGACGTTGACTTCAACGGCACGATTGATCCGACGGGCGTGGCGTCAGCATGGACGATCCATGATTCAGTCACAGTGGCTGACATTTTTGATTTCTATGGCTATGGGCGTACCGCGATTGGTCCGGGTTCGCAATCGCGTTCGCTGCAATCCGATTCGGTCTTGATCACCCTCGATGAGTTTGCTGGCCGTCGAACATCGTATGCCGCGCGAATCGGTGATCCCTCGGCATCAGGGCCGAATTCCTGGGTCGCGGGACAGACAATCGAAGCGACGGATGGGACAACGCGATTGACTCACAATTATGTAGGGTATTCAGCGAATCCTACCGCCTTCAGTGGTCGCGAGCTGGATCACCTGGGAACGTACAACTTCTTTGGTGGCGTCCGCGGCGTTGTCGTCAATGACGATATTGGCTCGCCGGTACCAGGCATTACCGTTTTAGCCGACACCAACGGCAACGGCGTCAGGGACTTGGTAACCACCGTTGTCGAACCTGACAATTATCTTCCGGGAACCGAATTGACCAATGTAATCGCTGGCATGACGATCACGACTGGCGGATCTACTTCCGACTTGCCCAATGGAACCGTGACAACCACAGCAACGTCGGCTGGCCTTGCATCGACGGGAAACCGTGTATTTCATCACGATTTCTCCGGCTTCGACCGCTTCGACAAATTGCGAGTCGATTTCTATCGCCCTGTTGACGAAGTGATCATTGATGCCATCGGTACGTCATCCTTTCGAACGGGAACGGCACGACTGGAAGCCTTCAACAGCAATGGCGAATCGATCGCGGTTTCACGTTCGGATGTCGTCTCTCAGGCGGTACGCAGTCAACTGCTTGTCGCACCGCAGGGAGGAGGCATTGCGTATGTCTTGATCTACGACGAAGACAATTTTGGAGGATATGTCAACTTTGATCGCTTGGTGGTTCGGCAACGGGAAGCTATCGCGACAACAAACGCCGAGGGTGAATATTATCTCGGTCTGATGCCGCCCGGCACGTACGATATCACGATTCCACAGAGCGCCAACGCGATTCTGAAGTCGCCTGTAGGTGGTTTTGAACAGATAACGATTACCGGTAACGAGCACTTCAACGTCGACTTTGCTTTCGGGGAAAACAAGCCGCCCGTGATCGATGTCGATTCGTTGCAGATGTCCGTTGACGAAAATTCGCCGCTGAACCACGTTGTGGGAACCGTTCTGGCCAATGATCCCGACACGGGGCAGTCGTTGCGTTATCGATTGATTGGCGGAAGTGGGCGTCGGACGTTCGCTTTAAACCCGACGACGGGGGAGGTGCGGGTGAACAATCCTTCGGCATTGAACTTCGAAGAAACGAAAGAATTTGATCTGGTTGTCGAAGTCTCCGACAGCTTCGTGCCGCGATTGACCGATCAAGCGACGATTACGATCTCCGTCAACAATATCAACGAGCCTCCAAAGTTTGATCTCAATCGATTCACATTATCGGAAGATCAAGCGGATGGCTCCACTTTCGGCCCGGTCGTGGCGACGGATGAAGATGCTTTGAATGTCCTTCCCGATCCGCCTGACGACAATGATGATCCAATGTTGGACGATGATGGGAATCCCATCGATCCCCCGCCGCTTGTTCATCCCAACGAAGTCATCGGTTTGGACAGCGGCGTGTTTACATACGCGATTGCCGATGACGTCTATGGAGACATGTTCAGCATTGATCCGCAATCAGGCTTAATCACCCTCACGCCACGATCGACCTGGACCGATCAAAGGCGTCTGGATTTTGAAGCCGCCAAGCAGATCACGCTTCGTATTTCCGCGACCGATCAATCCATCCAGCCGGCGACATCGTTTGCAAACGTTGTGTTTGATGTAACGGACGTTAACGAACAGCCTGTCTTAGCCCCCGCAACGTTGAATGTTTCGGAAACTGCAACGCAAGGAGTCGTGATCGGAACCCTGTCCGTTGACGACCCGGAAGATTTTCAGACCCATCGGTTTGAGATCACCGGAGGTAACGAATCGGGGAAGTTCAGCATTGATTCCGCGTCCGGCCAACTGAGTGTCGCAACTGGTGCGGCCTTCGATTTCGAAACGACGTCCTCTTTCGATTTGACGATCCAAGCGACTGAGAACACAACCGAGGCTTTGTCCAGTACGGCTAACGTTCGCATCAATGTTGTTAACAATGATGAGCCACCGGTGGCAACCGTCCCATCAAACATTCAAATCGATGAAAACTCACCCTCTGGAACCCTCGTCGCCACGGTATCGGCGATCGATCCTGAAGGTGCCGATGTGGTTATCTCACAGCGCAGCGGTGAAGCCAACTTTACACTTGATCGGCAAACCGGTGAAATACGCGTCGCCACCAACGCGAATCTGGATTTTGAAACGCTTGCTGAGCATTCGGTATTGCTGCGGTTTGCCGATAACTCATTTCCGCCCAAATTCACCGACGTTACTTTGCCAATCCGTCTGATCGATGTTAACGAAGCGCCATCGATTGAATCAGCGTCGCTGTCCGTGCTGGAGAATAGCAATTCGGGAACCGAACTGGCCCGTGTCATCGCCTCCGACGTCGACTCAGGGGATTCGTTGACCTACGAACTGGTTCCCGGCACCAACGGTGAAGCCGCCATCTTTTCGATCGACAGCCAAACGGGGGCGATTTCGTTGAACGAGGGAGCGGTCTTGGATTTCGAATCGCAAGAGGTTTATTCCGTTAACGTGCGAGTCACCGATTCGGCTCAAAACTCGATTGAGGAGACCGTGGAGGTATTAGTCGTCGATCTGAATGAGAACCCCACGATCGCGCAGCCGTTTGAGAATCTGAGGATTCGCCCTGGTCGCTATTTCTGTTTCGCGTTCGATGACGATCGATTTTTCGACCCCGACGAAGGAACAGTCTTCAACGTGGCGGTCAATTCCAGCAATGGACAACTGCCTGTCTGGTTGCAGTATGACAGCGAATCGCGGCAATTGCGCGGAACGCCACAATTATCCGATCAGGGATCGACCTCGATCATCGTGCAAGTCACCGATTCGGGCGAGGTGCCCATCCCGGCGACGGATGCTTTTACCTTGACCGTGATTGATTCGGATGACGGTGAATTTTTTGTACCGACATGCGTATCCCAATGGCAGAACCAGGGTAACCCACTTGATGTCAACAATAGCGGTGACGTGGAACCTGTCGATGCCGTCATCATCTTGAACTATCTGAATCGTTTTGGATCTCAAATCGTTCCCACGGGAGTCGATCCGCCATATTTCTTGGATGTCGATGGCGACAACGTCATACGCCCGATCGATGCATTGCGAGTCATCAATGGACTTACCGCGCCCGCCTCAAACGCCTCAATGACCCAACCAGAATCGGAACCGGCTGAGGCGATTGGTGTCGTTGCAAGCGAAGCAGACACGCAATCTTCGGGTCATCCGTCAACGGGCGCAGCCAATCCCCCGATTGCACCTTTCGCGGTCGATCATGTTATGGCTGAAGATGACGATGATGATGATGATGAATCCGAGCTGACATCATCGCTCTCGTTGCTCGACGACGACCTTCCGTAGACGTCGCGTGGTCAGAAATGAGGTGATTCGCTTCATTTAACGCGAAGGCATCAATTCGGACCACGCACGGTATAACACTTGATACCGGCTCGTCGACTCGGCATCGCTGGAGTATCATTCGTTCGATACTTCAAACTCGCTGGTCCAGAACGCAATATCCCATGCTTGCAAAACGCATCATCCCCTGTCTTGATGTCAATCTTGGTCGGGTCGTGAAGGGGACAAATTTCGTCAACCTTCGCGACGCCGGAGATCCGGTTGAAGTCGCCGCCCGGTATGAACGCGAAGGGGCCGACGAACTGGTGTTCCTGGACATTACGGCCAGTCACGAGGAACGGGCGATCATGATCGACGTCGTGCAGCGAACCGCTGAGCAGATTTTCATGCCGCTGACCGTCGGCGGCGGGATTCGCAATCTTGAGGACATTCGAGCGTTGCTAAATGCCGGGTCGGACAAAGTATCGATCAACTCCGCCGCTTGTAAGGATCCAGCATTTGTTCAAGCCGCGGCCGATCGATTTGGCAGCCAATGTATCGTCGTCAACATCGACCCCAAACGCGTCACCGACAGCGACGGGAATGAGCGTTTTGAAGTCTTCATCAATGGTGGACGCAAGCCGACCGGGCTGCAGGCGGTTGCCTGGGCGCAAGAAGTTGAACGTCTGGGAGCGGGGGAGATCGTCTTGACAAGCATGGACGCCGACGGAACCTGTGATGGCTACGATATTGAGATCACGGCCGCGGTCAGTCGAGCGGTATCGATACCGGTCGTCGCGAGCGGCGGGGCCGGAAAACCCGAACATTTGGCCGACGCCATCGAGTTCGGATTGGCCGACGCCGCGTTGGCCGCAAGCATCTTCCACTTCGGACAGTATACAATTGAAGAGACGAAACAAGTGTTGGCTGAACGCGGAATCCCCGTCCGGCTTTAGCACGCTGTGGCGCGAAGTGTTTGGACAAGTTCGCGTCGGAGCCGTTCCACCTGAAATCGAATTGAGCTGCGTTAAGCGAGGAACTTGAAGCGATGAAACCGAAAACCGCCGAGAAACCGTCGATGCCCCCTCCCGATCCGTCGGTCACGCCGGAGGCGGCCCGCGCCGCGATGATGGGGCGTTTGAAGTCCAGCTTATTGCAGGAAAAGAAAGAGCTTCCTGTTGATAAAATATTTCGAGCACTGGTCAAGCTGGAAGGTTCCGACTTGCACTTAAAGGTCGGGCAGCCACCGATGGTCCGTGTCCGCGGAGAACTCAAACCGCTCAAGCGTGGTCCCATCGACATGGAGGAAATGGTCGATCTCTTGTTGCCGATGATGGACGAACGCAACCTGAGAATCTTCGAAGAGGAAGGGGGGGCCGACTTTTCGTACCAATGCGATGTTGACGGCGTTCGGTGGCGATTTCGTATCAATATGCTCAAGTCGCTGGGCAACATGGGGTTGGTCGCGCGTCGAATCAGCAACTTTATCCCCGATTTTCGTGGCCTTTTTCTCCCCGCATCAATCGAAAAATTATGCCACTTTGAACAGGGCATGGTTTTGCTGGCCGGCGTTACCGGTTCGGGAAAAAGTACGACGATCGGTTCGATGCTGAACTACATCAACAGTATTTATCGAAAACACATCCTGACGCTGGAAGATCCGATCGAGTTTATCTTCACCGAAGATAAAAGCTTGATCAATCAACGCGAAATCGGACAGGACGTGAAGGACTTCAGTATCGGCATGAAGCATGCGGTGCGTGAAGATCCTGATATCATCTTGGTCGGCGAGCTTCGTGACGAAGAGACCTTTATGACGGCAATTCACGCCGCCGAAACCGGGCACTTGGTCTTTGGAACGATCCACGCAGCGAGTGCTTCGACGTGCATCGGTCGTATTCTCGACTTGTTTCCCGAATCGTTGCACGGCGCCATTCGATCAGCAATCGCGTTCAACATGAAAGGGATCATCGCTCAGAAGCTGCTCAAGAGCATCAAGCCGGGAGTGCCCCGCGTGCCGACATGTGAGGTGATGACATTCACTCCGATGATCACCAAGCTGGTTCTTGAAGGTCATGACAGCAAACTTCCCGACGCGATTCGTATTGGTGCCGAGGACGGTATGCAAGATTTCACGATGAGCCTGAAACAACTGATCGACGACGAACTGATCGATCGCCCAACTGCTTTCGCCGTTGCGCTCCAACAAAGACGCATTGAAAATGGCGTTGAAGGGAATCGACGTCAAAGCACCGGGCATCATTTAGTCGGCGGAAGCGGACGAAACTGTATGATCGTTCAAGAACGGATCGAAAGAGGTCCGCGATGGGCTGTCCCATATCGGTAATCGGCACGGGACGATCTCCGTCGTAGAATTCTTGCGATAGTCAACCCCGCCGCGGCGCAGATCGTGGCGAAGAAGTCCCGCGACGCTTACCGGATGTGAAACAATCTTCTTTGACAGTTCGTCGGTTTCGCCCCACGCACGCAATGCGATAGGCCGCCGCCGGCCAAAACGCAACTGAACGCCGAACCTTGGTGCCCTCGGCCCCCGCCGCTATCGAACTCCGGGGGACGCCCGAATTCGGTGGTGATGACGATCAGTGTTTTATCAAGCAATCGCTTGGCCTCCAGATCCAGCATCAACGTGGCGACCGCCGTATCCAGTTCTCCGATCAGCTTGTGCTGGTTGAGAATTCCTTCGTTATGAACATCCCAACCGATGCCGTTAAGGAAGTTCAAATTATGGGATACTTCGATGAACCGTACGCCACGCTCAATCAGACGTCGGCTCAATAAACAGCGTTGACCAAATTCGCCGCCATAGTCATTACGTAGATCTGCCGTTTCGCGATCAAGTTCAAAGACACTCATGAACTCCGGGCCGCTAAGCTTCAAGCTTTGTTCAATCGCGGCATCATAATCAAGTAACCGTTGATCGCTCGTGGAATCGGCATTCCTCTTCAGAACGGAAAGAAACGCTTCGCGTTGCGCCTGCGCCGCAGGCGAAACCCCATCGGGACGAGACAGTCCAGCGGGACCTTGAGATGTATCGGTTAAGTACAAATAGCCTGCGCGTGCCGAGGAATCCCGGACCACGCGTAACATTTGGATACCCAATCAGAACATATGGCGGCGGCTCCGTCGTCGGCCGCTCCCCGTTCGTGCGCGATAATCGATCCGAGGGATGGATACGTAATCGTTCCACTGACCGGACGTCCGGTGTGCATGCGATTGGTTGCCGCGGCGTGTTCGTCGATCACCTCGTGATGCACGCTGCGCACGGCGGTGACACGATCCATCAATCGCGCAGCTGTGGTAAATGCTCACAAACCTGGACTCCTTCAACGGCGGTTTCGATCGTATCGTAGTACGATCCAGGAAGCTTCGTCTTCGGATCGCCTTTCTTCTTCGGATCGAAAGTGTCGATCTGTCCCATTCCCCCTCCCAGCCAGATGGAAACGACGTGCTCGACTTTGCCTTGAATAGGACGCTCGCTCGCATGCGTTTGTTGTGGAAGTGCAAGCCCGCAACCACTGGCTACACCTGCGGCCAGGATTTGACGTCGGGTCACATTCATTGGTCCGGTAGCCATTCGATTTTCCTCAGGCGTTTCTAATTTCAAATCCTTCATCTTCACGTCCTACGTTCGATACTCGGCATCCAACTTTGGAGCCCCTCATCGCGAAGCACACCCTCGCCACTCAATTCACGGCATCCAAACGAACTCTCGATGATTGATCAAACTCCACACAGCCGCTTCATATGTTGCTCGCCAATTGGCTGAAAGTCGCGGGTCCGGCTGAGGGCCAGCAAGAACGCGACGCTCGATTTCCAACTGAATTTCATTCGCCTTCGCTCGTCCGTGATTAAACCACGTTACCTGTGGCAGCGGTGGAAGCTGCGTGACGGGAACCATTCGATCCGCGGGAACCAGACGATCGGCAAAGCCAACGGCCAATGCTTCTGTGAAAGCTCTTCGCTCTTCCGGCTTGGGCTTGCGACTCAGGAATCGCCGAAACAGTGAATCGACGAGCGCTTCGGCTGATGGCGTTGCAACCGCAAGCTGTGCCAAGTCACTTTGATACGCGGCGCGGGTCAGCGACATGGAAAGCGTTCCGTTGGCCAACACTCCAGGTTGCAGAAGATTCGGGTCGACTTCTCGTGCGGCGATCGGCATCTGGCGAGCGCCGGTCCAACCGAAAGCTTCCAGCACGTCAACCACCGCACGCGCTCGTGGCAGCGAAAGACTGGGACGATCGCGTTCATTCTTCAAATCTCCGAACATCCATGCGCGCGTCGGTCTTCCCAGCGTTTGACGCTGCCCCAATTCACGCCGTCCATCATGCACGAATGTCAATTCTTCGGCGTCGATCGGACGCCCTGTCGCGTGATGCATCGAGTCGACGATCTGTTCGGCACTCAATCGACGTCGATCGGGAGCATTGAAAAGTCGCATGGACGCCGATGCGGACAGATTCTTTCCAACGGCCTCGCGCTGATACGTTTCCGATGATAGTATCAAACGCACGACGTGGCGGAGATCGTAATCGTGCGTAATCAATTCCTTGGCCAACCAGTCAAGTAATTCCGGATGACTGGCGGTGCCTCCTTCCCAGTCGTGAACCGGTTCCACGATCCCTGTCCCAATCAAGCGTTTCCAAACGCGATTGACAATCACACGCGAGAAACGCAGGTTTTGCGGCGCAGTAATCAAAGCGGCCAAACGCTCGCGTGAGTCCGACGTGTCGTGCATCAAACGATCGATCTGTTCACCATTGGCCGCGCCCGTCACATCGGCGAAAGGCCATTCGGGAGCAACCGCTTGATCCGGCGAAAGCGTCACGTTGATCAACGACTGACGCCCCCCATTGGCTCCCGCGGAGGTTAAGTTCTCGAAAAAGGCGGTCGGCACCTGACTGGTCTTGGGAACGGTGACCGGCTTTCGACTGAGCATCGCGGCCAGCGAGTAGAGGTCCTTCTGAGTTGTGCTGTGGTAAGGTGAATCGTGGCACCGCGCGCATTGAAGCTCGATCCCTAAAAAGGCCGATGCCAGGATATGCCCTTTGGCCGCCATCGGCGCGTCATTTTCGGCGGCCTGCCCGAATCCCGCGCTTCCCCCTTCGGCCGCGCCGCCACGCATCAGGATCAGTTCGGAGATCATGCGGTCGAGCGGCTTGTTGTCACGCAGCGAGTCGTACAAAAACCAGCGAAATGGCCCGGTACTGTTAAGGGAAGCATTCAACAGCGAAGGGTTCTCCGCCAGCAGATCGAGCCAGAAGTCCATCCAGCCATCGGCAAATCGTTCGTCATCAAGCAGATTGTCAATCAAACGCTCACGTTTTACCGAATCATACCGCCGAGTTGTCGCTTGTGTCGCATTCTCGGCGGGCCCTTCGACCGCCCGCCGCTGGACGTCAGCTTCACCATCGGAAGAATCACCAAAGTGTTCGCCATTTGTGAAGGCAATGACCTCCGCTTCCGTGGGAGGAACGCCAACCGTGTCCAAATAGACGCGACGTATGAATTTTTCATCATCAACGATTGGCGCAAAGGCGACTTCGTCCGCAGACAACGGAACGGCTGGCCAAGCAGCTCCCGATTTCACCCACTGTTCCAGCAGTTCGATTTGTTCCTTCGGCAAACCGTCATCCGTGGGCGGCATGTCACCACTCCGGATTCGAGTGATCAATTCACTCCCATCGAGATCGCTTGGCACAATCGCGGGGGACCCCGAATCACCCGCTTTCAGAGCCGCCTCGCGCGAGTCGAGTTTCAGCCCACCTTTCTCTTTTTCCCCATGACAGCGAAAACAATGCTCGCGCAAGATCGGCAGCACCTGGCCATGAAAAAGCTTCGCCTGATGCGGATCGACCGATGACGAAGCCTCGATGGCACGCTGAATCTTCGACGCGACAAACGCATCAATCGGATGAGAGGTCTGTTCGCGGAAGGGACTTTCGGTCGACCAATGCGTCGTCGCCCAAGAACGAGCCCGATCATGACGGCTGAGCCAAAACGTATCCTGCGATGCCGCCGCACTTCGCCGTCGCTCATCATCGAACCTCGACAAGGACTCTTCGATTGCTGCAAGTTCCGGTTCGATCGCGGCGTCCGTCAGCGGCAGCATCGGTGAATTCGTGCCGAGCAGTTCATAGGTCTTGCCATCGGCGGAGAGCATCGCAACACAGACCTCGCCCGTTTCGGTGCGGTGCCCTTTTCCGCCGACAACCATTTCGAGCACCACGCGACAACGACGACTCGCTTGAAGACCGCTCGGATTGGTTGAAGGTGCAACATCGAATTCGGAGAAGACTTCTTGTTGTCGATATCCGTGAAGGCGGACGCCATCGAGAGGAGGCTGAGCGACAGGAATCACTGGTTCCTCGCCGTCGGGCGGACGCTTCGTCACGGGCTCCGTCCGCGCCACGACTTCGCCGTCGATCCAAAGTCGGCTGAGGGCGCGTGCGCGCAGCATGAAGCGATGGGGGCCAAGCGGCAGTTCAACATCGCCGGCAATTCGCACAAGGACAGGCGCGTCCCACGCCGATCGAATGCCCCACGAATCGTATTGTAATGGGATGCGCGGAAGCAAGAATTTGTCTCCCGTCCAACGCGTCGATTCCATCGGCCATGCCTCCCCTTCGTTGAGCCAACGGTCATGCGTTGGAAGTCCGGCTGAGATCTGAACAAGAACACGACCATCCGGAATGTCCGTAATCCGCGGCATCACTTCCGGTTGCGGTTCCACCGTGCGTGGCTCTCCGACCCGTCGGAATCGAGCTGCAATTGTTCGATCATCCAGAGCCTCACGATGAACGCCGATTGAATCGAGCAGACCGACGAAGCCGTTACCGATGCGTATCTCATCGTCGTCGACAATCGGAAGCTCTCGTGTTTCGCCACCGTAACTCCACGAACCGTCGGTTACCTTACCGTTGATCCAACCACGGATCGATTTCGGATCGCCAAAACGATACGAGATCGCCACGTGATGCCAACCGCTGGCGACTGGAAATCCATTCGTCGAATCCCAGCGATGCCAGTGGGCATTCGGATCGCTGGAAGCCTTGCGTGTGGGTGCATCATCCTTCTGTGCGTCGCTCTTTTTGTCTTCGATCGCCTGCCTCCCAGCCTCTCGCGGTTGCGTTGCAAACAGCAGACTAATCCGTGCCGCCCCCTTGCTTCCCACCAGACGCAACGACCAGTTTTGATTGTCACGAGCGAACTTCGGCGAACCAGTTCGGCCTTTGCCAATCACATATGCGACCTGCCCTTCAGAAAGACTTGAAGGATTCACCCACGCTTCCATTGTGATCGCATCGCCATTGGTGAAGTCAAAGTCGCTGTCCGGACCTTCGTCGGCAATCGAGAGATAGGCCGCTGAGTCGACACGGATGGCGGTGTTGTTGGCCGGCATGTCGGGAAACTCCGGCGGTCGCGGCCCAGCCTGATCACGAAGGACGTGACCACTTGCCTTCAGCGGCGAAGTTTCTTCAGACCCGAACTCCCATTGCGCCGCCGAAGATATCGACGGATTGGCGAGCACAATGAATACGTGAAGCAGCAGGGAACAACGAAAAATCGCGAAGCTCGTCTTGGACATACCCTTCCCGAAGGCTCCTCCTTCGCGTTCGACCTTCCAAGCGGGAGGATCAATTGCGCAACGTTTTTGCCGCGTTAGATTTGTCAATTGCATGTTCACTTCGTCGGACAGAGATCGAGATCGCACGGAGTTTAAATCTTTAAGTTGTTATTTTGCATCCGCAAATGCGAATCGCAATATCAGCAAGGATTTTTCTTGATGGCCGCAAGAGGGAAAGGAGGCGTATCACTCCTAACGACACAAAAGCGACATTCCGCCTCACGAGCAGCACAAACCGTCACCGTTCTTTGTCGGTACCGACGCGGTTACCTTCGTTTGCTCTGGTTTCGGGTTGGTCCCAAAATCGATAGGGATCATGCAAACGTTGCTGTTCGCTCAACAACAGTGCTTCCAATTCGGATCGCTTCTGCGCGAAGCGAGGATCGTCGGCCAAGTTTTGCTGATGCGGTTGCGGACGGCAGCCCGTGAACGCTTTGACTTCATCCGTATGATGTTCCGCCAAAAGTTCTTCTGGATTCTCGGCCAAGTTGAAGAGTTGAGTCTCGCGCACTTTGCCATCGAGCACGTCGTACTTGATCAGTTTCCAGTCGCCTTGTTTGACGCATCGCATTCCCGGTTTCGTCCCCCCACAATACGCCCCATACAGCACGTCTCGAATCGTCGCGGTCTCGCCAAACAACACAGGCCGAAAGCTGATGCCTTCATTTGTACTGGGGGGCGTGACATCCGCCAGATCGCACAGTGTCGAAAGAACATCCAGCAGGTAGACGTTTCCTTCGGCCCGAGTTCCCGGCTGGATGCCGGGTCCTTTTACGATCAACGGAACTCTCCATGTGTGTTGATACAGATTTTGCTTCCCCTGCAAACCATGACGCCCAATCGCCATCCCGTGGTCCGCCGTGTACAGAATGTAGGTGTTGTCAAGTTCGTTCATCGCCGCAAGTTTTTCAAGAACGCGACCAATCTGTTGGTCGATGTTCTCGCTGCAGGCGAATTGGCGTCCGATCTCGTTTCGAATGGTCGTCGGGTCGCGACGTTTCCAAACACCACTGACGCTGACTTCATCGCGCAGGTTGGGGTGGCCGTGATGGAAGGGATGTTCCGGCAGATAATTTTCCGGCAGCGGGGGCGCTTTATCATTCGCTGGCGGAAGCGTCTCAGGGTCCGCATGATTGCACGCACCATATTTTTCAAGCAGCTCCGGTTTGCCATCGCGCGTGTCGTGAGGATGCGAGAACCCGAAATAAATCAGAAACGGTTCGGTCTCGTTTTCCGCCTCACGATCGTTCAGATAGTTCAACACTTGATCGGCATGCCACGCGCTACCGGACGCGTCGGTTCCACCCCGTCGCGTCGCGTCATGGCGATGTTTGAACTGAGCATTTGCCGCTTCGTAGCTATTTCCATTCTTACACGTTCGCATCGTGTCATAACCGGCACGATTAAAGACCGCCGCCAGCGTCGACTCATGCAAATTGGCCGGTGCAAGATTGCGAGGTGCCGGACTTTCCGAAGCATCCGACTGCTTTCGTTGTCGGCCTCGTTTTGCCTGCGGCAGATGCCAAAGGGTTCGTCCCGACATGATCATGTGTCGCGACGGCGTGCAAACCGCTCCCGACATGGAACCCATGTGGTACGCCCCGTCGATTGTCATCCCTTCAGCAGCCAACCGATCCAGAACCGGTGTCTCCAATGTCGATTTCGGATTGTAGATCTTCAAGTCAAATGGTGATTGATCATCGGCAATGATGAACAGGATGTTGGGACGCTCCTTCGCAAACGACTCCAAGCACGATGTCGCCGCAAGCAGAATGAAAACGATCCGAAGAAATAAGGGATTGGTCATGGCAACTTTCACAAAATCTTTATGCGACCACGTCGCAAGCTCAACTGAGAAACATTAGCGCAAGATATACGTCGCGTGGCCGAAAATGAGGTGATTCGCTTCATTTAACGCTAAGGCATCATTTTGGACCACGCACGGTAAAACATCAAACGCGTTCAATATAGATATAAGTCTATTCGTTCTCGATCCGGACGCTCTGGCCGAGAGCCTCCTTGCCAACGCGATCCAAGATCTGTTGCGTCTGCAGAGACTGTTGAAACAAATCGGCGGCGTCCCGTTTTTCGAGCACCATCCTGGCGAAGGCTTTCAGCATTTCGGCTTCTTGGTTTCCCTCGAACGATTCGCTTTCGACATTCCCCGCGCGATCATGCAGCCAAAAACGAGCAGGTCGCTGAGCCCAGGGACGCGTAAAGTCGTCGCAAACGATCGACGCGTCAGCCCCCGCGATTTCAAACCACTTCCGGGTCGCCGTGTCGTAACCGCAGGAGACCATGGCGGTCAAACCATCATCAAAATCTAGCAGACTGTTGCACCGAAAGGCGATGTCGCGATGATGCCGGAGGATTGATTGTGTCGCGACCGGAAGTCGACCGGCCACCCAACGCGTCAGCCCATAGGCATACCATCCCAGGTCGAGCAAACAGCCCCCCCCAAGATCCGGCTTCAAGCGATGATCATCCGATTGAAAGGGTTCAAAGAAGGAACAAGCAACACTGATATGACGAACCGTCCCAAGCCTTCCCGACGAAACACACTCGGCGATCCGCGACGTGCGTGGATGATGCAACCAAGCCGTGGCGTCGAGCAAGCGAACGCCCGCCTTGCGGCAGGTCTCCTCCATATCGATCGTCTGCTGAGCGTTGATGGCGATCGGCTTTTCCACGATGACATGCTTACCCGCTTGCGCTGCGGCGACACACCACTGAGCGTGCAGTGCGGGAGGCAAGGGAATGTAAACCGCGTCAATGTGATCGCTCTGCAGCAGTGCTTCATAACTTTCAAACGCATTGGCGATGCCATATTGATCGGCATACCAACGCGCTCGCGCCCGATCGCGACTGGCGATCCCCAGCACATCGATTGAATCGACCGATTGCATTTCGGCAACGATGCGGCGAGCGATACGCGCCGCCCCCAAAATTCCAAATCTAACGGTCGTCAATGGTCGCACTCAAGAAGAAGATTCGTTGTCAGATGCCGTCGGTCGGCGGATGCATTCCGCCGCCGTTGGGAACGCTGCATTACTCGTCGATCTCAAAACCTTCGGTCTCGCGCAGCGCGGTCACAAAAGCATCGTAAATCGGTTGACTGAACAAGATAAAGCGAATGTCATCGGGCATGTTGCGTGGCGATTCAAAATCGCGAACGACTTCAAAAGCAATGCGAGCCGATTGCAACGGTGGATAATGATAAGCCCCCGTGCTGATTGCCGGGAAAGCGATACTGTGGCATTCGTAATCGGCCGCCAGTTCCAAGCTGCGACGGTAAGCACCCGCCAAGAGTTCGGCTTCGTGGAAGCCCCCCTCCTCCCAACGCGGGCCCACAGCGTGGATCACATATCGACATTGCAGAAGCCCCGCCAAGGTGATGACCGCCGAACCGGTCGGACAGCCTTGCGGATACTTCTCCCTCGTCTGATCCGTCAGCGTCGGTCCCGCCTTCGAATGGATCGCCCCATCGACTCCGCCACCGGCAATCAATCGGCTGTTAGCGGCATTAACGATTGCATCGACATTTTCCATTGTAATGTCGCCGATCGAAAGGTTTACTTCTCGGCTTCCTGTAATCGCTCTCATGACATGTGCTACCTTTAAAAGAGAAGAAGTCAATACCGAACACGTCCAGTCTGCCGCCGCCAATATCTTTACAGGTCGTCGGTTCGATTGGAATTACCCCAGCCAACGAAACGCGACCCCCAAAATCCCAGTGCGAGACGTGAATGGTTTCACCGCGTCGTCGAGCATTCGAGATGCGAGGATAATATACAAGATGATAAACCGGATTCAAGCTTCCGCGACACTGTTGATCGTCTGCGTGACTTTCGCCAGCGGACGCGAGTTGGTTGTCGATAATGTCGCCGGCAGCGACTACCAGAATGATCGTGGCTTGGTCGCCGGGCCGGCCACCTTCGGACCGTATCGGACCATCATGCGAGCCCTGCTTGTCGCGCAGCCGGGCGATTCGATCATCCTGACGAAGACGGACGTTCCGTATCGTGAATGCATCTCGCTCAACGGACGACAACACAGCGGAACGTCACTGTATCCGTTCCAAATCATCGGCAACGGAGCCGTCCTCGACGGCACGACGGTGCCGCGACGCGACGGCTGGGAAGTGGTTCGCGATGACCTCTATCGCTACCTCCCGCCTCGCCCAGGCTACGGGCAATTGTTCGTCGGTGGCAATACCATGCCCCGTTTCATTGGCGAGTTTGATAACTTGTCGGCAATGTCACAAGGGGAATGGGCTCATCTGGACGGACTGATTTACTTCCGTCCGCCAGTCGGTAAAAGCCCGCTCGACTTACCCCTGGAAATCACCAGCGAGGCTGTCGGTATTACGCTCTACGACGTCGAGCATGTCGTGATATCCGACTTAACCGTTCGCGGATACCGGTTGGACGGAATCAATGCACATGACAAAGCGAACGAAGTGCAATTGATCGGCATTGCGGCCAGGCAAAACGGGCGAAGCGGTTTCTGCGTTGCCGGCAGCAGCAGCGTCACAATCGGTGCCTCGCTGAGCGAGTTGAATGGAATGGCGCAATTGCTCAGCGAAGGGGAATCGCACACGATTCTTGCGAATGTCGACCTCGCCGATCGCACGGCCCCGCCCATTGTCGATCACGGCGGGAAGATAATGAAACTGCCCAATCCGGCGGATGATGCGAACGAAGTCCGCTGAACGAAGTCGGCCGAACAAACAACATTAAACGATTGTCTTCGCGAAGGCCCGAACATCCGCCTCCATTTTTGCGAGCCGATCGGCAAGCTTCGCTTTCGCAGCCGGAAGATCTTGCGACTCATCCGCCGATAGACGCGTGAAGACATAGAACTTCACCTTCGGTTCGGTTCCGCTGGGACGGACGGCAAAGTAGTTGCCTGGCTGATCCAGGTCCAAGATCACCAAATCCCCGTCGGGGCCATCGAGCGGATGCTTCGAGCCATCCGCTTTCGTGATCGTTTTGGCGGTATAATCCCGCACCGCGGCGACGCGCATGCCGCCGATCTCCGCTGGCGGTTGTTCGCGATACTTTGCCATCAGCTTCTTCATCAGCGCCATCCCTTCGCTCCCTTCCATCATCACATTGATCAGATGCTCGGAATGAACGCCGTGACGCATGAAGAGCGAATCGAGATACTGATGAATGGTTTTTCCTTCCGTCTTCAGCTTTGCAACCAGTTCACTCATCAGCATGCAGGCGGCCGCGGCATCTTTGTCGCGCGCGTGTTGCCCGATCAAATAACCATGTGATTCCTCGAATCCGAAGACAAACTTATCGGGTCCTTCGCGATCCATGACACCAGCGATCCATTTGAATCCCACCAGATTGTTGCTCTCGCAACGGCATCCGTAATGCTCGGCGATCCGATTGGCGAGCCCGGTCGTCACCAGCGTCGTCACAATGTAGTTCTCGCTGCTCAGATTCTCCTGAGACTGACGGCAGCTCAAGACGTACTCCGTCAGGATCGCACCGATCTGGTTGCCCGTCATCGTCGACCATTCGCTGTCGGCCTGGGTGGTCAACGGTGCCGCGACACCCAAACGATCGCAGTCCGGATCGGTCGCCATCACAAGATCGAACGATTGCTGTCGTGCTTGTTCGATGGGAGCGTCAAAGACTTGCTTGTTCTCGGATTGGAGACATGTCCGGGAACATTCGGGAAGTCACCACTCGGCTGAGCATGCGGCTGAAAGACTTCGGACATCGGTGAAGCCGACCGCCTCCAGAACCGGCAACACCGCGGCGGCACCGACGCCATGCAGCGGTGTGAAAAGAATCTTTGCGTCACGTGGACCGGGAAGGTGAAAGCGGCAACCGACCGATGTGAACTCCCGATCGATTTCCGACGTGCAAATCTCGACTCGACCATCGGCCAACGCGTCGGCGAACGAAACGACTTCATGGAGTCGGTCGACATCACGCGATCGATGATCGCTTTGTCGTGCGGCGGAAGCACCTGCCCTCCCGTCGACCAATAAACCTTCACGGCATTGTCGCTGGGGGGATTGTGACTGGCGGTCACCATAATGCCGCAGTTGCAATTCTTGTATCGAACCGCGAACGACAACTGGGGCGTCGCGCGAAAATCATCGAGAAAATAGACTTTGAATCCATTCGCGACCATGATGCCGGCACACAACTCGGCGAATCGGCGCGACCGATGCCGCGTGTCGTATGCGATTGCGCACGACAATTCGGTTGCCGATTCCCTTTGTTGCTCCAAAACGTAGGTCGCCAGACCTTGAGCGCTTTCGCCGATTGTACGATCATTGATGGCGTTGGAACCAAAGTCGTACATCCGACCGCGGCGTCCACCGGTTCCGAAGGGAATGACCGTCCAGAAGACATCGTCCAGCTTTTGCCACTGTCCCGCTTCGACGTGCAACAAAATGTCTCCACGATATGTGATGTAACGATCTTCGTTCAACCAATGGCTTAAGTTTTCGACAGCCCCGCTGGTCAACTTCCCTTCTTGTTGGGCTTGCTCAATACGCTGCATCGCGGTCTGAATCGAAATCGTCGGAACAGTCTGAGTCATAATGAATCGCTGGGTTGTTGTACGTCGCGTGGTCAGAAATGAGGTAATTCGCTTCGTTTAACGCGAAGGCATCATTTTGGACGACGAATGGTAAGCACCCGTGCATAAGTTCTTGAGCATAACTCGTTTAACGGCAAGCCGAAGGCGACGTTTTCGAAACACTTTGAAAACGTCGCCTTCGGCTTGCCGTTAAACGAAAAAACTTATGCGTTGGTGCGTATAATATTGGGAAACAAAGAATCGCTTGCCAGATTCTAAAGCGGGAAGCTTGCCGCTGGCAACCGCCGGAGGGACCAGCATGCGGATTTTGATTGACGGATACAACCTGTTGCATCAATCCGATCTGATGGGTCGCGGTCGCGGAGCGGCTTGGCTGCAGAGCCGCTCGTCGTCGCTTGATCGCGACGGTCGCGAAACACTTGCCCGACGATCAATTGTCCGGCGTGACCATTGTCTTCGACCGCCATTCCAACAAGCCGATCGAGAGCGTGCAACGAGATCGTTCAGGAATCGAAGTTCACTACGCCGTGAATCACCCCGAGGCGGATGACCTCATTGAAGAGCTGATCGCCGGGCACCCGCACGCCAAGCAATTGACGGTCGTCTCCTCCGATCATCGATTGCAAAACGCAGCCAAACGACGCGGCGCGGCCTTCGTTGATTCCGACGCTTGGTACGACAAGCTGGTTGACGGTCAATTCATCGCGGCCGATGTATCACCCTCCCTGACGGAACCATCAAAGCCGGAGCGTCCTCTTTCCGACGAAGAACTCTCGGATTGGATGGAGCGGTTCGATGCCGAAACGATCGAGCGGAAACTTCAACAAGATTCCGAAACCCGGCGGCGTGTCGATGTCGACGATCCGATGATCGATCCGCCGTTGAAGCCGGATGACGACGATGATATCGACCGGCTCAAACGCAAGCTTCAGGAAGAAGGCTACAATCCATTTCCGGAAGGGTATGCTGAAGATTTGTGAATGCCGGTCCCGAGCGTTTGAGAGGCCGTCCACAACTTGCTAGGGACAACGGGTGGATTACTGGCTCGGTGAACGACTCGGTGGACTGAACTCGGCGGTTCCCGGCAGACTCTCGGCGGGGACCGCCGAGCTACACAGGTATCCGCCGTTACCTCGAGACGGCTTTGAAACAGTCTCGTAAGACGCGCGAAGCTGATGCGTTTGGTTCAGGCATTCAGATAGCTTCAGACCGCTTGGCAAAGCGACTCCAGTTCTTCCTTTCCGACGCAGCAAAAGTCACCGAGCGTTTCACCCGATTGACGATGACACTTGTAGGCTATGAACACACTGACCAGCGTTGACGCGAGTTCCGCTTCAGGAACCAAATCACGGAAGATGAAGTTCAACCGCGTCCCCAGCAACGCGCCGCCGACAAAGACGGTGTACTTTCCTTTCGTCTTGCCAACCAGTCCGATGTCGGCGTTGTACGGTCGAGCGCAACCGTTGGGGCAACCGGTCATACGAATGGTAAACGCGTCTTTGTCGAGCCCCAGCTTAGCCAAAGGGGCTTCCAATTGGTCGATGATGCCTGGCAGAGCACGCTCACTTTCGGTGATCGACAGCCCGCATGTGGGCAAGCCAACACAGGCCATTGACCAGCGGCGAACGGTGCTAACCTCTTCGGATACCGGAATACCATGCTTTCGCAAGATTTCCGTCAGCTTCGGTTTATCCGCTTCGTCGAGGTCGCACAGAATCGCACTTTGGTGCGACGTCAAGCGAATTTCGGGCTTCAGCTCCGCACACAATTCGCGGAAGCAGGCTTTCCATTGCCGATCCGGACCATCGGAAAGTCGCCCGTTTTCCACATTCAAGCCGTACGACCACTTTCCGTCTCCCTGATCCTGCCAGCCGAGATGATCGTCGAAGCCGTGGACATCGTCTTCAGTGCAATCTTGCAACGGCTGGCCGTAATACTTTTCGACCTCCGCACGGAAGCGTTCGATGCCCCAATCGGCAATCAGATACTTCAAACGCGCGACCTTGCGGTCTTCGCGATTGCCGTTGTCGCGTTGCACTTTGACAACCGCTTCAGCCACGCCGAGGACTTGATCGGGAGTGCAAAACGCCATGCGTTTGGCCAGTGCGGGAAAGGTCTTGGCAGCCGATGGCGTTGTGCCGAACCCACCGCCGACGGTCACGTTGTATCCCGTGATTCGCCCGTCGCGAACGACGGCGATGAATCCGAGGTCTTGCGTGTAGACGTCGATGCAGTTGTCTTCGGGCAAGGCGATGCCGATTTTGAACTTACGGGGCAGGTATGTCTTCCCATAAATCGGTTCGACTTCTTCAGGAGTCTTTTCGTCTTGAAGCAACTGCTTTTCGCCGGTTTCATCGTCGACAATCCAGCAGGAACGATAGGAGACCGTATGCGGTGCCAAATGATCGGCAAGCGCGTACGACATTTCCTGCATCTGCGAATGAATGTCGTCGTTTCGCTTGGCGGGGCAGCACATGACATTGCGATTGACGTCACCGCAGGCGCCAAGCGTTGTCAGATCGATTTCGTTGATCCTCGCAATCGTGGTCCGCAGGTCGCTCTTGGGAACGCCATGCAATTGAATCGCTTGTCGCGTCGTCAGCTTCATCGTCGAGTTGCCGAACTGATCGCATAGATCCAAGTGCGCCAAGAATTGTTCCGCGGTCAAAATTCCACTGGGGACACGCGTTCGAATCATGAAGGAAAAACTTTTTCCTCCGGGTGTTTTTCGCGAATCGCGATCGTCCTGCTGATACGTTCCGTGAAACTTCAATAGCTGCAAATCCGCTTTGCCAAAGTGATCGGTTGCTTCCGCCAGTTCATCGGGAATCGTGCCGCGGAGGTAACGCGATTCATCCTTGAACCCTTCCACAGGACTGAGCTTGGGAGCATCGGTAGACATGATTATTGTTGATCCTAGTTTGAACAGGCTTTGCTATCAGTTGCCGTCTGGGAAAACGTGTGAGACATTGTAACGATTACGCCGATTGGTGACCACGCCCATTCTGTGTCGTGCGTCCGCCGAGATCATCGCTATCGTCGGCTGGGAAATGTTCAACCAGAGGCTTTTTGTCAATCAATCGACCGATATCGAAACGGTTTTTCCGATGTTGACGGAACTTCCCTCCGATGGCCTGCGTCCAAACAGGGTCCTGCGTCGGGACGGCATAGCAACTTTTAAAGAAGTTGCAAGTATTTTGTCCAAGCTTCCTCATCAACATGGCGGGCATAACATCATGGGTAGCGCTCCCTGGGGTGCTGGAAACGATTATGCAGGGGATAGCATCGACGGCTCCTCCACCAATCGACCTGCCTCATTTCACCGAATACGGACGGTTCGCGAACAGCAAGGCGTGACGATTCGTACAATCTCGCGACGCACGGGCGTGGCGATGCGTGACCTCCGGCAGGAGGAAAAGCCGACGACCGATGTCAGTGTCTCCGTCTTGCAACGCTGGGCCGAAGCCCTTGGCGTTCCGCTGTCGGAATTGCTTGTCGAACCAGATATGCGGTTAAGCCAATCGATCGCTCACCGAGCAAAACTGGTGCGTGTAATGAAAACCGTCCTCTCGCTGATCGAACACGGAGGGGATGAGCGCACCAAGCGACTTTCGGAAAATCTTCGTGGTCAGATGCTTGACTTGATGCCCGAACTGAAGGAAGTCACCAGTTGGCCAAGTTTTGGCACACGTCGTCCGCAAGATGAAATGGGACGTATCGGTCAGGAACCGATTTCGCTGAGCGGAATCAACATCGATGCATTGCAGGACTGAGCGACAAGTTCGTGCAATCCAAACGGAAAGATTGTATGCTGGAGCGAAGCATTCACACTTTCTTCGTTTGGTCGCATTCAAATGAAAATCTTTCAGCGAATCTTTACCGGACAAGTTCTTTCGGCGATGCAGGTCTCTTGTCTAAAGGCCACGACGAACGTGGTTGCTGTCGCCTCCCGCCTTCCCTTTGCGTTGTCGATCATCGCCGTCGTTTGTTGCACACAATCAAAGCTTTCAGCGCAGTCGGACACCGTTGCACGTGGACTTCAATATGTTCGCGATGCAGGTGAACGCTGGATCGACAAGCGAGGATGCGTTTCGTGCCATCAAGTCCCATCGATGATTTGGGCGCATGAAGCGGCAAAGCGAGCCGGACATGACGTTTCAGGCGAACTTCTTGAAAAGTGGAATCGTTGGTCAACCGACGTCGTCAACTTTGTTAAGCCAGAGCAGAAGGCCGACTGTGACCCGGTGGCCACGATGGCCTCCAACATCGACACCATGACGGCGATGTTGCTCGCGATTCCGCCCGATGGCGAAGCACAATGGCGGAAGACTTTTGCTGATCAATTGGTGGCCGAACAGGCCGAGGATGGATCGTGGAAAGCATGTGGTCAACTGCCGTTGCAGAATCGACCGCCGTTGGAGACGCATGCGGCAACGACACTGTGGACATCGCTGGCATTGCTGACCGAGAACGTTGCGTTTCAACAAGATGAAGCGATCGCCTTCGCTGATCAAGTTTCCGATGCCAAGTCGATTGAATGGTATGCGGCGCGCTTACTGGTGTGCGATGTTGTTGGCGATCAACGCAAGCAGGAACTTCAACAACGCCTTCTCGACCTTCAAAACGAAGATGGCGGTTGGGGGTGGATCGCCGAAGAGCCGAGCGATGCCTTCGGAACCGGCTTGGCGCTGTATGCATTAAGTCGCGTTCAAACAGATCCTGAACCTTTAAACCAGGCACGGCGTTATCTGACCAGCACGCAGACAAAATCGGGACGCTGGTCGGTTCCTGGAACAAAGAAATCGGCCAAGGGAAAACCGACAGCGACGGCAAGCGATTGGGGATCGGCCTGGGCGGTCATTGCGTTAGCTGAAAGCGAGTGACTCATTCCAGTTTCAGCAACACCAGGATGCACGATCCGTCATCGATCACGTTCATTCCCGCTTTGCGGGCCGATTCGCTCGCTTCTTCATCCTCGGCTCCGGGCTGCATCCACAGATTCTTGACGCCAGCGGCAATCGCGTCGGCCACGACTTGTCGCGTGACCTCAGGCGGAGTCACGATCGACAGCGACTCCGGCACCGCCGGCAAGTCAGCAATCGAGGCGTAAGCCTGACGCCCATCGATTTGGTCGGCGATTGGATTAAGGGGATATGTCCGGCGTCCCGATTCGATCAGAGCCTTGAAGACTTTGTATCCGTACTTCTGCGTGCGAGTCGACGCGCCGGCAACCGCAAACGTCTCAGCGGCAAGAAATGCTGTCGTGTTGGTCATGCTAAGATCCTTCAGGAGGGCGAGAAGTTGTTACCCTCCGAGCTGAAAATACGCTGCTTGAGCAGTTACGCCACGAGTCGCACGTGCAGCGTGGTCATGGTTTTATATGTGGCGTGGCCAAAAATGAGGTGATTCGCTTCATTAAAAGCAAAAGCATCATTCCAAACCACGCACTGTTTAAGCGTAATTGGGTGTCGGAGGACGATAGTCATCCAAGTCAATGCTGCGGAACCAGTCGATCGTTTTGGCCAGTCCGTCTCGAAGCGTCGTTGAGGGCGTCCAGCCAAGTCGTTCGGTCGCCAGGGTGATATCCGGTTTGCGACGCGTCGGATCGTCGACGGGAAGCGGCTGTTGAATCAGCTTCGACTTGGAACCGGTCAGTTCAATCACCAGTTCAGCCAATTCGCGAATCGTGAACTCACCTTGATTGCCGATATTCACCGGTCCCACGAAATCACTGTTGTTGTTCATCATCCGAATGATCGCGTCGACGAGGTCATCGCGATAGCAAAAGGAACGCGTTTGCTGGCCATCGCCGAAGATCGAGATATCCTCCCCACGTAACGCCTGTCGAATGAAATTCGATACGACGCGTCCGTCATACGGATGCATGCGGGGTCCGTACGTGTTGAAGATCCGCACGATCCGTACGTTGACCTTGTTCATCCGATGGTAATCCATGAACAAAGTTTCCGCGGCCCGCTTCCCTTCGTCATAACACGCTCGCGGACCGATCGGGTTCACGTTTCCGCGATAGCTTTCGGTCTGGGGATGCTCTTCCGGGTCGCCATAAACCTCGCTGGTGCTTGCTTGCAGGATCGTCGCGCCACATCGCTTTGCCAAGCCAAGCATGTTGATCGATCCCATGACGCTGGTTTTCATCGTCTTAATGGGATTGAACTGATAATGTCCAGGGGCGGCGGGGCAGGCCATGTTGTAGACCTGATCGACCTCCAGATGAATCGGCAGCGTGATGTCGTGTCGGATCAATTCAAAGTTCGGAGCGCCGAGCAAATGCGTCACATTTGACTTCTGGCTTGTGAAAAAGTTATCCAAGCAAATGACATCATGTCCGTCGGCAACGAGCCTTTCGCACAAGTGTGACCCCAAAAAACCGGCACCTCCGGTGACTAGAATCCTACGAATCATGATGGGCTTTTCCCCGAAAGCGAAATGATGGTGTTGCGACCAGCGAAACAGAGGGTCCACGTTGGTCTGCCAAACTCTAGCCCATTCCCAGCGATGCGGCTACGTCAGTGCAATCAACGAACCGGCTCAAGCCGCAAAGTCGACCCAGCCGATACAATTTATACAGCGTGTGGTCGAAGAAGAGACATTTGCATCAAATGGAGCGAATTACCTGCTCTTCGACCGCGCGACGCACTTAAGCACTGTTGTGCGCCCGACCGAATCATTGCGTGCTATCAAATGTCAACCGCTGCTAGACCGTCCCGACATCGAAAGCCCTCCTCCGACGGGATGCGGCAATCGCTTCGTCAATGGGCGATCGACTGGGGTGCCATCGTTGTCACGGGTGTCAGCACCGTTGGCGGAATCGTTCATTTCGCTTGGTTGATGCTGCGATGGATGTTCACAACCCTGCCGCGGCGTGAGACGATCTTGCCGAACTTTTATCAAGTCGGAGTGCTCAGCCTGCCGGTGGTCGCGTTGACCGGCACATTCATTGGCATGGTTTTGGCGGAAAACAGTTATTACCAGTTTCAATCGATCGGACTCGAAAGCCGACTGGGCGGTGTTATTAATATGACGCTGGTCCGCGAATTGGGACCGGTCTTGGCCGCCACGATGCTGGCCGGTCGCGTCGGCAGCGCTATGGCCGCCGTGTTGGGAACGATGCGTGTGACGGAGCAGATCGATGCGTTGGCGACAATGGGGGCCGATCCGATTCAGTATCTCGTCGTGCCGCGTTTCCTGGCATGCATCATGTTAATCCCGGCGCTCACCGTGATGGCGGACTTCATGGGAATTGTCGGCGGCTACTTTTACAGCGTTATCATTCTCGGAATTGATCACGCCGCCTACCTGAATCACTCCCGACAGTTTGTCACCGGATTTGATCTCTTCACCGGCATCTTCAAGAGCCTGTTTTTCGGTGCGGTGATCGCGGTCATCAGTTGCTATCGAGGTTTTCACGCCGAAGCGGGCGCTGAAGGGGTTGGCCGAGCGGCGACGGCGGCCTTTGTTCATTCGTTTGTGATGATACTGATCCTGGACTTGGTGCTTGGCCGTTTGTTAAACATGATCTACTTCGCGTTCTGGCCATCGGGGACGTCGCTGCTGTGAACAAACGCATGCCGAAGATCGAACCCACTGACAAGCTTGCGATGCAAAGCGAGGCGGATGCTTCGTTGACTTTGTTGCGTGCGCGAGACATTCATGTTCGATTCGGAGGGCACGATGTCTTGCAAGGAATCAATCTGGAGATTCCTCGCGGGGAAACGGTCGCCATCATCGGTGAAAGCGGATGCGGCAAGACGGTGCTGATGAAAACACTGATCGGTCTGGTGCGACCAACCGCCGGCACGGTTACCTTTGAAGGAGCGGACATTGCAAGGATGTCGCCCGTCGAAACCGTTGCGTTCCGACGGAAAATTGGGTTCGTTTTTCAGAACGCCGCATTGTTCGACAGCATGACCGTCGGCCAGAACGTCGCCTTCCCGCTGCGTCAGCACGGTCTTGCCGATGCCGACGAAGTCGAACCTTTGGTCTTGCGAGCTCTGGCCGACGTGGGGTTGCCCGACGACATCGTTCGCCGTCGCCCGGCGCAATTGTCCGGCGGGATGCGAAAGCGAGTCGGCATCGCCCGGGCCCTGATCTTGAAGCCGGACTTGGTTCTTTACGATGAACCGACAACCGGACTCGATCCTATTGTCAGCGATGTGATCAATGAACTGATGCTGGCGGTGCGTCGCAAGTATCCCGTTACCAGCATCATCGTCACGCACGATATGAACACCGCCCGCAAAGTGGCTGATCGCGTGGTGATGTTGTACCCCCGTCATCGCTTGAAAAACAACGAAACGCAAATGCTGTTCGATGGTTCGCCAACAGCACTTGAAAACTTCGAAGATCGACGTGTCCGCCAGTTTGTTCGCGGCGAAGCAGGTGAACGTTTGATGGAGATGCGCGAAATGCGGGCGGAGATCGAACAAGAACGCGAACAGTCACCTTCGGGCGAGTAAGGGTATCAGATCATGGACGATCGCAGGCTTGAATTCAGTGTCGGTGTATTGGTGTTGGCCGCCGTCGGCGTCGCCATCATCCTGATGTTTATCTTTGGTGCCTATCCGGTGTTGCTGAAACAAGAGTATCCGGTGACCGCCAACTTCCCTTCCGTTGCCGGGATCGACGTTGATACGCCGGTCGTGAAATATGGTTACCCGATCGGTCGTGTCAGCGACATACGCCTGGGAGCCGACGGCGTCGACGTGACGATGTTCATTGATGCCAAGTATCCGCTCCGCAAGAATGAAATCCCTCGTATTGGTACGCAGCGTCTGGTGACGGGGGAAGCCAGGATCGAATTCGTCGATGCGACCGATCGACAACTCGTCGCCATGTTCGACGGCAAAGCGGATGCTCCCCCCGATGGTCAACTGCAACCTGTGGAAACAGCGTTGGCGCAAAGCTATGTCCCAACCGACGGCTATTACATCAAGGTCAAGGACTCCGTCACTTCGGACCCGTTTGCGGTGTTGATGAGCTTCGGAAGGGAGATACGCGAGACCCTGCAGTCGATTGAAAAGGCCGAAACTCCGTCGACTCATTGGCGAGCCAGTTGGAACAGAACGTTAGCAACATCTTCGCTGGCGAAGGAAAGCAGTTTCAGACGATCGCTCAGGAGACGACCGACACCCTGCGGCAGTTCCGATCGACGGTTGCCGAAGTGGAGGAGATCCTTCAAGACACGCGGATGAAGGAAAACCTGTCGGCAACGCTGGAACGCTTCCCGCGGTTGATCGACGATGCGCAGGAAACATTGCACGTTGCCCAGAACACAATCAAGAGCTTTGAAGACGTCGGTGATTCAGTGAACGACACGGTGAAATCGGTCGATCGCACCGTTCGTAATATTGAACGCTTTACAACGCCACTTGCCGAAAACTCGGATGAACTTGTCGCCAGCGTGCTGCAAAGTTTAGGCAACCTCGACCGAGCGCTTGTTCAGGTCGCCTACTTCTCGGAACAACTCAATAAAGGTGACGGCACCATTCGGCGTTTGATCGAAGATGATGAAATCTATTATAAAGTCGCCCGGATCGTCGAAAACATCGAGGACCTAACCGTCCGCATCCGCCCGATCGTGGAGGACGTTCGCGTTACCGCGGACAAACTGCTAGTCGACCGAGCATCCAAGTATCGGCGTTCGAGGAGCGCACTCAATAAGCGTCCCCTCGGCACGGGCTTCAAATAAGTCGTCGATGCGACAGCGGTGTCAAAGCACGCCGCGCTTTCGCTGCTCCGCAGCTTCCCGATCCGACACGATGGATCCTGGGGCTCGCGCCCCAGGCTGATTGCGATCGCCGCTCCGCGACTGGTCCTTTTGAAAAAACTTGACGACCAAGCGATGAACCTGATCGCGAGTCTCACCATCCGCAAACCCTGTCATGCACCCCCACCTAAGCAGTTCTTCCTCCCTGGATTTGCGGCCCACCCCGCGTACTGTTAAAATCCATCTCCGGTCCATCGACCACCCCAACATCAAAACCACCCGCGTTGGACCGACCGACAAAGTTCAACGCACGATCTATCTGTCATTGCATCCATGCAACGATAGATAGATCGCAATTCGTTACCTTTCAGAATACGCATCGGACAAATTCCAGCAGGTTCAATAAATGCATCGACTCATGCGTATTTGTTGCCAGGTCGTCCTCTTCTTGGCCTTGTTACTTTTCGCTCTCGGCATGTTGGGCAGCATTCGGGGTCGCCTTTGCAGCGATTCCATCGTGAGGAACTCACGGAATTCCGTTCTGGAAGTTTTTTTGATCGAAGGCTGGTTGTATTTTCGGTGTTCTCGTCCACCGCTCGGAGAGTCTTTCACGCATTTTCATCCCACGGCCTGGTCCTGTTACCTTGGGAATATCCCCGTATCCGAACGGTGGCCACAATTCTGGGATCGGACGCGAGGGGCGAACGGAGAAGTTGTCATGGATTTGCTTGGTGTCGTGGTCTTTAGCAGACCTGTCCCTGACCCCTATGATGAAAATCGTAGAATCACGGCGGTGATGATTCGAATTTCTACTTGGCTAACGATCAATGCTGTAGTAGCTGGTTTATGTGTGCTGTTTCTTCGCCGAGGAACCCTGAAAAAGATGCCTCACAATCAGGAAGGTAACAAAGCGGTCAACGGGAGCGGCCGATGATGCGGGTTTTGAAATCATAGTTGTTTGGCGGCGGCCCCGTTGCCGCTGCCGTTATTTGACTGAACCCATGGAAAACATCAATCCAGAGGAACCGATCTTCGAGCTTTTTGTCAACGGCAAGAAGGTCGCAACGCTATGCGCACCCCGATGGGAAGATATATTCTGGTGCTCTTACCGAATCAAACCAAATGACGCGGATGCTGAATGCATTATTCGGGACACGAAGACTTGGGAGACGGTTAATTTCACAGTAAGAGACTCGCGTGGCCGGATTCCTAACGAACATACGTTCTCAGGCGGATACACCGATTTCTGCAATGGAGAAACTGATCGCCTCACTTTTCGTTCGCTTTGGCCCCCGCAACCAACGGGAGTCAACGCGACGTTAAACTGGCTAAGACAAAAACTATCGCGTTCTGTATACTGGTTGATTCAACAGACAAAGAACCAACCAAAGAATGTCAAATAACCAGAACCAATTAGGCTGTGACATCGCAGCCAGGAGGAAGATTCGCGGCGGGGTTGAAAGGGGGAACGGAGAGGAAGGCGGTGAAGGCCGTTTAATGAGCCGATGTTCATGGCCTCTGTTCAATTGGAAGATCGAGCGTGACGCTCCGGTGGTGTGAGATCCGAATGCAACGGAAATGGAATGGTTTTGCTTGCTGCAAGCCGCCTATGTCGGTAATCGGCGTTGTTTTGTTCGATTGGAAGTACTCGGCGCGGACCGATAGCGATGGCACTGCAAGTGCTTTCTGAAATTCGTCGGTTGGAGGTTGGTCAACCTGAATCACGGTAGCGTCACGCCGCAGATCGTCGTGCTGTGGGCCGTATTGAATCGTTGATTTCGAGACTTCTTTTCGAAGCCACTGCGTCGTCGGTTCACGTCCACAGAAGGGCGTTCTTCTCGATCGATACTGACGGCACAATGTTGCCTTTCGATCCAGCCGCCCTCGCCAGCTTGTCTGGCGGGAACAGCTTTGCAGTTAACGAGCAGAATGCTGGAACATCGTCCCCCACCAGCTCGTCTGGCGGGGGACGCAAGTTTCATCGGCGGATCGAAACTGCTTCACCCGCCTGACGAGCGAGCAGGGGTGTCTGGTGGCGGTCGTCAACTGTTTGCCTTACCGTGCCGTAACATCCAGGCACGGTTCGTTTGGGTTTTCTGGACAGAGGAAGGTCGGCATCACCGTTGTCGAATATCCGATTCAAACAATCCGTCGCGTCGCCCCAGTGCTAAACGCAGCTTTCCGTGTTTTCGAGTCAATACAACGCCGAGCGGCGTTGAATTCACCAAAGTCCAGTGCGACAATCACTTGTAAGAATGTTCCTCGTGCTTGGTGGGTCGATTGAGTTAAGCGGTGTAGACGCTGCCAGATCTGGCCGAAGTCGCAGGTTTAAGATAGACTGACTCCACACCGCCAAACCTCGGGCTTGCGTGGTTCTTTCATGCGTTCGAAATTTTGACTCAACATATTATACCAGAATTTATATCGAGACCACCATCGTCAGCTTCTACTTCAGCACGGACTGAGCCCGAAATGGTGTCTCGTCAGAACTGGACTCAGCGCGGCTTGACGCTGCTATTGAATCTCTGATGAACTGGTTACCAGCCTTGCAGTTGAAAATGAATTGAATGGTGGGGCAATTTCGAACCAATCGGACATGCTCGAATTAGCGGCAGATTTCCACTCTTGACTTGAATGATTCAGTTGCGGAAGCCGTTGAGCGCTACATCACTTGAATGCATGTACCAAATGATCCTGGCGGTGATGCCCCGCTTCATGGCTGTCGCCTCGTTTTCATCCGCTGCGACTTTTTCGTAACATGTGGAACTGCCGACACATCGCGAATGCAAACAAATTCGACACATTCGTCGAGTAAATGGTATACTTGGACTAGGCAACCCAACGTTGGTCACCCCGCTCGAATTGCTAAACGAGGATGTAATCTGATGGATAGCTACAGTGAAATACGCCGCGTGCGTCACGCAATGTCTGCGGCTGCGGGGCATGACATCCGTAAATTGATTGCGACGATCAATGAGCGACGATCGGAGGTGCTACCGCATCATCGATCCAGGAACGAAGGCAGAACCGTACGATGCACACCGACCGCCAACAAAGCGGTTTCCGATGGTAAATCTTCTCCTGCCGCTGGCTGATCGCAACCGAATACTACGAAGTCCGAGTTTGACGTGTGGCTTGAGCCACTTTGTTGGGACTTTCTCTTCTGCATGGAAGTGTCTTGGGGTAGGTGCATTTGGTGGTGAGCTTCGAGGAGTGACCGCTCACTTTGCGACGCGATGATTCAGCAAGGGGTTTGATTAGACGACTATTCCAGGTGTCGGTGCTCTTTGGTCCTCTGGGGGCGTCGTCTCGATGGCCATCGCGGCACTGTCTCATTTGTCCATGCCTGGTTACGCGCGTTTGAGCAGTTTATTCCATACTGCGGATGCGTGCCTGGAGGCTTCAGTGAAGTAGTAAGCCTTCGTCCGCGAGGACTGCACATTCTTTAGGGCGATGTGTCTGAGAAGTTCTTGATCGCATCGACCGCTCGGTCGTGATGACGGCTCGGTCGGGGAGACCGTCTAAAGCGAGCTTCTCAGCATCGAGCAGATTGTTCCGCCAACTTTCCTCCGCTCGCGATTTCGATTCCGCGATTGACAGACCAGGCACGGTCGTGTTACCTGGTCTTGTTAATCCGTTGGTCAACCCTTGCATTTCACGTTGGCCCACTGACAAGCTTCTTCGTTGGTACTGCAGACAAAGAGTCTTCAGCCACTTTGAGATGGCGTCTGATCGCTGATCCATCCCGAAGGCCCACAGGCATCCACCACGACGAGGTTGGCATCACCGTTCGTGAATATCGATTCAAAGCATTCCCGTCGCGTCGCCACAGCGTAAACGCAGCTTTCCGTTTTCGAGTCAAACTAACGCAAGCGTTAATTCCAGGTCAGTGCGACAATCACTTGTAAGAATGTTCCTCGTGCTTGGTGGGTCTATTGAACGTTACAGGCAGCCAGACGCTCCCCAGATCACGAGAGTCCGAGTCGCCAGTTATAAGACGAATGACTCCCACCCGCCAAATCTCGGGCTTACGTGGATTCTTTATTTGACTGAACTATGGACGACGAAACCGAACGTCCCGGCCTATTTTACATGTGGCCGAGCGTCACATTTATCAATTGCCCAAATTGTGGCACTGGCGCGAACCTCGCTTCCGGATCTGAGGACGCCATCTTCCCGCCGGAGGAGTACAAACACGAGAAATGGGAAAGACTTTGCCGCGTCTATTGTCCACGATGCGGAGAACTGCTTCCCCCAATCGACGAACTTGCCACCAACGCCCATTGCGTCGGGCGCTAACACTCGACAAACCATTTATTGGCACGATATCTGGAGTCAGCGATTTCATGGAATCTCGCGGGAATGATACGAAACTCTGGCAATACGGCGTCTCGCATTCAAACCTAATTCTGAAAGATAGATTCCATTGCCGACAACACGCACGCGTTTGTCGTTTGTTCAATGACCAGGACTGTCGTTTTGCCGAGGCTGTATTGGAAGTCGTCATTTGTGTTCGAGTCAACCGAAGAGCACAGTACTGGGCTTGCGTGATGAAGCGGCAAATGCGGAAATAGTGTGTGCTGCTGTCGGTATCTTTCACGATGTCACGAGCCTGTGGTGACAACAGTTCGGCTTTGACATCGCGTAGGGGACGATTGGGGGCGGAGTGAATGGTGCTGAAGACCATGGAACATCCCTATTGCCTTACCTGTTGTTTCGATAACGCTTTGTATTTGCCCGAGTCGACAACGCCTAGCCCCAAGGTCGACCGTCCGGTTGTCTCGCCACTCGGACCTATCCAACGGATTGAACAATCGACTCACGGCCAATTAATCCAATTTGTACGATGTTATGTATGGCTACTACCTATTGCGGCCAATCCGGATGGCGTGGACGCTATGGAGCCAAAACCGTCAATCATTAATGCTATTGTCACGTTGTTCGCGGTATACAATATGACCGCCACTGAATTTGATGTTTGGGTTTCTCAGCACCCGTGAGATTGGTCGAGTACGACGGAGCCCTGATGCACCACGATGAGCAAAGGCTAGGATTCTCAGAACCTTCACTGGCATACGCGACGGAGATGGCCCCAAACGGCGGACAACTGCGAGTCTACTTTAGGATGGAACGATGTATTTGTCGTACAACGTGATGTAGCCGACACGCAATATCGGGATACGGCACCGTTGCTCCGCAGAATTTGCCCGTTTTCAGTCGTCGGTTCCAGTGGATTGGCCCTAACATTTTGACGATGCGATGGTGTGAGATTCAACCAATCCACTTATCAACGAGAGGCTCAGATGGCGGCGAAGGACTGGGAGAGCGACTTTCGGTATGCAGCGATCCAACAATCATTGGCTTACTTTCAAGACGATGTCCCCGACGATATCTATGATGTGCAACGATCATTCTGTTTACCCATCGCCGCGCGGCCTGTTATTGGTTTTTCGCCAGGAAAGCTCATCTTGGTTTTTCTCGTACTCGGATTTGCCTTGCTTGGGGCAGGCGTTTTTGTGCTGTCGCTCGCGAAGGACGGCGGAACCTTTCTCGAATGCGGAATCTTCTACGTGATCGGCCCAATGTGCAGCCTTACAGGAATGCTCTGCTTCTTCGCACCTGTCTTGTTCAGCAAACAAATTGCAGCTTGGTTCATCGGTCCGCGATACCGTGAATTGAAGACGAGAGCCGGGGAGGCGAAGTTGCTGATTACCGAAGTTTCTGACGGCGACCTGTCAAAGCAAAAGCTTTCAATAGACGGAGACGATTATGTCGCGGTCTTCTTTGACGAATCAAATCGCCGCATACTGATTGAGGGTATTTCGGCGCGGTATCAGATACGCTGCGAAGATATCGAACTTGTCGAGCCGTTCGTTTTTTTGAATTATCTCGGAGCCCGCATCAATTGCCGTGTTGGCGAGGCGCAGCTTAGTTTTGCGGTTGCGAGTGTGTCGATGCTTTTTGAATTAACTCGCCAGGTTCCCGTGCTATTTTTTCTTAAGCGATGGGTGAAGAATCCCATATTTACAGCCACACAGCGGACGTTGTCCGTTCGTCAGCCGATCGCGGAACTTAGCCGTTAATAGTTTTTTGCAGACACAATCCCCGGCAACTGGACAGGTCTTTAATCGAGTCGCCGACATCATCCGTCCGAAAGCGCCGCGTTGGCAGTTCCGCAGTCGACCGTGCTTTACTTTGAAGGAATTCTCGTCGCGATGCAGTGGAATTCTTTCAGTGCAAGCTAGAGGTTCGCTTTAGTTCATGCCGAAGATTGATCAAAACTCCTTCATGCCGCGAGACCGGTCTTACTACCATCAAAAAAGGGAAAGAAGCGTTGACCGCTCGATGGATGAACCGCCAGATTTGCGCCGCGCCGTGGTTCGGGATACTCGCTTCGGACGGCGCAGCTCTGATCCGCGACCAGTGCCCTCAAAACGAATTGAAATGAAATGAAGAGCAAGCTAGGATAAGAGGCCATGCAACTGAGCCAGCGAGGAGCCCGAAGCTACTTCACCCATCTGCCGAGAGCCCCGCTCTTCCAATTCTTTCCATCGGAAGAGTAGTAAAATGCACTATCGTGGATTCGAACCATTAACTTACCGGTCCGGTCGCGGAGTTCTACTAAGTCTGGAAATTGTGCAACAACGACAAGCAAAGATTGTGGTTTACCATCACTGGAGATTTCTTGCCACAGCCCATTTGGCAAACGTACAAAGCGATGCTGGCTTTCTTTTTGATCCGTTCTGCGCCATTCAACCTTCTTCAACGCTGGCCTCTTCTCTTTAACCTCGGGCGAAAAGTTTTCCTTTCCTTCCGCAATTTCTTTTTCAATTTCATCCAATCTACCAATGGCTTCAAAAAACTTACGAGCCACCGGATTCTCTAAATCAATCTCCAGCACCTTCGCATAGGTTTTGCTTGCCTCGGCTATGCGACCGCTACCAGCATGGGTACGAGCAATTGTCACTAGCCAACCAATCGCCTGTTGTTCGATCTCATCAATCGCCACTTGGTGCTTATTCTCGGCCGTAGCCAACTTCTTATCGGCTATCTCGACGAGAGCAGACATCCGCTCCATCGCCTCCTCGACAGTCTTCGCTTGCTCATCGGCGAATACGAATACGGGAACCAGTGGAAACAGAACAACGAAAATAGACAGTCTCACGGCAAACTCCTGAGATGAACTGTAGAACAAGCGATATGCAACTTCCATGTGTGAAGCCCGCTACTCCGTTCCGGCCAATGCTTCGACGGTGCTTTCGCACGCAGACGCGTTCAAACCCGCTGGCGTCCAACATCGGCTTGAACCTGCACGCGGTGCCGCTTCCTTGCGGGAGTCCAGTCCGCTGTGCGAAAGCGGAAAAGGACCTGAAGGAAGTATACCATAAGCAGTCGATGAAGATTCCAGTTCCTTTGATGCGGCAAATGCGGTCGATCATGATGGCGTGTTTAACGCTGGCATCCGTTAGCCTGCGCGACATTTCCGTGACAGCAATCCGGCCATCTTCCAATCCGCTTGCTCTTTACGCTATGTTACCGCAGCGGAAGCTCTATCAATAACGAACGCATTTGATGTTATCTTTCGCTAACGTTTCTCAGTGGATCTTGCGATCTGGTCGCTCTACGGAAGTTCCCGTATTCTGAGTTTGCGGAACTGGATCGGTGAGCCTTCGCTTTCCAGGCACAGGTATCCCTCTTTGGGTTCAATGTTCGTTCCGCCGGATACCTCTTCGCCATTGACCCATAATCGCACCTCGCCGTTGATCGCGCGAATGTAGTATTGGTTCCATTGACCATGCCCTTTGGCAAGATGCTTGCGCGGAAAGCTGCGACTGCCGTCGGGGGAGAGTGGTGGGAAAGGGGTCATTTTGACTCCCACGGCAAAGACGTCACCGTTGGTTCCAAACCAATCGGTCTTGCCGCCCCGCGATTTCACCATCTCGGTATAACCATGATCCAAGACCTGCACTTCCACGCCCTGCGGCAGCCCCGGGGTTCCAGCGGCGGTCAGTCTTTCGATCGAAGCAGGCGTGGTCCAGACAAAGACGCCGGAATTTCCGGCTGGCTTTTCGTGCATCCACTCCACCACCAATTCAAAGTTTCGATACTCTTTGTCGGTGCGCAGCACACTGACCGGATGCCCTGTGCAGTGCAAGACGCCATCGCTCCACGACCATGTATCTTCGTCGCTGTTGACTTTGACGAAATCCTCTTCGGTCAATGATCGCCAGCCAGGAGCGGTGTCGTCGACAAAAGCACGGACGGTTTCGACAGATGGGTCCTCCGCGCTGCTTGTTGAAACGACGAAGCTGGTCAGCAAAAAGGAAATAAGAATCGAAAAGTTGCGCATATCGGTTCCAGTGCGGAAAGTGGTTTCGGATTCCAGCGACGCCTTGCCGAGGCGATGCTGATAACGAACAGCTTACCATCCGCGGCCCGCGCTGTCATACAGAATTCAAAGCAAGCGGTCGGAGACGACCAATGACCTCTTCGGCAACGATCGACGCACATTATTCGCCGGGGTTTTCGTACCAGATGACGCCCAAGTTGTCTCGCTCCTCGCAAGTGATCACGTCGTCATCACCATCGTCGTCAACATCCATGATGTGAATCCGGTCGAACTTTACACCCATTGTCGTTCCGCTGATGTCATGCATTTTCCAGCCTTGCCCATCGCGTGGCGACAGCTTTGCGGCGTCGATCTTTTTGAGCCAATAGACACCGATCTTCTGTTCCGCATGTTCGCACGTGCAAACCAAATCCAGTTGCCCATCGCGATTGACATCGCACAACGCGATCCCCTTGCCGGAACCCACGCCCGGCGGATGCGGAATGCGAGTTGTCGGCCACGGGTCGGTGAGGGAATCAGCCGGACGCATGTCAAGAATTCCCACTTTCGTGTTGCACACGATCCGCAGGTCGGCATTCGACTGGACAAGGTCCAAAAACATTACTTCGTCTTGCTGACCACCGATGGCATGATCGGTCCACGATTCCGTCGCATCGCCTGGATTCTCCAGCCAGCCGACACCGCGCGCGTTCCCTTTGCGGTCGGAGTAAACGACATCGCTGTCGCCGTCGTTGTCCACATCGATCTGCCTGAGCGACATGATCCAGCCACAACGTCGAAGCTGCCTTAAAGAATTCGCTTGCCGAGGATTCCAAATGGCGATCTGAGCATGCGGTTCCTTGCTGCCGAAGATCAGACGGCCGTCGGGAAGCGGTTCGCAAAACATCCAGCGTGTCGATCCTTTCGACGCGGCAAGCAGTTCGGTCTTCCAGTTGGCTGCCGACAGCATTGCCGCGGAACCTGGATGAAGGTGAAAGAAGATCGCCTGTTGCTTGCCTTCGCAGCAACTGACCACATCCAACCATCCGTCCCCATTGACGTCGGCAAAAACAGCATCTTCGGGAGATCGAACCTTGCCGACGAGAATCGTTTCCCATGGCATCCGCGCACGCTCGGTCGGCGGTTGAAGGCATACACGAATCTGACCACCTTCCTCCCAGCCGGTGACAAGGTCCAACCGGCCATCCTGGTTGACGTCGCCAACGCGCACTCCATCGGCACCGCGCGATCCATCGTCGATCGTGTGCCTGGTCCACGGACGATCGGCAGCCGCCAGCAAATCGACAATGAGAACGAGGATTACGCAGCATTGAATAACGTGTCTCATCACGGGATACCTTTCTGTCGTGGCGTATCGATACCGCCGCCGGCTAATTCGGATCGCTACTCAGTTCCGTCGTCCAATAGTCCATCTGAGCACGGACCTGTTCGGGAGCGGTGGAACCGTAGCTCACGAAAGCGCGAACGGCGTTGTTGCTTCCAAGGACATCATAGATCGAATTATCCACCGAAGCTCCCAATTCCTGCATGACATCCAGCGGCAACTTGCTTAAAGGAACTTTCCGTTTCATCGCTTCGCCCACCAAGGTACCGACAAGGTGATGAGCGGTTCGTTGCGGCAAGCCTTTTTTGATTAGGAACTCCATCAACGTGGTGGCGTCCAGGTAGCCTTCGTCGAGTCTGGCGGCGATGCGATCGCGTTGCAATCGGCTTCCCGCGACAATTGGAATCGCCAATTGCAAGCAGGCAATGACGGTGTCGAACGAATCGAACAATGGCGGTTTGTCCTCTTGAAGATCACGATTGTAGGCCAGCGGCAAACCTTTCACCAACACCAGAAGGGTTTGCAGGTTGCCGACAACACGAGCCGTTTTGCCACGCGTCAATTCGAAGTACATCGGATTGACTTTCTGAGGGCATGATGCTGCTGCCGGTGCAAAAAGCATGCGGGATTTTTCAGAAAGCCGAACTCGACGGTACTCCACAAGATCCATTCTTCCGCCCAACCACTAAGGTGCTCGGCGATCATCGTTAACACAAACGCCGACTCGATTGCAAAGTCGCGATCGCTGGACGTATCCAGGCTGTTCCGCGTCACCGAATCAAAACCGAGTTTGCTCGCCGACACATCACGATCGATATTCAAGGTTGTGCCGGCAACGGCCGCCACGCCCAAACTGCAAACATTGACGCGACGACGACAGTCGGCCACGCGTTGCCGGTCGCGAGCCAGTTTCTCGATATAGGCAAGCCAATAATGACTGGCCAAAACCGGTTGAGCGCGCTGGAGATGAGTGTATGCGGGCAAGACGACGTCGAAGTCAGCTTCACAGCGTCCCAGAAAAGAGCGTTGCAGATCGGCCAGTAATCCGTCGACCAAGTCGAGTTGTCCGCGCACCCACAAGCGAAAGTCGGTCGAGACTTGATCATTTCGACTGCGTGCGGTGTGAAGCTTGCGCCCCACATCTCCCAAGCGATCGATCAAGGCTTGCTCGATATGCATGTGAACGTCCTCCAGTTCCATACACATCGGCAGCGTCCCGGCGTCAAGCTCCGCTTCGATTTGCTTCAGCGCCGCGACAATCTGATCACATTCCTTGCCCGAGAGGATTCCTTGCGCGGCGAGCATCTCCGCATGCGCGGTCGATCCCTGAATATCGACCTGGTACAAGCGACGGTCGAAACTGATGCTTTCACAGAATTGTTCAACACGGTTGTCGGAGGCGGAATCGAACACGCCACTTCGCGAAGGACTAGCCAAAATGAAGTTCTCCAAATTTTGTAGAGCGATGAAGATGCGAGCCTGGCTGCGGAAATCGAGTTGGGCGCAGGCGTCGGCGATCACAAACGACAGTTCGTGATCTCGGTTTCCATAATCGCCGAAGCCCCCAACGCTTCGAGCTTTTCCATCGCGTCGATCACCGCGTTCTTCTTAACCATGACACGAACCGCACAGAGCGTTTCGTCCTCCAGACGGTTAACCGTCGGCGAATTGAATCCAGGGGTGATCTTTTCGGCTTCGGCCAGAGCGGTGCGGGGGATATTGTATTCCAAGAGCGAGAAATCGCGTGCGATCACAACCCCTTCGAGCCGACGAACAATGCGTTCGGCCGTCAGGGTATCGCGACACTTTCCGTTCTGAATCAATACCGTTTCATAAGTGCCGATATCCTCCAGCACTCGAAGTTTGTTGGCCGCCAATGTGCTTCCCGTTTCAACAAGGTCGACGATCGCATCCGCAATGCCCAACGAGATCATGACCTCGACCGATCCCGAAAGCGTTACCAAGTGTGCATTCGCTTGAACGTTCGCCAAGTGCTTGCGTGTCACGTTGGGAAAGCTTGTCGCGATCCGTTTGCCATCGAGATCCTTCGCCGTTGCAACCGGGGAGTCCTCGGGAACGCAAATCGCCAAGCGACAGCGGCCCACTCCCAGCGGCATCTTGACGGTGACCTCTTCGTCGGCTTCTTCGATCAGATCGCTGCCGGTGATCCCCATATCGATCGCACCTTCGGCACAGAGGGTCGGGATATCATCCGTCCGCAAGAAAATCAGATCGACCGGGAGATCGCTGACGCGAGCGAACAAACTGCGATCCTGTCGGCGAAATCGCAATCCGGCTTGTCTTAGCAAATCGCCAGCCAATTCGCTGAGTCGACCTTTGCTCGGTAATCCGACACGTAAGTTCATGTTGTTACTCCTAGAGCGACCACGTCGCAAGATCAACTGAGAAATGTTGTCGCAAGATAACGTCAAACGCGTTCATTATTGAAATAATGTTCATACTGTGCGAGAAGTTGATTCCTTAAATGAACCGCTGGCCAAACAGCGGACACAATCGAAGCGGCGTCACGAATCTTGCTGATGACGCTGCTGCTTTTCCACCAAGCCGCCGATCCCTTCGCGGCGTCCCAGTTCGGCCGCCACATCGTCGAGGTCCACACCTCGATACGCCATCATGACAAACAGGTGGTAAAGCAAACCCCGCATTCATAAACAAAGTGATCCTTCCCCTTCGCATCAGGTTCGCCAGCCGCTTCGACAACCTCCCCAGCTTCCTCGATGATCTTCTTGCCGATCTTCTCGACGCCACCTTCGACCAGTTTCGTCGTGTACGAACCTTCGGGACGATCTTGCGCGCGTTGCTGGATCGTCCGCATCAGGCGTGTCAGTATGGTCAGCGATTCGTTCATGAAAGTGGCATATTACGCAAATGTTGGCAAACTCCAGTGACGTGGCGACAAACCCACTTGCCGACGCGTGACAGTAATATCGGTGATTTGGCCGTGTTTTGGCAGGGGGCTTCGTGCCCTCGTCAGATCGAGGGCGAAGGACCATAATTGATCACTTGCATCAATCATGAACGCACTTGATGTTGTTTTGCCTCAATAATTTCTTTCGGTTGACCTTTCGACGCAGTCGCTCTAGGAAGTTTGACATCGAAGACTCTTGAATGGAAACCCTTATCGCAACGATGGCCGAACCGACCACGTTTCCTTCCTTGACGAAACATGCCTGGTTTTTGACCGGCCCCACCGCCGCGGGCAAGTCTTCCGTCGCAGTTCGCCTTGCCGCCATGATGGACGCGGAAATCTTGTCGCTCGATTCAATGGCGATTTACCGCCGGATGGATATCGGCACCGCGAAACCAACCGTTGAGCAGCGGCAATCGATCCCCCATCATCTGCTTGACTTGGTTGAGCCGGATACTTCGTTCAGCGTGGCGGCGTATTTGCAGCAAGCTCACCAATCGGCCGAAGCGATCAAGCAGCGTGGCAAATGTCCGCTGTTTGTTGGAGGCACGCCACTTTACCTGAAGGCTTGCTTGCGTGGTTTCGACTCGGGGCCCCCCGCCGATTGGGAGTTCCGCAAGTCGATTGAAAGGGAATTGGAATCGCACGGTCCCGAAGCCTTACGACGCCGCTTGCAGCAGGTCGATCCGCTGTCGGCCCATACGCTCCATCCCAACGATACGCGGCGAATGATTCGCGCGCTCGAGGTGGCAAAGCTAACAGGCCGTCCGCTCAGCCATCAACAGATACAGTTTGAGGCTTCTCACCGATCGCAGCACGCCCACGTCTACGCCCTTCAATGGTCTCGAAGCGATCTCCACGATAGGATCAATCAGCGTGTGGACGAAATGTTTGCCAAGGGGTTGGTCGAGGAAGTCGCCGCGCTTCGCAATGAATATAAAGCAATCAGCCGCACGGCAACGCAGGCGGTCGGTTACAAGGAAGTCCTGGCGTATCTTGACAATGACTACGACCTGGACGAAGCGATCATTCGCGTCAAAGCGCACACTCGTCAACTCGCGCGACGCCAAGAAACCTGGCTGAGGTCTCTGCCGGAGGTCGACTTCATTCAGATGTCGCTGGCCAGAACGGCGGAGAGCGTCGCCGACGAGATTTTCGAGAAATCAAAAGCAAAAATAATTTGACCAAACCGCTTGACCCACCCTTCTTTTGAATCGTGACAAAGCACTAGTGGCTTGCTTCGGGCTGGGAATCCAGAAGGCTGCAAATCAAAGGCAGCAATTGCTTTTTGCGGCTGACAACGTGTTCCAATTTATAAAGATTCCGTCCCACGCGTGGATAATTGATATCCTCCCAGCACGCCGGTTCACTGGACATCATCAACAAGCTGCCGGTTGAACTGATGTCGGTCACCAACAACGCGGAGAAGTCGAGGTTTCTTCGCTGGGCCAATTCTTCGAGCGCATTTCGGATTTCCTCCTGCCGTTCCCAAAACAACTCGAATCCCAGTTCCTCGATTTGCGAAATCGAAAAACGATGCCCCGCTTCCTTGAATTCCTTGCAATCTTCGGTGACAACCTCGTCGGGACTGCACGTTTGCAAGGCCGAACCGATTTCAAAAAATTCGCGTGTGAACTGATCTAAATCACATTTGCACAAGGTACTCAGCCATTCAAAGATTTCTCGATCGATGGCCGTTGTTGTCGGCGAACGCAGCTTGATCGTATCGGAGATGATTCCCGAAGCCATGCAAAGCGCGAAGGCGGGAGTGGGCTCGATTCCCGCGGCTCGATATCGCATGGCGACCAAGGTGCATGTGGAACCCACCGGTTCATTGATAAAGCGGATCGGCTGCGACGAACGCAGGCTGCCGCCAAGCCGATGATGGTCCAACACTTCGACGATCTCCGATTCCTCGGCCCCATCAACCGCTTGCGCCATTTCGTTGTGGTCGACAAGCACCAATTGCGGCTTGGGTGGATTGATCAGGTCGGACTTTGACAGCACACCGATCAGTTTCTGCGAATCGTTCAAGACGGGGAAGATCATCTGTCGCGAACGCTCGACAGCCGCGCGAGCCGACGCGATCGAATCCTTGGCCGAAAGGCTTGTGAAGCGGTCGGTGATCGCCGGTCCGATCCCTCGGGCTGATTTGATGCGCACGGTCGTTGTTGCCGTGTCGAACGGACTGACCAGCACCGCCACATCCTTCGCTTTCGCCAGTTCCAGCAATCCTGGCGACAACGTGTATCCGCCGGTCACAACCAGGCATCGCACGCCCCTTTCCAATGCGGGAAGCTGAATCGTGGGGCGGTCGCCGCTGACGACAAGCAGCTTTTCCGAAGGAAAGTCTTTAATATGTTCGGTGAACCCGTGAGCACTCATCGCTCCCACGCTGACATAAAAATCTTCACGTCGATCCGCGTTGGAAACATGTTGAAAGTGCCCCTTCAAACATTCGCAAACCTTGTTCAGTGTCGACGAGACCTTCCGCGATTCCGCGGGATCGCCGTCGCCGTGAAAGACAAGTTCCAGCAGATCGAGGAGATTCAAATGCCAACCAGTTCCCCTCGCATCGCCGAGAACGGGAATGGCGCAACGCGTGTTGCTTCAGACGTTGATAGACTTCGAGAAAACTTCATCAGGCCGCGGTCACCACATCGGTACGACAAACATCCTCCACTTCGGGCGAACGTCCATCACAATTCGCGGCGGTTCTGGGCCGGTGACGCCGCAAATACTCAACCCGGTCCGTTTATTCGGCGCGCCACAGCAAGCGGCAATCGCATCGGGTCGCGCCGTTTTCGGGCGCAAATTCGCGTACGCTAACGCGGAACAAATGGCATCGGTGTCAGGGTTCTTGTGCCCAAAAACGAATAGATTCATGGAAGGCCGCTACAAGGGTTGCATGGTGGACCGTCAACGCGATGGCCGATCCGGCGGAAACCTTGATGGTCGTCGATTCGGTGCCCTGAAGCAAGTGGCATGCGAACTCGAGAGCGACATCGTCGCAAGATCAACTGAAAAACATTGGCGTAAGACAACTTCAAACGCGTTCAATATTGACCTAGAGCGACCGTGACGCCGTCGTCTGTGTCCACGATGAACGCAGTTGAAGCCATTGTAAACCACTTTCAGTTAATCTTAAGAAGCCGTCGCGGCCAGGAAATATGCGGAGCGGTGACTCGTGGCCGCCACCAAGTCCGATCGCGGCGGCCCGCGACAACTCGTCCAAAGCATTCTTTCCGGTCGATCCAAGATCAAAGGTCCATTGATTCACATACAGATCGACGTGTTGCATCAAGACGCGGTCATCGAATTCCTGCATACCGACGCATTGTTGGCAACGCGTCATCGCGATGACTCCAGGCGAATTTCAGCGATTCTTGACTGTATCGTTCAACAGGAAGCGTTATCGATCCCCCAATCACTGACGCGCCAGCAAACCTCCCAGCGGCAATGGCGTCTTCGTTTCCGTTTCCCATCGCGTCCCCAAGTCCTCTACCAGGTCCAGCCCTTGATCGCGCCAAGTGAAACGCCCTTCAGAATGCAGACGCCGAAGTCGGCCCCTTGCTGAAGCTTCGGCATGATCTGGGAAAAGACAACATGGTCGACCCGCGTCGTATTGGGATAGAACAGTTCAAACAGCATCGCCGCAGTCGTGTGCTTGCCTGGACAAAGCGTTCGCTGCGAACGATCAGCTGATTTGATGCCTTGCTTGCCCGACAATAAAGCGGCCCGACTCCGAATCCCAACGCCGAACCGCAAAGGAGGACGTCCATCGTGACGGAAACATACGGCGGCGTGAAAACTCGCTTCGGCACATCGAACCGAGCGGCGATGACTTGGTCGTTCAAATTTCTTTAATATCGAGAAGTTCGATATCAAAGTCGAGCCTCTCGCCAGTCGACCTTGTTGTTCAGCAGGGCGTGAAATGTAAACGTGTCGTTGGGACAGGTCGAAATCCTAAGTTCAACTTCATGACCGTCGAAGCCTTCGTGAATGCGTCATCTGAATTGGAGGGGATGCCTTCTACTAATTGATGCACGCGCCAGATGTTAGGCGAGCCGCTAATGTTTTTCCAGTTGACCTTTGCGGCGTGGTCGCTCTACGAAGGAATCAGGTCTTCTTCTCAGCGATGGAGGAAATCGTTCGCCATCGAGACCGCCGCGTCCAACGCTTCGTCAATCATCCACTCCGCTTTGTCTCGTACGCCCGCGATGTTGGACATACCTCGAATGATCGTCAAGGGAATGTGATGCAGTTTGCATGCAACTGCGACTGCAAAACCCTTCCATGTCTTCGGCATCATGTCGAATGTCTTTGTGATCGAAACATCGTCGAAACCGGCCGATACGCCGCCGTTACGCTGACCAGTTTATGCGTTTGCCCGCCGTGGCTCCCACAACCACTTGCCGTCCGCAAATGAATGACATCTCCGATGCCTTCATCGACGGCGATGCTGGAGTACCGTATCCGCAGGTCGTGCTGACAGATGAAGCAGCCCACCATTCGGCACTGCGATAATGCATTCCGGCCTCAAACACCGATCCCCGAACAGCAGACGACGCTAAATCGCGAAGCGGTTCCCACCGGCAATCTTCCGTCGACCGAACCGGCGATACCAGCAGTAGGACCCGCTTGGGGTTGATGGCGTGCTAACGATCTGTCCGAGCGGCGGCGGACACTAAACCAAATCCGCTCACGCGATGCGGTCCCTCTGCCGACCTTTAATCGCGAGCAAATGAGGTCATGCTCCAGCTTCGTTGAATCAATATCAGCGTATCGGTCATGTGCGAAAACTTGGACAACAAGCATAATTCTTGATAAGTCAGCCTTATTCCGGCGGAATCAACCCCATAATTTTAGTGGGAGATCGTCGAGCAACCCAAGGTTGTCGGTCAAAAACCAGGATTCGATGGGAACAAACAGGGGTTGCGGATTATCCTTGAATGATAGGTAATGACATGGTTGATCTTGTATCAACGCAATTCCTTTTTGTTTTATTGAACAGATCGTAGCCGTTATGCCAATCACTGCCGTACCGACACGCTGGTTTACACCGAGGCTACTGATAAAACGTTGCCTCGGTGTGAGCCGCGATTGTGTCCGACATCAAGGAATTGCGCGAATCGGTTAAAGCGAGACAACGCATGTGGACGATTTGTTGCGAGCGCATGGGGATGATGTCGCTTCCCCTATCAAGATCGAACTCGAAGCGACGTGTCGCTCGCTGGAAAGAGACCGTCGCCAAATTCCGTTTTGTCAGCAACGAATTGACCGCTGTTGAGTCGAAGTCGTCGACAGCGACAAGCGCGTCGGTCAATTTCCTGCCGGATCTGATCACCGAGCGGTTCGATTGTGCTGGTGGTTGGGGCAGCCTTCGGTCCGATTCTATCGCGAGCTGAAAGATCCAACTGATACGCATGCGAGTCGACGTCGGCCCAATTTGGCGATGGTCCGGATCTGACGTAGCACCGTTCTGGAAAAAGAAGAACTCAGTCCGAAACCCCGGAAAAGCCCTGTCGCTAAGCACCTCGGCTCAGTTCTCGCACAGGCACAATCTGCGAAGCAAGGGCGTGGAGCTTCCAGATTGCGGAAATGTTCATCGTTTAGGCACCCGTGCATAAGTTCTTGAGCATAACTCGTTTAACGCGTTTGGGGCGACGGCGAAACACTGGAAAACGTCGCCTTCGGCTTGCCGTTAACGCACACTGCTCAATAGCGTAAGTAGCTTGCAGCCAAACGAGTTACAGCGAGTGCTAGCATGGTGGTATCTGGCGTAAGTTCAGTGTTTCCGAAATCAGTAGACACAAAACGCATTTGAATGCAAAAACATAACTGCTGACTCCTGTTGAGTTTTCTGCGCTTTCCGTTGAACGGTATTGCCGTTAAACGAGAAAACTTATGCATTGGTGCTTAACGTGCAGAAGCGTTGCGGTCGCTTCCAAAGCTTCGGGCGGAATCGTATGGGTCCATCAAAATCAATGAATTGATACGACGTGGCGGCCGGTCGCAATAATTCGCCAAGCCATTGGGCACCGATAAACGGCAGCACAAAGTCGCTTCGTCCGTGACTGTGGACGACATGCGTTCGTTGAAGTCTTTCGAGCTTACTTCGCCAGCGTCTTCACAAATCAAAGTTCCCGAAAATTGGATTAGTTCCGCGGGGATCGGTCAGCCCTGGTAAAGCAACATCCAAAGTGAGCATCGTCTCCTGCGAAAACCCGCCAATAACCAAGCTTTGTCTGCTGGGCAGCGATCCTGCCACCGCTTCAATCGTCTTGCTAAAGCCCCCGCTTCGTCAATCCCCGGAGGCTGTTCGGTGCGAAGGTCGCTGAAATCATTCGTTTGGAACAATTCCATCAAACGTTGCATGTTCAATGCCACCAGGCTGTCCACCGTATCCCTTCATCGGCTAACGATAACGGCTTCGGGAAAGACAAACCGGAATTTTTCGCCAGCGGGGCCGAGCATGCCAAGGATGTATTGCCCCAGAGGGACGGTCTTCGCCAGGGGCATCGAATCCATGACAAAGGATGACGGGAATCGTTAGCGCATCGCCGCCGTCAACAATAATGCATCGAAGTGGACTGAATGATTGAAGGCTTCGTTTCATTCCGCTGGAGTTGTCGTGGAAATGGAAGAATTCGGCAGTTATGAGGAGGCGACGTCCCACATCAATGATGAACGCGTTTGATGTTATCTTGCGTTAATGTTTTTCAGTTGATCAAAGTGACGTGGTCGCTCTTAGGCTGTTGGCTACCTTCGCGACGCGGACGATCGATGTGTCCCAGGTCACGTTCCGGGCGGCAACGTGATCGCGAACTTTTGCTTCAGCGTTTTGATATCGGGAAAGCCGCCATCGCGTTGACGATCCCAAATGATAACATTATCAACTGATGACGAACCGGGCCACCGTCGGTCGGTGCTTTGAAACGTGTTCCAAGTTCTGATCTGAACGTGGTCAACTCTGCAAATATCCATGTGGCCCGCAAAAGCCAACGGCAACCGGTGCAATAGCGAATGACGATCTTGCTTTTCATGTTGTCGCGAGGAATGGGATTTGTGTTAATGCTGAACGACGCAGACATCGCTTTTAACAAGATACCGCGAGCCTTACCGATGAAATTCCCACCTCTCACTGTTCGATCCTGATTGCTGTCGTAACCGCATCCACGGCACTGGAGCGGACGAAAGCCGCGGGAGCAACTGGAAGTTTTCGAACCTCGATTCGCCCCTTGTTGGTTGAGCATTGCTTCACTGCCATTCCGAAGCTGAGCAAGAAGGGGGTTACGGCTGGATCACATCAGCTTCCTGCGAAAGGGAGGAGACTCAGCCCGCGATCTGATTAACCGGATATGAGTGCGTCGATGTTGTCGCCAAAGCGGTTCAATATGAGTGATGGCCCGGAAATGCCTCCCAGCGAGCAACTTAGCGACGATCAGATTGCACTGCTTCAGCGTTGGACTGACATGGGAGCACCTTGGCCCGCCGACGATGTCGTCAACGAATCCGACCGCGACGAATACGGTTTCACGGCGGAGGATCGCCAGTGGTGGGCTGTTCAACCGGTTTGCGACCCAGAGGTTCCCGCTGTGGGTGATGGTTGGGCCGTCAACCCGATCGATCGATTTGTATCGCGGGAAGCTTGATGAAGCGAGTTGACCCTGGCGCGGGTGCTTTCTCGACCGATTTGAACTCGTCCGTCGTGCGTACTACGATCTGCACGGTTTGCCTCCCACACGGGAGCAGATTGACGCGTTCGTGCATGATTCGTCTCCTGATGCATGGGAACGCTTAATCGATCAACTGCTGGAAAGTCCGCGTTATGGGGAACGTTGGGCGCAGCATTGGCTGGACGTCGTTCGCTATGCCGAAAGTGATGGCTATCGCCAAGACGCGTATCGACCCGACGCAAGCCGTTACCGCGACTATGTGATTGCCTCATTAAACGACGACAAGCCGTATGACCAGTTCGTGCGTGAACAGTTGGCCGGGGACGAATTCAATCCCGACGATCCGGATGTGTTGATCGGGACGGCGTTTCTGCGTCACGGAATCTACGAATACAATCAACGCAACGCGCGGATGCACTGGGAATTGATCGTCAATGAAATGACGAATGTCACGGGCGAAGTCTTTCTCGGTTTGGGGATCGGATGTGCGCAATGCCACGATCACAAGTTCGATCCGATCTTGCAGAAAGACTATTACGCACTGCAGGCATTTCTGGCGTCGACATGTTGGCCAACGGACATGCCTCTGACGGATGCCCAGTCGAAGGATGAACACGATGCCATGCTGGCCCGGTGGGAAAAGGAAACCGCGGAGATTCGCGGCAAGATCGATGCGATGCTCGAGCCGACCTACGCCGCTCGCGCTCGTTCGGTGATCAAGCAGTTTCCCGAAGATATCCAGGCGATGTGTGACAAGCCGGCTGACCAACGGTCGACTTACGAGCAGCAAATGGTGATGCTCGTCGAACGACAGATCGATCGGAAGAGTACCGATGTCGATGGCGAAAAGGCGTTCGCGAAAAAGCCCGAGAAGCTTGCCGAGTTCAAAGCCTTGATGGAGCAACTGAAAGCTTTTGACGATCTGAAGCCCAAACCGTTGCCGACCGGATTCGTTGCAACCGATGTCAGTTCCCAACCGGCGACCACCTTCATGTTGACACGCACCGGCAAACAAGTCGTTGAACCCGCATTCCTGACCCTTCTGAATGAACCACTGCCGAAAATCGAACCAACGGAAACGACAACCGGACGGCGTCGCGCTTTGGCGAAATGGGTTGCATCCGCGGAAAATCCGCTATCCACTCGTGTGATCGTCAACCGATTGTGGCAATATCATTTCGGTCGTGGCATCGTCGCGACTCCCAACGATGTCGGGATGCTCGGCGAACCGCCAAGCCATCCGCAATTGCTGGACTGGCTCACAAGTCGATTCATCGAAGGTGGTTGGAAGATGAAGCCGATTCATCGAATGATCATGATGAGTGCGACATACCAACAGACCGCCCGCCGTGAACCTTCCCAGAAAGAGTCGTTGGTCGACCCGGAGAACCGCTTGTTATGGCGTTTCGAGCCGACGCGTCTGGACGCGGAACAGGTTCGCGACGGTATGCTGGCTGCTTCGGGTGAGTTGTCGCATCGACTGGGAGGCGCTTCGGTCAGCGGAGATTCGACGGTTCGAAGCATCTACGTCAAGAAGATCCGCAACACGCCTGATCCCCAACTGGGCAAGCTCGATGCTCCCATGGGTTTCGAGTCGGCTCCGACACGCCCGCAGACCACGACACCGACCCAAGCGTTGACATTGGTCAATGGGGATTGGACGTTGAAGCGAGCGATGGCGATGGCGAAGTCGCTGCTGAAAGGAAAGGACTCGATCAGTGCGACGGAGATTGAAGAAGCCTACTGGCGTTTGTTCGCCCGTCAGCCGTCCGACGAAGAAATCAATATGACGCTTCAGTTTGTCGACAGTATTCTGACGGAGCCCGTGAAAGCGGCGGAGCCGGTTGAACCGCAAAGACAAGTTCCCCGGCGAAACCGGTTTGCGACCGATCAGCAGCGCATTCGCGGACGTCACGACGGCGACCTTGGGCGACAAGGCTTTATGGATTCAGCCCGAAAGCCGTTTTGAGCGTCTTCAGTTGCCGGAACTGAAGTTGGAAGGTGCCTTCACGATCGAAGCTGTGGCGACGCTCGATCGGATCTACGGCGACGCAAGTGTCAGCACTTTGATTTCGTCGTGGAACAGCAATAACGGAACGCCCGGTTGGTCGATGGGCGTCACGAGCGCCAAGTCGGGATATCAACCGCGCAATTTCATCCTGCAACTGATTGGTGAAAACGCTCAAGGGAAAGTCGCTTACGAAGTCGTGGCATCCGACTTGCGTTTTCCGTTAAATAAACCTGTCTACCTTGCCGCTGCGATCAACGCCAACGGTGATAAATCGACGCCGACGGTGACCTTCTTCATGAAGGACCTGTCCGATCCAAAAGCTACGATGCAGTCCGCTGTGGTCAAGCATTCGATCGTTCGCGGAATTAATGAGAATAAAATCCCGTTGTTGATCGGTGGTCGATCGGGGGCCGGACATCAGTGGGATGGCCAAATCGCTCGCTTGTCCATCTCGAAGTCGTTGTTGACTGAACAGCAGTTGTTCGTCAACACCGTTGCCGAAGGAGGACCAGTCCCGCGTTTGGTCGACTACGACTTCAGTTCCAACGATGGCGAAAAGCCCGCGCCCGAGACGTCCTGGATGCGTAAGCAACCCTCGGCAAAGTCTACCGAACCGCCGTCGGCGATCGTATCGGCGGTGGCGGATTTATGCCATGCGTTGATGACGTCAAATGAGTTCCTCTACTTGCACTGATAGATTTACCGTGCGTGGGCTGAAAAGATGCCTTCTCGTCAAATGAAGCGAATCACCTCATTTCTGACCACGCGATGTATATAAGGTTGCTTCCCCATGCGTGCTTTCATCGCATTAACGGTTTTGTTTTTCGTCGGCTTACCGATAACGGACGCCTCTGCCGACAATTGGGGTCACTGGCGCGGTGCGATGGGCAATGGCGTTGCAAACAACGCAAGCCCGCCCACGCAGTGGAGCAGCACGAAAAATGTAAAATGGAAGGTCGCGATTCCCGGGCGGGGTTCGGGATCACCGGTTATCTGGGATCAGCATGTTTTTGTCGTCACGGCGGTTCCGACAACCGGGTCGCCGCAACAAAACCAGACATCGGGATCGCCGCTGGAACTTGATTTCAAATTGCTCGCCTTTGACCGAGCAAACGGCGACCTGTTGTGGCAACGAACCGCGATTACCGCGACGCCGCACCAAGGAACCCATTCCACCAACGGGTTTGCCTCGGCATCGCCCTGCACCGACGGAACCCATGTGTATGCGCATTTCGGTTCACGCGGTTTATATTGTTACACAATGGATGGTGACCTGGTGTGGAAGCGAAATTTTGGGCGGATGGAGACGCGGAATGGCTTCGGTGAAGGAAGCTCTCCGACCTTGGCCGGCGATACCCTCCTGGTTCCGTGGGATCACGAGGGTGAATCGGCGCTCTACGCACTGAACAAAATCGACGGCGAGATCATTTGGAAGGCCCCGCGTGATGAGCCCACTTGCTGGGCAACACCGTTGGTCGTCGAGCACCAAGGGCAATCTCAAGTGATCATGAATGGTCAAAACTATGCACGCAGTTATGATTTAGCGACGGGCGAAGAGTTGTGGCGATGCGGCGGTCAAACCGAGCGACCTTGTGCGTCGCCGGTGGCCGACAACCAACGCGTTTATATCGGCAGCGGGTTTCGCGGCTCATTCCTTGGGGCGTTCGCAATGTCCGGAAGCGGAGACATCGAAGGAAAGGAGCAGGTTGCCTGGACGATCGACCGCGATACGCCCGATATCGCATCCCCGTTGTTGACAAGCGGACGCATCTATTTTCATAAGGGGAAATCGGGAATGTTGTCGTGTGTCGACGCGAAGACCGGCAAGCCCTTTTACAGCGCCGTTCGCATCGACGGCATCAGCAGCACTTATGCATCGCCGATCGCGGCCGGAGGCAAAATCTACTTGACCGGACGAAGCGGGACAACCGTTGTCATGAAGGATGCGCCGCAGTTAACAGTTCTCGCAACCAATAGCGTTGGGGAAACGGTCGATGCGACCCCCGCGCCTGTCGATGATGAGCTTTTCATTCGTGGCGAAAATCATCTGTTTTGCATTTCGGAAAAGTAAACCACGTGGTGCCCGAAAGCATCGCGATTCGCTGGGCGTGCCACGGGAAAGCCGTACGTATGATTCGATCGACCTTCAGTATCTTCCTGTCCACCGGCAACCTATTGATTTTCGCGGGCTTGTTCGGACCGTGTCGTCTCCCAGCGGCTGAACCCTTCGCGAAGCCGACGCCGACAATGACATTTCGTTCCGCCGAGCCGATTTTGGCCGACGGAAAGCCCATTGAAGTTGGAAGCCATGCGACGACCCGATGCTTCGATTTTGACGCCGATGGCGATTTCGACTTGATCGTTGGTGGAGGTGATGGCCAACTGTGGATTTACGAGAATAGAGGTAATAGCGATCGTCCGAACTTTGCGGCTGGCGAACCGATCGTCGCCGGAACGCGACGGCGATGGGGCAATTCGTACACTGGTGTCCTGCTCGCTCCACTCACCGGGAACGCGTTGCCCGACCTTGTTGTCTGCCATTCCAACAATCAAGTTTCGATTCATAGGAACGTGGGGACCCTGCGGAGCCTGCGTTGAAGAATCGTCAACGACGCTGAGCGTTCAACCGCGCTGTCAGGGTCGTTTCGATGCGGCGGATTGGGATGGCGATGGCCTGATCGACCTTGTGACCGGATCGTTCGATGGCGAAGTGCGCTGGCATCGCAATCAGGGGACGTCGACTGAACCGAAGTTTGCCGCGGACGAACCGTTCGGCGATATTCGATCCGCCTACAATGCGCACCCACGATGGATTGATTTTAATTTGGACGGACGACTCGATTTGTTGCTGGGAAACAACTGGGGAACCTTTTCACTTTGGCTTGGTGAAGCGAACCAGGAGGGGACGGAGCTGAGCAACAAGCCGCGGATGTTACGATTTACCACTGGCGAAACGATCAATCTGCGGCAGCTCAATGGCGATGATACGACGCCCGAAGCGGTGCCGCTCACGGCGGGAACGATCGACCTGATTAGCGGCGGCAAGAATGGCCGACTCTTCATGCTTGAAGGAGTCGGATTTGAAGATCACATGAAGGCGTTTGAGAGCGTGTTGGACACGCACGGTGACCGCTGGGGCTCCGCGATACGAGATGACCCGGAAGTTCGACAGCAAGCCTTCGGCGCGTTGGCGGCTTTGCGAGCCGACTGTGAATTGGAATTGGTCGACGAAGCGGCCAAACGCAACATAATGGACAGGTGCCAAGGCTGGTTGCAGCGATATCCGACGTTGCTTCAGCGGAGACGCTTTGATCTTGATTCGGAGCCTCACGCTCCCTTGCTGGCCGCTCAATTTTGGGTCGTGCTGCTGGAAATGAATCCTGAATCGGCGGAACATCGTCAACGGGTGGCTCAATGGATCGGAGGAGCGTCCGGTTATGGGGCGTTGTTAGTCGATCTGGGGATTTTGTTTATCGACAACGATACGGCGACGGCGGAACATCTTGATGCGATGCATCGGCTGTTGACAGCGATTCCTCCCACGGTATGGGATGTCGAAACGATCACCGTCAACGGTTGGCTGGGACCTGCCGCGAAAACGCACAAGGTCCAATCGCGCAGTGGCGTGAATATCTTTGATCTTCCGCTGGGGAGACCCGAAGATAGTTTTGCCGCCGATTCGCCGCGACCTGGCGTGACCGATGTCTACATGATCTGCTTGGCGCACGAGATCGCTCATAACATGCTCGATACCGTTGGACGTCAGTTGCGTCCGGATCTCTATGAACGCAAGTTCGCCGGTCTGGCTCGCGGGGCTGGCCCATTGGTCGTCTATCGTTCACCAAAATCCGCGGGGATTGATCTGTCGACAACTCAAAAGAAGTTCAAAGAATCTGGCGTCTGGAACGGCGAGGACTCAACATGGCGGCAGGCGTGGCTCGATTATTTCAAGGGAAAGGTCGAGTATGATCGAGCCTACGCTCGTGGAAACATCCAGTTCTTTCTGGATGCGCCACAAGAAGCGTTTGCAACGCTGGCCAATCAATACTTTGCCGACAGCGAATTGATGTTGGAATTTTGCAAGACACGCTGGGACGCTGGCGCTCGAAACAACATCAATCAATTCTTGTTGATTGCTGAGTATTTAAGCGAAGCGAAGGATCAAGTCCCCACCTATACCATGCGTCCGGGTGGCGGCTTGCGAATCAGGTCGGCATCTTTGAAACGCGACATGAAAGGGCGGATCGATCGGATCGCGTTCGATCGGGTGATTGCAAGCTTTGAATACGATCAAGAAGATCTTGTTCGAGACTTTCAGTTGGAACGAGAATAGCCAACCTTATGCCGTGCGTGGTCCGAAATGATGCCTTCGCGTCAAATGAAGCGAATCACCTCATTTCCGACCACGCGACGTATTACTCGAATCCCGACGGGAGAAAGGAGAGCCAACGTTGTCGTTATCGAAGGCTTGACGTGGCATCCATGTTTGCAATTGATTGCTTTGTGCATGACTTCAGCAAGCGCGAAACGTTTGCGTCTTCCGGACGACGGACTTGACACCATCGAAGCACATCGATTGCCTCTCGGAAATTCTGATGGTGCACAAGTTCAGTCGCCAGAACATATTGGTAGCTGTAGTAATCGGGTCGGATGCGAACCGCTTTCCTGATGTAGTCCAAGGCAAGGTCTCGCTCGTCCAGTCGACGATGAAGCGTATGCAAATGAATGTAGGTTCCCGCCCTTGTAACGAGCGAATCGATCTCGTCAATTTCCAGTGTCAGGCGATCAATCAGCAGCCGCGCTAGCCACTGCGAACTGTCTGTATTGTTAATCTCCGCGTAACCGTAATAGAGCTGCCACATTCCAGGGGTTTCCGGTTGTAACTTTTCGACAAGCATGGCTGCGGGAAAGAGAAACCGAAGTTGCTTGACCAGGCTTCGCTGGATCACTGGGTCGTGGTTGAATGCGACTTGCCAGCATCGAAAGCCTTCGTCAATTTGTCCCTTCATGAAAAAACGCTTTCCCAACAACATTTGGATTTCGGGATCGCGATCGGCAATCGTCGACACCTGCTGAATCAATTTTTCCGCTAGCGGTGAGGGTTCCTCAGGATTCTTCGATTCGATCTCTCTGGCGAATCGATAGTAGGCGATGGCTTTGAGTGGCGCTGACCGCAACAGTCGCTCCGCGTTCCACAGACTCTCATTCTTCGACATCGCGGTATGCATCTTTTCGATCAGTGGCGCATCGTTCTGACTTTCGATCAGCTCGCACTTCAACAACAAATGCTCCATTGCGTCGTGATGATGGGGGTCTTTTGCGATTGTTGCCTTCAGGAAGGCGATCTCTTCAACAGGCGAGACGTTCTGATCATCTTGTTCGCTGTCGCGTGTTGCGAGACGGTAGTCGCTCCACGTTTTCGCCGCGATGGCGGGATTCATCATGCGATATGAAGAAAACGTGGCGACGGCGAGAAGACAGATCGTAAGGATGGCGGATGAAGGTTGCGAGATCGTCGACGGAGCGTTGGCGACCTCGAAGCGTTTCGCCCACGCAATGCTCCGGTCGAACCAGTTTCTACCGCACTTGCGAAGGTTGATTGTTGGTCGTTGTCTGGCGCGCAATCCCTGCGACACTCGCCGCAACAGCGAGCATGAGGATCGTCCAGCTCATGGGCGCGGTGATATACCAGACAAAATCGCCGATCGAATGAACGAGACTGGCCATGATCGCCGCAGCCAACGGAGCCGTGAATGGAGTGATATGGTTCGCCTCTGGGTGCTGATGATGCCTTGCGCCAGCAATGTTCCAAATCCAATATAAAAACAGGAGAATGCTCGCGACAAGCAGCGCAATTGCGAAGATCCCTCCTTCCATAAACAACGGCAGGTAGCCACTTTCCCCATGCGTAAAGCGCACGGAATAATGTTCGTTCATGAACAGTGGGTAGACATCGGCATGGCTTCCGAATCCGGTGCCGCCGCGCCAGTACAACGAGATCGCCTCCGCCATCGCATTCCAGAGGGAATGTCGACCAACAGAAAGCTCTTCCAGCGACTCGGATTCGCCTAGCGTGGCCAAACGATTGGTCAATGTGTCGTAGCCGTGGATGAGCACGGAAACAAAGACGACCGACGCCGTGCAGGCCACACTTATCCAGAAGCGTCGCGATCCGCTACGTTGCCACGCGAAGATCGCCAGCGCGGTTGCCGCCGCGACGACAAAGGCCAAGAAACCGCCGCGCGAGTATGTCAACATCACGGACGTGGCGATCAAGCCGGTTCCAAACGCAGTGACGTAGAAGGGAAGCGGCAATAGTTCGGACGGCGATCCGCTGCGGAACGATGGTGCTGGATGCTGACGCCCTCGATGCGAGCGTCTGCCCTGTCGCTTCGATCTTGCCGAACGATGATCTTCGCTTCTTGTTGATCGCAGATATCCCAGCAACAGCCAGAGCAGGGGGCCGATCGACAATGCCATCATTTGGGCAAAGTGATTCTGGTTTTGGAAGGGTCCCTTAACAACCCTTTCGGTCGCGCGAAACGGATGTTCGTAAACCCAAAGGAATTTCCCGTTCCCGAACAGGAACTGTGCCATGCCGATGACCGAAAGCCCGATGGCTCCGTAAGCGATCCAACGCAGTAATCGCTCGGCATCGGTAACGCGTTGGATTCTTTGGACGATCAAGAAAAAGAAGAGTCCGTACGACAGGTAAACGGCCAGCGCGTGTCGGGTCGCATCGGGGGCGAATGAAATCGTTTGCCACTGTCCGATTTGATGGTGCTGAGGATCCGACGATGGAAACCAAATCGGAAGCAAATCTCGCATGTGTGGCGAAATCGTCAGCAGAATGGATTCTGGAAGCGGCAACAGTTGAGCAACGACAAGCAGCAACCCACCGCCGATGATCCATTCGGCCCCCGTCCAGCGAACAACGCGATGCTTCGCGGGTCGCAACCACCACTCGACGAGCCAAGCCGCAGCCATACAACTGACGAAGACGATGAAGACGAATTTTCCTAAAGGTCCTCGTCCCCCCATAAACAGAGGTGCCGCAAACAATGCGCATCCCAATGCGATATCAAACGCTGCTTGGGTCACCCGCAGAGCGGGGATTCTTGCCTCATCCATGAAGCGATCATTCTTGTTGTGGGATAGAAAATGCGACAACGCGGCGCGGACAAATGATGTCAAACCACAAGCATCCCGGCAAGATCGATCTGAAGTTTTTGTCGCCTCGACCATGCGACAATTTCGACGCCAATGGTCTGGCTGCGCGACTCCAATCGAACGACAATGAAGCGATCTGTATCAAATGAAATCCCGCTGAGCCTTGCCTGTGATGAAACGAAAACCAGTATTGCCCGTCTTGTTTTGCAGCGTTCTCGCCGTGTCGACAAACAATCTGTTCGGGGAGCCACCCCTTCGGGAGATCAGCGGTGTCTATCCCCATCTGACGATGTACAACCAGGAAGGTGAATGCGGTACCGGGGCGGTCGTTCCCTGGGCCGATCGGCTTTGGGTAATCACATATGGCCCGCATCTGCCGGAGGGTTCTTCCGACAAGCTGTATGAGATCACGCCAAGCTTGCAGCGGACCATTCGCCCGGAAAGCGTCGGCGGCACACCGGCCAATCGGATGATTCACCGGGAGTCGAAACAACTCAACATCGGCCCTTATCTGATCGATGCGGATCGGAACGTAAGAGTGCTGTCACCCAAACGAATGCCGGGCCGGTTGACGGGCACGGCGCGGCATTTGACGGATCCGACGAACAAGCTCTACATCGCCACAATGGAAGAAGGTCTCTACTCGGTCGATGTTCATACCTTGGAAATCATCGAGCACATGAAAGACGGCAACCGACAGCCTCGCGTTGCGCAGGGGCTCGACTCAAAGCTGCCGGGCTATCACGGCAAAGGTCTCTACTCGGGACAACGGATGCTTGTTTACGCCAATAACGGCACGCGTGGCCAGATCCAAGATCCGACGATTACTTCGGGGGCTTTGGCCAAGTGGCGAGGCGAAGGGGACTGGCAACTGATCCGCGAAAACCAGTTTACCGAAGTGACCGGTCCTGGTGGCATCCACGGCAATGACGATCCCGATCGGGATCCAATCTGGTCGCTCGGCTGGGACTACAAGTCACTGATTCTGATGTTGCTGGACAACGGCCAGTGGCACGCTTATCGCTTGCCAAAAGGAAGCCACAGCTACGACGGCTCGCACGGTTGGAATACCGAATGGCCACGAATCCGCGATATCGGCGAAGGCGAACTACTAGCCACGATGCACGGCACCTTTTGGCGATTTCCAAAGACCTTTTCCGCAGCCGACAGCGCAGGCATTGCGCCTCGTGCGAACTACTTGAAGGTCATCGGCGACTTCGCCCGTTGGAACGATCGCATCGTATTGGGCTGCGATGATTCGGCGCAGAAGGAGTTCTTGAACAAACGCTCGTTCAAGGCGGAACGCGCCAGCCCCGTGCAGAGCAATTCGAATCTCTGGTTTGTCGAACCGAATCAGATCGACGAACTCGGACCCGTCATCGGACGCGGGTCGGTGTGGCTGCGCGAACATGTCGCCGCTGGCCAAGTGAGCGAACCGTACCTGTTCGATGGTTACGATCACCGCATGTTGGTCATTCGTCACGACAACGATTCCCCCGTTACATTTGAATTGGAGGTAGACCGCGCCGGCAACGGCCACTGGGAACCGCTGCGGACCCTCGTTGTCGACGGATCGCGCCTCGTGATCTTTGATACCAACGAGCGGGCCGCTTGGATTCGCTTGCGTCCTCAACAAAAAGTAGCGAACGCGTCTGTCCACTTCCATTATCGCAATCGTGATCACCGTGTTGCTGAGAATGATGCAAAGTTCGCACCCATCTGTCGTGTCGGCGAGCGACCTGACACATCGGGACGGGTCCGCGGCAATCGCCAAGTGCTTAGCCTGCGGACTGACGTTGGTGACTACGCCTTAAACGATTTGCTTGAACTGGTCCCGATGAAGACCGAGACGAACGTGTTTGAAAAGATCGAACAGCCGACGACGGGGATCAGCGTCGATGCCGCATCCGCGATCATTGAAGAGGACGGCAAGCGATACCGAATTCCCAAGGACGAAGCCTACGCAAATGATACCGGACGTATCTGTCGCGAAGTGGCCACCGAGCGGGATCTGTTCAATTTTCACGGCACCTTCTACGAGTTACCCGCTCGCAACGCGCAGGGCTTCGCCAAGATTCGCCCCGTCGCAACGCATCGCTTGGCCATCGATGATTACGCATCTCAGTTTGGACTCCTTTTGATGACCGGCCTCAACAAGCAAACAAATGATCGGGTGATCCGCAGCGAGGATGGCAAAGCAGCCGTTTGGGCGGGTGTGATCGACGACTTGTGGTCGCTTGGCAAGCCACGGGGAGTCGGCGGACCGTGGAAGGATTCGAATGTGAAAGCGAATGTCGCGTCTGACCCCTACTTGATGACCGGCTACGACCGCAAGTCGCTACGATTGGAGACAGACCAAGAAGCCCGCGTTGTGGTCGAAATTGACATCGACGGCACTGGAGTCTGGGTGCCGTATGACCGATTCGAAGTCACGCCGCAACAGCCGCTGGTTCACGAATTTCCCGACGGCTTTTCCGCTTATTGGGTAAGACTAACGCTCGACCAGAACTGCCGAGCGACTGGCAGTTTTATCTACGAATGATCCGAAACCAGTCAGTGTAGCGGGCGAGGCTGCAAGCCCTTGCCAGCTTCAATAACACCTACGCAGCAAGAATACCGCGTTTTGGAAAGGACTCGTTGTCTCGTTCGCCACCTTGCTGCGTCATGTTGGAACTATCGGACATTTGCAACGTCGCCCTCGTGCTACCGAACGAAAGCGGCTACGCTATCCGAAACCGCTGGTCCCGCCCTGGCGCGCACCACAAGATTCACCTCAAACGCCCTTGCCTTCTCACCTGCCGACATTTTAAGCACCCGTGCATAAGTTCTTGAGCATAACTCGTTTAACGGCAAGCCGAAGGCGACTGCGAAACACTTCATTTAACCGATCGGTCATCTCTTTGCGGTTGGCCAAAGCAAGCTCCGAGGTGTCGATGTGTTCGGGCAGGCGTCTTTCAAGATTCAACACGTTTGATCGAAAGCAGCAAGCAATTCCTTTGTGATCTCGTTGAGCACCGGTGAAACGCATTGATATCAAATGTTTTTCCGAGCGAAATTGCAAAAAAAGATCAATTTTCGCTTGATTCGTATCTAGCCACGAAAAGACTTTTTCGTAGAATACGCCACCCAGTTCGCCATGGAAGTGCGACCCGAACGTCGCGACCTTGATTAAAGGTTAGCGATGAAACCAATTCCCGAAAGGGTCCGGCATCTCGACCCACTCAACTGATGCCGGCGACAAGAATGGAGATTTGTCATGGAAGTGATGGAGAAGGAACTCGTTGATCTGATCGCCAAAGGGAAGGCTCAAGGTTATCTGACTTATGAAGAAGTCAATAACTACTTACCCGATGAAGACGCAAGCCCGGAAAAGCTGGACAATTTGTTGCTGGCGATTGAGGATCAGGGAATCGAGCTTGTCGATGACGTCCCCGATGATGGAATCTTGGCGAAAGAGAAGCTGGCTGACTTGGATGATGCCGAGGCAATCACCACCTCATCGGAAATAGGCAAGTCCAGCGACGACCCCATTCGGATGTATCTGAGCCAGATGGCGGAGATACCGTTGCTTTCTCGCGATGAGGAGATCGCGTTGGCGAAGAAGATCGAGGTCACTCGACGACAGTTCCGCCGCGCGATTCTCGAGTCCGACTTTGCCTTGCGCGCCACCGTCGAGACGCTTCGAAGCGTTCACGATGGCAAGCTTCCGTTCGATCGTACGATTAAAGTCTCGTTGACCGAACGACTGACCAAGGAACAGATTAGCGCTCGCATGCCGCACAACCTGCGAACGCTCGCCATTCTGATGACGCAGAACAAGCAGGACTTCGACACGATTGTTCGCAAGAGCAGCAGTGACGAAGAACGTGGTGACGCACGCAAAGCGTTCATTCGTCGCCGACGCAAGTGTTTGCAACTGGTCGAAGAAATGAGCCTACGCAGCCGACGCGTCATTCCATTGATGAAGCAACTGGAGAATTTTTCGTCGCGGATGGACTATATCAAGGAACGGATGACCCAGTTGGGGAACGATCCACTTTCACGCGACGAAGATGCCGATCTGCGACAAGAATTGCGCGAACTGATTCGCGTAACACAAGAAAGCCCCACATCGCTGAGAAATCGCGTGGCGAAGTTTCAAAAACATTTTGAAGCGTATGAGAAAGTCAAGCGTGAGCTGTCCAGCGGCAACCTGCGACTAGTCGTTTCGATCGCCAAGAAATATCGCAATCGCGGCCTCAGTTTTCTGGATCTCATCCAGGAAGGAAACACCGGCTTGATGCGAGCGGTCGATAAATACGAATATCGTCGCGGCTTCAAGTTCAGCACGTACGCGACGTGGTGGATTCGCCAAGCGATTACGCGAGCAATCGCCGATCAGGCGCGCACGATTCGAATTCCGGTTCACATGATCGATGTCCTGAGTCGATTGCGACAAGTTCAAAAACGATTGCTTCAGGAATTGCGGCGCGAACCGACCACCGAAGAAATCGCGACCGAAACGCAGATCCCGGTTGAAGAGGTTCGCCGCGTGATGGATATCGGACGTCATCCGGTCAGCCTCGATCGACCGGTGGGCGAAGGAGAAGACAGCAGTTTCGGGGAGTTCATCGAGGACGACGAGAGTGACAACCCCGTGCGATGCGCCAGCAATGGCATCCTGCGACAGAAGATCGACGACTTGCTTAAGACGCTCACCTATCGAGAACGCGAGATCATCAAGCTCCGCTATGGATTGACGGATGGATACAGTTACACGCTGGAGGAAGTCGGTCGAATCTTCAAGGTGACACGCGAACGTGTTCGCCAGATTGAAGCCAAGGCGGTTCGTAAGCTGCAGAGTCCCAATCGCGCCGATCATCTAGAAGGCTTTCTCAAAAGTGGCGCTTAGCTAACCTGAAGTGCCGGTCGACGTGAAATGTCGCTGTTCGACCTGTGAAACTCAGCCCTCGTGATCCGGAATCCCAGGTCGCGAGGGTTTTCTTTTGCCATCTTGCGAACCGGCGGCTTCGCCATTTGCCTTATAGTGGTTTGCGTCCATCGACGATTTTCTAAAATAATCGCAATTCTCTGGGTCATGCCTAAATGGCTCGATCGACCATTTGGTAGTCATCTCTCGTTGAACAGGAGAACCAATGTGTCGGATACAGGTGAACCCGACTGGGACAAGCTCATCGAACGGCATGCGGAACGAGTGTTCAGGATTGCTTTTCGAATTCTTGGATCAGTCCATGATGCCGAAGACATCAGCCAAGACGTATTTACCGAAGCGATGTCGATCCATCGCGCGGCCTCGGTTCGGACCTGGACGGGATTGATGGTACGTCTGGCGACGATGCGTTCGATCGACCGTTTGCGAAGCAATCGAAAAAAGCCCGCCACGCTTCCCAACGAGACAAGCGAATGTCTTGCCGTAAGGCCGAGGCAGGAACAAGAACTAATCGCCACCGAACTGGCGACGTGGCTGCGCGATGAAATACGCGATCTGCCGGATCAACAGGCAGTCGTTTTTAGCCTGGCTTACTTCGAGCAACTTTCTCGCAACGAAATCGCATCGGCGATTGACATCTCACCCGAAGCCGTCTCGACAACGCTGTACAAAGCGAGAAAAAGGCTTTCGGAACGCTTAACCGTTATACAAGGAGACAGGACATGAATGCAAATTCTGAAAGCCAACAGCATCCTGAACTAGATGGTCCCCTTGAATCGGCGGTTTGGGCGGTACTCAGTGAACGCGTGCCCACCGATGCTGTTGAGCGAGTCAAACGAAGAGCCCGAAGTTCCCAGCCCATCACTGTGTTCCCGTCGAGCTTACCGTCTTCTCACGGTCAGTCTCGGGCAGGCTTGCGTTTCATTGTGGCTGCATCGGTTTTGGGCGTCATCGCAAGCGGGTTCGTATTGCTCGGCATTCCGCTTGGCAGATCGAATGTGTATGCCCAGGCGGCCGAACGGCTCGATACGCTCACATCGCTCGTATGCTTCGTTCGATTCTCGTCAACCGGGGACTTCGAAGACGCAGTCCGTTCGAGCGGGAGTACGAAAGTTACATTTCTTGCTCCCTCGATGCATCGCCTTGACGATATTCAACTGGGAGTCACCCAAATTATTGACCTGCGGCAAGAGCGTGCGCTCACGCTCCTGCCGGCGACCAAGCAAGCTCTCGTGGCGGAGGGGAATGCCGCGCAAGTGATGCGTTCCCTGTCTCCAGTTCAAACTGTTGAACTTCTGCTGCGGCATTTCAGTGGCGATCCCGCCAGTGACCAGAGCATCACGCCGATCGGCGATCATATTCGAAATGGCGTTAGGCTGCGGGGTTTCGAATCGACATTAGGAGGTGAAACCGTTCGAGCATGGATCGATACGGAAACGTACGCTCCTGTCGCGGTTGCCGTGCGATTCAACATTCCGGCTCACATGAATAACGGCGGCTCGGTTTCGATGTGGCGCATCATGTCGAACATTGAGTTGAATCCCGATGTTCCTCGCAATCATTTCGCGATGACGATACCCGAAGACTACGAGCCACTCGTCTTAGGCAATTTCGATCAGAATCAATCCCCCGCGACATTCGACGACATGCTCGAGATGCTGCGGCTTTGCGCGAAAGCGAACGCATCACGATTCCCTCTGTCGTTGTCAATCGATGACTCGACCGAAAGTCCAATGGCGATACTGAAGACGTTCGCATCCGCTCTCGAAGAGCGGATCGATGCGGGTAGCGAAAGCGAGAAGGCCGCAGCCCTTCAGACTTTGCACGATTTCGGAAGTACGGTTGGGCGGGCAATGGCGTTTCAGTTCTCCATCCGGCCAGAAAATGACTGGAACTATTTTGGAGGCGCGAAACTGAATCAAGCCGATCGTCCCCTGCTCTGGTACACTCCGAAGGCGGACGGCAACTACACGGTGCTTTATGCGGATCTGACCGTCCAGCAGGTTGGACGAGATCAGTTGCCGACGCGTCCCGCCCCAGTCGCTCGCTTGGGATCGCGTAAACAAGGTGTTCGTGTAACGACGCCACGATTTGAGTTGCCCGCCAATGCGATCCGTGATTATGGCGAGCTTCAGCAAATTCGCCGAAGCAATCGGCAGTCGGAAGTCGAATACCTGAATCTAGCGTTGATGCCGGAGTTGATCGAATCGCAAGTCCAATTCAATTCGGGGGATCAAGTTGAGGTTCGACAGGTTGACCCTTCTTGGAAGCCAAATCGAGATAGCGGTTCCAACCGTTTGGCGTTCTTACAAGAGTTCACCCACTTGAAAGGTCTTGACGCGAGCTACCTGTATGTGACCCAAGGCGACCTCGACACGATTGCGAATTGCAGCAATCTTCAAAGGCTGTCGCTGAAAGGCGTTTTTGTCTTCGAGTCGTCATCGCGACGTTTGATCGGCAGCGACCTGGCAAAGCTGTCGCGTTTACAATCGCTTGAAGTCCTTGACTTGAGCCAATCAAACTTTAGCGGTGGGCTTCATCATCTGGATGACCTGCCAAACCTTCATACGCTGTACCTGAGTTCGTTTGAACATTTAAATGACGCCACGATCGCGGAATTAAAGGTATTACCTCATCTCAGCACTCTCCTACTCTCTCCCGTCTTCGCGACAAACCCGCAAACCTCGGTGACCGAACAAGGACTCCTAAGCCTTCAGCAACTTCCTCGCCTTAAAAAGCTTTATGTCGGCCACCACGGGAAATGGACCCTACCGGTCGAACGTCTACGTGAGTTGCTTCCCGATGTCGACGTTAGGCCGCCAACCGAAAGTTCGGATCGCTCCCAGTAAGGATGAATGGAAAGGAAGTGGATGGAGACCGCAATTATACCGTGCGTGGTCTGGAATGATGCTTTTGCATTTAATGAAGCGAATCACCTCATTTTCGGCCACGCGACGTGTAACAGAGACAATGGCTAGGGTACAACTTCGATGTCGACGTCAAACGATGTGATGCAGACCGTGTTCCGCCTGATCAATGATCTTAAGCGACGACTCCAGAACCTGTTGTCGCCACATATCGCTGCACGGACAGAAGCATTCGAACAATTCCTTCTTCGCGGCAATGTAGCGGCCGCTTCCTGCTTCGCCATAGTGATGGGCGCGGTTTTCGTTCCTGATAGCGCCAAGAACGCGGATGACATCGTATGTACCAAACTCCGCCCCAACGAATCGATGCGTCATCAGAGCGAAGAAATAAACCGCCAGCAGGCCATTGATCCTGCTGACGCTTTGCAGATACACAGGAGCCACCTGGAAATCTGTCTTCAGATGCGAGAACCGTTTCTCGATGATTGGCTGACGCTTGTATGCTTGCAAGATCTCGGCCTGAGGGCATCCAATCCACCAAATTTGTGATTATCGGAAACACGCCATCGTCGCCCGAGGCACCTCTCCAGTGCTGACGAATCAAAATGCCAATCAATATCGAAACGCGTGTCAACTTGACGGTTGTACTTCGTTCGCTAGTGGACGACCCGGCGTTAACTTGACGAAATGTCTCATGCTCAATCTCTTTGATTTCAACATAAGAAAATCACTTACGCCACGCGAGCCGAGGATTGCCTTGACGGCGTCGCTCACCTTCTGCCTCGTCTTAAACGTGTGTGCACACTACGCAATCTCTCCTGCAGTTGCCTCAAATCGTCCACCGCCCGCCTCACACGGCGAGCGCGCGTCAGCATCCGGTCTCGGCTTTGCTTTGACTGTGGAACCACAGCAATCGGAATCCCCTCTTTACTCAAACGTTGCGTGGCATCAACACGATACACATCACGTAGCGATCATCCTCATGATAGACGCATAACCTCATTCCAAGTAACGCATTCTGGGTCATCAACCAGACGCTTACGAAACTCAGCATCCTCTTTCCGCGTTGCCGGCAGGATCGTGATAAACCGTCCTCCACATCGAGCGATCTCGAGCATGTTGCTGGTCGTGGCGAGTTTACAATCGGCCACATACACAAGTCGGGTCGCTTGACGCTCATTGAGCAGCTTCCAAGTTCGCTGATGAGTCGAGTCATCCGTCACATTACCACTTTCCGTCTGGGAAATAGATCGGTACGCCGCCGTCGTCCGCGACGGTCAGGATGTACAATGAGTAGCGAGGTCGGACGGTGATCTTTATTGTGACCCAGAATAATCGCCGGAGTCTGCACTCCCTTGATTGCTGCTGTTTCGCAGCATCCGCATATCGCCGTGGAACGTAACTGTCGTCGAATCATTGTGAAGTTCGTCCATTCGAACATCAAACTCTGCTACAACATGCGACACGACATCCATGATCACACTCGAATCGAGTGATTCAAAATCGATCAAGCGCGTCCCACTCGATCATCGTTAAGATGCTGCAGTTGTGTCGAGGACAGATCAAAGAGCTCCGGCGGATAGTTACTGGCCCACTCCGCCACACCATGCATAGGCTCTCGTGTAATCAACATGTTCTTCAGCAACAGCAAGACAACGTGGTGTATCGACCTTTGTTCGTTGATCTTCGTCTGGGAGCCGTCGTTGGAGAATCTCCTTGAGCTTCATTCTTTTAGGATTTGATTAAGTATTGGCATCGCGCCCAATGGTGTGTGTGATTAAACAGCTTCCGTCTGGCTGCGTAGCTCTTCTTCCGTCAGTTACATGCTTGGGGCGTCTCGCCTCGGGCTGTGGCTTTGGTCGCTTCTTTGTCATTGTGAAATGCATCCTTTTTTCGTTGCGGAGCGCGTAGAACAGAGGTACCTCGAAAATAGATTCACCGGAGTGTCAAGGGAGGTGTCTAGCTCGCAAAAAATTGCGAAAAAAAGCCTCATTGACGTAAGTCGTGTGCCGCAAGACTTACGTCAATGAAAATATTTCCAAAAGTCAAAAAAGATTCCGCTGCCAATAAATTTAGATGACAAAAAACTATAGCTGGCAGAATTGCCGCAGTCCCATCACCGCTTCAGCCATAACGATCACACAGAGGATATACCTAGCCCAGCGACCAAATGGAGCATTGCCGTCAAAGTGAGCAATGACGTCAGTTCGACTTCCGACTCAGGCAAATCGCGAGCGGAAAATTAAAAGATATTCATTTGGGAATGTGCGGGTCGACAATAGAAGCGAATCACCTCATTTTCGGCCCGCGACGTGTAAGCAGAGACAATGGCTGGTACAACTTCGATGTCGACGTCAAACGATGTGATGCAGACCGTGTTCCGCCTGATCAATGATCTTAAGCGACGACTCCAAGAACCTGTTGTCGCCACATATCGCTACCTGGACAGAAGCATTCCAGCAATTCCTTCTTCGCGGCAATGTAGCGGCCTTCCTGCTTTATGTAGTGATGGGCGCGGTTCGTTCCTGATAACTTTTGGCAAGAACGCGGATGACATCGTATGTGCCAAACTCCGCCCCAACGAATCGATATGCTCGCGACGAAGTAGTTGATGCATCCATGCTCCAAATAGACCGGATACCTTATATGCGTTCCTCCAGGCGTCGCCAGCGGCTCGAGCTTGACACGAGCCAAACACGTCACCGCACCATCGACAATTGTCCGAGGCGTCGTCATCAGCGAGTAACAGTTTGTAGCTGCCGAACGCCCCGAGTCCGCTGTGAAAGTCAATGTGGACGATCTTTTGAGCCGATCCGATCCAGTTGTCACAGTTTTCCGCGATAATGTTCATCGACTCGCGGTCCATCACCACCGTAGAAAATTCCATCCGGAAATTCATATTGACCACCGGCGACGGATTGCTTCAGCGATGCAAGACCATAACGCCCAATGTTCCAGATTGTCTTCGGCTTGAACAACTCGATCGATGACGGTGGAGACCGAGGATTTGGGAAGGATTGAGTCGTGCGTAGCCGTCGGGCGATCCCGAGTAGGCATCACCAGGCAAGAGAAAGTTTCGATTCAGGTCAATGTTCTCTTCGTTGAACCGACGAAGGTGCGAGAAACCGAACGGATTGACGGCATGAATCAAGACATGCCGAGTTTCGTTATCGCAGCCGTAAGTCCGCCATCGTTCCAGTAGCGAAAGCTGCACGGCCGACCCAAAATAACCTTCCACCCCATGCACTCCCGACGATGTCACAATCGTCGGTGCGTCATCGGGACCCTGGATGGCGACATCGATCGATAACTCTTCATCGCCATCGACACGAATGCGATAGGAATGGACGGACGCACCGACGAGTCGAGCTGCATCAACAAAGCGCCGCCTTGCTTCCGCATAGGTCTTTGAATAATGAGACTTGCCTGCCATGTTTTCTCCCAGTTCGACTTGATTTTGATCAGGCGATCCATAGCCTCGCCGCAAACCTAACAAGCTGACCGTAGCGTCTTCGTTTGTCGGCCAACTTCACAAACCCGGATGGCAACAAGTGGAGAAATTCAACAATGCTCACAGAGGTCCTCATAAACCGCTATTTGACTGGCTTATGAAGTTGTTCATTTGCCAACATCTGTTTATAAGAAGCACGAGCATGTTCGTAAGCGACCTTCGCGTCGTCCTGTTCGTCATCGTATGTATTCTGTTTGGACTTCCAGCATTGCTCGACTCCCGCGAGGCACCAGCGAACGCTATCGACGGAATTATAGAATAGGCTGGTCGTCCACCACGACGTAAGTCGGATTTGTGTGGGCATGCGGGAAAGACTCGTATCGCGACCCAACTGCTCTTTGCAAAGTGGTGATCCGAACGCAACATCAATGGCAGCCCCGTCAGGCTTGATACTCTTGCTCATCACTGGATACCCATTGACGATCAGTTCCACCGCGATATCGCGTTTGTCAAGCATCGCGGCGGTGCGAACCGAAAAGGAGACCTTGGCGGGTGACTCCAACTTCAGCTCGCTCCCGTCAATCCCCATGTTAATTGAAGCACCTGATTCTGGCTCGGTCGCGTTGAACCCAATCAGATGACAGAGCCCATCGCTAACGTAACTACGACCATCGGCGATCGCTTGCACCCATTTTTTGAAAGTCAGTTTTCCGTCGACTTGAGCATACACGCGTCCGATCCCGACTCGTTCGCCGCTCATGCACGGAAAATCAGTCTCTCCGCTGGCGGCGACCCGGAATCCGCAATTGAGCACGTGATACCACATATTCCATTCCGCAACACGCTCGGTGTTCATCGTCGAGATGAAATCCACTGCGGGAACAAGCGTCCCATCGGCACCTGGAACTTCGTGCGTGACGTCCACAATGAACTCATTCGCACCGATTCCGTCGAACGCGGGAATGTTAAAGTTGGGCAAACCATGCGGGCCGTCTTTGTCATCAGTATCCGGGACACGGCCAACGAATCGACTGAGTCCGATCGAAGAATGGGCGGGCCCACAGACCGCGCCTTGTCGCTTCGCCCAACGCAGTGTATTCAGCCCCAAAGTCGGCCAATGATCTTTTGATTCTCCACCCGGATAGATCTGCTGCTTAAGATTCAGCAGATTCAAGTGCCCCGACATATGCGACCCGAATCCCGAAACTTCGACGTCGTACCGCAGCGTGTACGGGTACCGCGACTGCTCGGCGACTTCTCCGGTAAAGAACCGCTTCTGGTAGTCGAAACAGGGGCCCCATGTCAGGCAGCATCCGACCTTCAAATCTTCACCCATGATGTGTCGAATCATGTCGCTCGGCTGGACGCCCTGAGTCGGATTCTCATAGTGTAAGCAACCGGCCGCATGGATGTGATGATCACCAGACCACCAACCCAATTTCGCTGGATCAATCCAGCGTCGAACACGGTATAGCAATTCTACTGGGTCCTGACCGACAACCAGTGTCTTAGTCTCCGGGACTGTTTCGGGGCCACGAGAACACTCGAAGGTGTACTGACCCGGTGGCAAGGAAACCGATTCACCGTCCCCACGGTAGATGTGGCGGCACGGAAAAGAAATCAGGTGCGAGTCGCTTCGATTGGGCAGGATAAATTCGCCCTTCGCTATCTCGAATTTCGAACTTGGCGAACGCTGGCAACCCCGCGTCATCGATCACTCGCAGTGTCACCCGGGTGGAACTTTCGCAATCAAAATCGATCGCTAGCTTTGCCCAGTTCTGCGATCGCTGGGCTGAATACAAGTCGATCCAGTCGATACGCATCTCACCCGGCTTGACCATCGGATCAAGGCGTACCCCGGCGAGTTCACCATCCACGTGGAATGGAATCTCGTACAGATGCTCTTTGTTTGGTTCGAGTAAAAAATTGGTTTGTCGATCGGCCGTCGGTGTTGGCAGATCACGCGTCCACCAGAACAATTGACCGATCCCGCCGACGTCAGACTTAGCCCAGAACCGCAACATGAGCGGTCCACCACGAGCTTCGACATCGGCCATCATGAAAGGATCTTCTCCTAGCGATTGAACCTGCAATGACCCTGCTTGGTTCTTGATGCTGATCTGATTAGCTTCCCGCCAGCCATCGGCGTCACTTTCAAAACGCCACTGTCGAAGCAAATCTCGATCTCCCTTCGGGTCTCCACTCACGTTGAATTCCAGCGTTGCCGGTTTCGCGCCCGCATCGCGGCTGTAAATTTGGACACTCCGATACTCCAACGCCAAACCACTCAGATCCGCACGCATCGGCTGTCCCTCAAAAGCGGAGAGCTGCATCCATCGCGATTTGACTTCATCCGCCGGCGCGTGGGGTAAGGGCTGAGCATTTGGACTTTCGATAAATAGGCGTCCGGTCCGTCCAGGGCGGTTGATGATTTTGATCAAAAAGGTACGCCAGCCCTGTTCGAGCAATTGCGCATCGGCCGATCCTAGTGAGACTGTTGGTGTTCCGGACTCTGCGACGTTTACGACCGCCAAACAAAGAGGATCAAGAACATTCTGGACCGCGTCGGTCACTTCCTGGTCCGTCGCCAGGGACTTGATCGCCGCGATCTCAGCAAGCCTTTCGGCATCCAGCGGACGCCCAACCACTTCCAAAGCTTCGGACAGCCGATGCACTTGAGCAATCAAGGGCTGGGACGGCACTTGCAGACCGACTTCAGCGACATCATCGGCGTTGACTGATCGAGATGGATTCAACGACGACGCAGCCAATATTCCCAGGCACAATAACACGGATGCGTACGCACTACGGTTCATCGCTTTTCAACCTCTTGGATTCAATATTCAGTAGCAGATCGGCGGTTGCGCGAAAGCCCAGATCCTGGGTCCCCTGGCCCGCCTCGCCAACAATTCGGACTTCCCGTAATCCTGCAGTTTGCGGCGTCAACTGGACGACCTTGTACTCCCATTCCGCGCCAGTGAAATACTGCGATGTGAATGGACTCTCAACCACGTCGATGCCCAGCCAACTCGCTTTGTCGGGAGGATTGGATGCCAGATTGATGGCAGACAAACTCAGTGGTGCCGTGATCCCCGCGATATTATCCACCTCGATCAGAAAACGTTCCGGCTTTCCTTGATGAAGACTGACCTGAGTGCTTCGACAGCCGATCTTGACTCGCGATTCCGGATTGACGGAGACATTCAGAAGCACCAAAGGCTGCAACGCAGCACGCACCTCGCGAAGGCTAGTCGCCGTTTCCAGTTGTTTGATGGCTGTGAATGCTTCCGCATGATCACCAAAGCGGCGGAGCACGTGAATCATTCGATCACGCGTAGCCTGCCACGACGCGTCTCGGTCTCGTGCGGAAACGATGCTTGATTCAAGGTCGGCGAACATGCCAATTCCCCGCCGCAAGTAATCCAGTGCTTCGGACCGTTGCGATTGCGTCGCGAACCTCCCCTTGGCCTCAACGTCACGCATATGGGCTCGTATCCGGTCTTTCCAATAGGCGGCAGCGTCAGGATCAAATCGCGGTCGACCGTCAACCTGAACATAAACAGGGCTGGTATGCGCGATACCGGACCCGGTGATCGCATTGAAATCTCCAAAGCCCCATTCCGCTCGGCCATCCGAACGATTGCTGCAACGAGCAATGATCCAACGGCTTTCCTCGGTCGCGATCGTGGTCTTTAACTCGGCAGTTGTGTCCTGCGTTTCAGCTTCGGCGATTACATCCCCGTTCGAAATGATTTGAAAGCGGCCGATCGGGTCACGCGAAATCACTTTGGCGTGTATCTCAAGCATTTGTTGGCCACCGGCCGAGATCACATCGCCGATTTCACGATCATTGACAGTTAAAAAAATCAAAGGTCCCGAGGTCGTGAAGGTGCGGCCCTTTCGGATGCCATGAATCCACTTGGCGTACGTGAATTCGCCATCGACTTTGACGTAGGCCCGCGCCGCACCCAGGGTTCTCGCCGGATGATCACTCCCGTTGGTCAACGGCAAACGAAAACCACAATCGAGCAACCGATAGTACATTTCCGGTTCCATCTGATCCAATGAATCGGTCAAGTTATGAATGACGTTGATCGGAACATCTTTGTTGCCTCCGGTACCGTGTGCTTCGATGCTGATACCGCCCTGTTGATGACAAGCGTCGATTGCGGTCCGGTTCAGCGGATAGTCCAATGCGTCGGGACCGGCGATGATTGCCCCGGTACCGATCGGCTGAACAAGCCAATCGATGTTCAGAAAACAAAGATGGCCGTAGAGGTCTTCATTGCGATACTCTTCTCCCATCTGGATATGAAACGCCGAGTTACTGTATTTCGCGATCGGTCCCATCGGTGCCTGAGACGGTTTGATAAACGCTTGATTCGCGTATCGTTGCAGCAGCGTCAGATTGTTCGCAACTCGCAGCCCTTCAGCCCGCTGGGCCATCGCCAACAGGTCCAAGGGTTCATCGACATTCCACTGGTTCGTGACCCAATGCACATGGGTATCTCCCGAAACCCAGCCGAATTCTGCCATGTCGATCAACGGTTCACTTTGCAGCGTCACATCGACGATTTGGCCCGGTGCGATCGAGTGAGTGACCGTTTTGCGGCGATGATGAAATCCGCGTTCCACAATGACCCTTGTATCGCCGGGCGGGACCGCCAACTCGAACGTATCATCGGTATAGAAAAACGTTGTTCGTTGAAAGCCACCGAGCGGTGGATAGATGATTGGCTTCTCCGTAAAAGTAGATTTGCCGCCGTACTTGCCGTCAGAGCGACAGAGGCCATCGCTACACAGGACGGTCACTCTTGCCGGAACCACTCGCGTCCCATCAGTGACGGTTCCGCGAAGGGTTCCCGGATCAACAAGCTGAATAGGAACGGCGACCGATTCGAGAGATGAATCCTTGAGATCATCAAACTCAATATTGATTTCCGTAACTTGAGCATCGTTCGGATATCGAACGGCCGCTAGGAACACAGCTTCCGACTGACTCGCAATCTCAGTTTTATCCAACATTGATTGCTCGCCGGATTGCAAATAACGTGCATCGATAACCGGTTGCAAACAAATCGCTTGGCGACTGTGATTGCGGACCGTTATCAACAAAGGCGTCTCAATGGATCGACAGAATGTTAGCGCTGACGTGGCGGGTTGAATCGACGTCGATTTTCCATTCCATTCGATTGCGATTGACGGAATCGATTCGGACAACTTCTTCAAGACGCGCTCACGCGACAGCGCGAGCTTCTCGGATTCGATGGATTGCGGATCATTATGAAGGAATTGATGTTCATACCATGCCTGAGCAATGAGCTCCTCGCGAAACGGCATCGGCCAATGTGCAATGAGTGTTCTTAGTAGACGCAACCGAGATTCTTCATTGGAAACACGATGCGCGGATGCCGCTTGATCGCCCTGAGTCGAACTGGAGCGATGAACACCCTCATGAGCAAATACCGAACTCAATGAGAAGAGCACAGCCAGAACTGCCGTTGGAAATCTAGTCTGCATTGGTGTGTCTCCCCAGTTCTGAATAGAAGTCTCTCGCTTGCAAATGCCATTTGAGAATCGACTCACGTTGGCCCACGTCGTCGACGTTTGCCTGAACATCGGCAATTCGCCGGTCAATCCAGTCGATGAGGAAGTCGACCGACTTGCGACTGACGCGAATTCCCTGATGCTTGTCTTGCAGATACCAGGGCGCGGTGGATGCGAAGCGGAACGTATGTTCAACGTCTGCAATGGCACGCACCAACAACCAACCGGGCTCCGAAGCGTCCACCGTCGCACTCAAGCGTTGATTGGTCGCATCGGAGCAAGGGACTTTCTGAGTTACCTTCCCATTGTAAATGACTTCCAATTCGGAAACCGGATCATTGGAAGCGAGTTTGATTTCCAATTGAATCTTTGAATTCGAATCAAGATAAAACGTTTCGCCAGCAAAAGCTTGATTCGCCGTGACTCGCAGCAGCGGTCCATTGGTAACAAAGCAACGCCCCGACTTCAAAGCTGCGAACCAGTTGTCACGAGTGAAAGCTATGTTCCCCAATTGCACATAAACGCGGTTGTATCCGACAGGATTCGGCAAGACACCCGATGCACTGCCGGCCGAAGGCGGGATTCGCATGCCGCAATTGAGAATGTGATAGTAGATCTCCTGGGTCCATAGACCGTTGCCTTGCACTCCCGGAAACTGCTCCCTGTCGCGAGGATTGCCCCAAGCTTCATTGTCCAGCACGCCACCTCGGTGCATGTGGTTGTGAGCGATTCCGATGGAGTCGGGCTTGGCCACGGCGAGCCAAGTAGGCACATCCCACCAAAATGGTTTTTCAACGTCGATCCAAACATTGGGATTCTGCTCATGTGCCTGCCGCACGAAATGCATCGGCGACGGGAACTCTCGGCTCTGAACCGACAAATCGAGTGGCCGTTTTAAGCCGCAATAAAGCAACGCCCCGCCAGCCCGTTCGTCTTCCCCGGCACCGGTGCAGTAAATTCGATTGTCCCCAAAGCGAAAATCAGTTTGCTCCGCTGCGACCGCATTGGGTGCCGGACTGTTCCACCATCCGATTACGGGGGCGAAATCCAGATCCTCTGC
>JAWKTL010000017.1:0-121339 GCA_041399105.1 Pirellulaceae bacterium | reverse complement strand
TGCTGTGGCTGCAATGATGCCGATACGCCACTTCCGATTGAAGATGATTCGGCTTTGACTCAATTCGCATCTGAATGGAAGTTGAGCCGTCAGGACGAGCCGGGACTGTCGATTGTTGTTCCCTATGTGGCCGGGAGTTGAAAGCTGAGAGTATCCTCAGGCTGGCGGCAGTCAACTTCTATTTACCCAGCGTGCAGAATCGCCTGATCGTTGAGATCGTCGGCGACGGGCTCGCTAGCGGTCGGGCGGAGTATCGCGTCGACGATCAATCAATCGAATCGGTATGCAAGAAGCTTAGCTGGACGGGTAAGGCGAGGCAGAAATTATACCGTGCGCGGTCTCGAATGATGCTTTCGCATTTAATGAAGCGAATCACCTCATTTTCGGCCACGCGACGTATAAACGCGGCACCTCCGATCGAGTTCGCAAAGAAGTGTCTCGACCCGGCCACGGAGGTGGTTTCAACCAATTTTCTCGGCAATCCGATCATGTTGCTCGAAGGGCGTTCATTAAACGTATGGCACGAGTCGTTGTCGAAAATGAGCGGACGAGTTGCATTCCCCTTTGAAGATCGGCGGTTCCGATTGCCTGATCTGTGCGAAATTCCCGACGCGCGACGAACGAAGCCGCGGAGATGGAATTCGTTTGGTACGACAATCGCTAATGTGGTGGCGCGACATTCGCGGGAAATCAAACAACGATCACATTGAAAAGGAAATCGGATGAAAGTCCACCATTGGTCACGCACATGCGCGCTCGGTATCGTCTCGCTGTTGGCGACGTCCGCAATCTCTCAGGACGTTCAAGTCGACACACCACAGGTTCAGATCGAAGTTGATCGCCAACGCGTTCAGGTGAATCGCGACAGGGACCGTCCCCGAGGGGTCGATGGAGAAGAGATGCGGGATCGACAGATCGCCCGGTGGCTGATCACGGATCAAAAGAACATCGTCGATCTGGCCGGGTTCGGGCTTCAACGAACCAAAACGCCCGAGGTCCGCGAGTTGGCTGAAACGATTATTCGAGATCACCGTCGCTTGACCAATCAGCTAGCGTCTCATTTCGGCAAGGGGGCCGATACCGCTCCCGATCGACGCGACCGGACGCGACGCACGGATGATGATCGCGATGACGCTCGTCGACCTCTGGAGAATCTCGCTGATCGCGTCGAGGAAGGCGTTGAGCGTATCACCGACCGCGCCGAACGTGCGGTGAACAATGCTCGCGAAGCTGTCCGGCGTGAGCTGAACGATGATGATCGTCCAGCCCGTGGTCTCGCTTGGGTGAACATTCATCGTGACATTGCGGACAAGGCTGCCGAGATCGCTCAGCGTGATCTGGAGAAGTATCAAGGATACGAATTCGATGGAGCGTTTGTTGGGATGATGACCGCAGCACATTTGCAACAGGAAGCAACACTGCAGGTTTTGTCGGAACATGCGTCAAGTGACATGTCGGAACTCCTGGACGCGGCACTTGCCACGATCCAGGCCCATCGACAGCGCGCTGAGCAAGTGATGGGAACGATCAAGCGATAGTTGATTGACGAAACTGGAGACCCGATCGGTGAGTCGGCGACGACAGTCGCAAGGCTGAGTCTAGGGCTCGCGGCTCACTGGGAGAGTCCCCATCAATTGGAAGGCAGCAGATGGATATTCCACAAATACAACCCGATTCGAATGCCGACGTCGGCGACATGGGACAAATGTACTTGGCGACCGGGAAGCAGGTGGCGCTGCGTCGCTGGGAAGAAGAAGCTTCCGATTTCTCTGAATCTCACAGTCGCGAGTATGAAACGGTTGGTTATCTGATTCAAGGCGTATTAGAAATTGATTTGGATGGTCAGATTGCAAAACTTGAATCGGGAGACTCGTGGCTTGTTCCGGCCGGAGCAACGCATCGATACCGGGTCGTCGAGCCACTGATCGCAATCAAACGACCAGTCCGCCAGCTAGATTCAATCGGCGTGACGAACCATCGTAAGGACTTATGACCAGCGTCAGTGCGGGACGGCTTCGCTTGCGTTCTGTGAAACGAATCGTATTCTCGACCGGGACGGTCGAGCTACGTGAAAGGACGGCTTCGCTTGCGTTGCGTGGAACGAAGACGTTTCATTCCGCCGCGTAGCAAAGACCAAGCAACCATCACCCAACAACCATCACCCATCGTAGAGCTTATATGGAACAAACTGCAACGAAAACTCAAACCGCCGACCCGCAACCGCATGTGCCGGGCATGGGACCGATCGTTCTCGAAACCGGTGTCGCTTTTCGCGTCTGGGCTCCAAACGCGAAACATGTCGCTGTCGTGGGTGACTTCAACGACTGGAATGGGCAGGCGGCTCCAATGACTCGTGAGGAAAGCGGGTGTTGGTTTGTGTTTATCGAACAAGCACGTCCGGGGGATCAGTATAAATATGAAATCACCAACGGTGACAACACGTTCCAGCGGATCGACCCACGTGTCAGGGAGGTGACCAATAGCGTTGGCAACGGCGTCATCCATGATCCTCAGTTTGATTGGCGAGACGATCAATTCGAGATGCCCAACTGGAATGAGTTGGTCATCTACGAAACGCACATCGGCACGTTCTTTCGCGATGGTGAAATGTCGGTCGGCACATTCGACGACTACGCGATGAAGTTCGACCATTTGAAGAAGCTGGGCATCAATGCTTTGCAGATTATGCCGATCGCCGAGTTCGCGGGGGATTTGTCATGGGGATACAATCCCGCGCATCCTTATGCGATCGAAACCGCCTACGGTGGGCCTGTGGGCTTTAAACGCTTCGTCCGCGCGGCACACGAGTTCGGGTTTGCCGTGATTCTCGATGTCGTTTACAACCATTTCGGACCGAGCGATCTGGATCTCTGGCAGTTCGACGGATGGTCTGAGAACGGCAAAGGAGGAATTTACTTTTACAACGATCATCGCAGCACAACCCCCTGGGGCGACACGCGACCCGATTACGGTCGGGGCGAAGTTCGCGCATACATCCGCGACAACGCGATGATGTGGTTGGAGGATTACCGTGTCGACGGCTTACGTTACGACATGACGCTCTTCATCCGCAGCGTTGATGCTTCGGGGCATCAAGAGATCCCCGACGGCTGGGGATTGACGCAGTGGATCAATCGCGAAATCCATTCCTTCAAGCCGTCGGCGATCACGATTGCCGAAGACCTGCAGAACAACGCATATTTGACGAAACCCGATTCTCAAGGGGGGGCGAGTTTCTCCGCACAATGGGATGCGAATTTCGTGCATCCGATTCGCGATGTGATCACGGTCAGCGAAGACGCTGATCGCGACATGAACAAAGTTCGCGACGCGCTGTATCACAACTACAACAATGACGCGTTCCAGCGGGTGGTTTATACCGAATCGCACGACGAAGTCGCCAATGGCAAATCGCGAATTCCGTCGGAGGTCGATGCCGATGCGCCCGACAATTGGTTTGCCCGGAAACGCGCCACGATTGGGATGGCGTTGGCGTTGACGGCACCAGGCATCCCGATGCTGTTCCAAGGGCAGGAGTTTCTTGAAGAGGGTTGGTTTCAAGATTCCGAAGAGCTCGATTGGGACAAGGCCGACAAACATTCAGGCATTGTCAAATTGTCCGCTCGATTGATCGCACTGCGATTGAATCGAGAGAACACAACGAAAGGTTTGACCGGCCAACATATCGATGTCCATCATGTGAATCATCTCGACAAGGTTGTTGCGTTTCGACGCTGGAACGAGGGAGGTGCCGGGGACGAGACGATTGTGATTGTCAACTTCGCCAACCGGCATCACGACGATTATGAAATCGGATTGCCGACTGGGGGACGGTGGAATCGAAGGTTCAGCAGTGATCGCGAGATCTACAGCGACGACTTCGGCAGCGGCAGCAGCAATGCGGTCGATGCGAGGGATCAAGCTCGCGACGGACTATCGCACTGTGGCGGATTCGCGTTGCCACCATACACAGCCCTGATTTATTCGCAGGACAAGGCTTAAGGCGGCGAAGCCGCAAACCGTAGTGGATCAGCGAACTTCGCAGATCAGGCACTTCAAATAATCGGTTTCCGGACAAGAAAGTCGCACCGGATGGTCGGCGGCGGCCCCTCGGTTTTCAAAAACGATCAGGTCGCGGCCCGACTGGCGTCCGACCTTTTGGAGCATCTTGACGAAGTCGTTTCTTAGAACACGTCCCGAGCAACTGCATGTAATGAGAATTCCACCGGGGGTTAACAAGTCGATGGCGGAGCGGTTCAAGCGACTGTAGGCTCGCATCGCGGCTTCCACGCTCTGCCGCGATCCGGCAAAGCGGGGAGGGTCGAGGATCATTCCTGAGAATCTTCGGCCCTCGTGCTTCAAAGCATCGAGCGTTTCGAAGCAATCACCGGCTTCAAATTGCACGTTGGTCAGATCGTTCCGCGCCGCATTCTCGTTTGCGGCGTCGACCGCTCGTTGGCTGGTGTCGATTCCTAGGACGCTGGAGGCTTGTCCGAGCTTCGCCGCGGCAAGGGCGAACCCGCCCACATAGCTGCAAATGTCGAGCACATCGCGATCCCTTAAATAGGAAGCCGCCACACGGCGATTCTCACGTTGATCCAGATACAACCCGGTCTTCTGACTGTGCATCAGATCGACGACGCATTGCACACCGCCATCGTTGATCAACAAGTCCGAAGCCGGCGGTTCTCCGAAAAGGATTTCGTCTCGAACTTCGATTCCCTCCGCTTTCGCGGTCGCCGCATCGACGCGCACGATCATCGATCGCGGATTGCATCGTTGTCGCAGGTGATCGAGAATCGGCTCGATGCGGCTTGCGATGACGGCGGCATTGATTTGAACGACTAAATAGTCGCGATATCGGTCGACGATCAACCCGCTCAAGCCATCGGCTTCACTGAAGACAAGGCGGACGGCATCCTCGGTCGGTTCCAAGTGGGCGACCTGTCGGCGCTCGATCGCCTGATCGATTCGTTTGCGGAAGAACGCATCGTCAAGCGATTCGGCGGGGTCCCACGTATACAGCCGCACTCGCAATTTGCCCGTCGGATTAAACAAACCGCGTGCAACCCAATTTCCATCGTGCGTGACGAGATCGACGACCTCACCGGTCGGCAAGTCGCCATAGGAATCGGCCAATGATGCGGCATGCGCCCAAGGGTGCCTCGAAACAAAGGGAAATTGACGCGAAGGTTTGATTTCAATGGTTCGAGGCTTCGACACGCGATGTGCTCTTGGAAAGGGATGTCCGGAAAGGCTACACCTCTGCGATATCCCAACCATCTCGGTAATCGCGGCGCAGCCATTGGTTGGCTTCATCGTGGCCGTCAAATCGCATTTGGGCTGCGTCCCAGTGCAAGGTTTGACCACGCAATCGAACCGCGATGTTCCCCAGCAGAACCGATTCCGTCAACAGGGCTCCGTAATCAAAACCGTCGCTTGGTTGTTTGCCGCTGATGCAGCCATCAACCCAGCCGTGGTAATGATTCAAGCTTTCCAGCGTCGTGACATCAGCGTCGCTGAACTTTTCCTGTGGGAACAACTGGGGCGGTCCCATGTGGGCCAGCACCATCGAGCCCTTTTCGCCGATGAAGATGGAGCCTGATCGCGGCAATGCAACGTTGGCCGGTACATGCGATCCGCCGACGCTGGGCAGCAATCCGCCATCGCGCCAGCTAATCTTGATCGTTGCATCGGTCGTCCACTGCGTACCGGGAAAGACATAATCGACATGAGTTTGGGCGGGCCAAACCTCGTCGTTCATGCCCGAGTGATCGGCTTTCATCTGCGTCGGTGGAGCGTCGATCTTCAATGCGGTGAAGACGGGATCGAAGATATGGCATCCGAAGTCGCCCAACGCCCCGTTGCCGAAGTCCTGCCAATCACGCCATCCCCAGGGATGATAAACACGATCGCCGCCGTAGGGTCGCATCGGCGCAACACCGATCCACAGATTCCAGTCGACCGACGAAGGAAGCGCCGGCGGATTCTTCGGCAGTGAAATCAATCCCGATTTTCCGTGCCCCGTCGCGGCGCACCACGATCGAACTTCCTTGACCTTGCCGATCGCTCCCGACTGAATCGTTGCAACGGCGCTGCGATAAACAGTGTGCGAGTGAATCTGGTTTCCCAATCGAGTGATCACGCCCGACTTCTTCGTTTGATTGGCAACCTGTCGCGCTTCCCAGACGCTGTGCGTTAATGGCTTTTGACAGTAGACATGCTTCCCCTGACGCATTGCGTCGAGTGTGATGAACGCGTGCATGTGATCAGGCGTGGAGACCGTAACGGCATCAATTTTGTCACCCAGCTTGCCAAGCATTTCACGATAGTCTTGAAAGACGGGGGCGTCGGAGTTCAAATCCTTAACCTTCTCCATGCGCGACGTATCGATGTCGCAGAACGCACTCATCGTCGTCATTTCATGGTCCGACATTTCCTTTATGTCCGACCAGCCCTTGCCGTCGCATCCGATTCCGGCAACGGAGAGTTTCGAATTCAGGTTCCGCCCGCGAACGATGGCAGGACAGGCAATCACGGCTCCCGCCGCGGCGGACGCTTGAAGAAATTGACGACGTTTGATCATCGGGAAGGACTCCGCAAAGAGTAATAGGTGAGTGATGCGTCGCGATGGTCGCAACGACGTGATCCGCTTCATAAACCGTTAACACGTGTTATCCGAACACGAACAGTATAAGATGTTTCCGGTGTCGAGGCATTGCGTATGCACGACAGATGCTGAATTCTGCTTTTTGACGATCCATCGTCGCAACCGCAATGGCTCGACACGTCCACAGCAGCCCGAATCGTACACCACAGGTCGACTCAATGCAAAACATTCATCCAACCAACAGTTCCGGACCATCGCCATCAGGAAACATCCGTCGACGCGAGGCCCTCGCGATCACAGCCGCCGGCGCGATGGCGATCGCGCATCCCGCATTCGCTCTGGCTCCTGAAGAGGCATCGCTGGACATCATCGACTGCCACACGCACTTCTACGATCCAAGCCGTGCCGAAGGGGTTCCGTGGCCTCCGAAGAACAGTGGGCTTTATCGAACGGTACTTCCCAAGCACCTGCGTGAACTTCCCATGTATCGCCCCGTGACGGGAACGGTCGTGGTCGAAGCGAGTCCTTGGGTGGAGGACAATGCATGGCTGCTTGAACTGGCGGAAAATGACCCGTTCATCGTCGGCATTGTCGGCAACCTCGATCCGTCCAGCGAAGACTTCACCAAGAACCTTGATCGCTTCGCGGCCAATCCGCTGTATCGTGGAATCCGGGTGAATTACCCGGCGCTCGAAAAGCTCGCCGCCAAGAATGGCCTGAGCATACTTCGACAGTTGTCCGAGCGTGACCTGGAACTGGACGTCAATGGAGGCATCGAGGGGACCGATGTTGTTCCGAAGATCGCCGCCGCCGCTCCCAAGCTGCGAATCGTGATCAATCACATCGGCAATGTCGGACTCGACCAACAGGGGCCTCCTCAGGGCTGGGTCGATCGCATGAAACAGGCCGCCGCACTGGAGAACACATTCTGCAAAATATCGGCATTGGTCGAAGGTGCCGCGCGCGGTGGCAAGGCCCCTCCGAACGATCCCGGTTTTTACCAGCCGTATATCGACACCGTCTGGAACGCCTTTGGTGAGGACCGAGTGATCTACGGCAGCAATTGGCCGGTATCGGAGCGCGCGGCCGATTATGCGACGTTGCAGAAGATCGTGATCGACGACGCGGCTCGCCGGGGTGATGATGCGTTGCGGAAGTTCTGTTCGCTCAACGCCAAACAAGCGTACAAGTGGGTTGAGCGCGACGGACGCCGCTGAGCCGTTGTCGCGGCTTCGCCGCCCTACATCAATATTGAACGCGTTTGATGTTATTCTGCGTCAATATTTCTCAGTTGATCCTGCGACGTAGTCGCTCTAGGATTGTCCGGGGTGTTTGCTGTCAGATTAAAACGCGGAGTGGCGGAGGTGCGGAGCATCGCGGAGAATGGGTGGTGTGACTGGCATGAGTTTAGGAGGGGTATAGAGAAATGAGCGAAAATGAGTTGACCGATGCAATTATCGGTGCTGCGATTGAGGTGCATCGCAGGCTCGGGCCAGGGTTACTGGAGTCGGTTTATCGTCGATGTCTTGCGTATGAACTCCGTAAACGCGGGTTCTCAGTCGTCGAAGAGAAGCCTATTGCTCTTGATTACGACGATTTGCATGACCCGTGTGCGTTTCGGGCTGATTTGCTTGTCGAAGAATTGGTCGTGGTCGAGCTTAAAGCCAAGTCTGCGATCCATGCGATCGACAAGGCACCAACGCTTTCTCACCTTCGACTGATGAACCTGAATGTCGGTTTGCTTCTCAATTTCCATGAAGCAAAACTTGTCGATGGGCTCCATCGAATCGTCAACAACTATCGCGGCCCACGAGTCTCCGACTAGAAGACCACTCTCCGCGATTCTCCGCTCCTCCGCATCTCCGCGTTAAATTCCCCTGGATAGATGTCAATCGACCGCGATACGATCGAGAAGCATTTGCGACTGCATGTCGATCGGCATACTGGATTGATCGGTCCGCGCACCTTTAGCAAGCCGAAAACGACTCAGGGATTGTGTGATCCCCTCGGGACCAAAGGCGTTTCCTCGAATCGCAAGCGGTGGTGGCGCTGCGCTGACCACCGGCTACGTTCTTTAACCGCTTCGCGGTATCTGAAACCGCTGCAATCCGATCTCAAAACACTGGAACATTACGCTCGATCTCCCGAAGCGACCTGCCCAAGACGAACACCTTTATCAATATTGAACGCGTTTGATGTTATATTGCGTCAATATTTCTCAGTTGATCTTGCGACGTGGTCGCTCTAGGAATAATTCTCGGTTTATTCATTGGACAGGGACAAACGATCCGTTACACTCACGATGCTGCTTCCACCATGCGGGTGGACGCCTGTGGTTCGTAAATTCATCCAAAACGAGGGTCGCAATGTCTAGAAGCATTCTGTTTTCCGTGGCGATTGTTGTTTCGTCACTGAGTACCGCATCCAGCGAAGAAAATGTGTTCGCGGTCAAAGTTGACAAGAAAGCCAAAAGTAACGGGCCGGCGGCCGCGAACGCCGATCGCTTTTATCTTGCGCCCGAACTGATGGCCGCGCAATCGAGCGGTGCCGAGATGGTTGGATTCAATGAGGAAGGTCAAGTCTTGATGCGAATCGACGAGCCCGCCAAGCTTTTTGCGCAGCCGATGATTCAAGCGACGGAGAAGTCCGAGATCCCGTTTGAAAAGATGGACAAGCCGCGATTGCTGATTGGCTTTAAGTCAGGACAAGGAGACGCGGTTGAAGCGGCGCTCAAGACGGCGGGCTTTGAGATACTTAAGAAGTCCGAACGAGGAAAGTACATCGTCGTTGCGGGAGAGAAGGAAAAGAACGGAATCATTTCGCCATCGATGATCAAGGCGATATCGAAAGAGATTAAGGAGAGCGGTGCGCAATCGGCGACGCCGAATTATCGTTTGTCCATTCCCGAACCCAATCGCCCGCGTCCCATTCGACCAGGGGTCGGCACGACGAGTACGCTTCCCAACGATGAGTTCTTAAACGAACTTTGGGGATTACGAAATTGCAACGCCACGATGGCGTGGAAATCGGTCACCATGTCGCCGGTGGTGGTGGCGGTAATCGACACGGGAACGCAGATCGATCATCCAGACCTCATCGACAATATCTGGATCAACGAACGAGAAGCCAATGGGACGTCGGGGGAAGACGATGATGGCAACGGGCTGGTGGACGATATCAACGGCTGGGATTTCCTTGAAGACAACAACACCGTGTTTGACCATCCTTCGGTGGACAGTCACGGGACACACGTTGCTGGTACGATCGGGGCGTTGACCGATAACGGCGGCTTTGGCGTTGTGGGAATGAACTGGTCGGTCAAGATCATGCCTGTCAAGTTTCTTGGTCAGGGTGGTGGATCGCTGGAAGACGCCATCGACGCGATCTATTATGCCGTCGACCAGGGCGCCACCATTTTGAACAACAGTTGGGGAGGGGGTGGCTACAGCCCGGTGCTTGAAAACGCGATCAAAGATGCGAACGATCGTGGCGTCTTGTTCGTGGCGGCCGCTGGTAACGAGAACAACAACAACGACGCGAATCCCAGCTATCCGGCATCGTATGACGTCCCCAATGTGATCTCCGTTGCTTCCATTGATGAACCAATAAACGCCGGGGGAGAATTGCGGTCAGGATTCAGCAACTATGGTGCGACTTCGGTCGACTTGGCCGCCCCGGGTGGCAACATCCTGAGCTGCATTCCCAATGATACGCATGCCTTCTACAACGGCACCTCGATGGCCACGCCTCACGTTTCCGGCGCACTGGCTTTGATGCGTGGTTCGAGCGAACATCAGGGACTGAGTCATCTCGACCTTCGTCAGCGTTTGCTTGACAACGCGCGACCGGCGGAAGGTTTGAAGAACATCTGCGCCACGGGTTCAACGTTGGACGTTGGGTTCCTTTGCAATGCCTGCGATGAACAAGGTGTTGGTGGTGAAACGGTCATCGCGTCGAAAACGTTCCCTCCAGGATCAACGACCATCAGCGGCAACGGCACGATCGCGGAACTGGAAATTGAATTGGCCGAGCCATCGCAAGTCGTTGTCCAGGCCAGCACAAGCCTCAGTTCGTCGGTCGATGATACGTTGGTCGATCTCTCCCTTTCGTCAAGCTCCGGCAACTGGTCCGACGCGTATCGATATCAGACGTTGAGCCGCATGGGGGATTGGTCCAACATTGCGATCAGCCACGGGACGCTTCTGCCGGCTGGCAAACACCGAATTACCTGGACGGCTTCGCTGAACAATTCCAGCGATCTAAACGTGGACGGCGGTTCGCTTTCGGTCATTGCACACCCGGCGGGATCAGCCAACTTGAACAGAGGGGCGAATCAACTTCGCGCAACGGCAGCCTTGCGGTCTCGATTCGCCAATCCGAACGTGTCGTCAAGGGCGGGCTCCCGAGAGTCCCGAGTAATGCGAACCAGAGGTCAAATGGAACGCATGCCACAGATTCAGGGATCACGCCGTCCCTAGCAGTCGTCCGCATTTGCGATCACGATTGGATTTGTTGCAACTTCGGACCGACCTGGAAATAACGGTCGCGTTTGAAAGTGGCGTAGGGATCCTGCTTGCGGAAATCGTCAATCGCAAGCAGGAAGCTTACGCCACTGGTTCCCAGCCCGATCGTTCGATCGAATTCCGGTCCAGCAGCGCGCCGAGCCCTTCTTTATCCGCCGCCTGTTCGATAACCTTAGACCATGTGGTTATCGCAGCAACGAATCGCCGAATTCCTGATCGCTCAGCGGTGGCTGCTGTTCGGTTTCGCCGTTGTTTTCTCGCTCATTGCTTGGGGGACGAATTCGAATCCCGGATTTGATCGACGCATCGAACAACTCTTTCCCGATCAATCGCAGGCAACGCGAGCCTACCGGGAACTCAAGCAGGCATTCGGCGGCAACGAAGTCGCGATGCTGATGTACTCGAATGCGAACTTGTTTGATGTCGATGGCCAGGCACTTGGACAACAAGAGCTTTTGGCGGAGCAAATCGAAGCCTTGCCCGGCGTTCAAAGTGTGCTGAGCTTTGCAAAATTGAATGCCCTGCTTGCCAGAATTCGCCCTCCATCGCTGTTCGCCGCCGAAGATGCGATGCCCGCGATTCTGGAGGACGAACCTTTACCCGAGGCGTTCCGAGACCTGTTCGTTCAGTACACGCATTCCATCGATGGTCGTTATGCCGCGATGGTCGTGATCCTTGATCCGCGGCGACCGATCGAAAATGGAAGCGATCTGGCGATCGAAGGATTGCGGCGGATCGCCGACGCGATTCCAAGTCATCAGCAACCGGTGAGCCTGGTTGGCGAACCGGTGCTGATCAGCGAAGGCTTTTCACTGGCCGAAGCCGATGGCCAGCGTTTGGGAATGACAACCATTGTTCTCCTTTCCACGGTGATGTTGGTGGCGTTTCGATCGTTCCGCTGGGTGATTGCGCAGTCGCTGGTCATTTGGTGTTCGGTGGTCTGCACCGAAACGATGATTCAATGGTTCGGGTTGCAGTTGACGCTGGTCAGTTCGATGCTTACGGCTGTCATCACGGTGATCGCCGTTGCATCGATTGTTCATATCGCGGTAACGCATCGCGATATGAAACGCAGGGGTCTCGGCAACCGTGAGGCCACCGCGATTGCGATCGAGCGTGTGATCCGTCCGATCGGATGGGCTTGCGTCACCGATGCGGTCGGCTTTGCCGCGCTATCGATCTCCGGCGTCGGTCCGATTCGCGATTTCGGCGTCATGATGGCGATCGGAGCGCTCGTCGTCTTCCTTGCCATTGTGATGTTGGTTCCATGCCTGGGGATTATCGGAACGCAAAGCAGAGTGTTGCCGACTTCGCGGACAAGTCGACTGCTGCGTCGGAAAAGCCATGCCGCCTTTGAAATGTTGTTGCTTCAGCGTCGATGGGTCTTCGTCAGCCTGATTGCCGCGACCGTTGGAATCGCGGTCGGGTTGGGGCAACTGACGATTGAAACCAACTTTATCCTCAGCTTTCGATCACAGCATCGCTTGGCGATCGATTATCGTAACGTGGAACAAAATCTCGGCGGGGCCGGCGTCTGGGATATCCTGCTTCCGGCACCGAAGGAATTGACGCAAGCCTATCTGGACAGCGTTCGAGAACTCGAGAGACGACTTCATCAGATCGGTGACGAGCCCGATGAGCGACTGACCAAGGTGATCAGCATTGCCGATGCCGACGCGGCGGCCCAGGCGTCGCCGCTGCTTTCGCTGGCCACACCAGCCATTCGAATCGCAGGCATGCGCGCCGCGTTGCCCGACTTCATCGACGCGTTGATCACGCCACCGAATGTGGACGATTCGACGCGCCGCCTGAGGATCATGCTGCGCAGTAATGAACAGGTGTCCGCTTCGACAAAACAACGCTTGATCAATCATGTCCGGCGGACGGTTGCGAATCACACAAACACAAGTCAATGGCGACAGCTTTTTGCGTCAGGCACATCGGTTCCCGAAGCGCAAGTCACCGGGTATTACGTATTGTTGACGCAATTGGTCGAATCCTTGGTTTCCGATCAATGGCTGTGCTTCGCGGTCGCTTCCGTCGGAATCTTCGCGTCGATCGTGCTGGCCACCGCATCGGTGCGGCTGGCCATCTGTGCGATGCTGCCCAATCTGTTGCCGATCCTTGCGGTGATGGCGATTCTTGGTTTCACTGGAACGCCCGTAAATCTAGGAACCGCGATGATCGCGGCGGTTTCGATCGGTATTTCGATCGACGGATCGATTCATTTTCTTCACGCGTATCAATGGCATCGTGCCACACATCGCCCGCGTGTGGCGATTGCACGCGTATACCGCGGCGTTGGCATTGCGGTGATCCTGGCAACGGTGTCATTGACAATCGGGTTTTCCACGTTGATTAGCAGTCCGTTTATCCCGACCGCGACATTCGGGTTGCTCGTCAGTGCGACGCTTATTTTGAGCAGCCTCGCAAATCTGACCCTACTGCCCGTGGCGATTTTGGTCGTTGCGGATCGAAACGCGCGGTGACGCATCAAACCTAGAGCGACCACGCACGGTTTATACGTCGCGTGATCAGGAATGAGGTGATTCGCTTCATTTAATGCGAAGGCATCACTTCAGACCACGCACGGTAAAGGTTCCGTTTAATCGCGGTATGGTTGAAAACGAAAAAAGCCGACCAGCTTGTTTGGCAAGCCGGCCGGCTTTGACATGACGTCTCTCGGACTAGGTAAATCGAAGTACGATGATCCTAGAAGGTGAAGATTCCGTCGATACCAAAGGTTGTTTGCTGATCGTCAAAGTTTTCGTTGACGGCGAAGGCGGCATCCCCTTCTTCGTCCCACGTCCAGCGAACTTCAGGTCGGATGATCCAGTTGGCATTGCCGCGATAGTTGATGCCCAACGTCAGGTCATAGATATCGCGGTTGTCGCCCGCTGCAAGACCGTAGCCCGCGCCTTCGACATTCCACCATTCAAAGCGACCACCGATGGCCCAGCAATCGTTGATCGTGTAGATCAAGTAATTGTTGATGTCAAACGTGTCACGAGCATTGACAGTGACGCCACCACCTTCGACTTCCGTTTTCAGATAGTCGATCTGATTGATGTAGGCAAGCTTTCCACCGAGCTGTTTTTGCGTAACGATGCTGAACATGTTTCCCTTTTCGCCACCGTAGATCGCACCCGCATTCGAATTGCGGCTGAATCGTCCGGCAACGTAAGCGAACGTAATGTTCGTGGTGTCGTCGAGTTGTTGCGAAACACCACCGATGAAGTTGTCACCGTTGTCCGCGAAGCCCGAATCCCAACCCAAGGTGTAACCAGCGAAGATGCTGGTGTTGTCGCCAACGTTGTACGTCGCCAACGCACCGGTGTGGGTAAACGGTTCGCTGTTGTACATCGTGAAGGCATGGCTGTAGAAGAAGTTATCGGGCGCGGTAACGACTTCGTAACCAATGATGGTGTAGAAGTGGCCAAGCTTCACCGACAAATCGCCGTAAGCCAACTCACCGTAAGCTTGCGGAAGGGCATGGCCGTAAATGCCATTGTCCCAACTGGTGTCCCAGTGGCCATTGTCCAGTCCGAACGCTTGCGTGTCTTGAGCGTCAACACCGTAGACATAGTCCACGCGTCCACCCCAATCCAAACCGTTCGATCCGTCCGCCGCCTTCTCCATAAAGAACCATGCTTGATGCAGGTTCACCTGGTCGGGGTGGTTGTTAAAGTTCCGACCGTTGCGGCCTTCGGAGTGATAACCGATTTGCAACCATCCTCCTTTATCCCAGCCCCAATGATTGCCGCACAACAACCAAGGATCTCCAAGATCGCATTCGCATGAGCAGCACAAGTTTGGAAGGCTTCCGTCTTTGAAGAAGATTCCTCCACCAGCACCACCACATCCGCAACCATCGCAGCCGCTGCTGTCGCAACCGACTTCGCAACCACAAGCGGGTTCACAGCAACCCGTTTCACAACCGCAAGCCGGATCGCAGCATGTCGCGTCGTATCCGCATTCCGGTTCACTGTCAAAACAACCAACCTGAGCAACATCCCCAAACGATGCCGTCAGCATTTGCTGCGCGCTTGCCGAACCCGCTTGGATTCCACAAGCAAACGCAGCCAATAGAGCAAGTTTGCTAAGTTTCATACTAAATCTCTCCCCAATCCGTGAGTGATAAACCCAAAACCGAGTTCATCTTGATCTGATTCTGAGCCTGAACCAAATCCGCCTAACAAGAATTGAACCATATTTGGAAAACAATGTGATTCAGGCGTTTCATCGTCACTTGCTGCAATTTCGGCACGCCGAAGACGCAAAAAGATCATGCAAATCGTCCCGTCTGGTCCGTTTGTTCCGATTAGCCATCGGCTCACGAAAGAAAAGTTCGTCTCGTGACAAGGGCGAAAGAAATCGCGTTTTGGGAAACTCTAACGCGTACGAAGAGAGATCGTCATGTTCGGTCGTGAGAATCGATTCGATCGATACATCTAGACAGGTTTGCCAACCCCGTCGCTAAACAGGGCACGCGAGAACAATGCGGGATCGAAAGCCGCCATGTCGTCCAGGCCCTCGCCGAGTCCTATTAATTTGACCGGCAGTTGGAACTGCTCGCGAATCGGAATCACGACGCCCCCCTTCGCGCTTCCGTCCAGCTTGGCCAACACCAGCCCCGTGCAACCGGCGGCCTCGCTGAATCCACGTGCTTGGCTGATCGCGTTTTGACCCGCGGTCGCGTCCAGCACAAGCAAGACCTCGTGAGGCGCACCAGGAATCGGCTTGCCAATCACTCGCCTGATCTTGTCGAGCTGCTGCATCAGATGTGTTTGTGTCTGCAGCCGCCCGGCGGTGTCGATGACGGCCACGTCGAAATTTTCGTCGGCCGCCTTTTGCGCCGTCGTAAACGCGACGCTGGCCGGGTCCGCTTGCGGCTTTCCGGTCACGATCTCGCAGCCGATTCGCTCCGACCAAACTTTCAACTGCTCGACGGCGGCGGCGCGGAATGTATCTCCCGCCCCGAGCACGACGCGATGCCCTTCTTTGACGAACCGATTGGCCAGTTTGGCGATCGAGGTCGTCTTCCCCGACCCATTGACGCCCACGACCAGCACCACCGTTGGCCCGGAGTCGGCCCGAGCAATCTCATTTGATTCCTGGGTCAACATCGCTTCGACCTGCTCGCGAATGGTCGCCAGGATATCGTCCATTTCCACCTTGCGACCGCGAAAGTTCTTGCCGACTTCATCGCGGATGCGGCCCGCCGGTCCCGCCCCCATATCGGTCCGAATCAATCGCGCGAACAGTTCTCCGAGAAAGTCTTCGTCGACCAGCCGACCTTCGTTCTTGAACAAGTCCCGTATGTCGGTGTTTAAGACTTGGCTTGTCTTTGCCAAGCTCTTGCGGAACTTGTCCAGCACGGTGCCCGATCCCGACGGAGATTCTTCAACTTTCTTTTTCGACCAAAATGCCATTGTCTTCTTCGCTTGTTGCCCTTGCGGATGTTCGATCGCTGTACGAACCTTCATTCTACCGTCGCGAGCAAATTGTGCGACCATCCCTTGCCATCCCCACGATGAGCGGAAAACAATACCCGCTATACGTCGCGTGGTCAGAAATGAGGTGATTCGCTTGATTTAACGTGAGGCATTTCGGACCACGCACGGTATATACGTCGCGTGGTCGAAAATGAGGTGATTCGCTTGATTTAACGTGAAGGCATCATTTCGGACCACGCACGGTATAACATCTCCCATTTTCGCTTCAGGCATCGCTACGACAGCCCCACCATGCTCCGACTCAAGTCCCCATCATCCCAACGCTGGCTCGTCGCAGGTCGAAAAGAACCTGGACGAGATCCTGATTGACCACGCCCATTGCGAACGCAAAGCGGCTTCGACAGCGATGAATCTGATGAATTCCTATGCCGAGAAACGGGAACTGTGCGATGAAATGGCCAACATCGTCATTGAGGAACTCGAACACTATCGACTGGTCTTGAATCTCTTGGATCGTCGTGGCATTCGCTTCCGCCAATTGAAACCAGGTCCTTACGGCAGTCGGCTCAACGCTCTGATCATCCGTACCGAACCGCAACGCGCCGTCGACAAGCTGCTGGTGGCGTCGCTGATTGAAGCGCGAGTTGTGAACGATTTGACCTGCTGCGAAAAAACATCGCCGATCAGGAATTAGCGGAATTCTACGACAGCTTGTTCGAGAGCGAAGCACGCCATCACGCGACGTATGTCCGTCTGGCGGAGCAATTCGCTGCTCGCGGCGCAGTCCAACGCCGTTTAGAGGAACTTGCATCCGCCGAAGCTGACATCATCGAATCAGGCTGCGAACTCCCTCGAATGCACAGCTAGTGATTTGTCAGAATAAATAAGAAGGAGGGTCCTTCAGACTCAAAAACTCGGTCGCCTTCAGCTCGCCGTTAAACTGTCCGGGTCATTCGACACATCAGCGGTCAACCGTGTTACACTGAAGCACTTCGATACCCTGAACTCGATAACGAAGGAAGACCCATGTCGCGAAACACCACACGTCGTAACTTTCTGAAGTCCAGCTCCGCCGTCGGGGCAAGCTTTCTGATCACCGGCACAAAGGCTTCAGGGAATATTTTAGGAGCCAATGATCGCGTGCGAATCGGCGTTGTTGGAGTCAATGGACGAGGGAGCAGCCATATCAGTGGATTCGGTGGCCAGAAGAATGTCGAACTGGCTTACCTGGTCGATCCTGACTCCAACGTTCTGGAACGGCGGCTCAAGAGCGTGAAGGAGAAAGAGGAGCATCGCAATTGCGAAGGTGAAAAGGACATCCGCAAAATCCTTGAAGACAAAACGCTCGACGCGATTTCGATTGCGGCACCGAATCATTGGCATTCGCTGATGACGATCTGGGGTGCGCAGGCAGGCAAGCATGTCTACGTCGAGAAACCGATGAGCCACGATATTACCGAAGGACGTGTTGCGTCCGAAGCGCAGAAAAAGTACGGCGTCGTCGTTCAACACGGAACCCAAAATCGCAGCAGTTCAGGGGTTGCGGGCCTGAGCAAAGCGGTCCGGGATGGCAAATTCGGAAAGCTGAAGATCTCATACGGATACTGTTGCAAGCCGCGCGGCGGCATCGGCACCAAGAGCCCTGGAGCCCCGCCATCGCATCTGGACTGGGATTTGTGGAAGGGGCCAGCCGTGGTCGACCAGTATCATGGAAATTATGTGCATTACAACTGGCATTGGTTCTGGGAAACCGGAAACGGCGACCTGAACAATCAAGGTACCCATCAGCTCGATGTCGCCTACTGGGCGATCGACGAAGACCAAGTTCATCCCGTCAAAGCGACGGCGATTGGCGGTCGATTCTTGTGGGACGATCAAGGCCAGACGCCCAACACAATGCTCGGCATGGCGGAGTATCCGAACGGTCAAGTGGTCATGTTCAACGTGAGAAACGTGAATTACAAGGGTTACGATCGCCAAGTCGAAAACGAGTACTATTTCGAGGACGGTGGTAAAATCATTCGCGGTCAGTACTATCCCAAGGGAAGCAGCAAAGGGGAAAAGGTATCGGTTCCCGGCGGCGATGTTACTCCCGGCGGAAACTGGGGCAGCTTCATCGCCGCCATACGCGCGGGCGATCCCTCGATGGCCAACGGAAACGCGGAGGTCGCCCATCGCAGTTGCGTGCTGGGACACTTGATGAACAATTCATATCGTCTCGGTTCCGAAGTTCCATTCAACGCCAAAGCGGGAGGCTTCGCTGAACATCCTCTTGCTGGCGAACACTTCCTGAAACTGCACGAGATCATGAACAAGGGTTGCGGTGTCGAGGAAGGGAAGGCGAAATATACCGTCGGACCGATGCTTACCTTCGATCCCGAAACGGAACGGCATACGGGCGAACATGCCGATGCCGCCAATGCGTTGCTCAAGAACGAAAACAATCCCGGCTTCGTCGTGCCCGACGTCAAGGATGTTTAACGCAGCCTATTGAGAAACGAAATGGGATACAGAAGATCAACCCTTGTCCAAGTTTTTGCGTGTTGCATTGCGATGATTCACGTCGCGCGGGGGGAGACGCGCCAGCCGAACATTCTGTTCATCTTTGCCGACGATGTCGGGCAAGAGGTGCTGGAATGTTACGGTGGCCAGTCTTACCCAACCCCGCATTTGAACGCGCTGGCTCGGACGGGGATGAAATTCAATCATGCCTACAGCATGCCGGTTTGCCATCCGTCCAGGATTACGCTCATGTCGGGCAGGTATCCCTTTCGTCATGGCCGCGTTGCTTGGGGCGATTACCCGAAATCGGCCGAAGACCTGACGTTCAGCCGATGTCTTCAGCGGGCGGGGTACACCAACGCCATTGTCGGTAAATGGCAGTTGTGTTTATTGAAGGATGACCCATTGCATCCCCGGCGTTTGGGATTCGACCAGTGGGATCTGTTTGGTTGGCACGAGGGGCCTCGCTATTACGAGCCCATGATTTATCGCAACGGCAAAGTTCGTGAGGATACGCTCGGGCATTATGGACCGGACCTCTATCAACACAGTCTGATCGAGTTTATGAAGGCCAACCGTGATCGTCCGTTTCTGGCCTATTACTCGATGGCCGTTGCCCACGAAGTGACGGACGACCTGGATCCTCCCGTTCCGCATGGCCCGCTGGAACGCTACGACAGCTATCCGGAGATGGTTGCTGAAATGGACCGAGCCGTCGGTCGAATGGTTGCGGCGCTGGACGCGCTGAAGCTGCGTGAACGGACGCTCATTCTGTTTCTTGCCGACAACGGCACTCCCCCGGAAATCATCATTCGCGCCGAAGGATCGGAGTTGATTCGAACACCCGTTGTATCTCAGCGCGACGGTGTCGACGTGCCGGGGGGGAAGAAGCAATTGACCAACGCGGGGACCAACGTTCCGATGATCGCCAATTGGCCTGGCACCATTCGCCCGGGACAAGTGGTCGACGACTTGGTCGACTTCAGCGACATCCTGCCAACTTTTCTGGATCTTGCCGGTGCCAACCCTCCCGCCGACCTGAAGCTTGATGGTGTCAGCTTCGCTGCAAGACTTCGAGGCCACGGATCTTCTTCACGTGCGTTCGCCTACTGCGAAGAAGCCGTCCTTCCCAAGCCTGGAGGCGTCGAACCGGATGGCAAAAGCTCCGGGCTGAGATGGGTACGAACGCAAGATTGGAAACTATACAACGACGGTCGACTCTTCCACATGGCGGAAGACCCGTTGGAACAATATCCATTGAAGGTCGACGAAGACGACGCCACACGATCCGCGATGCGTCAGCGACTACGCGAGGCATTCACACAACTGGGTCTGTAATCGACTCATGTGATTGAATCATTGTATTGAATGAACAACGTGCCGCGTCCGCCAACCTCTCCTAAGGCGAAGTCATTCGGAGGGCGCCGATTCGCCGTTTTAGGCGAATCAAGCCGTTTCAATAGCCACATCGTAAGCATCTCGGTATAAGTCAGTAAGCAAAACGGAATCAGCCGGAACGCGTTAGCGTCATTTTTTTTGGGAACCGTGAGCTTACGCTCAACGGCGGATTTAACCGAAAGATCGGTGCTTACCCCACGCATCGCCAACGCTTTGGATGCAAGCCGCGCGAAGGTTTCCTGTTCAGGGTAACATGAGAAGATCTGCGGGATTGTCCCGCGGACGAACTGCATCTTTGAGGTATCGTCGATGATGATCACAAGCCCGGCACCACACGTGGTTCTTTTCTTGGTGCTGGTTTCGAGTCGTGCATTGTTTGCCAATGAGCCGTCGACGCTTGTGGCGTTTGGCGATTCGACAACAGCCGCTCGGGGCGAGCTGGTAATCTATGCGGAGATCCTTCAAAAGGAATTGCCTGCCCACGGGTTACCGGTTCGAGTCATCAATGCCGGGATTGGTGGAAACAACACCGAACACGCTCGCGCACGATTCGAGAACGATGTCTTGGCTCACGACCCCAATACGGTGATCATTCAATTCGGCATCAACGACGCCGCGATCGATGTATGGCGGGACCCGCCCGCCACGGAAGCACGCGTGCCGGTCGAAACCTACGTGGCGAACCTTCGTCACTTCATTCGGGAACTGAAGTCGCGTGAGAAGCGCGTCATTCTCATGACACCCAATCCGCTCCGCTGGACAACAAAGATGCGCGAACTGTACGGCAAACCGCCGTACCTTCCCGACGACGAGAACGGATTTAACATCTTCTTGAGTCGATACGCTGAACGAACGCGACAATTAGCGAAGGTCGAAGAGGTGTCGCTGCTTGATGTCCATCAGCTCTTTGAGGATTTTGGAAAGATCGAAGGGCAAACGGTCGGCGATTTGTTGCTCGACGGGATTCATCCCAACGACCGTGCCCACCGTCTGATTGCGGATGAATTGATCAAACTGCTCGTGGGCAACCTCCAACCACCTGCGTCGGACGAACGCTCCTCGCGGACGCATCCGCAACAGTGGCAACGCCACGGCGAAGCCAAACTGATTACGGACCTGTCGCGATGTCTTCCGACCGAGGCCATGTCGGACCGCCGTCAGCATGATAAGTGGAAGGTGTTTGAATACGAGACGGCCGCGTTCTCCGGAAAGTGTCTGTCGGTGGGACGCGAATCCTCCGCCCCCGACCTGACATTGGAACTTGACGTCGACGGCTGGCATGCGGTTTACATTGGCCTCAGCACGATTACGAACTTGGTGCGGCCCGACAAGAACATGATCGAAGCAAAGTTTTCCACCGATGCCGCCTATACGCGACTGAGCAATCGACTCGATCTTGCATCGCCTCGACGCGACGTCCTTGAAGAAATCTTTCTCGGTGTCGAGAATCTATCCGACAACAAACTGCACTTTTCCACCGTTTATCAGCTGCCCGCGCGAGTTCACTATGTCAAGACGATTCCTTTGACCGATCATGAAGTTGCCGAAGTACTCGCTGATCGAAGTCGTACGGCCACGAAAACATCCGTCGCCACCTTCGATGGGTTCACCTGGATTCATCCGTTTCGCCCTCGCAACCGCGCCGATCTGGCCGCGACATTCGCACCGTATCGACACAGTGATTTCAAAACGTGGTGGTTTCAAGTCGGTGGCGCTGATCTCGTCCATCATCCGAGCAACGTCGGCAATTTAATGGGCGGACATCTCGACACATTTCCGCGCGACGTTGATCGAGAGTACGTCGAGTCGGTCCGGCATCTCCACTCGCAAGGCATCGATCCTCTCAAAGTCGCCGTCGAAGAAGCGCATGCTCAAAACGCCGAGATTTTGATCTGTCTGCGAGCAGCCGGTTGGAAGGCGGCACCCCCTTGGGAGGAGTTTTTCATGAGTGAGTTCTACGAATCACATCCCGAATGGAGATGCGTCGACTACGATGGCACGCCAACGATGCATCTGAGCTATGCCGTCGAGGAAGTTCAGGATCATCTGATCGATGTGTACCGCGAGACGCTCGAGCGCGGTGCGGATGGTGTCGGTTTCTTGTTTCACCGCGGAATGCCGATAATGTTGTGGGAAGAACCATTTTGCGAGCGGTTTAGAAGCAAGTTTGGCGACGACCCGCGCGAATTGAAGGAAGACGATCCTCGAGTATCTCAGTTGCGAGCGGAGATTGTGACGGAGTTTGTTCGGAAAATTCGGTCGTTGCTCGATGAAACCTCCCGCAGTCGGGACAGCGGTCATCAGCGGCTGAAACTGGCGGTGTCGACATTTGCGACGGCGGATGACAACCAAAAATTTGGCCTGGATGTCGAGAGATGGATCGACGAAGAATTGATTGACCAGATCGGCATCGCTTGGTTTGCTTATTACACCAGCGGGCTGAAATCGAAAACGGGGGACACTTCGTACTACGCCAACATCACCGATGGTACGGCCGTTAAGGTTTTTCCCTTCCACATCGGATGGAAAATGACCAGCGCCACCGACCTGTTGCGCGCGGTCGCGGACGAGTATGACGCCGGAGCGGACGGGATTGCAATCTGGGACCCGAATCAGTTTGCTGGTTGGCAACAGGGTAAACATCCTTATTGGCCGCTGGTTTCAAAGCTTGGCCATCGAAACCGGCTCCGCGACGGATCGCTGCTGTTCGACCCTGTGACCACGCCTTTGAAACGCCTCGGCGAAAACCACTACAGTCGCTGGTATCCGAACACCGGGTTCTAGACGTCGTCTCATCATTCGCAGCGGCACGACTCGCCACGGAACGTCAACTCTCCGCACCGCGGGGTGTGATCGTTGCCTTCATCAGTGCGTCCCCTCCCGATTTCCCCTCGCTCGGTTTCTGCATGAACTTGGGAAAGCGAATGTTTCCAAAGAACGAGATCGAAGGCGCTTTGCTATGCTCGTCGAGCGCTTGCTGAATGGTTTGATTTCTTTTGGTTTGAAGCATGGTGGGGATATTGGTTGTCGAGCGATTGAAGACGGCTTTATTGTTCCATTTCAACGCCAGCGACGAGGTATACTGCGTGACGACATACGATCCGCGAGCGATATAGCTGACCGCTTCCTGTTTGGGTGCCGAGACGCCGGCGATAGCTCGTATGTCCGACGAAGCATCGACTTTGTAGCCGGAATCCTCAATCGATTTCCTGAGCAGTTTTTCCACTTCGGCTTGATACTGCGACGGGACTTGCGAAACATCGATCGCCACACCGACCCCCGGATGCAACAGGAACAACGTTGGATCGTCCTGGGCCTTGGCGAGCATCGACTTTGCCGCGGCATGCGGAAGTTCGATCGGCATCAGCACGCCGGCGGAATCGTTCCAGGCGGTTACGAAGGTGACATTACCCAGCGTTTGAACCGTCGATGCATTGCCGTAAGAACAGACCTTGATTTTTGAGGGAAGATGCAGCAAAACGCCTCCATCGATCAAAGCAAATTCTTTGTTTGGGTAATCCGACGTATTGGTGCAAATCGCGGATTCCGAAAGTTGGTATTCATGCACCCAGTCGCCCGTGGCGACATCCAGAACACGCACCGACCCCGACATGATTAAAAGCAACTGATCGCCAGCGGGACTCCACATCACGCGGTTCCAACCGCTGGCCCCCGCCCCTTTCAACGATATCGAACCGAGCGGCTTGGCGGTTGCCAAATCGATCACGGAAAGATACGTTCCATCAAAAAAGGCGACTCGCTTGCCATCGACGGAGACCGCCGAGGCCGTCTTTTCAGAACTACCCTTGGCGGACCATATCGGTTGACGGGTATCAATGTTCCATAACACGATGCGACCGTTGGACGAATGGGTGATCACGCGGTTATCGACAACCGGCGTCGAATCATAGACGGCGCTACTGGACGTTTTACCGAATGATTTCGAATCATCCTTGAATGGAACCCACGTTGCCGATTGACGCACGCGGGTCCCATCGAACTTCCACAACTGCATTTCGTCTCGCAGGAATTCCTTCTGGGCCATTTCCCCGCCCCCACCATCACCACGGTGCCGCCGTCGTCCAATAACGCTGTCGGTCGAAAGTGCCCCTCCAGCGGTTGCGACGCGACCGATTTGCCGGACACTAAATCGATCATCGTCACGCGACTCATAACCTTGCCGTTAAGAGTGCCCGAAAATCCCACCACTGCCCGCTTGCAACGTGGATTGATCGCAATATGGCTATGCATGCTCTCCTTGGGAATGATCCCCTTCTTGATTTGTCCTTTGGCGATGTCGAATCCAAGTTGCGTGTCGACGACTGGCACATCCCAGCCCGCCACCCCATTCGGGATAACCTGCCGAACTTTTTTCCAATCAATGAGCAATGGCTCGTCCCATGCTTCAACTCCTGCGGAACCCGCCACCGCCCCAGGTTCGGACATCGGCACGTCCGCAGTATCGCCCAAGGCAAACGGATTCGCCGCCCCGGTCAAGAATTCTTGGTCCGCCTTGCTGAGCCGAGCAATCGGGATTGTCAGCGTCTTGCCGTCCGCTGTCCTCAGTTGCACCACGCCGTCAAGCGATTCGACAAGAGTCGCTGTGATCTTGAAGCGGCCAGTCGAGTCGGTCCAAACCCGCGCCGTTTGCTGCGCATCGACGGTGTCCGCAAGCCGCGCCGCGGAAACCCACAGAATCGAATGAAGGATAGGTCGGTACAAAAGAGAATCATTCACAATGAACTCCTGCAGGCTAGATGATTGGCGACGCGCGGTATCAAGGTTCCGCGTCATCGGATTCAAATGGATTTAGATTCAAGACATCGGCGGCCAGTTTCCGAATCTGGTCGTCTTCGTGGTCGATCATCGTTTCAATCACAGGGATGACTTCGGGCGGGATTTCCGATGCACGAAGGCGTGCCAGTCGACCAAGCCAATACTCCACGTGTACGCCGCTAGACAGTTCCGTCATCATGCTTAAATGATCGAGCGCATCGATAGGCCCTTGTCGCTGACGCACGCTCGACGGATTCCTCGCCACACCATCGGATGCTTCGTCCGGCGTCGAATCCGGCAACGGCGAAAACACCGGCGTTGTGACGGAGTGCGACCGTTGCGTTTGCAACTGCAATCGCGAATCACCGTTCGGGACGCTGCTCCGTGCTTCGAATGCTTCATCGCCAACAGGTCTCGAACCGGGGTCGGAGGCAACGAACGCCGGTAACCAAATCGCACCCGCCACCAACAACCCGAGGCCGCACGTCACAAGCAACCGGCGCGTGAAGAATCGCGAGGCGATGGGTGTTTGCAAACAAGGATGGCTCCCGACCGGATGCCCCTGCGTTCGGGCCGACGTCAACAGCAACTGAGATAACTCGGCCGCCGAGATCTTACGATCGTCCGGGTTTTTGGCCAGCAAGACATCCAGCAGCCGATCGAACCAAGCAGGAATCCGAGGGTCCGTTTGTTTAACGCATTGATGCGGCTCGCTGACAATTCGCGACATGGTGGCGAAGTTCGATTCAGCAACAAAAGGCGAAAGGCCAACGCACATCCAGTACAACACGCTCCCCAGGCTGAACAGATCCGATGGCGTACCAAGCGTGTCGCCGCGTGCTTGCTCGGGCGACATGAATTCAGGCGTCCCCGCGACCGTTCCGGTCAGGGTAAGCCCGCCGTCTTCGATCGCTCGCGCCAATCCGAAATCGGCGATCACGACGCGGTCGACGCCATCGAGCAGCAGAATGTTTGACGGCTTGATGTCGCGATGCACTAAGCCTAGTTGATGCGCGGCGGCAAGCCCCGATGCGATCTGCCCGCCGATTTGAAGAATGGTGGCGAAGTCAACTGCATTCTGTCGCGCATACTGACGAAGGGAACCAGTCCCAATCAGCGGCATCACGATGTAAGGTATTTCCCGCCAAGAATCGATATGAAAAATCGGAATCACATTGGGATCATCGATTGACGCCGCCGTGCGTGCTTCCCGAAGAAAACGCTTCCTCGCCGCTTCGCTTGCCGTCAAATAAGCTCGCGGCGTTTTGATTGCAACCTCGCGATGAAGCGCCGGATCATGAGCGCGCAGCACCAACCCCATTCCGCCGACTCCCACGACGCCACGCACTTGATACTTATCGATGGTGCCCAGCAACGTCGGGTCGTCGCTCGGTTGCAACCAATGCTTCAAGTAGGCTTCAAGCCCCAGGTCGGGCGTCATCGCTGCGTCGTCGCGAGTCGCCGCCGAATGAGTGGCATCCAGTCGCGTGTCCAGATACTCAGCGGCGGCTGTCCAAAAACTTGGATCGGCTGCATCCGCTTCGATGAATTCACGGCACGATCGGCAGTCGCTCAGATGCAGCGCTACCTCACATTCCAGCCGCGCATCGGTCGCACCGGCCAGATACTGCTCTAGCCGCCCTCGATCGCAGGGTGAATCGTGAGTTGCAGTTGACGAATTCATGCAGACAAAGTTTTTTAGCCGTGTGTGGTCCGAAACGACACATTAGCATCAAATACAACGTGTCACTTCAATAGCCCCCGCGCGACGTTCGAATAATTGAAGGGCTCACGTACTATACAAACCAGTTGGGCGATTCTGACACGACTTTCGAATTTTTTCCTGCATCCGGCGGTTTCCGCCATTGGATCACGTTTCACTTTGCAGCTTGTCGACCTCTTCGCGAAGTCGACGCATTATCCGGCTTCTGGCCGCATAGATGCTGCCGACCTGCTTTCCCAACGATTCCGAAACCGCCGCGATCGATTCCCCTTCAACAGTCGTTCGCCAAAAGCTTTGCCAAGTCACGGCTTCGAACTCCGGTTCAATCCTTCGAGCCGCGAGCCGAAACAACTCCTTTTGATACTCCGCCTCCCAGACTGCTTGCTGCTGGTCGTTGTCGGCGATGTTGTGCAACTGCTTCTGCACATCGGAATCACCCGTCCCGCGATCAGCCTGCCAACGGCGAAGCGCATTGATCGCTTCGTTGCGTGTGACGGTCGCAAGCCACGTTCGAAATCGTGCTCGGCCACGGTCATGCGGTCGCTCGTTCAGCGACCGCCCCACTTTGATCAACACGCATTGAGCGACATCGTGAGCGTCGGCATCTTGCAAACCTCTCAGCCTTGCAGTGCGATAGATGACCGGATGATAGAGTTCGATAAACTCTTCCCAGGCGGCTTGATCTTGAGCGTCGCCAACCCGCAGCAACAAGCTCGATCGAGTTTCAGGTTGCATGGCAACGATTGGAAGAATACGGATGAATGAACGTCGCTTGAACGCAAACGAGTAAAGTCGCATCATATTTAAAACATCGCGCGGATGGAACGGTGGCGATTCGCTGTAATGGATGCGAAACTAGCATTTCGCCCCAAGGCTCGGCAGAACGCCGCAGGCTTCGTTGAAGCGATCCCAGCGCCATCAGGTCAAGAAGGGACGCATCGGTTGCAGCTTCGCGTTAAGCACCTCGATATGATCTTTCCGCTAAATCAGCCGTTGAGCGATAGCGCATGGTTTCGAAGAAGTGGACGCTCTCTATCGCGTTTCGGCTGATGATTTGTGATAGATTGTTACAGAACATTTCCGTCATTTTTCTTATTTTGGAGTTGCATGGTGAAGCATCTGATCGCGGTCTGCTGCGTTTTGGTTTGTTGCACGGACACCCTTTTCGCGGAACGACTTCCCAGAGAATACGAAGCGACAAACCTCGGGTACGCTTGGAGGCATGACGCACCCATCATTCGCATCGCCAAGTCGCTCGATGGCAAGCGGATCGCGACACTTTCGTTCGACGCAAGTGTTGTCGTTTGGCGGTTTGATGGGCTGAAAGCAATCGCAAAGTTGGATGTTCAGACGGAAGAGCATCTGTGCTTGGCGCTTTCGGCCGACGGATCGAAGGTGGCTCTGTTGCACGACCAAGCGGTGGAGGTTTGGGACGTGAACGTGAACAAGCGGCTGTTCCGGTTGGAATTCTCAGCAGATGCGTATACGCAAGTGGCGTTCGCCGATGGCGTGTTGGCGACATCGCAGCGAGAGGGGACTGTATGCTTGTGGGATGAATCTACGGGAAAACGACTGCGACGGTTCGATCCTGACCAGGAATCACCCGTCACCGGATTGCGTGTTTCGCACGACGGGAAGGCCGTTGAATTCAAAGTTACGGGGGAGACGACGCTCAAGAGATGGATCGTCACTGAAGACCAGCCAACCGATGTGATGTGGCTGGCCAATGTGGGTGTCGGTGTCAGGCAACTGGATTATCACCCTCCAACCGGTGTCGGATCGTTCAACGAAGGCAAACGCATCTACTTCGTCAATCGAAAACAGTATCACGGTCGACCACCAATTTCGATGTACGAACAACCAAAATTCCATGTGATTCGTGCTCATGCTCTGTCGGGTGACGGCCTGTTCGCGGTCAGCTACGCTGGCGAAGGCGTCTATCAAGTGTCCGAACCGGGGCGTCCGGCGCTGCACGTCGATGCCGGGGCGACGTACGACTCAGAAGTTTGCGATGGCTTGGTTTGGCCAATCGGCGACGCGCATGAGGGATGGTATGCGGTCAGCGGTTATCCTGACGGAAGGATCTCTGCCTGGAAATTGCCCGGACCGCAAACCAGTCCAGTCAAGTACGATTGGTGGCCAGCAACACTGGAGGCGATCGCGGAAGAAGACTTTCAAAAACTTGAACAGCTTTACCATCAATGCCGTGAGATCAAATCATTGAACTACCGTGGCGACCATCATCTACACGAATGGGTTCAATGGGTCGCAACTCGGATTGGCGAAACACCGTCACTCGATGATCGCTTCCTGTGTGTGGACCGTTGGCGAAAAGCACAACCCGAATCGATCGCCCGTCGAACGGTCGAATTGTTTTTATGGTACGAAGCCCTGGCTGAAGCTCGCGGTTCCGGATATGCAAGTTCCTTGTCGGCGGAAAAAGTCCGTTTGTTGGAGGATCTCATTCCGCATGCGCGACGCGCGCTCGATGAAGCCAAGGAATCCGGACCTCTGGATTTGATCTGCCTAACGCTGGCGATCAATATCGAGAAACTTGACCCAACCGATCCCAACGCAGTCATGCGATACGTCGCGGACAGTTTGAAGATCAGCCCGATGCCGGTGCCCGTCCTGACGACGGCCGTTGAATACTTCTTGCCTCGCTGGCACGGAGCACCTGGTGAACTCGAAGCGTTCATCGCAACGACCACGTCGACGATCGGCGGCGACGACGGGGAAGATATGTTTGTGCGAATGGTCGATCGTTGGAAACGATATGACTACAAAGCGGTGTTTGATCATCGCTACTTCGATTTCGCGATATCAGAGCGCCGTGAAAATCGTGCAGGGACGCTATCCATTAACGACGAAATGGCTTTGGCGAGCAGCGGCAATGGATTCGTTGTACGCGAACAATGGCAAAACATATCGTGCGGCATCGATGATGATCAAATCGCTCGGTATACGAACCGATCCCGAACAACCGGCGGAAAACTTACAGTACTGGGCGAATACTGGCCTGTTCTACTACGATCGGTTTGACCGGCTCGCCCAAGCCGGTCCCATTGCGATCGCAAGCTTGCCCAGCGACGACGACTTTTGGGCGATCGGTTTTGATGCCTCTGTCCTTCGCTGGCCGATGACATCGACCAGCCCAGCACACCAATGGAAACCGAATCAAACGGTGTCGCTGAAGTCTGGTTATGTCAACGATGCGGGTGACGGGGCGTTGCTGCTGTGCCAGCGAGTTGATGGGAAGACGCAGTTACGGTATCTGGACTGGAGCGAGGATCAGCCCCGCGACGAAGTGCTTCCGATCAGCGAACCAATTGAGCGGTTTGCCTGTTCCGACGATTTGCGGGTTGTCGCCACCATCAATCAACAAACCGGTAAGGTCTCGCTTTTCAAGGATCAGCAATGGGCGGACCCCACCACTCTCGAACCGTCTCAGGTTCAGTCGATTGTCGTTGCCACCGATGGCGCGTTCTTGTGTACCAGCGGCGGTCAGGGAACTGTTTTGTGGACGCCAGAGGGTGAGATCGCCGGCCAAGTCGAGCAAGCTGGCATTTTGAATCTCAGTCGGTCCGGAAATCGTTTAGCCATCCGAACCGACACCGATATACACCTTGTCGACATCAGCAAGCGGAACCAGGATGACGTTTTGCAGTTCTCCTTTCAAAAAGATTCGATCAAATCCTTGCGACAATCCAGCATGCCCGTATGTCTCGCGATGAATGGAGACGGACGCTTCTTAGCCCTTGGAAGAAACGCTCACATCGAATTGATTGATCTTGCGAACAAACTTCAAGTCGCAAGATTGGAACCTAGCAATATGAGTGTTTTATCGTCGCTCGCGTTCTCGCCAGACGACTCGCATCTGGTCGCTGGTGGCGTCAATGGACGTGCCAGTGCGTTTGAGATGCGGTATCTGCGAACCCTCAAGCGTCGCGAATTGTGGAAGACAAGCAACGGAGATGTCTCATTGCAAGCAGACGGTACGTGGGTTGAACGCAGCGACGATCGACGCTTCGTTTTTCAAGAGAGAATACGAACCGTAAATCATGTGGAATTATACGATCCTAAACGCGACCTCTCTGATACGATTGTCAAATTCGGAAGATGGAGATTCTGATGCGACATCGCCCCTACTGGCGATCAATCTATCGGGGTAAGTGGGAACGGTGAACATCGCAGAAACCACATGAAACGGGTCCGCCGTTAGCTTTGCTACAAACCCAATCTTTCGATCTAGTGTTTCTGAGGGTGTGCCGATCACCGCACCTAAGGTTTTGCACCAGGCAAGTCATCCGTTGCGGTTATCGCATGTTCGCGATGCGCAGACGCGCTCGCGGGGAAGTCGTTGATCCATCGGAAATGCAGATCGCTCATGTGGTCCCGCGATGTGTGCGGGATGATCGGGCTACGAGGGCTTTGATCATCGACGATCTAGCATTCAGCAAATGGGATCCGATCTTCAAGGACGCGATGACAACGGCAGCCGCAATCGATCGCCTAGTGCATCACAGCGTGATCATCGAGATGAACGTCGACAGCTACCGCGTCGAGGCCGCCAGAACGAAGTTACCTGCACAATCTATTCTCGCGAGGAACTCAGCATCGAAATAGTCTGTGGGGAATTCTAATTGTCGCTAGAGGAACTTTCTAGTTGTCGCCGAACAGTTCGCTGCAGCTTTTCCTTCATACGAAATACCTTCATCACTTCATCGCCGAAATGGTTGATGACTTTGACGCACGTTTCGGGATAGACGCAAGCTACGGTGTCGCGTTGCGGACGTACAGAGCGTGGAATCGAATCGAATCGTTACTCGGCCCCGCGAAGACGACACGTAGTCGGATGTACTCGGGGAGCGACGCGAGGGACTGCTGACCATTCCAGAGGACCGGCGTTTGAAAACCGGATTGGGTGACAATGGCCGCTTGGGTTCCGCGGTAATCTGGAAGAGGCTGCTCGTTGACGTCGAGTATTTCGATCTTCAGGTATCCATCTTTGCTTAAACCCGAAGCATTGCAATGGAACGTCGTATCGGTGCGGGGATCAAGCTTTATCGCCGCTGTGACGAACTCGCTTCGAATCGTTGGCAACTGGTAATCTCCCGGTCCCAAGCCGGCCTGCTCAACGCGCAAATCAGCGAAGCGATCACGAGGAAGCACGGCGATGCCAACGCCTCCCCGTGGTGCCGGTTCATCGCCGCCGGTATCCGCCGGATTCCAGGCTCCGTAGTAGATGAATGTTTGATCGCCGACATTCTCGAATCCCTGACCCTGCAATAATCCTCCCGCGTCCCATTCGCCTTTCGCTCCGCGTTCCAGAAAGGTCCATTCCTGTTGCGGTTCACGAAAGTTAAGACCGTCATTGCTGAGGACCAAACCGAGGTCAATCGTTACATCCTGGATTCGTTCTGCTCCGTGCCACCGCCCATAAACGCCAAGTAGGACGTTGGAGCGATTCCAAACGCTAATCCCCTCGTGTGTTTGCTCTCCCTCGAGGCTGCGTCCAGCCCCCAAAGCCCCATGCTGATTTGTGCGAACGAACCCGATATGACTGGTTGGAAACCAATGAATAAAATCCCGCGAGCGATACATCCGCGTGATCCTTCCTTGATAGGAACGTGGCGCGTTCATCGCGTTCTGACCACAGGCGAAATATGTTCCCCGCCAGAGGTAAAGTCCGCCACAAGGTTCGAAGTGAACGGGCGGCAGCACAACCGAATCGATCGGAAGATCGCCACGTTGGGCTTTGGCGGGAACGGTCATTTTCCAGTTCAAACCATCGGGGCTCGTTAAAGCCGCCAACGTTCCGAGCCGTCGCTTGTCACGAAAGTAGACATGCATCGTCATCTTGTATCGTCGATCGAGATCCGGATCGTGTGGGTCATGAATCACCTTCAGGTTGATACATCCCAGATCTTCCGGATCAATCCGCACCAGATTGTTCTGACGATCTCCGGCGAATCGCACCAATCCAAGACGAGGCTTCGTCCAATGGATTCCATCCTCGCTTTCGGCGTAAGCGGGTCTCCATCTTTGCGACCATGTAGACGATTCATCCGTCTCATCGGACGCGGCGACATACCACATGCGATAGCGATCATCGACGCGGATTATCGACCCATAGAACTGAACCGCCAACGCATCGACAGACCCGCGTTCACCACGTTTCAAGACCGGATTGGCGGGATGCTTCGTTGGCGAATGCATTTCCAGCCGAACGTTTTGAGCAAATGGAATGTTCCGACTGTCGAAGGCAAAGATCGTGCGGACAGAAGTTTCATCAAAGTAATCGTCGGCATCCACACCGGGACTTTGCGAAAGACACAGCCCAAAGAAGACAGTCTGAACAGCATTACGGATTTGCAAATGTCTCGACATGGCGGATTCCACGTGGGAAGGAAAGAACCATCGTAAGCACCCAGCAATCAATATTTGCACGAAACTGATCCAGCCGCAACGCGTCCGAATGCGTCCCCCTTATATACGTCGCGTGGTCAAAAATGAGGTGATTCGCTTCATTTAACGCGAAGGCATCATTTCGACCACGCAAAGGATAAGTCTTGAATTCTTACTTCTTTTCGTGCTGGTGCTCTATTCCTTCCAACCAAGCCGGCACGCCGGGGACGACACAGCTAAAAAACAAGTGCCTTGGTGCCTACTTCACTTGATTATGCCCCTTGCCAAGTTGTTCAACGATCGATTGATACGATTCCCAGGCGATTTGCTCCAAGTAGCGCGCATCGTCTTCGGAAACCGTAGCGGTGTAGCCGGCACCGGCATTGCGACGCATCCACTCGGGCAATTTCGCTTGGTACGCATCAGGCTTGAACTCAGCAAAAGCGGCGTCCAACTCGTCACGCAACGCTTCTTTTTTTGCTTTATTCAGATGAGGCCAGACATGGAATGTGCGTGGCAATTCTCCCGCGGGTGACTGCTTGACGAAGGCGGCGTGGAAACAGGCTAGATTCAGGAAGTGACCGAGGTCTCCTGGATGCGAATTGTCGTCGGGATGTTGAAGCCGCAAATCGGGACGTTCGGATCGAACGCGAGCCCAAGCGGTCGAACAGGGGACGTAGACCTGAATGTTGTTCTGTCGCGCCAGTTCCAAGATCCGCCGCCGACCTTCAACTTCGCGCTGTGTCGTTCCCCAGCCCATTTCATAGAAGACCGGTTCGGAACCGGCTTGTCGTATCGCGTCGCAATACTGGCCAATCGCGTCACGATGAGCTTGACCGTCCGGATTCTGATCGCCATCTCCCATAATGAAACGACAGACGGTCATCAGCACCACGCAATCAAACTTCTCATCGCGAACTTTGTCGAGAAAGCTTTGTCCCTTTCGGACGCCGTATTGATAATCGCAGTTCGGGTCCAGATAGACACGAATATCGCTGCCGCTCCGTCCCACGAGATCAGCGACGACACCGCGACCAGCGATCAATCCCGATCGCCCTGCAAGGATCTTCGCAATTTCGTTGGGCATGTCGTTCCAGTAAGTGGAGCTGCTCCCCGCGAACAACATTCGAACCGGGGACGAACTTCGCGGCGGCAACGCCTTCAACAGTCCTTCGGCGATTTGGTCAAGACGCCGCGTCGAGTAAAATTCGTCTCCGCCATGTCGTCCGCCGGACACAACGTCCAGCGCCACGCGGAGACCTGCTTGTTCGTAGGTCGTCTTGAGTTCATCGGATTGCCGAGGGGGCATCTGTGGGTCCGCGTCCCCATGGATCAACCACAATGGAGGATCTTTGGCGTCGACATGGGCAACGGGGCTGGCAAGTTTCGCCAATTCAGGCTTTTCATCGGGTTGCCCGCCCAACAGCAATTGCAGTGCGGGAACGCGTACGCTCAAACCGTGAGGCGTCGACTGGGCGAGGATCGTTTGCAGATTGGAAGCTCCGTAGAACGAAACAATTGCCTGGACCGCTGACGACTGAGTCAAATGGTTTCCCACCTCCCCACGAAGTTGATCGACACCGTCGGACACGCCCGTCAATGCGGCAAGGTGACCACCCGCAGAGGCCCCCGCGACAACGAACCGTTCGGGATCGAGGTGAAGATCCGACGCATGGGCGCGAAGATAACGAATCGCCCCCTTGATGTCATGAATTTGAGCGGGAAAAGGTGCCTCGGGGCTGAGTCGATACTCAATCGATGCGATTGCAAAACCATGCTCGCGCCAACGCAAAACGGGAACATCGTTTTTGGAACCCGCTCGCCAAGCACCTCCGTGAACCCAAATGATCGTCGGGGCGGGGTGTGCAGCTTGACCGAGCGGTTGGTAGAAATCGAGTGTCAGCGAACGATCGCCGATGCGAGCAAATTCGATATCGCGTTGTGTCGGTTCAGCAGCGTTGAGCGGGATGTGCGGCAGCAGGGTTGTGATCATCCAAATCGCCGCCAATGGGTAAGTGACTTTCATAAGTTCGTCTTAGCGAAGGGGAGGAATGTACTGATTCGCCAGTTCCGCGTAGTCTTCTCTGACGGGACTGAAGACATCGAGCACCACGGCGGGACCGTCAATCGCAACGGCGCGATGCGGGACGTTGGCTTCGATAAGAAACATCGCCCCAGGTTCGACGACGCGCGTCTGATCGCCGATGGTCAATTGCAATTTCCCTTTGAGCAGAATCCCTCCTTGCTCATGAGGATGGCTGTGAAGCGGAATCTCGGCTCCGGCGTCCATCTCCAAATAGGACAACATCAGATTGTTGGCAAACGGGGTTCGCAACCGACAACCGGGAACCGGTTCGATGACGGGAAGCTGGTCTCGATCGATAAAGCCGGTTTGATTGCCGTGTCGATCGCCACTTGATTCCTGAGCGTTCATGCAATTACCTTCTCAATGATTCGGCCATAGACGTCGGTCAAGCGGAAATCACGTCCTGCATACCGGTAGGTCAATCGCTCATGATCGATTCCCAACAGACGTAAGATCGTCGCGTGCAGATCGTGCATATGGACTTTGTCTTCAACGGCCAGATAACCGAAGTCGTCGGTTGCCCCGTGGGCATACCCGGCCTTCACACCGCCACCAGCCATCCAGATAGTGTAGCCATGCGGATTGTGGTCTCTTCCCGGCGCGCCGCGATCGATTTGAGCGACCGGAGTGCGTCCGAACTCGCCCGCCCAGACAACCAGCGTGCTTTTGAGCAAGCCCCGTCGATCAAGATCCTCGATCAATGCCGCGGCGGGCTTGTCGGTCCGCGCCGCACTGCTGGGCAGATCGCGTTCGATATTGCCATGATGATCCCAGTGATAACCTGTCGACACCTGAATGAAGCGGACACCCGCTTCGGCCATCCTGCGGGCCAGCAAGCACTGGCGGGCGAATCCGTCGGTCGGGTCCTGATCAATGCCGTAAAGCTCCTTTGTCTCTTGCGATTCCTTTCCCAGATCAAAAACTTCGGGGGCAATCGACTGCATTCGATAGGCCATCTCATACGACTCGATCACCCCTTCGATTCGCGGATCGTGTCCCGCGGATTCCATGTGCAGACGGCTGAGCGCGGTGATCGCATCGACCTGTTCCTTTTGCCGCGCGGCACTCAGCAAATCGCTGTTCAGGTTCGCAATTTGCGGCAGTTTACTGGGCGATTTCGCCAATTGCACCTGCATCGCCTGATGCTTTGCCGGAAGAAAAGAACTGCCGTACAGGCGAACGCCACCATGCATGGATGGCGGATCGAGCGCGACAAACGCGGGCAGGTCTTCGTTCTCGCTCCCCAAGCCATAACTGATCCACGAGCCGACACTCGGACGATCGAACGCGGCCTCGCCCGTATGCAGTCGCAAGACAGCTTGCCCGTGTGCTTCACCCTCGGTGTGGAGACTCTTGATAAAACAGAGCTTGTCGACAATCCTCGCCGTATGCGGGAACAGCTCCGAAACCCATTGCCCGCACTGGCCATGTTGCCGCCAGTCCCATTTGACGCCGAAGACTTTGCCGAGCCGATCAGGTCGGATCAATCCCGGTAAATCAAACGGTAACGGATTGCCATGCTGTTGGTTGAGGACCGGCTTGCGATCGAAAGAATCCATCTGGCTCACGCCGCCATGCATGAACAGGAAGATCACCCGTTTCGCCTTCGCGGGGAAATGCGTTGAACTGGCGGTGCTCGAGCTGGACGTCAAACCAGCCAACGCGAGCCCACCAAAGCCGCAAGCGATGTTGCGAAGCGCGGCACGTCTTGATGAAGGGAATGTATTCATGAGTCGTCAATCCAAGAACTGAAACTGAGTGCTGCCGATCACCGTTTGACACACCTTCAGCATATCGTGCGGCGTCAAGCCAGGTTCACCATCGGCTTGAGTTTGCAGATATTCCTTCAACAGGGTTCGCTCGTCCGCATTCGGAAAACGCGAAACAACGGTAAGCATGATGTCGTCGATCAGCTCATCAAGAATCTTTTGATAGGCATCCACCGACAACGAGGAACCGTCTGATGACGTGTAACGCAAGAAGCCGCAATCCGATCGCTTCAGAACTTTGCTGAATGAAGCGACTGTTTAGAAAATAAAGGGACTGTGGCGCGACAATCGTGCGTGGTCTTGCTCCGGTCACCATCGTGTTGCCCGAGGCGTCAAACAGTTGCAACACGCTCGGTTCGAGTGTCCGAATAACCGGTTGATAGACGGTGCGACGATTGTCCTGGATATTCAGATACTCGCCCAAGTTGCTGGCGTCGCCGATGGGCAACGTCCTTAAAACGTCCTCGTTCGGACCGAGTTTCAACGTACCACTGAGCAACAGCATCGTGTCGCGGATCTCTTCGGCTTCCAAACGCCGACGATTTTGATACGCCAGCAGCCGATTGTCGGGATCGGGCGATTGGGGACCGGCGGTGCTACGACGATATGTGTCCGAAAGAACCATTTCTCGAATGAGACGTTTGACATCCCATCCGCTCAGCAGAAACCAATGGGCCACCGCGTCGAGCAATTCGGGATGCGTCGGTTGCTCACCCGTGCTGCCAAAATTGTCGACGCTGCGCACCAAGCCTTCTCGAAACAAATGCTTCCAGACACGATTAACGAACACTCGCGGCGTCAGAGGATTCTCGGGGGACGTGATCCAATTCGCCAGTTCCAGACGCCCACTTTGATTTGCGGGAAGCCGCAGTTGATCCGCAACGGAGACGACTTGCAAGAAGCCTCGCGGCACGACGTGCCCTTTGCTTGACGCGACGCCCCGAATCCGAATTGCGAAGTCGGTGATGTTGCCCGCGTCGCGCGCCGCCATCGCATGCGAAGGCATCCGCGCCAGCAACTCGACCAGCTTTTGATCCGCTTCATCAAATGTCGCCTGTGCCTCGGCGAGACGCTTCGCATTCTCGGATGCATCCGCTTCGAGTGATGTCTCGCCCCCGATCGTCGACGGGAATTGTTCATTGTCGTCGCGCCGCTGAACTTCCAGAGCAGCCTCAACTTCGTCGAGCTTCTTCTTGGCTTCAAATCGTTTGCGAACCGCTCGAACCCAGTCGTATCGGTGATCGTTCAAGAAAGCGATCAGCCGCGCATCACCATCGGGACCGAGACCGCGTCGTTCCCAATCCGATTCGTCGTCCTTGGGACCGCCAATGCGATCCACCAGCGTCGACGTGCTTCCCAAGATACCGGCCAGCGCGTAATAGTCGGCTTGCGGAATCGGATCGAACTTGTGGTCATGGCATCGAGCGCATCCGAGAGTCATGCCCAACAGCGATTTACCGATCGTATCAAGTTGTTCGTCGATGACATCCAGAGTTAGCTGTTCCTTGTCGAATGTCCCAAGCACCTTCGAACCGAGCATCAAATAGCCGGTTGCGATGTAGTTTTCATCCCGTTGCAGGTCCGTTTCGGCAGGCATCAGATCGCCCGCGACTTGTTTGCGAATGAATGCATCCATCGGCATGTTTCGATTGAATGCCTCGATCACCCAATTGCGATATCGCCAAGCATTGTGAAAAGGAACATTGAAGCTCGAACCGTTGCTGTCAGCGTACCGCGCAACATCCAGCCAGTGCCTTCCCCATTTTTCTCCAAACGCCTTCGAGTCGAGCAATTCGTCAACGTAGGATGCGTATGCTTCCTCCGTGAGCGGCGTCGTGTCGGCCACCATACTCGAGGTAGGGGGCAGACCGGTCAAATCGTATGCAACGCGGCGAAGCAACGTTGCCCGCTGTGCTTCCGGTGCGGCGACAAGCTCGCTGTCGCGTAGCCTTTCCGCGATCAATTGATCGATGGTGCGCGTCAACATTCCCGTCTCGGGTGACGCACTCGATTCCGTTCGTTCGCGTGTTGTCTTCGCAATCGAGGCGAGTTTGTCACCGTCGATCCACGGCGACTTGATTGGCTGAAAGGACCACCAACGTCGCCCCACCTCGATGTCGATGGCTGTTCGCTCCGCCACCGCCCCATTCTCACGCGGATCGAATGCTCCCGTCTCGATCCACTTCTTGATCAGCAACCGTTCGCTTTCCGGCAACTTACCGTCGGGAGGCATCTCCAGTCCGGCTTGCTGGTGGTTCACGACCCGCCAAAGCAGACTCTTATCAATCTCGCCCGGAACAATCGCCGTCCCTGAATCGCCACCGACCGTCCAGCCCGGTTTCGAATCGAGCACCAAACCGCCACTGGCCTCACCCGAATCGTGGCTGTGGCATTCGTAACAACGCGTCCGCAACAGAGGCTCGACATAGTCGCGAAAGAAGGCGGCGTCATCGGCGGATGCAAGATTCACGTTCGCGACCAAAAGAAGAATCGCCGGAATCCATGAAGCGTTGCGCTGGGCTGATTGATTAGACATCATCAATGACTCCCGTGCTGTCGGCGAATCGATCCAGCTTCACATTGGCACGCCGCGCTATCGTCAACCACAAGTCCGCCAGAGGCCGGTGCCCGGCGTACTGTTTGTATCCAACATAATTGACAAGTCCACCGGCCAATAGCACCTGAAGATCGGCGTAGTTATGTTTGTTCCCGTCGCTGATTCCACTGCCCATGACGATGCAACAGTTATCCAGAAGCGTTCCGTCCCCTTCGGGAATGCGCGCCAGTTGCTCGACCACGTAGGCATACATCGCCACGTGAAAACGATCAATCAGAGTGATCTTTGATTTCGCCTCGTCCCCTTTGGTATGCGTCAGCACGTGATGATTCTGCGGTGAATCGAAGACGCCATCAAACATTCTGGGGCTATCCCAACGTTCCGGATCGACAACCAATGTGGCCACACGCGTCAGATCGAGCCGGAAAGCGTGGACGATCAAATCGCCCATCAATTGCAGATAGTCATCGCGTCGCTGCGGTATTCCGGTCGGCTGCGCAAAGGGAGGTTCCGAAATGCGAGCCGACGCAAGCTCCGCCGCTTGAACACGCTGTTCCGTCTGCCGAACACTCTCCAAATACTCGTCAAGCTTGACGCGATCGACCGACGACAGGCGACCAGCCAACCGCTTTGCGGAACGTTGCACGTTATCAAGCACGCTGCGATTAAGGATGTTGCCGTCGGGTCGACCGAACAATCGACCAAACGCGGTACGCGGATTCTTCTCGGTCTGAGCGGCATGTCCGGGTCCGTACCAAGAGATGCATTCAAAGTACTTGGTCTCTTTGCTGTTGGTAAAATCGTTGCAACTCAGCTCAAGGGACGGCAACGGTGTCTGTCCGCCCAACTGCCGAGCGATCAGTTGGTCGAGCGTTGTATTGGTCGGAAAGCCACCATCGAGTGTTTCCTGTGGCGCGGAACTTGTCAACCAGCACGAACCGCATTGCGCATGCACACCGGTCCCCGGCACGAACTCGCGATCGAGCCCAGTCAGCAAGGATACCTGATCGCGCAGCGACGATAGGGGAGCTAGCGCCGCGGGCAGTTCCCATATCGATGATCCGTTTTGCGACGTAGCGTCCTCGGTTCCCTTCACGCTCGGCAGGAAGGTCTCTTGGTTGTAGCCGTTGGGTGTGTAGATAAAAGCGTACCGTTGCGGCGCGGCCCGCCGTTCCCAAGCACCTCGCGACAGCGATTCCAACCATGGCAAGGCTAACACGCCACCGGTCGCCGAACGAAGAAAGTGTCGTCGCGACCTGTTGTTTGAACATAAGGCTTCATCGGCTCGCTGGTCCCGCTTCATTTCAGAGACGCCTTGGCTGCCGGTGTTGCATGGGTACCTCATGGCAGGTTCCTTACATGCTGGAAAGGATAGGAAAGGACGATGCCATCAATGATTGCTGAGATTCGGTAATCGTTGTCGGCCGCTTCGGTCACAATTCGGTCGACAGTCCACATATCGAAATGCTCCAGCTTTCTGCCCAATGCATAACTGAGCAGATGCTCGACAAAACCGCGAACCAATTCGCGTTCTCCTGCGCGAATGGCATCCTTGAATTCGGCTGGAGTCGTGAAATGTTCGCCATTCCAAACACCGCTGGCATCGACCGGTTGATCGCCATCGTTGCTTCGAAAAGCTCCCATCGCATCGAAGACTTCAAGCGAGAAGCCGGGCGGGTCGATGCGGCTGTGACATGAGTAGCAGTTCGGATCGCCGCGATGCTGTTCAAATAACTGGCGAATTGTTTTGGTTTTTCCCAGATCGCTCGATTCTTTTGCAGATTCCTCCAACACAAACGCAACCTTCGGCTCGACCGGCGGACGATTGAAGACGGTTTCCAAAATCCAAGCGCCTCGCTTGATGGGGCTCGTCCGAAACGGCAGCGATGTCAGCGTGAGCGGTCCCGCCATCGTCAGCATGCCACCTCGGGTGCGATCAGGGAGCGTCGTGCGAAGCCACAACTTCGACGAGACTTGATCGGGCGTCGTCTCCGAAATCAGTCCCGCATCAACCGCTCCCGATAATGCTTGGTTGAATGACGTTTCAAGTCCGTACAAATCGGCCAATTGAACATTCAACCAAGAAAATGTTGGGTCATAAAGTTCCAAAATCGAACGATCTTCGGCAAGAACGGTTTCGAACAGCAGCAAGGCCTCGGTCAACATCGGGCCATGCAATGTCGACTTGCCTTGCGGCCCACTGTAGAAGCGTTTGAATAACTTGCGATCAGGCTTCGAACTGTAGAGTTGATCCAGACGCAGCCACTGAGTCGCGAAAGATTCGGAAAGCTCGCGGGATCGACGTCGATCGGCCAACATCCGCCGAATTTGCGATTGCATCACGTCACGATCCAAGAGGGTTCCCCGGCGGGCCGTCGCCAACAGTTCCTCATCAGGCATGGACGACCACAAAAAGTAACTCAGTCGATTGGCCAGTTCATAAGCTCCGAGCGGTCGAACGGAATCGTCGGTTTTGGTCATCGGTTCGACAAGAAACAAGAACTCGGGAGATGCGAGAACGCACTGCAACATCCGTCGCAACGCCTCCACCTGTGTATCCCCCGCAGCGGTTCGATCCGAAACAAGAGACAATGCGGATTCCAATTCCTGTTGAGTTACCTCGCGACGAAACGCGTGCGTCAGAAACCTCGCGACGCGTTCACGAACCGGTTTCGTCTCAACGGATGGTTGCTTCGACGCTGCGGCGTTTCGCAACGGCTCTTGCTGGCTCGCCACATCACCAGCAACCTTGGCATCCACATCCAATCCGCGACGGAGGATCGTTCCTTGATCGCTGAGGATGAAGCCGAGGTCGTCCAACAACACATAGTCGCCGGAGAACTCGGAACCGTCGACAGCAAGCTTCTTGATCGAAGTTCCTGGTGGGGCGACCCATGAAAAGAAGACATTTCCCGACGCTTTGCTAATGTTCGCGGATCGTTCAATCGATTGTCCGCTGGAAAGCACAACAGCCAGTCGGACCGTCCCCTGTTGATTGCGGCGGGCGAGCACACACACGGCCAGATGTTGGATCTGAGGATTGAAAGCTCCCTCTCCGGCGAATGTCAATTCAAACTTCTTCTCGCCGGCGATGCGGTTTGTCAGCAGATGTTCGCCCGACGTTTCAGTAGCGGTCGCGAAGGCGGCAAGCCATAAGTCAACATTTGGATTGATCGTCAACACTTCATTTTGCAATCGCAGTTTCAGCAGGCCTCCTTTTCCAGCGATTGTCGCGTTATTGAGCGACTGCGGGACATCAAACGTCCCGCCACTGCCGCGTTCAAACGCACTGGTCAGTTCGCTAACAAAGCTGTGATGCCAAGTGTCGTTGTCCGCCGCCTGTTTGCCAATCCGATCCTTCGCCGCAAACGATCCGCTTAGATCAACCGAATACTTCGACCCGCCGATTGGCGACGAAACGTTCGCCCCCCGCGTCTTCGGTGGTTCAATCGCCAGCAGATCACGAAGCACTTGGCTATCTTGCAACAACCGGTCGCTCGACGCGATCGCCGTCGCTAACTGAAGGTACTTCTCAAACAGCAGCGGGGAAAAGTTCAGCGTGTCGCCCCGATTGGCGAATCCATGTTCGGCGCGGTTGTCGCCGGGCAAGCCCACGGTGGGAAGCAGCACATCGTACTTCTGTCCGTATTCTCGCAGTGTCGTTTGCAAGACACCACCAAGTGCATCCGAATCCTTGGATGATGGAGCATTCGGGAGTTCCAGCCAATAACGCTTGTCGGCAATCGGTAGGCGTTCGGGAAACATGAAAATATCGTATTCCAAACCGAACAAGTCGCGGACCGTGTTGTTGTACTCCAAACGTGTCAGTCGCCTGAGGACAGGCTTACCCGGATCATGAGCGCGCAACATTGCATCGGGTTGCGACAGCGCGTCGCGTGTAAAATCAAGCACCGCCTTTCGCTGGACCTGATCGAGTTCGTAGCCGGATTGAGGCAACGGCATTTGCCCCGCTTCGACCACATCAAAGATATTCTTCCACAACGCCCGATCAGCATCGACATCGGGCAAGCTCTGAAAGCGTTCGAGATTGACCGCCCCTTCCTGCGTGTTGTTATTGTGGCAATCCAAACATTGCTCGGCCAATATGCCTGCCACCTTTGAAAAGTCGGGTGATTCGGCGGCGAGCGTCTTCGAAGCGGCTAGGAAAGCAACCCACGTGAACAGCCACAGCAATGGATTCAAGATGGCGTCCGACGCGGGTCGACGCGGAACACTGCAATTCTTGACGTCAGGAGCATCGGCGGGATCCCCAGCATCATTCGCAGTCGGCCAACGATAGCTGCCCGGTTTGATGACGTACAACGGTTTGGGTTCGCCCGCCTGTTGAAGGGCGACAACGCCATCGGCAAGATTGGCAATCGCAACAAGTCGCTGAAGTTCCAGCTTGCGAACCAGTGTTGACGCGGTCCGCCCTCCTTCGATCCAAACTTGACTGGGGCGGCAATTTGCAAGGATGTACGGGGCAACATTGGCGATCTGACCGATTCGTTCCAGCGGAGTGCCGGTTGCGAGATCGACTGCGCGAATGGCTGCTCGACCGTGGATCGCCAACGTTCGACACACATCGCTTGCACCGTCGATCGCTGATTGAGATGGATTCAAACGAATCAATGGCCAGCCATCGCCTTGACTCAGCCGAGAACCACTGATCAGTAGCACGTCGCCATCCCACTCGACCGCCCCCATGTGTTCGGCAACGCTTTGGTTCGCACCTCGTTCCTCCTTCCCCACCATGCGACCGAGAACAGCTTCAAAAAACTCCGCTCCGCCAGCGAGCAGCGTGTCTTCGCGTTGCTGAAGCCACGTTCGCGCATAAGCTTCGAGATCGGACGAGCTTTCAACGTTCCCAATGCAAACGATCGAATTCACCGATTCGCCAGGTGCGATCACCGCTACCGATGCATCATCTTTCACGACAGCGTCAATGCTCGAATCGGTTTTATTCAGCAGTTCGACGACATCGCTCGTCCAACGCGGGTGTTCGGGGTCGATCCTAAAGTCAGTTTTATGAAGCGGCACATCATGGATAAAAATCCGACCTGCCGAAACCCGGCGTCGCTTCCGAGGGTTCCCACATACGATCAGCGAACGTTCCAGACCAGCGCCCCGACGCATCGCACCAAGTTCCGCCAACACGGGCCCGCGCAAGACGGAGTCAACTTTCTTGAAGAGCAGATCAGGCCTTAGCGAGATCGCTTGTTGGGTTAGATCGAACACTTTTGCCGCCGCCTCCTTCGCATTCAGTGATCGACTGTCCGCATCAACCACAAGAACGTCGGCATCCGTCGGCGCAAGTTCGCCGATCTGGACTTCGGCCGTCAAACCGAAACGCAGCGCCGATCCGGCCACTTCGGCGGCCCCGGTCAAGTCGTCGGCAAGGACGATGAACTTCATATCGCATTCACCTTGGCTTGAATTTGAGGCGTCGCCATCGATGGTCGGTCGCGCTGAGAGGCTAGTTGCGTCGCAAGTCGTATCGCCTGCAGCATACTCGTCGCGTCGGCCGTGAAGTCGCTCCAAGCGATGTCGAGCGCCGTGCCGTGATCGACGCTGGTGCGAACAATCGGCAGACCGAGCGTTGTGTTGACGGCGGTTTCAAAACTGAGCGCTTTCAGCGGGATGTGCCCCTGATCATGATACATGCAGATAAACGCGTCCGTCCGTTCGCGCCGCAGTGGCAGAAAAGCGGTGTCCGGTGGCAGAGGGCCCTCAATTTCAATACTCTTTCGCCGAGCCTCGTTGATTGCGGGAACAATCAGACGCTCTTCCTCCCGGTTGCCGAACAGGCCACCTTCGCCTGCGTGAGGATTCAAACCGCAAACGACCAAGCGTGAGGAGCGTTGTCTGATTTTCTGGATCGCTTCGTCGGTCAATTCGATAACATCGAGCACTCGTTGGGTCGAAATGAGACGCGGCACGTCGCACAAGCCGACATGAGTGGTTACGAAAGAACAAGTCAAGGCATCGGAAGTGAGCATCATGCAGGCACGCGTTGAATCGGTCAACGCTTCAAAGATTTCCGTGTGCCCGGGATACTCGACACCGCCGGCCCGCAATGCTTCCTTATGAATCGGCCCCGTCACCACCGCATCGACTTGATGGTTCAAGGCCGCATCGATTGCGGAGGTGATGTATCGATACGAAGCCTTTCCCGTCTGTGCCGAAACGACGCGCGGGTTCCAGTCACCCCGAAGCGATTCAAGATGCAGCACCGCCGCTCCCTCAGCCCACGCTAAAGAGATCGCTTGTGGCAAGGAATCGGCGACGCAGGGGAGAGGCAACCCCGCATCAAGACTCTGTTTTTGTAGAACTTCCGCATCGCCGAACAGGATCAATACGCACGATTCACGATCACATCGCGCCGCCGCTTTCAGGCAGACCTCCGGCCCAATTCCGGCAGGATCGCCCATCGTGATCGCTAGAATTCGCCGAGTTTCCATGTCATCGATCTCAAGTGATTGCACGCGGTTTCACAAAACCTGCATGCAGAATAGACAACCGCTTCCGGGCTGTCAATCCTGCATGCAGGATTGTAAGATGGATTCGTTAGGCCCGTGTCGCGCGTTGGCGGACGGGGAAGTGCATCGCATCATTTGTTTCTGAAGTTTAGCAAGCATTGGCGTTCCCCGAGCTGAGATTTTCGTGAATCGCATTTCCGCCACGTCGGCAACCGAGTCCAGCATTGACGGCAACCCGCAGCCCGAGTCGGGTGTCCGGCTGAGCGAACATGTTTATGAATCGCTGGTGGAGATGATCGTGCGCGGCAAGCTGGAGCCTGGGCATCCCGTCAGCGAAGTGGAACTGGCGCGAACGCTGAACGTCAGTCGCACACCGATTCACGAAGCCGTGAAGCAATTGGTCAAGGACGGTCTGATTATTCAATCGGCGAATCGGCGTCCCGTGGTGGTCTGTTTTGGTCCTGAGGATGTCCGCGATGTTTACGAAATGCGTTGCATTCTGGAAAGCGAATCCGCTGGCTCGCGCGGCCGACCGAATCGACCTTCAGACCCTCGATCGTCTCGACGAGGCGTTAAGCAAGTTTCGCAGATTGAAGCGAAACGCATCGCTGATTGCTCAATGGGTCAAACTGGACGACGATTTTCATTCCGCGATCGCCAGCGCATCGGGCAGCCCACGATTAGCGGCCGACATCGATCGTTATCGCTTGTTGCATCGCGTCTTCAACCGTTCGCACACCGATGCGGGCGTCTTGAATCAAGCCGCGCAAGAGCATGAAGACATTTTGGACGCACTCAGGCGACGTAACGTGGAAGATGCTAGGCAAGCGATGCGCAGGCACCTTCAAGAATGGCAACGGTTCTTTGTAAATCATCTCCAGAAACGGACTGTTTCGTGAAGCAAGGTTAAATGAAGCTTGATCCCGAACAACTGAAACTTGAGCATTCACCCGATAAGATACGGCAGCGTCTCAGCGAGGCCAAACGTCCTGACTACCTTGCTGACTTCGTTTACGGCGCGATCGACGGAACAGTGACGACATTTGCCGTCGTTTCGGGCGTTGCCGGTGCCGACTTGTCGTCGTCGGTCTTGATCATCCTTGGATTCGCCAATCTGGTCGGCGATGGTTTCAGCATGGCTGCGGGGAACTATCTGGCGACACGAACCGATGCGCAGTTGAATCATCGCCGACGTCAACATGAAGCCGCCCAGATTGATGCCTATCCGGAGGGAGAGCGGGAGGAGATCCGCGAGATCTATCGTCGCAAAGGGTTTCAAGGCGACGACCTGGAACGCGCCGTTGCGATCATCACGGCGGACAAGTCTCGTTGGATCGACGCCATGATCATGGATGAATTAGGCATGCAGCTTGAAACCCGTTCACCTTTGAAAGCGGCTGCCGCAACGATGCTCGCGTTCTTCGTCGTCGGAAGCATCCCGTTGTTCGCGTTTGTGACTGAAGCCATCTTTCCTGGCATGATCTCGCGACCTTACGCGTGCAGCACCATTCTGACCGGCATCGCCTTTTTTCTTGTGGGAGCGGTTAAATCGCGATTTGTGGAACAGCGTTGGCTTTGGTCTGGTTTGGAGACATTGACACTCGGTGGGTTGGCCGCCGTGTTTGCGTATACCGTGGGATACGCTTTGGCGTTTCTGATCCGAAATTAGACCCATTCAACCGGAGGTGAATTGCGATGGACCTCGCTGAATTGATTCACGCATTGGAACAACCCGCCGCATACCCCTATGACCCGGGAACGGTTGAAGTCCGGCAAACACATATCTCTGTCGTGTTTCTAGCGGGAGAATTCGTTTACAAAATCAAAAAGCCGGTCGACTACGGATTTCTTGATTTCACCTCTCTCGACAAACGGCGGCATGACTGCGAGCAGGAAGTTCGCCTGAATCAGCGTTTGGCGCCTCATGTCTACATGGGAGTGGTCGCTGTCGGGCGAGCCAACGGGGAGTTGCTTTTCGAAGCGGACGGAGAGGTCGTTGAGTGGGCGGTCAAGATGCATCGACTGCCCGACGAGGCAACGCTGGAACATCATCTTCTTTCGCAAGCCGAAATTTTCGAGCCGCGTTGGATTCAGAAGCTCGCCGTCCGGCTTGCCGAGTTTCATGCGAATGCGGAGTCGTCGCCTGAGATCTCCTCGATGGCCAGTTTCGCGACCGTTTCGCGGAATGCAAACGAAAATTTTGAACAATCGGCCGAGCAAGTCGGGACGACAATAAGCCGGACGGTCTTCGACCGGCTGCGAAGACTCAACGAACAGACCCTCGCGATTCAGCAAGAACGAATCCAATCGCGAGCCAACGCGGGTGTGCCACGCAATACGCACGGCGATTTGCGATTGGAACACGTTTATCTGTTTCCCGATCGTCAGCCCCCCGAAGACCTAGCGATCATCGACTGCATCGAGTTCTCGGAACGTTTTCGCTATGCCGATCCAGTCGCGGATATCGCCTTCCTGGTTATGGGATTCCATTTGCAGGGGCGTTCCGATTTAGGGGATCTGTTCCTGCGACATTACTTCGGAACACGTCAAGATCTTGACGGACTCGAACTGCTTCCATTCTATCTCGCATATCGGGCCGCCGTTCGTGGAAAGGTAGAAGGGATGCAATCGATGCGCTCGGAAATTGATCAACATGATCGAGCAATGGCATTACAAAAATCGAGAGGCTCCTGGTTGTTGGCATTATCCGAACTTGAAACCGCCGATCAAAAGCCATGTTTGATTTTGGTCGCTGGGCTGCCGGGAACCGGCAAATCGACATTGGCCAGACACCTGGCGGAACGAGCGAATATGCAAGTCGTCCGATCGGATGTCGTTCGGAAAGAGTTGGCCCAGAACGACGATGATCCTTCATCAAACAACCCTCAAACTTTATATTCCGAAGCGTGGAATCGCAAAACGTACGACGAATGCCTGCGTCGTGCCGAAGCGATCTTGTTTGAAGGGGGGCGTGTTCTCGTTGACGCCAATTTCCGGTGCGACAACGATCGTCAAAGGTTCATCAAGACTGCAACCGATTGGGGCGTTGCCAGTCGAATATTCATCTGCCACGCTGAGCCATCGGTCATTCAACAGCGGCTGCGCCAACGGGTGGGAGACGCATCGGATGCTGACTGGTCGATCTACTTGAAAGCGGCTAAACAATGGGAGGAACCGACGGCGACCGTCGCGCAGAAGACGATTCTGTTGGATACCGACGACACCATCGACGATGTACTTGAACGCGCGTGTCGCTCACTTCGACAGAACAAACTGTTGACGTCATCGAATCAAACAACGCCTATTGATTTAGAAAACAAACGACAAATGAAACGCATTGAAGTTTTTTACAGCGGGAATGTACAAGGCGTCGGCTTTCGATTTAATGCTTGCCGTCAAGCAAAGGGCTTGAACGTCACGGGCGTCGTCAAGAACCTGCCTGACGGGCGGGTGCAATTGATCGCCGAAGGAATCCAGTCCGAACTCGAGAACCTTATTGAGCGGATCGACGATTCCATGCAAGGCATGATCCGAGAGCGAACCATCGATTGGCAATCGCCGACACATCAATACTCGGACTTCACGATCGCTTATTAAGGCGAGCGGCAGATAAAAGCGCACCGTAGGATGGACTTCCAGTCCGTCCGTCCATGAAGACGTAGGATGGACTTCCAGTCCGTCCGAACATGAAAACGGCAGATACATTCTTATTTACCGCTCGCGTAAGCAACTCTATCAACCGCTAAATCCACATCGGCGTTCTGCTAGCGTTGGGGGGATGCGTGCAGAAAATACTCAGTTGCTTGTGTAGGCAAGGGAAAGTTTGGCCGCCCGTTGTACCGATACTGTTGAAGTCTAACGATTGTTCTTGTTTTACCGCTCCCTTCGAACATCGAGATCGATTTCATGAGCTTCCACCCATTGTACCTGGTTCCTCTGTTCGCCCTTTCTTCGCTCACAATGCCAGCATTTGCACAAGTCGTTCCTGGAACAGGAACCAGGATCGACTACGTGGGAGACGACTTCGAGGAACCGGGTTGGGAGTTCGTCCACAATATGCCCAAGGGATCATACGAGAACAACGAACGGCGCAACGGACCATCTGGATACTCAAAGAATCAGCGGTTTATCGAAGGCCCTGAACGCGGGCAGCCGGATCACATGCAGATCATTCCGACGCCTGAAGGAGGCCTGCCGCACAGTCGCAACGCCCTGTGGGTCTCGACACTTCACAGCGGAATACCCGGTCTGAACACGCGAACGGTCGAGCAGGACGACTTGATCGTCAGTTGTCCGAATCGAATCGGCACGAGTTTCCGACCCTCCGAATCGCCGAACTGTTTGGTCCGCATTTACTTTCCCGAAGCCGACCGATGGGAAAAAAGGAACGGGCCGCATTTCGGATTCCGCATCGGCTGCTCGACAACGGCCGAACAGGAACGTGAGGGATTCTTCGCATTCGGCACGGAGATGGGTCCCGAACCCTACTGGCCGGGAATTTGGGTCCACTACCGTCACACCGACAACCGAACGGGCAAAGCCGGAACCGCATTCCTTACCGTTCGCAGCGATTCGCGCGGGCGAGACATTCGCATCGGCGAGATGGAGCAGTTCGGATGGTGGACGTTCGGAATTAGCGTGACGCCGGACGGACGGGTTCATTATTACGCCAGTCCAGGAGTCGATCCCCTCACATCGGCGGACCGGTTGACCACACAACTGCCTTATGGCTTTGCCGCTGAGCGGGTGACGTCGTTCTTCTTCAACTTCTGCAATCTCAACGACGGACAGACATGGTCGACGCCAATCGTGATCGACGATCCCGAGATGTATTTGGTGAATGCAACGCGAATCCAGCAGTACGTCCAACGGAAGGAAGCCATGGAAGCGAAACGTCAAGAATATGCCGAGCGTCGCGCGCAGATGATGGCCGAACGCCAAGCTCGATCACGATCGACGAACCGACCGTCACGATAAGCACCTCGGCATAATGTACCGTGCGTGGTCCGAAATGATGCCTTCGCGTTAAATGAAGCGAATCACCTCATTTCTGACCACGCGATGCATATCGTTAACGCGAGCGGCAGATGAAAGCGTGCCGTAGGATTCAGTCCCATCCTCATCAGGACTTCCAGTCCGTCATCAAGCATCATCGATGGACTGGAAGTCCGTCGTACCATGAAAACGGCATCCTACAGCAAGATGGATTCGATCGGTTTCCCGTCGCTCAACCGCAACGGTCGACCGATCGGTGTGATCAATTCGCGATCGAACTCAACCCCAAGCGCTTTCAGGATCGTGGCGTGAATGTCGGCAACGGTTACCGGATCGGCGACATTCGAAAGCAGATCCTCTTTCTCCAGCTTCGGATTGGGAGACGTCGCACCATGCACGACACCGCTGCGCAGTCCGCATCCGGCAAGAGCGATGGAAAATCCATGCGGCCAATGATCTCGCCCAGCCAGCGGATTGATCTGCGGCGTGCGACCAAATTCTCCACCGCAAACGACCAGCGTGGAGTCCAACAAATCTCGTTCGGCCAACAAGGACAACAAGGCCGCGTAGGCGGGGTCCAAGATATCGCACTGCGTCTTTTGCCCGTTGTGGTTGTCCGCGTGCGTATCCCAACCGGACAAACCGACTTCGACACAGCGAACACCGACTTCGATTAAACGCACCGCCGCCAAGCACCCACGACCGAAAGGGGTGTCGCCAAAGCCGGCGATGGTTTGTTTTGATTCCTTGTCGACTTCAAAAGCCGATAGCTGATCGCTGGTCATCATCGTCTTCGCGCTCGCCGTGGCGACTTGATGCAGCGTCCTGACGCTGTCCAGATTCTGCAACCTTCCACGAGCAAAGTTCTTTTCGACGACACTTGTCAGCCGATCGATGCGACGTTCAAAACGCTCCTTGTCCGTGAATGCTTCGACATCGGGGACACGACTTGCCGGATCATAGACCTTGAACGCATCGTACTTTGCGCCCAAATAGCCTCCCCGGCCCGGAGTGTTATCAGGCAGGATGGTGATGTGTCGCGGAATGTCGGCACCCCCTTCGAGTTCATGACAAACGATCGCGCCAATCGCCGGATGCTCCACCGTCGGATCGGGTCTCCAACCGGTCTGCATGTTGTAAATCGCACGTTGATGATCTCCCTCCTTGCCCGTCACCGATCGAACCAACGCCACGCGATGCATTTGCTCGGCCGTTCGCGGCAGAAACTCGGAGATCCGCAAATCGGGAACGGTTGTGTCGATCGCTTTAACTTCGCCACCGTACTTTGTACCCGGATGTGGGTCGAACGTCTCATATTGGCTCGGTGCTCCCTTGAGCCAGAGAACGATAACCGACTTCGGACGCTCCTTGCCCGATCGGCCGGCCGCTTCTTCAGCACGCCCCAACCGCACGGCCAGAGATGACAAACTCATCGCTCCCATGCCCTGCAACAGGGAACGACGCGAAACGTGAACGCGCGATCCACAATCATTTGATACGTTGTGCATTCTCATCGTTGTACTCTGATTCGTCGATTAGTGATTCCACATGAATTCGCTACTGTTGAGCAGCATCCAATACAAGTCTTCCGTGAAACGACGTTGCGATCCCGCTTCTTCGGACATCGTCATCAGCCCCTCCACTTCTTCCGGCGTCGGTACTCGATTCAAGATCGACAGATAGGCGATATCGATCGCTTGCTTTTGATCCTTCGCATACATGGCAATGTGTGACGATGCATTGACCACCGGGTTTTCTTCGGTTCGTTCGCGAACCAGTTTGCCGTTCATCGACAACAATCGCTGCGTGATCGTGACGGCATCCTGGTCAAACTCGTCTTCTCCCGTGTCGCCATAACGTTTGATGAAATCCGACTTGTCGCCGAATGCCTGCAACTGAAAGACGAACGACGATTCACGATCAATGGTGGCCAGTCGACACGCCTGAACGATCGAACCGGCGACCTGCTCAGGCCGCAGGCGAATCAAAGGAAACACGGCCCACGCAGCTTCGTGCTCCGTCGTCACCTCAAAATCGGCTCGGCTGTCGAGACGATACACTTGCAGCGTGCTGATGATGCGAATCAGTCGCTGCATGTCCCCACCATGTTCGGCAAAATCATGAGCCAACCGGTCCAGTCCCGCCGGAAAGGGACCGAACAATGGAATATCGTCAACCGGATCGGACAAGGGTTTACCGAACATCAACGCCCAAACACGATTCACGGCGGCTCGCGCCGCCGGCATGTTCTCGCGATGCGTCACCCAGCGAGCAAGCTGATGTCGGTTGTCGAGTTTGTCCGTCTCGGGATCGCTCGTCAGCAACTCCTCCAGAAAAGGAACCTTCGGCTGCACGACTTCCGCTTCATCTTCATAAAGATACTTGTATTCATACGCCTTCTGGTCGTCGCGGATTCCAGCAAGCGAATTCTTCGCCGTACTGTAGAACGCGGCCAACTGATGGAAATCTTGCTGCGTTCCTTCTCGTAATTCGGAAGGGCTTCCCAGACGGACGTTACCCAAAAAGTCGCTGTGACACTGCAGGCAGTCGATTCGCATTCCCAAAATGCGCGACTCGTGCGTGCCGCCAATCGTATCGGATCAGGGCGTCCACTGTCATCCGAATCGAGAGTCACCGTCAGAAAGTTGACCTGCGGGTTCTCCGTCCAAATGCCCTGGGCCGTGATCAACGCGTACACGATCTCCGAATAGGGACGATTCTGATAGAGCTGTTCGGAAAGCCAATTCACAAATCGCCGTCGACGGTAGACAATGAACGGTCCTTCATCGGCACCGACATAAGACCTCGCCAACCTCTCCGCCCAATAATCGGCGAAACGACGATCAGCCAACAGCCGCTCGGTCCATGATCGTATCCGCGTTCCTTCGGGCAACGACTCGAGCCAACGCATATCCTCCAGCGAAATACCATTGCCCACCAACGCCAAAGACAACCGACGACAAACCGTCCGCCAATCCGCAAGCTCCGCATTTTGGATCGCATCACGCGACCAAGCCGTTTGGAATTCTTTGTCGACGTCGTGGACCACCTGCATCCAATCGACATCATCCCCCGGCGGGGAATAGACCGGAAGTTCCGCATTCTTCCCCGCGTCACCAAGCAAACCGCCCGCCAGAAATCCGATACCGACCATTGCGACACATCCCAGCAATGCCCAGCGGAAGAGCGATTGATACCATTTCATGACCGGTGAACCATTGAATGTTGACGAAGCGAAGAAGCTTCTTCGATTTTAAACGAAAGCATACCGCAGGATGGACTTCAGTCCGTCCTACCGTGAAAACGGCAAGTAAATTTTCATTTGACGCTCGCCTTATACCGTGCGTGGTCTGGAATGATGCTTTTGCATTCAATGAAGCGAATCACCTCATTTCTGACCACGCGACGTATAAAACTCGATTCAAAGCGTGCATACCGACGACGCATCATTGATTCGTCGCTCAAAGGCAATGCTTGGAAACGATTCGAAAATTTTTTTGCGCGTTACGAATCATGCCATCAAGTTCATGAATCTGCTCGTTATCATCGTGTTCGAGACCTTGCCCCTGCAGGCCAATAATGCATACGTCTTCTAGTTAACCGGACGCCAATGAAAGCATGCCGCTTAGGCCGAAGGCCGACACAGGATTCAATTGGCGTACCAGCATCCGACATGAACAACATGGTTGTTTTCTTGTACGCTAAATGTTTCCCAACGCGAGTCAGCGTTCAGCTAAAGCAAGTCGTTTGCGAGCAGGTCAATCAAGTCGCTATCGAACGCCTTGTCTTTGGCGGTATCAGATTGCTCGTCGTCGATCGCATCGGGATCGGTTACGAAATACGCATCAACATCCTGCGTCCAATCGGACTCGATCTTACGGCTTGCAAGGGGAACTCGTTCATCGAAGTTCGAAACGATCGATGCATCAACGGCGGCTTCGCTTTCGATGCGACGCTGCGATGACGACAGCGGAACGACGGAAGCAGACGAAGCTTCCGACAATGCGGATGGGGCTTCGCCACCTGCTGATGCACCCCCTCGGTTCAAGTAGTTCAGAATCTGCAATGCGTCCAGCGGAGTCAGAATGTTGTTGGTTGACGTGTCGTAGAAGATGCCTGGGAAGTCGTCGAGTGTGGTGGGATCAACCAATCGACTGTTTGGCTCCATGAATGTTCGTCGAGCGAGTTGATTCAGGATGACCAGTGCATCAAGCGGCGTGACCACGCCCGATGCGTTGGTGTCGAACCGATTGAGCGGATTGGTCCAGCCGCTGCCGGTGACTTGCAAGGTCGCTTCGCCCAGGGTGGCGATGACGTGGAATTGGCCTGCGCCGACGATGGTTTCCGTGATCCGGAAGCCGCTGTCGACGTTCAGTTGATCCGCCGGATCGGTTTGTACGACGAGTGTCTTGCTGGTGGCGAGCGACAGCAGATCGGCAGCGGTCAATCGCAGCGTGTTGGTGCCGCGTCCCTTCAGGTTGACATGTTCAATGCTTTCAAGCGAACCGGTGGCTCGCAGACTCGTCAGATCGAGTGATTGGTCGTTCGTGAAAGGACGAAGCGTATCGACGGCTCGGTCAGGTTTTGCCGCGAGGCTTAGCGATCCCAGATCGCCCAATTCCAGCAAGTCGAAGGTTTCCGTTCCCGAAATGTCAATCGTCCCCGCACTGGCGACCGGTGTGCGTGAGATTTCAGATCCATTCCTGCGGACGACAACTTCGGAGCCTTCAACGAAGACCTGAATCGTCGATGCGGGAGCGAACAGACTGCCGGTACCGATCGGGCCACCTGGTTCGCCATCGGGTAACGCCTCGAAGAATTTGGCCGTAAATGCATCAATGTCGCTTTGCGTGATCTCGCTGTCGCCATCAACATCCAGCAGCGGATTGAACCCAGCATCGCCAAGCTTGCTGCCGATCGCAGCGTTCAGACGCTGCTTGTCCACAAGCGTCACCCAGCCATCGCCGTCCAGATCGGCGGAAGACATCAAGCGGAACTCGAACGCTCCGCCGCTGGTCCCATCCCCGATGTGGCCGCGGCCCGGGCGGTCGTGAATTCACCATCAAGAGCGCGTCCGACGCGATCGACCACCGAATCGCGGAGCGTAATTTTCAACTTGTCGACGCCGATCGGGCAGCCAACCGGATCGTGGCAATGAGCGTGTCAGAATCGTAGTCGACCCCTTCGATCAACGATGCGTAATCGGTGACGTTCACACCTTGCAGGGTGATGTCCGACGGATCGAGCGAGGTGCCGATGTCTTCGCTGAACTTAACGAAGACACGATCCAGGTTGTCCCAGGTCAATGAGTTCAACTGATTTCCATCAAACGGAACGCTGTAGCCAACCTTATCAACCGCGTCCGACTTCATTGATTAGTTCTGTTTCCCAGTCGGACGAACCGACTTTCACGTCAACGATTCGCGGCAACAGCGTGTCGGCGATCAATACCACGTCCTTACCTGACGGACCTCCGGCATACGTGATCTGCATCAACGCATCCCCCATCGCCACCGCAGCCCCTTCGGGCAGATCAGCGAAGGTGCCCGTAACACCATGCGTCGTCTGCATGATCACGAATTCATTGTTGTCATCGGGTTCAAAGCCGCTCAGCGAAGCAAGCTCCAGCGTACCGCCAAGGTTCACCGTGCCATTGTATCGCAGCGAATCGTACTGCCCACCTTTGGACATGCCACCAATCTCGATCGACAGCTTGCTGCCGCGGCATATTCAACGCTGCCGCCGAAGACTTCGGCGGGGCTCAGCCAGGAGCATCCGTACCGGTGATCGTGACATTGTCGCGTGTCCCCACACCCTTCAGATATCCTGTGACCGTGATCCGATTAGTTCCCGAAGCCCCATTGATCGCACCGTTATTGACAAACGGTTTGAACGGATCGTTGGGCGTGTCAAGCGTTCCGAAGCCTGTAACATTGTTTCCAGCGGGGATCAGCAGACCGCCTGCGGAAACAAGCGTTCCGGCATTGCTCGTGCCCTCCCCGAGCGAAGTTTGCGAACCAAGAACCGCTTGGTTGGCGTCCAACAGTGTAACGGTGTGGCTTCCGGTTTCTAGTGTTCCTTCCGTTAGAAACCATCAGGTTGCCGCGGCATCACCGATCGCCAGATCGCCCCCGCTGCGACAATCTCCGATCCCGTTTGTCCAGCGACGCGGGCGGCAACGCTGCCGAAGCCAGTCAGTCGTTCGCTCCCTTCCAGAACCAGTGGACTGGTCGATTCGATGCGTCCCCCTGAGATTGACGTCACTTCACCAAGGTCGACCGGCGGCAACATCAAGCGTTAACGTGGCATCGCCAACATTGATGGAGCCTTGCAAAGTCAGCGTTTGCAGATCGCGAATTTCGAGAGGCTCGATACCGGCAAAGCGAATCGTGCTGCTCTGCGAGCCATTGCTGGCCGTGAAGGTCCCTTCGGCAAGCGACCCACTGGCGGACACAAGCGTTCCCTGCGTCGTGGCCCGGTTGCCGACAATCGTCAGCGAGTCATTGCCGTTCGCCCATCAATGACGATCGGATTGGGCAAAGCAAAGAAGCCGCCACTTTCAAAATCGATCGTGATCTTGTCGTCCACACCGTTGCTGCCGGTGATCGTAATCGACTCGGTCGCATCGAGCGATTGAGACCGTACCACGGCGTTTCCGTTGGCGCGGTCGATAACCTCCAATAACGATCCGTTCAGCCGAATCAGAAGATCATCGCTGACTAGGTTCGGCAAACTGACCTGAATGTTCTCGGTGACGGGTGTCGCGGCGACCGTGATCGGGAAGACTTGCATCAACGTCGCCCCGCCGCCATCGGTCGCCTGAACTCCCACAAACAGAACCTGCCCCACCGTCAATCCCGACGTGTCGCTGATTTGCAGCTTGGAATCGACGATCGCGAAACGACCCGAATCAGGGCTGTTCACCGCATCGGTAACCAACGCAAGCGTGCTGGAATCGCCACGGTCAACGTCGGTTGTCGACAGCAAGCCGACGACGGTGCCCGAAGCAACCGAGTCTCCGAATCGATGATTTCGACAGTCCGATTCGGCTCGGTGCCTCGTTCTTGCCGATCACGTTGATCGTCACCGTCGCAACATCCGAATTGTCGCCACGGTCGGTGATCGTGTAATGGAATGTGTCGACCCCCGTTTCCCCCGCGGCTAGCGAGTCGAACGCGCCATTGGGATCGTAATCGTAGTCGCCGTCCGCTTGAACTCGCAACAATGCTCCTGATGGCAGCTCGAACCGTACACCGACGAAAGCCTCTTCGCCGTTAACCGCCGTCACGGTGAAAGCATCATCCACATCGCTGTCGTTGGTCGTCAAGAATCCGGTGGTCGCATCGGTAACTCGCAAGTCGATCGTGTCGGCATCATCACCAGCGACGGGAGCATCATTGATTCCGGTGATGGTGACGGTCAGCGTTGAGACGCCGGTGCCGGAATCCTTATCGCTGATGGTGTACTGGAACGTCTCGCTGAGCGACTGACCATCGCTCAAACGAAGCACGTCGATGTTGGCGTTGTCGATTGAATAAACAAAACTGCCGTCTTCGTTCCATTCGAGCGATCCGTAAGCTCCCCGCCAGTGGAGTTGTCGGATCGGTGTCGGTTTGAACTTGTGTTACCGTCAGCGAACCCGAAGCGGTGAGGAAGCGGACTTCCCCAAAGCCAACGCGATCGCCGCCGATAGCGCCTGCGGCACCGAAGTGGTTGTCGGTGATCGTCATTCGTACCGCATCGGCCAATATCGGCGTCCCCAGCGAAATCTTCTCCGCCGAAGAGCCCGTGCGAGCATGCGTCAAATTCATTCCGTTGGCGAAGGTCTTGCCGCCATCGGTCGAGAACTCCAACGTAAAGTTCTTGACGTCATTGTTGTTGGGCCCGTCACCGTTGTACCCCCACACAACGATATCCGACAGCACCGTCAGCTCGCCCAGCGAAAGGTGAGCACCGGCGGTTCGCCAGCGACGAAATAGTCCGACCCGGAAGGACTCGTGACCCACGAGTTCGCTACCGCGTCAAACGCGGCACGGCATGCATCGTCGTCGCGTAATTGAAGACATCCATGGTGGGGCTGGAGACCGCTGCCATCGATCAGATGTGTTTCGCTGAAGTGGCTTGTTCCCGCGCCAAGCGTCACAGCCGAAGGGCGACAAGGCGAAGCGGCTGTGAATCGATGTCCTTTGCGTCGAGCAACAGATTGCCGCTCCTTCGGCCCCGCCACGATGGCAAGCTGTTGGCGACTTGCAACGGGCGCGTCGTTCGTTCCCGTGACGGTAATCGTAACCGTCCCCGTATCCTCCGCACCGGCATCATCGGCCACGAGATAAGTAAACGTATCGACCGCCGTCGCTCCGCCCCCAGCGAATTGAGAATCGTCGAAGTACCAGGGTCATACGACACGATGCCGTCGACCAACGCCACCGATCCACCGAGCATGAACGCTCGCTGACGCACCCGAAGCGGGTCGCCACCAGGGTCGGTAGCCCCAGCCAAGACGTTCACACTCGCCAGCGGAGCGTCCTCCGTTGTCGAGAGGCCGGAAACATCGGCCGCGGTCGGAGCGACATTGCGGATTGTGATCGGAACCTTATGGATTCGCTTGGCTCCTCCATTGTCAACGACTTCGATCGTGGCGGTGTAATCGCCTTCGCTGGCGTAGGTGTGTTGGGCGGTTATTTTGCCGCCAACGACCGGCAAGGGAGCGTACTGAAAATCAATGTCCGCGGTTTGATGAAAACGGACGAAAGCGATTTCACCTTGGAAGTTGGAATAGCCGAACACACCAGCAGCGGATCCCCCATGACCATTGCCGGAGTTCGACTTCGTGCCAATGGCCGACGCATTGTCCTGTGAACCGTTGATGCCGCCCCAATTGTCGAATCCCGTGGAATCGACCGCTGGCCCCACCGGTTTGCCATCGATGAACAATTGCAACGTATTGGCTACGCGATTCCAAACTCCAACCGCATGAACAAACTTCGTCGCGTTTGGAATGATGTCGGATTGCAGCAGAACTGGCGATTAACAAACGTACGAGCGACTGCCAACTGAACGCGGTATCCGCCCGTTTCCTGTTTGATGTTCAATGAAACGCCATGCGATCCAGCACCGGTTTCAAACACGATTTCGTTGCCCAACGTATCGCTTGGACGAAACAAAACCTCCCAAGCCGCGGTCTGCGTGTTCGCCCCTGCGGGGAGCGCTGAGAAATAGCTGGGGAATTGCCCGCCTCCGGTTCCATCAAACACATATGCGGCCGTTACGCCTGGAGCGTCGGTGATGTTCGTCGAAAGCGTTGCTCCGGTCAGCGAGGCGGCGTGAGCGGTCCGCCTTCCCACGTATTGGGCGATCCATCATCGGCCGTGGCCGCATCGAAATTAAAGGCTGTCGCAGCGGAAACCTTTGCCGTCCCTGCGGTCAACGAACCATCGCCCCAATCGATCGTGTAGCTTTGAGTATCGGCGACACCTGGATCGGTGACCGCCGCGGAAAGGGTGATCGGTGAGTTTTCCAAACCGTTCACGCTGTCGGCGATGACCGTTGGCCGAGCGTTCTCGAACGTGATGTTGACCGAAGCGGCTCTGGCGACGAAGGCCGGATGCAACTGCGATGGATCGCCGTTGCGATAGAAGCGGTCATTGACGGTGGCTGAGACGCTGTAAGCTCCGTCGGTCGGCGGAATCGCAGCTCGGTCGGATCGTCCGTCGGGATTGTTTCGATCGCGGTTGTTGGTGTCACCGTCACGTGATGTCTCGCTGGCCGAGACCCTTGATTTCGGGAAGCCCTTGCAAAGTGAAGCTCAACACGTCGCCTTCGAGCGCGATGGTGCGTGAGGCGTCGATGGTGACAGGTGCAGCCCCGGTGATGGAAATCGTTGTGAAACGGCTTCGCTGTGCGACGTGATGTCTCTGTGCTGCCGCTGTAAAACGCATCGGCCACGACAAGCGTGGCGGTATAGTCGCCAGGGGCGAGCGGCACGAAGGGGTGAGTTCCGCCGCCGAGCCGCTAGCCACGGTTTCATCAGCCGCGTTCTTGACCGTCCATTGGCACCGCGTTGGATCGATTTGTCGGTTCCCAGCAAGCCCGCTGGGGCGATGAGGCTTGATTTTTCCGAGGTCAGCGATAGCGGAGAACCAGCCACCGACGACGCCTCTGAAGTGATGACCGCTTGTGGAGCGATGTTGATCGTGACGGGAGCCGATACGGTCGGCACGACGTCGCCACCGCCATCGGGGACATTGTCGGTGGCCGACAGTGTAAGCGTATAGGTTCCGGCGTACTGAGGCGTAAAGCTGAATTCCTTTTCGCTGCCGGCCGGGATCTCTTGGCCATTGTTGCTGGTGACTTGCCAGACCAGATCGATATCGTCGCCACCGGGATCGATCACGCTAGAGGCATTGAACGACAACTCGTTGCCAATCGCATAAGTCGCCGGGTCCGGTCCGCCCAGGCTGCCAATCGTCGGGGCTACGTTGCCCACCGTGAACTCCGTCTTCGATGTCACCACACCGCCGTCGCCATCGTCGGCCAAGACAAGCAACTGGAATTTGCCAGTGTGATCGTCGCCGGGAAGCTTGACCGTGCGAGGTAGCGGCGCGGGAACATCCCCCGACCAATGCGAGCTTGTCGGCGATGAAGAGGCCGGTTCGGAAGCACCGTGCATCGCCGTGATCTCAGCCTGCGAGAGCGCTCGGGAGTAGAATTGAACTTTGTCGATCGCGCCTTTCGTAAAATAAAATTGTGGATTCTGGGCACGTTCCGGCAAACCGCCGAGTGCTAGATCGATCGAAGCACTAGCCGGCTCGTACTTCACGTTCGTCGCGGCACTCCCCTGGCGAACGCCATTGACGTAGAACGCTAGGGTGCCGTTGTACGCTCCGGTCGTCTCGTCCTTGGGCGAGCCATCGTGCTCGAACGTTCCGGCCAGATGAATCCACTGGCCGGGGACAACTGCAGGACCACCACGGCTTGGGGCGCTGCTTGCTCCATCCCCCACGTAGAATCGCCATGTGTTGTCAGTTTGGGCATAGAACATGAAGCCCTGGTTATCACCGCCGCCGATGTTGTTGGTGTAGGTCGCCAGCGGAATACGAGCGGTTCCCTGACCACCATCGATGCGGAACCAGCCCGATACGGTAAACGATGGCGAACGCAGCAACTCATTGGATGGGATGCTGATGCGATCATCAACGCCATCAAACACGGCCGCCGTCTGAACGCCAGCGCCAACACCGGGGATGCCGCTGGCGCTGGTCAGTCCCACGCCGCCGGTTTGTTTTCCATCATCCAGCCCCAAACCGGAGTTGCGGATCTGACCGTCGGCAATTTGATCGAACTTGAAGTATCCAGCGCCATCGGCGACGAATTCGCGCCGGCCATCGTGGGCATAGCGGCTGGCATCGGCAGCGACATCGCCCCCGCCTTCATTAAACGGCCAATAGCCGATCAGGTCCAAATTGCCACGCTGGAACTTGCCGTTCGCTAAATCGGACGTATCGACTCCCTTGTCGTCCGTGTTCGGAAGCGCTCGTTTCCACAGCGTCAGTTCATCCAGCGTGCCCGTGAATCCTCGGCCTACGACAAACGATGGCCCCGCGACATCGAGCGCCGTCTGCGTTGTAGTTAATGTTTGAGACTCGGCACTCGTGATCGCAATCGCCGCGCCGGTGTTATCGTACAATCGCAATGCGACTTCGTTATTGTTCAGATCACGCGTGATTGCGAACAATCGGTATGCGTCATCAGCGACCGAAGGAATGGTCCACGAGATCGCTTCGCCTTGACTGGCCAGCCGAAGCGTCGTGGCATTGACGAGTTCGATCGTGAACTCTGCGGTCGATGGATCTTTTCCAGGGACCTCAACGATTCGCTGCGCTCCCGTTTGGCTGGTCTTTAGCCAGAACGAGACCGTCAGATTCGTGCCGCCATCGATCGCGCCGGCGGGAATCCGCAATGCATCTCCGGCAAATCTGGCTGCTGCATGTGACAGATCGGTCACGTTGCCCGAGGGATCGACGATCGAGATGCTTGTCGCGATGTCGGGAATGTCAGCAGAACCTCGATCGGCGATCGTGATGTTGCCGATGCTAGTGCCGCCCGACAACAGAGAACGCTGGTAATCCGCACCGGTCACCGGCGCGGCAAGCGAAAGGACATCCCCTTCGACAAGGCTCGTCAAGCTCGGAATGCTGGAGACCGTCGGTGCAACGTTCCTGGCAAAGATCGGAACGTTGATGCCAAAGGCGGCGACCACCTGTCGACCATCATCGGTGGCTGTGATTTCTTTGCCGTTAATCAACCTCGTTTCGCCTTCGTAGAACAGCACGTTCGTGTCGCTGGGCAGATCGGTGACCGGCAGCGTGAGCACTCGCAGGTTGGGCAGCGAATCCACAAGATGCGTTACGGCATCGGAGAAGGGATCGATTCCGGTTCCTTCGAGTCGCAAAATCTGTAGCTGTTGTAAATTGACAAGGCTGGAGACATCCGTGATCAGTGCGTTCCCAGTTAAGTCAAGCTCTCGCAACTTGGTCAGCCCCGCGATCACAGGCATCGCGTTATTGTCCAGCGAATTGTGCGCGAGACTCAATGCCTCCAGGTTCGGCGTCCAGGTGAGTCGATCGATTTCGGTAAGTGCCAATTTGCTGGCGTTCAAATAGCGAATCGCTGCCGCGTCGTCGGCAGTCGCGACGCCGGAGATCACTGGTTGATGAGGCGAATCGGAAATCCAAGTCGGGCTGCCGCTTGTCACCGAAGCATCATGGCCGCCACCCGACGCATCGGTGATCGTCGTGCCATGGCCGTTTTCCATGGCCCAGTGCGCGATCAATCCGCTGGTGGATTGAGGGGCCGAGGAAGTCATGCTGCCGCGAATTTCTTTGGCCGATAGCACGCGGTTCCATAGACGTGTCTCGTCGATTGCGCCGGGGAATCCCGCTCCGAATGCACCGCCGATTTGAACTGGATGGGTTTCGTTGGGCTTATACTTCGTGCCGGTCTCTTCGCCGATCAGCAGTCCGTTGACATAAAATCGCATCGTGCCGGTATAGACGCCGCTGGACGGACCGCTGGAGGGTTCGAAGGACGCCGCCAAGTGAGTCCACTCACCGATAGTGATATCCGTTTTGGGACCGGTATCGCCGATGAAGGTATGCCCGTCGGGACCGAGTCCCCAGTAGAATCGCCAATCGTCGTCGTTGTATCCGTAGAAAAGGAAGCCGGTCGTTTCGCTTGCCGCTCCGCCACCAATCAACTTCCGATTGTTATAGGTTGTCAATGGGAATACGGAACGTCCCCTCCCCGCCATCGGTGCGGACCCAGGTTTCCGCCGTGAAGGTTCCCGTGTTCAATGCGGCATCGTAAGCAACGGTCGCTCGATCGTCGCCGCCATCAAACTGAAGCGACATCAACGAATCCCGCAGTTTGACGACAGGGGCGTCGGCTCCAGCCAAGGCATCCACGACGACAACATCCAAGTTGGAAATCGCGGTTGGCGATGGCACATCGACCGCAAGCTTCAAGCTCGAACTGCTTGCATGGTGACCGTTGCCCGAAGAGTCAAAGACCTGGCCGGTGTCATCTTTGTCGAAGTGATAATGAGCGAGCAGGTGATCGGTGCTGTCGGGCAACTCGAATCGATCGGCCAAGGCGGCAATCTGAGTCGAATGTAACGCTTTGCTCCAAAAACGCGTGTCGTCGATGTCGCCATCAAACCCGCTGAATCCGAACGATCCCGATGCGGAGTTGTTTGTAAATCCAAGCCCCACGCGGACTAAGTCGGAATCACCCGTGCTCAGATCCACGCCGCCGGACGCATCATGACGGTGGCTGCTGACCAGTGAACCGTTAATATAAAAGAAGACGCCGTTGTCGGGATGATAAGTGAGCGCGACGTGTTGCCACGTGTCATAGGCCACCGCAACGCCGCTGTCCGCATTGGATGGAAACAGCGTATTCTGTCCGTTGTGGATCCACCAATTGTCGCCGCGAATCTGAAGTCCCCAACTGCTGCCGCCGGTGCTGAAGAGCACTTCGTTTGACGAAGAGCCTGAGTTCGGGCGAACCCACGTTTCAAAAGTGTATCCGCTCGTGGAATCGCGATTGATTCGGAAGGGTGTTTGGAAATCGGAGTCAAAGAAATTCGGGCCCAAGGTGGCGTAGAAGTTTGGTGCGTCGGGATCCTCCCAAGAAAGCTCCTTCGCCGGTTTCGTAATCACAAAGCTCGAATCGTTGCTGGCCAATTGAGCGGCTGGGGGTAAGACGAGCGTATCGGTCGTCGATCGATCTCGCAATTCAATCGCTTCGGCGGTAAATGCGTCGGTGCCGCTGCCACCGAAGATGATGTCGCGTCCTTGATTTCCGATGATTGTATCGTCGCCGTCCCCTCCGGAAATGCGATCACGGTCCGTCGGCGTGACATCTTGACCCGCGACCGGTGCGGAGATGGAAACGGTATACTCACCGGCGGTTTCCAACGTGACACCCATGATCGCCAATCGAGACGGCGTTTTATTCGGTCTGAAGATCGTGGCGGAAAGCAACTCGCGCGTAGGATCAACGGGGAATCGCAGTCCAAACACCGATGCTCCATTGGCATTGTCAAAGCTGCCACCGGAAACGCGATCCAATCCGCTTTGCAAGATATAACGCGTCGCATCCTGAAACGGTGATCCGTTAAAGATGCTGCCGAACCAATCGGGAAATTGCGACTGCAGCGTTACCTCCCCATCGGTGTAACGCAAGGTGACTTCAATGTCCGTCGCGCCGTCACCCGATGTGCCCAACAGGTGCAAAGCCGTCGCGGGTTGATCAGGTAAGTTAACGGTCACTGTCGGCGAATCTTCGGTCAACAAGACGGCGTTCAGACCATTGTCCAAATTGTCGTAGGCGAGCCGGATTTCTGGGTGCCGCGATGTGGCTGCGAAGCGACCGTCAGTGGGCAACCCGTTTCCAGCGCTGGAATTCTGATTCACGGCGAATGCATCGGTTACCAGCGCGCTGGAAACCGAATCGAGCGCGTCGTTAACCACGTCGTCAACACCGCCGGCACGCCCGACGACCACGTCGGCATCGACTACAAAATCGAGCGGCACATGGATGCCACCGTCGCCGTAAACGCGCAGGTAGTAATCGCCCGCAGCCAGTCCGGCGAGCGAGAATTCCGTGCGATCTGCGGCGAGCAATCCGCCGTCGCCGTCATAGAGATCCGCGCGCATTGGACCGTCCAGTTTGACGGAGTTGCCCGCGATGCCGGTGCCCAGCGTGGCAAAGCGGAACCACTGCTCGGACTGACCGCTGGGCAGCGTGAAGGGCGCACCACCTTGATCGAAAACGGTGGGACGTCCGCTGCCGCGGTCCGCCACAAAGCTGCCGCTTCCGGCAACGGAAACATTCTCCAGCGTTCGGTATTCGCTGGGCAACGGATTCATCTTCGGTGAACCGAGCACCGCGAAGACGCTTCCCGCGCGAGCGAGCCCGCCTGTGGAAGTCGCATGGGGCGCTTGCATCAGAATGTCGTCGATACCATCGCCATTAACGTCGATGAACGACGCAGCGGCTTGCAACGTCTCGCGGCGACGATCCGGGCCGTTGGCGACAAGGCCGCCAGTAAGCGTCCCAACGTAGCCGTTTCCGCTGGTGTCGGCGATTGTGTAAGTTCCGCCGGAACCGGCGACATGATTGTCCAAAGGCAAGTCCATCACAAGCCCATCGCTGACGCTGGCGTTGCCCTGGCGCATGATCTTTCGGATTTCGACTTCGGACAGCGGTCGGTTGTACAAGGCGACATCGTCCAGCGCACCGCTGAAGGTATTGCTGGCGCTCAACCGTCCGATCAGGAAGTCGCTTGGTTGGGGACGATAAGGCGCGTCGGTGACTTGACCCGCGAGGTTACCATCCACGTACATCGAGAACGTGCCAATCAATACTCCGTCGGAATCTGGACCACTCTTGGCATCAAAGCTGACGGCAACATGGGTCCACGAACTGGCAGGCACTGGGTTTTCAGTGACAATAATCGTGTTGTTGCCTCGGCCGTCGGACATCAACGCTCGCCAATGATTCTGGTCGCCATCGATGTAGAAACCGCGAATGTTTGATGACGAATTGAACTTATACGCACTCACGGCGATCTCGGTACCGGACCCCGTGCCATCGCGTCGCGCCCAAAACGCGGTGGTGTACGATGGCGGTGTCAGCTCCGGTTGATGAGGCACGGTGACCACATTGGTTCCGTCGAATGTGATGCCACGATTATTCTGCAGCGTCGTGTCCAGAGGCAAGAACGTATCACCAGCATCAAAGGCGATCGACTTGGCCGAATTGGCGATGTCGCGATGCAGCCATCCGCCCGATCCGGGCGCAACAGCGACCAAATCCGCCCGGCCATCGCCATCGTAATCGCCGGCGGTGGCGGACAAATTCGAACCGGTAATCAACTGCTGCCCATCGATGGACAGATCCGGCCCGTGCGGCGAGCCGCCGTAGTGGATATCGATCTGGCTGGCATGGCCCAGCCCCACATCAGCGATTCCGTCCCCGTTGAGGTCTCCCAAAACAAAGGGCTGCGCTGTGGCGAACGTTCCACCAGACGATGTTAAAGAAAAGCTTGCCCCTGGGGTCGCCTGTCGCGAGGAAAGGAAGCCGGCTGTGCTCTGGATCGCGCCGCCGATGGCAACCGCCGTCTCGCGTGTCTCGATAGCGATGCTGAAGTGGTTGATCCAGCCACCATCACCATCGGCATCGTCGCGAACTTTCAATCGCCATGTCCCGTTGGGCGACTTGCCACGCAGGACCCCCAGCGGCTCTTGCGGTCGGTGAATTGAAGGAGACAAGAACGGCGCTGTGCCGCTCAAAATCGAAGTCGTTGCCACGTCGCTGAAGTTTACTGGAACAGGTCCATTGGTGACCTTGGTGCCATAATCGGAGCCCTTAGGTCCGTCGGCTACCAACACGACTTCCGTACCATCTGGGTGAATCAGGGTCATCTCAACATCAGGCACAAATGCATGATCGATTTGCACACCGACTCGCCCGATGTCCGCGATCTTGCCTTCCAATCCGCTGATCGGCAAATCAATAAAGGTCGTCGTCGTGCCGACTGGCCACAACCGGAACTTGTGGTTGCTGGAGTTCGATTCATCGGGCGAGAACACATTAGGTTGAAGCGGCAATGCACCACCGCGGCTGTACGTATGAAAGTCACCAGGAAACGGACTTTGATAACCGCCGCTCGTTTCGGCTCCACAGGAGCCCAGCCCAATGCAATCCACCGCCAGAGTCGCTTCAGGACCGATGGCCGTACTGCGCAGTCGAACGATGTTTCCCACATTGTCGGCAACCACATGATTCTTCAGATCGGACAAGCCAATCTGGGAGTTCAGCGCATCGACCAAAGCGGTCACCGTGGTGGCCGATACGGTGAGGTTCGCCGAGTGCGGCCCGGCAGCGATCTGGAATGTGGATTCCCCGGATGCGAAATCAAACGCGATTTCCGCTGGCCCAGCGCGGCCTCGGTGCCGACGATCAATCCCTTCGCACCGAACAAGATGTCATCGCGACCGTCGCCGTCCACATCGCCTGCAACCACCGCATCCAAGGTGCCAATGTCTTTGCTGCGGATACTCGTAAAAGCATGCGATTGATTGATGGTCGGCGTGGTCGATGTCGGCTGGAAGCTGACGACATCTGCTCCGGAAAAGACGAAGCCGCGGTTCAACTCGTCGGCAATGCCCGATTGCTGAAGCCCCGGGCTTTCCGCGAACACAAAGATATCGGTGTTGACGTCAGGCGTATGGTTCAACAGATGAACCGTTGGCGATGCCGTCGCGCTCAGGAAACGATTGCTTAACCGAATCCGGCGGCTGTTGGAATTACTGCCCGAATCGCTCAGCAGGGAACTGGCAAAGGTCGCATCCCAGTTCCTTGGCCATGGCGTCGTCGATGTCGACGTGCTCGACGCAAAAGCGTTTCCGAAGACGACGGTTACCAACACATCGGAACCATCGCGCCGCACGAACGCCAAATCGGCAACGCCATCGTTGTTGATGTCGCCTTTGTTTTGATGGGGCACGCCCAACGTAGCGTGATCGATAACGATATCCGCCAGTTCGACAGCCGATTCCAGACCGCTGAGCCGCAGTGGTCCGAACATCAAATAGCTCTGATCACGCCCGCTAATGATGAAGTCATCGTTGCCGTCCTTGTTGAAATCGCCGATCGAACGTAGATCCGAAAGCTCATCGCCGACGGAGGTCGATTCGATCCCAAAGGCTTCGTCGGTGATCAGCGATGATGCCGTGGTGGTCGTCACACGGGCATCGTTGATTGAAATTCCGGTGCGGATGGTGTCCGGCAGCACGGAAAAGGGAGCGGATAATACGTAGCGATAGACTTCCGACGCCGCGCTAATGTCCTCCGTTGTGGGATTAAATGGATAAGCACTCGTCGTCGAAGAGGCATCAAGATTCGCTCCCACAATCGTGTCATTGCCGCCATCGCCAACAAGTTCATCGTCCCCCAGACCGCCAACGATCGTGTCGCCTCCAGCGCCGCCGTTGATGATGTCGCGACCTGGCGTTCCGAACAACATGTCGTTGCCATCGCCACCATGGATGATGATCTGCTCGCTCGCACCTTGCTGGGCATCCCCGCGATCCATGCCCCATTCTTCGTACAAAGCCGACTTGCTGGTATCAGCGACCAAGTCACCGGACTGATCGATCAATGGCAAGAACTGGAACCCGGAATCCAATCGCAACACGTCGTCACCGTTTTGCAACGAGAACTGAATCTGTTCGGTATCCCGCGTCTGGAAGTATAGATACTCTTGTACGAAGGCCTCGCCGGTGTCTTGAATACCGTCGTCGTCTGCGTCGACAAACTGATATTCCTGTTTGCCGATATCCCAGACGAGGCTCGTGAATTCATAACGATGCAATGCCGTGTTGTATCGCATCGACGCATAGTCGGGCACGTCGAAGCCCCGGCGATCGGTATCGCCCCCCAAGAACAGAATGCGATCGGTTCCCGCACCGCCAATCATTTGTTCGCTGAACGTCGGAATGAAGGTCTTCGTCGCGGGATCAAATTGCGTATTGGTTTGATTCCCAAGCAGCGGCAAGGCATCGGGAATGATCTGGAACGTGTCGTCGCCATCGCCGCCGAACAACAAGTCGCTGGCCTGCCGATCGTATCCGCCAGTGATCACGTCGTTACCTGCATTGCCGAAGATCCAATCTTCGCCCGCTCCGCCGCGCAGGATATCATCACCCGTGCCGCCGATGATCACATCGCGGCGAGTAAAGTCCTTTCGCAATGACATATCGATCGTGCGAGGATCATTGCTGGTGCCCGTCAAGTTCAATTCCAAATCGTAAGGCGTGGGGACCTTGTTGGGATTGGTGACGCGCAAGTAATAGTCCGTTCCCGAGAACAAACTGGCTGACAACGCTGCTCCGTTGCCGCCGGTGGCATCCAGTGGATCGCTCGCTTTGATCAACTGAAGCTTATCCAATTCCAAGGAATGATCTTCCGCCGGATCGGTCGTGTAGACTTCAAGCTCCAAATGGTCGATCGGCGATCCGCTGGCCAGCTTGATTTCGGTGGTGTTGCTGTTGTCCAAGACGATCGAATAATCAAGGACAAAGGAATCAGCGGTATCGCTGCCGTTGGGACCGACCGCGACGTACACGGTATCGCCCGCGGTGAGCGAACCGAGCGATTGATCGAACGCCCCGCTGCCGGCACGATTCATCAACGGTGCATCGCTGTTGACATGAATGAACAAACGGACGGAACCGCCGGTCAGCGTACTGTCGGTGATCTTGTAGTCGCCGTCTTCGGGAATCGTAAACGCGGTGATGACATAGCGATCGTGCTCATTATTGACACCGCCGTGCTGAATCGCTCCGCGACCAGGATGCCCTCCTGTGTCGCTGAGACCAAACCACATCGCCGGTTCGTTGTTCACAACGTCATCGCCATCGGCCGTGTACCCGCGCAAAGGGCCTCCGTAAATCAGCGGTTGATAATTCGCTGGATCACCGATCGGATTGGTCGTTCCATCGACTGTGCCCCGGTGCCAAAGCCGACTGGGACCGTTCCACAGGTATTGCCATCCCGATGCTGGCGAGTCGATTTGATAATCGTCTTTAAAGTCGGCAACTTTCTTATTTCCCACGCCATCGGGGAGCGTGAACTTGTACCAGTCTTCATCACTGGGGCTGTCCATCGACAGCGAGGTATAAAGAACCCGACCGTCTTCCAAGACTTTGCCATCGCTGCCGATCGATTTGTTTTCCGCATTGGTCGTGATTAGCGAGAACGCTTGTGCAGGAACGTTGTTGCCCGGCGCATCGCTCGCCGACGCGCCAGCGTTCTCGGCCTTGTCGATCAGAATCGCGTTGCCGCTGCGGATTTCAACGACATCGTCCCCGCACCCGCATCGACCCAGACCGACTTCTGCACCGTGGGACCGACGGTCACGCGATCGTTGCCAGCCAGAGCGTCCACCAGAATCACGGAGAAGTTGCCTTCGGGGGGCAGCAATCCGGCGATGGCTGTGCCATCCTCGTCGATCGCTGAACCGGCGATCTTGGTCAGCTCCGCTCCACGCCGATCGGGATCGGTTTCGCTTTGAAGCTGATCCAGGGTGAATTGATGATCCGCGCGCTCCACGCCAATTCGCCATCACCATTCTTGGCGTTGAAATCGAGTCGCACTTGAGCTGAGAAGCTGAAGTTGCCATTGTTATTGGTCAGTCGCGTGATCAGATGATGGTCGGTCAACAAGCCGGGCTCGGTGACATAGTCGATGTGAATCTCATCCGCCGCCGCTGCCGCCGACGTACCAGACCTGATCGGAATCTTTGGCGTACTCTTTCCATTCATCTCCGGCCAACGTTCCGTCAAGCGATTCAAAGGTGCTGCCGTCGGATCGGTACAGCGTATCCTCGCCCCCATTGCCATACATAAAGTCGATCGTCGTGCCTCCGTACAACTTGTCGTTGCGCTGCTGGCCGAGCATTCGGTTCAGGCCGGTTGTTTCTTGCGGGCGGGCCGGCCGAGCGGGCAAGTTTCCTTCGACAACGTCAATGTCCAACAAGTTGTCGTCATTCAGATCGCCATCGTTGATGAACAGCTCGCCCGTCGTGCCGACAAACACGCCAAAGCCTTGCGTGGTCGAAGGGTCATCATCGGTGGGAGTCCTCGCGGTTTTACCCAGATCGGGATCGAAGCTCCATGCGTACAGGGTGTTCTTGCCCTGACCACCGATCAGATCGTCATTGCCGCCACCGGCGAACAAGATGTCCACGTCGGCTGACGTTCCACCACCGCCGTCGCCCCACAAACGATCGTCGCCGCCAAAGCCAAACAACCGATCGCTGCCGATGCCACCGTCCATGCGATCGCGGCCGTCGGATCCGATCAACGTATCGTTTCCGCTGTTGCCGTCGAAGTAGGCCACGAAGTCGTTGCTTCGTCCGGTAAGAGCCGACGTATCCAAAGGCCCAAAGTTGGCTGGAACCGTGCTGATGATACCCGCCGTTTCTGCCAGCGTTGAATAGAACCCAATGGTATCGTTGCCCGCCAATCCCGCGATACGGAACTGTTCAACCAGCAGGTTGCCATCGTCGTCAAGCATATCGATGGGGATGACCGTATCGGTGGTCGTGTTCTTGATCCACACGGCCGCCTTGCCCGCCTGCGTTCCCGATCCGGTGATCGCACCGATCAGGATCGTGTCGTCGCCGCCGGTTCCGTTGATCGTCAGGATGTCGGTTTCCTTGTTCTCATTGTCGCGGATCGTCTCCGCCGTCCAAGACGCTCGATCTTCACTGGGGTCATTGGCAAAGTAACCCACGATTCGGTCTTGATCGATACTGTTCGTTGCCCACGCGAACAGATCGATGCCGCTGCCACCGTACTGCGTGTCGTTTCCGTCTTGTCCGTCGATCTGGTCGGTTCCCGGGCCGCCCCAGATTGTGTCATTGCCACCGCCGCCGAAGAGTTGATCTTCGCCGGAGCCGCCAAGTATCAAGTCGTCCGCACCGTTGACATCCGCATCGGTCCGAGTGGCATAGTCCGGCCCGGCGAACTGATCGCCAACGATGAATTCATTGCCGCTGCCTCCCGAAAGTACCTCCTGACGAATGTTGCCGTACAAGTAATCGCCGCCACCTTCGCCGAACAATTGGTCGCCAACAAGTAGCTTCTGCGCCGCCACAACGGTCGTGGGAGCGTAAGCATACATCGTGTCGCGCCCCTCACCGCCAAAGAGTCTTTGACCGGTTTGATTTGCCCCGGTTCCAGCATCCCCTTTCAGCACGTCGTCACCCGCGTCGCCGTACAATTGATCGATGCCCTCGCCGCCGCGCAGCACATCGTTCCCCGCACCGCCGCGAATCACATCGTCCCCCGCGCCGCCTTCAACGACCACATCGTTACCCGCTCCGGCGTCCAGGTAATCGAAACCGTCGCCCCCCTGCAACTGATCGACTCCCGCTCCGGCAAAGATCACATCGTTGCCAGCCGCGCCGATTAAGATATCGTTGCCATCCCCTTCGACTCCATCGATCGCGCGGCGCGCCTCGGTCGTACCGCTGAGGGCGATGACCGGCGTGATTTTGATGGCCGGATCATATCCCGTCGCCTTAGTCGCTTCGGCCTCGTCGAACTGCGGCGGCATCTGAAAATCAGCCGTTCCGATTTCGTAATCGGCTCGCGCTGCGAGCGCAAGCCCACCGAAGACGACGTCATCGCCAGGACCCGCGTCGATCGTGTCGTCCCCCATCAGGCCGACGATCCAATCGTTGCCGCCAGTGCCATCGAACAGCGGATCGGTGGGATCGACATCGCCAAAGATCGTGTCCATGCCGCTGCCGCCGATCACATCATCATCTCCCTTGCCCGCTTCGACGCGATTATCCCCATTGCCGGTCAAAACGACATCGCGTCCGCTGCCGGTGGTGATGCGATCGTGCCCATCTCGCGGGCTTGCTTCGAGTGTCCAGATTGTTGGCGATCCGCTAGAAAAGCCGATCAAACCGTCATCGCCCAGCACAAAATTGTTGCCATCACCGGCGCGGATCGTGTCGTCCTTACCCCCCGCGATGATCGCATCGGCTCCGCTGCCGGTGGTGATCGTATCGTCACCGCTCATCACGGACACGATGCTGGCGACGTTGGATGCCAATCCGTTCAATAACTCGATCCGCCCAGCATCACCCACGATGACGTTGCGTCCTCCGGTGTCAACAATCGTGTCCGCGCCGTTGCCAGCGATCACGAAATCGTTGCCCGCGCCAATGTTGATCGTATCGTCACCACCATCGGCCGGCTGGATGCTTTGCATTGCAACCATTCGGCCCCCCGAGAGCGTGAGCAATACATGATCGCCGCCAATGAAGCCGTCACCGCCGGTGGTCGTGATCGAATCCGAACCGCCACCAGCCAAGATGATGTTGTTGCCACCGGCGGCCGTAATCGTGTCATCGCCCGCGAACGTGGCCAGCGTGCGAATCGATTCAAACTGGCCATCGGCTTCGGTGATCGTTGCCGTGTCACCGATGATCAAATTGTCACCGCTCAATCCATGAAGGATGTCGCCGCCGCCGCCACCGATCAGCCGGTTGTTCGTTCCGGCTTGTCCCGTGATCGTATCCGCCGCCGACCCGCCGTAGATGAACTCCCAACCAGCGACTTCGCCCACCGTACTGGTTCCGGCGGTCATGTCGATCGCCAGCGGCGTTGTCCAAGCGGAAAGGTCCAGTGCATCGCGATCGCCCGTGCCTCCGCTAAGCCTTCCGCGAACGCTCGCTCCCGGCGCGACAACGATCCGGTCATTTGCAGTACCAGTCGTCACGCTCTCGATCGACGTGAATGATCGCGGCGCGGTCGCACCGACCGTCACGCGGCCCGCGTTGTTCGATGTAATCTCAGCCAACATCGAAACATTTTGGAACGAGAAGTCGATATGGTCGGCATCGATCGTGCCTGGCGTGAGCGTCCCCAGCAGGTTGCCGGTCAATCGACCTGCCGACTCGACGACAAAGCGGTCGTCGGCATCGCCACCGGTCAGGCTTCCAAAGCCGGAAAATTCCAACGTTTGTCCGTCTGAATCGGTAATCAGGCCGCGATTCGGACCACTGATTGTCCAATCCGCGTCGATGTTCCTTCCCACCAAAAGGTTCGATCCGGTCGAACCGACGATCACGTCGATACCGCCAAAGCGCGCAACGCCAGCGGCCGTGCGTGCTTGACGATTCACCGTCACATTCGCACTGGTGTTGCTGTAATCCAGCGTATCTCTGCCTTTGCCGCCGTCCAGGTTGCCCGCGAGCCCACCGCCCGGATGGATCACAAAGTTGTCGATCTGATCGCCGCCGGTCAGGTTCTCAAAGTTTTCGAACTTAAATGTGTTAACCGACCCCGTGCCTTGACCTCTCAGGTTCCACTCGTTCGCATCGCCGGTGCCGATGACTTCCTTGACCGTTAACGAATCGGTACCACTGCCGGCGATAACCTGATCGATTCCTTCCACCGGAACGCCGCCGACGCCTTGCACTTTGTTGGTGCCACTTTTCACCGTGACGCTGCCGTAATCGACATCCAACGACGTGGTGAGCGCACTGAAGTCAAACACATCACCGGTCGAAGTGCCGCTGTCGGTGATCGTGTCGATTCCCCAAGCATCGGCGAAGGTGTAGCGATCGTCGCCCTTGCCACCGGTGAGTGTGTCGTTGCCCGAGCCGCCAGAGAGTGTGTCGTTGCCGCTGCCACCGCCGAGGATGTCATTGCCCACGCCACCGATCGCTCGCACGGGAACCTTAACGTTCTCGGAAACCGTTAACGTGTCGTCGCCTGAGCCGCCAGAGAAATAGATTTGCTTGACGCCTGTGTGCGTCCGCGTCGTCACGGCGGCATCTCCATCACGATTGGTGTAATGGAATTGCACGGTCGTCACCGCCGCATCGCCTTCGCCCGTTTGATCGATCACGAAGTGTTCGTTGATGTCGGTGCCGTAAAATGTCCCTCGCTTGTCGGCATGTTCGCCCGCGAACAGCAACAACGTACCGTCATCCAACTGGGAATCGCCCGCAGTGACCTCGGCCAACGCCGGCGCGGTGCAATGGTGGCTGAAGCTGTACAGCGTTTCATCGATCAGCCGATACTTGCCTTCGCCGACAAAGACGACGTCATAATAGATCTCCAGAAACGCTTTGATCGAGCCATTGGCGTCGAACACGCACATGCCGGGGATATCGGGAGCCGTGGGCTTTGGCTGAGGAATCTCGACGGTCGCCCCACCCGGTAACGTGACGGTCTTTGTTTTCGCGGAGTCCGATGGCTTGAGTAGGAACAAGTCAGCCAGTTCATCCAGATAGATCTTGCCGTCACCATCCAGGTCGTTCCAGTTGAACGTTAGGTCCGCTTCGACGCCGCCGCGAATTCCCGCTTCGGCCACGAAAACGCTGATCGCCGCGCCAACGCTCGCTTCCAAGCCGATACCGAATTCGTCGATGTCCGCGCCCGATGTCGTATTGGCCAAATCGCCGAAGTAGAATCCGTCGGCAAAGTTGCCGGTCTTGGCGATGCCGCGTGTATCGAAGCCAATTGAAAAATCAGCGAACGCGTCGAGCGTGGCCCCAAACGTTGCATACAACGGAACGGGCGGGAACGGAATCGGACCGAACTTCATCTTGAACGGAACGCTCAAGTCGAAGCGTGGAATATCCCAATTGATCAACTCCACGGTTTCGCCAGTGAACAATTTGAAGATGCTCGACGGATTGGACATCATCGGAATCGAGATGCCAAAGCCGCCGTCGCCATTGCTGTCGGGCTGGGCCGTCAATTTCTTCAGGAACGATTTCGACTTTGCCGCTCCGCTCTTACTTGAATCTCCCACCTGTTTAAGCGGCGCTCCTGCGGCTGGCGTGGGCAGGGTCTCGGGAACACGGATGTCCGCATTGGGATCGGTCAAGTCCACCGTAGGCGCCGCGCCGCCAGGACCGCCCGAAATCCAGTAGTCACCAAAGTTGATCGTGATGTTGTCGCCATCGCGCGTGAGGCTGCGAATCGTATCGGCGGCCTCGAAGATGTTTTGCAGTAGGCCGACGACTTTTTGAGCCTTCAGCGCCAGCTCGACACTCTTGGCGCTGCGCGCTGTACCCAGAAGACCCATCGTCAGGAAAGTGATCTTCGGTCCGCCAAGCGTCGTCGAAAGGTCGTTGATGCCAGGTACGGGCGCGGCCAAAAAGTCAATCAACGGACGCACGGGGCCGACGTATTTGTCAAATCCTTCAAATGCCGGCGCGATGACCGTGTTCAAGAAGCTGCCCACGTCGAGCGTCGCATCGCGGATCGCCACGCTGGGCAAGCCCCCGCCCACGACGCCGTCTCGCGAAGTCAAGCCGATGTTCCAATCCAGGGTCAGGTCGGCCGTCAGCTCAGGCAACCCCGCGACATCCGAATCGGCGGTCATCGCCAAATCAACATACGCCGTGGTCGTGATGCCGGCGTTAAACAATTCCTTCTTTGGCGTGCGCCGAATTTCGCCCAAGGTCAAGCGATTGTCCGTGGTCGTCGCGGCGTCGGGATTAGCCAGATCGATAAAGATCTCACCAGAGAAGCCGGTGCCTTTGCTGAACCTGCCGTCGCCATTGAGGTCCACTTCGGTCAGCACATCGTTCATATCGCCATCGCGATTATAATCCCGCTTGTCAATGGCTTCGTTGAGCGTCTCGCCAGTCACACCGTCGCGATCCAAGTCCTCGGTGGGATTTGTTTCAGCAACCAAGTTCAAGAAAAACAGTTCGCCCACCAGCGACGTGCCCGGTTTCAAGTTCACCGACGCACCGAGCGAGATCTCCGCCGTGCCGGATGTCTTGCTGCCGTCGAGGCATACGTTACTTCGTCGTTGAGTTGAAAGAAGAATCCTTTTTGCAAGCTGACGCCGAAACCCAAGTTGAACGCGTAATCAAACTCCAGCTCAACTCCGCCCGTGGTTTCGAATTCCATCACGAGCGCATCGACACCTAAATCGAAATCGACATCCAACACGTCGCGGCCAGCGATTGGCAAGTCGATCCGCATTTCCAATTCAGCCGCTGGCGTAATCAATGGATCGTCAAGATGCACCGGCACGTCACGATAATCGGCCGTCTCGATCGCATTGGGCACCACAGGATCGTCGTCATAGGTCGCATTGAGATTCAAGATGTTCGCGCCAGCCGGACCCAGCGCGGCGAAGATCCTCTGTTGCACTTCGACCTTGATCGCGTCGGTGGCACTGTCGGAGGCGGCGAACAACGCGTCCAGCTCATCGAGCATCCCGTTCAATTTGCCGATGAAGCTGTTGTTCAAATCAACGCCATCGCCAATCAAAGGCAATTGCTCCAACAGGTCGCTTTTCAGCCCCGATTCCACGGTATTCAAGATTGCTCGCGTTCCCGAAACGATCTGGCCAAAGCTCAGTTGGCTCAGATCGGTCAAGCCATCCAGATACGTTTGAATTCCGTCAAAACGAATTTGCGGCTTGGTCGGATGATCCAGGCTGGCCACCACCGTGATCGCGCCGGGGATAGTGATACCCGCCAAACTCGCATCGAGCGTGGCGGTTGCGATGCCATTGATGTCGTAAACGAAGCGATCGATGACCCGAGCCGTCGGCGCGATCTTCAAAAACGGAGCGGAAAGAGTTCGTTGATCAAGACGCCGCCGATCGTATTGCCATCGGAAGACGGCAGCCGCACGATTGGTGCCAGCGGTGAACATCGCCAAGTCGGGGGCAGTGCTCGATGCATACTCGACCACTTCGCGACCAGAGGTCGATGTTCCCATAAAGTCGAGCGTCGCGGGTGACGTTGCGGTGTCGACGGTGAAGTCGACGCCTTGTTTCAGAACGGTTGCCGGTCCCAACACCGCGAACGTTCCGCCGACCGGCGATTCCAAAAGTGTAACTTTGTTCGCTAATTCGTTGACAGTTTGCGAGACCGCCCGATGATACTGAACGCTTTCGGTGCCGGTGGTTGCGGTTGTGAAACGGATCGTGGGCGTGACCGTTGAAGTATCGATCGTGTAGTCGGTTCCGGCGGTCAGCGTTGCCGCACCTTTGAACGGTGATCGCGGCGATCGGACGATTGGCAAGCTGCAGCTTGGTTCGCCCGGCGGGAACACTTTCGTTGGCCGCAGCGGTATACTCGATCGTCGGCCTGCCCGTGGGCGGGGGCGTGAAGGTGATCTCCGGCGTCGCGCCTGAATTATCGACGGTGTAATCGCTGCCGACCGAAAGCAGCGGTCGCGTCGAAACGATCACCAGGTTATCGACCGGTGCGGCAGCGAGTTGAAAATTCGTTTGGCCTGACGGGATCGACTCTCGCACACTGCCTTGCAGCTTGAAATTGCCCGTCAGCCCACCTTCGATTCCGGCTATCCCGGCCATCACATTGACGGATGAATCGATGCCGCCACCGAAGGCAAAGCCGCTGGTGTTGAGCAGGTAAGGCGTGAAGGTATCGAAGCGGAAGGCGAAGTCCAGGTTCGCAAGCCCCGCGACCGTGAAGTCGACATTCGCACCGCTGTTGACGGTCACGGGGCCAAGATCGGGCAAGTCGAAGTCGATCGCAAAGTTCTTGGTCGCGGTCTTTTCAAAGTCGATCAATACGCGGGCTGCTGCTTGGAACCCCGGCGCATCGGCATCCGCATCAACAAAGTCCACCGTCAAATAGAATGCTTCGTCGGGAATGCCCAACTGGCCCTTGATGGCATTGCCAAGGATCGCGCCCAAATTGCTGCGCGATGCCACCGAATCGGCGATCTGGGTCACCTTGGCCGCGACAGCGGGTTGACCGCCCACGCTGGCCGGGATCGTACCGATCGCGTTTTGCAATGCTGTGATCGCCGCAACCAATTTACCTGTCGTGACGAAGGAGATCTCTTGCACTTCCGCCTTCGCGCCGTCGCCCTTAACGAATTCCTGCGTCTGACCGACCAAGCCGCTTGTGCTGGATAGGTCGACATCCGGCGTGTCATTTGCGGAAACAGCGAACGTGATTTCGTAAGGTCCGCCGGGGGAACCGGTTACTTTGGATACGACGCTCGTCAGCGAAGCTTGCGAAAACGCAAGATCAATCGCCCCCTTGATCTCTGCAGGAGTCGACGTTTGGCTGATTTCAGCCGTTGTAATCGCATCGGTCGCGGGATTGTTGTCGTGATCAAATGCCAAGGCGAAGGTGTGATCCGGATTGGCCGCCGCCTTGACCTGAGCGACCAGATCGCGAATCTGTTCGTTCTGTTCGGGTGTTCCGGCAAGCTCGCCGATCAGCGATTCCAGTTCGCCAATCTTCAGCAACAACGCATCCACATCCGGTCCGGCCAGAATGTCTTCAGCGGCCCTGGCCAAACTGTCGACGACGTCCAACACATCATTCGGCGTTTTGTTGATGACAGGAATCGGATCGTTCAGACCCTCCAGATCGCTGCTTCGCAAAAGGTCAGCCAGTTGCTGGACCACGCGGGCGAGATCCTTCATCGAGAAGTTCTTGAAGCTGCTGATGGCGCTTTCCAAATTCGTGACGCCATAGGTCAAGGTCGGTTTCTCGTTGCCCGATCCTGACAACGCAACATCGATCGACATCGGCGCAGCATCCGGATCGCCCGCGCCGGGAACATAGCCAGGCTTGAACTGCGGCGGCAGAAAGGCAAGCGCCGAGCCATCGATGGGCAAGTTGACAGTGCCACCGTAGGCGAAGCTGGGCGTTAGGATGTCTTTGAACCCAGCGGTTGAGAAATCGCGCAGCCTCAGCTTGTTATCGGTGCTTTCGTCGGTGGGCGTGTCGGGATTGTCGACGTCCGTGAGCCCAACGGTCGCGTCAATCGTCATCGCCGCAGTCCCATCGACGATGCCCAGGTCTAGCAGCCCCAGCGAAGCAATCAGATCGATATCCGCCGAGTCCACCGACACACCCGCAAACACTTTGCTGCCCGCTGTGTTGATATAGAACTGGTCCTTGCGATCCCCTTCGAACAGCGGCAGCCCATTGAAAACGTCGCCGATGTCCGTTTCGTCCTCGGTCGTATCCGGATTGTCCTCGACCGGAGTCACTTCCCCGACGATGCCTAGCGTGATTCCCGCGCCGCTGGGACCGCGATCATCACTGTAAGATTGGATCATGAAATTCGTGGTACCATCGTAGATCGACGTATCGGTGATCTTGATCGCTCCGCCTTCGAAGGTGACCGTCAATCGTGCCGCTCCGCCCATGGGCGGCACCGATGCGTCCTCGATCTCCCGCTTCACATCGGCCAGCGTATCAGCGCCGTCCAAGTTGACGTTGAACGAATCGCCATCGCGTAGCTTCACAAAAAGGTCCGGCAGATCGCTGGCCTTTCCTGCGGCAAAACCGAGCGCGTCGGTGGTGCCCGTGGCGATCGACAGCCCGTTAATCGTGGCGTCATTGGAAACAATCACCAAGTGGTCGTCATCGACCCCGACTTCAATCGGCAATGGGTCGGTCAGAGGCGTCGCGAAATGGAGGCGGATTTGGTCGTTCAGGTCCGTGGCCAGATCGCCCAGGCTGGTGTTGTCGCCGATTTCGATGGCCGATACCGTTACGGACATAGCTTCCAGGGAAGACGCGTCGAAGCGATTGATGCTCAGGTTTAAGTTCGCCTCGGTACCGATGTTGCCATCAGCAACGGGGGTCCCCGTGACGCCGACCTTCAGCGGCGTGCCACGACCATCATCCAGCTCGGACAGTTTTACGGAGGCATCGACGGCGCGGTCGCTGCCGGGTCGCTCCAGATCCAAGCCGACCGTTAATTCGATTCCCGCGTTGGCGATAAACGATGCTTCGGCTCCACCGACGACGCTCAGGTCCGCAAACCCAACGTCCAGCCCGGCATCAAAGTCCAATTCGATGGACCGCGTAAACTGGGTGCCCAGTGCGATGTTGAACGACACCGATCGCGGCGAGTAATCGGCCGCGCCGGGAGTTCCCGATGCCGGATGATAATTGAGCGAAGCATCAAAGGGCGCGCCGGCGAATTGCTGCTGAATCAATCCGTTCAGGGCATGGACCAGATCTTGGATGGTACCAACGCGGAACGCACTGACCGCAAGCTGGCCGCCTGTCAGCTTCGAGGGATCATCGTTGTCGTCGTAGCTGCCCAGACCAAGCTCCGTGCTGGCGGTATTGGTATCGGCGGTCTGATCCTTTGTAAAACCAAGGGCTTCGCCGCCGGATACCTTGATCGAACCGATGCTGCTGTCGACGGCTGCCAGCCGCAGCGTGCCTCCCACGAGCACGGCCAACAGCTTGGCGTCGAGCTTGTTATTCGCATCGAAGTCGGTTGCCGCAAGCTGAGCGTTGATGATGCCGACAAGCTGCGTCGGGCTTTGGCTGGCCGCGGCAATCGATTCCGGAATCACGACGTTGTTCGAAACGCCGTCGATGTCAATCGCCAAGGTCACGTCCTCGGAAAGGCTCGCAGGCAGCTCGCTCGCCGCCGTGACGCCAATGGTACTGACGCTGAGGGTCAGTCCAGATTGCGTGTCGACGGTGCGAAGCGTCAAACGATTCAGGTTTGCCGCGTCGTAGAGGTTGATGCCGCGCGATGCATCCGCAGCGGGATCGGGCTGCGCAGTGGGGATCTGGATCGACAGCGTCGTCAGGCCGATGTGGTCGATCGATGCTTGTTGCCACTGGCCCGAAGTATCCACATACTCAATGACGTCGCCCGGCTTGATGCCCATCGTGAACAGATCGGTTCCCGCCGCGAAGGTGAACGTAAATCGCTCGTATCCGTCAGGCGTGGTCGGCAGATCCGTCGCGCTTGCGACGCCGGTGATCGATGCCGCGTCGTGCGGTTGCTCTCGCGCGGCGATGAAGCTTTCGTCGGCACCAGCCGCTGCGATCGCGGCGTTGATATCGGCGTACAGATCGTCGATCGAGGTGTTCGTTGTGGTGTCGGCGGCGGCAACGGTAATGTGAATCGGAGCGCCGTCTTCGATGCGCACGGTAAACGATGCGTCAGCGCTCAATCGTCCATCGGTCACGGCAATGTCCGCGCCGCCGATCAGCTTGGCGTTATGATACAGCTTGCGAGCAAATTCCTTGCCCGTATCGGCAAAGTTCACCACTTCGCTGATCGCATCCTCGACAAACGGAATCCCAGCGGGAACGTCCATGGATCCGGCGATCGTTTGCACGGACGAGCCGAGGTCAATGAACATCGACACCACATCTTCGGCCGACAGCTTGCTGAAGTCGCCGATGCTGTTGCCGATGCTTACGTTGCTGAAGACGCTGCCCATTTCGGACAGGTTGGCAAACGCGGCGGCTCCTTTGGGCTTGGGGTTGATGGCGCTGGAGCTATCGAGCGTGAAGATGTCAATCGAACCGGGAATCGTCGCGCCGGCAACCTCGGGCTTGATCTGCAAGCCGTCGATCGTCAGGCTTCCCGCGATGCTGGGATCAAAGATTTCGCTCGGCGACGCCAGCAGTTCGGTGATCGTCACCCTGCCGTCGGACGACGAAGCGGGCTGGTCGATGTCGATGCCCAAGGTCGCGGCAATCGCGATGCCATCGTTGTCGGTGACCGAAGCGTCCTCTTCCAGGATAGCACTCAAGAATCCGATCGATGCACGAGCCCGTGGGTCATCCAAATTTGCGGCTAGCGCCACGCTGACTTCCGGTTGCGTATCGTCGACCACGAACACACGATCCTTCGCGGCGATGGACGAACTCGGGTCCAGCACGATGCCCAGCGGCAATCGAATCGTCGGAGCGGCGGCGATCAGGAAATTGCCTGATGCTTCAAAACCCAAGCCCGCGATCTGGTCACCGAAATCGAGCTTCGTCTCAAATTGAAGCGGCTCGGGCGTGAAGGACGGTGTCAGCATCAGCGTCATCGTCGACTCATCGTAAGTGATGTCGTCGTCGCCAAAGCCCATCAACGCGCCCAGATTGGCAAGCAGCTCGCCCAGCGAAGGCACACCGGCGGACAGATCTCGCATTCCGTCTTCGCCTATGTAATTGCCGATCGCCGCCTTGATCTGCTCACCCAAGTTTCCTGGCACCGAAAATTCCAAGCTCTTCGCAGACGCATCGGGGACGTCGGTGCGTGAACTGGGATAGCGCAAGGTGACTTGATTGCCATCGACTTTGCTGACCGTCGCGCCGAAACGGTCGCCGGTCGTCGACAGAAACGTCATGCCGCCGCCGCGACGGATGCCATGCAGTGACGGTTTGAAATCCACGGCCCCCAGGTTTACGGTGAATGTTTTCCAGGTGCCGTCATCCGTGGGAGCTGTCATGGAAGAGACTTCCGTTCCCGCAAACCGGCGCGGCTCGGCTGGAGACGTCAGCAATTCACCAACCGTCTTATTCAGCAACGGGATCGGTGTACCCAGTGCTTCGCTGTCGGTGCTGGTTGCCAGTTTCGAGGCCAGATCGATCAGGCTGTCGACGACATGTTCGGCTGAGAAATTCAGAGCCAGGGGAGCGAGATCGATCGTGAAATCGGGCGCTGTCGAATCGAACAGGTTGCTGTCGGTGACGGCAAAGCTGGGCAGATCGCCCGGCGTACCGAGCGCGGTGCCGTAAAGCGACGCGTCAAATTCAAAGTCCAAATCGAGCGAAGCCGCTCCGGGCGTGACCGCGATGCGATCGGCAAAGGCCTGCGCCCCCGTGGGAATATTGACCGTTGCCGATGCCCCGACCGAAAACGCATTGGCGGTAAGCGTTCCTCCGATCGGCCCCAGTTCAAATCCCAGCGACGAACCCGCACCATCGATCGATGCGGCTAGGGTCAACGGATTTGCGGGATCGAAGCGAAAGAATGGATCGACGCCCGACGGATCGCTCAGCCCCACGCCGAACGACAAACCCATGTCGAATGAGCCGTTCAAGGTCACGTTGGCGTCGGCGCTGAAGTCGATGCCAAGCGACGTCCAATCGCTGCCGAGTGAATCAAAAGAAGCATTGACGGACTTGGAAAAATCGGCTGCTAGGGCGATGTTAAACTGAAGCTGATTCGTGGCGCTGTCCACACCCGCATCGATCGTGAGCGGCGCGGCCGAATCACGCCCCGTCAAGCCGATCGTGCTGCTGAAGTCGATGCCAGAGAGGATCGCTGTCGCCAAGCCGCTCGCCATCGGTTGCTGACCGACGTTGGCCGAATCGAATGAATCGCTGGACGGATCGAAGCGGGCAAAGTACTCAGTGACAACACTTTCGAATCGGAAGACATCCCCCCAATCGCGATCGATCGTCGCGGAGCCGGTTCCTGAATCCACCAGATCGTTCAAGCTGAGGTCCGCGCCAGGAAGCTTCTGATTCAGAATCGCCATCTCGCCGACCGAGTCCGCCGCGCGATCGAGCCCTGACAGAACGGACAACAATTGATCCTGAATCGGCTGCGACAAGGCGATATCAGTCAAGTCGCTGGCCAACAACTGACGTTGTTCGAGTTGTTCGACGAGCCTTCGCCGCTTCCGCGACAGGTGTGGACTTTGGTTCTTGCGTTTCCCATATCGCTTGATCAGCGGCTTCACGATGTTTATTCCTTACGAAAGTTCAACTGGCTGGATGCATTCAGGTGATGTGTTGCGGTTTCGCCGCAGTGGGTCTTGAGTACGAAAGCTGGACAGCGTAGTTTGCTCGATACTCAGACACCACCTGTACGGATCTTCCCCGGTACACATGTACAGCAAGCGTTTCTCTATGTTTTGTTACGACCGATTCTTCTGTTAGGCTTTACGTGGGAATTCCATTGATCTGCGCCGAAAATTTAAAGTTTGTTGCGCAGATTTCGCACTCAGTGAGAGTAAAACTTGTTTGACGAAAGTCTTAGTTCAACGGATATCAGTCTGCTGGGGCGTTTACAGCAACCTTCAACCGATGCACAGGCATGGGATGAGTTCGTCGACGTCTACGGCACACGAATTTATCAATGGTGTACGCATCGACAGCTTCAAGCAGCCGACGCCGAGGATGTGACGCAAAATGTGTTAATTAAGATCGCGCGAAGTATTTCCAAGTTTGAATACGATCCGCAACAAACGTTTCGCGGCTGGCTGAGACGAATCACCGAGAACGCGATCACTGACTACTTTCGTGAAGTGCGTTCGCGCGACCAGGCGATAACGCCTTCACAAGTCAGCTCGCTCGAAAGCGAAGAAGCTCGCGAGGACTTGTTGCAACGGATGGAATCGGCTTTCGATTTGGAGTTGCTTTCTTTGGCGATGCGCAATGTGCAATCACGCATTGATGCCAGGCGGTGGCAAGCCTGGAAGCTTTCTGCCGATGAAGGAAAGTCGTACAAAGAGGTTGCTCAGCAATTGGCCATGCCCGTCGCAAGCGTTTATGGAGCGAGGTATCAAGTGCAGAAGTTGATTGCCGCGGAAGTTAAGCGTCTGGAGAGTTTGAATTAGGGGCAAAGCCTGGATTGTTTGCCGAGCCGTTGGAGTTCGTGGGCCAAGCAAAGTTGTTACCGGACCCTTTGAAATTAGGGGGCAAAGCCCCGGTGTTTGCCGGAGCCATTTGAAATTAGGGGCAAAGCCCCGGTGGTTTGCCGGAGCCGATTGAAATTAGGGGCAAAGCCCCGGTGGTTTGCCTAGCCCAGTCCGTAGGACTGGGGATCGGTTACCGGTAAAATGCGAAGGGCCAACGGCCCGACCGTTTGCAAATCTGCCAAATCGCAAATGATCGGGCCGTTGGCCCTATGTATTATGAGGCGTTCGTTTTCCCAGGCCGTTGGCCTGGGCTAGGCAAACGACCGGGCCGTTGGCCCTTTGTATTATGATGCGTTTGTTTTCCCAGGCCGTTGGCCTGGGCTAGGTAAATGATCGGGCCGTTGGCCCTATGTATTACGAGGCGTTTGTTTCGCAAACCGTTGGCCCTACGTATCGTGATGCGTTTGTTTTTCCAGACGGTTAGCCTGGGTTCGGCAAACCGCTGGGCCTTTGGCCCGAAAACCGTTTCGCTGGGCCGTTGGCCCGGAAACCAGATGCCCATGTCTTGTTAAGGAACCAGAATTGAACGACTGCCCTTCAGACGAACTTCTCACTCGGTGGCTCAGCGGCGATTGTGATGCATCGATCGCTCAAGAATTGGAATCTCATCTAGATTCTTGCCCTTCTTGCGCCCAGCGGTTCGATGAGACAGTCTCGATGCACGGCGACGATGCATCGACGCCAACCAATCAGCGCGGGCTAGCCGCCCAACAGCCCTTGGACTCGCGTGTTCGTTCTCGCTTGGCCAAGGGCTTGCAGAACGCAATCGGAACGACTTCAAAGCCGCCAGCGCCCGCGATACCGAATCAACTGGGTGAATACCAAGTGCTGAGTGTGCTCGGCCAAGGTGGAATGGGCATTGTCTATAAAGCGCGACATCGCAAGCTGAATCGAACCGTCGCGATTAAGACGATTCGGCCGCATCGTTTTGCGGAACGCAAGAGTGTGGAGAGGTTCTTCTTCGAAGCCGAAGCGGTGGCTCGTCTGGATCATCCAGGAGTGGTCCCGGTTTATGAAATCGTTCGCAACGGGGATGAATGTTACTTCGCCATGCGCTTCATGCCCGGCGGATCGCTAGCTCGGGCAACAGGCACCGACGGAGTGGACGATCATCAGGCCGCCACATGGACGCGGCAGATTGCCCTTGCCATCGAACACGCACACGGGCGCGGCTTGATTCATCGCGATCTTAAGCCGGGAAACATTTTGCTCGATGAAGCCGGCAATGCTCAGGTCGCGGATTTCGGATTGGCGAAGGCGGTTGAAGCAACCAGTCAATTGACCCTTTCCGGCGAGATCCTCGGCACACCGGCCTATATGGCTCCCGAACAAGCTCGCAGCGACGAGGCCGAAGTATCCAGCAGTGTCGACGTGTATGCGATCGGCGGAATTCTATACTTCCTGCTGACTGGCAAGCCACCATTCGCGGGCAAACATGCCGTCGACGTGTTTCATCAACTGTTGCACGACGCGCCCAGGTCGCCTCGCGAAATCAAACCCTCGATACATCGCGATCTGGAAACGATCGCGATGAAGTGCCTATCGAAGTCGCCCGCCGATCGATACCGTTCAGCCTTCGAATTGTCCGAAGAACTGCGGCGCCACTTGGAGGATCGCCCGATCGAAGCACGCCCCGTCAGTTCGCTGGCCCGCTTGGGAAGATGGTGTCGTCGTAACCGAGCGGTTGCCACACTGATCATGCTGTTCACGGTAACACTGATCGGCGGCTCGGCTGTGTCAGCGTATTTCGGTTTTGTCGCCAATCAGCGAGCCACTTCGTTGGCCGAGTCAAATGCCGCGCTGACCGTTGCGGAATCCAAAGCGAATCGCAGCGCCATTGAAGCCCAGGAACATGCGAGACTGGCGAATCAACAAGCGCTCGTTGCGATCACGGGATTCGAGACCATTGTCTACGACTTGCAGGAAACTTTGGTCGACAATCCCGAAGCGTTGGGACAGCGGCGACGGTTGTTGAAATTGATCCTGGAGGAACTGGAAAGTCTGCCTGCGGATATGCTGGCTGCCCAGCGGATTCAGCGGTGCAAGGCGACCGCAATGTTCAGTCTTGCCGAGGTGGCGATGGAGGGTGGCGACGATGACGGCCTGAGCGGCATGGCGGCATCGAAGCGATACTACGAGTCAGCGATCGACTTGTTTCGACAATTGCACGACGAATCCGACGACAAGCTTGCGTATGCCCGTGACTTAGGCGAAGCACTTACCGAATATGGCGATACGTCAGCCGATGCACGACAATGGGCACAGGCATTGGCGTTGTTCACCGAAGCCGATCAATTGTATTCCCAGTTGAAGAACGCGCCACCCGATTCGCCAGCCTTCCGACGCAATGTGGATACACGTATCGACTGGGCGCTCAATCGCGTCCTCGCGGGGGAAGCATTAACCGAAATGAGCCGGTTCGAGGAGGCGGAGCCGTTTCTTATTTCGGCTTACGACGAACTCAAAACGATCGTTGAAAAGAAGCTCGGCGATGAACGAGTGGCTGGTCTTGGCCTGGGTCGCGCGATACGGAAAATTGGCGATTGGCATGTTCGCAAAGGGCAGGTCCAGCAGGCTCAGCAGCGGTTCACGGAGTTTGCAACCACATCTTCGGTGCTGGCACAAAAGTATCCTCTGGACATCGATTGCGTCATGGAAAGCTCGACGGCGTATGAGCGGCTGGGGAACGTTCAACGTCAGCAAAACGATCTCGCCGCGGCCAAGCAATCATTCCGGCGCTGTCTGGAATTAACCCATCGACTGGAGACCGCGACGCTGAAAAGCCAGCGCTTGCAATGGGATCTGAGCTTCGGGTATCAGAAGTACGCTGAAATCTGTATCGCCACAGGTGATTGGGACGAAGCGAAACGGAACGCCGAAAAATGCGTGGCGATTCGGACGAAGGTTGAACAATCCAACATCGGCAGTCCGTGGCATCGATCGAAGTTGGCGGGAACCCTCTCGATGCTGGCGCGCATTTACCGACACGAACAGCAGTGGCAACAAGCGATCACTGTTTACGAACAGGCGATCGATGTCTGGCGGCGAAGCGAAAGCGAATCGAATCGCCAACAGCATCGAAAACAGATTGACGCGTTGGAATTGCAGATCGCTGAATGTCGATCGCGTTTGCCATCGGACTCGGAATAAGACAACATTTCCAGGAATCCGAACTTTTCCGTCTTTGTTGGCCAGGAGTTTAAGATCCTTCGATTCTTATGTGGGCGAAAGTCGGAACTAGGGTCATGGATTCTCAACATACGTCTCAGTCTGGAAGCTCCATGCCGGACCTCTGCGCCCACCAGCATCGGACCCGAATCGACGGGTCTCTCAAGCATCGTATCGATCACGAACGCAATCGCTTTAATCGGGTGCAACGAAGTGTTGGTCAATCGCACTAACATTGGTGGGAATCATTACCCTGTTAACAATCGACGGTGAATGTGGACCTTGAAACGCAACGTCAAGCAGCGGCTACACTGGTACTTGCGGATTGACGGTTTCAAACTTGCGGTATTGGGTGTGCGAAAATTGTTGAAAATCGAAGGTCACGGCTTGCCGATTGCAATCTTAGCCGAATCTTAACAATTCGTCGGTGTCATGAAACCTATACCAATGATGAACGCGTGTGATGTTGTACCGTGCGTGGTCTGGAATGATGCTTTTGCATTTAATGAAGCGAATCTTTCATTTCCGGCCACGCGACGCATATCGATCATGTCTTTTAGTTGACGCCTTGCGACGTGGTCGCTCCTGAGCTGGATACCGAAAAGCGAGGGTCAATGCACGATTTAACCATTTGCCATTTTGGGAATGACCGCATTTTTCCGCGATCATTGCTGTCCTTGGACATCACTGGGCGACGTAAATCCCAGAACCGCGAGATGGCTCCTTTTGCGATCTTACCCAGCGCTTGTACTCTTCGATCATGCCTGGCTCATCGCCTATTTTGGACGCAGTGGTTGCCTGAATCTTCGGCAATCATCGTATGGGCCAACGCGGCCTTTTCCTTACCGCCACGCGCAGCATCGTTCGTTGAGCCAGCCCTCTCAAACCAGACAACGGGTTTGCGGCCTGTGTTGGAATAATGGCCGTCGCCGCAACGATTGCTCAATCGTCAGACCGTACACGCGTCCCGTTGCTGACATGGATGATAAACCCAACTGGGTTGGCCGATGTTTGTCTACTGCGGCAAAGCCGTCGACCTGTGGTCCGTACCACCAGCGCCACATTGCTTCGTTGCTATCAATTTTTTTCACGACAGGCGGCATGAATGCGGTTTGTCTGACGGGTGCCGATGGCACTTCGTCGCTGGCATTTATCGAGGCTTGTACAATGTTGGAGACCCACGAGGATACCAGCCTCAGGTGGTCATGGCTCGTTTGATCATTTCGTCCAGTACGGGCGATTTCTCCATCGTGATGGTGCGATTCAAGCAGGCCCCAGAGATTGGCGGCAGTCATGATAACACGTGTCTCGCGTCGCGGCGGACAAACACAATTTATAAATCTTCGGCGTCAATGAGAATGGAACGTTGGATGTCGGTGATCAGCGACGGGGACATTGCCAATGGAATGGGCGTCTCGTCAGTCGTGGGATAGCGGCAATCTGCCTGCATGGTGCGCTGGGTTTGGCATCGGAAGATCTGATCGATAAATCGACGACCTAATAACCGCCGCGCGACGATGAATGGCAGAGAATGCTCGACCTCCGCCATTCATCAATGAAGATTGACCAGGCAGAAACCGTATGCTAACAGCGACGCATACGTTGCTTCAAGTAGAGACCTGCCCATTTCGTTGACCGTTTCACCATTGAGGGTGACCTCCGTTTGGTCAGATCATCGTAACTGTTTCAGTTGTTTCGCGGCAGCTTCGCTGCTGACCGCTGTTCTTCTCGAACAAAACAGCCTTGTTGGAATCCATTTGAACGATGGTATAGACGTTGGTTGTGCAAATTCCGAAGTCAAAACAGCTCCTTGAAGTTGAGGAATGAGAATGAAAAGCCCGCGAAGCCCTACTACCAACAAAGAGCATTTGCGTATGTCAAAGCTCAAAAATCCCCTTTTCATCAGAAATCGACGCCTTGCGCCCGCAATCGCCAGTAAATTGAATAGGTTCGGACCAACCTCGAACTTCCGGTATCCGAAGCTATGCATCAAGCGCGTGGTTCGCGATAACGCCATTGCATTCTAATGAGCGAATCATCACGCTCCGCCCCGCGCGACGCCTGCAAACCGGTCGCGGAGCTTTCCGATCGGGTCAACCTCAACAGTCTCCCGCAGCTTTCCAGACGACATCGGGAGTTGGAAAGCCAAGTTCTTTGTCGACGCGGTTGAAGAGCGGTTGCCCGCTGAAGTACCGCCGAAGGTTTTCGCAGATCAACGTCGTCGTGTCGTCAACACGCCAGTGACTTTGAGCACCGACATGCGGAGTGATGATAACGTTCTCGCGATCCCACAAAGGGCTGTCATCGGGCAATGGCTCCACCTCGGTTACATCAACGCCAGCGCCGCGCAAGTGCCCGCTGTCGAGCGCGGCGATCAAGTCCGCTTCGACCACAACCTGTCCACGGGCAACGTTGACGAAATAACTGCCCGGCTTCATCTTTGCAAACCGATCCGCGTTGAACATTCCACGCGTTGTCGCATTCAAAGGCAGAGCCAAAATGACGATATCCACGTCGGCAAGCATGACGTCGATCTGTTCCGCAGGCAACAAACGATCAACTTCGGGGGGCGGGTCAAACTGAAAGTAATCGGTCGCTTCAATGGTCACATCGAACGGCTTGAGCACTTTTGCGATCTGACGCCCGTTCCCTCCAAGCCCCACGATTCCAATGCGTTTACGTCGCAGGTCGTCGGTCGGCAAGCGAATGAATTCGTGGCGATCGGCGGCCCGCCAAAATCTTCCTTGGCTTCTTAACAAGTCAAACAACAGGGTCATGGTTTGTTCGGCAACTTGCGGCGCGAACAATCCGCTGGCGCTGCACACCACAATCTCCGATTCGATGACGCCGGGAACAAGGCAATGGTCCAGCCCCGCGGCGGACGATTGAATCCATCGCAGTCGCCGCTGCTTGAGCGCTCGATCCCAGTCGACGGGCACTTTGGCATGTCCGATGAAAATGTCCGCCGTCGGGAGCAATTCGTCGATGCGTTCCTGACCGGCATCCACAATTTCACAATCGGGAGCGGCTTCCTGAATCTGGGCGATATGATGCGGCAATGCCGGGTAGCACAAGACGATTCGCAAGAGAATGGTTTCCTAAATCAATGATGAACGCGTTCGATGTTATCTTGCGACGTGGTCGCTCTGGGCAAATCAAATCACGACCGAAAGAAACGGATCAACGCACCAAATGCCAACAACGAACCAAACATCGGAATCAATACGATCAACAGTTTCGGGTTAAACACCGTGGCACCGATCAGTATCAAACCAGCGGCCGTTGCTCCCGGCGGCAACCAAGCCGCCGGACGGCGCATCACCGGATACGCAACCCAACACGCCAGGAGAACGAATCCGACACGTAGGACAGCAGCGTTGCCAACCGACTGGCCAATACGATCGCTCGTCGCCTCGCCAATCGCTCCCCAGCCTAGCAGTCCGACCGCCACGATCAGCAGCAACAGACGCTGGATTTCGGGTGTGTCATTGCTTCCCATCGATCAGATTCGATTCAGCGACCGCATCCAACGCGCAACGGCTTGGTGCAGTTGGGCGTCTTCAATCAGAGGATCATTGCTTTTCGATGCAACTTGCACAATGGGATATCCCACGTTTTTCAAGACGCGTCCCCAAACAGGGATTTCGGTCCCGCCGACGATCAGAACTTGTACCGGGGACGCCGGTTCGTTCTCCGTCAACGAAAAACCTCCGGGACGACTTCCCGTTTGCACAATTGTCCCACGAACGATTTCTCGGTTTCGCAAGCAGACCATCATGCCCATTTCCACTCCCGCACCGAACCCGCCGATAACGATCTGTTGCGAATCGACCGGCAACAGTTTCCGAACCTGTTCGATCATTCGCACGACAACGTCACTTTCCACCGGCTTCCAACGCTGTTCTTCCGATGAGGCAATCGCCAACACGGCCAACGGATGCTTTTCGGCAACCTCGCGCCACGGCTGCACCAAGTCCTCGAGCTTTTCCATTCCCGGGCGCGCGAGCAGCACCAGCAACCCGATTTCCGCGACATCCTTTGTCGGCTTCAGCAGAACGCTTTTATTGGGAACGTCCGGTAAATTCCGCGGGACGATTTCCCAGTCGTCTTTGCCAATCGTGGATTCAGGATCAGGCAACTGCTCCACCACCGCTTCGGGCGTCGACTGAAGGTCGCAAGCGACGTCGATCGGCTTGCCCTCACGAATCACTTGCAGGCTCAAGGGGCTATCCGGCGGATGCGTCATCACCATCAAACGCGTTCGATCGATCGAGCCAACCGGCTTACCATCGATCTGCGTCAAGAGATCGTCGGGAACCAGCTTCGCTTTCTCCGCCGCTGAATCGGGGAAAACAAAATCGATCGCAATCTGATCGCCTTCGACTCTTGGCAGGATTCCCAGCACGCGAGGTCGGAAAGGAGGAATATTGGCCGCCAACTCCGCTTCAAACTCCAGTTCTTTTTCATCACGCCGAATCTTGACTTTAACCGTCTCGCCCGCGTCGCGCGGCCCCAATAATTGCTTGATGTCTCCAACACGCCGAATCGGATCGTCATCAATGGCCAGAACTTCATCGCCCGACTGAATGCCCGCCCGCCGAGCCGGCGAAAGGGCCAGCACCGCGGAAAGGGTTCGGTCTTTTGAAATCGGCATTTTACTTGTCGGCACAATTCCCAGCTTCCCCGATTCGATGTCCTTTCCCGACTTCAGAACGTCAAGCCGAGCGGCAATCGCTTCCGCCGGAACGACGAACGCGATTCCCGAATCATACCAATCGGACTTCTCGCCGGCGGAACCGGCTTCGGGTTTCATGGGAACGGAAATGCCGATCATTCGGCCTTGAATATCGATCACCGGCCCACCATAAAATGAGGGTGAAACGCGCGCATCGATTTGCAGCGCCCTTCCATACATCCGCTCCGTCGCGCTCACGATTCCCACCGACACGGCGGGAGTCCGCGGCGTGATCCCTCGTCCCACCGCAATCGCCCACTGGCCAATGCGCACCGTCGTTTCATCGGGAATCGCGATCGGCGTCATCTTCGCTTCCGACGCCACCTTCAGCAAAGCCAATTCCCGATTGCGATCCCTGGCCACCAATTCGGCCGGATGTCGCGATCCGTCCGCGTTCACGATCAGGATGCTGGCGGGCGTTTGCTCCAAGCCCCACAGGCTTGTCAAGATGTGCCCTTTGTCGTCAATGACCGTTCCCGATATCGGAGCCCCCAATGTCAATTCACCTTCGGATGCCGATGCTCCGATCAATTCGATCTGCACCACCGATGCGGAAATCCGCTCGGTTGCACTTTGGATTGCTTGATATTCCCCGTCCACAGCCGACGCATTGTTGACCCATGTGTATGCAACGACCAGCCACACGACGAGACTCGCCAACGGTCGGAACATTCCGATCGTCCGCGTTGCAAGCTCGCTCAACGCGAAACACCAAAGGGGAACATGAGCATACATGATGAACGAACTTTCCTGAGCGACGTTTTAAGGCTGAACCTGGACCGTTTCAATCTGTGTTCCACGTTGAATCACAAGCGAGACGGGATCGCGACGATCCATGCTTCGCAACTGTTCCAGCAAGGTTGTTTGATCGTTGATGCGCACGTTTCCGACCAGCAAAATTAAATCGTCCGCACGCAAGCCAGCCATTTCCGCTGGGGAACCCTGGCGGACGGCATCGACATACGCCGGCGTTTGGTCAAGGACATTGGGGACCATCAGCAGGCCGAGCGTCTGAAAATTGTGCGACTTGTCTCGATCAAGAGGTTCCGCCATGGGAGCCTCAACGATCGCTTCCCCCGACACGATTGCAAGTAATCGCGATCGCAAGGCCTTCACTGGCAAAGCGTAGTTCAGCCACGCGCCACTGCGTCCGTCGCGCAGTTCCTTGCCCAACATGCCGATCAACTGACCATCGCGCGTCACCAGCGCGCCACCCGCCGCACCGGGGTTGTTCGCAACCAGATCGAGAATCAGCACTTCACCTTGATAAGACGACTTGAACACTCCGCGACGCGCGTCCAATTCCGCCAAACCCGCGACGTAACCCTGCATCACGCTGGCCGGTTCGCTGCCAGCGGCGATGTTGAACAAATTGCTGATCGCCAAGACCGGCAAACCCACCTGAACCGGAGGCGATTCACGAACGCTGAAATACGGCAAATCGCCCACTTCAATTTTCAATACCGCCAGTTCCAATTGCGGTTCAAAGCCGACGACTTGCGCCTCGTATCGCCTGCCGTCATCGAGAATCACAACCGGATCGACATCCAGCACATAACTCCAGGCCGTGGCGACGTGTCCCTCGGGAGAGACGATGAATCCACTTTGATAGGCTTCCAGATCACTGAGCCCACCAGCACCATAAACCTTCACCACCTTGCGCCGCGATTCTTCGATCGTTCGCTTTACGGGGGCCTGACCGAGGGCGATTGTGTTGACGGACAATAATCCGATCAGCATCAATACGCCCCGCACCGGCCGACGACGACGGAGAGCGGTGCCGAGCATTTCAAGTTTCATCATCGCCAACCTTCCACTGCCGAACCTGCATCTTGCGGAACAATCGATCGCCGTAGTACAGCGTCAACGCGGTCGGACTTCCGTCTGAATTCGTTTCGATCAACATTTCCGCGGGATCGGAGTATCGGTCCGCCCAACATTCTATCGCTTCGAGCTTCCCGCTCTCGGGGTGAAAATAAAACCACGATTCCAATTCGCCCGATGTCCCGACCAAGACATCTCGCAACGGATATTCCCCGCGCAACGGCATCGTGCCCATATAGTACACGTCGCCAAAACGCTGAGGACCAAGCGCCACCATGCGACGCCAGGCTTGCAGGCAAGCCGCCAAACCGCCGATTTGTTGATCGTCGATGGCTTCGTAGATCGACGGCTCATTGAAGGTGATCGTTTCGCCACCGTCTGATCGAAGCGAAACCTTGTCGGAAACGAACCATTCCAGGACAGGTCCGTCATTCTCAGTCGGGCCGGAAACAGACCACGGAGTCTGCGTCGGCGAGCTTTGCTTTTTCAAAGCATCAAACAGCCGTTGCTGATGTTGACTGTTGAAGTAGTAATTCGCGAAACCGTGTTTCGCTTCATAAATTGCCGCGATGTCCGCTGGGATTTCCGAATCGTGAGCATTTGCGTGATCGATCGAATCCTTTTCAGCATCCTCCGGCTTCTCCTGCGGTCGCGGAGGGGGCGGGGGCATGGCGGCGTCCATCTTTTGCAACAATTCGTCGCGTCCGTGGACACCCGCCAAGCGAACGATCGTGTCGGTCGTGCGACCATCGTATCGAAAGCTGATCGGGACACGCCATCCTTTGGGAAGCGTGCCAAGAATGTTCTGCAGATCATTCGCCGATTGAACAACTCGTCGATTGACCTCCAAGATCTCCGCACCGTATCGCAACCCGCGACGATACGCGTCGGACGATTCCAGAATATTGGTAACGACAACTTTGCCGTCATCGGTCGTCGCGGTTGCTCCCAAAGTCGCGTGATCGACAATCCGTCCGCTGTGCAAGTAGCCGAGAAAGTTCTTTGCCTGGTTGATCGAAATCGCATACCCGACCCCGACGTTTACACGTCCCCGTTTTTCAAACGACGCGCGTCCGACGATCCCGATCAGTTTCGAGTCGGCGGCATACAACGGACCTCCGGAATTCCCCGGATTGATCGACGCATCGGTTTGCAGACAGTCCGCGTACTCCAACAACGTCCCCGACGGATATTGGTAGCGGTGGACGCCGCTGATCAAACCCCACGTGACGGTCGGCTGCAGATCGTTGGCCAATAGGAATGGGTTGCCGATCACCATGCACCAGTCACCTTGTTGAACCAGATCGCTGTCACCCAGTTCCGCAGCCGGAAAGTCGCTGCGACCAAGTAACTTGATCAGCGCCAAGTCGCCGACGGGGTCGATCCCGACGATCACGGCATCGTACAGATTTCCATCCGCCATGCCGCAAATCATGTACGCTCCCGCGGGACTGCTGACATGAAAATTCGTCAGTGCAAAACCGGCTTCATCAATAACGACACCGCTTCCCCCACCCGCTCCGCTGGGAACGAACACACTGACGGCGGATTGCTTCGCTTCCGCGATTGCCGCGATGCGTTGCTCTTCCGCTTGGAGAACCTCCGTGTCGACTTCGGCGGCCAGCGATGTGCCGACGCACGCAAAGCAAAGGCACGCGATTAAAGTAGGCATTCCCTTTATCATCTTCGAATCCTTGGTTTTCTGAGCAAAACGGTATCCCCCGTCGAGCTGTCCCCCGCCGATTCCAGACGAATGGACAGTCTGCGGTGCTTTCCCAGTTCCAAGCGAATGGAATGGGGAAGCTCATCCCGAGACAACGTCTTGTCAATTGCTTTTGCTTCGTCGAGCAACACGATCAACTGCATTTTGCCACCTGAAAACTGACGGTTCTTCGCCTCGACAACCGTTTCAAACAAGCGATCCTCGTCGTTCAGGCGGATCGTCAATTCAGAACCGCTGGACATGACGACACCATCGGCGACATCGCGCGGTCCAAACAGAGTCTTGGCAAATTCAGCATCGACCAAGTTCCCGATCACGGGAGTCAAGCTCGCCTCGGCCACATCCGAAGCACGCACCATTCGAACATTGCCTCGGAACTCGATCCTCTGTACTTGCTCCAATGGCAAGGTGCGGGTCAGTCCGCCAAAAGTCGTCAGCGTTAATTGCTCTCCGGAGCCGGAAAGCTTTGAAGCGGCCCAGATACTTCCCGTGCGATCGATCACCTGAGCTTTAAGCTTTGGCGCGTCACTGGCCGTTGCACGAAAGATGATCCCTTCCAGGCGAGGTCGCGGCGCGTCGATTGATTGTCCGTCCAGGTCGAACTTCACCGCTTCATCATTGATGCCGAGTACCGTTCCCGCGACTTCGTCCAAACGCTCGCCATCGGCCCGCACCACCAAGGTATCGGCGGGTTTGTCCGCTTCCCGTTTCGCATCCCATTGATTGTTGATGGTCGTTGAAATTCCGGGACGGAAGCGAATCCAACCGACTTCCGAAAGGGGAACCTTCAGCGAAGTTCCCTTCCCATTTCCATCGGCCAGTTGCAGTTCCAAGCTTGATCCCTCGAGCGATATCCTCGTGGTTCGTAATTCGGTTCCATCATTCAAACCGACCTGAGGCGCGGTCCTCGGTTCGGCGAAAGCCTCGTCCCGCTGTAATTTAAGAATGGCATCCAAGGGAATCTTTTCAACCTGTCCGGAACGCGACTGAATCGATATCGAATCTTCGTCAACGGCAACCCATTCCCCTTGAATGCGACTTCCGTCAACCTGATCCAGCGTAACGCTGGCCAAACCAGCAACGATCAATAAAAACTGGGCAAACGACATATATCCCTAACGTCCGGTAATCAAGTGAAGGTCACCCCGGGCTACTGTGCGTCGCGTGGGCTGGAATGACGTCATTGGCTTCTTAGCAGACAAAGGCATCATTTCAGGTCACGCACGGTATTGACGATGAACGCGTCCTTCCGAAACGCGAACGTCGACGACGCCGACCGCGGCTCGTTCTCCTATTGTAGGCTCAAATGCAATCGATGTCTTGGACGTATCCGCTTGTTTGACGCAAAAGCCGCGTCAGCAAGAAACGTCATCTCATTGCCCTATATCAATGTTGAACGCGTTTGATGTTATTTTACGCTAACGCCTTCCCGTTGATCCTGCGACGCAGTCGCTCCAGACCACCGTCACCAAAATGGAATGCGGGGACTACAATGCACAAATCGATTGTTTCTGTTTTTACCCTAGCCACAAGTCTCGCACGTGTCTGAATCCAAAGCCCATTTCGATCCATTGATCGACGAACTCCCGAGCCGATACGTTGTCGGTATCGATTTGGGAACGACGAATTGCGCCGTTACGTACATCGACACATCGGATTCACCCTGGCGGATTCGCATTTTGGAAATCCCGCAGTTGGTCGCTGCGGGGGTTGTTCAGTCGCGAGAGACACTTCCTTCATTTCACTATCAGCCAGCTCAGGGGCAAGCAACTGGGGCGATGCTGCGTTTGCCGTGGCATCAACACGATTCTGATTACTGCGTCGGCGTGATGGCTCGAGATGAATCGATCAAAACCGCTGCTCGTGGCATCGCATCGGCGAAGTCATGGCTGTGTCATTCGGGGGTCGATCGAACCGCTGCATTGCTTCCATGGCATTGCGGCGATGATGTTCAGCGACTCTCTCCCGTCGATGCCACGTCGCGTCTGATCGATCACCTTCGCAACGCTTGGAACCATCGCTTTCCAGATTCACCCCTGGAGCAGCAGGACGTTGTTATAACGTTGCCCGCCTCTTTTGATGAAGTCGCGCGGGAACTGACGATCCGCGCGGCGAAGCAAGCCAAACTGCCTCGGATCGTGTTAATCGAAGAACCGCAAGCCGCTTTCTACGCTTGGGTGTATAAACATCAGGACGATTGGCATCAGCGTGTCGATGTGGGACAACGCATTCTGGTCTGCGATATTGGAGGGGGGACGACCGACTTTACATTGATCCATGTGCGGGCCGACCGGACGCAGCCCGAACAGGTTCAGTTTCATCGCGTGGCGGTCGGCGAACATTTAATCCTCGGTGGGGACAATTTGGACCTCGCGCTCGCCAAACACATTGAACAGAAGCTAACCGGCGGATCGAAGCTTCCGCCGCGTCAATGGGACGTTCTGTTGGGAAGCAGTCGCGCCGCGAAGGAGCAGTTGCTTGCTGACGATTCGCCGACACAGATTGCGATCAACCTGCCCAAAGGGGGATCGAAGCTGCTCGGTGGTGGCTTGCAAACGGAAGTCACTCGGGATGAGGTCCGCGATCTATTGGTCGAAGGCTTCCTGCCAAAAACATCGCTCGACGAATCTCCGCACGATCACGCATCGGGATTTCAAGAGTTCGGATTGCCATACGCCGGCGATCCGGCAATCAGTCGCTATCTGAGCGTTTTCCTGACGGCTCACCAGCATGACGATCCTGTCGGCAACGCCGCGTCGGAGGAGGCTTCGTCGGGCGAAAATGACGCGAGTGGCGACAGGTCGTTGTCAAAAGACGCGATGCCCGACGTCGTTCTTTTCAATGGTGGTTTCTTTGCTTCGACGGTTTTGCGCGGCGAAGTGCTGCGTCTGTTCGAGCACTGGTTTGGACGTGTCCCCCAGGTGCTGGATAACGATCGGCTCGACTTGGCCGTCGCCCGCGGAGCATCCTATTACGGCATGGTGCGTCGCGGTGAAGGAGTGAAGATCGCCGCCTCGCTGGCTCGAAGTTACTACATCGCCGTCGACGCCGATCCGGCCAGCGGTCAGCCTCGCGTCGTTTGCCTCGTTCCGGGGGGCGCGCAAGCGGGAGAAACCTTCGAACCCGAACAAATCTTTCATCTAACGATATCGCAGCCGGTCGAATTCCCTCTTTACGTCTCAAGCATTCGACTTGCCGATCCGCTTGGCAAAGTATTGCCGCTGGATATCGATCAGATGACGCCCCTGCCTCCCGTACGCACGGTGTTGAGGGCGAAGAATCGCAGTGAATCCGGGACGATCGAGGTCCGCTTGCGCGTTCGCTTGTCCGAGATCGGCACGATCGATTTGTCATGCCATGAAGTCGACAGCCAACGCAGTTGGAAGCTTCAGTTCGACATTCGCTCGACGACGCAAACGGACCTGCAACAGCATCAAGCGATCGGCGAATCGGAAGGCTTCATTGACGAAGAAACGTGGGCCTTGTGTCGTCATGCAATCGCGGACGTCTTCGGCCCGGATGCAAAAGCGAAACCGGCGGGAATCGTTAAACATCTCTCGCAAATCATCGGAGGCTCGCGACAAACCTGGCCCATGTCGTTGCTGCGACGCATCTGGGAAACCCTGATCGAATTCGAATCGGGGCGACGAACGAGCGTCAGCCACGAAGCCCGCTGGTTGAATTTGTTAGGATTCGCATTGCGACCCGGATATGGACTGGCGGTTGATGACTGGCGAGTGGCGCAGACCTGGCGAACGGTCAACGGCAAACTGGCGCATGGAGCGGCGAACATTCAATCGGAAAGTTTGATCTTGTGGCGTCGGATCTCCGGTGGGCTGACCAGTGGCCAGCAAGCCGCGATCGCCGAGCAGTGGATCGCCGCGTTGCGAGGCCTGCATCGAAAGTCGATGGGCAAACCTGTCGGGAACGCCGCGTCGCTCAAACCCGAAGAATCGGTCGAAGTTTGGCGATTGCTTGGCTCTTTGGAATTGTTGAATGTTCGTCTTAAGATCGAACTGGGGAACATTGCCGTCGATCTATTAAACCACAAAAACATGCAGGCACCTCGCGACGCCATCGTTTGGGCGATCGGAAGGCTCGGCACACGCCAACCCCTCTACGGTCCTCTGAACACAATCGTCGGCATCGACCAAGTAACGCCCTGGATTCAAGCCCTGCTGGACGTATCGGCGCGAAACCCCATTGCCGACATGGCGCTCGTTCAGATGAGTCGTCGAATGGATGACCGATACCGCGACATTGACGATGACCTCCGGCAGGAGGTCATCGAAGCGTTGCGACATGACGAAGTCTCAGAACATCTGATGAAGATCGTCGCTCAAGGAGGCCGCTTCGATCACGAAGAGGAAGAGCAGGTCTTCGGTGAATCATTGCCACAAGGGTTGCGACTGGGACGGGGTTAGCCGTCCATGCCGAGGGCTTTCAGCAAGGTGGCTGAAAGACTACTGACCGAAGCGGAGGCGGAACCATCGCTCCAGATGTTTCGCATCAGGTCGGCTGAAACCACACCACAGGCGGAAAGCATCAGCAGGATTCCAGCCAACGAAAAGACGTTCAAGACCGTAAAGGGAACTTCGTAAGCCGCGGGAGCCGCCGCGACCGATTGCGAACTGGTATCTATTTCATGGTCGTCGTCGTCAATCGGCTGCCCCATCATGCCGCCGACCTGCTCGTCCTCAATGTCGTCAGCTTCCACGATCCCCGCTTGGTCCCAGCCGAGATCGGCCCCTCCGGAATCCAACGCGACCGCTTCGGAATCTTCAACCTCGATCACCTGCGACGCACTGTCGTCGTCAGCCTCCAAGCCAATACCGCTGGGAGAAAGCTGGAATTCCTCATCCGCTTTAAAGTCGACCAACGAACCGCTGCTGCCAACGCGACTGCCCGGTTGCGAGCCTGATCCCCCGGACGAAACATCATTGGAAAGATCGATCGACGAAATGCTGGAACCAGCCAAGTCCAACGGTTCGCTTTCCAGCGACAACCCGCTGTCCGAGGGGCTCATCAAATTAATACCGCTGCCGCCGATCACCGAGATATCGCTTCCAACTTGATCCAGCAGGGCGTCATCGTCGTCCTGTCCGCCCAGAACCATGTCGTCATCATCGTCGTCGATCAGCAGGCCCGAGCCCACGGAGGAGACGGGAGTCACCGGATCCGAGCCGCTCATCACCGCCGATCCGCTGCCGTCGGAAATGAGGTCGTCCAAATCATCCAGTTCTTCAAGGTCGCTGTTCGCCGGAGAGCTAAGTTGAATGTCACTGACCGGAGTTACGCTGGGCTGGGCGATGTCTCCAACCGCCGAGAGCGAGACTTCACTTTGGGACGGACTCGGATCGCTTCCCAACCCCACCGAATCGTCCGGCTCCATTCCCAGGTCGCTTCCGACCGACGATGGTTCGGAACTCGAAAGATCGATGTCCAGCGAATCGCTGAGCGCTTTCTCAGCCAAACTCAAATCAACGTCGATCGGATCGGATGGCGCATCGTCGTCATCCAGACTCAAATCGAGGCTCAGGTCAACATCTCCTTGTGAATCTTCAATGGCAAATCCATCGTCCGCCGAATCGCTGATGTGCAGGACGTCCAGATTACTTTCCGAACCGCTGGTGAGCTGAATGGAATCGTCGGACGCATTCGGAGACACCTTATCGCTTTCGAGAACGGGAGACGACGCGGACTCATCTCCAGCGGTTTGTGCTTCATCGAACGAGAGCACATCCGATTGCGATGCGAGATCGGCCAACGCATCCTCGTTCGACTGATCAAAGCTCAACAGCGAGGCGCTTGACTCCGAATCGATATTCAGCACCAAGTCTTCACCGCTGTGAGAAAGGTCGCTGATCAAATCGGATCGGCTGCCGGAAGAAGCGTCGATCTTGTCGTCGGGGGCCAATGGTGAAGCGGACGAATCGGTTGACACGTCGGCCAGCAGATTTTCGTCGCTCTCCCCGAATGACCCGAGCATCTCCAAACTGCTGCCACTGGACGAGTCGATCCCGTCCTTCAAAATCGCCAGTCCGCTTGCCGAATCATCCGAAAGGTTGTCCTCGTCGGACGACACGGAAACCCCACCCCCAAAGACGTTGATCGTCGACCCGTCGTCGGACAAACCCGATTCACGCTCCGCAAGAATCCGATCGATCTCGGCCTGATCAAACTTCCACGTCGCCCCGTCCTTGAATCCTCGAATCGTTCCCTGCGATTGCAAGGCAGTCAGTTGCTCGACCGAAATGCCAAGCTGCGCGGCGGCTTGTTCTAACGGAATGTACGACGTGGACATGCTGGGGTGCCTCAAAAATAGACGAGCGTTCAGATCGATCCGCCGACCCCAACCACCAGCGGAAAGGATTCGGCCCTCAATCGGTCGGAGTGTTGCGGAAACACTCCCACCATTGAGCATAATCAATCTGACCGTTAGATCAATTCGTTGGCGCTGGAGGAGGCGAGTTCGGCGTGATTTGCAAATTCGGCAGATCGGCAGGGACCGCCGGAGGAGACGGCTTTGATGTTGAGGTCGCTTTCGTTGCGGGGGGTTGCGAGGTTTCCGCTGCTGGGGCGATGACGCTGCTGAGCGACAATTCTCCATTGGCGCTCATCGTGATGACATACTGCACCTTGCCAGAATGAAACAGTTCAATCTTGCTTGAACCGTCCGCGGCGTCGACGATTTTGTAGGCTTGCTTTCCGCCTTTGGCAAACGCTTCGGTCACTGTCGAACCGTCCGGCTTGATTGTTGTTTTCTTGGAGGGTGAGCCTTCGCCAGCCTGTAACGTGATGTCGGCTTGCGATTTCGCCGTCAGAACGATGCTTTTGCCAGCTTCGGTAAACTGCGTCTGGACGTCGCCAACCTCCAGCCCGACCTTATCCTTGTCCACCAAACGAAGCTCACCACCCCCGCGCGTGCTGTCTCCGGCATCCTTGATCGAGTAGCGGAACGTCGATGTTTCGCCTTTCTTTTCATCCTGTGCTCTTAAGACACTACCGGCTCCAGCGATTACCAGCAAAACCCCCAGTCGTACGAACTGCATAGACATAGCTCAATGACCTCCAAAAGGCGAAAAGGAAACTTCACAACATGTGAATTGGAAATATTGATAACAAATGGCAATTGGGAAAGCTAGCAAAGTCCGGCAAAAAAACGTCAAATTTGCCCCATCCCTCATAAAGATCTTAAATTCTCCAACCATTGTATTTGACTTTTCTTTCGCATATTGTTATTGTCTGCACATTCAAATCAGTACATCTCGGAGGCACATCACGTGACCAATCAAAGCTTTGCCTTGTGTTTAGCGCTCGTCGTACTCGGTTCAACATTGCAGGCCCAGGATCAACCGGAAAAGCCATCCATTGAGAAGAAGGAAGGCAACCCGACACCCGCCGACGGCATCGAAGCGTTGAAGGCTGAAGATGTGAAGGCGGATGATGATGCCGAAGCAATCGACTTTGCGGCTGCCGCAGCTGAGGAAGATCAGTGGAACATTGTCATTGAGTTGATCGACGACGATCGTGTCCTTAACGGTGAATTGCTCGACACCGAGAACTTAGTCGTGCAAACCGCTTTCGGCCCGGCATCGATCCCGTTGCTGAAGGTTCTTGGCATTCGGATGGCGCGGTCGGCAACGGACACGACAACGATTGTATTGCACAACGGCGACATGATCACCGGCCAAGTTGATATCCGTAGTCTGTTGATTCGCACCAAATGGGGAAAGTCGGAAGTCAACGGTGCGAACCTAGCCTCGATTTACTTCGATGAAGGCTTGACATGGGAGTCGCTCGATCTGTTGGCTGGCCCACGTTGGACCTTGGTAAACGCCAAGACAGACACGAGCAGCACTCGCAATCCATCCAAGGGAACGGCCTTGGCAAGCCAGTAGAGCCGCGAAGCTGAAAGGATCTGCGGGATTGTTCGCACGACAGCCCGACGGCCTTTCTGGGAAAACGCTCCATTTTTTGGCGGTATTGCTTGCAAATGAAATTCGGCAAGCTTAAAACTTTGGGCAAACTTTGTGCGTTACGCAGTTTTGATAAATTTTTCCGACAACCCGAAGGAATGCATATGTCATTTCGATCATCACTAATCTGCTTTGGGATCGTTCTGATGCTGTTGACCACTATCGTGGAAGACGCATCGGCTCGCGGTCGTCGCTGCAAAAAGCGCATGTCCAGTTGCGGGGCGAGTCGTTCTGCTTCGTGGGGTGGTTCGTACGGCAGTGTCGGCAGTTGTGGAACACCTGTTGTCACATGCTGTCCCAAGCCCTGCAGCACAACGGTTGCATGCGGTTCGTCCTTTGGCAGCACCGGGGGGAGCGGCGGTTCCTACACCAGTGTTGGTTCGGCAGGCGGCTATGTGATTCCTTCAAACGAGGTCATCATTCACGAAAGGTCTGTGGAATCATCCGGCCCTTATGAGGTCATCGTTCCCGAGCACAGTCACAGTAACGATGGAGGATCGGTCTTGGAAGCGACCCCGACTCCCACGCCGGCCGCGTCGGGCGATCACCTTCATTCGCCGCCAGCGGACGCCTCGACCCAGTTGCAACATGATCATTCGTCCGGTCACGTGATGGCTCGCGTGGCGGACAGTTCCGACTTGCATGCGTTCTTAGTGCTTAGAAACGTTCCAGCGGACGCTGAAATCTATTTGTTGGGAACCAAGATGACCGCGCGCGGCTCGCTGCGACGTTACCGGATTCCGGTGGCGGCGGCGGGGACCGCTTACGACTACCAGATTCAGTTGAAGCAACCGTTGACGCAAGGGCTCGTGGCGACCAGCACCAAAGTTCAGTCAGGACAAACGACCGAGCTATGGATATCGCAGGCTGGCAACGAATTGGTCTTCGTTGACGAGAATACGGAGAGCAGCGAATCGGTGCCATTGGCTTTGCGTTAATCGCCGCTGAGTAGATGTCCAATCCAGCGCGTCAGTGAAAGAAGGCGTTCCCCGCACGGGACGCGTTTTTTGCTGACGCGTTTTTTTGGTGCGGAAAGTCAGGCTCAAGATATTCCATCGCGGCCCGCCTATCCACTGTGGGTGCCGACTCTGTTACAACATGCTTAACGGAGAGTCTTTCCAGATGGACTTTGAATCGCAACGTTTGATATGCGTCGCGTGGCCGAAAATGAGGTGATTCGCTTCATTGAATGCAAAGCATCATTCAGACCACGCACGGTATAACACTGAAAGGGAACTGAAATGGATAAATGGCCAATCGGAGTGTTCGCATCGGTAGATGCCGGGTTAGGCGTTCGCTGGGAAGTCATCAAGGAACTGGGTGTGCCCACCATTCAATTGCACGCCCCCGCCGCCGAAACGCGTACACAAGAAACGGCGGATCGTTTGCGAAAGCAGTTGGAGGAGATGTCCGTTGAGCTGACTGCGGTTTTCGGTGGGTTCGAGGGGGAAAGCTACGCCGATATCCCCACTGTCGTCCGCACGGTTGGCTTGGTTCCCGAAGCAACGCGAGCGGCTCGGCTGCAGGAAATGAAAAGAGATCGCCAACTTCAGTAAATTGCTTGGCTGCAAAGTTGTCGCATTGCATCTTGGGTTCGTCCCGCATGAAACATCGGACCCAGCGTACGCGGGGATCGTCGGTGTTACCCAGGAACTGTGCGATCACGCGGCCAACAACGGGCAGAACGTTCACCTGGAGACCGGCCAAGAAACGGCAGACGGGCTGTTGCAGTTTTTATCCAGTGTTCAACGCGATAATTTGTTCGTGAACTTTGATCCGGCCAACATGATTCTGTATGGCACGGGTGAGCCGATTCCGGCGTTGCGTAAAGTCGGAGCTTTCGTCCGCAGCGTTCATTGCAAAGATGGCACGTGGAGCGAGAAACCGGGTGAAACGTGGGGAGCGGAAGTCCCCTTGGGAGACGGAGACGTCGACATTCGCCAGTACCTGCAGACGCTCGATCAGATCGGTTACAGCGGTCCATTAACAATCGAACGCGAGATTCCATCGGAACCTGAACGTCAATTGAAGGAGATCGGTGCCGCAGTGGAACTGCTGAACCGGTTGAAACAAGAACTGATTGTCTAGCCGTTCGTTCCCGCAATGGCTTAGGCTTGGTCGACATTGAATCGATGGGCCGCCTATCGGTTCGCTGGAAGCTTTCATGTGAAGAATGTTGGAATTCGCATGTGTCATGGATAGAATCTTGCTACTGACGGGCATGACTCCAGATCATCGCATCTTCGATCGTCTGCTTCCGCGCCTTCCAACGGCGAGCGTCGTTGAGTGGATTCCGCCACTGCCGACCGAATCCATAAGTTCGTATGCTGCCAGATTGAGTCAAACCGTCAGCGACGATGAACCAACAGTTGTATGCGGTGTTTCTTTCGGCGGAATTGTTGCTCGCGACTTTGCCGCCTGTCTGAACGCAAAGTCGTGTGTCCTTGTTTCATCGGTGGGATCCCCCGCCGAATTGCCTCCGTGGTTTCGTGTTTGTCGTTTAATATGCCCTCGGGCAGCTCAAGCAGCCATGAAAACTCTGGGGGCAATTGCCACGCATTGGCCTCGACGAAAACGAAGCTCGTTGACCTGCCGTTTGACAAAGCTGAATGGCGATGCTGGTGAATGGCATCGCTGGGCAACCGCCGCCGTATTGAACTGGTCGCCCTCAACGGACGCCGACCGGATTCCATTATTCCGCATTCATGGCGATCGTGACACGACTTTCCCGATTAGATACACGAATGCCGATATCGTCATTCGCGGTGGTGGACACGTTCTGCCAGTGACGCATCATGAGGAAGTTGCCGAAGCACTTCGTCGTATCAGCGGGGTGGTACTTGAATAACGATTTGTATTGGGCATGCCCATGGCGATGCCCAACAGCGTCCGGAATATGGGAGGTTTGACACGGATGCTATGAATTTAAACCTGTGGGATCGAGGGGGTGTTGTGCATTTGGGTCGTTCGTTTGGATTGAACGTCGAGCTCCTTGCGACGTTCGCGTTCGCGGTCGCGAAGGATTGGAAGGATTTCCTCCAGCGTTGCCGCACCATAGGCTACTTGTCTGAGCGATTGCTCAACAGAATTAGATAACGAGGTTTCTACCAACATTGTGTCCCGGCGGGACGGGTGTGGATTGCGATCGGCGATGTGTTCTTACGGGACAGTCATTTCTTCCCGCAAGTACGAAATGCCGTCAGAAACTCGCTTGAGACTAGAGACGTCGACATGGACGAGGAAATCCTTCGTTTTGGCTCGCGGTGCCTGACACATCCATTAATCCAAAATTGGTCCAATTCCTCGCAACGCCTTGCTATCGCTGGCAAGAAACTTGTCATCGGTAGTAGAATCGACGTTTCAACGGGTTATGCATATTGTTGATCGCATAAAATGGTTGCCAGGACATGCGTTTAAGAACCTGTCGATTCAATCGAAGATTCGCGGTAGTTGCGGTAATACTACATTCCATATTCGTGATACTGACGGCGGTTGGCGTTCACGCGCTAAACCAGTCCGAGAGTGAATCTCCAGCGATATTGTGGATTGTTTGGCTACTTATTGATTTCCCAATCTCAGTTGGAATGATTCCGTTGAATGTCGCGACGGCTTCAATGCAGAACAAATTGGGCAAAGATAACTATGACACAATTGTGTTCGGTATTTACTTTCTTGTGCTGGGTGGGCTTCAATACTACTTTGCTATCGGATATCTGTGCCGAGTGAGAGATGAGGCGATCGTCTTCGACAGAGATGATGAAAACAACAGAGACTGAACATCGTTCGAAGTCGCAACGTTGTTTGCGAGAAGCCGAATCACAAAAGCATTTGCATTCGGCTTCAACCGAACTAGCTCGACGTCCTACGCTCACGATGAGGTCACTGGGACCGACAGCGCCGCCCTCGATCAAGTTGGCAAGTGGGGCGGCTTCGACAAAGGCGTTTCCGATCCCTTGAATCAATCGCTTCGCCAAGCGAGCGTCGAAAGGGTAAAGCCGCTCAGTTCTCGCTTAAATGCCGCTTGACATGACGAATTCTTTCGCTAACATTAACGGAAGTGACGAATTCTTTCGCCAAACAAATCGTACTCCATTAGCAGTTGAGGATGAAACATGGCCAGGCCCCCTTCCTCGCAGCCCACCGAAGTCGAGCTGCGAATTCTGCGCATCTTATGGGACAACGGGCCCTGTATCGCTCGGCGGATTCACGATTCGCTGCAGGAGTTTAAAGAGACAACTTATTCCACGACGGTGAAGATGTTGTCGGTGATGTTGGATAAAGGGTTGCTCAAGCGGGACGACGAGGCTCGACCACAGGTTTATCGTGCCGCCGCAGCACGCCAGCGGACGCAAAGGCAGATGCTGAGCGATCTGATCGAGAAGGTCTACGACGGTTCCGCCGCGACGTTGATGATGCATGCATTGTCCAGCCGAAAAGCATCCGCCGACGATATCGCGGAGATCCGTCGGCTGCTGGACGAAATGGAGGATCAACGATGAACGCCCAGATTCTTGATATCGTTGGATGGGTGCTGGTCCATTCGCTTTGGCAATTCACGGCCATTGGTTGCTTGGCGTGGATTCTGGATTCCGGCGGTCGACGATGCTCGGCTGTGTTCCGATGCAACCTGCTGCTTGGCACGCTAATATTGACGGCGACCTGTCCGATCGCGACCGCCTTGACGATGCTCCGTAATCCGATCTCAGTGACTGCGAACGTTCCGACCGAGGCGACGTCATTGAATCCAACGAGCAATGTTGCCGGTAGCATTCTGGCGGTACCGCGGGAAATCGAATCGCCAACCGACGGTGAAGGTTCACGTGAAGACTCGATCGGAGCCAAGAATGCGGGAGCATCGTTCGTCGGCGATGACGGATGGGATCATTGGTTGAACGCTCAATCCATTGCGACGCGATTCTCTCAATCGATCGAACCCTGGTTGACAATCATCGTCTGTTTCTGGGGTGCGGGCGTTTTGTTCTTTGCAGCGCGACTGGCCGTGGGCTGGGGCCGCGTACGTGGCTTGCTCAGGGAATCGGCGAAGGTTGATGACGAAGTCCTGCTATCGTTGTTGCGCGGTGCGGCCAGCAAACTGGGCATCGTTCGCAAACTCCAGCTTCTGGTCAATACAAGGATCGAGTCGCCGGTGGTCGTTGGTGTCTTGCGAAGCACGATCGTCATACCAACCAGCTTTGCCAGTGGTGTGTCGCCGGAGCTTATCGAAGCAATCTTTGCTCACGAACTAGCGCATGTCCGCCGGTTTGATTACCTGATCAACTTGGTTCAATCCATGATCGAGTCATTGTTCTTTTATCATCCGATGGTTTGGTGGCTATCGCGTCGCATCCGCGAAGAGCGTGAGAATTGCTGTGACGACCTAGCCGCCATGGCGATACAAAGTCGAGTAGCGATCGGTCGAGCACTGCTTGCCGTCGAAGAGCTGCGCGGCCAAAGTTTGAAGCCCGCCCTGGGGGCCAGCGGCGGTAGCTTGCTTGCTCGCGTTCGCCGACTGTTGGATAAGCCAATTGAACCTCCCACTTCAAACCGTTCGACTTCGATCCTTATTGTTGGCCTGCTGGTTTCACTCGTGATTGGCATGACCGGCGTGGCGATGACGCAGGCGGCAACGCCCGAAGACGACGATAACGACAAGAATGCAGGATATGTCATCGAACTCGAGCGGGACCTGACAGTCGAACTAATTGCGGTAAAGCCTCATCACACGGAAGATGTAAGGAGAGCTTGGAGACCCGATGGAATCCCGGTCGACGAATCACTTTCTTTGCCGGTCGTTCCTGGAAATTCGCGAACGCGTCAGCTCGAAGGCTATGACCTTTTCTTTCAATTCAAGGGTTTGAAGGAAACGCAAACACCGACATATTCCGGTGACGGCCTGGATACGGCATGGAATCCGAATGAGGATGGCACCGCCAGCATCATTCTTGTTCCAGGTAACAACGCACTTACAGCGAGTATTACGGTTGGGATTCCGGACGACGAATGGGGCCCTTGGCGGAGTGTGGATCTTGAAGCACAAGCTGCGGAATTTCCGAAACCATCGCACTTTCAACGTGCCCTATTCGTTTTCCGTTCCCGTGATATTCAACGGCATAGCGACAGTTCCTCGTTCGCTGGGGACATGATCGCAACATTGAAGATGTGGCTCGGATGGAAATCGTTGCTGTGACGAAGGATGGCGAGCGTCGGCGTCGCGATGGTGCGACGCTGTGGGACGACGAAAAAGGGATCACACGCAACGCGGATGCATTCCAAAATTCGGTCGCTGACATCGATCATTTCGAGTACCGACTCCGTCCGATCCGCTACCGCATCACTTTTCAACACATCTCCCTGCGAGCCAAACAAAAAACGGCCGTGAAAATGAACGTTGAGAAGGTCCCGATCAGGGTTCAGGACCAAGCCTCAGTATCACCAGATCGAATGCTGCCCGAATCAAAGAATGTTTACAGTCTTCGCTTTGTCGACGAATCCTCGCTGCGCAGCATCGCCTACGGTGAAGGGAAGGCAAGGCAAGGTCACTATCCGCGGGTAAGACAATGGGACTTCTCAACGAAAAAGATGAGCAGCGAAGTCCCGCTGCAATGGGAGGATGCTTGGATTCGTTATATCGATTCCATGGTGTTCACTCACGATTCGCAGCGCATCATTGGAAGCATGGGAGATCAGTTGGGCGTCTGGGACGCATCAACCGGCAAGTTGCTGCGACGACTTGATTCCAATTGGCGAGGCTTCGGCGAACTGACGTTGCACAGTATCGCCACCTCCAAAAACGGAGATCGAATTGCGTGCGCCGGGATCACGAATCGTTTGGGACTGTTGCATGATGGGCTGCTTTATGTTTGGGACAAAGACCGCAACGAAGTTCGGGCGATCACCTCCGAAGCGACTGGCGATATTCGTTCAATGGCGATGTCGGAAGATGGCAAGCGTCTGGCCGCCTGGCCCGCGAAAGGAGGCGTCGGCATTTGGGATCTCGATTCTGGAGACCAGGTTCTGCAATTCGCCAACAGCAATCCGCCCGGAAGTGCGCCGTTCCCCGAGAAGATTCCAGGTTCAACGAGGACCAAGTTCTCGGCATGCAATTCTCACATGATCGTCGAACGCCGTGATCGGCGATCTCGATGGTATCAAGTTGATCGATACCGGGACAGGGACGCGTTCAGAATCGGTCCAACGCCATTTCCTTTGGTTCTCGCCGTTCAATTCGCCGACGTTTGTTTCGCCGGATGACCGCCTGTTGACACGTTACGGAGTTCACATCGAGAATCGGCAGTGTTCGTCTAGGACGTGAAGACGGGCAACCAGATTGCCATGTTGCCGATCGAAGCAGCTGCTGCCGAATTCTCGCCGAAGGGAGATCGTCTGGCTGTCAGCCGAATCCGATCGTGAAGAGGCGATTGCGATTTGGCGTCTTGAAACAGTTGTCTGGGGCAAAGCGGTTGGCGGTTTAGAGCGGGAGTCGCCCTGGGAGAAGCCTGAAGACGCAACAACATCCGGCTTTCAACATGACGGATAGCATCCGCGAGATATATTCATCAAAACATATCGTATCGGAAATGCAGTGCGAACTGACACTACCGCACAGCATGGACGGTTGGGGATTCACCATTCGCAATGTGGAAGGCAAGCACATGCGAAGGAATCAAGTCTTCTTTACCGGGTTTGAACCACAGCGGATTCTTGTTACGCGGCTTGAGCCGGGCGAAATCAAGAGAATCACGGGAAAGCCGAGTGAATTTCAAGAGCAAACGGATGAGGCATTGATCGATGCGAATGTTCCGCGGCTGCAATTCAAAGTCGCCGCAAAACCGCCCGAGGCGGAGGTTGTCCCGCCGTATACTTATCAACTCCCGACAGGCGAGTATACGCTGGAGGTATTCGTCAACGTTCGCCATGCGTCGAATCCCAACGCAACGCTTACGCTGGAAACAAGCCCCGCCAAGTTTCAAGTCAATGCGAGCGAATCGGATGGGGTGAACGCTGACGAAACAGCGAAGCCGTCATCGAATGACGCCCAAGCAACAGAATCCACGTCGCTTCCATGGCGAGCATACGGTCGCGTCGTTGATGGCGAAGGAGAGCCGCTTGAAGGGGTAACGATTCGGGCGGCAACTGGTGTCGGAACGCTCCTTGGTGGTGGCACAACCAAGACGGACGCCGACGGACGTTACGATCTTCGTTTTGGCTTGGGGCTCAGATTCGGTCCCATCGACGATGACACACCCCACCCGCACACTCAGGTCGCGCAGGTGACCGCGTCCTTGAACGGGTACTTCGAGCAAAACTTCAGTCGCCATGGCGATGGCGTCGGAAGCCTGCTCCCGATCTCCGACGAAGACCTTGCTAAATGGAACGTGCGGCAAAGCCAAGTTGTTCTTCCAGAACGGCCGCGCAAAATCGATTTCATCATGCTCCCCGCGGCAAAGGCAAGTGGCGTTCTGATCGATGCGGATGACAAACCGCTGGCCGATTATTCCGTCTCACTCACGGGAGACCAGTTGCCGCCGGGGAGTTCCGTGATATCTCAGGTTAGGACCGACAAAGATGGCCGGTTTGAAATGACGCGGATTCCCACTAACGCCCCGTATCAATTCGTCATTCGCAAGCCCCGCGATCAATTGAAGCCGCCGTGGCACGATTCATGGGCCAGCGAACCGATGAATTTCCTCGACCCACAGGATGCCGACCTTGCGGTTTCAATCCAAACCGACCGCGTGAAAATTGGACAACTGCGTGTGAAAGAATTTCGCATCAGAATCGACGGGCCGGGGGTTCACGAAAAGCGAGCCATCCAATCCGCGATTCGGCAGAGGCCGTCCGCTGAGGATGCTTCCGCAGCGGGACTGTCAGTGGAATCGATGAGCCTTCACAAGCACACGATGATCTTGAGCAACCAGCCACCATCGCATCAATTGAGAATCGACGTTACCGATTCAATACCGGAAGATCGTTAATCGCAAGTTGGAAGCTTAGGCGAGCTTCGATACTGGACCGATATTACGCCTCGTCGGAGAGCCCCAGCCGCGATAGCCACTTGCGGCCTTTCGTTTCGCGGTTGTGTTCCGATGTCTCTTCGTCCATCGCGGCCTGCTCCTGGAGTTCGGCCAAGCGATGTTCCAGTTCCATGCGTTCACGAGCAAGCTTAGCGCGTTCGAGCGAAACATCGATTTCCGCTTGCCGAAGCTTCTCTTCCCATTCCTCTTGAATGCGTTGCAGACGAGCCCTTTCCTCCACGATCAATTCGTCTTGATCAAGCATTTGCAAGATCGCAGCCCCACCGATGGCGACGTCGCCGGTCGCTCGACTTTGTTCTTCAAGCAGTCGGCGCAGTTCCTCGATCTCAGCATCGCGACGCGCCAACTCGCGATCGGTTCGCTGCAGAAGGTCGTCGATTTCAACGCGTCGAGCTTCCGATTCTTCCGTCGCCTCGTCGGCGTCTTCGGCGGCCAACTGTTGCATGATTGCCGCTTTGCGCTGTTCCCATGTCATGCTCTCGAATCCGAATCCGCTGGAACCGGATGTCGGATGGATTTGACGTGTCGCCAGTTTCTGAGCGAGATCTCGGTTTTGAAGCTCCAGTTCGGTAATCCGATCATCCGCATCGGACAGTTCGTCCAACGCTTGCCGCAATTGGTCTCGTTCCTGTTCGCATTCCCGCAATTGTCGCGTTAACTCAGTTTCGCGGGCAATCGCGTCATCGAGCGCCTGTGACTGGTCGCCGAGCGAACAAAGTTGATCGATATCGTCACCCTCGTCGGCAACCGCCGTGTCGGTTCGATCCGAGTCGGCAATCGGCCAATCGTTATACCGTGCGTGATCTGAAATGATGCTTTTGCTTTTAATGAAGCGAATCACTTCATTTTCGGCCACGCGACGTATAATAGGCCGAGCTTCGGTGGAGGCGTGAAGCAGCGCACTTAATTGCAGATGAGATGACTCCATCAACTCAGTGAAGGCCTGCTGCTTTTGGGCGAGTTGACGCTGGGCTTCTTCGGACTGGGCAATCGTCCGTTGCATTTCCAGTCTCTGCTGTTCGATCTCAGCCGACTGGTCGGCGAATGTCACCGACTTCGCTTGCAAATGGTTTTCCGTCTCCAGCAGTTCAAGCAAATGGGCGTCGAGATAATCGACCAGATCGGTCGCCGCGCCGACAAATGTTTGTTGCAAAGGTCGAATCGACTCGCGATGCTGATCGGCAATCCGACGAAATTCGCTCCGCAGATCGCTGCAACGATCGCTTAAGCTAGCTTTCGGCTTTCGGTTTCGCGACGAGCGAGACATGCGGATTCATCAAGGCTGCGGAGACATTGCGTGCACGACCGCATCAATTGCAATCGTACCGTTCTCATGCTGAAGTACTTAGAGCGACCACGTCGCAAGATCAACGGAAAACGTTTGTACAAGATAGACGTCGCGTGGGCAGAAATGAGGTGATTCGCTTCATTTAACGCTAACGCGAAGGCATCATTTCGGACCACGCAAGGTATAACATCGAACTCGTTCATCATTGATATACGTTATTCGCATCGACTGGTCAAAGCTTCAGGTACTTCGTTTGAAGCAATCGTTAACCGTTAACAAATTGGGATGTTGCAACCGCCACGACCGTTACCATGTGAACGATCTACAGTCGCATGTCTCCCAAAATTGCAACCGTTTGTAAGAAGCTCCAAAGGGTGACCAGCGATAGCAAACTCCGCCGCGATGCTGGATGTGGAAGAACATTGAAAAAAGCGGTGACCGAAAAATTCCAGCTCCATCCCGACGCTTTTGGCACGCATCGTGCAATACCCTTGCAACACAACCGGAGTACAAAACCGCCGGTTGCAAGTCGCAATGCGATTTGAAAATTCTGAATCGCTGGGGCGATTCAACGGAGTGAATGACAAACGATCTATCTATCAGGCAAAGGAGAATGCCATGTTGGTTCTGACACGCAAAGCCAAGCAACAGATTCGATTGGGCGATGACATTGTTGTAACCGTACTGCAGGTGAAAGGGAACGCGATTCGTTTAGGGATCGAAGCCCCTCGGGAAACTCGCGTTGTGCGTGGCGAATTGCAATTCTTCGCTGAAGAACCGAAGAAAGCCGACAAGCCAATGCAAGACGATTGCAAAGCTCCGTCGTCAAAGTCAGCCACTTCGTCGGCGTCGAAATCGATCGCACAATCGGCAACCAGCGATCATGGTCCAGCGGGTTCCCACGCCGGGCAAATTCGAGTCTGCGGTCCCACTCGATTAAAGATTCAGCCGAAGGAAGGGACAACCGAACGCTTCCCGGCGACGATGCAGCGAAGCGGGACGAATGTTCCCGAAGGCCGACCGCTCAAGCGTTTTATGCCCAAGACGATGATTGAAACGGTCGGCAACGTCTCGGTTTAAGGTTCCATTTCGATTGATGATGCTTGGCAAATACAGGCATTCCTGACTGTGCAACCCCGCAGGGATTCAGGGTTGCGTTGTCCTTGATCGATTCGCGCATCGACGTCTATAATCCGAGGCGACCTGCAGCGGTGACGGAACAGCCCGCCGCAAGGTTCTTGCAATGTTCTCGATGACGAGGCGCGCAACAGGATCATCAACGGAACGAGTGCAATGCCATTGCTTGGTGAAGAGCCGGATATCTTTCCGGAAACCGTCTTAGAAATGCCCGATGACGACGAAACGCAGTGGTGGGCACTGTACACGCGATCACGCCAGGAAAAGAAGCTGATGCGAATGTTGCGTGAGCAACAGATCAGTTACTATTCGCCGGTGATTCCTCGACGATACAAGAGCCCCGCTGGTCGTATCCGGCAGGCATACCTTCCCCTGTTTGCGAACTATGTCTTCGTTCGCGGAACCGGCCAGTCTCGCTATGACGCCGTCTCGACGGGATGCGTATCGCGTTGCATCGAGGTCGTCGATCGATCACAATTGGTAACCGACCTGCGGCAGATTCGCGACCTCATTCAAATTGGCGCGCCGCTGGCACCCGAGGAACGCTTGGTTCCCGGCGATCTAGTCCGAGTCAAAAGCGGACCGTTCGCCGGTTTTGAAGGGACCGTGGTTCAACGCGATGGCCAGAAGCGACTGATCGTCGCGGTGCGATTCATGAATCAGGGAGCTTCCGCGGCCTTGGACGATTGCCAACTGGAATTCATCGGAAAATCGGAACCTAAATGAACGGCCTCCAACAGCTTTTTCTGCAACCGCTGTTTCTTTGGGCTCTTCCACTTGTCGCACTTCCGATCGTCATCCATCTGATCAATCAGAATCGGCATCGAACCTTGCCCTGGGCGGCAACGATGTTTCTGTTGCAGGCCCAACGCATGGTTCGCGGGATCGCCAAGCTGCGATATTGGCTGATCATGCTGATGCGAATGGCCGCAATCGCTGGGTTGATCTTCGCGATTAGTCGACCGATGGCGGGTGGCTGGCTCGCGACAACCGTCGGCGGAGCCCCCGAAACAACGATCATCTTGCTCGATCGATCGGCCAGTATGGAACAAGTCGATCCGACAACGGGACGTTCCAAACGCGAAGCGGGATTGCTGAAGCTAGCGAACTTGCTGCGGTCGAATCAGCAAGCAACCAAAATTCTGTTGCTCGATAGTGCATCACCCGAGAGTCACGATGCGCGACCATTGCACATCACGAACGTCGATGCCTTGCTGGATATCACCCGTACCGCCGCCACACAAACGCAAGCCGATTTGCCCAGCTTGACTGATGCTGCTTGCCGTTACATCATTGATCATCAGACCGGTCGCACCGATATCTGGGTCGTCAGCGATTTACAAAGTTCCAATTGGCGACCCGAATCGGGAGCGTGGCAGTCGGCGCGAAGAACGCTCAGCCAGCGAGAAGGTTGCCGACTGTTCTTATTGAATTATTCTCAGCCAGCTAGGGACAATCTGTCGTTACGTATCAGCAACGTCTATCGTCGTCAGACGGTCGGCGAAGCGGAACTGGTGATGGATCTGCGGGTCGATCGTCAGTCAACTTCCGAGGAACCGAAGTCGTTTCCAATCAGTTTCGTCATCGACGGAGCACGCTCCACCTTGCAAGTCGAACTGACCGGGAGCCAGTACGTTCGCAATGGACATACGATTCCGATCGACCGACTTTCTCAGCAAGGTTACGGTCGCGTGGAGTTGCCCAATGACGAGAACATCATGGACAACAGTTTCTGTTTCGTCTACGCCCAGCCGACGGTGCGAACAACGACGATCGTTTCGGATGACGCGAATGTACACCGCTCCATGCGATTGGCAACGGAAACTCCGCTACAGCGCGATTTGGAAACCGATGTGACCGTTCTTAGCCCTTCGGCCGCGCTCTCAATCGATTGGGAGCAGACGGCTTTGATTGTTTGGCAAGCGGAACTTCCCGAAGGAATCGCGGCTCAGCAGCTCAATAATTTCGTCGCGTCGGGAAAAACGGTCATCTTCTTCCCGCCGTCGGTGGCCAACGTTTCGTCCGCATCGATTTTCGGAACATCATGGGGAAATTGGATCGCGGGGGACAAACCGACATCGATCGGTCGCTGGCGCACCGATAGCGATCTGTTGTCCAACACGCGTGACGGCAGTCCGCTCCCCGTAGGCGACTTAAATACATATCGTTTCAGAAAGTTGAATGCTTCGCGGACGGAGCCCGATGGGGGACTCGGAAACATCAATTCAGTCTCCCGGAATGACGAATCGGAGTCGCGTTCGGTGGAGGGCAACGCGGTGGCCCAAGGCTCCGAGCCGGGATCGCGATCTAGAGGAATTGTCCTAGCACAACTGGAAGGAGGCGATCCTTTACTCGTGCGTTTGCCGACCGATAGCGGGGCCGTCTATTTCTGCAGCACCTTGCCTCTGCCCGATCACAGCAACCTGATCGAGAATGGGATTGTCTTTTATGTGATGCTTCAACGCGCGCTCGATCGCGGTGTGTCCGCGCTTGGACAAGCGAGAAACCTTGATTGCGGAATTGGCCTGTCGGGCGTTGAGGGGTGGAAGCCGCTGGATGCGGTTTCCTCGCAAACCCTGATTTCACAGCGAGGCGTCATCTCGGGTGCCTACGATACCGGAGATTACTTAATTGCGATCAACCGTCCGGAAAACGAGGACAGCACCGCAATCATGGATGACGAAACGTTGAAGCAGACGCTCAGTGGCATCGAATTCACCCGAGTCGATGACATGGCGGGCAGCGACAGCGGACTGACGAGTGAAGTTTGGCGAATTTTCCTTGTCGTCATGCTCGCTGCTTTGATTGGCGAAGCGGCTCTAAGTCTTCCGCAAGCCGAAGCGACCGGTGTATGATAGTGGTTGATCCAATCAACTTCCCGCCTTCAGCTAAGCCAACCCATGTACGTAACTCTTCAGCGACGACACGCCTTCAGACCTTCTTGGGTCGTCTTGTTGTTCCCATTTGCCGCGTTTATCACGCTTGCGTTGCGGACAACCGTTCAAGCCGATGAAGCAAGGCTATCCTACAATGCTCATATTCGATCGCTCTTGTCGGACAAGTGCTTTGCGTGTCACGGGCCGGACGAAGAAACTCGAGAAGCCGGACTGAGGCTCGATGTCCGGCAAGCGGCTGTCGATTTTGGGGCGATCACTCCGGGTGATCCTCAGAGTTCTTTGGTTGTCGAAAGGATTCTAACCGACGATCCGGATTTGGTGATGCCTCCGCCATCGTCGGGAAAGCAGTTGTCCGCCGAGGAAAAGGAACGGCTCAAAGATTGGATATCGGAGGGAGCGGCTTATCAAAGCCACTGGGCTTTTGAGCCGATCGAAGCGGTGAATCCTCCTTCGGTCAACGATGCTTCCTGGTGTCGCAATCCGATCGACCGATTCATATTGAGTCGGCTGGAAAAGCAAGGACTCTCCCCTTCGGCTCCGGCGGATCGGCGAACGCTCATTCGACGCTTGTATCTCGACTTGGTTGGTCTGCTGCCGTCGATCGACATTGTTGAAGATTACGTCAACGACACATCTCCAGAGGCAACGGATCGCTTGATTGAATCGTTGCTGCAATCGGAACATTACGGTGAACGGTGGGGGCGGCATTGGCTCGATCAAGCTCGCTATGCCGATTCCAACGGCTACACCA
>JAWKTL010000016.1:0-121719 GCA_041399105.1 Pirellulaceae bacterium | reverse complement strand
TCGCGTGGTCAGAAGAAGGTGATTCGCTTCATTTAACGCGAAGACATCATTTCGGACCACGCACGGCATGACATCAGGTGATTTGATGGTGTTCCCCAATCCTGATCGCGGTTATAGTTGAAGTCGGAGCGAACCTGTCGGGGATGCCTCGGCATGTTCGTTTCCGTCTCGATTCATCAAGTGTTTGCACCTTTCGACACGAAGCACTGAACATGTATTTGCGAATGGCCAAGCGATTGGCTTGGGAAACGGATAAGCGTCTGCTTTGGAAGCTGTTTTGGCTGATGGGCATCAAAGGGCTGCGAAGTGTTCATCGTCACAAGCGAAGGCTGAAGCGTGGAGAATTCTTCCCACCCTTTCTTTACATGTCGGTCATCAACAGTTGCAACCTTCGTTGTCAAGGATGTTGGGTGGATGTCGCCGCCAAGCAGAGTCGTATCGAAGTCGATGCGGCCAACAACACCATCCGTCAGGCCAAGGCGATGGGAAATTCCTTTTTTGGAATCCTGGGTGGCGAACCGTTCATGCATAAAGACTTGTTGGAGATCTTTAAGGCCCATCCCGATGCGTACTTTCAGGTCTTTACCAACGGACATTTCATCAACGATGAAGTGGCGTCCGAACTGTATCGGTTGGGGAACGTAACGCCATTGATCAGTGTGGAAGGAAGCGAGATCATCAGCGACCAACGACGAGGGCGGGAAGGCGTTTACAATCAGACGATGCAGGGAATTCAGGCCGCCTTGCGAAACAAATTGATGGTTGGCGTTTGCACAAGCGTTTGTCAAACGAACATCGACGACTTGGTGAACGACGCCTGGGTCGATCGGCTGATCGAGATGGGAGTGATGTACTGTTGGTTTCACGTCTATCGACCATGCGGCCCCGACGCCAATCCCGATTTGTCGCTGACCAGCGAACAACAGCGTCGCGTGCGTCAATTCGTTGTCGACACGCGCGCGACCAAGCCGATCGTTGTTGTCGACGCGTACCACGATGGCGCGGGGAACGCGCTGTGCCCCGCCGTCACGGGATTTACGCATCACATCGGGCCTTGGGGGGATATTGAACCTTGTCCCATCATTCAGTTGGCCACCGAGACGATTCACGATGATCGTCCGCTGAAGGATAAGTTCAATGAGTCGCAGTTCTTGAAGGATTTTCGTGAACTGACGGCCCGCAATACGCGTGGATGCGTCGTCTTGGAACGCCCCGATCTGCTGGTTGAACTGGCGGAGAAACATGGTGCCCGCGATACGACGGCGCGGGGAACCGCGATCCAGGAATTGCAAAACATGCAACCGCGACGAAGCCAGTATGTGCCGGGGAACGAGATTCCCGAACGAAATCTTATTTACCGACTGGCAAAGAAGTACTGCTTCAGCGACTTTGGGGCATATCGTCGGCAGGACTTCTCCGTCGACAAGTGGATTGACCCGGGCGAAGAGCAATCCGACGCCCGACGGTCCGAATCGCAATTGCCGGTCGTGTCGGTGGACTGATGCCGAGCAAGGAACGATTGTCGCGACTGCGCACGGGGCTTTGCATCCCCGCGCATCCGTTGGCTCTGGATGCAAATCGCCGCTTGGATGTGCGGCGGCAACGCGCGTTGACGCGTTATTATATGGCTGCCGGCGCTGGCGGAATGGCGATCGGTGTTCACACCACGCAGTTTGCAATTCGCGATCCTGGAATCGGACTATTCGAGCCGGTATTGAGCCTTGCAGTGGAGGAAATGCGGCGGAACGAATGTGATCCGGTTCGCATCGGCGGGGTCTGCGGCAACACGCGGCAAGCCGTCTCTGAAGCCGAATTGTTATACGACCTGGGATATGATGCCGCTTTGCTGAGCATGTCGGCAATGCCCAACGCTAGCGAGGATGACTTAATTCAGCATGCCCGGGCTGTTGGCGAAGTGATGCCGTTGTTCGGTTTCTATCTTCAACCTGCGGTCGGTGGACGTGTACTGCCATTCTCCTTCTGGCGGCGTTTTGTTGAAATCGAAGCCGTCGTTGCGATCAAAGTCGCCCCTTTTAATCGCTATCACACTTTGGACGTGATGCATGCCGTTGCCCAATCGCAGCGCGACGACATCGCCATGTATACCGGAAACGACGATAACATCATTGCCGATTTAATAACTCCCTATACTCTGAACAACCGCACGATCCGCTTTGTCGGAGGGCTGCTGGGACATTGGTCGGTTTGGACACAGAAAGCGGCTGTGCTTCTGCGGCGGTGCCAACAGGAAGCCGCATCGACGGAGTGGCTGCGACACAATGTCGCCGTCACCGATTGCAATGCCGCGTTCTTTGATGCGATAAATGGTTTTCGTGGCTGCATCGCTGGTCTGCATGAAGTCTTGCGGCGGCAAGGGTTATTCGAGAATATTTATTGTCTTGATCCCAACGAAGGACTTAGCCCGGGCCAAGCCGAACAGATAGATCGGGTCTATAAGGCGTATCCGGAATTGAACGACGATGCTTTCGTTGCCCAGCACCTCGACGAATGGTTGCGGTAATCCTGGAGCGACGACCTCGCAAGCTCCACTGGAAGTCATTTGCTCTAGACGAAATCAAACGCGCAACTCTTCAGAAATTGATCAACAACGAGCGTTGCACCAGGGCGGGGATGAGATGATTCGCCTCGAATCGTGCAGAAGCATCCATCCAGGTCACACTTGGTTTCCGGGCACCTTCGCTCTAGAATGTTTGGAAGAGATCACCGTCTGATACGAAAACTCAATCGATGCCGTGGAGGCATTCACCCTTAGGAGGTCATCTATGCGTTATATGGTTTATGTCGTGGCGATTTTGATAGCGGCGGGAATCGTTTACATCATGGGTAAGCCAACCCAAACCGCGGGGATTCCTTCGGAAACAGCGGCTGCGAGCAGCAGCCTCCCGTCGAGCGATACCGTTTCGGAGGAAACGGATTCGAACGCGGAAGTCCATCGTGTTGCGTTAAGTGTTCCGGGCATGCATTGTGCGTTTGGTTGCTATCCCACGGTTAAAGATGCTTTGGAACAGGTCGATGGTGTCAAGGAAGTCGAACTTGCAAAACAGAAGAGCGAAACGGAGTTGGACAACAAAACGGTTTACGTGACCTACACGAATGCCTTCAATCTGCAAAGCGCCTTAACGAAACTCGAAGAAGTCGGCTTCGACGCAACAAAGTTGGAGTCGGAGTAATCGCCGAACCCATTGATCGCGAAGGCTCGACGCAGTGCGAATCGCATCGTGCGGATGACTATTCGGTTGGCCCCGCGAATGGCGGCTTGTCATAGGTATCCGTCGGTTCAATGACTCGTGGGTCGCCTGTCTGGGTCAGACGCATGATTAGCCGATGTGATAGCTCGGCTTTGACGTCCGCCAATGCGGGATCGTTCGCTCGGTTGTTGATCTGATCGGGATCGTTGGCCAACACATAAAGTTCTTCCGCGGGCCGACGAGCAAACGCGATATCGAAGTATTTTGCGATATCGCTTCGATGTCGATGGGTGATGATCCACGCCTTTGTCGGACTGGCGTCAAGGTCACCGAATGCCGAGACGGTTTGTTCACGAAGCAATTCGTAGCTGGGCATTTCTCCGTTTGGCTGGCCCATCCCCGGACCCGTTCCCATGGGCCATCGGTCGGGCTTGAAGTTGCGAATGTAGAGATAGTCCTTCGTGCGGATCGCTCGTTGGGGATACGGCATGTTGTCGTCACGGGCCGCGGCGACATGTCGCTCGCGACCTAGCAGAACACTGTCCCGTTGGGAATCGACGATGCCCGATCGGTTGCCGCAAAGAATGGAAAGCAGGCTGTTGGCGGTCATTTCTTTCGGGATCGGTAAGCCAGCCGCGTCGACGAATGTGGCGGCCAGATCGGGCAGCGAAACGAAATCGTCAACGACGCGATCGCCTGGAATTTTCGCGGGCCAGGAAATGGCAAGCGACACGTGGGTGCCGAAGTCATACAGATTGCACTTTCCGTTTGGGAAGCCTGGCGCACCATGATCGCCACTGATAACGAACAACGTGTTTTCCCACTCCCCGCTCTGCTTCAATTCTTCAATCAAGATGCCCAGGCTGGCGTCGAAAGCCATCACTTCACCCAGATAATCACAAAAGTCCTGGCGCACGACGGGTACATCGGGCAGAAACTTGGGCAGTTTGCCTTTCAAATCGTCCGGGTTTAGCTCCCACAATCGGCGCCCTGATCCTTCGATCCATTTGCGATGACAATTCGTCGGACCGAACCAATAACAAAAAGGTTTGCCGGGCTGAGAAGCGGACAGGAACTGCTTGAAGTTCATGCGAACTTCGTCCAAAAGTTCGGCCTTTGCCTGATCGATGTCGTTGGCTTGACTGACGCGTTGCGAGAATCCATTGAACTTTGCACCGGCGCGATTGTAAGCGTATTGCTTGCCACCATACGGGGCGTTGGGATTTTCGCCCGGACTCCAGACCTTGTATGTATGTCCGATGTGATATCCCGCATCGCGCAGCAACATCGGGTACGACGGTATCGATGTATCCCAATGCGCACCTTGCAAAATCGCACCGCGACCGGTACGCCAGAAATATTGTCCGGACAGCAGAGAACTGCGACACGGAGTGCAAGATGGCGCATTGACGAAGGCGTTGGTGAAAAGAACGCCTTGCTTCGCAACCGCATCAAAATTGGGCGTGTCGATCAGGTCGCTTGGGCCACCCGGCCGAAGAGCCGCGTATGCGGATGCGTAACGCCCCCAATCGTCGGCAAACGCAAAGACGATATTGGGGCGTTGAAGCTCTTGCGAGATCGAAACATTGGCCAACAGTAAAACAATGCTTGCCAGAGCGATCCCCAAAAAGGCACACGGACGCGTGCGTCGCGCGGGCGCGGAGGAAGAGGTGGATGAGGGCGTTCGCTCAATACGATGCAGATGCGTCACGTCAGTCTTCGTTTCGTAAAACGTTGGGAAAGGATCGGTTGTCAGTCAAGCAATTTCGACATCAAAAAAGCTTGCGCGCTGGAATACTCGGACTTTGAGTGACCGGGAATGACCAGATGACATTCCTGGCCGACCGCGTCGCATTTCTCCTTCATCTTGACGCCGTAGACGGCATGATGGATGCCATGGCCAGCATTTTTCGATGGCAATGTCATGTCGGCGGGATAGGTCATGTACAACGGCGGATCGTCCGCGCTGACATGGTTGTACGGAGAGAACTCAACATAAAGATCGCGGTGTTTATCGTAGTTGGCCAGTGCGGCTTGCATCGTCGATTCGCCGACGGCCATGTTGATCATTCGGTGGTCAAGAACCGCGGGACCGAGCCAAGGTTCAATAACTTTCGGGTCGATCGATGTTTGGCCGGAGCCCGCGACAGCGGCGGAGACCCGCGTCGACTCGCGAGCAATTGGATCGGATGCCTGGGGATCGGCCATGTCGTCATGGCAGAGCAGCCACATCGAAGTGCATGCTCCCGCACTGCCGCCCATCAATGCGATCCGATCCTTCTTAATGTTCCATGCTTCGGCTTTGCTGCGGATGAATTGAATCGCACGGGCCGCATCATGCACCGGTGCGGGCAAAGGGACTTCGCCGGTCAGGCGATAGTTGATCGAGGCGTACGAGATTCCTTGCTTGAGATAAGGTTCGACGGTCTTGAAATTTTGTTTTTTGTCGCCACCGGTCCATCCGCCACCGTGGATGTGTACCAATAACGGTCGAGGTCCGTCCCCTTCGGCTTGCCAAAAATCGATCCTCTGCAATGGATGCTCGCCGTACGGTACATCGGCATGTGTTGGCGGGTTCTGAGCGATGGCGGGTGAAAGCATTGCGGCAAAGAGCGCCGTGGCGGGAAGCAGACGATTCATCATTCGAAGTTTCCTAGAGGTTGTGTGTGGCGTGAAGGTAGTTCATTATGCATCAAGACAACGGGAGATGCATCGGTGACCCTGTCGCCAATCGCGCGAATTTCCGTTACAAAGGATCGCCGTAGATGAGCTAGGACTTACGCCATTGTTTTAACTGGAATGAGCTTGGCGGGAAGCAAGCGAAGGTCAACTCGGACTGCTTGTCGCTTTAGGAAACGCAATGCCGAAAGGTTTTTTTTCGCAAGGGTTGTGCGTGCTGTTAAGCGAACCTGTGTCGCTTGATCGTATCGCCGAAGTGCTGGGCGACTTCGATGTTGTGCGCCATGCCGATGCCGGGGATGATGAACTCATTGACCGTCCCTCCTTGGTGCTTGACTACCGGTCTGAAGTTCTCGGTCGGGTGATTGTCAGTCAAGTGGAATCACTCTGGCCCGATGAGATGGGTGATCCACAGGATCAAGCCGATGTCTTTGTTGCCTGGTCGCTGGGGCAGTTCGGCCCATTAACGTTTCCCGGCTGCTTGGAACGGGCTGTCGAGCAGGCGTGGGCTTGGGAAGGTTGTGCGGAAACGGTCGCAAAGCATCAATGCTTTCTTCGTGTACTCAGTTCGTATGTCATCGGCACCGATGACGATCGAGCCGGCATGCTGCCTGAAAACTATGATCCATTGGACGAAATGGAGTTTCTGACCAAGATCGTCTCGAATCTCTTAAAGCTTCCCGAAGCGCTGTGCTACTTCAATCCATGTGGCGAAGTACTCCGCAGCGAAGATGGGCTTCGCGAAGGACTCAATTATGCATGGTGTCATCATTTGCCTGCATTGGACATGTGGACAAACGTTCGCCTGTTTCGCGCGACCACGGAATGGTCGCTGATGGATACGGTGGGAAATGGCCAATTCGATCTGCCCGACATCGAGGCTGCGTATGTTGCCGATCGATATGAATCGGCTGAAGTGGAGGGATTTCTGAGGAACGCGTCCCTTTACCTGCTAAAAGAAGGCAACGTTATCAACGATGATGACACGGCTGACGGTCCGGGACGGACGATTTGGCGGGCAATGATTTGTGAAGACGGCTTAACCGATCCTCCGCGGCCAACGGTGCGATGGTTTCCCGATGATGGCAGCAACCCGCCTGAGGAGCTTATCGATACGGGGTTGACCGATGATGAAATTGAAGAGCAATTGGACGAGCTGATCGACTTGGACGATTTCGACGAAGATCAGCCACCGTTTTAATGCAGTACCATTGAATGCTGTGCCATTTTCTGGAAATTTTGGTGAATGGTATCGATTCGGTAATATTTGCCCTTTTGCATTCGCAAGTGCTTTGTCATATTTATAGACTTAGAAAAAAGCAGCAAGCGTTGTCTTGTTGCTGAAGGCTAAAGGCAGCGGATCAACCTTTAGGGGCTGCTTTTGAAGGTTTGATAGCTGCGATCCCTCCATTCCCACATCTGGGGGAATTTTGAAGCACCGAGAACATCTCACAAAGATACCTCGGATTCAAAGCCAGTCCGAGGGCTAACCAAGCCGAAGAATTGATTTGTGTTTTCTATCGCTCGTGTTTGAGCGTCGCCAAAGTGTATCAAGCGACTGCCGCGACCGAAACTGGATGTTCAGGTGACATCAATGAATCTGGAAAAAGTACGTAATATCGGTATTAGTGCTCACATCGACTCGGGTAAGACCACCCTCAGTGAACGCATCCTCTTTTATGCTGGCCGAATCCATAAAATCGAAGATGTTCGCGGTGGTGGCGATGGCGCAACGATGGACCACATGGAACTGGAAAAAGAGCGTGGCATCACGATCACCAGCGCGGCGACTTCGTTGACGTGGAAGCATGGCAAGGATGAATACAAAATCAACTTGATCGACACGCCCGGCCACGTCGACTTCACTGTGGAAGTGGAGCGATCGTTGCGCGTCTTGGATGGTGCGATCTTGGTTTTGTGCAGTGTTGGTGGTGTTCAAAGTCAGTCGATCACCGTCGATCGCCAAATGAAGCGTTATAAGATTCCCCGACTTGCGTTCATCAACAAGATGGATCGCACCGGAGCGGATCCGTTTCGCGGCTTGCGCGAACTGAAAGACAAATTGGGTGCTGACGCGTTTCTGATGCAGTTGCCAATCGGTCGTGAAGAAAACTTCAAGGGCGTGGTCGATTTAATCGAGCGCAAGGCCTATTACTTCGATGGCGACAACGGTGAAACCGTGCGCACCGAAGAACCTCCGGCGGAGATGGCCGATCAGATTGAAGAGACGCGGATGGCGATGCTCGAAGCGTTGTCGATGTACAGCGACGAGATGATGGAACAGATGCTCAGCGAGGAGGAGATCAGCAACGACTTGATCTACAAGGTTGCCCGCAAGGCGGTTCATGCCGGTGCAACGCCTGTGTATGTCGGAAGCGCCTTCAAGAACAAGGGGGTTCAACCGTTGCTCGATGCCGTCGTTCGCTATCTGACCAGCCCGTTGGATCGTGAAATTTACGGTATCGATCCGCAGGACGAAACGAAGAAGATTCCTTTGACTCCCGATCCGAACGAACCGTTCGTCGGAATGGCGTTCAAGATCGTCGACGATGAATATGGGCAATTAACCTACATGCGAATCTATCAAGGATCGTGTGAGAAGGGAGGTTCCTATGTGAATCAACGAACCGGCAAGAAGGAACGCTTCAGCCGTTTGGTGCGGATGCACAGCAATAAACGCGAGGAAATCGATTCCGCGTCGGCGGGTGATATCATCGCGGTGATGGGCATCGATTGCGCCAGCGGTGATGCCTATGGTCCCGAACGCAACTTCTGCACGCTTGAATCGATGTTCATTGCCGAGCCTGTGATCAAGGTTTCAGTGACGCCGACGAGTCGCGCTGAGGCGGACAAGATGAGCAAGGCGCTGCAACGCTTCCGCAAGGAAGATCCGACGTTCCGCGTTGAAACGGACGAAGAGAGTGGCGAGGTGCTCATTAGCGGCATGGGTGAATTGCACTTGGATGTCTATGTCGAGCGGATGCGACGCGAATATGGTGTCGGTGTCACGGTCGGTGCCCCGAAGGTGAGTTACCGTGAGGCCCCGACCAAGCTGGTTGAATTTGATCACAAGTTCAAGAAGCAGACGGGTGGTTCGGGTCAATTCGCGCATATCAAAGGCTCGATCGAACCGATCGACAGCGACAGCGAAGGCAGCTTTGAATTCGAAGACAAGGTTGTTCAGGGACGTATTCCGAAACAATACATCCCCGCCGTCGAAAAGGGCTTCCGCGATTCCTTGCAGAAAGGTCCGGTTGCCGAATACCCTGTGGTCGGTACGAAGGTAACACTCAACGACGGTGCGTATCACGATGTCGATTCATCGGAAAAATCGTTCCATACATGTGCTCGTGAATGCTTTCGAGAGTATTTCAAGAAGGCATCACCGGTCTTGCTGGAACCGATCATGCAAGTCGAACTGGAGTGCCCTGAATCGTTCCAAGGTGCCGTGGTCGGTGACGTGACGAGTCGTCGTGGTATGATCACGAACACCGATATTCGCGACAACGTCAGCTACATCAGCGCTGAAGTTCCGCTGGCCGAAACGTTCGGTTACGCAACCGACTTACGCAGCATGACGCAAGGGCAGGGGACCTTTACGATGGAATTGTGCAAGTACCAACGAGTACCGGGCAATATCCAAGAAGAAATCATCGCCGATAAGAAGAATGCTCAGTTGGTGGGATCGAAGTAAACGCTAGCATCCTGTCGAACCGGGAAATTTATACGTCGCGTGGCCGAAAATGAGGTGATTCGCATTCATTAAATGCAAAAGCATCATTCCAGAACACGCACGGTATACATCCCCACGATTGTCTCCGATGGCATGTCCACCCTCCCAAAAACGCATGTCATTGTCGAGCGAAAGAGGTTGACGAATAGGTTTCGTCAACCTCTTTAAATGCAAAAGCATCATTCCAGACCACGCACGGCATAACGATGAATGGCCGTGCGATTGCAGTCGCACGGCCTTTTTATTGCTCGCCCAGCCGAGGTGACTTCGACTGCTCTTTACCCGTCCACGTCACTGTGCTTAGTATTCCTTGCTGAACGATCGTATCGTCTTCAATTTGAGTTGTCGAATCGACCGAATCCTAGCGAAGTATCCAGGCTTGGCGGGCTGAGAGCCTATCCGGTAATGTGAGCCGACGGCGCTAGCCGCAGGTTCCACCGCCGTAAACCCGCGGCTAGCGCCGTCGGCTCACTTTTAACGCCCATTTCCGGATAGGCTTTGAGATGAGGTGATTCGCTTCTTTAAATGCAAAAGCATCATTCCAGACCACGCACGGTATAACATTTATGGACGGACACGGAAGTCCTGCGGGGAGTCACCTCCCAGTCCAATCTGGTCTCACATCAGCGACTCGCGTCTCACGCGGTCTTTGTGTTGTCGTTGCTTGGATGACTCATGTCGGTCGGAGGCGTTGCCTTGCATTTGCTTTGCTGGCATGCCTGTTTCAAAATGTTGCTTATCCGGAGTCGATGAATCTTCGACTGCGTGCCCAATGGAGTTCGCCGACTCCGGAACCCGTTGGCCTGTTAGTGACAATCGACAACGGCAGGTTTGAGAATCTGGCCAATCTGTCGCTAGATCCCGGTTCGACGGGAGCTTTCGATCTTTCGGATGACCGTAAGCAAATCGTCGTTCAGCCGCGAACCGCATCGCTGCGCGGTGGCGTCGAGTTCAGCGTTGAAGGAAGCGAAAACTCGCAGGTAAGGATCTCGATGCTTGCTTCGGAGAAAGCAAGTTCCCCGGTGTCACCGTTCGCGAAATTTACGCTCGAAGAGATCGCCAAAGAGTCGATACGCATTGATCTGGCGGGGGGAAGAATTCCATTTTCCATTGATCGTTCACCAGGAGATCAACTTCGCGTGTCCTTCGATCGTGAAACGCTGATCTTTGAACCGGGGGAGAAGGTTCCTGTTTCGATCCAGCCAAACGCCACCGGACTTCCGGCGGAGCAGCGGCTACGGCTGTCGATGACGTTGACACAAGCTCGCGAAACAAAAGTTCTTTTCGAAAAGCAATGGCAGGTCGAAAGCGATGCCGATGGCAAGGTCGCACGGGTTGATCTTGATGAGATGACGCTTCCAGACAGCGAAGCCGCCTACGATTTGATCGTTCGGTTGGAACCCGAACGGCGTTACTTAACGCTGGATGTTCCGTGGGCCGACGCTGGTTCCACGGTTCAACGTCGCGTTCAGTTGGTTGTCGTCGGAAAACAGGCTGCCGAATCGGATACGCGACCATTCATCGAATTCGCGAAGATCGAACCGACCAAGCGTCAGTGGTGGAATCCGACTTGGGTTGCCGATCGACTGTTGCCCGGCAGACTGGTATCCGATTCGATCGGTTCGATCGTACCGACGAGATATCAGCCCATTAGCAGCGATCCCCTGACGATCACGCAGTGGCAACAAAGTCAAATTGCGGAACTGAAGCCGCGCGGTTGGCAAGCGTATCCCCTGCAAATTCGCGAGCCGGGAAAGCCTCATATCATGGTGGTCCGGTATCCCAATGATCGCTCGATGCGTCTGGGGATAAGTATCATGGAGCCCAACGCGAACGGACAGGTCATTCCTCTGGGGATCGACAGTGGTGTCTCGGTATCACCGCAGCCGATCGCTTCGCCACCTCAGTTGTTGGAACATCGAATCGTCTTTTGGCCAAAGACACGTCAGCCGATGATTGTGCTAACGAATTTCGATTCGTCGAAGCCGGCATGGTTCGCCGACCTGAGCCTCGAAGCGGGGCCCGACAATCTGCCGCTCGAAGCGATTCCAGGGTCGACCGATGCGTCGTCCAATGCCCAACGCTTAGCCGCGCTCTATCTGGATAAGCCGGTCCTTGCCGATACGTTTGGATGCGGCAAGCATGTCGATTCCCAAACGAAACAAGTCGTTGACGATTGGGAAACGTTCCTGCAGGCGGGGCAACGACTCGTCGAGTATGTGAAGTGGTCGGGTTACAACGGGGCGATCATTACCGTCAATAGCGAGGGGGCGGCGCTCTATCCGACGCGGTCGATGTTCCCGACGGGACGTTATGACATGGGTATGTTTGCTTCCGACGGTGCCGATCCCAGCAAGAAGGATGTCTTGGAATTGCTTCTGCGGTTGTTCGATCGGGCGGGTCTGAAGATGATTCCGGCAGTTGAACTCGCGACCCCGCTCGCCGAACTTGAAACCGCGTTGCGTGCGGGACAGGCGACGGAGGGTGTCGAGCCGATCAATTCGGCGGGGCATCGCTATATCGACGTCCATCAGACGGAACATGGTCTGGCTCCTTATTACAACCCATTGAATCCACGTGTGCGGGATGCCATGACAAGTGTTGCCGCGGAATTGAATCGCCGCTACGGTCATCATCCGTCGTTCCACGGGTTGGGGATTCACCTCGGCGGTCAAACTTTCACCGCCATGCCGGGTGTCGACTGGGGAGTCGATTCACAAACATTAAAAACGTTTGCCGCCTCGATCGACAATGCGCCTAAGGACAGCCGGTTGATGCATCAGTGGATCGAAGGGGAGGGCCGCAAAGCGTTTGTCGCGTGGCGCGGTCGAAGACTAGCCGGACTGTACAGCGAGATGTCGACAGCGATCGGCCAGCGGCCAGTCGTGCTGCTGATGGCCGACTGGTTGTCCGACGCATCGGATGGTTCCATCGATTCGCAGCATGCCGCTGTTCAAGCCGGGCTCGATTGGGAGTCGATCGGCGGCAGTGCATGTGTCATTCCTCTGAGACTCCATCGCTCCGAACCACTCGCTGATCATGCGCGACAAAGCATCGACGCGATGCTGGCACGAGAGTCGCTGTGGGACAACCAACTCGCGTCTTTGCCATCCAGCGGAGCCATGATCATGCGACCGCCAACGGATGTACGGCTGAGGACGTTTGAATCACAAAGCCCTTGGGGTGAGGAAAACACACAGGCGTGGTTGTTCTCCCACGGTGTACCATCCAGTGACGATGGTCTGCGGGCCTTGTCGCGGACGTTGCTTTCGACCGATGCAATGTTGTTGGCTGTGGGAGGGTGGACCATTCCTCGGGGCGGCGAGCTTTCAACGCGAGACTTTCTGCAAACGTATTGTCAATTGCCTGAAACGCGATTCGAGAACGTTGCGGCCTCGGATACGGAGGCGACGCAGTTGACGATTGTTCGCCGGGTTCGATCAAACAATGCGTTTTACATGTACGCCATGAATCCAGCCCCCTGGGCGATTCAGTTGAATCTTGAATTCAGCAATCCCGACGGCGCGGCCATCACCCCTTTGCATCCAAGCTCGACAACGACTCGCGCGGATGCAAAGCAAAGTATTCCGCTTTTGCCCGGGCAATTGATCGCGTTCCGCATCGATTCACCTTCAGCGGACATCGTGACATGGTCATCCGAAATTCCGGGGGCTCCGGCGCTTCGTGAACACCTCGCCGGACAATTGCAGAAGCTGTCGCAAACCGTGGGAACGCTTGGGCAGCCAAGCGGTTATCAAGAGTTGGCCAACGGCGACTTCGAACGTTCGGCATCCTCTCTCGACTCGATTCCAGGATGGCTTGCGGCACAGCATCCCGCCGAAAGTGTCAAGCTCGCTCGGGACGCGGGCGTGGACGGAAGTCAAGCGGTTCAGTTGACAAATCATGGCGAAGGGGCGAGGACTTGGTTGCTCAGTCATCCATTTCCGGCACCGACGTCGGGCCGCTTGGCAATTCAAACGCGAATCAAACGCGATTCGAAGACGCCACTGGTCAAGTTGCGACTCGCATTGGAAGGCCGCTACCGCGATCGTTCCATTCGACGAAGCGTCATGATCACATCGTCCGCTAATGAAAGCTTGCCAACCGATTGGTCAGCCATGCCGGTCGGTCTGGAAGTGACGGATTTGCCGGTCGAAGGACTCGACGAGCTACGAATCGCTTTCGACCTGGTAAGCCCCGGCACCGTTTGGATCGACAACGTCTTGCTTCATGACCAGTTCTTGACGCAAGCCGAACGGAAGGAACTTCAAAGTCAGGTCTTTGTTGCCGTTGAGCGGATGCGTGACGGCGATCTGACGGCCGCCGGACGACTGCTGGATTCCTACTGGGGCCGTTATCTATTGGGGCTTTCCAACGATCGACTGCAGACGGCGGACTCCAACCCTCGACCACCGACGTCCGAATTGAACAGTCCCAGCATCGCGGATCGTCTGCGGCAGTGGCTCCCTTCACCAATTTGGCGATAAACGTTTCCATCTCGAGTTCCGATGTGCGGATCTGAATTGAGACGTTGCATTTTTTGTCGCAGGCGGCGATTGTTGACCTATAGTTTCGTTAAGCCCCTCGAGGCGCACATTGCAAATGAGCCACCTTCAAGTTATTGACATCCGAATGACCAATGAACGCAGCAGAAATTCAAGCACTACTAGACGCCAAGCATAAGGAACGCGCGGCGGCGGGCCGATCGGCACCGCTAAACAGCGATCCCATCGCAAACGAAACAAGCGAAGCCACCGAGCAGACTTCCAGCCAGGATGGCGATGACATGCCCCTGGCCTTTGTCGGCGGAGATGATTTTCTAGATACACCGTCCGACGAACCGGAGCCGAACGTCGAACCAGAAACTGAATCGAGTCCACAGGAGGCTGTCGCGTCAGCATCGACGGACACAGCGGACATCGATTCCGTGGTTTCAATTGAATCCAAAGAATGTGACAAATCCGAACGTTCCGCCCCATGCGAAGCTGAGGGCGTTGCCGCGAACCAGACAGTATCGACGAGCACGGCATCGTCTCCGTTGTGGATGAAGCTCTGCCTAGGATCCGCGGCCTGCTTGGCGATCGCGGCGACGACGATCGGACTGATCAATCGAAATGTCTTGCAAGCCCAGTTGAATCAGTTGGCTAGTTCCAATGAAGACCTTCTGAATCGTTGTCGTTACAATCAAACGCAATGCGATTTATTGATGGGCAATCCAGGCAATATCGATCGCCCGTTTTGGAACAATCGCTATCACGTTCTCGATCTGGATCGCGAGTTCTTTGCGCAAGTGCCGACATCCGTCGGAATGGTTAACGTCCTGCGCATTCGGCCAGCCTCCTTGAATGAACGTCATCAGCTTGCGTTTGAGATTACCAATCCGAACGTCTTGAAGCTGCATCACGGAAAGCTGGTGATTCGGACGTCCGATGAAGCGTTTGATTCGTCGCGACGTTATGACTACGATCACCTTCGTGATTGGCTGAAATCCGTGAAGTCGACGACGTATGACCTAGGCGACCTTTTGCCGGGCCAGACGTGTCGAATAACCGCATCCGTCGGTGAAGAGAAGAAGGATGGATTAAGGTCAATCGACAACGTGGAGTATGTCGACTTTGAAGTCGTCTTTGATTACTTCTCCACACAAACGCCGCAAGTCGCCGCCGATTCGTATCGTGGTACGTAGGACCACGCGACCACGTGCGGGCTGAGGTTGTCAAATGGACTCTCAGTCGAAGCACGTTGCTTCCGAGAATCGACGCAGCGGCATCCGCCAACTCTCCAGGCCACGGTTCCCGAACACGTGGCCTTGTCTGCTTTGGCAGCTTGATTCAGTGTGCTGGGAGAACAAAAAAACGGTTCAAACCTGTTGCCCCGGTTTCGACGCTGCCCCAAGAGATTGCGTGCGAACCCTGTTTAGGTCTGAACCGTTTCGGTGGGAAGAAAGATCGCGAGATGTCTCTTCACAAGATTCGCAGTAAACTGCGATGCCCTTCTCGGAAGATGCAGCGACCCATTCGACGCCAACTCATATTTAAAAAACAAGCTGCGGAAGAATGAGCCGAACTCACTCGACAGCGCTCGAGGTGGCGGAGCTCCGACAAGATAGATGTGCCCCATCAAGTGCCGGATGAAAGAGGTTGCCCCTCATTTGACTGCCCCGTCAATCGTCAACGCGGTTTATACGCTGCGTGGACATAAATGAGGTGATTCGCTTCATTCAACGTGAAGGCATCACCTCAAACCACGGGCGGCAAAACGATTCGTCTTATGAACGAAACCGCCGCGCTGACGAAGAACTCTACGATATGATCGGTGCTTGGTCGTGAAAATGCTGAAGTTCAGCCGCATGAATTGCGGCTCTGTCTCGCATTGCAACGAATCTGACGATTGCCCTAATTCGTCGACGTGTAAACTTCCTGGGCTGAGGAGACGGAGGTCGATGCGGACGTCTCCGACGACGATGTCTTTGGCAAGTTTTCTCGAATGTAGTTCACCGCAAACATCGCTGAACGAAGCTCACGAAGATTGAAGAATGGAATATTGCCGGTGTAAGCCGACTCCACACGATTAATCTTCGCCAGTTCCTCCCAGCTCATCTTGTCCATCAAATGCCAAGCAGCCGCTTGAGCCGTGTTTTGTGGAAGGCGTCCATACCCCAGGTGCGTGCAAAGCTGAACAACTTGTGGATCGGCCGTGAACTGCTCAATCGGGATGATCTTATACGCCATCTTCGGTGTGGGGTCGGGTTTGCCGTGTTCCAAGCAGACGGTATTCAGAGCGACTTTCATCCGTTTCTCGGGAGCAACTCGCATGAAGCCACCTCCCATGCCTCCCATGCCGCCGCCCATTCCACCCCCCATGCCTCCCATGCCGCCGCCACCCATGCCACCCATGCCGCCTCCCATGCCTTGACCCATTCCCATGCCACCCATACCGCCGCCCCCCATGCCTCCCATGCCGCCGCCTCCCATACCGCCCATGCCCATTCCGCCCATGCCACCACCGAACTGAGCCTGAATCGGAACTGCGGCAAACGCATCTGGAACATGAATGTGCAAAGGCTGTTTCGTCTTGTTCTCAACCAGCAGATTCGCTCGCGCCGCATCGCGTGGAATGAACTTAACGTCGATCTCTCCCTTTTCGATCGCTTGGAAGAATTCAACGTGCCGGAAATTTGCGGCATCATCATCTTGACGCTCGGCGGCATTCGTCGACGACGAAAAAGATGCGCAATAAGCCATTGCGGCAACAGACAGGACAGTCGGATAAATGCAAGTTTTGACGATCATTGATATTCCTCGTTGTCTCATGTTCCACACCATCGGACATCGCAGGCGGGACAGCACACAATAGTATTAAGGCACATCGGCGATCCGATCGCAACAGAGAAAGCATCCTTTGATGCAAAACAGCCTTAGTGCTCAGATTAGTTACCGTGATTCGCTCTTCAAAGCAGAATATGTGCCAAAGACGAATTCGGACCCCAATTTTGAATTTGCCGCCCCGCATGATCCGCAAAAAATGCTCGCCACCTCGGATCGCGATGCCCAAATTCTCCGCAATTCTTTGCCGTTTCACTCAACCACCGAACTCCCTTTCACTGCCTTTGTGTTTATCGTAGCGAGTGCCAACCGCTTTTGCACCTCAAATTGCCCGCAACCGAATCTGTATCAGAATGCAACACTTGAACATATAAAGGTTGCGAAATTTTGCGTCACCAGCGATATTCGAGTTCGACCTCTTTGCGGCTTAGGTCCACGGGAATCAGATATTCTTGATGTCCGCTCCAAGTCCGCAGTTTGGCGGAAGTCCGAAGTTCTGGACTGACGTAGACCTTGAATGCTTGAGGGTCTAGATAGCCTCCATCATCTGTTGGCGTTAGGGTCTTCCCGGAAGCAGCGAGCAACCAAATATTCGATGTCTTTGCATGGTCACCCTTAAAAGCCCAGGTGATTGTGCGCCGGAACGTCTTGTCGTCGGTGGCCTCCAGTTTGTCCTCGAACGACATTCCATTCCAGCGATACAGCATGGTGGGCACGCCATCGACATCAAGCCGATAACCGCCAAACGTATAGGCATGCTCGATCTGCGAATCCTCGGGCCAAGGTTCGTCGAGATCTTTTAGTTCCGCAAACGCCTGGCTCCGAGGCAACTCGATAACAGGCTTGCTCAATGGTTCCGCTGGCGGTGCGAAGCGAATGAACCACGTTCCTTGAGCATCGAGAAACCGGTCGCGCCAGAAAATTGCGGGTCGACAATGAAGAGCATCGAACGCGAAATGGACCTTTTGAGGAAATCCTACGGCAATTGCATGCTCACCCGCGAAAGGCATGAACGTTCGAAGCACGATCGGTCGGTCTTTGGGGACCAGTTCAAAATCCTGAGACCTCGCTTCATCGATTTTGGTCGGCAAGCCGTGTTTCTGGATATTCGTTAGATAAACCCACATCGCGGCGATTTGACGATCGGCGTCTCCGTGAAGGATCTCCGTGTTCGAGCTTTTGCCTTTTGGGAAAAAAGTGGGCATCCGTGTTCGTGCCTTCAAGCTGACTGGGTTCAGCAAAAAGTCATGAAACCATTGAGGCCGAATGCGTTTGGAAACGTTGTTGAGATCAATTCCGACAATTCCGGGAAGCGTGTTTCCATTGAACTGATGGCACTGCACGCAGCCGATGTCCATCAAATCCCGTCCGTCATCGGCAAGACCTTTTGTATCTCCAAACACCTGCTCGGCGCTGAGCGTCGACGCTTCGTCCGCCTTTGTAAGTGTTGGGACCAGCGACTTCGCAACCGAGCCGGGAAAGATCGGCATCCGAATATGCATGTGCGGACGAAGATCGGTTGCCTTGCCCTGCAAGACTTGACTTAACCATGTCGAGTGCAACTTCGCTCCGATATGCGTCAACGGTGGAGGCAAGCGTCCTTCATCCCCCAAATCAACGTGATTGACCGTTTCAAAATACGCCTTCCGGTAACGCCCCACGCCGCCAATCTCATCGCGCTGATGGCAGGCGTAACAATTCATTCGGAGCAGGATGGCTTCAACGGACTCAGCGTGGTTCGGCGAGTGGTCATCGCCATCAGCAATGGCGGCCAATATCGCTTGCACCTGCGGCTGTGACAGCTTAAATCGAGGTGAATCCCGGTCGTCAGCATCCAAGCAGCCCTTCAATGGTTCGGTTGACCATTGGCTTATCGGAACGGAATGCTTGGTCGCGGTCGTCCCTTGCACATCGTGACAATTCGCGCAACCGAAGGCCACAAAGTGTTCGCGACCTTGCGTTATCAAATCTTTCGAAGATGCAACCGGCGATTCCTCGCGGCCCCGATCGCCATTTTTCGTTTCGGACTCACTCAGCAGATACGCGGCAAGATCTGCGGCTTCGACCACCAACAATTTCAGATTCGGCATTCTGCCGGCGGGACGCACTTTTTCTGGTGCCAGCAAAAAATGGGTCAGTGATTCCTTCGTATACTTTTCTCGAAGATCGCCCAGAGGTACCGACGGAACCCGTCGCGCTGCCGAAGACAATCCGAGTTCTTCCAGTTGTTCGGGATCAAGCTGCTCGAGAATCGCATCGAGCGGCGAAGCTTGCGTCTCGATGGTCGGATACGCATCTTCGGCGGCATGGCAGGCAACGCAACCAATCTTGTGATATAGGTGACGTCCACTTTCCTCATCCCCATGCAGCCAGAATTGATAGGGGACTGGATTCGCTCCCGAGCCTTTAATGTTGGGGAAGTTCGCCGTCAGCGACGCCAGATAAGCAACAAGAGATTCGATGGCGGACTGGCGTTGCTCTTGCGGGAGTGAAGCCAGCACGTTCGGCATCGTAGTGCCTGGTTTTACCGCGTGCGGGTCGCTTAAAAAACGGTGGAGGTACGCCCGTTGCACACGCGAGCCAACGCCGTCCAAACTCGGGCCTCGCTTAGGTGACAGTTCTGATGCATCCGCTGGATGACAGGCCACGCAACTGAGTTCCGTCATCAACAGACGACCGGCTGCCGATTCATCAATGTCTTCATGGATTCCGAATCGCTCAAACCCCGGCACAAACGGTCGCGTTTCAGTATCGACAGCGCAACAAATCGAAGCGGGAAAAACGAGCAGCAAGCAAGACAATCTAAACATAAGGCAAAATGAACGGCGTTGCCGCAAGAAGGATGAACTTGTGTCGATCGCAAAACGTTGAAGGAAGATTGCGCATCGCCCATTCGACGCTCGATGGGTCCGCACAGGAGGCCTTATCTTAACCCATTTGAATCGCAGACATGCGAGACGACGAACATTTCATCCGTTCGGCTCGTGCTTTCGCCATCTCGCCCGCATCAACGCTGGAAGGGAAGTCGTCGCTGATGCTGTGACGGATTGATCAACCGCAACCCTCTCCGAAGGCTCGGACCTCACCTTCGACCCTCCCAAAAAATGAAGGTGAGTTCCATTCGTCGAGCCATACTATCTTTAAGCCGCGCGACGCTGGGGCGTCTGTGCATCAGCAACCACTTGAAACGGAGGGGGATCGACGTCGATCGATATCGGAAGCGATGTGGCTGCGGTCGTTTCGTTCCGTCCTTTCAAACAGCGGCGTGCTTGCGAAACCCACTGTTCTCGTTCGATGCGACCTTTAAAAGAAAGACGTTCGTTGAAATAACGCACATTCGCAGGGGTCCAATTCGCTATCTGTTGCAAACGATAGATCCCTTCATTGTTCAGGCATTGTTCGTTGATCTCACCGATCCCGCGAATCACCGTCAAGTCGTCGATACGGCACGGCGGATGAAGAAACACGACGCCTCGCGAATCATCGATTTCGATCGCGACGCTTTGAAGTGTTCGCACGGCACGCGCGTATTCGGTTTGCTTCGTCGTCGGTGCCGTTTCCGAATCAAGGCCAACTCGATTCGCCGAGGCGGCCGCAAGAATTTCATTTGCCTGTTCGACCCATGCTCCATCACGAACGCATCCGGCCTGCTGAAGCAAGTGCTCAAACTGCTGTTGTTCCGTCGTGTTCCAGGCCGCGATTTGATCGAAACGATAAACGCCGGCCTCATTCAAACGCGTTTCCATTCGTCGTGTCAGCGTGATGATCTCGGTCAGGTCGTCGGCATCGACGGGAGGCACGACAACCGCGTTCAGTTTTGCGGTCGTCTGATCGAGCTGTGATTTCAAGTCGGCAATGGTTGCATCGCGTTGCAACAAGCTCGTCTCATGGATCTCGCAGGCTTCCAGCAATTCCAGTTGATTGTCGAACGCACGGTGCCAAAGGAGGCGATATTCTTCAAATGTCTCGCTCCGCTGCTGCCATGCGGCCGATTTGCCGCGTCGCCAGATCAATTGCGCCAGCCACAAACCGATGCCAGCGAAATAGATCGCCGTCAGAAACGCCAACCATCCAAGGTGCGTCATGGCGTAATCAAGTCTTGCAAAAAACATGTCCATCAGATCGCTTCGTCTTTCGGTTTCACCAATCGAAGGGGCAGTTTGCGTTGTTGCCTCCCCGGATGCGGCAAACGCTCGCTACTCACTGAGCAACGATGATTTACGTTCAAGTTCGGATTGTTGCATGCAATCGGCCTCCAATCGCTTTGTAATCTTTTCGTTCTCGAAATCCATGGAGCGCAGTTGACGACGATTTCCTCCCCACGAGACCCAGCCGATGAGAACACCCATCGCAAAAAAGAAGATGGCGATATGCAGTGCGGCCAAGTCCGGGTTCTTGCTAAAGTAGTACGCTGCATCCATTGCCGGCATCCTTTCGTCGCTTCAAGACATGTTCCTCGCCTATCAGAATAATCGGATATCGTGTACTGATCGTAATAGTTTAGATGAGTAACTTTTTCGCGGAAAACGGAAATTTATACCGTGCGTGGTCCGAAACGCGACATTGGTTTCGTCAAGACCGAATGAACGCCCGGCCGAAGCGGCTCGTCAAATTTCCGCATTCGATTACAATGCGAAGCGAAGTCCAGTGCCCATTTGCTAGCTAGCCATAGCATGAACAAGAACTGAAGCAACAGATGCAAGCAATCATATTAGGTGCCGGCACGGTAGGCACATGGATCGCCGATCTGCTATGCCGTGATCGACACAGCGTCACGGTCATCGATAGCAATCCGGAAGAAGTTCGACGGATCAACGCCGAGTTGGACGTTCGCGCCGTTCACGGAAGCGGTTCACAAAGCACCGTCCTCTTTCAGGCCGATGTCTGCGGTGCCGATATATGTCTGGCGGTGACTGGCGATGATGAAGTGAATATCGTCGCGGCGAGCATGGCGAAAGCTCTAGGGGCTCGGCGAGCGATCGCCCGGGTGTACGCTCCCGCCTTTCGCGACATGAGCACATTCGATTATCAGCGGCACTTCAATATCGATCGGTTGCTGAGCCTTGAGCAACTCTCCGCCACGGAACTTGCCCGCAGTATTCGCAATCCAGGTTCGATTCCGCTGGAACATTTCGCCCGCGGCCAGTTGGAGGTTTACGAATTGACGGTCTCCGCCAATGCGCCAGCCGATCGGAAACCTTTAAGGCAATTAAAGTTGAATCACGGTGTCCGGATTGGGTCCATCTCGCGTCAGGGGCGTCGCTGGATCGCCGGCGGCGAGGATGAAATCCACGCTGGTGATTCGATCAGCCTGATCGGATTCCCGAAGGATGTCGCCGAAGCACGAAGTCAATTTCAAACGGAATCGTCCAAACCCAGTCGACGGAATGTGTTCATCGCCGGGGGTGGCGAAACCGGATACCATTTGGCGCAGTCTCTTAACAAAGCAGAATACCGGATACTGATTCTGGACGAAGATCCGTCGCGATGCGAACAGTTGTCGACGCTGCTTCCTTCGGCGACCGTGGTGCATGCCAATGCGAATCGTCGTAGTGTGTTGGAGGACGAAAGCGTTGGCAACGCCGATTATTTCGTTGCCTGTACGGGGAACGATGAAAGCAACATCATGGCGGGGGTGGAGGCGCGCGAGCTTGGAGCGCGGAAGGTGATGGCGGTCGTGGGACGACCGGACTACGCAAACGTTGTCGCCAAATTGGGCATCGACATCGCCGTCAGCGAGCGCGACGCCGTTGCTCGGCAAGTGATGGGCTTTCTGAACGATGGTCCAATCATTTCGCAAAGCCAACTGCCTGAAGGAACAATCGGTGTCTATGAAATTGAAATCGACAAGGACGTTCCCGTTACAAAGGCTCCTTTGATGGACCTGCCCCTTTCGGGTCGATGCTTAATCGCGGCCATCATGCGTGATGGATTCGTACGCGTTCCCACGGCGAAAGATCAGCTACGTATCGGCGATGTGATTGTCGCTTTAATCGATCAGAACGCGCTCGATTCGACGATCGCACAATTCAAATCCGAATAAATGGCGGCGTACCGACGTTGTCCCTAGCCTTCCCTTTCCGCTTCCCGCCACCATTTTTTGAACACTGGGTTCCGTGAACCGACCGACCGATACGCTTGCCGATGAGCCTCCATCCCACGATCGAATCCTGGTGGCGGTTTGCACCTACAACGAGCGCGAGAATCTTCCCAAACTGCTGGTCGATATCCGACGAGCGGTTCCGCAGGCCGATATTCTTGTCGTTGATGATCGTTCCCCGGATGGCACGGGGGATTGGGCGCAGCAACAACGGGCCGAGGCACCTTGGCTGAGGGTGACCATTCGCGAGGGGAAGCTTGGGCTGGGGAGCGCGATCGTTCACGCGATGCGTTATGCGTGTCGGGAGGGATACGCCTACTTGGTTAATCTAGACGGCGATCGAAGTCACGATCCAGCGTCGATCCCGGCCCTCCTTCACGCAATGGAGACACAGCAGGCCGACGTCGCCATCGGATCGCGGTACGTTGAAGGGGGAGCGATTGAAGGCTGGCCGTGGTCGCGTCGCGTCATGAGTCATGCGTTGAACCGACTTGCTCGATTCTCTCTCGGTCTGGAAGCGTATGACTGCAGCGGCGCATTTCGGTGCTATCGGATTGAATCGCTTCGGCAAGTCGATCTGCGGCAAGTTCGCTGCGAAGGCTACGCAATGCTCGAGGAAATCTTGTGGCTGCTAAAGGGAAGCGATGCAAAAATTGTTGAGATACCGATTACATTCGTCAACCGGACCGAAGGCGCATCAAAGCTCAGCTTCTCCGAAGCGGTGAATGCTCTTGCAACGCTGGCGCGACTGGCGATTGCTCGCCAGCGTTCAACCTGATCGGGAGGTCCGATATGACCGACCGCCAAGACATTCGCGCTGGCGGGTGTTCCATTTCAGGTGTATCATGGAGTGCTTTGCCTCTGTTCCAACGTCTGTGTTCGCAATAGGAAGTTTCATGTTTCATCAATCCTCGCGACGTCAAATGCTGTCATCGTCAGCATGTGGTTTCGGATCGTTGGCGTTTATGGATTTGTTTGCTCGGCAAGCATCTGTTGCTGCCGCGGACCGTGCGTCGGTGTCGCCCGAGACCCACCATCGGGCGACCGCCAAACGTGTCATTTTTTTGTTCATGCATGGTGGACCAAGCCATGTCGACACCTTCGATTACAAGCCGCGTTTGCAAGCCGACGATGGCAAAGACTTACCTTACGAATTGCCAACCACACAGCTCGATGCAAAATTGAAGTTGATGGCGAGCCCATGGAAGTTCCAGCGTCATGGTGACAGCGGACTCTGGTGCAGCGAGCTTCTGCCTCACACGGCTCGCCATATGGACGACCTTTGTATCGTCAAGTCGATGCATACGCGTGGGCAGTCACATGGTCAAGCGGTCAGCATGCTCAACACCGGAAGCGACAATCTGGTGCGTCCTTCGATGGGTGCTTGGCTGAGCTACGGTTTGGGTTCGGAGAACGAAGACTTGCCGTCGTTCGTCGCGATCACACCCAGCACCGGTCACGGGGGACCGAGAAACTACGGTTCCGCGTTCTTGCCCGCCATCCACCAAGCGACCGCGATTGGCAGCAACGGCAAGCTAGGCGATGCAACCGTGCAGTACCTCCATCGTGATGATCTGTCGGCTCAGGCGCAGAAGCAGCAACTGGAACTGCTGCAAACGATGAATCGTCGCCACCTGGAACGCACTGGCCCTGATGCTCAAATTGAAGGAGTGATCGAGTCGTATGAATTGGCGTTTCGGATGCAGCAGGCCGCGCCGGAGGTGCTTTCGATCGAAGATGAGCCTGAACATATTATGAACCTCTACGGAATTGGGCAACAACCGACGGATAACTTTGGGCGCAGTTGCTTGCTGGCTCGTCGGCTGGCCGAATCGGGGGTTCGCTTCATCCAAGTGTCAACAGGCAACGTGTGGGATCAGCATGGCAATTTGAAAAGTGGTCATGAAGGCAATGCCGCCAAGACCGATCAGCCCATCGCCGCATTGATTCAAGATTTGAAGCAACGCGGCATGTTTGAGGAGACGCTGATCGTTTGGGGCGGAGAGTTCGGAAGAACTCCCGTAGTGCAAGGTTCCAACGGTCGGGATCACAATCCACAAGGGTTCACGATGTGGCTGGCGGGGGGTGGAATGAAGGGTGGCTACTCATACGGCGAAACCGACGAGTTCGGCTACTACTCACAACAGAATCGTGTCCACATGCATGACCTGCATGCAACCATCTTGCACGCCATGGGAATCGATCACGAACGACTGACCTATCGTTACGCCGGTCGCGATTTCCGGTTGACCGATATCTACGGTCGCGTTGTCGACGAGCTGCTCGCTTAAGGCACCCGGACGCACATGGCGAAGATCTTAATTACATCCGGCCCCACACGTCAGTACTTGGATCCGGTTCGTTATCTGACGAATGCGTCGAGCGGACGCATGGGGGCCGCGTTGGCGACCGCTGCGATTGAACATGGGCACGAAGTGGTGATCGTCAGCGGGCCTGTGAACGTTGCCTATCCGCCGGAGGCACGCGTCGTCGAAGTTGTGACAACACAGCAGATGCTTGATGCGGCGCACCACGAGTTCGATTCATGCGACGGCGCAATCGGAGCCGCAGCTCCTTGCGATTACCAACCGCAGCGTGTTGAAACGCGGAAGATTGCGAAAACCGGAAAGCCGATCACCCTGCATCTGATCGAGACGCCCGATGTTGTCGCCACCTTGGGGCAGCGAAAACGCCGGGATCAATGGGTCGTCGGCTTTGCTCTCGAAGTCGAGGATCGACGCTTTCGCGCGATTGTCAAACTCGAGAAGAAACATTGCGATCTCATGGTCAGCAATGGTCCCGAAGCAATCGATGCGTTATCCAACGACGTGGAACTGATCGACGCGGACGGTCAATTGATTCGAACGCTGCAAGGATCCAAGCAGGATGTTGCCCGAGGAATCATCGGCGAGATCGAATCACGCTTGATTCCCCGCGCGTCGACAACCAAGTAAATACAATCATCCCGCGGGCAACGATGAGATCATTGGCATCGATACAGCAGATGTCTTCTTGCAAACCATCAACGACCTTGCTTCTATGCTAGGTCCCGATCTTCAAATAACAGTAATGCGACCGCGAAAATAACGACCAAGAAGCAGACTAAATACGTGAAGGCACCCGCAAGATAGATCGGCGGAATCGGATTGCCCGCGTCCACGGCCGCCTGCATGTTGAAGGTGTTTAAATTCGGAAAGATCACCGCTATCAGTCTGCCCACAAAACGAACAAGCTCGTTATCCTCGGCCGATGCCCGGACGATCGGTGATGTGATGTTACCGACGACGTAAATCGTAAAGCAGACGACAAAGTTGGCGATCACGGGAAGGCGAGTTGCAATTGCGACGCTGATGCCGGCAATCAAAGTCGTCTCCATAAACAGCAGGCACAAGCCGGGGGCGGTCGTCACCATTTCCAAGTGAGTTGTTTGCCAGCCTGGCTTTTCCGAAGTGTTTTCGCGGGCCTCATAAATCGGCTTGTATGCGACGACAACCATCAACAGCAATCCCAGCAATACAAACATCAACAGGATCGTCCACATGATCCCGAGATACTTCCCGGCGACGAACGATCGACGACTGACTGGTTTGCTCAATACGGTTAGGGCGGTTCGCCCTTCAACCTCGTCCGATACGCTCGTTCCCGATGACCACACGGCTTGAATGATGCTGAAGATCATAATCAGCGTCATGCCCGAGTCCTTCAGAACCTTGATGTCTTCTCCCAACGTGTGGAATGGTATCCAAACAAAGAAGATGATCGCAACGCTGCCAAGCAGCAGCAACGTGATATACAACGGTTGGGCCAGCTCGCTCTTGGCCGTCGCCAAAGCGATCGCGGACTGACTTGCGGAGCCGCCTGGCGAAGCGTGATCATTGCCGTCAGCAAGACGAGAACGATGAACGCCGTCACCCAAATGGTCAATGCTTCCGGTGCGGAAGGCTTTGATACGATCGCTATCTTTACCGTCGCCGGATCGACTTCACGATTCTGGAAAAACACACCGCCGGTCGGGTCCAAAGGCAACGGCAGAACCGATTTGATGTATGGATTAGACTTGTTCCGACGCCAGACGATCGGATCGTCCGACTCCAATCGCTGTGGGCTCATGGTAAAGGAATCGGGCGACTGGGCATCGGCGATCATGATCGTTCGATCCGATACGATTGCGACTTCCGAGATCGATTCCGGATCGTAGTCGAAAAGCTCGCGTTTCTGGAACGGTGCCTGGTCGGGAGGAAGATCAGCGGGAGCCGGATCGAGTGTCAACTTCGTTTCCCACCGCTCACTTTTCAAAACTTGGGGCAGCGAGCTGACGATCTCTCCCCGGTCGTCGATCAGCATTGGACGAGCCCGAGAATATGAACCCAATCAAGGCGAATCCGATGGCGATGTGGCACGCGGGCATGTTTGGCAAGACTCGCAAAATCCACAGTGGATCGACCTGCGGGAGGCCGACCGATCCCCATGACGTCGGGACCGATGTGCCGCCTCGCTGGTGACAAGCCGAAACCCCATCGACGAAATCGTTGGGATCGATCTGGACGTTGCCCGCCCCATAACAAACGCCAATGCGATCGGGGGCATAAAACTTTTCGGGAAGACGCGCATCGGCAATCGCTCGATAGGCCGCGGCAACGCCGAGCTGTGTTTCACGATTCATCAGCTTCAAAGATTTCCGCAGCACGCGGCGCGCATCCGATGGAACATCGCCAAAGTCTTCGATGCTGCCCGAGAATACACTCAGCGGCCCGACCGGTTCACGAGGCTCGGAGCGACTCGCATGCGAAAGCGATCTGTGCAGCATGTCGTGCAGCGAGTCGATGCCGATGCCCAAGGGACTAATCACGCTGACTCCGGTGACGACAATTCGCTGATGGTTGTGGTCGAAAGGATGATGCATGAGCTTCGTGGACGCTGATAGGTCTGCCACAATTGGTGGCAATTGGTTGAATATGGCGAGTCGATCGTTCGGAAAGGAATTGATCTGCTTGGTCGTGGCCGAGCGGTTTATACGTCGCGTGGTCAGAAATGAGGTGATTCGCTTCATTTAACGCTAAGGCATCATTTCGTACCACGCACGGTATAAACGTCGCGTCGTTAGAAATGAGGTGATCTCTTCGGATGGGGCACCAGCATGGCTTCGAGCCCAGCGCGGCCGGAGCAGCGTTCAAGCGGAGAACGCACAAAGAAGAGGCCGCCACAAGTCATCCAAGACTTGTGGGCGGACTTGGGTCGGATTTTATTGAATGCTCGGCGAAGATGTCATATCGTTCGATCCGTCACCAATCCAAAATTCAATGTTGTGCATCTAGATTATTGTTGAAAACCTGATGGATCAGGTTCCCGTGTTGCGAACCGCGGTCTGAATCAGCGACTTCAATGAGCCTTCTGATTGAAAACCTGTTAACTGAAGACGCGTCCAAGAGCCCGAATTGCCTTTCGTGAAGACAATGATTTGAGGCATCATGGGCCCTCGCATCAACTTGCCCGCAAGGTCGGGTTGGATGTCGCGATTGACAATCGCTACCTCAACATCCTTCAAGTCGCCTGATCGCTTAAGCGATTCAATCGTGCTGTTCTTCAGATTAACACACGCTGGACACCAGTCGGCACCAACGACCACCATCAACGGTTTGCCCTCTACTTGAGCCGAGCGATAAGCCGTCGCGTAATCGGGCGAAAGCCCTTGCTCGGAAGCAACCACAGAGAGCAAGGTTGCTAGTAGCACTGAAAACATGTGAAGATCTCCCAAGTCCTGGGTCGTGAAAAAGGCCAAACGATGTGGCTGATACGCTTCAGCCGAAAGTAGGAATCGTTCGGCATCCTCCGTTTCCAATGCCTCTGCCGCACCCGGCGGGTAGCCTCTACTCTGCACCTGGTTTCAGTTAGTCTAGGCACAAGGGAAAAGGTAGAGGTGATCTGGCAAATGGCATTGATGGGGCCGAGTATATGCTTCAGATGGAGCTTAGCAACTGGCAAAATTGAACCGAAGAAAAATAAAACCGCACCAAATTTGAGCTTTTACGAATTTTTTTTAATGCTGGCACTTTCCCACCCATCAATGCTAGCAGTAGGAATGCAATAAAAATCGACAAAATCAAGCACTCCAGTCCGCCACGGGTGCGACAAAAGGCATCACCTGCATTGCTCTCGCGACTGCCCCCGCCGTGTTGCTTCAGCCTCATGAATTTTCTTGAATTTACGTCCAGCGAGGTTCCGACGTCATTGATGAAGGCCTTTCATGTTATCTTGCGCCTGTCTTCCAGTTGATCTTGCGGCGTAGTCGCTCTAAGGTTGTTTGCCGCAACACGCAACGATTTTCCGCTACTTTTAAGTGTCGCGTGAGCGGAAATGAAGTGATTCGCTTCGTATAATGCGGACGTGTCACGTCGGAAACGCGCGACATATGCGTCGTGTGGACGAAAACGAGGTGATTCGCTTCACCAAATGCAACGGCATCATTTCAGACCACGCATGATATAGCTTGTAATCTTCGTTTTGAAACTGTTTTACCACGTTGGGTCTATGCGACTTCGAGTAGGTGTCATTGGATTAGGGCCAGCATGGCAGCATCGTCATCGTCCGGCGTTGATGATGATGCGGGATCGGTTCCAAGTGCAGGCGATTTACGCTCCCGTCGCCCATTTGGCGTCGCAGGCCGCTCGCGACTTCGAAGCAAAGACAGTCGATGGCTATCGCGCTTTGATCCACCGGTCGGATATCGACGCGATCATTGTCCTGGACAGCAGTTGGCAAGGCTGGCTGCCGCTGACGGCCGCCTGCGAGGCGGGGAAAGCTGTGTACTGGGCAAGCGATCTGGATATCGACGCCCGCCGCGCGGCGGAGTTGAAGGATCAGATCGACCATTCGGGTATTGCCTTCATGGCCGAGTTCCCCCGTCGCTATGCACCGGCTACGTTGAGATTGAAGGAGCTTCTGGCGACGAAGTTGGGCAAACCAAAGCTGATCTTTTGTCACCGTCGACTCAGCCCAGCGGTGTCAGGCAAGCATAACGTTCCCGCGGGGATTCCGGTCCATCAGGAACGGGCGACGCGTGAACTTGTGGAAATCGTGGATTGGTGCCGTTACGTTGTCGGCGATAATCCGACGCATATCACTTCCAACGTCTACGGCAATCCGGAAAACGAAGTCTACCGTCAAATGAGCCTTCGCTTTGGTTCGTCGGCAACATCGATCTGCGCTCAAATTTCATGTGGTCAGTATGTGCCGGCAAGCTGGCACGAAGCGATCGGTTTTCGTCCTAGTGCCGACATGCAGATTTGTTGTGAACACGGATTGGCCTTCATCGATCTTCCTTCTTCTCTGGTCTGGTTCGACGAAGCGGGGCGACATGTCGAATCGCTCGAAACGGAGTTGCCCGTCGGCGAGCAACTGTTGATTCAGTTTCACCGCTCCGTCACAAGTTTGGTTCGCAAGATGGCAAACCTTGAAGACGCCTATTATGCTTTGCAGATCATCCGTTGCGCGAAGCAAAGCTCTCAGACGGGACAACGCGTCAGCCTAGCGGACTTGTTTCAGACAGACTCCACCTACGCTTAGCCAAAAACATGGGCCGATTATGCATCCGAAGAATACGCCTTTCAGCCGACGCCACATGATAGCCGCCGCCTCGGCGGCCGCTTCCCTTACCGCATTGCCGAAGTGGACGCTTCATGCCGCCGACCCCATCGAAGGTCGCACCGCTCCCAAGTTCAAGTATTCGTTGGCCGCCTACAGTTATCGTTCGTTATTGACGGGCAAGAACGGAACTCCGGCGGAAATGGACCTCCTGGGATTCATCGACGAATGTGCCGACATGCAATTGGATGGCGCGGAACTGACCAGTTACTACATGCCTGACGAACCGAGCAAGGATTATTTAATCGGATTGCGGACGGCTTGCTTTCGAAAAGGATTGGCGGTCTCCGGAACGGCGATTCGCAATGATTTCGGGTTTCCGCCCGGACCCGACCGCGAACAACAACTCGCTCATGTTCGTCGTTGGATTGATAACGCGGCGATCTTGCATGCACCGATGATCCGGATCTTTGCGGGGCATCAGAAGAAAGGTGTCTCCGCCGAGCAGACACACCAATGGATGGTCGAAGGCATGACCGAATCATGCCAATATGCCGCGCGGCATGGCATCTATCTCGCTCTGGAAAATCATGGCGGACCCACCGCGTCGGCGGAAGGTTTGCTGAAGCTGGTTCAAGACGTTGACAGCCCATGGTTGGGGGTGAATCTCGACACGGGCAATTTCCGCGAAGGGGGCGATCCATATCAGCAAATGACCGCCGCCGTTCCTTATGCCGTCAACGTTCAAGTGAAGGTCGTTGTGCGAGACGCGCGGGGGAACGATCAGCCGATGGATTTCGCCCGGCTGCGTTCGATCTTGTCGGATGCAAACTATCGAGGCTTCGTTGTCCTTGAATACGAAGAAGACGGTGACGTACGAAAGGAATGTCGTCACTTCGTACAACAGATGCGGACCGCTCTAAATGGCGATGCGTAACGGAGGCCCTTAGGTCCGCACGAAGAAATTAGTCTTCAACGCGGCACCGGTTGAGCCATTTGTTTAAATTTCCACATTTCCCGTCAGCATTCGCAAGCGGTCCCTTCAATCGGTATATACGTCGCGTGGCCGGAAATGAGGTGATTCGCTTCATTAAATGCAAAAGCATCATTCCAGACCACGCACGGTATAACGTACCGCGAAGCCGAAATCTTGAACAGACGCGTTCATCGCTCAAGATAGCCTAACGATTCCAGAAACCGATCAAGCTCCGCCAACGTTGATTGATACGCTTCGTTATTATCGCGTCCGAAGTTGAAGAAGCCGTGGGGCTTTCCTTCGTATCCGATCAGCTCACATCGATTACCGGCTTTTTTCATCCGATCGGTGAACAATTCCGCCGTCCGATAGCGTACCGTCGTATCCGCTTTGCCATGAAAGATAATCGTCGGCGGCTGGCCGGACCGAACATGGTGCGCCGGCGAAAGCTTTTGCGGATCGACCCCCATCCGCTGTTGAAGTTCATCCTGTTTATCGGAAGTGAAGGTTTGTTGGTCGTTCACTGGGGCTAGGACCAAGGCGGGATTGAACAGCGCCATCGCATTTGGAACGGCACTGACCGAAGTATCGTCCGTCGGGTCATCAAAACCATCAATCGTCCCGGTGCAAGCGGCCAAGTGACCGCCGGCGGAACCTCCCCCCGCGACGATCCGTTGCGGATCAATTCCAAGCGATTGACAATTCGCCCGAATCCAACGAATCGCGGACTTCGCGTCGGCAACACAATCCTTCGCCACAACGCCGTGCCGCGTCGCGACACGATAATCGGCGGAAATGGCGACCATCCCGCGCTGGGAAAGGTGTCGACAGTGCGGTTCGAACTGCTTGGGAGTACCCGACTTCCAGCCGCCGCCAAAAAAGAAAACGACCACCGCGCGGGAATCGGTTTGCTTGTGCCCAGGCGGCTGATAAACGTAAAGTTTCAACTCGACATCATCGATCCGCTTGTAAACCTTTTCGATGGCACCAGGCATCTCGGGCGGGTAACTGGGGCGGCCCGGACGCCGTGGCTGGGCATGCGCGGTCGCCGAAAACAAAATCAATACGCAACAGATCACGTTACGACCGAGTCGAATCATTAGACACTCTCCGTATTCGAGATGGATGGTAACAAACTCAATTCTAAAGTTGTGGACGATGCACCAGACTTTGCGAAGGTGTCATTCTATTCGGCGCAAAGCAAATGTGCAGGGCTGATCATCGCCTTCCGTCAGAGGTGACCAAACGCCATTCACCAGGGCCTTTGACGACTCTGATTTGCTGATGTACCTTGATGAGCATAGAAAAACACTGGCGAGTCGGTTCGCCGTGGTTCGGAACGGTACGACAGGTGATCCGATAACTTCCCCGTGCAAAGATCAAAGCGAGGGCGGGAGAACAATGTTTCGACACGCGGTCCCAGTGATTCTCGTGGTTGCCGTTTTGGGCGGCCTGATCTATTACAGCCAGCATCGTCCGATGGTTGATCGCGTCTCTGGTTTTATCGAAGCCGACGAGATTCGCGTCGGTTCACGTCTGGGCGGGCGCATCGCCAAGATGCATGTTCAGGAAGGAGCTCCCGTCAAAACCGGCGACCGGTTGGTCGAGCTGGAACCCTACGACTTGTTGCAGCGCGAACAGGAAGCGGCTCAGTCGTTGGCCGTGGCCGAGGCGCGTTATGACCGCGTCGTTGCTGGGCTTCGACCCGAGGAGATCGCCCAAGCACGGGCACGCATGAACCAAGCAAAGGCACGCGTCGATCTGCTGCGGGCCGGACCACGGGATCAAGAGATTCGGGCTGCGGAAGGCCGGCTGCAGTTGGCGGAAAGCGAGTTGTCGCTGGCACAACAGAATTACAATCGAAACAAGAAGCTGCTTTCAGAAAATGCGATTTCGCAGGCGGAGTTCGACCCACGATTGCGAGAGAAGTCGGACGGCATCGCGGTGGGAGGACTCGTCAGGCGCAAGACTTTTCAGTAGTTGCTCGGCCTGTTCGGCAGCCTCGACGGCGGCGGCTAATGCATCATCGCTGTCGGTCGGATACAGATCCGCACGGGCCAGCAATGCTTCGATCCGACGTTGCCTGACCGAAGAGAGCACCACCCGCAATTCCGTTGACGGCGGCAACGATTTGTCGCGTCCCAAATCGGCCAATGGAATGGTTTGCTGAACATCGTCGGCCAGACGCAGGAGATCTTCCTCACATGTTCGTATCGAAGTCAACGCTTCGGTTCGCAGTTTCTCATTCTGCGGATCCGCGAGAAAGCCAAGCGTTGCGATCTGTCACCGTCGATGATCGTGAGGCTTCGCTGTAATCGAACCCAAAAACCCGACTAGCGGCGGTACGCATTCAACCACGCATCCAGCATCGCGGCGGTTCGCGACCACAACTCGGGATCGATCGGACGCCGCTTCGAATCCCTTCAGCCAAGAGGCTTTCGCTCAGCCGGATCGTCCACTTCGCGGATTCGTCGGAGCCTGGCGAAGCCGCTTCCAGATGCTTCCGACAAACAGCTTCAGCGATGTCGGCCTTTCCCAATTCCAGAAGACGACGATGCAGATCGCCCAATCGATCGGTCGTCTCTCGACCTAGCGGAGTCAACGACTCCGAGGCCCTTGTCGAACTCAGCGGAAAGATGCCGACGACAGCAAGCACAATGCAACGACAGGCGATTCGAAGGAACATCGTCAAGCAAATAACTCGCTCACCACGCGGCCGTAGACATCGGTCAAACGAAAATCACGACCGGCGTGTCGATAGGTCAGTCGTTCGTGATCGAGTCCCAAAAGATGCAAGATCGTCGCATGCAAGTCGTGCATGTGAACCTTGTCTTGAACCGCTTCGTGACCGATCTCGTCGGTCTGGCCATGCGAGTAGCCGGGCTTTACGCCGCCACCGGCCAACCAAGTCGTGAACCCTCGCGGATTATGATCCCTGCCATTGTTGCTCTGCGAGAAAGGCGTTCGTCCGAACTCGCCACCCCACCAAACCAACGTGTCTTCCAGCAAGCCGCGTTGCGCGAGGTCCTGCAACAGTCCGGCACAGGGGCGGTCGATCGCTTTGGCATGTTCGGCATGTTTGGGCATATTGGAATGTTGATCCCATCTCGGATTCGCCGTCTCGTCCGAATAGTTCAATTGAATGTAACGCACGCCCGCTTCGGCAAGTTTCCGCGCCAACAAACATTGATGACCGAAATCCTCCGTTTCGGGCTGATCGATGCCATACATTTGCAGCGTCGCCTCGGATTCATCCGAAATATTCATCAGCTCCGGTGCGTGCATCTGCATCCGATAGGCGAGTTCAAACGATTCGACGGCGGCATCGAGGACATCGTTCCCCGGATCGCGAAGCAGTTGTTGTCGATTGAGCCTTTGCATGAATTCAAATTGCCGCTGCTGAAGCGATTCGCTGGTCAACGTGTTTTCGATATTCCGAATGCGAGCGTTCTTTGCCGGTTGTCCGACCCGCCCCAGCGTCGTGCCTTGATAGATCGTGGGCAAAAACGCGTTGGAATAATTGCGTGGTCCACCGTTGACGCCCGATGGCGAGATTGTCACGAAACCGGGGAGGTTCTCGCTTTCGGTCCCTAGTCCGTAAGTGACCCAACTGCCTACCGAAGGTCGAACCAGATTCGTGGCCCCCGTGTGCAGGAACAACGTGCTGGGACCATGCGCCACCCCTTCGGTATGCATGGAGTGAATGAAGCACATCTTATCCACGTGCTTCGCCATTTCAGGAAACAGATCCGATACGTAGTGTCCCGATTCGCCATATCGGCTGAAGTCCCAAAGCGGCCGCATCAACTTTCGCTGACTCACTTTGCCGAACGTCGAACTGCGCACTCCGGTAAACGAAATCTCCGTTTCGTGTCGACGGATCAATTCCGGCTTGTAATCAAACGTGTCGACATGGCTTGGCCCGCCCCCCATGAAAATAAAGATCACGCGGCGGGCTCGCGGCGAAAACATGGGCGGCTTTGAAGCCAATGAATTCCCCGCGTCATGCGATGCGGCGACCTGCTGAGCGAACAGATCGGCAAACGCCAACCCGCCAAAGCCACAAGCGGCTTGCTTCAGCATCGCGCGTCGTGAAGTTTCATCGAACATGGATCTCGTCCTTATTTCAGATATCGAAAATCGATACTCGCAAAGAGCATGTGAATCAAGCTTCCCCATGCTTCTCGTCGTTGCTGATCGCTGGCCATCGGCATCCCTTCCAGATACTCGATCGCGAGCTTTCGTTCCGACTCGGTCGGTCCGCGTCCGAGGATGCGGCGATACAGCCAAACGACCGATTCCTCGTTCGTCGCGAGCCCGGAACTCGGCGTGTGACGTTCCAAGAGTCGCTCAGCCGCATCGTACGCCTGATGAACCACAAATGGGTCGTTCATCAAGAACAACGACTGCGTCGGCAGCGTACCATTATTGCGAGCCCCTGTGACAAGGTTCGGGTTTGCAATGTCAAACACTTCGAAGATTTCCAGCAAAACATTACGAAACAACGGAGCGTAGACACTTCGCCGGGAAAAGTTTCCAAAATCGTAGCCCCAATCGTACGTGGAGAAGGCGGTAATCGAACTGCCACCGGCGGCGTAATCCAAGTTTCCCGCGATATCAAGCATGGCGTCCCGATAGACTTCCGCTTCGACGGCTCGCCGATCCGCTCGCCAACGCAGTTCATTCCGCGGATCCACGACGATCTTCTCCGGATCACGCTCGCTCGACAAACGATAGACTCGCGAATGCATGATCCGCCGGATCAGATCCTTTGTCGACCAACCATTCCGCATGAACTGATAGGCCAACATATCCAACAGTTCGGGATGCGAAGGGGACGCGCCGGTCGATCCAAAATTGTCCGGTGTCGCGACCAATCCGCGACCGAACAGGTGATGCCAAACGCGATTGACATAGACCCTTGCGGTTAAAGGATTGTTTTCACTAGCGATCCAATGCGCCAATTGAAGACGGCCACTTTCGTTGGATGCGATCGTCAATGGCGAAGCATCCGGCTGTGTCGCCACCGTTAAAAAGCCACGCGGAATGATCGGTCCCAAGTTTCTGGCCTCACCGCGGATGTGCAGGTGCCCGTCGGTGGGTTGCTCCACGTCCTTCACCGACATCGCAAACCGATATTGATCGGGAGGATTCTTTTGCAAATCGGCAAGCTGTTTCTCAAGCTCCGTGAGACGATTGGCCATCGATCGGGCCTTCAGAACGCGTCATCTTCGCGCTGTCGATGAAGTCGATTCGTTGGACGGGTGATCGACATCGGCTTCGGTGGTCGCATCCGCCGCGATCGGTTCTCGCGCGTCGTCGGCGTCATGAGACAGAAGGCGGACGGAGTCCGCGATCACGACCCCCTCCGTGTCGGCTGTTTGAATGGTTATGCGAGCCTGCGTTCCCGCTTCGAATGAGTATTCGCCTAGCGACTCGAACAAGCCATCCACGCCCGGAGGACGGCGCTGGTCAACATGCACGGTGTCAACGCCGGCCAGATGTTCGATCCGAATTGGAACCCGCGGCGCGATTCGATCCGGTGGAATAGGAAACTTGGACTTGGTAACGGCCCGCCCGTTCGATGTCGCAGACAAACTCGACCCGCTTGCTCCCTTTTCCTTCACCGGCGTCGTGAATGTACCCATCGTCGACGTACGCCGCGACGGACGTCGATTCGGTCCACTGGCCGACGATGGTCGCGGCTCGGTTGTCGATCACAATTCCTGAAAGCGACTGGCTCGACTTGATCTGACTTTTCGCCTTCGCTTTCATCTTCTTGGCAATGAGGTCGCCGTATCCCGTATCGATCAACGTTTGCGATAGGCGATCGCGTTGGGTCCGCAAATCGTCAACCTGTTTCTGGTAGGCAGCATCAGCGAGACGTTCTTCTTCGTTGGGTGGCAGCCTGCGACAACACCCGAGACGTTGGCGAACGTGAGGGTTTGTGTGCCGCCAAAGATTCCGGCCAGAGCGTAGTAATCGGTTGTGGGAATCGGATCGAACTTGTGATCGTGGCATCGGGCGCAGCCAAGCGACATTCCCGGAAGGCGCGTCCGACGGTATCGACTTGCTCGTCGACGACTTCAAGTCGCAAGAGTTCTTTATCCTGTTGTTCATAATTGGTCGGTCCGAGAACCAGAAACTGGTCGCCGTCAACTGTTCACGTCTTTCTTCCGGCGAATCGGCCGAGAGCAAGTCACCAGCGATTTGCTGAGTTATGAATTCGGGTAGCGGTCGATCTTTGTTGAAACTGTCAACAACATAGTCTCGATATCGCCAAGCGTTACGAAACATCAGGCTACGCCCGCCCCCACTCGATTCGGCAAACCGCGCAACATCGAGCCAGTGTCGGCCCCAGCGTTCGCCGAAGTGATGCGTGGCGAGAAGACGGTCGACAAGCTCCCCAATGACGACATCGTCATCCGCCGGATCGGCGACAAACTGATCGATGGCGTCGGGTGTGGGCGGCAATCCCGTCAGCGCAACGTGGATGCGACGAATAAGCGTTTCCCGCGTTGCATCCCCGTTCGGTTTGATATTGGCTGCTTCCAATCGGTGCAGAATGAAGCGATCGATTGCCGTGCGGCCCCACGATTGATCAACGACTGCGGGGGGCGAGGCGTTTCGCGGCGTTTGAAATGCCCAATATTGACGCCCAGCTTCCAGGTCGATCGCTTTCTTCGTGGGAGGCGAGGTTGTTGATTTCCTCGGATCGGGCAAACCCCGACGAACCCATTGATGCAAGATGTCAATCTCCGCATCGGTCAACTTTCCCTGGGGAGGCATTTCGAGATCTTCGTAGCGGACGGATTTCAGGAGCAAGCTGTTCTCGATATCGTCCGCCTCCACGACCGATCCGCTGTCGCCTCCCATCGCGATTCCCTGTTGAGAACTGAGGTCGAGGCCGCCGCGAATGTCATCGCGGTCATCACCGTGACATTCCAAGCAATGTGCGATCAATAACGGGCGAACATGGTTCTCGAAGAATATTTCATCGGCTGGGTCGATCGCCGATTGCAAGGAAGGATCAGCGGCAAAGGCTCCCGATGTCAAGCAAAAAAACGCCAGAAAAAATAGAGATCGCGAAGAATGCATCGTTCTCTTCGAAAGGTCGGAAAGGTGGAGGGGGAAACATGGGGGCAAGTGAAAGGGCTCCAGCCGGAACGTCCATTGTAGCACAGTGGCTGATGTATTGCTGGTAAGTTGCATTACAATGGGCCGCTATCGCGTTTGTATCCGTTGGACAGTTCACCAGGCACAAGAGTTTAAACAAGGAACCCGAATCATGCTTCAGCGCCGTCACGTGCTTAAAGGTCTTGCAGCAGCCACGCTGGCTCCGGTGGTGACACCGGCAACTCGATGCTTCGCTAGTGCGACCGATCGCATGCAACTTGGATTGGTTACCTACAACTGGGGCAAGGACTGGGACATCCCCACGATCATCGAGAACTGCGAGCAGACCGGCTTCACCGGCGTCGAGCTACGCAGCACGCACCGACACGGTGTCGAGATATCGCTCGACGATGCGCAACGCGCCGATGTTAAAGCACGCTTCGAAGACAGCAAAGTTCAGCTTGTCGGCCTCGGCAGCGCTTGCGAGTACCACTCGGATGATCCCGCGAAGCTGAAGAAGAACATTGAAGAAACGAAAGCATTTGTCCGGCTTTGTCACGATGTCGGGGGAAGCGGCGTCAAAGTGCGACCCAACGGGTTTCCCAAAGGTGTTCCGATCGAGAAGACACTTCAACAGATCGGCATCTCGCTGCGAGAGGTCGGCGAACATGCGGAGGGGTTCGGTGTTCAGATTCGTTTGGAGGTTCATGGGCACGGAACCAGTGAACTGCCACATATTAAAACCATGATGGATGTTGCCGATCATCCCAACGTCGTTCTCTGTTGGAACTGCAATCCGACCGATATGATCGGCGAAGGTTTCGAACACAATTTCAACTTGGTGCGTGAAAAGATTGGGACCATCCATATTCATGACCTTCGCAACGATGCTTACCCATGGCCTGCGTTGTTTGAAAAGCTTAAGCAACTTCAAACGCCTGCCTTCACCGGTTGGACGCTGCTGGAGGACGGTAAGGTCCCGAAAGATATTGTTCAGGCGATGCACGCCAACAAGGAAGTTTGGAATGCGCTAGTTCGCAACTCGTGATCGATCTTCATCGAGGTTCACCGCGTTTGACATTGTTTTGCATCAGTTATCGCCCCGTTCGATGTTATCTTGCGAGGTTTTGGTAGTGGACGAAGCGACGAGTCCTCGTGGGGATGGACTCGTCGCCTCGTCCACTACGGTTTGCGGTTTCGCCACCTTAAGTTAATGTCTTCCAGTTGATCTTGCGAAGTAGTCGCTGTAGGGAATACGGGTTGTGGAACGAACGTTTCAACTGATTCTAGGATATGACGGTACCGCCTATGCTGGCTGGCAAGTGCAGTTGAACCAGCGGACCATTCAAGGCGAACTCGAGCGAGCGGTGGAGGAACTGGTTGGCGTGCGCGTTCCGATCGTCGGCAGTGGGCGGACCGATGCCGGCGTGCATGCCCTTGCGCAATCGGCAAGCTTGGATTTGAATCGGTGGCGCGACGATGCGGCCTCCTTGGGACGCGCTCTGAATACGAAACTGCCGGTTGATATCAGCGTTCTCAGATCGGAAGAAGTGCCTTTTGGCTTTCATGCGTTGCGAGACGCGACGGGTAAACGCTATCGATATCAGATTCAGATTGGTGGCGTGCGCGACCCGTTCGAGTATCGTTATCTTTGGCATGTACACGGCGCTTTGAATGTCGAATCGATGTGCGATGCGGCTTCATATTTATTGGGAACCCACGATTTCGCATGCTTTCAAGCGACCGGCAGCGAGCGAAAGACAACCGTTCGTACGATTCGGGATCTCGCTCTCACGAAAGGGGAGGGCAGGGGAGGGCAGGGCCGCTTGACCATCGAAGTCGAAGCGGACGGCTTTCTGTACAACATGGTGCGAAACATCGTCGGTAGCTTGGTGGAGGTCGGTCGCGGCAACTATTCACCCGAGTGGATGCTGAAGCTTGTGGAAGGTCGCGATCGCAATCAGGCTGGTCCGACTGCTCCGCCACAAGGCCTCTTCTTGATACGTGTCGACTATCCGCCGTCACCGAAATCGCTTCAAAGCACAATCATCTGACGTATCGACAACGCTTTGGCGACGAGGAACAAGGAGCAAAGGCCCATCGATCCGCACGGGCCTTTGCTTGAAACAATGTCGATCGTACTTTAACGCGATCGTACAATGATGGGTTGGCCGTAAGTGGGTTGTCCCGAATACACCGGCTGCGAAGAACGAATCTGCGACGATCCGGAAGTCGCCGATGCGGCACGCGGCTGAGCCGAATTGGACGCGGATGTGTTCGACGTCGGCGTCGCGGGAGCATCTTCGGCGACGAGCGCCCAGCGCGCGCCGTTGAGCCCGCTCTGACTGGTCCACTTTAGTCCGGGAACGAAGAGGATGGAGGAGACGTTGCCGCCATTGATGTTGGCCATGCCCCATTCCGTCTCGACCGTTAGTCGTTGAATATCGCTGGCGCCGGTAATCGAATCGCCACTGTGCATCACCGCCGTGGTTGTCGGTGTGCTGTTGTCGGCCATGCGTATTCCGGCAACTTCCGAAAGCGGCAGAGTCGCTTGACCAAAACTGGTCTTGATGTCGATCGATGTTGTGTCAACCAACGCACCCTTGATTTGCGTTTTACCGTCAATCAGCGTGACGGTTACCGAAAGTGGTCGGACGCCTTTGACATCGTCCACCGGCGTTGCTTTGGCGATTGGCAGAGCGGGCTTCTGAGCGGTGACCGTTTCGGATGCTTCCTGAGCATTCAAGGATGTTGATGCCAGCAGCGCGACCACGCACAGAGACTTGATCATTTGAGACACGCGAATATTCATTGATTCTCTCCAGGTTGAACGTCTAAAAGATAATTGAAAATCGGGTCGCCCCAACGCGTGGGGCGACCCGACGGATCACTGCTCAGTTGCAGGTGCTGCATGTTGTGGGGGCTGGCGCACCACATCCACCACACGTAACCGATGCACCACACGGGCAACCCGATGACGATGCGCCCCCGCCACATGGCGATGACGACGCACTCGCACATGAGAACTTGTCTTCCACAAGTTGTGGGACCATCTTGCAAACTTGGACGTCGACGAGTTTCACCGACGGCACGGGAACCGAGACGGTGTATTCCTCGATCTTGTCCTCCGTAATGCTGTCATGACGGTTGACCGTGTAGGTTTCGGTCGTCGTCTCGGGAACACTGTAGGTGTACGAGATCTCCTTTGTTCTCGTTTGTGTTTCGTAAGTCACGACCGGGTAGGTTTCCGTTTTCGTAACGTCCTGATAGGTCAGAACCTTCTTGATGCGTTCACGCGTCTCTTCGACATACTCCGCCTTCTTGCGTGTGCGTGATCGCGTTTGAGGTTCATAAACAACTTGCTTCTTCATCCCTTCGCGAGTTTCCGGTTGGTATCGCACGGTGGTGCATTGATACTGAATCTGCTCGCTTTGTTGCTCGTAAACCGTGTACTTGATCTCTTGCGATTCCTGACGCTGCTCAACAGTTGGCACCGTCTCGGTCACGATGTTGGGAACCCATACTCGCTTCGTTATGGTGGTTGTTCCACAGGTCATCGCGGGTGCCGAACAAGCGGACTGGCCACAGCCGCCGCAGCCACCGCAACTCGTCACCCGTTGACCACAGCAACTCGCGCAGCCACATCCGCTGACTGCTTGAGCATTCCCGCACGAGACCGCGGGAGCCGGCATCGAAACCGGTACTTCGCAGACCTGTGTTTGCCAAGAACCAGCGTCGCGGGTGACGGTCTTCATCGTGGTGACCGGAACGCAGTGTTGAATCGTTCGCGTCTTGGTCACGGGAACCGCAGTCGTAACCGTCTTGCTGCGAGTCTCGGTATGTGCATACGGCACATTCACGGTGTAGGTGAACGGAACATCCTTCACCACGGGGACCTGAACGGTGTAGGTCTCTTCGACATCGACCAACTTGGGGACGCGAACGGTGTACGTCTCGACTTCTTCGCTCCAAACAGGTTCGGATGAAACAACCTCGACGGTCTTTTCTCCCTTGACTGGAACGGTCACCGTGTACTCAATCGTTTTGGTTTCCGTCTTGGGAACCATTACGGTTTTGACACGAATCTTCTCCTCAGTGACCGGTTCGGTTCGGGTGGTCTTGACGACTCGGTATCGAGTCTCTTGCTTGTACTCCGTCGAGCAAACCGACTTCTTCTCGGTGAAGTACTTGGGCACCATGACGACTTTGTATGCCGTCATTTCACCCGAATCGATCGGATAGGACGCGGGAACGGATTGCGCTGCGGTTTCGCATCCCGAACTCATCCCCGTGTTGCAACCCGTGCTCGTGCATCCGCCGCATCCCGACGCTACCGGAACGCAGGGGGATGCACAGGGATCACTGCAGCCCCCGCAGGGTATGCAACAATCGCCTGCCGTCGCTGAAGCCGCGAAGGCCGCAAGCAGTACTCCAAGACTGCTCATGTGGAACAATGGTCTCATGACAGATTTCCTCCTGTTAAGACTGTCAAAACGGAAAAGCTGAGGTTTTCCAGAAAGTAAAGCGAAACACAACAAGTAGTTGGTTCGGGAAGAATTTATGCTTTACGTTTACTTTGTCAATTGAGAAGGTTGACAAGTTTTGGAAGTTTAGTTAGCAATCAGTTTGCTCGCAAAGACTTTGATTTGCTCCAGTCAACCTGAATTGCCCACACTCTATTAATGTGGGTAATTTAGGAATTTTGGGGTGTTGGTTCAAAGCCGAGGTTTAGATTGTTTTCCCAAGAAAAAATTCTTGTAAGCAAAGGATTATGCAATGCCCCACTTGCCCCACACTGCCTATTTTAAGCCAGCGATCTTTCGCGTGTTCGTGTTTCTCGCTTCTTGCTCCGTCCTAACAAGCGACACCGTCGCGCAACAGGGCGACGGACCCATGATCGCTCGCCTGGAAATGCGGCTCGCAATCGACGACAAAGTCGTCGACATCATTCACAAGGGTGATATGGTGAACGTCAGTGAAGAACGGCCCGATGGCTATGTCATTTCGACAATGAGCGGTGCTCGCGGGATTGTTGAGAAAGCGAACCTCTTGAAGCTTGCTGAAGCGGTGGAAGTCTACACGGAACTGATCGAATCGGAACCGAAGGTTGGTCAGTACTACACTTTGCGCGCATCATCGCTGTGGGCGCGCGGTGAGAATGAGAAAGCGCTCGCCGATTACGACCGAGCGATCGAACTCGGGTATGCGGAGCCACATGCATTCAGTAGCCGTGGGTTGTTTCATGCGGCGATGGGAAACTTCAGCGAGGCCATCGCGGACTATACAACCGCAATCGAGAAACAGAAAAAGGCCGGCGACGATGATGAATCACCCTACCTGAACCGCGCGGCGGTCTATGTGACGCAGAAGAAGCCTGATTTAGCGATTGCGGATTATAACGCCGCCATCCAACTGAAACCTCGCAATGCATCGATTCATCAACAGCGGGCGGTCGCTTACAAGATGGCTGGTCGGTTTGAAGAGGCGATCCTCGATTTCGAGCGCGCTGTTGAATTGCAGCCGACAAATACCGCAGCTTGGATGGGACGAGGCTTCCTGTGGTTTCAGCTCGATGAACATCAGAAGGCCATCGCGGACTTTAGTCGCGTCATCGAACTGGAGCCCAACACGGCGGCTGCTTACAACAACCGTGGGTTTAACTATAAAGAAATCGGTGAGTGGGAGAAAGCACTGGCTGATTATGATAAGGCGCTGGAGTTGTTCCCAAAGTATGCCTTGGCGCTTCAGAATAAAGCTTGGTTGCTGACGACCTGCACAGACAAGCAATTGCGCAATGCAACCCAGGCAATCAGCGCCGCGAGGCTGGCGTGCGAGTTAAACAATTTCAACCATGTTCCCGACTTGATGACACTTGCCGCCGCGCTCGCGGAATCCGGCAACTTCAAAGAGGCCATCGGATGGCAGGAGAAAGTCATCGAAATGACCGAAGGAGAACAGAAGAAGTTCGCGGAGAAGGTTTATGCGGCATACAAACAGGAACAGACGTTTGATGTTATCCAAGAGGAAACCGTCGAGCCCTAACTAGGATTCCGTTTAACGTCATGCTTGTTGACGTTCAGAATCGAAGGCTACCGCGCCACTTCGTCCCAGTGCAGGACGCGAAGCGACCCGGAAGGTTCCATGTATTCGTAGGCACCCATTTCATACCTGCGATAGGAAGGACGTTTGTTTCCTTCTATATCTGAGTTCACGATGGTTGACAAATCCATTCCGGCATTGATCGCAGGCGATCCGGCCGCCAAACGGATGTCCCCGGCCTGTACATTCGCAAACACTGGGGCCTTGTTGATTTCACCGGGACCGGAGGACAATCCACGGTACGGCTCTTGCGGCGAATACACCAAGTTGTATTCGTGGGTGATCGTGCCGTTTTCGCGTATTTTCCAAAGCCCGAATCGTCCCGCATCGATAATCGAATTGCGAATCAGGACATCGCCATCGTAATGCCAGATACCATAATATGTGATGTTGGCGATCGTCGACTGAAGGATTTGGTAACTCGCACCTGCGCCGTTGAGATACAATCCATAGTTGCAATTCTTGATGACCGAGTTGACGATCGTACCCGCGTCGGTCGTCAAGTAGGGGCCATAGTTTGAGTCAGCAATAACGACTCGATTCAGGTCAAAGCGTTCGCCCGTGGCATGAACTGCGTAATTACGTGAGCCGGTGATCGTGGTGTCGGATAGCTGCGTCGATCCCAGCACCTGACGTATCGCGAATCCTCGCAGGTTCGCTAACGAGCAATGCTGAATTGTCGATTGCATCGTGTGCGTTCGAATTCCTTCCCCGCAGTTTTGAATGTTGCACGCGGAAAGCTCAAGAACGGAGGCCGATGGTGCTCGATTAACCGCATAGATTCCGTAGCTCACCGCATTGGAGATCGAAACGTTCGAGACCTCGATCGGATCGTCCAAATCTTCAAATGGATTCAGATAGAGTCCGTACTGGGCATTCTGGACGTCACAGTCGTGAATTCGACAGCCTTTTCGAAATGCGGCGTAGACACCGTAGGTTTCCGCATCCAAGTTGCAATGATCCAGTTCCAGGCGATCGCCGTAAAAATAGATCGGAATTCTGTTGTCCGCGAATGACATGTCCGACACGGCCAAGGTTCCGTTATTGACATAGAGTCCGATGTCATTTCCAGAAAACAAAAAATTTGACTTTGCGTTGATTTCCAAGTTTGCATTCGTCAGTCGTAATCCGGAACGCAGATTGCCTTGAAACGTCAGGTTGTGGCTGCCTTGGGCCAGTGGCGTGTTCTGCAGGACAATACCTTCACGCGTGTTATCGATGAACTTTGAATTCTCGACATAGCACGTTTCCTGATCGTTGGTCGCATACCATGTGACGCCCGTTTGGTTTTCCGTCGCCGTCAGGCCGGAGATCTTTCCAACGCTCGTATAGTAGGAGAGTATACCGTGGGTCGATCCGGAGAGCTTGCTGTTGCTGATCGTTAGGGCGTTGGTCCTGTTGCAATAGACCCCGACGACGGAGCTTGAGACTGCGGAGTTTGAGATTTCCAGATTGCCATTGTAATCGGCAATTCCATACGAACTTGAGTTATCGATTTCGATGCCATCAATGGTCCAATTCAGTTGATAACCTTGAACGGCATAGATTGTATTTGTGAAGACATTGCCATCAGCTTTCCCCCAGCTCCAGTTGCCGTCACGCATATACAACCCCGTGGACGAGGTATTGTCTGAAACAATGTTTGTAAGATCCGGGCTGACCTCTGTTTGATTGATGACATAGAAGCCGATTCGACAATGTTTGCTATTGCAATCACGCAGCACGGTACGATCAGCGCTGATGTAGAATCCGTAAGCTGTATCGTTTGGAGACTCTCCGCTTCCTTCGGCACTGCAGTTGCGCAAGTCGACGGATGTTCCGCCATTGATCTGAAAGCCGACCCTGGAACACTTCGCGGTACATCGACTCAATCGAACCCCCGCGCCCGTTGCATAAAGACCATACTCATTGCTGCTGAAATCCAGTCCATCAGCGGACAGAAGGAACGGGTTGGTGTCGCGGTTGTAGCAATACAAGCCAAATCGGTTCGAGATCAATTGGACCTTGTCATCGGACGATAGTGAAAAACTAGCAGTTCCTAGGTATGAATAGATTCCGTATGTACAATCGCTGATTGTGACGTCTGAAAGTTTATAATCGCTTCCGGGAGCATAGATACCTGTGGACAACCCTTGAATGTCAGAACTCGCAATGGCACCCTTGTTGCCTGAGGTGTCGTCGAGCATACATCCATTGCCTCCACCATCGAAGCACACTTGGAAACTTCCAGGCCCTCACCCTTAAGACTGATGCCATAAGACGAGCATTCTGTGAAGGTACATTCCTGGATCGAGACATCTGTCGTCTGATCACCATATATACCGTTGCGAGCTTGATCAAAGGTTGACGATGTTACAGTGACTTTTGACCGATATGCATAGAGACCGTTGCCTGCCACCGATTCGCCGGAAACCGCATGCTGGGCGGAAAACTTGCATGTTTGAGCCTGCACGCTGGTCGATTCACGGCAATAGATTGCGTGTTGATTAGCACCGAAGCTGGACGCCATGGCAACGATATCGGATGCCTTGCTCGAATAAATGCCATATTGATTGCCGTCAAATTGGCATAGGTAGGCCAATAGCATGTTCGAGTTGACGTGATAGATTCCGTACGTCAAATCGGTAAACTTGCAGTTCACAAAGTAGACCGCAGCCGCATTGTTGTTGATATGAATGCCATATCCTCGTTGGCTTGAGTCCGGCTGTCGGAATGTTATCGAGTTTATCAGGACGGCATTGCCGTTACGGATCTGCAAGTTCCAAGCGTTGCCGGGAGATTGCATAATGACCTCTCCGCGATCCCCGGTGAAACCGCCGTTAACGTCGCCGTAGAGCATCGCGTATCCGGCTCCACTTGGTTGGACGTCCCAGACAACGCTCTCTTGATACGTACCACCACCGATGTATACGGTGTCTCCCTGTTTCGCTTCCGATGTTGCTTTGCTGATGGTTTGGAACGCCTGATTGCGGCTGCGACCATTGTTTGCATCATTCCCCGACTTGCGGACATAATAGGTCGCTCCGATCGTTTGTCCGATCGATAGTACAATGAATACTGTTGACAGAATGGAACGAATCATCAATGTGCTTCAGGTCAATGCTAGAGTTCAAATCCAGGCGGAGTATCAATAGGCGGCAATTCGACTTCCGGGAACAGCGTTTCGGTTGACTCGGGATCGAATGGTTGCGGGAGAGGAGGGAGATCTGGTTCTGGAGGCAACCCCGGTTCTGAGGGAATTCGCGGATCGCGTGGCATCGACACTGCGGCGGGAACTCCCGTTCTGGGGATTGCTTGATTCGTATGTCGTGAACGCTTGCTGGGTTGATCATGGAATACCGATGGTGTATTCGATGAATGCCGAGCAGATTGATCGAACAGTTCAAGCGTCCAGCGATCACGTCGGCGTTGCAATGTTACCGATCGACGATCGATGCTCAGGAGCTTGACTCCCGCAACCGTCTGGCCTGCCGAAGCTTGAAACAATTTGTCGCCAATTTTAAGCAGTGCCACGCAATCCGTCGTCTCCTCGGGAGAAACGCACAAGAATCCTAATAGACGGACATCTGGATCATCGGTCGCGTCAGGCGTCTTCTTTTCCGGGGCGCGCGCGGTTGCTTCGGGCAATGAGAAGAAATTGAGTTCTTCCGGGATCTCGACTGGAGCGACCTCTTGGTAACGCGTCTTACCTTCGCTTCGTTCGTCTCGCTCCTCCGCTGTAGGGGCCGGACTGGCAACATCAGTGATTGCCAGACGATCGGATTCCTCAGCGGTTCCGGCGTCCGATCCGGCAATGTTCGATGTTTCCTGGCAGCCAACGGTGCAACCGATCAGCGACGCCACGGCACATGCCAGAACCATGGCGGAGACGCGATTTGAATGTCGCAATTGGATCAATGCGTTGATTCGCTTCATACGGTATCTCTGTTTTAAAGGTCACAACGGTGGGGAGACGAAGTCCCCAATGATGTATCCGATGGTGCTATAGAAATGTGGAATACGTTGGGAGTCGAGGTAGCATTGGCGTGCGGTGATTTCCGGTAGAAGCAGTCGCTTTTCGTCGAGTCGTCTAATTCTGCGGCTTATAACGCCGACATCTGAAAAGTCCGTTTGACGCGCGAAAGTGATAACCTACGTTTACACATGTAGTTTGCAGACTGTTGCCAATTACGGGTCGGTCGGTGAAAGAATCTTCATTGTGGTATTCGATGTTCATAGGGTTTCGTTGGTCGAGGAGTTCGTATTGTGGATAAGAAGGAGAAGCCACGTATTCTTGTTTTTCTTTCGCATCCGACCGTGCTTGCGGTCACGGGATTTCGCCTGCGTTTGCTCGGAATGAATGCGATTGAAATCAGCAACGACAAGGCGATGGCGGACGCAATGGCCGTAGCGCTGCCGGACCTCGTGATTATCGACCTCGATTTGGCCGACGAGGCGGGCCTGCGTTGGATTGAGCGTTTGGCCAGTGATGAATGCACAAACCATATCCCGATGATGTGCCTTTCAACCAAGGGAGATCTGCAGGATGCGGAGGATGCTTTTAAGGCGGGCGCTCGCGAGTTTCTGTTGATCCCATACGATCCGGTCCTGCTGGAGGACAAAGTGGACATGTTGCTTCATCAATCTCGTATCTCAGCGAAGGAGGAGTCCGCCCGCTTGGCGGTTGCCGTGAAGTAATTTTCGGCGGCGTCAGTGTCGATGGTGGTCGATGTTATGGTGCGAAGACTTGGCGATATCCTTCTGGAGCGTGGCTGCTTATCGGAAGAGCAACTGCAACAGGCCTTAATTGACCAACGGCAAACGAGAATGCAGTTGGGCAGTTTTTTGTTGCATCGCGGTTTGATTACGCGTGAGCAACTGGGAACGGCTTTCGCCGAACAGTTCGAGGTTCCGTTTCATTCCACCAACGCGGAGGAAACGCACAGTCAACTCGTGCGCTTACTCCCCGAGGCGTTCGCTCGACGGCGACACGTTGTGCCGTTGCGACTGGAAGCGGGCACATTGCGTTTGGGGATGCTGTGGCCAGGGGACATGGAGGCGATCAGCGAGGTTGAGTTGATGACCGGGTATCAGGTGGAGCCCGCGATCTGCTTGGCCGATGAGATCGAAACGCTGCTGGAGAACGCCTTTGACGATCGGCTGAAAGCGCGGCAAACCGCCGTCGATATTCGCATTGCCGAATTGATTGCCGAAGAAGGACGAACCGACGTAGAGGAAGTCCATCTTGACGAAAATGATGCTCCCGTCGTCAGGCTCGTGAATTCGATCCTGTTGGGGGCGGTCCACGCGTCGGCGAGCGATATTCATCTCGAACCCCACTCTCCCCAGATGCGCGTTCGCTATCGGGTGGATGGCAACCTGCATCAGATCATGACGATCCCAGGTGATTCGGAGGAAGCGGTGGTTGGCCGAATCAAAGTGCTTGCGGATATGGATACCGCCGAGAAAAGGCGACCTCAAGACGGCAACGTCACGATTGAGGAAGGGGGGACGCGCGCCAGCTTTCGTGTTAGCTGTATACCTTGTGTTCGTGGCGAGAAGGTCGTGATGCGCGTGCTGGATGAAACCAGCAAGACGTTCGATTTCGACGCCTTGGGAATGCCCGACGCGCAGGTCGAGAAGGTGAGAACACTGCTCGATCGGCCCCATGGAATGATCGTCATGACGGGGCCCACCGGTTCGGGAAAGACAACCACCATGTACTCGATGTTGTGCAGTATCGATTCGGCGCAACGCAACGTTTCCACCATCGAGGATCCAGTCGAATTCCGCCTGCCCGGCATCAATCAGGTGCAGGCGAACAATGAGTTCGGAATGGGATTTTCCAACGGATTGAAATACCTGATGCGTCAGGATCCCGATGTGATTCTGGTCGGCGAAATCCGCGATCACGAAACGGCGACAGCGGCGGTGCAGGCTGCTTTGACCGGTCACTTGTTGATCAGCACATTGCACACCAACGATGCGGTGGGCACGGTAACACGACTTGTCGACCTGGGACTGGACCATTTTAAGATCGCCGGTTCGCTGAATGCGTCGATCGCGCAGCGTTTGTTGCGAAGATTGTGTCCGCACTGCAGAACCGAGTGCGACGCCAACACGCGTCTACTGAAGCAGCTCTTTGAAGGGCGTGAAATCCCCATGACCGTCGATATCGAAGGTCCATATTTTCAAGCGGTGGGATGTAAACAATGCGGTGGCACGGGATACAGCGGACGCCTGCCGATTTATGAGATCATGACGGTGACGCCGACGCTGGAGAAAGCGATCGAAGCGGGACTCCCCGCCAGCAAACTGCGAGATATCGCCGTCGAGGAAGGGATGGTTGAACTTGCGGTCGGTGGCCTTCAGCAAGCGCTGCTGGGATTGACGACGATCGAGGAAGTCTATTTCAAACTTTCGGGCTAATTCAATGGGAACCATAGTGACGGCAAGACGCGTTGGCCAGCCGGATCAGCCGGTTGGCATCATCGCCAAATTGCAGAGCATTCAAATCGGAGGCAGCCCCAGGAATCAGATCCGTCGCAAAGATTTGGTTTTGGTGTTGCGCAACCTTTCGACGCTCGTCGAGAACGGTGTCTCATTGGCGCAAGCGTTAAGCACCGTGGCGGCGGACGATTCTTTGAAGAAGCATCGCGTCATTCTGAACAGTTTGGCCGAATCGGTGCGAACGGGAAAAAGCCTGTCGGCCGCAATGTGTCAGTTTCCAACCACGTTCAACGGATTGTTTATCAATCAGGTTCGAGTGGGAGAACGCAGTGGCACGCTAAACGAAACATTGGGTCGCGTCACCGATCAGCTCGAGCAAGGGGCAAGCCTCAAGAGTTTCATTATTAAGAAGCTCACCTATCCGGCAATCTTGGTGACGGCGGGTGTCGGTTCGGTCACGTTCATGTTGCTGTGTGTCATTCCCACGTTTCAGAAGATGTATTCCGAATCGGGGGCGACGCTGCCGATGGTAACACAACTGCTCATCGATGCGGGCGAAGTGGCGACGCATCATGGTGGTAAGATATTGATCGGCGTTGGCTTAGCGATAGCCGCCGTGATCACGTTGTTTCGCAACACGACATCGCGGCTGTGGATTGACCGTCATTTGATCCGCTTGCCTCTGCTGGGGAAATGGTTTCGCAACCTTGCGATTCTGCAGTTCGCGGACGTTTTGAACAACCTACTGGAAAGCGGATTTACGGTTGCCGAGGCTCTGCCACCGTCCGCCGAGGCGATCAACAATCGGTACATCCGCAACAAAATTCGCGGACTTCATTCGGCGATTCGACGAGGGGAACGATTCAGCAAAGCTTTGGAAATAGAAGGCGACCTCTTTCCCCCGGTGGTCAAACAGCTTGTCGTTGTGGGAGAGCGAACCGGACGGCTGGCCGCCGTTTCGCGACAGATAAGAATCCACTTGCGTCGCGATGTCGATAGCTATACCAATGCGATGGTCGGTGCGATCGAGCCGGTCTTGACCGCGTCATTGGCATTGGTCGTTGGAGGCATTCTGTTGGCCGTCTATCTTCCCATGTTTGATATGATCGGACAGGTGAACAAATGAAACGGTTGGATCGTTGCTGGATCCGCGCGACGCAGGCGGACGATCGAACGTGGCCCCCGACCCCTCGGGATCGGCACGGTGCATCGGTCGTCAGGCGATGCGAACGAAGCGGACTTTCCTTGTTGGAATTGCTTGCCGTCGTAATGCTGATGGGCGTCTTGGCTTTGGTTGTCGTGCCGAGGGTAAGTGGTGGGGCCGCGAAAGCAAAGAATTCGTGTTGCGAAGTCAACGCGGCCATCATCGACATTCAATGTGCATTGTGGCGTCGCGATTATGGCGCGTGGCCCGCATCCGATTTGCAAGTGATCGGTAAAGACAAAACTTTTTTTCCCGAGGGTCTTCCGGTTTGTCCGCATGGGCACGCGTACAAATTCGATGGATCCGAAGGACGCGTGATCGCGCACAAACATTGACCGCCGATAGCATGAATCGTCAAAAGGACGCATAATGCTTGCCAAGACTTCGATCAGGTAAGAAGTCGACGTTCAATGTCTTGGCAAGGAATCGTTATGCTCGATCTGTACGATAAAATTCAAGAATCCGTCGCGGCAATTCGGAATGCTTGGGACAACGTTCCGCGGGCCGGCATCATTTTGGGGACCGGGTTGGGCGGACTGGTTGATGAAATCGACATCGACGCTTCGTTGGACTATCCCGAGATCCCGCACTTTCCAACGTCGACGGCAACGGGACATCGCGGTCGCCTTGTGTGCGGTCGTCTTAAAGGCGTTCCGGTAATGGCGATGGAGGGCCGCTTTCACATGTATGAAGGCTATCCATTGAAGCAGATCACGTTGCCGGTTCGTGTGATGCGGGCAATCGGTGCGGAGTTGTTGGTTGTTTCCAATGCCTGCGGCGGGCTGAACCCTTATTTTCAGTGCGGCGACATCATGGTGATTGAAGATCAAATCAACCTGATGGGAGACAATCCACTGATTGGCATCAATGACGACCGGTTGGGACCGCGATTTCCCGACATGTGCGAACCATATTGTCAGCGTCTTGTCGATCAGGCTCTTGAAATCGCGCGTCGCGAAAGCATCCGCGCTCATAAAGGGGTTTTTGTCGCTGTCGCCGGCCCCAACTTGGAAACCCGTGCCGAGTATCGATTCCTGCGTCTGATTGGCGCGGACGTCGTCGGCATGAGCACGGTTCCCGAAGTGATCGTGGCCGTCCATTGCGGTATGAAAGTCGTCGGTTTTTCAGTCGTCACCGATATGTGCTTGGCGGATGCTTTGAAACCGGCGAATGTCGAGGAAATCATCGCCGTCGCAAATCAAGCCGAACCGAAACTGAGAACATTGGTGCGCGAAACGATTGCCGACTTTGCAACCCTTCGGCTGGCGTAGCTGGAACGCTCGCCTGCATCAACCGAAAACACACCGGATGTCGAACGATGATCATATCGGATGCGGACTCACCCGATTGCCGAGCCGAACGCCTGTTGCGAGCGGCCGAGTTTATCGCCGCCAAGCTGGCTGAATTGCCTCGCGTCGCAATCATTCTGGGGAGCGGACTGGGAAGCTTGGTCGACTACATTGAAGACGCCGTCGCCATCGACTACGCCGACATCCCGTTTTGGCAACAAACACATGCCGCCGGACACAGCGGTCAGCTTGTCTTTGGCTGGTTCGATGCGCAACCCGTGATTGCCATGGCCGGACGTTTTCATCGATACGAAGGTTACAGCACCGATCAGATCACGTTTCCCGTCCGTGTTCTGGCCGCCATTGGATCGCATACGTTAATCGTTTCCAATGCGGCCGGAGCGGTCAATCCAAAATTCAGCGTTGGCGACATTGTGGTCATTCACGACCACATCGATTGGATGCATGGAAAGCCTTCGCTGCGATTCGACTACGGTATCTATCCCCCTCAATCGCGCAGCGACGCGCCTCTGCGTGGCGTTTCACCGTACGATCCCATTCTGTGCGAGAAAGCGCTCGAAACGGCGCGGCTGAAGAATTTTTCGGCTTATCCAGGCACGTATCTGGCGACGATGGGGCCTAACTACGAAACGCGAGCGGAATACCGCATGATGCGGAAACTGGGGGCCGATGTCGTCGGCATGAGTACCGTTCCCGAAGTTTTGCAGGCCCAGCGGATTGGTATGCGGGTCCTAGCGCTTTCGATGGTCAGCAACATCGCCAAACCGGATGCTCCGATTCGCGGCAGTCATGCCGAAGTGTTGAACGTTGGGCAGGTCGCCGAGCCTCGGCTGCGAGCGATCGTACGCGAAGCGGTTCAAGCGAGCACGACAGGTTGAGCATGCGGAACGACGCGACGCGGCTTCTTCTGATTGATGTGCATCAATCGACATAGATGAAGGCCGCGGAGTTCAAAATCGCATGACAGTACGCCTCCAGTGCGCCACGCCGGTTGTCGGGCCAAGCGATCCGCATCTGCCGTAACGTATCGATTCCCAGCGAAAGTTCCTCTGAAGTCGGTTCGCGCGACAAGGCCAAGGCGTACACGTGCGCAACGTATTGGCCCCAGCCATCATTTGCGGATCGCTCATCGGCGTGAGGTTCCGAAGCGGAACCATTTCGGTCGTTCTCCGCGTTCATGCGTTCGACACGTATGGCCATCGCGGCAGCCATTTGCCGGACTTGTTCATCGTGCATCAGCATCAGCGATTGGGGCGAAACGGTCGACTCGTTACGAACCGAGCAATTCGGTCCCATCTCCGGATAATCGAACGTGTCTAGCATCGTAGGTATTTCGGTGCGACGATACTGGGCGTAAACGCTTCGTCGCCAAGCACCCGAACGTTCGGGAAGCAGCCGCACCATTCCCGTTCGCTCCACGGCGACTCGGTCGGGTGGTCCTCCCCGCGAGCGCTCGAGCGTTCCGGAAACGAAAGCCAGCGAATCCCGCAATGCCTCGGCATCAAGCCTTCGCATGGGCATTCGGGACAACCGTTGGTTCAGCGGGTCAGCTCGCCGTTGTTCGTCGCTGACGCGACTCGACTGTCGATAGGTTTGCGAGTTCATGATCTGTCGATGCATCGCCTTGATGCTCCAGCCGCGATCGATGAAATCGAGCGCCAGGTGGTCGAGCAATTCCCGGTGCGTGGGACGATCTCCCTTCACCCCGAAGTTTTCCAGCGACTTCACCAAGCCGACACCAAAGTGATGATGCCAGATGCGGTTGACGATCACGCGCGCGGTCAGCGGGTGATCGGGTCGCGTCAGCCAACGGGCGAACGCTAAACGGCGACCCGTTTTCACGGTTCCTTCGGGAAACGGCGGTCGAACGTCAAACGGCGTTTTGCCATCGGTCAACACGGACGGAACGCCGGGTCCGACAAGGCGTCCTGGTTTGTCGTGTTCGCCGCGTCCGAGAATGTATGTCGGGGCGGGGCGACCACGATCCCACAAAGCCCGAATGGTCAACGGAGGGACCATCTTATCTTGAACGTTCGCGATTTGATCCCTTAGCCGGTCGGCGCGTCTTCGCAGATCCAGCACCGATTGGGGTTGTTGGGGATCGGGTAAGACTTCCCCTTTCTGAAGCTTCTCGATCAAGGTTCGCTGTCGCAGAGTGCGATTGTTGTCGGCAACGCGTCGCGCGGTCAACGTTTCCAGATGGGCTTCGTTGGAAAGTTCCGGTTCGTGATGTTTCAACAACTCGACAACCGTTTGCTCCTCAATTCGCTTCAGTTCCTTCTCGAGTTTCTTGACCTCGGCGATTAGCGGCGGATTCACATCTTGCACCAGTTGACGGTGTTCCCGGGTGCCGACTTCCAGCTTGCGATTCTTGAATGTCAGCCAATCGTACTCATCGAAAGCACCTTGAAAGACCGCCTTCAAGCGATAGTAGTCGCGATGCGGGATCGGGTCGTACTTGTGCGAATGACATGCGCACTCCATCGTCAGTCCCATCACACCGGAACCGACGACCGCGATTGCGTCACTGATCACTCCCAAGCGTTCGGGAACGAAGTTCATGGTTCTGGAACCGGTTTGATCAATGCCCATGCGAAGAAAGCCGGTGGCGATCAAGTTATCAACCATCTCCGGCGTGACTTGAGCCGCGTTTTCCAGATCGATCAGTTCGTCTCCGGCCAATTGTTCCAGCAGAAAACGATCATACGGCTTGTCGTCGTTGAAGGCTTTGATGACATAATCGCGATACTTCCATGCCACTTCGCGTACCGGGTCCGCCGAAACGCCTCCTTCCGAATCAGCGTATCCCGCCACATCCAACCAATAGCGCCCCCATCGTTCACCGTACTCAGGCATTGCCAAAACGGCATCGATCATCCGCGCATACCAATCCGGGGCGGCGTGCGTTCGCCAATACCGCCATTGCTGAATGTCTGGGGGCATCCCGGTCAAATCGATGAACACTCTGCGAATCAGCGTGTCGCGATCCGCCTCGCCGGAAATATTCAACCCAACGGCGCGAAGCTTCTCGCCGACGAAGGCGTCAATGCCGCCGTGCGTGGCTGACCTTTGCGGAGCTTGAAACGCCCAATGCTCTCGCTCCTGATCGGTGACATAGGGATCGGGCTGTGTCGTGGCGACATCCGGTTGGACATCAAGGACGGGCGTGCCGGCATCGATCCAGCCACGCAATGTCTGAACCTCGGATGCTGAAGGGCGACGGACAAAAAACTTCAGCAACAAGTCTTGCGGCGGACAGGCTTCGCTTTCAATACGCTGAATCAACGGGCTTGCATCGGCGTTGCCGGGAATCACCGCCGGGCCATGCTTGCCCCCCGCGAAAATCGATTCCACGGTGCGCAAATCGAGATCGCCCTGCTTGACGGTCGCACCATGGCACATCACGCAGCGAAGCAGAACGATCGGCAGAACGTCGTGTTGGTCGATCGACGGTTCTGCTTCCTCGTGATCGCTGTTCGAATGACCGCCCAGCACGATCCACTGGCGAATGGTCTCCATTTGGTTTGGCTCAAGACGTGCTTCGCCTTCAGGTGGCATCAGGCCTTCGTCAATCTGCCACCACAGCGCACTTTCATCGAGTGTCTCGGCGACCAACGGTTCGCGCGAATCTCCCCCACGTCGCAACCCAACCAAATTCGACAAGTTGAGCCCGCCTTTCTGTACGTCCTGGCTGTGACACTTGCCGCATTTATCTCGCAGAATCGGCTCAATCGCTGTCTCATACAGCAGCCTTTGATCGTCGGCGCTGCCGTGCGATGAAATGCTGAGCAGAACGACGATAGTGAAAATCAGATGATAGCGGCCCATGGGAGGAAGGATTCTTCTGGGGCTTTGGGGCGGGAAACGACGAACCTTACTTAATTCAGTATCAAGAAGATCGCCGGGCGATTCAACCCGTCAAAATTGAAGGCAATGGCTATCTTTAGCGTTGCTCAGAAACCGCCTCCACCGAGTGCTTGATAGGCAGTGACGACAGCCGTCAACTGTTCGCGTTTGGTTTCAATCAACTCCATTCTGGCTTCCATCAGTTCGCGCTGCGCGAGCAATACTTCGACATACTCGGCCCGCGCATTCTGGAACAGTTTTCCAGCAACCTCAACCGATGCTTCGAGTGCTTCAAGTTGGCGTTTCTTGACTTCGATACCGCGACGGAAGTTCTCGATTTTCGTAATCTGGTTGACCACTTCAATATGTGCTTCGAGTACGGTTTGCTGGTAATTATAGATCGCCTGCAGTTGCGCCGCATTGGCGCTGCAGTACTGCGCTTGGATCGCGCGTTTATTGATCAGCGGCCCGACCAGTTCACCAGCCACTCCGTACGCCAACGACTCCGGTGTGCGGAACAGATAGCCCATGCTAAATGCTTCCCAGCCGAGTCCCGCTCGAAGATCGAGCGACGGATAAAATCGAGCGCGCGCGACCTTTACGTCCAACCCGGCCGCCGCCACGCGCCGTTCGGCTTCGCGAATGTCGGGACGATTCATCAGCAGTTCCGACGGAACGCCGGCCCCCAGAGCATTTAGATTTAGATTGACAAAGTCGGTATTGATTCGTTCAACGGATTGAGGATATCGACCGGCCAGGAAATTGATACGATTCTCCGTCTCGACGATCTGCTGCTGAATAAGCGACCGCTCGCTAACATTCTTTTGAACCTCGGCCTGAAATCGCTGGACTGAAAGTTCGGTCTCCCGGCCCGCGGCTTTCTTGGCTTGAGCCACCTGCAAACTTTGCTGTTGAATGTCGATCGTCGCTTGCAGGATTTGCAATCGATTGTCCAACGCAAGTAGTTCGTAATAATTCTCGGCAACATCGGCAACGACACGCGTCACAATAAAATTACGGCCTTCGCCAGTGGCGAGGTAACGCATTGCCGCGGCACGCTGCGAATTGCGAAGCCGATGCCAGATGTCCAGTTCCCAGGATAGATTTGCCCCCACGGCGAATTTACCCAACGGATCGGGAAACTCGGTTCCCGGCGCAACCAACAACTGATCTTCAACCGCGCCGTCGCGGGTATGCCTTCCCGACTTCTCCAGTCCCGCCTCCGCCCCCAGCGTAACGAAAGGGCGATACTCGCCACTGCGCGCATAGGCCTCGTTGGACGCGATACGGATCTCTTCATACAGAATCTTCAATTCCTGATTACCGGTCAACGTTTCAGTGATCAGACTCAGAAGATATGGATCGTTGTAGAAGGCGGCGTAGGGAATTTGAGCCGACGTATCCGCAGCGGCGATTACTCTGTTGGGGTCCGTTGGCCCGACATCGGTATCGATCAGGCCAAAGTTCGGGCCGAGCGGAAGCGCGGCTGTGACAGCGGGAGACGCTGGGCGTCGTTCAGCATTGTCCTCGTTCTCAATCCTTTGTTCCAACTCCTCGATTTCCTTGTCGAGCTTGCTCTCCTGATCATCTTGGTTGACCGGTTTTAGGAAGCCGACCGCTTGAACAAAGCGGACCAGACGGTTCGGGTGTTTGTCACTGTCGGTTTGGCCGGCATCCGCGGCATCCGGTTGCGGAGCTTTCAGCTTCAGTTCGTTCTGTTCGTCGTTCGAGTTGCCGTCTTTATTCGTTTGCTCGTCGTCGGATTCTTTCTTGTTCAGAACTTTCTCGGGAGCAGGAAGCAACGACGAGGGTCTTTCATCGACTTGCCAGAATGCCACACCATTGTTCCAGTTGTATTGAACCGGCATCGCCGGGCCGGGCAAGGGTGATCGTAGCTTAGGAATGCCGCAGCCGGAGATCGTTAACAAACCTCCGCTCAGGATCGCCAACAAGCATGCAAGCCGGTGTTGCGTGGTCAACTTTAAGAGTTTCCAGATCTGGCTCATATTCATCCCTGAAGAACGTTTTACCGTGCGTAGTCCGAAATGATGCCTTCACGTTAAATGAAGCGAATCACGTCATTTCTGACCACGCAACGTATAGTATCGCGGCATCCTGCCGTTTGATGCGTATCAATAGCCTAGCTCCGTATCATAGGATTAGCTAAGCCGTTATCCTTGTCATCGTCTTGTCGCTTGTCAGCATCCTGAGTGTCGGACGTGCGATAACGATTATGCCAATATTTGCAGATCGAATACGCCGAATGTTGGAAATGCGCTGAGTTTGACGAGCGTGAATTGCCATTTTTTCGTTTGCACGCCTCATTTTGCTAAACTTTAGTTCGTGAAGGTGTCCGCCACGCCGTTCTGCTAAATTAAAATGACCACGGCCGCGCCGACCACATATCCCAGAAGCGCCCACGGCGCGATCGTTCGCGCGTACCAAAGAAAGTCGATATGTTCGAGTCCCATGGCCGCAACTCCCGCAGCCGATCCGATAATTAGGCAACTGCCCCCGTCCCTGCGCAGTAAGCCAGCAGCATCCAAAATGGATCGTTGATCGGCAGGTCGTACATTTCGATACCTGCAACCAACGGCACATTATCCATGATGGCCGAGACTAATCCGATCGCCACCGCCACCGCATCGCGATTGGGAAGCAAGCTATCCATCCGATCGGCGGCGATTCTCAACAACCCTGTCGCCGACAACGCACCGACGGCCAAGAGGATTCCGAGGAAGAATAGGATACTCGACATGTCGATGCGACTTAACAACTGATGCACACCCGTCGTGGTGCGCAACTCTTCATCAAGGGTTCGGCCAACGCGCTCCGAAACAAACCATAAAACCGAAAGACTCAGCATCATGCCCATGTACGGCGGTAGGTGTGTGGTGGCCTTGAACACGGGCACGAACAAGAGACCAGTCAAACCGAGAATCAGAAACAACCATTGATGCCACGGTCGAATATGGCTGGCCACCATCGTCTTGGACGTTTCCGCTTGAGAGACTTTCCCCGGCATGGTCCATGACATCCCAACCAGCGGAACGAGCAAACAAACGAAGCTTCCCACGAACAGTTCGCCCATCACGTCGGCGGCCCCTAATTTGTGCCGGATCCAAAGCATCGTCGTGGTCACGTCGCCGATCACCGTCCACGCGCCCCCCGCATTCGCCGCAATCACCACCATCCCGACAAATTTCAGCCGATCATCATGATCGCTGACAATCTTCTTCAACAATGAAACGGCGACAATGGTGGTCGTCAGATTATCGAGTGCGGCGGAAAGAAAAAATGTCAGTAAGCCGACCGTCCACAACAGACCGCGTCGGCTTCGTGTTCGAATCCGATCGGTGATCAAGGCAAATCCTTCGTGGGCGTCAATCAACTCCACAATCGTCATCGCCCCAATCAGGAAAAACAGAATGCTGGCGATCTCGCCCGTTAGATTGAGATGTTGAATGTCAACCGCATAATGCAAAGGGACATCCGAGACGGGTTCCTCCGCGACAACCTGGCGGAACCAATCGGGAATCGCGTCGACAGGCAACAACTCCGGCAAATCAAACAGATACAACGACCAACAGATAGTGCCAATCAACAACGCGGTTGCGGCTTTATTGATATGAAGCTTGTGTTCCGCGGCAATTGCAACATAGCCAACAATGAAGACTGCCAGAATCAAGAAGGTCATTGTTGAAAGCGTATCCTTGCCGGAGAGGCGAGCGCGAGAAAGGGTGGACGAATGTCACCGCCATCGGTTTGATCATGCAAACTGTATGATCAAACCGGCAAGCAAAAAATGGACCAATTGCAACGCTGGCGAAGTACACGCTTCCGTGGATTCAAACAAACGTGATGAACGGACGGGCCGGTTTCGTTGCGCCCGCCCGATGGCATGACAACGTCGTTGTCCGACCTGCAAACCGTCGCGTTGGAGTGCAAGCGTTTGCGTTATCTGATGCGTGAATAGACGCTGCACTTAGAAAGGTTATTGAATACAGGAAAACACGGATTCGCCTACAAAATTTCGCGTTTCGGCGGAGCAACCGCCCCATCCGATAATCACGATTTCCGCCTTTGGTCCGACGCATGCTTTCGTGGAGCGAAAACATTCCACGTACCACTCTCTTATTGAAAGCAGCCAATATGTCGTCCCCTGTAGCCTCCATCGAACACCATGCCGAAAGAAACATCCAGAAATGGATATATGCCGGAAAGACACAGAAATCGCTTGATCGAAGCACCTCGAACAAACATGTAGGTCCCTATTTGGCGATCTCTCGCGAGACGGGGGCGTGCGGCAGTGAGATTGCAAAGATTGTTGCCGAACGTCTGCAATGGGATCTGCTTGACAACGAGATCGTCGACTACATGGAACAGCATTACGGAACACCTCGCTGTCTGATTCAGCGAGTCGACGAAAGACATGAAAGCTGGCTGAGCATGATGATCACGTCTCAGATCGGCGGACTTGGATTTTCCGAATCGGCTTACACGCATCGGGTTGCCAAACTCCTGTTGCTCGCCGCAAGCCACGGAGACGTGGTCATCGTTGGTCGCGGCGCTCGTTTCATCTTGCCCCGCCAAGGCGGTTTGTCCGTTCGGCTTGTTGCGCCCATTGAATATCGAATTCAACAAGTGATGGATCAACGTCGTCTTGATAAAAAACAGGCTCGTGTTTACATCGTCCGAACCGACCATGAACGCAATGCGTATATCAAGGATCATTTCAATGTCGACGCATCGGATCCGCACTTGTACGACTTCGTTCTGAATATCGGCGATCTCTCGGTGGATGAAGCGGCCGACACGCTCATCCAGTTCGTCGATCAATGGAAAAGCCGTCGGCACGAATGATCGCGAGGACCGCGTTACGACGTTGCGCGGTATTCAGACTCTCCATCGATTTCAATTCGTTCAGCAATCAAACCGACAGGCAAATCATGACACTGCTTGATCCTCACTTTAGGCGGAATCAATTTCTGCAGTCGTGCGAGATCTGTGGGCGTCCAACAATTATCAGCACACAACAGGCTGGAGCGCCAGTCGGTTGCCGCCATTGCGGTGGTGTCTTTGTTGCCGCTGATGTCCTTCAGGACGAGGCGATACCTCGATATCGACGGCGCTGTTCGCGAATGACAAGGTACAAGAATCGGTTCCTCAAGACGGTTGCAAGTGTGATGACCATCGTGACAAATTTCATTGGGGAATCATTCTAATCGTCCCGCGCTCACTTTATCGGTAAATGACTTGGGTCTGCGACCCGACAGCGAGACGGAGTTTCTGAATCGTCTTGAAGTGTTCGTGGCGAATCGAACGCTTTCGGAATTTTGCATCAACGATGAACGCGTTTGATGTTATACCGTGAGTGGTCTGGAATGATGCTTTTGCATCTTATGAAGCGAATCACCTCATTTTCGGCCACGCGACGTATATCTTCCGCCAAACTCTTTCAGTTGATTCTGCGACATGGTCGCCCTATGAAGCAATGACTTGCAGTTTCCAGCACGATTTTGCACAAGGGAGTGAACACGGAAAGGCCCGCCCTCCACATTGTTCTACCTGCAAGTGGTCGAATGCCCTGGGCGATTGCACGTCGAGCGAACAAGTTGAGGATTCAAGCGGATTTTGGCTCGGCGAGTGCTGAGGATGGCTCTCGACCTTCAAGACCACCAAGGGCTGAACCCAAAGGCGGATTCGGTCAGGCTTTTAAGATCGGCTTCTGCGACCGTTGCCAACAAGCGACGCGGTGGTCTTACCGATCAAAATTGAGGTATCTGCAATGTTTCAGTTCGTCTGTCGCGCGATGCTCGTCGCATCATTGTTTGTCGGTTTGGCGGGAACAAATCTGGCCCAGGCTTCCCATATTCGCAGCGTGGTGGAACGCCGCCAACACCCGCATGGGCCATTCTTTGTCAAAGATTCGCAATCCCGAATGACAACGAACCGCAGCGCCGCATACCACGGTTTTGAGATCGGTCGATCCGCTCGACCAATCATCGTTTGGCGTTCGCGATAATGCTGGCGGTTTTTTGACGTGAACCAACGTGCTGGAAAGACCTCCGCGAGCAACGGATTGTTGACCCCAACATCCTGCGATTCGCGGAGGTCTTCTTCTTTCCTTGCAACAAACGACAGCATCGACATGCAAATACTTGCGACAACTGTGAACGGATTTGCAGAACCTCGAACCCTGATACCGCTCGGTGCGGAAAGTCGATGATTGGATGGGGTTGGAAAAAGCTTGCCGAAAGCATCTCTGCAACCCTGCAGCGGCGGCAATTCCTGTGTTTGGCACGCCCCGTGCCTTGCCATACGCTTGTGGAATTCTTTTGACTTCATCGTCTTCCCAACACAATCATCGCCCTTCGACCATCCAGAGGACTCCGCCGCCCATGCGCATTAATCTTATTCTCGCCGTCATTGTCGCCATCGCTTCGTTGTCAATGACGAGTGCGGAAAAGCTAAAAGAGGTCTTCCGGAGCCACATCGTCGCTGTCGCGGCGGCGTCGCACGACGGTGTCGACCATGGCGTCCACGAGCCGGGCGTTGATGGGCATGTCGAGTCAAGGCATGTGGAATCAGAACATGAGCATCTGGACCACGAGACCTCGGAGCATGATGGATCGAACCACGGGGGCGAGCATCACGCCAAACACAAAATCATCGCGACCAGCCCCGTCGCCCAAGACGTGACCTTGACTCAGCAATACGTTTGCCAAATCCATTCGCGACGCCATATCGAGGTCTGTGCTCTCGAAGGAGGCTACTTGAAAGCAATTCAAGTCAACGAGGGACAGCATGTCGACGCTGGTCAATCGCTGTTTCATATTCTGCCCACGCTGTATGAGGCGCGACTTGACGCCGACATGGCGGAAGCTCGTCTGGCGCAAGTTGAATTCGACAACACGGAGAATCTTGTGCAACAGAACATCGTGTCGCCACAAGAGCTGAAGCTGGCGAAAGCGAAACTCGCAAAAGCTCTCGCCAAGGTGAATCTCGCTCGCGCGGAGATGAACTTCGCGGATATTAAAGCACCCTTTAGTGGCATCATCGATCGGCTGCACGAACAGGAGGGAAGCCTTGTCGAAGAAGGAGCCATGCTAACCACCCTCTCCGATAACAGCGTGATGTGGGTCTACTTCAACGTTCCCGAAGCGCGGTATCTGGAGTATCAAGCAGCGCTGAACAACGGCCAATCAGAGGATACGTTGAATGTGGAACTAAGGCTGGCGAATCACGAAATCTTCAGTCAGATAGGCAAGATTGGCGCTATCGAGGCCGACTTCGACAGCGAAACGGGAAACATCGCATTTCGTGCGGATTTCCCCAACCCGGACGGTCTGTTACGCCATGGGCAAACCGGTACGGTATTGATTCATCACTTGGAACCGGATGTGATCGTTATCCCACAACGAGCAACTTTCGAGATTCTGGCGAAAAAATACGCCTATGTTATTGATGACCAGAACACCGTGCATCAGCGAGAAATCGTGATTGAGAATGAAATGGATGACATCTTTGTTATCAGCCAGGGACTGGAACCTCATGAGAAAATTATTCTTGAGGGTATCCGACAAGTGCGCGACGGGGAAACCATTGATTACGAGTTTGCCGCTCCGGAAGAAGTGCTGGCAAATCTAAAGTATCACGCGGAGTAGAATCGGCAGTTTCTCTTGACTCCGTGCGATGGATTCTCCTGATCGCGGCGTTAGCTCGCTTCACCGCTACGCGGCCGGTTCGAAATCCATCGTCGACCTCCAAACGTCGCGCACCTTAATGTGCGTTCGAAGAACAGACCCGACGTTTATCAATAATGAACGCGTTTGATGTTAACTTGCAAAAATGTTTCTCAATTGGCCTTGCGACGTGGTCGCTTTAGGCAAACCAATAAGCTGTTCACTTCGTTGTCGACTGTCAGGATGACTTTCGCCACGACACAGGAATGTCAATCCCACAATGTTTGAAAAATTTCTCCATCGGCCAGCACTGGCGATCGTTATCTCCCTGCTAATCCTATTCATGGGCGGATTGGCGATCAATGTCTTGCCGATCTCGCAGTTTCCCTCCGTCGCACCCCCCAGTGTTCGTGTTTCCGTTTCCTATCCGGGGGCAAGTGCGAAGATTCTCATTGATTCGACCATGGTCATTCTGGAACAAGCCATCAACGGCGTTCCGAACATGCGATACATGCTCAGTGACGCCACCAGTGCGGGTGAAGGGACGATTCAGATCATCTTCGAACCCGGAACGGATCCCGACGTCGCGGTGATGAATGTGAACAATCGCGTTCAGATGGTCAAGAACAACTTGCCACCAATCGTCGAACGCGAAGGCATCATCGTGATGCAGAACATGACGAGCATGCTGATGTATGTGAACGTATTCAGCACCGATCCCAATGTTGATCAGAACTACCTATATAACTACGCCACGGTCAACATCCTGAACGAGATCAAACGTATTCCCGGTGTCGGCATGGCGTCGATCTTGGGAAATCGATCATACGCGATGCGCGTGGAATTGGACCTGGACCGCATGCGCGCCTACAAAATCGCCGCTGAAGATGTGATGAAGGCGTTGGACGAACAAAGTATGATTGGCTCTCCGGGACGCCTGGGTCAAGCAACGGGCACGACTTCACAAACGCTGGAGTATGTTTTGACCTGGATCGGTCGCTACACGACACCCGAAGAATACAACAAAATCATATTGCGAGCGACTCCTGAAGGTGAAATTCTGAGACTCGGGGACGTTGCGGAGGTGTCGCTCGGTTCATCGTTCTACGACCTCTATTCGGATATTGACAATCTCCCCGCCGCAGCGATTGTTCTCAAGCAAACTCCCGGTTCGAACGCCTCGGAAGTTATTGAAAAAGTCAAATCCAAGGTCGAAGAGATCAAGGAGAAGCAGTTCCCGCCGGGAATGGATTATGCCGTCACATACGACGTGTCGAACTTTCTTGACGCATCGATCGAAAAGGTTCTTCATACGCTGTTCGAGGCGTTTATTCTTGTGTCGTTGGTTGTGTATTTGTTTCTGGGTGATTTTCGTAGCACATTGATTCCCACGCTTGCCGTTCCCGTCTCGTTGGTGGGAACGTTCTTCTTCATGTTGATGTTCGGCATGTCGATCAACCTCATCACGTTATTCGCGCTCGTGCTGGCGATCGGTGTTGTTGTGGACGATGCGATTGTCGTTGTGGAGGCCGTGCATGAAAAGATGCATGCGAAGCATATCGGACCGTATCAAGCAACGCTCGAAGTCGTCCGCGAAATCAGCGGGGCGATCATTGCGATCACGCTGGTGATGACAGCGGTGTTCGTTCCCGTGACGTTCATGACTGGACCCGTCGGCGTATTCTACCGACAGTTCGCCTTGACCATGGCGATGTCCATCGTCATCTCCGGTGTGGTCGCTTTATCGCTAACCCCCGTCTTATGCGCGATGATCCTGAAACCACTCGATGAGCAAAGTCAACGTGGTTTTGTCGGCTGGGCTAACCGAACGATGGTGAGAATCGCGGGACGTTACGCATTCATTCCGCGTGGACTACTGTGCCTCTTCCTGGGAGGAGCGATTGGGGTCGGTGTCTACTTTCTTCTGCATGTCGAGATTGTCCACGAGGTGATTTCCGAGCAGATTGCGTTGACGGACGTTCGTATCCAAATCATCGCGGGACTGATTGCTCTGCTGAGCGCTTTCGCGTTTCGATCGGCATTCTCTGGTTACGATGGGACCGCGAAAAAGGGAAATCCGATCGGTATGTTTCTGCATGTCTTTGACCGGGGTGTGGAGAAGGTGACCGGCGTCTACGCGGGCCTGCTGCGCCGCATCATTTCTCGTCGCATACTGACGGTTGCGGTCATTGGGGTCTTCGGTTATGGAATCATGATTGTCAACGACGTGCTGCCGACGGGTTTCATTCCGCTGGAGGATCAAGGCATGATTTACGGCATCGTTCAGACACCGCCAGGCTCGACATTGGAGTATACGAACTCCAAATGTCACGAGCTTCAGGCGATCTGCAAAAAGATGAAGGAGATTACATCGGTTTCGTCGATCGCCGGATATGAAGTCTTGACCGAGGGACGCGGATCGAACGCGGGCACCTGCATCATCAATTTAAAACCATGGGCCGATCGAGAGCTAACATCGAAACAGATCATTGAGGAACTGGAAAAACGTGGCACCGAAATCGCCAATGTCAAGCTGGAGTTCTTCGAACCTCCAGCCGTTCCAGGCTTCGGTGCGGCGGGTGGATTTGCCGTCAACTTGCTCGACCAAACCAACAGCGGTGACTACAAGGCGCTTGGCGAAGAAACCGACAAGTTCATGGAGGCGCTCGGAAGACGGCCAGAACTTAAGGGCTTGTTCACGTTCTTTGCCGCTAATTATCCTCAGTACGAGATTATCATCGACAACGATGTCGCGATGCAGAAAGGAGTTTCCATTCGTGATGCGATGGACAATCTTTCGATCGTGATCGGAAGTACATGGGAACAGGGTTTCGTACGTTTCGGTCAATTCTATAAGGTCTATGTCCAAGCGCAGCCAAAGTTTCGCCGGTATCCTGAAGACTTGGATAATATGTTCGTCAGGAATGATGCGGGCCAAATGGTTCCGTACTCCGCATTCATGCGAATCGAAAAGAAGCAAGGCCTTAATGAGATCAGTCGCTACAATCTGTACCCAACAGCGCCCATTCAAGGCGCGCCGGCGGCGGGCTACAGCAGTGGCGAAGCCATTTCGGCAATCAAACGCGTCGCGGCCGAGACGCTTCCCAAAGGATTCGATATCGATTGGCAGGGCTTGGCATACGACGAAGCGAAGGCCGGAAACACAGCGGTCTACATCTTTATCATCGTTGTCATCTTTGTGTATATGGTGTTGGTGGGGCAGTACGAAAGCTTCATCATTCCTATCGCGGTGTTGGCCTCGCTGCCCGTTGGTCTCTTTGGTTCGTTTGCCTTGTTGAAGCTGATGGGCTTGGCGAACGACGTGTATTGTCAGATCGGGTTGGTGATGTTGGTCGGCCTGCTGGGAAAGAACGCGATCCTGATTATCGAGTTTGCGGTACAGCGCCGTCACGAGGGTTTGAGTATCGCCGAGGCGGGGATTGAAGGTGGCAAACTGCGGTTCCGACCGATCTTGATGACATCCTTCGCGTTTATCGCTGGGTTGATTCCGCTGGTCAGAGCCACCGGACCGGGAGCCATCGGAAATCGAACCATCGGGACGACGGCTGTGGGCGGAATGCTGCTGGGTACGATCATCGGCGTATTGGTCATACCCGGTCTCTATTACCTGTTTGCGAAGATCGCCGATGGACGACGATTGATTCGTGATGAACACGACGAACCTCTTAGCGAGATCTTTGAACGCGGAAACGCGCGAGCGACTCAATCATGACGCGTATTCAGACTACCCCCATTCAAACGACGAGCGTCGGCATCATGGACAATGGCTTCATGGATAATCACTTCAACATTCTGATTGTCGACGACGAACCGAACATTCGGTCCGGCCTCGCCAAAGGCCTTTCGCAAATCGCCGATCAAATTGAAACAGCCTCCTCCGTCAACGAGGGACTGGATAAGTTCGACGCCGGAAATTTTCATCTTGTCATCGCGGATATCCGGATGCCGGGGGATCGCGATGGCTTGGATATGGTGGCTTTGATTCAGCAACGCAAACCCAGCACGACAACCATCGTCATTACGGCCCACGGAAGCATGGAAACGGCCGTCGAAGCGATGCGTCGCGGTGCATTCGATTTCATCAGCAAACCCGTTGATTTGAATCTCATTCGACAGCAGGTTTCGAAGGCGGCCCAGCATTATCGATTGCAACACGAAAACCACGAGTTGAAAGAGCGGCTTGCCGCCACGGGGGAGTTCACCGGCATTGTGGGCAGCAGCCAGGCCTTACAGGATTTGCTGACTCAGATTCGACAGATCGCATCGACGGATGCGACAGTCATGATTCAGGGGGAAAGCGGTACCGGAAAGGAATTGATCGCCAGGGCGATTCACGAGCACAGCAATCGAGCCGCCGCCCCGTTCATTGCGGTTAACCTCGGCGCGCTTCCTGAGTCTCTCCTTGAAAGCGAACTTTTCGGGCATGAGCAGGGCTCTTTTACCGGCGCTTCGCGTCAAAAGCCGGGTTGTTTTGAACAGGCCAGTGGCGGAACGTTGTTCTTGGACGAGATCACTGAAATCCCCGCGAAAAGCCAGGTCGATCTACTGCGAGTGCTGGAAACGCAATGCTTCAAACGTGTTGGCGGCGAATCCGAACTCAAATCCAATGCCCGCATCATCTCGGCAACGAATCGTGAAGTTTCCCAGTTGCGCGACGAAGGTGCTTTCCGCGAGGACCTCTATTATCGACTGAACGTTGTGCCCATCCACGTGCCGCCGCTCCGATCGCGTCGCGGAGACATACCCCTGTTGGTCGAGTACTTTCTCGAGCGGTTCTGCAAGCGGCATCGAAGATCGCACAAAACGGTAAGTGCCGAAGCAATGAGAAAACTGGTAAACGCTCGCTGGCCCGGCAACATTCGACAACTGCGCAATGTTATCGAGCGCGTGGTTGTAACGTCAAGTTCGGAGGTGATTCAGGCGTGCGATCTCCCCGACGAAACGGGTGCTGTTGACTCCAGTTCAAGCGGCGTGGTGCGGACACTTGCCGAGATTACCGATTCGGCGGAACGAGCCGGCATCGAAGATGCCTTAATCGCCAATGATCATCATCGGGAGCTAACGGCTCGATCGCTGGGAATCAGCGTCCGCACGCTCCATTACAAAATGAACAAATATGACCTTCATTGAATCGCTCCGCTCGCTCATCATGACAATCGGCACCCAGCATAATATGATCGGCGAAATTGCCGTGTCCAGCAGCGAAAGAATGTTCGATGACCGATGACTCGACCCTGCCGTTGCATAACGCCGACGGTGATTCCTGCCCGAATCGAGCTATGTTTTGCAGGCTTTGAGCGACGCTCGCATGTTTCTAAGGTCTACGCTTGGTGAGAGTTGGTATTTGTTACCGGCCATGCTCTGGTCGTAGACCTCGCGGTTTTTTTGTGGAATTGTTGTCGCAGGGGAGTGTTCTTGCGCCCGGCAATTTGGTACAGCTTAGCTTGCCCCGATATCCGGCACCTCGCAACCGCTTTTTTGAAGAAACCTCTTGTACTCGCCGTTACCTCGCCCTTCTTTATTCGCGAGTTTGGCAATACTTGGGTCAGGGTGTGCCGGGATGAAACCGGTTTTGGATAGAGAATGAAAGTTTCTTACGAAGAACGACTAGCCATCGACTTCGGCCTTCGGCGGAGGTGCGATGAAGGTAACAACGTCGTGCTGAGCGTCCGTACCGGGGGAAGCACAGGCCAGCTATTGAGCTCCGAAATCCTCTTTTTCGTGTGCCGACCTTGTCCTGACAGGGGGAAGGCAACATCACATTGTTCGCGAAAAGGCAAGAACCAAGTGGACACGGCGGAGTCTGTGAACCTAGGCATGTGTGGAAAATCCAAAACGCGAGAACCGGGAGATCCCATCAGCCCCTTGCCTCACCTTCGGGTCGCTTGGGCGGTCAAGGAACCACTCAGTGGGAAATCTTGACGTGAACGCTGGTGGGAAGTCAGATGACTGCGTAGTACTGTCGACGCTGGCGAACAATGCGGCAACTGTCGCGGCGGAGTCGGTCGAGGGAAGGCGGTCACCAAAGGGAAGTGTCGATGCGGTCGTTGGTGCTCCGGACTCTGAGCCGGGTCAAGCACTTTTCTCAAACGGCTCTTCGGCCACGGCAAGTAGGGTGCTTCGGTGCCCGACCGTTCGTACCCGATGGAGGAGCCGTATGAGGTAATTCCTCACGTACGGATCTGTGCGGGGGGCCGCCCGAAAGGGCGGTCCCTACCGCGATGGCGAACGCTAATGGAGGTGGGCTGTGCGTGTCTTCTGTTCCATTCGAGGCGGCAATCAAGGTTGTGGAAGGACATTCAGCGTGTGGGTTGCCGACAAGGTCAAGAGACTTTTCATCGACGCCAACGGCCTTTGGGATTTCCTTGATCAGGCCACCAGAAGCGGGAACAAATTCCGGTCGTTTGGCAAGCTGGAAAGTTTCTTGAGTGATTCGGCACCTTATCGAATCTGGAAACGTTTTCTCAAGGCACAGGCGGCCATCCGGACGGCCTTGACGAACATCTGTCCGCCGCCAAAGCAATCGGCGGGCGACGATGCGAAGGTCAGCTCGTGTTCTGCAGCAGCGACCATCGCCTTCATCGACGACGCCAGCCGTGTGCTTTGTCACGGCGAATTCTTCTTTGAAGAGAACGTCGATTCCATGGTTCGGGCCGTACGCACCGCCTTCTACAAACGGGGCCTTCCCGAACAGTTGCTGGTCGACAACGGATCGATCTACTGTTGCCAAGAGATCACGCTGATTTGCGCCCGAGTCGGTTGCATCCTGCGCCATACGGCGGTGCGAGACGCCGCCGCAAAGGGAAAGATTGAACGCTTCTTTCGCCGAGTCCGCGATCAATTTTTGATCCGCAACCTCGATCTCTCCTCCATTGAAGCCTTGAACAAACAGTTCACTCAGTGGGTCGAACAGGACTATGCCTAGTGGTCGGACGTCCCGGCACCGGCAAGAGCGTCATTAAAGAATCGCTTCGGCAACTGCCCGAGAAAGAATACTTGATCGCCACCATCGCTCGTACACTGCACACTTACACCAACACGGTGAAGATCCTTTGCGAAGCGTTCAAGATCGAGTTCGAAAGCTCGGCATTCAAATGCGAACGCAAGCTGATCAGCAAGCCTTCGCTCTGAACCGCTCAGGCAAGATGCTCGTCACGGTCATCGACGACGCCCATCTGATGGACATGGAAAACCTTCGTAAGTTGCGACTGCTGCTTGAGGACTTCCCCACATGATCACCAAAGACCTTCTGCGAGCGATTCGCAACGACTTACCAATGCGTTTAACCGTCACTCGACTCGGCCAGCACGGGCCGATCTGCAAACAGAGCGACGGCTATTTCCGTTTTCAGTGTCCCCATTGCAGCGAACTCAGAGCCACCGTGAATCCAAAAAACAACTTGGCGCATTGCTTCAGTTGCGGCAGGAATACCAACAATATCGACCTACTGATCCTGTGCGGTCACGACTTCCTCCCCGCCGTCACGATCCTCAAAGGCTGGCTCGACCAATACCGTCGAGACCTGGGCCGTGTTGAGTCGATACCTTCAAGTTCAGCACTGGGGTCGCAAGAAGCACGGCAAACGCAAGAAGCACAAGAAACGCACGTCTAGCGATTCACTCGCAACATCAAAACCAACCAGCAAACCGCGATGCGACCGATCCCGATCGGTCGCATTTTCATGCGCTCCAAGCCTCGCCCCATCAAGCACAATGAAAACACCCTCCCCAACTTCTCTCCGCACTCAAAGCACCACCGCACTCTACGACGACAAATCGGCCAACCTTCAATCATTCGATTCACACGCTCCCACCCCACATTCGCCACCCCTGGCCCGAGCCAGCCAAATTCATCCCCCCAAGCTTCGCCACGGTTCTCCAGAATTCACAACACCTCGGCCGCACACCCCTCAGTGGAACCAAAAATCCCTACAGTCACAATTCGGCCACAACTACGACATCAAACAGGCCGGTAACACGCGACGAGCGGTCCGGAGCCATCGGGGTCTGGTTGGATGATCCGATCGAAGTTGTCCTCGATTGTCGTGGAAATAAAGCGTGGTGAAGTCACCTGCGCTTGGGTGTCTGATTACCACGCGGCGAGGTTTGACTGGCTGGCAAACCGCCCATGGTATAGGTATAGGTTTCGACTTGCAGCAGCGGATCGGTGATGCTGAGGACGTTGCCGTTGGCCGGATCGATCGACCATTGGGTAACCTGTTCCAGCGACGTCCCGACGCCTCGTCGATATTGGTGATCTGATTCCAGATCGGGTCGTAGGTCAACGCGTGCGAAACGCCCGCCGTGTCGGTCCAACCGGTGAGACGTCCATGAGCATCGTAGCTCGTGTACAGGGTGCGTTGACCAACCGCATTGATTTCCGATCGCAGTTCCTGCAAGTCGGCATCCCAATCGTAACGCAAGTGATCGCCCAGCGGCGTTTCAATGCGACGGGTTTGTCCGATGGTGCTGAGCGCGAAGCGAGTTATCTGGTCCCGTCCATCAATGATTGCTCGCCTGCCTTGCCAAGGATGAATCAGCATCGTCGTCTTTTCGCCGTCCGGCTGGATGCTTTGGAACAGGCGACCATCAGCGTAATACTTAAACGATGTCACCGCCGCCGGCGTATCGGTGGGCATGAAGACAACAGCCCCCGGCAGAACTTCGCGACGCGTAATCGATGCAAGGCGGAAACCACCGGGTGCTTCGTAGGTATAGACCGTTTGCTGACGCGCATCGTCGCCAAGCCCGGTTTCCGTTACGGCAACGAGAACCTGCCGATCTTCGTGGTCGATAAACAGCTGATCGTAATCGTAGCTCCAGACGCGTCCTGAATCATCAGCCACGGCGACGATTCGCGACCGCGTTGTCCAGGGAGCGGAGGCCTTCCCAATGGGGACGTCGATACCGCCAGACTCTGTGACCGTTTCCCAAGTGAAGGAAAGTCGAACTTGCAAATCTTCGTCGGGACCGTCGGTCGACACGGTCTGCAATTTTCCGTCAGCATCGTGCGTGAGCAGGATCTGGTTCCCGTAACGATCGGACATGAATGAAAGTAGCAGCGTGTTTCCCGAACCACGATGTTCGAAGCGGTATAGGTCGCCGTTATCGCTGGACAGTTCGTAGACGCCACCAGCGACCTGCGATCGTCCAGCCACGTCGTTCGACGGGCGCATCGAACACGCCAGCAAGATCTGCGCGAAACGTGTGCTGCGTTCGATTCCGTCCGCCAAGTGATCGTATTACCGTCGTCTTCGACAGCCAAGTCATCAGCAAAGTTGTGGGTCCAGCCGAAACCAGAAGTCCCACCTCGCGCGAGGATCAAGAATGTGTCGTCGAGCGAACTGCAATGGCATCGATATTGGGCAATGTGAAATCGATTTCATACGGTGCGGTTTCTCCGCTTGAAAGATTCGTCGAACTGTCGGCAATGCGTTCGCCGATGTGCGAGGGTGTATGATCGAACACCTGTCCCGCAGCGGCCGGATTGTCCGCGATGGGCGTCAGCCATTGGTCGGGAATCGGTGCCTGAATAACGCCGCCGAGAATGCGTTGTTGGTCGTATCGAAACGAAGATGGGCTAAGATGTTCAATCGTTGTGGCGAAAGCATACGTATCAAAGCTAAATCGTCCGGGATCAATCTGTTCCGCGTACCAAAGGTTCAGCTCAGTGCTGAAATCGCCTTCACTGTCGTACCCGATCGGCATATCCGCGACCGTGATGCGATAACCGGCGGACGATAGCGAATCAAATAAGGTCTGTGCTGCTGGACCGAACCCAAAGTCATGGTCGTTATAGCCGGATTGCCAAGTTGACAACATGGGATCGAAATGCTCGGTCAATTGCGAACCGCCCCCGAAGGTCACGCGGTAGAGTTCGCCGTGCGGAGCGGAGAAAGCGGCAACGCTCATCGGGCCGATCGCTTCACCGGTCGAAAAATTGGATGTCGTCGATTCGAGCAACCAAGCGGCCTCCTGAGCGAAGGCCTCGCCGATCACTCTTCCCACACCGGTTACCATACTCGGTGTCGATCCATCACGAGGAATTGCGGTGATTCCCAAATCAACGCCCGAGAGCGATAGATTTTGCGGCGCGCAGTATAGCGGCTGCAAGGGAATTCGATCGACATGGAATCCGTCGGCATCGTTTTCGATCCGATGTAGTCCCACCGAAAGATCATCGGCGATCAAGATCATCGGCTCCGCGGATCGACGAACCGCCACAGCACCACCAAGCTGAGCGGCTCGCCGCAGCCGTTCTTCATATGCGACGCCAAACTGCGTCAGCGAGGTCGCCAACAGTTGCTTGATGTAATCGCGTTCCTTCACCGGATCGACGGGCGGATCGCTACCTGCGGGCAACTCTTGGCTAATAAACTCACGATTCAAATCGTTCAACGTTTCCCATTCGCTTCGCAATCTGCCGACAGAGGATTGACCGGCAAGGACGCCGATCGCGACGATCTGATCCGTCGATGCGGAAACGCGTGGATCGAACAACGATTGATGAAGATAACCGCCAAAGCGTGGGTCGTCGTCAATGATCACACTGATGTCGAATGTTTCATCGAGGTTGGTGCCGCCACCCGACTGGGATGGTATACCATCGGTGCCGTAGATATTCGCCAACCACGACGGTGCCCCGCCACCATCGGGCAATTGCTCGAAGTGAAAATAAATCGGGTTTGCCGCCAAATCGGCGACTGCATAACTCTGCTGATGCGAAAAGAGGTTGCGATCTCCTGCCGCAACCGAAACCGTTGCCTGTGCTTGCTGGCTGGTTGGCAACTGTGTGTAGGTATTGGAAACGACAAAGGCCGCCAACGAATGTTCAAGCGGTTGAGTTTCCCCCACTTGAACGCGGTCGTACCAATCCGAGGGTCCCTGGATTGCTTCCGATTGACCGTCGACGATACGATCGACGAGCGATTCCAAAGGTGAATCGGTCGATTGTTCCCGCCATGAGATCGCAACCGTGTCGATTGCCGCAGTGCCTGTGGCGGATATCCCCAGTTGCCAATGCGACGAATCACGCTGTCGATCGGGAAAAAGATGGGCGAAAAGAGGCTTGGCATTGACATAGCGCGATGAAATTGGTCCATTTCCCGCACTGCCTGAAATCCGCAGTCCCGCCTCTTCGATATCCAGTTGCACATGAAAGTCGACTTCGTTGAAAAAAGTAGAAAGACTCTTGGATCGAAGTGTTCCAGAGCGGTGGACTTTCATTGAAGTACTGAAGCGTCAATCGAGCGCGGTCGGTTTGTGTCCGTTCGATAATCGCTCGCACGCTCCCATCGTGCGCGTACGCGGTTGCTGAATCACCAACCAGGGGCAGTGAGACGTTAAGTTCAATGGTGCCCAAATCCGTCGCGGACGAACCGATCGTCGCAACCGGATGGCCCGCTGATTCCTCAACAACGACGAATCGTCCCGCACGGATGCCATAGCGATCATTTGCGGCCATCAGCGGTCCAAGATCGTTCGTATCGGTGCGAACAGCACCATCGGTGAATCGCTTGGAAAAGTCAATTTCAAGTGAGCGAGCAATCGACTCAAACGCGACGGTGCTGGGATCGAAGCCTGTTGGCGGCGCGGGAGCATTGCTCGTGCGAACCCGGTTGTTCACAATCGCCGCTTCCAAAATCCGCCAATGAAGACCTGTTGTTGATGGCAAGCGAGCTTCGACCGTTGCATGATCAAACGAAATTGTCGAGCCTGATACGCTTGGGTTCAGTCCCGCGGCGTCGAGCAGATGCTCAGCGGCTTGGAGATTATCGACGCCCAGCCAGGAAAAATCAGATCCTGAGTAATCCGCGCGACCAATGGCGATGCGGGAATCGATGAAAACGCTCGATTCAGTCAACAACTCACGCAACAAATTCGCTTGGTCCCACGCGTTCCCTCGTCCGCCTTCAAGCGTCTGCTTGGGATGGTTCCACAGCTTCGCCGAGGGTTCAAACTCAACCTCATCCCTGGCGCGTTGCAAAGCGGAGATGGCTTCCCGAAGCGGAAGCTGGAAGTCGGCTGGATTGGAATGCAGCGTGAGCGATGGGTCGAAATAATTTTGCCAAACCTGAACGTCAAAATGTTCGCCGTCCGATATCGCGACCCGCCACGAACCGAAGCCGTCGGGCGATACAAGATCGGTCTTCCCATCCAGATTCACATCGACGGCAAGGAATTCCGGAAATCCAACCGCGGACGCCCAAACGTCGGCGACGTCGGGCACCAGCGACAAGACTTCGATTGCTCCTGTGATCGGGTTTGCAGCGGCAAACTCTTGTGTTCCGTCGCCATCATAATCGCCCGGTTGGAAGGAATTCCACGTCAGTCCGGCAGGTAGGCTACCTGAAGTTCGCAATCGCAGATATTGACGGGTGAACGAATATAGTTCCCATTCCCCGTCCCCGCCGTGGTAGACGACCAGTTCATCCAACCCGTTGCCATCGACATCAAGCTGCTTTGCCAGCGATTGCGATGTCCAAGCTGGGACGTTGACAGCGTAAAGACCATTCGAACTTCCGAAGCCAGCCGCGAGCGTCGCATCGTTAAAGGCGATGACGTCTTCCCTGCCATCGCCGTCAAAATCACCAGTTGCCCTTTCCGTTTCATGTGATAGGAATGTCGGGTCAATGGGGTCACCAAGTGAAGGTTGGCCAGCGTCGACCACAATGGGATCGTCGGCACTTTGAAAACCGTCCGTGGCAGGGCTCGTAAACGATAGAACGGTGCTTCCATCGTAGACCGAATAAACCGCATCGGACGGACGCATCGAACCCCCGGCAAAACTCGCCGAGACGTTAAAAACCCCGGGTGCCCAATCGTCAATCGCGGGCAATCCAAAGCTGCCACCAGCGCCATACAATGGATTGCCTGATGCATCTACAGGGAATACCGCCTCGAAATCATCCGCCAAATTCGCGAGCAGCCTCCGCGACTCGAGTCGTTCGTATCGAAGTTGACGTTTTCTGGCAGCTCGCTGTCGCCGGGCGTGCATTCCTGATCGCATCGTCAGTCCCCCAGTCCTTGCGAATACGCAACACGCGGATTTTGCCGATTGATTGAATCAGACAAGCAATAGCAATGCAACTAGGGGAACCGGTTAGGCGATAGATCTCGCGATCATCGTTGGCGGCTCTTCAAAACTCGATGTATGTCATTGAGAAGCTATCCGACAATTTCTCAATCACCGTAGCTGCCGCTCGCCTTAGGGTTTCCACGCTCTGGCGAGCGTCGCTAGTGTTCTTGGATAGGAACAATTCTTAACAGAGTCTGAAATTCAGCTATTTGCCGCGCACTGTCTTTGGGGGGGGCGGGCTCAGCTTTTTCGTAAGCCATACTTTATATGTCGCGTGGTCAGAAATGAGGTGATTCGCTTCATTTAACGCGAAGGCAACATTTTGGACCACGCGCGGTATGAAGGCGCATCATTCAGGTTGTTGAGCGAGCGGCAGGAAAAAACTTACCGAAAATTTAACCCCTCACCCTGCCCTCTCCCCTAAAAAAAGGGGAGAGGGGGGAGCGGAAGGTAATTTTTTCTGCCGCTCGCCTTGTGATTGCGCGGCGAGTGATGTAGGCCATCGATTCGTGGGTTGCGAGCGTGTGATATGATCGAAGCGTTGTTCTCCTTTCTGGTGATTCTGTCGCTTGTGACGGTTGTTGGGCATGGTGTTTGGCTGCTGGTTGCTCGGGGGCTGAGGAGCCTCTTGGGAGTTGAGGCTGAAACGAAGGGGACTCCGGTTCCCGATCCGCAAGAAGACCTGCGAGCGTTCGAGCGGGTGCTTTCGTTCCTGCAATGGCAAGAGAAGTTGACGGCCGATGAGCGCTCTCGATTGCGTGACCTCGCGGCTTCCGGACTGTCAGGCCAGACGCCACCCGCGAATCGAATGAAGTTGTCTGCTTCGGCGGAGAGCGACTTGGTGCGGGTGATCGAGGCTGAGGCGACCGTGACGGATACGCCGCCGCGATGTTGTCTCATCGCCAAGGGAGCAGATTGCCGGTGGTGTCCCGCTGGATCGGGAGTTGGCCGGAACCGATTGCGCGTCGAGTGTCGGATCAAGGGGAAGGTCATGTCAGGCATCCGTTGGATCCAGATCCATCCGAACAGGTTGGTTGCAGCGTCTGGAGTCCACGGCGGCTCAGCGTTCCAGGCGAGCGGCCAGGGCGAGATGCTGCAAAAGTTTTCTGGCATCCAACAATATCCGCTGGGGTGAGTTGATCGCCGGGTTGTTGATTGTGGTGTGCAGTGTCGGGTTGGTGATTAGTCTTTGGAGCACGATGCAACAGGCGCATCGGTTGCTGCCATCGCTCGTGTTCCTGTTGGGGACGGCGGGTGTTGAAGCGGCGGGGCTGTATACGCTGCGTCAATGGAACCTGAAGGATACCAGCCGCGCGGTGCTGATCATCGCGACGTTGTTGATTCCGTTGAACATTGTGGCGGGCATTGCGTTGGCGACAGGCAGCGGCACCGACCGTTGAACCTTGGCAACCGTCGACGCTTGGGATGATCGGTTTTGCGACGGTGGTTTACAGCGTGTTGCTTTGGCTCGCCGGAGGGCTCTGCTTGGTCGCCAAGCCTGGCAGTTGACTTTGGCGGTGGAGGCTCTTCTTTTTTGATGCCGCTGATTCCGGCGGCGGTTCGCCAGTGGGGAATCGACGCTGCGTGGTTGAACCTGATTCCGGCAAGTTTGATAAGTATCGCCATCGTTGCGCGAAGGCGTATGTCGATTGACCGGCGACAATCGGTGTCGTCGACGCGGCGGCTGATGTTGCTGGCAGGCATCGCGATGTACACCGTTGGCGTGGTGACGACATTCTTTGCGTTTCAGTTGTCGGGGACGACGCCGGCTATTGTGATCCTGATGTTTGGATTGCTGCCGGCGGTGTTGTCAGTGATGGCGTGCGGGTGTGAACTGCGAGATCGTTTTACGACCGAACAAAGCAATTGGCTGCGATTGGTCGTCAACTCAACCGTCTTGATCGGTGCCTCATTGATCGTGGGGCTGTTTCCCTTCACGCTTGCATCGCCGGTTTATATCATCATGTGGGCGAGCCTTTGCACCGTCACGGCGACTCTTCTCGCGATAACGTTGAGAACACCGGTGATGCTTTACATTGCGTGTGGCACGTCGGCATTGGGACTGCTCCTGATTGGCGGGAACATGATGATGGGAACTGCTTGGGATCAAGCGTTCCCCGTTTGGCGGCGGACTGTCAGCGGCGAAAGTGCGGTTCTTTCGCCTGCGATCGCACTGGTGTTCGCAACCTTCACCGCGATGCTCCGCAAGCATGGACGATGGCAAACGCCATTGGCGGTGTCAGCAACCGTGTTGGCGACGATCAGCATGCTGCTTGCCGCCGTTGTGGTGGTGGGGCCCGAACGTTGGCACGGATCGATCCCCTCCGCTGTCGTGTTAACGATCTTGCTGATCGATACGCTGTTGATTGCCTCGGTCGGCGCATGGAGGTACCCAAAACTGGTTCATGCCGCCGGGCTTGGATTTCGCATCGATCTGCGTTGCGGTTTGTCGACCCGGGGGCTGGTCGGAATCGGCGGAGGTTTTCGTCCATGCGGGAGGCATCACCACTGGGTTGCTGCTGACGAGTCTGTTCGCAATGTCCGTTGTTTGGCAATGGGCGAGTCGATTGCTGCCGGAGGACGGTGCCACCGAACGTCTGGCTTTGTGTCGGTTGTGGGCGTTGAATACCGGGCTGCTTGCCGTTGGTTTTTCGCTCGCCAGTGTTTCGAGTCATCCGATTCTTGCCGCGTTGTTGATGGCGGGAAGTGCAGTCGTTTGGATCGCCACAGGTGCCCTGGCCAAGAATCGCGAATGGTTTGCCAGTGGACAAGCGATTGGTTTGATCGCAAGTGGATTGGGGGCTTACGCGATCCATCCGTCGCTTTGGTCGCGTCAGAATGTGTGGATCAACGGTGTCGCCCTTTGGAGGCTTGTTGCCATCGCGGCCGGTTATGCCGTCGCTTGGCACGTCGCCTATCGATCGTTGAAGGAACGTGCGGACGGCGCGTATCGTTTTCGCGGCATTGAAAGGTTGATCGGGGACGCGGCCTGTCGGGTATTGATCGTGCTGATCGCTGTCGTCTGTCTTGTCGCAAACTTTGAGTATGCTTTGCGGACGATCGGATATGAGGGAGTGGATGCGACTCTTCGTTGGTTCGATGGCGTGCTGCGATTTTCGCCCGCCTGTTTGGCGGCCCTATTGATGAGTGCGCTGGTTATGGTGTTGCAGGTCGTTGATCTAGGCGACCGGCGGTTTGCGGAGACGTTGCGTAATTCGACAACTTCGCTGTTGCTGATCCTTCATTGCTTGGTCGTCTATCTGGCGGCCACCCTTTGTTCAAACGAGATACGATTGTTTGTCCTATCCACGGCGACCCTCATGATGGGAATCACATGCGGTTTGCTGATGCGTGGGGCGACGAGGAAAGGAGTGCTGTTCGCGAAATCAATCGAGAAGTCCGACTGGTCGAACAATCTGCTCACGATGTCCGCTTTGGGGCTCACGACAGCAGTGGTTATCGCGATTGTGGGAGTTTGGTATCCATTGATTTCTCACACGCCCTCGCAGCTTGCCGTCGTGTGGAGTAGCGCCGCGCTGTTGCTCGGGTTTGCATGCACTTTCGGTGTGAATGCGTGTTGGTATCGATCCGGTTCACTGGCCGATTTCGCCGCCGTGATTGGTTTAGGGGGTGCAATGACGGCGGGTATTGCGATGGTCGACAGTCGTGCGAACTTGCTGGTGGCCTTACCTCAAGTGTTCGGGATCGCATGTTTCCTGGTGGTGCTGGTACAGCGCGTCTGTGACCAGACGGGTTGCATTCGATGGTTAACGAATTGGCGGCCCGACTGGTTGCTTGCCGAGTTCGACCAGACGCAAGAAGAGCAGGAGGGCAGGGGTGTGGCCGCAAGCTTGGCCATATGCCATTGGTCAGCTTGCGACGATCGGTTTGGCCATTCAAGTTTGCCTCTCGTTTGTGGCCGCTATTTCACGAACGCCTTCGATCGACTTGGCGGTTGCGTTCCCAAATGAAACATTCGGCGGATGGCCGGGAGTCTTGTTGCTGATGGCCGCGACCATTTGTTGGTTTGCTGGTTCGACCGCACGGCGAAGTCTGATCGACACGTCAATCTGGTTGTTGTTGGCGGCACCGATCATTGCCGAGGCATTGACGCGCGGAATCGAGCGTATCGCCTGGAGCGGTTGGTCGATCATGTTGGTGTTGTGGTCGATCGCCACCGTGATGGCGACGGTCGTCGCCAAGGTTTCGCCAAGCGGGTCGCGTCGTGAATCGGTGGTGCCGGTCGTCGGCTCGGGCCTATTGATCGCGACAGGATGGATCAGTTCACATTTCGTCGTGCGTCAACCGGAGATCTTTCTTTCGACATGGATCATCGGAATCTTGGTGGGCCTTGCGATAACGTTGGAGCGGGGCGACAGGCGAGGAATGCGATGTTTGGGCGTGATACCGATCGTATCGGGCGTCTTTTGGGTGTTTGCTGTTTCGCCAACTTTCTGGCACCCACTGCTTCACAGCACCAATCGCGGCGTCGAGATCAATGTTGTGATCGCATGGCTGATGGCGACAGCGATCCTGTGGCGCTGGCGATTCATCGCCCTGAAACGAAGTCTACCTTCCGCCGAGGAGAGTATTCGATTTCAACTCGATTCGATTTTGATCTGGATCGGTACGTTCTTGCTGGCCTGCGTGACCCCTTTTCATGCATCAATGTTCCTCCGTCATGGAATTGCCGCGTTTGAAACGTTTGGTTTCGAAGCCGCGATGCTGTTGATGATCGGCATCGTTGGCGCTGCCGCATCGCTGTTGCGATGGGATTCAAGGGGACAGCTTTCGGTCGGATACATGCTGGTCGCGTGCTTGAGTCTGATGGGAGTCGCGATCGTTGTTGGTTGGCGGCAGCCGCATTCGCCCCTGTTCTTGCCCGTGGCGGGATTGACGCTGGCATTGATAACAGCTCTTTCGGCTTGGTTATGGCCATTGCATCGATATCCGCAGCGCATGTTGCGGGCAAGGGGCATCGGTTGGAAGGAGGGGAGCGAATCCGCGATGCGCCGAGAATTGAGCCTCTGGTTCGTTGTGACGCTTCTGATTTCGGTGCTCGCGTCGTCGATCTGGGTCGTCAGCGACACGGAACCGGTGGAGCGTTGGCTCTGGATTTCCGCGATCTTTGCTTGTGCTTGGTCGATTGCGGAGATCAGCAGTCGATCCGCATCCAACGTTTTGAGGACGCTTGCGGTTGTGGCGTGTTGTATTGGTGTGTTGTTCGGATCCGTTGCGAACGTACGGCAAATCGAACTGGGCGAAGTGCGGCACCTGGCGCAGTGGATGCGTTTGTTCATCGCCGCGGTCTGGTTGATCCCATTGTTGGTCTGGGTCGCACCGAAAGTCTTGAAGCTGGAACCGAGTCGTTGGAGTGTGCCGCTGCGTCGGAGCGCGATCTTGGCGGCGTCGACGGCCGTGGTGGCGATCATTGCGATCTTCGCCACGGAGTTCACGTTGAGGACCGCGAAAATTGGCATACCTCAAATACCGATATTGCTGGTTTGGGCAACCTCGGCCCTGATCGCGGTTTTCAGTCTCTTGGCGATTGGGGTCGCGATGTTTCCGGGGAAATTTTTCGCTGCGTCGGCAGAGCGATTGTCGGTGGGACAGCGACAGATGTTGGTGTACGGCGCGCAGGTCTTGATGTATCTGGCGGTTGCGAACAAATTTCTCTGCCGTCCCAGTATACTGGGGCTGCGTGAATACTGGCCCTACATCGTGATGGCGTTTGCATTTGTGAGCGCCGCCTTGTCGGCTTGGGCGAAGCGTCGAGAGGACGATGTGTTATGGCAGCCGATGCGGAACTCCGCGTTTTATTTGCCGCTTATACCGATCGTTGGATTCTGGTTGACCGGTGCGGGCGAGGGTTGGTTGTTTGAGGGGGGCGAGGTTCATTACAACCTCATATTGGTTGTCGCGGCCGGGTTCTATCTGGCCCTCTCCTTGCTATGGCCGGGCGACCGGATGCCTCGTATCGCGGGTATCGTCGCGGCAAACGCAGCATTGTGGGTGACATTGGCTCAGAATCCGGGTTGGGGATTCTTGCAGCATCCGCAGTTGTGGTTGATCCCTCCGGCGGTCTGCGTCTTGATAGCGGTGCATTTGGAGCGAGATCGTTTGCGGCCACAGTTGGTGACCGCGTGTCGCTACGGGGCGACATTGATGATTTATATCAGTAGCACCGCCGACATGATCGTTCAAGAGATCGGCACCACGCTGTACGGCCCGATCGTCTTGATCGCTTTGGCGTTCGCAGGTGTCTTTTTTGGTGTGATCTTGCGGGTCCGCGCGTTTTTATATCTGGGGACGGGGTTCATCGTGATTGGTTTGACCAGCATGGTCTGGCACGCCGGACGCGCGATCGATCAAGTGTGGCCGTGGTGGGCGTTCGGAATCACCACCGGATTGCTGCTGTTGGTCGGACTGATGGCCGTGGAAAAGAACAAGGACGCCTTGCGAGCATTTTCGGCGCGTTTAAGCCAGTGGGATGCATGATGGTCGTTTGACAAATCGCGACACAACGCGATGATATCGACAGAAGAAAGCTCGCTGTCGGAATTGGCTGTGTCGTCCCATGCATTTCATAAAACAAGTTCTTTGGCAGTTCTCAACGGATCGCTGTCCCAGCCTTGCGGCGGCGTTGTCGTATTACACGTTGTTTGCGTTGCCGCCGCTGTTGTATCTGTTGCTGATGACGTTAACGTTCGGGATGTCGTTTCGATATGACGGATCGCAAGCCGAAGCGAAAGCCGAGGCGATGCTGCAGCAGCAAACGGCGCAGGTCTTCGGTAACCAAGCGGTCAGTGACGAGGTCGCCAGTATCTTAATGAATGATCGCAGATCCGGTGGCGTTTGGTGGAAAACGCTGCTTGGATTCGCGGCGATCGTGGTCGGTGCGACGGGAGTCGTGGCATCGTTGCAGGATGCTTTGAATCTAGTGTGGGGCGTCAAACCCGATCCGGAGCGATCGAGTTTGCGGCAATTTGTCGGAAAGCGAATCTTATCGCTGCTGATGATCCTGGGTCTTGGCTTCTTGCTGTTGATATCGTTGGTCGTGTCTTCCGTTGTTTCCGTTTTGGGAAATCGGTTGTCGCAGGGCTTGGGGATCGACGTCAGCATTGCCGGTATCGCCAACAATGCGGTGCAGGCGGTTGTCGTGATGGTCATTTTCAGCTTTATCTTCAAGTTCATGCCCGATGCGATTGTGCGGTGGAGCGACGTCCTGGTGGGAGCGGCATTGACGACGATGCTGTTCTTGATTGGGCGTTGGGGGATGCATCTGTACCTTGCGTACGCATCGCCTGGAGCGGGGCTGAGCGCCGCGGCGACCTCGATCGCCGTGCTGCTGGTTTGGGTTTATTACTCCGCGATGATCGTCTTGCTGGGAGCCGAAGCAACGCAAGTACTCGCGGTTCGTTTCGGTGCGGGAATCGAGCCGGAGAAATACGCTGTCCGGGTGATCGAAACGATCCAGCGCACCGATCGATGAAACAACGTGATATACTCTTCGCTGTTCTTGATTGTTTTCGTAAACGAAGGTGTGGTTATCGATGAGTCAGCAGCCTGTGAGGTTTGGTCTAGTAGGGTTCGGAGCGTGGGGGCAACATCATGCCAACGCGATCACCGTGACGCCGGGTGCTTCCTTGGTCGCCGTCGCGGCGCGAAGTGAAGCGTCTGTTTCGGCCGCCAAGGAAAAGTATCCCGATGTCGCGGTCAGCAACGATTTCCGCGAGTTATTGACACGCGACGATATCGATGTCGTCGACGTGGTGGTCCCTAGTTATCTGCATCACGAGGTCGCTTGCGCGGTGTTGCGGGCGGGCAAACATTTACTGCTGGAGAAGCCCATGGGAGTCTCTTTGCGGGAATGTGACGACATGATGCGACTGGCGAAGGAGCACGATCGAATGTTCGCCGTGGGACACGAACTGCGGTTGTCATCGATGTGGGGAAAAGCAAAGCAGATGATCGACGATGGTTTCATCGGCCAGCCGTTGTATGCATTGGTGGAATTGTCGCGCAATCCGTATCGTTTGGGTGCCGATGGCTGGCGATATGACCTGTCCAGAGTGGGAAGTTGGATACTGGAGGAGCCAATCCATTTTTTCGATCTTGCACGATGGTATCTGGAGGCTTCGGGCAATCCGCAACGTATTTACGCGACGGCTAACTCGCGGCAGGTCGATCGTCCCGAATTGCAGGACAACTTCAGCGCCATTATGCATTTCGAGGGAGGTGGATATGCCGTCGTTTCGCAAACGCTGGCGGCGTTCGAGCATCATCAGACGGTAAAGATCACCGGCACGACGGGTGCGTTGTGGGCTTCGTGGAGCGGAGCGATGGATCGGACACGGCACCCGACGTATTCCTTGCGAGCGTTTAATGGAAGCGAAGTGACAACCGTACCGATCGACCGACCGACCGGTGAGTTGTTTGAGTTGGAGGACCAAGTGGCTCGGTTGGTCGATTCGTTGCGGACGGGGCGACCGTTGCACTGTACGGCAGAGGACGGAAGATGGTCCGTGGCGATGTGCTTGGCGGCGGAGGCGTCCGTTAAGTCGGGTGAAGTCGTGTCGATGGACGAATATTGTTATACCATGCGTGGTCCCAAATGATGCCTTCGCGTCAAATGAAGCGAATCACCTCATTTATGGCCACGTGACGTATATCCATCCCGAAAGGTCGAACGCATGCTGTTGTTTGAGAATCCAGTTTTGCAACGCGAACTGCTGGTCAACCTGAGGACGAACCGCGCGTTCATTCTGCTGGCGCTTTATCAAGTGTTGTTGGCCGCCGTCGTATTGATTGCTTGGCCCACGGATGAAAAATTGGATCTGACGCAGAATCCGCAGAGCGCTCGCAAGTAGGTCGATCTGTTTTTTCTGGGGCAGTATGTGATTGCGTCGTTAATGGCGCCCAAGTTTCGCGGCCGGAACGATCACGGGGAGAAGGAACGCATGACGTACGAGATGCTGCTGGCCAGTCCGTTGCGTCCGTCGGCGATTGTGCTGGGCAAGATGGTGGCTTCATTGACGCACCTGGGCATGCTGATCCTTGCGTCGCTGCCGATCATCGTACTTTGCTTGCCGCTGGGAGGAGTCAGCATCTACGAAGTGCTTGCCGCCTATTTGGGATTGATTGTGTCGGTGATTGTGTTTGGCGCTATCGGGGTTGCCTGCAGCAGTTATTTCGGTCGCACATCGGCTTCGTTGGTGGTCAGCTATCTGGTGATTTTACCGCTGGTGATGTTGGGCGTTCTGTTTTGGACCAGCTTGGAAGAGCAGGGGGCTTTGCGTTTGAATCTCGCGATCACGGTGATTCCGGCCTTCGGCGTCGCGATTGTGTTGTTGTTGTGCGCGAATGCCGCGGCTCGCATGTTGTATCCGCCGGATATGGGGAGCGAAGGGAAGGAGGTCGTCGATCTGGATCGCGAGGCCGAGGAAGCGGTGGGGCTGGTAATTCAAAGGGATCAGTTCCCCGACAAATTATTCGCGCCGCCAAAGAGACTTGAATTGATGGCCGATGGGGCCAACCCCGTTTACGACAAAGAGATTCACAGCGAAATCTTCAGTCAGGGAACGCTGATGCTGCGCTTGGTGATCCAGATCAGCATGCTGCTTGCGATTCCCTTGATGGCGTTGTTGTTGTTCGCCAAATCCCATCTGTGCGCTTTTTACACGGTCTATGTCGTCGTTTTCAACATGCTGGTCGGGCCCGTCTTTTCCGCGGGAAGCGTCACCGGGGAAAGGGAACGCCAAACGCTGGATTTGTTGCTGACGACAACGATCACGCCTTGGAAAATCTTGTGGGGCAAGCTGATTGCCGGCTTCAGGATCGCGGCCGTCTTGACTGGTTTTCTGCTGTGGCCGTTGCTGCTGGCTTCGGCGATGGTACCCGAATACTACAGCAACTGGCTGGCGGTGCTTTCGTTCTTCATGATCGTGTTGATGGTGTGTATGGTCGATTCAGTCATCGCACTGTTTTGCTCGGTTATCTTTCGCAAAACGTCGATCAGTCTGATGGTGACGTACATGAGCCTGCTGGTTCTGTATGTTGCACCGGTCGCGGTCTTGTTGCTGATGAGCATCCTGAACTTTGATACCGACGTGATTCATGCGTGGCGGTGGCTGGGAGCATTCAGCCCCTTTTCGGCGGCTGTTTCCGTGCCGCTGAACATTGACTTGAGTGCCGATGGAGCGGAGGTCGCCAACGTCGGAGACCTAACGCTGTTGGGGGCTTACTTCCTTGCTTCGATCGGACTGCTGACCAGTATGATGGCGACCATGATTTGGCTGTTCCAGTCGCGTTGGCGTGTCAGTGGCGACTAGCGACGGGCGATCGGCGGTACGAGACCTTCAATAAAGTTTTGAATCGTCGAGGTATAAACCTTGCGAATCGTGATGCGATCACCGGGACGCAGCGCGTAGTCGGTCCCCGCATTGACGCGTCCCGTTTTTCTGTCGAAGGTGACCGACATTTTCACGCCGTCCATCACCTCACCCGAACTGCGAAACAGTGTCACATCCAGGGCACCGAACTTTGAATTCAGATTCAATTGTCGAATCAGATCATTCATGAACACCGAAGTCCCGTCCTCGGGTAAGGGAAGGACGCGAAGCGGCTTTTCCGCACCTTCAATCTGCAGAACGACGGCGTTGGAGGTGCGGGCGGTTTGCAACGCGCGGAACATCGCCGCTTCGGGTGATTCGGTTAATCGAACATCCTGTTGTTCGTCGTCATGAAGCGACGGACTTAGCGTGAAGCTTGCACAGCCGCCACAGAATCCAAGGGACAAGGAAATCGCGGCGAATAGAAATTGTCGATGGTGCGGTGACATAGACTTATAGGAGTGTGGGAGGGTTGGTCGCGAATCGTCGCCTCGCAACGGCGGCGCGATGTCGGACAACTGAATGCACGCATTTCAGCGATCCGGAACGACAGCAGGCTCGCCATGACGCTTTACAATGCCGATAATCACTGGAGCGACCACGTCGCAAGTTCAACTGAAAAATATTGGCGCAAGATAACATCAAACGCGTTCATAATTGAAATAATCCCCCCGGATTTGATTGGTCGCGCGGAAGCGGGACCAATCGCTCATCATTGACTATCGACTTGGTCGCGGAGCAGCTTTAACAATAATGCGGACTTTGCGGATTATTCAACCGTTGCGGCGAGCCGTTCGACTTCAGGCCATGAGGTCATGCCGGTCAAAGCCAATCGAGTTGCTTGCATTTGCAGCATCGGCGTAGTTTCCGTATGGACCTGATTAAGAACCATATCGCCGCGGGTCAGCGTTTCGCGGCGCTGAGCGTCCATGATCGCGAGATCGAAGACGGCCATCCGGCCGGTATAACCTGTTTGATGACACAGGGAACAGCCACCGGCTTGAAAGAGGCTGTCGGGGTCAACATGCTGTTTCCAAAGGTTATCGCGTTCCTTTGCATCGAATTTTGCCGGTTTTTTGCATGCTTCGCACAATCGTCGGACGAGCCGCTGCGAAAGGATCAAACTGAGCGCCGAGCCAAGCAACATCGGTCGGACACCCAAATCGTTCAAACGCAGCAGAGCTTGTTGGTTGCTGTCGCTGTGAACGGTTGCGAAAACTAGATGCCCGGTTTGCGCGGCCTGGATCGCGATTTCAGCGGTTTCTCCATCACGTATTTCACCGATCGAGATGACATCCGGATCCTGACGCAGGATACTTCGCAATGCTTTCTCGAAAGTCAATCCGGCGCGCGGATTGACTTCGATTTGGCTCGCATCGGGCAAAATGTACTCGATCGGATCCTCGATCGTTATCACATTACGTTCAATGCGGTCGATCGCCTGGAGCATGGCGTGAACGGTTGAGCTTTTGCCGCTGCCGGTGGGACCGCACACCAGAATCATCCCGGCGTCATGCAACAATGTTTTTTTGACCGCTTGCAGTTCAAATCCCGTCAGTCCGATGCTGTCGAGCGTGAACTGCGAAGCATGTTGATCGAGGATTCGAACCGAAACCTTTTCACCATTGAGGACGCCGACGGTCGCCACGCGGAAGGAGATGACACCATATTTGACGCGCGCCGCGAAGACACCGTCCTGCGGTCGGCGACGATCCGAAATATCCATTCCCGAGATCGCTTTGATGCTGTTGATGATTGCGCGACTCTCGTCGGGAGTCAGGTCTCGGATGGAACGCAAACGTCCGTTGATGCGAAAGCGGACGTTGGACGTGACATCGTCGACAGGCTGGATCAACACATCGCTGGACGCCATGATCACCGCTTGGCGCAGGATTTCCCGGGTCAACTTGATGATCTCGGATTCCGCGATTTTGGCGTTCACCTCGGCCAACGGGACTCCGTTCTTGTCCAACAATTCAAACGGAAATTCATCGACCGGTTCAGGGGCGCGTTTGATTTCCGGCGGTCGAAATGACCGACGCAGTGCTTGACGGAAGGGAACCTTCTCACGCCGCATTTGGAGGACGACGTCAATGCAAACAAACAACATCAGATAGAGGGGGCCGAGCAGCAACAACAACGTGTTTTGCAGCCACGGCCAGCGTCGCGGAATCGCGCGGCACTTGCGAAAGAAGCGGACGATCAAGCCGGACAGAATCAACCAAATGATCGCTACGCTGACCGCGATGACTTCGGGTGTTAAGTATTCGCTCATAAGCTATCGCGGTTCCTTTACCGTCTGAACCTTATCCCCCACGGTGATGCGGATATCCGGAATTTCAACCGTTGGCGGATCGAACCCTCGTTTCTTGTAACTCCACGCTCTCTCCGGTCCAACGGACATTCTCATGATATAGCGGCCCGGAACAAGCTTCAGTGGTGTGATCGTTTCGCCGTGGCGAATCATCACAGCATAGACGCAGACGCCGTCGGTTGCGCGATAGATGTCGATAAAATAGGAGCCTCGTTCGGGAACGAAGAATCGCAGCGTTCCGGTGCGATCACCGATCAGAGACTCGTCATAAGCATCCACGATACCGGTGGGAGGAGAGGCGCTCTCAGCGTCGCGAAACGAATGATTCCAAACAAAATGGTTGCCACCACGGCGACCTTCGCGGCTAGTTTACCAATCTCCCTGATCGACAAATCGGACTCTGTCGGGGCGGGCTTGAACTTTCGCGCGACCGGGCGCGTTGCTTTGGCGGACGCGGCGCGGAGGGTTTCCGCGTGGTCGAGGTCTTCGCCGTCGTTCGCTTGGGCCACAGCTCGGACGTGATGGCGCCCTCGGCGATTTGCGCGTGCCCGTGACTTCGAAATCGCCGGCCAATCCGACCGACTTCGAGACGGGCAACTGAAGCGACTGGCGAATTTCGCTGATCGTTTTCAAAGCGGCATAGGTCCGATCGTACACTCGTTTGCGTTCGTCGTCGAGCAATACCGCTTCGGCATCCTTCTTGATTTCGACATCCTTGCATTCACTGATCGCCGCTCGCAATAACACTTGGCTATCGATCGGTTCGCTGAGGCTTAGCTTGCGGTAGAGATCTTTCATGACCGTATCAATGTTTCGTGAGCTTCATTGATTCGCCGAAGACCTTCGCGGCTTCACGTTGTGCCTGTCCGTTCACGTTGGAAAATCGGTCGGGGTGGTGAAGGGTCGCCAGTTTGCGAAACGTTCGCACGATTGTCGGGTGATCGGCATCGTCGTCGAGCCCCAAAATCGAAAGTGCCTCCCTCGCGTCATTCCCCGCTTTCGCTTCTTTTCGTGTCGGATTGTTTGCCGTCAGGATCGTTCCTTCGACGATTGTTCGGGATCGCCTTGCCGTTTGTCGTTCGTCGATGATGTTTGTTCCGGTTGCCACCAGGATGCATTGCTTGGATCGCCCGGTGTCGGCAGCGGCTTCTTGACACATTGCTGGTAGATTTCGCCCACGTTCAGTTCGACGACATCGGCAAGCAACCGAAGGATATGGTTCGCCGGAATACTGAGGGTTCCACCCGCGATCGCGACCGAAATGGCGTCGGCCAAGAAGGCGCGCTTCTCGCTGGCGGGCAATTCCTGAATCGCGCGGCAAGCACACGCCAAATCCTCTGAAACCGGTTTTTGCACAACCATCAGGGCCATATTGAGGATCGAATCATCCTCCGTGGTTGTCAGGTCTCGCAGTCGTTCGTGCTGTTCTTTCGTAATCGTTCCGTTGCAGGCGGCAATCCATGCAAGCAACGCACATTTCCCCAGCGTCTTCCGACGCGTCGCAACCGACATCGCGGTCTGAAAGCTCGATTTCGATTGTTGGGAAACCATACATTGCATCTTGTGGCGTTGTCGTCTGCAAGTAAAACGGAGATGCTAGGATATCACACGCGAGTCAAAGTCGGAATCCGATATTTGTTGTCGACGATCTGGTCTTTTGCATTGCGGTGACTACCCTGAAGAGGGGCTGCTGTTTACCACCACCCACATGAAACCAAACCCACCCACGGAGCTTGCCCATGCGCCGCCTCGATGTTCTCTTACCTTTACTGCTCGTCACATTCATCTTGCCGCACGTCCAAGCCGAATCACCGCAAGCCGACGGTTTTGAAGCCATCTTCAACGGCCAAAACCTGACAGGTTGGTACGGCTTGAATCCGCATCAGGTTGCAAAGCTGGAAGGGGAACAACGGACGAAGAACTTGGCCGACCAGCGGTCCGCCTTCGCGGACCATTGGCGAGTGGAGAATGGCGAATTGGTGAACGATGGTCATGGTCCCTATGCGACGACCGAACGAGAGTATGGCGACATCGAATTGACGTTGGAATACAAGACGGTCGCCGGGGCCGACAGCGGAATCTATCTGCGTGGAACCCCACAAGTTCAGATTTGGGATTGGCATCAACCGTTTGATCCCAAACGCCCGACACGGAAGCCTCATCTCGGATCGGGCGGCCTGTTCAACAATTCCCCTGGCGCGTCGGGACGCGATCCGATGCAGTTCGCGGACAAACCGTTCGGCCAATGGAATGCGTTTCGCATTCGACAAATCGGCGATCGCACTTGGGTCTGGTTAAACGATAAGTTAGTCGTTGATAACGCGGTCATGGAAAACTATTGGGATCGCAATCAAGAACTGCCTCCGAAGGGTCCCATCATGCTGCAAACCCACGGCGGCGAAATTCGCTGGCGAAACATCTTTGTTCGCGAAATCGACGCCGAGGAGGCAAAACGATGGAATGATGCGCAAGCACGCCGACTGGGAACATTGTCCGCCGCACTGACGATGCATGCGTCGTTTGATCACCATATCGATGCCGACTTTTCTCAAGGGGATCGAACCTGTTATGTGCGCAATGGCGGCGTCTTTGAACATGCCGAGCCGAATGATGATGCGAAAATTGTTCCCGACCAGGGGCGTTTCGGAGGAGCACTCCATTTCCCTAAGAAGTCGAACTATCGACCGACATTTAAAGGGGAGGGGACTGTCGACTACAATCCGCGGGACTGGGATACGACCGTTGCCGTTTGGTTGAAGCTCGACCCGGACAAGGACTTGGAACCTGGATACTGCGATCCGGTTCAGATCGTTGGAAACGACAGTAAGAAGGGGTTCATCTTCTTGGAGTTCTCGAAAGACGAAACGCCGCGTTTCTTCCGCTACGCCATCCGACCGCTGTTTGAGATATGGAACCCGGAGAATCAGGCGTGGGCGGACATCCCCTTTGAAAAGCGACCGATGATCCAAGTCGAGAAGCCGCCATTCTCGAACGATCAGTGGACGCATGTCGCTTTCACGGTGAAGAATGTCAACAACAAACAAGAGGCCCCATCGGGAGAATTGTTCATCAACGGACAGTCACGGGGCGTCATCGACAATTGGGACTTGACGTTCGACTGGGACGATCCGACGAACGTTCTTGTTGTGCTGGGCGCATCATACGTTGGATTGATGGATGATTTCGCAACCTTTGACCGTGCATTGATCGCCGATGAAGTCATGCACATTTATCGGTTGGAGGAGGGCATCGCCGAACTGTATCCGGTTGCGAGAAAAGAGTAAGCCCGTCACGAGATCGCTTGTTTAAGGCTGGCCCAACCTGCTCCCGATCCTTCGCGAGATCGGGGCAGGGCAGGGGGCTTGTTGAAGTTAGGTCGACTCGTGTCGTTGTCCCTATTCTGCTCGCAACACGCCGACTCCTTTAGCCTTCTTCAATTCATCAACAATCAACAACGATTCCATTCATTTTCCCGGACGAAGGTTCCATGCTCCAAGCCGAGCGGCGAAAGATAAGGCAAACCTCTATGCTTGTCCGCGAATCCGAAGCAGAAAGTATCGAACCAATTCCGTCAAACGACGAGAGACCGATTCGGTTAGACACAGCGTTTTTCGCCCCTCGTCGTCGAAATCGATGACTAACTTGCTGACGCCATGTCGGTACGTCACACGTTGTATCGTGCCGAGTCCGAAATATCGGCTGTGGATACGATCACCAACCATCAATTTCGCTACAGAAAGGGGCTTTGTGGGAAAATTTGCATCGCCGACAAGCGGAAGGACGCGATCAATTGCAAGGTCGATCGACGGTCCTGCTACGAGCTTTCTCAATTGTCGTCGTGACTCAGGCAATCCATAACTGGAGAACGACATAGAAAACGAATACCCGTGATTATCCATCGCATCGATTATCGTCCTGATAACGTGTTTTTGTCTATCGCTTAGGTTCTCAGGTTCGAGAGTCATTCGGGCGTCGAATACCAATTCGCACAATGTGCGATACGTTTCTTCCGCGGCCCGGCCAGCTTTGGCAACCGCAAGTAGACGATCAGTCGCCGTTGAGGAAGCGATAGCGTCGCGGCGTAATAAAGCATGTTGGTCGATACTATCTGCAGCGCACTTTCATGGCAGGCCTTCAAAATGTTGCTCCAAGTCATCATCGCAAATCGCTTCCACAATCGCGCTTCCGTAAATCGTTCGATAATTCTATTGCGGGTAGTCGTACCGCCGTTACGGCAGCCGCGCGCGCTCCATCAAAGATTCGGATGACGACGCGTCGAGCACAGCACGATGCACATCCTTCGATTCATGACTTAACTCACACAACAGTAGCAACAGCCCAGCTCGGTAGAGAGTTCTGGATTCCCGTTGGCATCTCCAGAAGAAGACGGCTCGTTTCTTCCGGCTGGCTGCTAAGACACGCAAGTACGTAGCCCGCCGCATAGCCGACATCATCGTACGACCTAAGCATCTGCGTATACCGTTCGTGGCCTTGTGCGACTGCGGCACGCGCCAACGCGGCCACCTGATCTCCTTCGCTTTCGCTCTTTCAAACGAATCCGTTCCCGGAATGCCCAACGTTGCGACCGGATAATGCCGCAATAAGGTTTCGTGGGTGGCAAGATAAGAGGATCCCTTTGCAATAGCTGCCAACAGACCGAGTATGCCGACGGGATCCTGTGTCGAAGGGTCTTCGAGCAATTGAATGAGAAAGGGTACAGCGTAGCTGGTCGCTTCGTAGACAGTGCCCTGATGGTAGATGTTTCCAAATAACTGCCACAGTGCGGATTCTTCTTGGGCATGGCTAGGATCTGCGATTTGCAATTGCCGTATTAGTCGGGGAACGTCTTCCGCAGTGCCGTAAGCGTGTTGTAACGTGTGCCAAGGAACATCGTCGAGTCCTTGCATGATTTATTCCCTGCTGATACATCACCTGACACAAGTCGATTCGAACAGGCGGAAAGTTCTCAATCTCAACCACGGCGATTGGAACCGAACTCTGTTCACCTAAGTTGCTGTGAACACATCAGCAAACGCCATTGCGATTTCCTCAATGCGTTCCAGATCAATCAATTCGCCTTTTCAAACGTCCAAAGAAAAGAGGCGAAAACACCCTTACCGCAAAGATCGTCATTCTGGTGTTAGCTCGCTTCCTATTCTTCGGTTGCCCCGTCACTAGTCTCGGGAGCGGGTTTGCTCTCTTGTTCGGCTCCGCTGTCAAGAACAGAAACTTCATTGCTCGGCTCAGTCGCGGGTGAGTCCGTACCAGCCTTCTCCGTGTCGGTATTCTCTTCCGCCGCGGCATTGTCGGATTCGGCGGACGCCGTCGTCTCGGGCCAGACACCAACTTCCTGATAGTACTTCTTCGCACCATCGTGGTACTCGATACCCGTGTTGCGCGCGACGTTCTTTTCGTTGATCGCTTTGCCCGCCGGGTGCTTCGCGGCGATCTCGGCCCGGTTTTCCCAAATCGCTTTCGTTACCGCATATATCAGGTCTTCGGGCTGTGAAGCGGAGGTGATCAAATGCATCGAGCCAACGTTTAAGCCTTGGAAGTCCGCATCCAGACCTTTGTAGGTGTTCGCCGGGATCGTCGCCGGATGAAAGAAAGCGTACTTTTCGATCAAGCGTTGCCGGGCGGCTTCATCAAACGGAATGAAGTTGACGTCGAACGTGCTGGTTGCTTGCGTGATCGATCCGGTTGGAACCGCACCGCCGAGAAAAGCGGCGTCGGCTGCACCGTCGCCCAACTGATCGACCGCGCCACTTTGGGTTGCGTTGAGCGAAGTGATGTCATCCCATTGAATGCCATGTTCGACAAGAATGGGCTCGACAAACATCTGAAAGCCCGCTCCCGCCGGACCCGTGATCACTCGCTTTCCCTTGAGATCCGCGATCGTCTGGATGCCGGAGTCCGCACGGGCAATGAACAAAGCAACGTTTGGCGCTAGGGTGGCGATTGCCCGGATGCTGTACGTTTTGTCCCACTCCGCTTCACCGCGTGCGGCGAAGTACGAAATCGCTGCGTTGGACAACGCAAGTTCCAGTTCGTTTTGCTCCAACCGCCGAATGTTCTCCTGCGAACCTTTTGTGCCCTTGGCTTGCACTTTCCAGTCGATGTCCCCTTTGTGCTCGTTGAGGACCTCCGCGATCGCGCCCCCCACCACGGGAAAGGCCCCGCCGACGGGGGCTGTTCCCATGCTAAGAAACTTGCGGCCTCCATCGCTGGCCGCATTCCCGCCGTCTCCCTTCTTGCATCCGGCGACAAGTGCAAGCGTGATCAGCAGGGAAACCAGAAGAGACGATATGATTTTTGACGAAGGAAGCATCAATGTTCGACCTTTGCTACAAAGCGGGGCAGGGCAGGGGAGTCGCGATCGGGCGGTTGGCGCGATGCGAAGCGGTTTAACCGGTGTATACTAGCACGGGAACAAAAGCGAGGCTAGAAGCGGGTGCCCGCGTCGCGAGTTGATCTTGCGAAGCAGCCGCTCGATGGGATGACGTGAAACGGAGAAGTTTGACTTCGATGAGCAATCTGATGAAACGCGTTGCCGCCGTCCAAATGGATGTCGCTTTCGGGGAGGTCGATAAGAATGCCGAACAGGTAATCGCTCGCATCCATCGCGTCAAAGCGGATGGCGTTGACTTGGCCGTCTTTCCGGAGTGCGTTCTGACGGGTTACTGCTACAACAGTCGCGACGAAGCTTTGTCCAACGCGTTGCCGATTGATGACCCCTTGTTTCAGCGGATCGCGGCGGCCTGCGGGGAGTCCGCATTGCATGTTGTTGTCGGATTCTTGGAACGTGACGGCGATCGACTGTTCAACGCGCAAGCATTGATCAGCGAGCAAGGCGTGGTGGCGACTTATCGCAAGATTCACTTGCCGGGATTGGGCGTGGATCGATTCGCGGACCCAGGGGACCGCGATTTTGAAGTGCATGCCGCGGGGAAATTCGTGTCGGTATGGCAATTTGCTACGACAGTTCGTTCCCGGAAACATCGCGTACTCGGCTTGATGCAAGCCGACGTGATCGCCCTGTCGACGAACTGGCCCGTTGCGGCGCGGCGGACGGCGGAGATTGTCCCCACGGCCCGCAGCATGGAGAATCATCTTTACTTCGTTGCGGCCAACCGCATCGGCTACGAACGAACCTTTCAATTCTGCGGCATGAGTTCGATAGCGGGTCCAGATGGAATTGTATTGGCTGAAACCCAAGCAGACGATGACATCATCTTGACGGCGGACATCGATCTTTCGATCGCCAGAAACAAACAGATCATCCGCACGATCGGTGCCCACGTCATTGATCGATTCGCCGATCGACGGCCCGAACGCTACCAAATGATTGCCGATTTGAAACGGTAGTCGCACCCGGCCCAACGCTATCAATTGGAGTGAACTTGACAGGGCAGGGGGGACCGTTGCAAGATTGCCCGGTTCATATACGTTGCGTGGCCGAAAATGAGGTGATGCGCTTCATTTGACGCAAAAGCATCATTTCAAAGCACGCACGGTATAATTTCAACTTTCATGACAAGGATGTCCTGAGATGGATCGAGAATTGGCGTTTATTGACATTCATTGCCATCTGCTGCCGGGGATCGATGATGGTGCTCGCGATTGGGATGAATCGTTGGCCATGGCTCGCATCGCCGTGCAGGATGGCATTCGTTGCGCCGTTCTGACGCCTCATCAACTGGGGCAATATTCGTTGACTACGGGGGTCGAGATCCGGAACCTGACCAACGAATTTCAGCAGCGGTTGATCGAGCAGGACATTCCGCTGGCGGTGCGACCGGGTGCGGATGTCCGCATCGATTTAGACATGATTCAGAGGCTTGCAAGTGGAGACTGCGTGAGCCTTGCGGATCAGCGCAAGCACGTTCTGTTGGAGCTGCCCCACGAGCTTTACCTTCCTTTGGAACCGGTGCTGACGAACTTGAAGAAACTGGGAATGACGGGAATTCTTTCCCATCCCGAACGCAATGAAGGGATTCTCAAACGTCCCGAATTGATACCGCCATTGGTTGAAGCGGGATGTCTGATGCAGATCACGGCGGACAGCTTGACGGGGGTGTTTGGGGCCGCACCGAAAAAGATGAGCGAATGGTTGCTCGAGAACGGACTTGTCCATTTCATCGCGTCCGATGCTCATGGCACTCGACGACGCAAACCGTTGATGCGACGAAGTTTTGAACGGGCCTGTGAACTGGTCGGAGAACGCTATGCCGAAGCCATCTGTTGTCGGAATCCGATGGCCGTCGTCAAGGGACAGCAACTGCCTCAGCTTCCCAAAGTGCCGCGCCGCGGTTGGGTGCAGCGTCTGCTGAAGCGTCAGGCCGCCTAATTCCCTTTCCTTCCGAGCGATGGTGATCGATTGAACGCAAAGAAGTTCCATCCTGCGTGGGCTGAAAAGATGATGTCGCCTTCTATGAAGCGAAGCCCCTCACTTTTGGTTGCGCAGCGCGTTGTTTTTGCAATATTGCTTTTTTCGGCAATGCTTCCGAACAATGCCGGTCTTGGGCAGTCGACCGATACGGCTGGATGGCCGTTTGAGCGACAGGTCGGCCAGTTTGCGATTCATTCCGATTTTGACGTTGCCTCCGATCCGGAAACCCTCGCGCAATTGGCCCCTTTGAAAGCCGATATCGAAACAACGCTGCAGATTCAGATCTATGCGGAGCCGGTACACCTGATACTCTTTCAACGGCAGGAGAATTATCGGGGGTACATGAAGCAATACTTTCCGGGTGTTCCGTTTCGCCGTGCGTTGTTCATCAAGCGTCGGGGGCCGGGAATGGTGTTTGCGTTCCAAAGCGATCAAATGCACATTGATCTACGACACGAAACGACGCACGCTCTGTTGAACGCTTCGCTGCCATACGTCCCCTTGTGGCTTGATGAAGGGTTGGCGGAGTACTTCGAGAATCGTGCCGTGGGAACGCAGCGGGATCATTTGCATGCAGCCGCCGTTCGGCGCAATGCATTCTGGCGTCACGTTCCCAAGATCGAATCGCTTGAAGCGATTGAAGATCTTTCGGGAATGGGAACCACGGAATATCAAGAAGCCTGGTCATGGGTTCACTTTCTTCTGCATGAAAGCCCGCAATCGAAAGCGGTATTGGTCCGCTTTTTGCAGGATTTGCAAGCACATTCTCCTCCGGGACAGCTCAGCCGACGCGTTGTTGAGGCCATTCCGGACTGGAAATCCCGATATATTGCTCATTTTCGGAAGTAAGCCCCTCGATAATCGTTCTTGGAATCTTTCCAAACCGTCAGCGGATATCGCCAGCCTCAGGTCTTTTTGGGCTTTCGGTTAAAGGTTCTTTGATCAAATCGGTCGCTGTCTGCTCGATTACGACCGTGGGGAACCGGAGTGATGTGTTCCAGTTGATCCTGGCTTGGTCGTCGGTTTTCTGTGCCGCCACGCTTCCACAACGCACGGAATTTCCTGGGCTGGCGCGGCATGCACCCTTCATGCAGTGAAGCCGTTTCCTCTTGAGGGGTTTGTGCTGAAGGGCAGGCGTTCTTGGCAAACAAAAGACGCGGGACGGTTCGATCCAGCCAATCAGGGACAAGGGACAATTTTGTCAAGTAAAATGCACGCCAGTTGTCCGATCAGGTACAATGGATTCCAGAGCAAAACAAAAAGAACGCTCGGAATGTTTGAGTACCAACGGCACGTCGAGCCGTTCTTAACAGTGCGGAGAACAACGCTTTGCACCAATAATAAACGTGTTTGATGTTATCTTACGCCAATGTTTATTAGTTGCTCTTACGACGTAGTCGCTTTAAGGCTTTGAATATGATGGGACGCCCGAAGATGATTTACCATAAGCGATGGATAATGCAAGTTGCAATCGTTGCGGTTTGCTTGCTTCCGTCAACATTTGCGACGGCTCAGTCGACGGTCATGAACCAAGTGCAGCTGGTGAACAAGCACATTGAGCAAGGTTGGACAGATTATGAACTTAAACCGTCACCCGAAGCGGCCGACGGTGTCTGGTGTCGTCGTGTTTATTTGGATGTGATCGGTCGCATTCCGACTCCTGAAGAGCTTGAAGAGTTTCTTCGTGAGAAGGGTGCTGATAAAGACAAGCGGCTGTTGGAGAAGTTGCTTTTCGATGATCGCTACACCGAGGAGTACGCGCAGAATTGGTCAACAATCTGGACAAACATCCTGATTGGGCAAACCGGCGGCAATGAGCGTGATTCGATGATCAGTCGACCGGGCATGTCGAAGTATTTGCGTGATACGTTCGCACGCAACAAGCCGTACAACGACATGGTTTACGAATTGGTTACGGCAACGGGAAGCACAAAGCCGGGGACCGAGAACTTCAACGGAGCGGCGAACTTCTTGGTTGAGAAGGTGAATATGGAGCAAGCGACATTGGCGACATCGTCGACTTCGCGCATCTTCATGGGACTGCAAGTTCAATGCACGCAGTGTCACAACCATCCGTTCAACCAGTGGAAGCAGCAGAAGTTTTGGGAATTCAATTCGTTCTTTAGGCAGACTCGCGCATTGCGGCGGTTCGTGTCGGGAACTCGCGATGTGTCGCACGCGGAGTTGGTCGACGAGGACTTTGCCGGTGAGGCTGGCGACCCATCGAAGGCCATCGTTTTTTATGAATTGCGAAATGGCTTAACCCGCACGGCGGGCCCGGTCTTTATCGATGGAACGGAGGTCGAGATCAGCGGGTATGTGAGCGATGTCAATCGTCGTCGGAGGCGCTCGGCAAGTTGATGATGGAAAGCGAGTTCCTGGACAAGATGATTGTCAATCGCATGTGGGCGCACTTTCTGGGATACGCGTTCACCAAGCCGATGGACGATCTGGGGCCTCACAATGCTCCCTCGCATCCCGTCTTATTGGAGGAGTTGGCCGCTGAGTTTCGCAAGTCGAGTTATGACATGAAGCAATTGATTCAGTGGATTACGCTCAGCAAACCGTATCGATTGAGTTGCGAAACGACGAACAGTAACGCTTCGGACGATCCGCAGATGGGGGAACCACCGAAGTTTACACATTTTTACCTTCGTCAAATGACGGCGGAGCAACTGTACCAGTCGTTGGTTTCGACCAGCAAGGCTGGAAGTCAGGGTTCCTATGAACAGCAACAGGAAGAGCGAAATCGCTGGTTGCAGCAGTTCGTGTCGGCCTTTGGTACCGACGAGGGAGAGGAGTCGACATCCTTCAATGGTTCGATTCCGCAGGCTTTGATGTTGTTCAACGGCGACCTTGTTAAGAATGCGACATCGATGTCCAGCGGAAGCTTCTTGGGAGATTTAGCTCGTGAGAATGCAAAGCCGGGTGACAAGGTGCATCGACTCTTCCTGGCTGGTGTTGGTCGCCGGGCGTCGCGGATCGTTGATTATCGCGAACAAGTTGCTTGCCGCGAAAGAGAGATCAAGCGGAGATGCTTCAGGATATGTGGTGGTCAATTCTCAACAGCAACGAATTTATTTTGAATCATTGAGAGACTTTTGCGTGATCGCTTGTTGTTCCGTGTGGGGAACATGCTGGTGATCGAATACGGTTACAACTTACGAACTTGAACGAACAATCGAAACTCTGGGAGACGCCAAGCATGTTTAATAATTCATGGACAACACCGAAAGGGATGACTCGTCGCCACTTTATGAGCCACATGGCGGGGGCCTCGGCAGCGATGGCCGGAACCGCATTCAGCCTGGGACAAACGCTGAAGGCAAACGCCGAAGTGCTCAAGAAGAATCGCAGGCGGCCATTCTGTTATGGATGGGGGTGGGCCATCCACGATGGACATTTGGGACTTGAAACCCGGCGCGCCGACAAGGGGTCCGTTTCGTCCCATTAGCACATCGGGTGACGTGCAGATTTGTGAACACATGCCGTTGATGGCGAAGCAGATGCACAACATGGCGATCATTCGCTCGATGAGCACGCGTGAAGCGGATCACAATCGTGGTCGTTATTACATGCACACGGGGTTCGTTCCGAATCCGAACATCGAACATCCGGGTTATGGCTCGGTGATTGCTCATGAATTGATCGGCCAGCGTCCCGAGTTGGAAATTCCTCCGTTTGTAACCGTGGGAGGAGGAAGTTCGGGTCCGGGCTTCTTGGGCATGGCATGGGCACCGTTTGCCGTCACAAGCAATGGCCAAATTCGGAATCTGCAGATGCAGCTTGAACAACAGCGGTTGATGCAACGAATGGCCGCTTTGGATTTGATCGAGAAAGATTTTGTTAAGAAGAATCGTGGCACCGCCGCGGAGGATCATCAAAAGGTCTTGAAGAAGACGTTTGACCTGATGACCAGTGATCAAATGCGAGCGTTCAAGGTGAATGAAGAGCCCGAAGAGATGAAGGAGCGATATGGCGCGACAGGCATGGGAGCGGGCTTTGGCCAAGGCTGCCTGCTGGCTCGGCGTTTGGTGGAGGCGGGTGTTCCATTTGTCGAAGTCGACCTCGGTGGCTGGGACAATCACGGCGACATTCACAACATTTTGTCGAACCAGCGTCTGCCGGTGCTCGACAAGGCGATGAGTGCTTTGACCGAAGATCTCGAACAACGTGGCATGTTGCAGGATACCGCAATCATTTGGATGGGTGAGTTCAGCCGTACTCCCGCATCAATCAAGATGCCGGGCGTGATCACTGGGCACGTTCATGGAGCGTGGTTGTCGGTGGCGCGGGCATGAAGGTGGAATTGCTGTGGAGAAACCAGCAGTGATGGTACCGCGGTGGAGACCGAACCCTACAGCTCTGAGGATGTTTTCACTTCGGTCTGCAACGCCTTGGGTATTTCGTCAGAAACCACGTATACCGCCAATAACCGACGTCCGATGAAGATAGCTGGTGGTGGCAAGATTATTAAGGAACTGTTCTCCTAGTCGCGAGGCGGTTCGTCCTTGTCGTTCATCGTCGCTTGGTCTGATAATGAGGTGATTCGCTTTCCGTGATGGAAATGTGGTCCTTCCTTCGGACCGGGCACGGTATAACCGATTTGGAGGCTCTGAAGATCTCGGATTTTAATTGGACCAGTCGCCGGTGTCGCAGCAGAGCGGATCTGATTTAAGCCCGCAAGAATTGATCATGCGTCATCAGTCCGGCGTGTGGAGGTACTTGCGTGTGCTTGGCTGCGATTGTTCGACGGCGGATGATTTGACGCAGGAAACGTTTTTGACGATCTTGCGCCGTCCTCCTTTTGAACAGTTGAACGATCATGCGACGGCTGCCTACTTGCGGCGGATCGCCCGCAATTTGTTTATCTCGTTGAAACGGCGAGATAAACGGATGCAACTTGTTGCGGCTGTCGAAAGTCTGGATGAGGTTTGGGATCGTTGGATGGGGGCCAAAGAGGACGGTGAGGAGTTTGTTCATGCATTGCGAGAATGCTTCGAAGGGTTGACCGAACGAGCGCAGTGCGCACTGCGCCTGCGTTTTGCCGATGAAGTCAATCGCGTGCAAATTGGCGAGAAATTGGGAATTACCGAACATGGTGCGAAGAATTTGATGCAACGCGCCAAGCAGCAGTTAAAAGAATGCGTCCAGACAAAGCTGAAATGACCGATCGAGCAACGGAACGTCTTTTCGACGTGATGCTCTGCGAAGCACTGGGGCAATCCAAGCCGCCGGATGTTTCGGAGCATGTTCTCGCGATCCTCGATGCCGAACGCGATTCGATCGTTGTTTCTCCTTCGATCGACACGTCGCCCAAGAGCGAACCGAGCGGAAGAGCTTGGTTACCATTGGCCCTATCAGCGGCATTGCTGCTGGCTGTTTCTGCTTACTTTTTCGAGGTTCGTCGGAACCGCAACGCGGTCGCGGATTTGCCTGATGTCGCTCAGCAGTCGGACCGAGCGGACGAAACCCCGGCGAATGTTCGTGACGAAGTTGTCGAAGGCCTTCGCGACGACATTTCAGACAAGGTGGCGCGCCAGGAGGATGATGCGGAGCCGAAGTCAGCAGGGCAGGGGAGGGGACGGTTTGAGATTGCGTTGAATGATGTTCCCTTTGGAATATCCAAGGAAAGGAGAGACAATTCCTCGACCGAACCGGTGACGCATCCCACTGTGAAACCGCAAGCTCGGAAGATCGAGCGATTACCTTCCGCGGAGATTGTTCGACAATTGAACGGGATGCTCGAGGAAGGTTGGCAAAGGATGGGGATTCAGCCCGAGCCGCTGATTTCCGAGGAAGCGTTCGCGACGCGGCTTTCGTCCGTTGTTGTCGGCGGCAAACGATCAGGTACGAACAAAGAACGAGAAGCGGCCAGTGCTGTCGCCAAGGGTGACGTTGATCGCTTTGTTCGCATGTACGTCAAGTCGGACGACGTTTCACATGAGCTATCGCGGCAGTGGTCGCGTTATCTGATGGGCGATTCAGCCTGGAATCGACTGTCCGATGTGCAACGACGCGAGATGTCGAATTATTTCGGGTCCGCTTTTCTGGGGAAGAGTCCGTACAATTTGCTCGTTCGTTCAATGCTGACGGCTGAAGGCTCCGCCGTTCCGGAAGATGCGGCGTTTGAACCGGCAACACTTTGGATGTCAGGCTTGGCGGGTGCTCGCGCTGTTCCATTAACCAACCGGTTCTGTGAGGTCTTCCTGGACCTTGACGCATCGTGTGCAAGGTGCCATGCCCATCCTTTGGAAAGTCGTATCGCGCAGCGTGACTATTGGGGGCTGAACGCAATCTTTCAAACAGGCGTCCATTGGCGAATCGGACCGCAAGGAGGACTTCAGATCGCACAGCAACAGGGCCGCGATTACTCGAAAGATGCGGTTTTCTATGAAGCGGAGGATGGTCGCCAGTTGGTTGCAACGCCCTACGTTTCGTTTGTTCTGCCTGAGAATTCAACTCAAGAGATTCGCGCGACGAATGTGCATGAATTGGCCAGTGCGATCGAACACAGCGAGCGGTTGGCGCGGGCGACCGTGAATGGGCTCTGGAAATTGGTGTACGGCAATCGCCTTGTTGGCCAAGCGAGCAACCCTTTGTCACCGCCGAAGGACAAGGCTTTTCAGGCTGCCAGTCAGTTGCTTGCGGACCAACTGATTGCTTATGACTACGATTTGGGAACCGCCATCGGCTGGATCGTCAGCAGTCGTCCGATGCAGCTTTCTTCGGCCATCTCCATTTTGGATCCGGAATCGGTTACGGCGGACAATCAACAACTGACGCAAGCCGATCTTCAACGTCAGGCGTTTGCCGCGTTCAACGATCGTGATGACGATTGGACGTTTCAAGAGCTGATTGCGGCTTCGGTTCGATTGGGCTCGGCTGGAAAGGAGTCTCTCATCCCCCCTCAAAACCTGCTGGCTCAAACGGGCCAGGACAGTTCGCAAGCGAAACCGCCTGAGAAATCAAAGGCCGAACAACGCGATGCGGCTTTGAATCGCTCGTTGTCCGCAGCGAGTACCGATACGAGCTTGCCCGCTCAATGGATGGCGTCGTTCCAAGGTGACAACGGCTTTGAGCATCAGGTGAAGCATCTGTTTTATATGGCTGGTTCTTTTCAACCCAGTGAGAAGCAGTTGGAGGCGGCAGTTCGGTTGCGTCGTGCGGCTGGCAGCGATGGCGTGGCGTTAAACCAGTTGTGGTGGGCGATTCGACTCAGCGACGCCTCGCTTTAGCAGTTGGGCGGGCCCATGGGACGTCCCCCGTGCGTTATCAACGTTGCGTGAACGGACATGAGGCGATTCGCTTCTTATACGTCACGTGGCCGAAAATGAGGTGATTCGCTTCATTTAATGCAAAAGCATCATTCCAGACCACGCACGGTATAATTTCGGGAAATGATCGAATGTGCGTTTCTTCGACGGCCCAAATCGTTGTACACTGAAGCTATCGAGAATGAAGGCAGCCCGCGTTTTGCTCAAATGATAGCCAATAAACGAACTTGTGATATGTTCGACGCTATCCTACTATAAGCTGTAGGATCAAATCGCAACGCCGATTTTGCGTCTCTTTCTTAAACCGGATATTCAAGAATGACTTCAAAGACGTTTTTCAACCGATATGGCCGTCCGTTGCTGTTGTGGACGCTGTGTTCAACGATACTGACCATCGCTGTTTCCATTCGCTGTACGGGCGACGATTTAACGGAGCCCACCAAGAGAGACGCCAATGTCGCGAAGATTGTGGCGGCGTTGCTGAAGAAGCGACATGTCTCTCAGGCGGATTTGAACGACGAACTGAGCGTTCGATCGCTGGACTTGTTCTTGAAAGCTTTGGACCCGATGAAGCTTTACTTTTACCAATCGGACGTCGACGAATTTTCTCAGTACAACCTGAAAATCGACGACATGGTGAAAGAAGGTGACTTGGGCGTTGCCTACACGATCTTCAAGCGATTTCTTCAAAGGATGGACGAGCGTGTTGAAGTCGCCGAGCAATTGTTAGCCGGTGATTTTGATTTCACGGTCGACGAAGCGATTGTCGTGGAACCGGATGCCGCACAGTACCCGAAGGGGGCCGAGGACGCCAAGGATCGATGGCGACGTCAGATCAAATACAACTTGTTGGTTGCGAAAGGCGAAGCCGAAGAACGCAAACGACAGGCGGAGGAATCCGGCGAGGAAGTCAAGCCGGTTCGCGGTGAAGATGATGACCCAAAGCAGAAACTGGCACGTCGATATCGAAGAAATCAAAAGCGGTGGCACGATACCGATTCAGACCAACTGTTGGAAATGTTCTTGAGTTCCGTTACGACCAGCTACGATCCTCATACGACTTTCATGTCGCCCAAGTCGCTCGACAATTTCCGGATCATGATGCGACTGAATCTGGAAGGTATCGGAGCGGCGCTGCGTGAAAAGGACGGATACACGGTTGTGTCGAAAGTCATTCCTGGTGGAGCCGCCGATAAGCAAGGCCAACTGAAAGCCGACGACTATATCGTCAGTGTAGGGCAGGGCGTTGATGGTGAAATGGTCGATATCGTTGAAATGCCGCTCGATGACGTTGTCGACAAGATTCGCGGCCAGGCCGGCACGGTCGTGCAGTTGGGTGTTAAGGCCGGGGGTGTCGGTGAAACAAAGATTCTGACGATCACCCGCGCGAAGGTGGAGCTAGAGGAGCGCGCCGCGCGGAGTCAAATCATTGAAACGGGTGAAGAAGGCAAGCCGAAGGTAAAGGTCGGATACATCAACCTGCCAAGTTTCTACTTGGACATGGAGGCCGCGCGTCGAAATGCACGCGATTATCGTAGTAGCACGAAAGACGTTCGCGATCGGATTGATGAATTCAAATCCGAAGGGATCGATGCCGTCGTCTTGGACCTGCGAATGAATGGTGGCGGCAGCCTGACCGAAGCAATCAACCTCACAGGGCTGTTTATCGACACTGGACCTGTCGTGCAGGTTAAGGACAGCGAAGGACGCGTCACTCCCTATGCCGATGAAGAAAGCGGCGTTGCGTGGGATGGACCCTTGGTCGTTTTGACGAGCAAGTTCAGCGCCAGTGCTAGTGAAATTTTGGCGGGGGCCATTCAAGATTATGGTCGTGGCATTGTTGTTGGCGACACGACAACGCACGGCAAAGGAACGGTTCAGACCTTGATGGATCTTGGACAAGAAATCTTGCATAGCAATCGAGCACCCAACTTCGGTGCGTTGAAAGTTACACTGCAACAATTCTATCTTCCAGACGGCGAAAGCACACAGAAGGAAGGCGTGCATGCCGATGTCATCTTGCCTTCGTTGACCAGTCACATGGATGTCGGCGAGGCGGACTTGGAATACGCATTGGAGCATGATCGCGTGGAGAAGACACAGCATCGAAAATACAACATGCTTGCTAGTGACATCGTCAATGCGGTTCGGGCGAACTCCGCCAATCGCATCGACAAGTCGGAAGATTTTGCCGATCTTTTGCGACGCATCGAATCGTACCAGCGGCAGAAATCTGAAAAGTTCGTTTCACTGCAAGAGGACAAGTTCTTCGCTCGTCGCAAGGAACTCGATTCGCAGAAGGAAGAAGAGAAGCAGTTGTTGGACGCCGAACTTCCTGACGACGAGGTGTTTCAACGTAACTTCTACAACGACGAAGTGCTGAACATTACTCGCGATTATGTTGAAGGTTTGAAGCAACAGAATCTGGCGCGAGCCGGCTGATTTGATCAATCTTGATCGCTGAACAAAAAGAACTGAAGCCATCCGATTTGATGAAAATCGGATGGCTTCTTTGTTGTGTATGCGGCAGCTCGCGACGTTGGCGGTTTGACCGATCTTCAGCATCTAACCGAAAAATATGAGCCGACAGCCCTAGCCGCGGGTCTTTCATGAGATTGTCGGATAGGTTCTAGCCTCAGTGAATGTTGAAGATGGATTCCACATTGCCGCGTAAGACTTGTCGGCCGAATTCAACCGCCCGGTCTTCGTTCCAGTTGCGGTCGACAACGTAATACTCTTCCAAGACCTTCGCGAGAATCTTGCGATACATGTCGAACTTCGGCGCGACGAACTCGAGTTTATACGCATCGCTGTAGTAGCCGATTTGCTTCGTTCGAGGTACGGCTTCCAGGCGATGCGCGGCATCGCGTTCGATGACGCTCGGCGTGTTGCTGTACCACCAGTGTCCGTTGGTGACAACGTTGGGGAATATCCAGGCGTAGCTGGCCAGTTCCTGATTCGTAACACTGGCGAGAACGCTAATGGGAAAACGGACCGACGGAAAGGCGTTGAAGAGTTCTTTGAATTGAATCAAAGAAACCCGGCTATCGTACAAGTCTTGCCCTTGATAAACACCGGCGGGATATACTCCCCGGTGGACGCCAATCATTAGATCGAAAGGCAGTTGGTATTCATCGCACATTTCCGCCAGTGTCCAGAAAATTCGATGGCTGAGCGTACGGCTGTGACTTGGATCCGCGGAAGCGCCTTGTTTCAACACTGCATCCAGTGCTGTCGCGACACGTCCGTCGGGAACGGGTTCCGGAGCAAAATTTGGAGGCAAGGAGATCGCACAGGCACGGGCTTTATTCGTCGTAAAATGTTCGAATAGAACACCAATTGCTTCGCGCAACTCGGTCCAGCCGGAAATCGACACCTTTGTGGCGGCCTCGAGACGCTGGACCACTTCTCGTTTCCCAAGATGAAAGACGAGATCGTCCGTTCGCAGACAGGGAATGAAGCGATCGGTATCGAATCCCTCCAAAGGATCGTCGAAATCGTTTGTGAGAAACACGGCCTTCACATTGCTGATCTCGAAGACATCCTCACGCCATTGTGCATTCGTCATTTTCGCTTCGGACGAGTCGTACAACGCTTCCCAGTTGGAGGCGTCAATTCGGTCGCCATCGAAATCAAAAAAGCGTTGGCAGATATCGATCAGCCAACTGTACTGGATCGTGTTATCGATCGGTCCGATTCCCTCGATGAGGCGACCGACTTTTTCTTTGGGCGAAAGGGAATCGTCTTCGATCTGTTCGCGTTTCATACCCGCCGAATGCGCCAGTTCGGTGTAGTAGTGGTATCCAAGAATATCGACCAGCGTGTGCGAAGCGGGGTCGTGTGCATTGATGTGCGTGTGCGGATCAATCAATTCGATATCGGCGAGTTGTTGATAAAGTCGTTGTCGAAGTTCGCTGGTCATGATGGATTTCATTCGGTTCAAGGGTCACAAGGGGCGGTGCAGGGCAGGGCACACAACATTCGTATTCTAAGGATCGCAATTGGCTTCAGAACCAATCTGATCATAAAGGATCGCATTTTTCGGCCCACGTGGCCACATTGGTCGCTGCTCGACCGCGCGGGTCAACGCTTTAAGATAATCGGATCGTGGAAGTTCGACAGCGCCAAGGGTGAGTAAATGAGAAGACGCTTGCTGAACGTCCAGCAATTGAAAACCCGCTTTTTCCAGCAGTTTCACCAAAGCGCAAATGGCTGCTTTCGACGCATCACTCTTCAGGTGAAACATCGATTCGGCGGCGAAAGCAGCCCCCGCGGCAATGCCATAAAGCCCCCCACACAATTCGCCGCTTGCATCAAAGACCTCGATACTGTGGGCATGGCCTTGTCGATGCAGTTCAACAATGGCACCACGTAGGCGAGGGCTTAACCATGCTTCCGCCTCGCGATTGTCGACGCTCGCACATGCTTTCAGAACCGTTTCAAAGCAACTGTCCCATTGAAATAAAAAGTGTCCGGCTCGAAGTTTGCGTCTCAAGCGTCTCGAAATTCGGAACGTTTCAAAAGGCAAGATTGCTCGCGGGTCGGGGCTGTACCACCCGTCTACCCAACGATCACCCCACCTGCAGGGCCATGGGAAGATTCCATGCTGATACGCATCCAGCATGCGTTCGCTATCGAATCTTGGGTCGATTGCGACAAGACCATCGCGATCGGCGCTGGATGCGGGTGGGAAAAATCTTGAAACCAATGGAATTCTCGATCGGTGTAAGAATCGAATCCCTAGCATACACGACAACGCGGTACCGTGCGTGGTCTGGAACGATGCCATCGCCATCCTAACGAAGCAGCTTACCCCTTTCCGCCCATGCGACGTACAAACGTTACGACCATGTCCACTTTGCTGATATAGGTAAGACAATTCCGGCTTTTTCAGCTTTTTGTTTCCCACGCGTCAGTTTTCGTTACAATGAAAAATGCCCACGACTGATCGTTTTCAACGAGACGGTGTCAGACCCTATTGGATGCAAGGTGCCAGACAATGAGCTTTTCAGAGAATGAAATCCAATTTATTGAGCAGTCTGTGCCCGTCGTGCAAAAGCCGGTCGCATCATCCGATTCGCTCACACCATCGACAGGCTCGTCCGTCGAAAGAGCGAAAGAAAGAGAGCGACTCACTCAGCCCGCCGCCAATTCCGGCACGGCGCAGGCATTGGTCAGCCTTGTCATGTTGGCGGTACTGCTGTTGTCCACACGTTTTCTCGTTCCGACCCTTGTTGAGGAAATCCGCTACGCTTGGCATCGCGGGGAGTTGCGGGCGGAGTATGAATCCAGCGGTGAAGGGCTTCGTAATGTCTCGATGAACACGCTTGCCCAAGCCTATCAGATGGTGTCCCAGCGTGTTGGACCAAGTGTTGTGCATATTGATGTCGAGCGGAAGATGAGCGACCAAGAACGGGAATTGGCTGTCGCGTTTCGCAGAGGTTCGGGAATGGAGCTTCCCGGCGATCAGGGAAGCGGTGTGATTGTGGACGAGCAGGGCTATGTCTTGACGAACTTCCATGTGATCGAAGGGGGTGCCAACATTCATGTCGGACTCAGCGATGGACGCCGCGTGCCGGCTGATGTCATCGGGATGGATTCGTTGACGGACATTGCCGTCTTGAAGATCGATGCTCCTGGATTGCTGCCGGTTCGCTGGGGAGACAGCGATGCTTCCGAAGTCGGAACGCCGGTCTGGGCGCTGGGAAGTCCGTTCGGATTGGATCGAACGGTTACCTTCGGGATCCTCAGCGGCAAGCATCGAGCCGCGAAGGCTGGGACGCGATATCAAGATTTCATGCAAAGCGACGTTGCGGTCAATCCCGGTAACAGTGGCGGACCATTGATTAATTCTTCCGGCGAACTGATCGGCATCAATACGGCGATTGTTGGCGAAACCTATCGCGGCGTCAGCTTTTCGATCCCCAGCAATGTTGCGCGACAAGTTTATGATCGTCTTCGAACGTCGGGACATGTGCATCGCGGATGGCTCGGGGTTGTCCTTCACGAAGTTCCCGACGAACTTCGACGCGGTGACGACCCGCTGATTCGCGGAGCCCTCGTCTATCGTTTGCCAAGCGGTGATTCACCGGCGCGGACGGCTGGAATATTCGTCGACGATGTGATCGTTTCATTCGATGGTCGCCCCGTCCACGATATGGGGGAGCTGATGCGAATGGTGGGCGAAACGGTCGGAGGTTCTCAAGTGGTCTTGGAAGTCTATCGTGGCGAAACGAAGCATTCGATTCGAGTCGAAATCGGCAGTCGACCGGAAGAAATGAATCACTAGGGGATGGCGCGGAGCGATGTTCCGCGTGACGGCTACTCCCAGATATCGAGCAGATCATCACGCAACGGTTCGCCGCCCGCCGGGGTAATCAACGCGCGGATCTCCCCGGGCGACAAACTCGTTGGAAGAAAGTGATCGCGTCCATCACACGTTGCCGCGGTTGCGCCACCTTCATGATTGCCGCCGATTTCAACGCCGTCTTTACCATTGATCGCGGGGACCATCGCCGTGACGTCCAAATCACCTGGCTGCGTCCAGGCTAATTCGTTGCTTCCCATTGGCCTGGCAACTTCGACGACCAATAACGTCTGTTCTGGTCGATCGAGAACATCGTTTGGTTTCCGTGGCCCTGAACTGGGAAACAACGTTCCCGGTCCGGTAATCAACATATAATTCGGCTCGCTCCAGGCATTCCCTCCAGCAGCGGGCGAACCGTATTCGCTGGGGCGATTATACATCAACTGGAGGTTCTGCGGCGAGTTCCATGGTTCGTTGAGATTGAACTGTTCGTACAATCGCTCTTGTCCCAAATACGGCAAAAGCAGCACGCGCCAACTGTACATTGGCTGGCCGGCGGAGTCGGTCACGGTTGGCGTGGGGTATGTGCCATAGTCATCGGCATATGCGTTAAGCGCCGCGGCGATCTGACGAGCGTTGTTTCTGCAAGCTCCGCGTATGGTATTCGCCTGAATGCGTAATGCACCCGCAAGACCGTATTGAAACAGGACGTACCCGCCCGTCGCCACTAAAGCCGCGGCGATGCAACCCAATGCGATTTTGCGCAACATGCGATTGTTACCAACATGGGTTTGCTTCGCCTGAACAATCGTATCGTTCTCGTGAAATTCAGGAACCGTAATCGGCTTTCCACATTCCACACAAGCACCGGCATGTGCGGCGAATTGTTGGTCAACCAACGTCTGTGATTGGCAATGTGGGCAACAAAATAGAAGTGGCATCGGATGAAAGCAGTCTGAAACGTAAGATGATGTCGCGGAACGAACCCGGCAAAACGTCATGGGCACCGATCATTGTATCGTGTTCGTGGACACAAGGAGACCTGAAGTCGTGAGAGCAATTATTCAACGCGTTGTGTCAGCCTCGGTCATGGTGGACACCGAAACGGTCGGTGCGATTAACAAAGGATTTCTGGTTCTGCTTGGTGTTGAACAGGATGATGCGGAAGTTGATGGTCGTTATCTGGCCGACAAGACCATTGGCTTGCGTGTGTTCCCGGACAGCCAGGGAAAAATGAATCTGGACATCGTCGAAATTGGCGGTGAAGTTCTCGTCGTTAGCCAATTCACTTTACTGGGCGATTGTCGTAAAGGACGTCGACCAGCCTTTACCGCCGCGGCGCAACCCGACCTGGCGCGATGCCTTTATGAAGATTATTGCGAACAACTGCGACAGCATGTCGTGAAGGTTCAGCAAGGCATCTTTGCCGCGGACATGAAAGTCCATCTGGTCAATGACGGTCCGGTCACGCTGATGCTTGACAGCAGAAAACGTTTTTAACGGCCCGTCGCGACTTCGAAGAACCTGTCCCGACACGTTTAACGCCAGCGAGGGGGTGGCGGTTCCAGATTTGGAAGGTTCCACGGTTCAGCGGTTTGCTCGATGCGAATCGCTTCGGGCAGGTGCGTGTGAAGCATGAACGAGTGATCGTGGTAAACCATCCAGACAAGAATGGCCAGCTTGCCGTAGACGGATACGTTGGCAAAGAAACTTCCGCCCCAAAACTTCATCGCCGTTCCGAACGACTTCTTGAATCGCAAGCCGGTCAGCCCAAATTCAATGGCCCAGATTTCATCGAGAATCAGATGAACGATGAACCCAATGAAAACGGCCGCACTTTTGTAAATTCAGAACGTCTTCCTGCGAGCAGTGCATCAACAGATACGCCAGCAGGCCGACGGAGGCGGCGGCGGGAATGCTGTGCCACATTCCGCGATGCACGGTGTAGCGTTTGAAGATTTCCGCGACACCGAACCGCATGATCAAGTAGACGATCGCCGCAGCCAGTACCATCAGTTCACGCCGGACACCCAAGTCCTGCAGGCGATCGACCAACAGCATGGGCACAACCGCCGAAGCAAACATCGTCGTTTCGCGAAGCGGCACCCCTGAGTCGCTGTCCAGGTCGGGCAACATGCCGCTCACGCTGCACAAACCACCGGCCAGCAAGCATGACTCCAGAGGCATCCCGAAATGGGTTGCTCCCAGATAGCCATACCCGACGCCAACGACGGTGCTTCCGGTGATGTGTGTTTTGAATCCGGCCATATTGGTTGTGAATGTGTCGCTTCATACTACGCGCGGCATCCTTGGCCTTGTACCATCTGAGCGGCAAGCGTGCGAAGATCGATCTGATTGATCTTCGCCGAAAGCGATGATTCAAGGTATACTCGGCTGCTTAACCCGACTGAAAAATTGGAAGCGGGAAACCGTTTGCCGCCATGGAAACTTATGACCTCGTGATGCTCGTTGTGCTTGTTGCCGCCGGTCTCTTCGGTGCTATCAAAGGCTTCGCATGGCAGATCGCGTCCATCGTGTCCCTTTCGTTCAGTTACTGGGTGGCCATGAAGTTCCGCGAACCCTTTTCACATCAGATCCACGCCGAATCCCCATGGAATATGTTTCTGGCCATGTTCCTTCTGTTTGTCGGCTCAATGATCGCGATCTGGATGGTGTTCCGAATGCTATCAAGCTGGATCGACAAGCTGCGGTTGCGTGAATTCGATCGCATGGCCGGTGCCGTCTTCGGATTGGCTAAGGGGGCGATCTACTGCATACTGATCACGCTGTTTGCCGTCTCGCTGGCGGGAGATTCCATCCGTTTGCAAATCGTGCAGTCCAAGAGCGGCTATTACATTGCGAAGCTTCTCGATCACAGCGACGTCTTGATGCCCGAAGAGATTCATGAAATCGTCGGTCCGTATTTGGACCGCTTGGACGAGAAATTGCGACCGGGCGATCAGCCGTCCGCCGTACAGCCAAGCCCATTGCATTGGTCCGCATCGCGCGAGCAAAGCCAAGGGGCGGGGGAGGCCTTTGAGTACGTCGCACCATCGGTTTCACGCACGGCAAACGGCCAGTCCTCAGTGGAAATGATCGAACAAGCCAGGCGGCAATCTTCGAGATTTCCAAGTCGCTAGCAAAGGCGTGTCGGCCTATTGGGGCCGATTAACGCGCGCCGACCAAATATGCTGAAAACACTGGGAAAACCACAGCTCGAATACAACATAAGAGGCATTATCGGACGTTGCGGGGCGGTCGCGATTCCACTTCAAATGGTGTTCTTCGCTAGCGTGCTCCATCACCTCCACAAGCTTCCTTTCAATCCGTATTCGCTGGCCCCGCCAACATTCAAGCCTCAGCTTCGGACTCAATGAAACGACCCATCCGACGAAACTTCTCATAGCGCTGCGATAGCAAATCGCTCAGGGGCATCGCTTCCAGTTGAGCGAGCGTTTTGGTCAGATAGCTACGCAGACGAGACGCCGCTTGATGATGATCTCGGTGAGCGCCGCCAAGCGGTTCGGGAAGCACGTCGTCGACGACTCCTAGGCTTGGCAAATCCTTCGAAGTGAACTTCAAAGCCTTCGCTGCTTTCGGCGCATGCTCGTGACTCTTCCACAAAATGCCCGCGCAGCCCTCTGGGCTAATGACGGAATAATACGCATTCTCCATGACGGCGATTCGGTCCCCGACGCCAATACCCAACGCGCCGCCGCTCCCTCCTTCACCAATCACAATGCAGATGATGGGCGTCTTCAGATGGCTCATTTGAAACATGCTTTCGGCGATCACTTGGGCTTGCCCACGCTCTTCGGCTCCCACGCCGGGATACGCTCCCGGCGTATCAATGAAGCAAATCAACGGAAGCTTGTATTTCTCGGCAAGCTTCATTTTGCTCATCGCCTTGCGATAGCCTTCGGGATGTGCACACCCGAAGTGACACGCCGCCCGCTCTTTGTAAGTGCGACCTTTTTGATGGCCGGCGACCATCACCTTAAAGCGATCGATTTTGGCGAAGCCGGTCAGCAAAGCCCGATCGTCTCCGAATTGCTTGTCACCATGCAGTTCGACAAACTCGTCAAATGCAAGCTTCAGATAGTCCATCGTGTACGGACGATCTTTGTGCCTGGCCACCTGTACGGTCTGCCACGGGTCGAGATTGGCGTAGATGCTTCGCAGTTCGTCATTGATCTGACGACGGAGATTGCGAATCTCCGTCTCCGTCTCGTCGCTTCGATCGGTTCGTTTTTCGAGCGAAGCAAGCTGCTGTTGCAATTGGGCGACGCTCTTCTCAAAATCTAACGTTGTACCGGCGTCCATGGATCAAGTTCCCGTCTGGTCGTCATTGGGTTTGCTTTTTGGTTTTAATGGGTCGTCATGCTTCAGCAGATCGTCAGGCGTTTTCAAGCCTGCGGCGATATCAAAGACGCTCACATCAGGCTGCCTGGGTTGTTTCTTGAACAAACGCATTCCACGGAAAACCTTCAAGAATTCCCACATCGACGCGGGGCGATTCTCCGGCTTCTTCGATAGCATTTTGCGAATCAAATCCGCAAACTCGGTCGACACGTTGTCGTTGTACGTCACGGCGTCGGGATCGGCGCGCTGAGATGCTTGTTCAGCAAGTCGTCGGGCGTTTCGCCCGTGAACGGCGGCTTGCCTGTGGCGGCCTCGAACAGGACGCACCCGTACGAGTAGACGTCCGTTCGTTCATCCATGTTCTTGCCGCGAATCTGTTCGGGAGCCATGTAGCTGCGCGTCCCTTGAATGACCTTGGAACCGAACAACTTGCTCAATCCGGTCTTCTTTTTTTGCGAGATCTGGAAGTCGATCAGCTTGACCACCCCCTCGGGGCTCACCAAAAAATTGTCAGGCTTCACGTCGCAGTGTAACCAACCTTTGGAATGCATGTGATACAACCCTTCGGCCGACTGCTCGATAATCTTGTTCAGCATGTAGGCCAACGAGTCCGGACCATGGCGCAACGCCTGCTTCATGTTCAATTCGCTGAACAATTCGAGTACCAGATAGACCGAGCGTCCATCGGCCACATACTCATGGATATTGATGATCCGTGGGCTTCCCTTGATCTGCTGAGCCACGTCAAACTCCGTTTTCAGCCCAGCCATTTCCGCCTTATCCCCGGCAAACTCGTCGCGGAGGACTTTCAACGCATATCGCGTCCGATCCGATTCCTTGATCGCTTCCCAGATCTGGCATTTACTGCCCAATCGGATCAGTCGTGTTAATCGATATGGACCAAAAAAGTCCCTGGCTTTAGCCATGCTGTGTCCCGTCGCTGGGGCGGAGGTCTTGAAGATGAAACGATCACGGAGAATATGATCCCTGTAACGTTCATCTTATTCGCCCTGCCCTGTTTGCGAAAGATCAGCCAACAGCCAGCCGACAGACGATCGCGAGGCTCAATCCAAATTGAACCCCTTCTCCCCCTTCTCAAGCTGATCGAAGGGATGCACATCCGGCAGACGCGGCACTTTCTTGAACATCTGAATCGTCCGCAAATCCTTCAGGAATTCCCACATTGATGAGGGACGACTCTCCTTCTTCTTGGCCATCATCTTCTTGACCAAATCGGCGAACTCCGGCGAGACGTTCGCATTGGCCGCCATCGGGCTGGGGACCTGCCCCGTCAAATGCTTGTTGAGCAACTCAGTCAGGACTGTTGGCCGTGTACGGAGCCTTCCCGGCCAACAACTCGTAAAGCATGCAGCCAAAAGAATAAATGTCCGACTGCTCATCGATTCCTTCGCGCCGAATCTGCTCGGGAGACATGTAACTTCGAGTCCCTGCACTTTCGGCTTGTGAAACATCGCCTTCAATCCAGTTCGCTTCTTTTCGGCAATCCGGTAGTCGATCAACTTGACCTCCCCTTCCCGCGTCACCAGAAAGTTGTCGACCTTGACGTCGCGATGGATCCAATCCTTGGTGTGAAAATAATACAACGCCTCGGCGGACTTCTGCACCATCTTGGGTAACATAAACCCGTAGATGTCCATTCCCATGCGCAGCAATTTCTGAACGATGTCTCGCTGAACAACTCCGAAGGCGGTGTAGGGAACCCCATTCTGAACCCCGTGGTCGAACGCCTTCAGAACAAACGGGCTGTTCAAAGACTGCGCCACTTCAAATTCGTTCTTTAAAGACGCAATCTCGTCCTTGTCGTCTTTGACCGTATCTTTCAAAAGCTTGATCGCAAACCTGTTTGTCGTTGGCGTCCTGCACCGCTTCCCAGATCTGCGACGACGTGCCGTTGCGGATCAATCGAGCCAACCGATAGGAACCAATAAAGTCGCGTACTTTTGCCATTGGAAGCACTCACCTTTCATTCAATATTACCGACCGGAACCATCCGGTCACAAGGGACACCTCTTGCGAGTCGCTATTGTTTCGTGTCCCACCGCCATAGTAAACCGCCCTCCCCTGCCCTGACAAAAAACGCCATTATGGCGCTTGTCGACCGACCGCAACTGCGCCGCAAAGAGACCACGCATCGAACTCGAGCCGTTCACTGCTCACAAGAACTGCCGCGAATCAGTGCGAAGCAACGACCGGATCACTGAAAGCGTTACGGCAATCGACTATACTCCAAGCACATTATCAATGTTTCAATCGCGAATCCGAATGGTCGGTCGGAAGCGGTCCCGTTCCCGAGTCGGCTCACTCACATTTCGAGAAATCACAGGAACATGGTGGATAGATGATAATTAGAAGCATGCTCTTCTTGCCGTTTTTCTGGCTTTCCAACGTGCTGCTTTTCGGTGCCGATGCCGACGAAGCAAAATCTGTTTCATTTGACGACGGGCGTATACGCCTCACGGTAACGGCCAGCAAAACCGTTGTGCCCGTAGGTGGATGCGTTGAATTTCGCGTTGATCGGGAGACGCTCACCTCTGATGATCTGTTCTTTGCGGTGATTCAGAATGACGGAGTCTCCATCAGATTACAGCATCCCGACGGAGCAGTTTACAGGCTTCCAGGAACGGTGGGCGATATAGTTTTTGGCTTCGAGTCAAGAGATAATACGACGTTGAAAACATACGAACAGTGCTTCCAGAGACGAAGCGTCTTGCAGAACCAGTGGGAACGTGAGCCCGGTGGTGGGCACCCGGTTAGCTTTCGTGTTCCCGGAACCTATGTCTTGAATTACATAGAGCGTCTACGTCGCAAGATCAACTGAAAAACATTGACGCAAGATAACATTAAACGCGTCACCATTGATGATAAATGCTTCCGAAGAAGAAAGATGATCCACGGTACTGGTCGGGCAAGGCAAACCTTGCACCGATCAATATTGTGGTGAAGGAAGTTCCCGTCGCCGAGCGACGGATGGGGTTGACGGACTCTCAAGTTAAGCTAATGCGTATTTTGGAGCCGATGCTCAGGGGCGAGAAGGTTAGCGACGAAGATTTTAGCTTGGTGTCGAAAGACGTACCGAAAATGTTGCTGGAAATCGAGAACGAGCGTTTCGCATTGGAGGTCATTCGATTGCTTTGCAAATACATTGCTCGCGACGATGGCTCGACCGACGATGTAAACAATCGCAAGACGGATTCGTGGGTGAGCCTCTTTAGATGGGTCGCGCGCAGAGCTTATGGATTCAAGTCAATTAAGTATTCGGGTCCCTATCTATCGGAGTTTGCAAAGCTAAACAATGATTCACTCGAAATGCACTTTAAAACCGGAGATGGATCTCCGTTTTCGAAGGTATTTGCGATGGCTTACCTCAGCGAAACAGATGAACCAGTGAACGCGGCGATCAGGGACCGTTTACGAGAAATCGCATTAGCGAATGCTAAACATCATAATGCATGGGCCTTCTTGCTGTATCTTAATGAACTCAAAGATGGCATGTTAATGACGGAGGCAGTTCAACTGATCGGTAACCCAACGTATGATGACGAAAGATTCGTCGGTTGGGAAACGCCAGGCGGACGACGAATTCGTTTACGAACGCCAACCGTAAGAGCAGAAATAGCATGGAAGGACGGGCGGGCAACACTCGTGTTTGAGCGTGGTAATTTGCACAATAGTCCCTAAGTACTCCCTCTGATGAGAGTGTGTGCAAGCTGCGATCGGTTGTGTCCATTTGCAATGCTTCTGGGATTAAACGAACGACTCACGATCACGTATGGCGAAGCGCTTGGCAGGCCGTGATCGCGGACATGACGGCATTTCGTCAACGGCTTATTCGTGATACCAGAACCGATAGATTTCCACTAACGTCGCGGTGGCGGCCTGAGACAGCATATAGGCGTCCAGTACCATCCCGATGCCGCAAACGACCGATTAACTGGCAACGCGAAGCTAACTCGTAAACCGCCCTCCCCTGCCCCGGTTGGAAACCAATTTGCAGTTTGCAGCAACTTCACCACTGGCCCGGTGGTGTCGGCGTAGTGGATTGATTTATGGTGCCACTGGCCTCGCCAGTTCGTCTTGAAAGAAGTGATCGGGCAAATGTGGCCATGTAATCGTTTCCACTGCCAGTTCGGGCACGATCACCTGGCATTTGAAACATGAGTCGACGATCTGCGGTCCATTGGAAACACCTGGGGCCGCTCACGTTCGCAGACTTCGTTGCATAGACTCGTGTTAGTCTGAGGTAGCATTCAAGTCGTCAGTGACTCCTT
>JAWKTL010000015.1:0-133058 GCA_041399105.1 Pirellulaceae bacterium | reverse complement strand
GATGTCGAAAGACCGGAAGAAAGGTTCTTGCTCTCGCGGACGAACAGCAACGATGTGTACCCCATTTTTCGATAGCGTATGTAACATTGCCCTGTCGGTGATTGTTCGGACGTGTTGCTTTAGGATTGCCGGTGAAACAGATCGTGCGAAATGAGGTAGTCTTCGTACATCGTTGTTGGCGAATACTCATCTTCCGACTTCTGCAACGTCACGAAAAACACGTCAAGTTTACGGTCTTTCATATGCAGAGCACCCTCGCGTTGGCTTGGTCGATTATTGAAACTCCAGTGGCCCAAGGCGACGAGGAGTTCATCACGCGCGTAGGCCGCGTGGATCGCCAATGGATCGTACACTGATGAAGCGAACGAAGCGATTTGCGGCGAGTGTTGCAGGCGATCATCCAAGACCGCTTGCAGATCAGCGATCGCAGTCGGGTTGGAACGCAGGCGTTTCTCGGCATCTTCGTGCGTCACCTCAGAATGTTGTGATCCCCATAGCGTTTCAGGAATATGGACGCCCTCATTGTAGAGATCGACAACAAAGATGAAGTTCACCGCTCGTTCCCGCAGTTTCTGCTGAGCCGTGTTGCGTTCAACATCCGCCAGATTCAAAACCGTATCGCAGACTTTTTCGAGAATCAATTGAGTTCGAACGTTGTTGCCGGTGTACAGTCGATCCAGGTCATCGACTCGATACCCTCCTCGCTACCACTCAAGCGCATCGAAGTTGACCAAATCGGCGACTCCGGAATATTGGAAAGGGCAAAGTAACCGGCGATTGATCGCATCAGGCAGTCGGATCTCTGCGCTGGCTCTTCCACCGAACCACGTTAACACGTCGAGTTGATCTGAACGTTCAGGGGTTGCGGTGACTCCCAACACGAATTGCGGCCGAAGATTATTCAGTAAACGCCGATAGGTGGGAGCTGCGGCGTGGTGGGATTCGTCGACCACGATGTAGGTGAACGCATCAGGCGCGAACTCTTTATGGCGGTCCGCAAGGCTTTGAATCGATCCGGCAATGTTGAATGCATCATGGTCCCGAACGTCGCCCAGAAACAATCCGGTGGTTTGCTCAGGCCACAACCCTTTTAGTTCGTTGTAAGCTTGCACGACTAATTCACGCCGATGGGCCAGGAACAGGGTTCATCCGCCAAGCCGCTTGGCATCGCTGACGGCGACAACTGTTTTCCCGGCTCCTTGAGCGTGCGTTACCAGTCCGATTGTCTTGCCAGCGGCACGCATTTCGGCGAGCGTCGCGAGTGCTTCTTCCTGATGTGGCCGTAGCTCAAATGCTTCACCGCATTGCTTCGGAAGAAATTCGTCGAACGAGACGATATCCGAAATGCTTTCAAGGAAAAGAGCAACTGCTCTTTCACGCGTTCCGGTTCATTGAACAATTCACGATCGGTCCACCGGAAGACTTTCCAGCCGAGGTGAATCAGGCTGTTTTGTCGCAGCAGATCATCTTCAAACTTGTCGATCGTGATCGCGTCGGGGTGATGCCGTGTCAGCCCGTCGATTTCAAATGCAATTTTGGCGTCAATCGTATTCAAAGCGTAATCGATGAATCGCGATGCGCCCGTAGATGTCTTCAAATGGCTGGTCGTAGGCCAGCAACTGAACCTTATCCAATCCGAATGTTTGCGCAAACAAATCGACAAACCGATCCTCGGCTGATGAGCTAACGGCTTGCCGTTCGGTTGTTTCCATGGAGCAAGAGAGAGGTACTCAAGGGTGCGAGTACATCGGCGGGTTTCGGTTTACCATAGGTTGAACCGCTTGGCATCACATCGATAGACGTGATTGTGACAGCATGGGAACAGCTTCGCGATCAGCATCTGCTTGTGTTAGAATTGTGGCATCAATGGTGCCATTTGTACCAAGCGTAACGTCAATTACTTATGCCCGATTCCCCGTTTCTAAACATACCGCAAAAGGATTCGCTCCTTTCGAATGCGCTGGCGTTTGCGGTGTTCGATGGGTTTCCGATTAGCGTGGGGCATACTCTTGTTCTGACGAAGCGGCTGGTGCCGACTTGGTTTGATGCGTTGGCGGAGGAGCAGGCGGCTTTGATGGCTCTGGTGAACGAGGTCAAAGCACTTCTAGATCAGACGCTTGACACCAAACCCGACGGCTACAACGTTGGGTTCAATTGTGGCGAGACTGCCGGGCAGACGGTGATGCATGTGCATGTGATCCCGAGATACTTCGACGCTGTGCCGGACCCGCGCGGTGGCGTGAGGTTTGTTATCCCGGAGAAAGCGAACTATCTGAAGGGGAACGATACGACTGCCTCAAAGCAGTCGCCCGATACAATCAAGCGATAGCATTCGACGAAGCGAGCTGAGGATGGCGGGGAATAACAAACCATTGAGCTTCAGCCGCTTCATTCTGAATATTCAACAATCGAGGTCGATGAGCATGTCGCGGCCGATTTGCGAGTTCTTGGGGAGTTTTGGAAGCGCTCGACATAACCCGGTGAACCTTTTGGATTATAACGCGGTCCGGTCTCAGGTATCGAACGTTGTTGTGGCGATTTAATCCTATGTGAAAGCCACCGAGCGTTCGGACCGCAATCACTTTGGTTCCCAGGCGGTCGGTATGTTTCTCGGCGTGCGGTTAATCGATGCCGATGATTTCACGACAATTGGGGTAGTTGCTACAGCCCCAGAATCGCTTACCGATCGTTTTGCCTTTCGTGGCTTTTCGCTCAATCATCGCCGTGTGACACTTGGGGCACATCGGACTGGTGTTTGATGCGTCGGCTGCTGGCGTCGGCATGGGCAGTTTGGAGGCTTTGGCATCGTTAAGGACCTCGTTAATTCGCTGGTCAATTTCGGCGATTGAGTAAGTCCTTGCAGCTTTAACGTGCAGGATAGGTAACCCAGCAATGGCGAACGCTTCGTCGACGAATGCATCGCGACTTGCCGATCCTTGCGATGATGGCTGGAGTCGTCGAGTTCAATCACCAAGGAGTGGTTGCATCGTGGTCGAATCGCACAAGAGAAAGTCAACGTGTTTGCTACTGACTTTGTTTTCGTACTTGCGACTGTCACGATCGCGGGGTACATAAAGCAGATCTCCCATACGCACTTTGTTGTTGATCGCATAGCTTTGGCCGACAGCTTGCTGCAATACGGTATAAAAAGCCAATTCCGCCGGCGAAAGAAAATCCGGGCGAAGGCGGTAAGGAGGTTTGCGACGTTGGTATTTGCGTCGTCGTTTGGTTTCCTCGCTCGTTGAGGCTCCGAAGACCCGCATCAGAATTCCTAAACACCCGCCTCGTTCGGTCGTTTCGCTCATGATTTACTTACCTTCGTACGAAAAGATTTCAACTGCACATGAAAGCAATTTAGGAGGAAACCAAATTGCGTCCCTTCAAAGAAAAAAAATTGTTTCATTAATTCACAGGTTTTTAACATCACTCGTCGTTCGTTCCTTGGCTCTAACCTGGGAACGAGTTTTAACCGATTGTACAGGCGAACGACATGCGAAAACTGGCAACGATTCAGAAGTGTGCGTGAGACGCGGCCGATTGATGGGGCGGATGCGATTGAGTTGGCGGTGGTTGATGGCTGGAAGTGCGTGACGAAGAAGGAGAGTTCGCGGCCGGAGATGCGGTGATTTATTGCGAAATCGATTCGTTCTTGCCGGTGCGGGATGAGTTCGAGTTTCTGCGGAAGTCGTCGCTGAAGGTGATGGATAACCGCGAAGGGTTTCGGCTGCGGACGGTGAAGCTGCGCGGACAGATTTCGCAGGGCTTGCTGTTGGACCCGAGCATCCTTGGGCGTGACTATTCGGTTGGCGAAGATGTCACCGAAGAACTGGGGATCGTGAAGTATGAAGCACCGATTCCGGCTTGCTTGGGTGGCGAGGTGATCGGTGGGTTTCCGGCGTTCATCGCAAAGACGGACGAGGAGCGGATTCAGAACCTGGCCGCCGATTTTGATTCGTTCCGTAAACTTGCGTTTTATGTGTCGGAGAAGATCGATGGCACTTCGTTCACGGCGTTTGTTCTGCGAGGGAGCAGTTTGGCGTTTGTGGTCGCAACTGGCAGTTGGCTGAAGATGCATCGAATAGCCATTGGCGAGTCGTCCGCGATTGGGACCTGCGCCGGATGAAGACGCTGGGCCGGTCGCTTGCGATTCAGGGCGAATTGGTGGGGCCGGGGATTCAGACAATCGCTATGCGTTGAAGGGACCGACCGTGTTTGTTTTCAATGTGTTCGATATCGCTGCGTCGGCTTACGTTCACAAAGCCGAGATGGAAGCGATCTGTCGCGAAGCTTGATCTGTCGATCGTCCCGCCGCTAGGCGAAATGATCGTGCCTGATTCTGGATGCGATCTTGACGTTGGCCGAAGGAAGAGCGTTTTGAATCCGAAGACGGAACGTGAAGGGCTGGTTTGGGTCGTGGGTCGGGCGATGCTCGCGTTTCGTTCAAGACGATTTCAAACAAGTTCCTTGCCAAGTATGGCGATTAAGTTCTGGGAGAAACGCATGACCCCATGAAGATTTGGTTCATTTCCGATACTCACACTCGGCACGCGGAGCTGACGGTTCCGAATGCCGATGTGGTGATCCACTGCGGTGATGAGGCGAACGTGCATAAGCCTTGGATGAATCAATTGCAATCAAAAGCTTTCTTCGACTGGTTTGTGAATCTGGAGATCAAGACGAAGATCTTTATTCCGGGCAACCATTCGACGGCGATCGCAGAGGGGTTGATCACGCCGAGGCATTTTCCATCGGTTCACTTCGTGATTCATGAAGCGATGGAACTCGGCGGGTTGCGAATCTTTGGTTCTCCGTACACGCCTGCGTTCTTTAATTGGGCATACAATAAGGACCGGGAAGCATTGGACGGTTACTGGGCCGAAATCCCCGCCGACACCGACCTGCTGATCACGCACGGTCCACCCAAGGGCATTCGCGACGTCACGCGGGACTGGCGCACGAAGGAACCGATCCATGTTGGTTCAAAGAAACTGACGCGACATGTCATGGATCGCATTCAGCCTCGGATTCACGCGTTTGGGCACATTCACGATGAAGCAGGAATCAACAATTTCGGTTGCGAAACTCGCGACGGCATTCAGTTCATCAACGCCGCGTGCTGTGACTTGAAAGGCAATTTGGTCAACCACGGGATGGTGGTTGATGTTAATCCAGAGGAACAAGACGATGAAGTATGACGTTAAGCCTGAGCTAACACCGGCTGAGTTCATCGATGTCTTGCGGCGTTCGACGTTGGCGGAGCGCCGGCCCGTGGATGATTTCGCTCGAATCGCCAAAATGCTTGCGGGGGCTGATTTGGTCGTGACGGCGCGGGATCCAGACGGAAAGCTTATTGGCGTATCGCGAGCGATCACGGATTTCGCTTATTGCACGTACTTGTCGGATCTAGCGGTCGACGAGGCGCACCAAGGCCGAGGAATTGGACGCGAGTTAATCCGTGTGACGCACGAGAAAGCAGGGCTGGAAACTCGGCTGATTCTTTTGGCGGCTCCCGCGGCGGCAAGCTATTACCCGCACATCGGAATGGAAAAGCACGGTTCGTGTTGGATGATTCCGCCTCGAGGAGACGCAAGCGTGGGGCCAGCTTGACGAAGTGCGATTTTAGCGACAATCGTTGTATCTTCTCAACACTAGCAATCTCAGTTTCGCGGTGATGATGACGTGACTTTTTTGCGGCACCCGCGTAGGACTTAGGCATGGGAGTGGATGAAGTTCAATTCGTGATGCAGCAAGTCGACGACTTGCTCAAGCAGGCTGGCCCGTTGCCCGAGGAGGCCGTGGTCGCTATTGAGAAACTGCTCAACGTGGTTGAAGCGCTCAGTCAGGATCGACGTGAGATGGATCGGGAATTGGAACGCTTGGGGAAGAAGCTTCAAGAGAAAAAGAACGCCAAGACAACGCAACATACCGACGCGTCAAATTCGCAAGACGATGGGGATTCGGACCACTCCTCGCAACATTCGCTTTACGCGAGAAGTCTACTTTTCGCGCGGCAGGGATCGATATTATCGTGGTCCACTCCCAGAAGGATGCGATCAAGACTTTAGTGCCCAGTTGCGGCCCTTTACCAATCGTACTATGCGGCGTATTTCACGCGTCTGCGCCGGGATCACTTGACTGTGTTGGAAGTGTTGCGAGACACAGTTGACTTACAGATTCAGTTCGGCTCAGCGACGCTGAACCGGCTCGATCGCCGAGTTCCACGGTGCCCGAGAAATGGCGTGCGGAACTCAAGTCGCGCGGCTCACGGCAAATGGATCGCTCATCCTGGAGACGTTGCTCGATCAATGGTTTGGCAAAGGCAGAACAGCAGTTGCAGAAACGATTCAAGACGCATCAGCGATCGTTTACTACCATGGTCAGACAAATGTTCCAGTGGTGGAGTCCTTGGTTTGCATTGACTGGGCAGTTCAAACCTGACGAAAATCTAGGGCGTGCTGGATTCACGCTGGGTGTCATTTCGAGAAACTTTCTCCGGTCGTCCCCAGGCGCTGACGTTGCTCAAGATTCATTTGTGACCCGATACTGGCGATACTACCGATCGTTGCGAGCCTATCGTGCTGGTCCAGATCCGATGCGGCAAGTCGTTTACGTGATGAGTATGACGAACTGTTTTCTGCTCGCACCGGATACGATCAATTAGACGAACGCATCGCGACGATCGCCGATAAAGTCGGAGATGCTGACGGTGTTGGTCGGCGTATTGGCTGACCTGAGGACAGGCCAGCCTACAAGTAGATCGGCCGTCCACAGGTCGACTGATATGCTGTCTAGAGGCATTGCGGTAAGACGGCTTTGGTAGACGTGATCGAAGCTGCTTTGCGTTTGTGATGTTGGTCGGCGTACTGGCTGGCCTGAGGACAGGCCAGCCTACCGGTAAGGTCGGCCGTCCGTCGGTCGACTAATGTGCTGTCTAGAGGCATTGCGGTAAGACGGCTTTGGTAGACGTGATCGAAGCTGCTTTGCGTTTGTGATGTTGGTCGGCGTACTGGCTGACCTGAGGACGAGCCAGCTACAAGTAGGTCGGCCCGTCCTCGAATCGACAGTGTGTCCATTGGCGAATCGGAAAGACTGCTGCGATAGGGGTGATCGAAGCTGCTTTGCGTTCGCGATATTGGTCGACGTATTGGCTGACCTGAAGACGAGCCAGCCTACAGGTAGATCGGCCGTCCTCGGGTCGACCAATGTGCTGTCCAGAGGCATGACGGTAAAGCGGTTCCGATAGGGGTGATCGAAGCTGCTTGCGTTCGTGATGTTGGCCAGCATTATTGACATGAGTACAATAGGCGTCTCGCAACAGTGGCTAGTTCATCTCCAAACTTAATCGGCAACTGCCTGTCACGGGATAGATTGCAACACGTAAACGTACGTGTATGAGAATTTCGCACCGACTCGCCAGCCTTACGTTGTTGCTTATGGTTTCCGCTGTATTCATTTGGCTGGGCCTTCAACGAATACTATCGAATGAATGCGTTCACTCGAATGACAACAACGACGGGTTTGTGGCGTCACGAGAGAGCCTGCCGGCGAGCATCGTTGCTTTAGCCGAGATCATGAACACAATCACGACAAACGTATTCCTTGGAAGACTTCGGAAAGCATCTTGAACTGGTTGGCTTGGCCTCAGAGCCAAGTCGATGAGCATTCAGGTATTACTGAGCGGTTGAAACCTTCAGACCAGATCAATCGTACTGCTTGGCTGCTACATTGTGGCCAATGGAGAACGGACCGAGCTTTAGTTGTTCGCGAGGTCGAAAATCAGATCGTATGAAGGTCGGTCCGCAATGACTGGGGAAGTTGTGGAAGACGGACTTCAGCGAGCAAAATCGTGGCTTTACATTCGGGACTCGCGGCATATGGGATACAAATCGGAGCTAAACCGCCGATTAGGTCCATCGACCGTTGCTCAATGCTTCAAACGTATGATGGCCGGAATAGCCAGGTTACAGGTTTTTCGCCAGTCGACCGAGTTCCGTTCATCTTTAGCTGTACATCTGTCGCCGGACAATTTCGGGAAATTGCAATTCCTGTCATTATCAGACGGCGGTGATTCCGGGAACCACCACATGCTTTTGTTCTCGTTGATGATGAACGTAAGCCTTAATTGTAGACACTCTGCTGCTGCATAGCTGTCTCTTTTAATGGCTCGCGTAATGCCTCGGCACATCGGTGTGCGATTCTCCAGCGAGACGAATGTCGCCGTTAAGTGACCGTGGATTCTCATTGCCAGCCATTGCGATGACCTCGGAAGACGTTGAAAATTGAAAAGTAATGACTTCGAGGAGTAGCGACGCTTTGGTTCGCTCAGTTAACGGTGGGCAGTCGGTCATGAGGATATTTGCGTTCAGTTACGTTTGTTTGATCGGCTGCAAATGTTACTTGTTGAAAGATCGATCAACAATTGGCATCCTTGACGTAGCTCGGCGGTCCCTGCTGAGACGCTCGGCGGGGACCGCCGAGCTACGTGTTGATCGACCGTTGCTCAGTAACGATCGATCACCGTTAGGGGCAGGTCGGATTGGAGCTTCGCTTGGAAGTCGGTCGAAACCAGGTCGCGATCGATGGCTAAGACGATACGGTGCGTTCCCTTGGAGAGTTGAAGGTCTTTCTCATCCCAGATCGGCGTCGGTCTTCCGTCAACCCACATCTTCAGCCCTTCCGTTTTCGGCAACTGAATGTCGACACGCTGCGTGTCGGGGGATTCGAGATCGAAGCGGACGAATGACATCGGTGGCGAGGAATGGAGTTGTTTAAAGGTCGGAAGTTCTTCCAGAGGGAGCGTTCCGTCGACCTTGGCGGTGAAGTTTTCCCACACGAAGACCGGATTCTCGCCAGCCACGGAATCGATGCTCGTGCGATTGATCACGTGGTTCGCTTCGGGCGAATGGGTGAGGACTTGCCAGGAACGAACGATTGGCTCGGTCGAGAGCGTGTAGCGGGGAGTGCGTCCCAGTGCGGACAGAAATCGTACGAGATGGACCAGTTCATCGCGAGTCAAACCATCGACGAGTCCGGCCGCCATCAGCGAACGCCCTTCGCCGATCTGATCGATCGTATCTTTGGGGATCACTTTTTTGCTGGTGTCGGCTAAACGCAGGATCAACGATTCGTCGGTTTCCGATTCACGAATCCCTTGCGTGATCGTGCCATCGACCGTCAACACGACCAACGAATGAAAGTTCTCTTTGACCTTGGCGTTTGGATCGATGAGTGATTCAATCAAGTAGTCGACCTGAGCGCTTCCTCCGAGGCTGACAAAGTTCGGACCGACGCGTCCCCCCGCCGGACCGATCGCGTGGCAGGCGATACACTGCAAGCTTCCGCGTCGATAGATCGCTTCTCCTTTCGCGGGGTCTCCCGCTTGAGCGACTTGCTCCGTCAGAGATTTCGTCTGTTCTTCGGACATCTTCCAGCCGGCATCATCCAATTGCCCCGCTTTCCGGATGGAGGCTTCCAGGTCAGCGAAGGTTCCGGCGGCTCGCGATTCTCGCAGAGCGGCGCGTCCTGCGTCGCTGGGGAGAGAGACCTCGGCAATCGCCTCGCGAAGCAAGTCGGCGCCTCCCTTGCGGCGCAGCAAACCTCGAATCGATGACTCGCCCCACGGCGCTTCGCGACGCTGGCTCATCAAGCCCCAGGCCTGTCGCGCGGCCTGACGCGGACGCGGTCCGACCAAGGCATCGATTGCGGCAACACGCCAGGGGATCGGCGACATTGCATCTCCCGCGATCTCCGTCAGCTTGTTTAGCGAAGCATCCGTAGCCAGACGTCCCAACGTTTCGATGACGACACTTGGATCGGCATTCTTCTGTCGCGCGGCCTCCAATTGTGCAACGACGAACGGTTCCAGTTCGGCAAGTTTCCAACGACCGATCGCTTGCAGGACGGCTTGCTTGGTCGCTGGTCCGGGCGAAGCTTGTTGCAATCGTTCAAGCTGCTTCGCAATTTGATCGACGTTGCTGGGGCGGACGTTGCGTGAATCCATCTGTTGCGACAAGCCGGTGATCAGAGCCCCGCGTTGCGGGTCGGTCCAAGCGATTTCCGGGTCGGTGATAATCGCCAGGCAATCATTTAGCAGCTTCGGCATCCGCCGCGTTGCACAATGCGATCAGCAGCGACTGTGATTTCAGCGGATCGAGGTCGCCGCGGCGCATGGCTTTTATTACCGGAGGTACCACGGCGGGAGTGGCCGCGGCGGCCACGGCAAACTCCAATCGTTCGGGATGTTGAGAGATGTCGAACGATCCGGCCGCGAGCGCTTCGATCCAATCCGAACGCGTGCTATGGAGCGTGTTCCAGAGTGCGAAGTCCAGATTGGAGTCCAGCCCATGATCGAGCGCCCTTAACGCCACCGCCGATGCTTCGGCGGAGTGAAACCTTCCCAAGGCGGAAACCGCTTCGAGTCGAACTTGGGGATGCGGGTCGTTGACGGCGGTGGCGAGCACGGACATTGCATCGTCAATGGCGTTTCGGCGGATTCCGATGTAACGAACCGCAACGGCGCGAAACCGATGGTCATCGCATTGGGCAAGGGAATGAAGCAAATCGAAATCGGGCTGATTCAAGCACTCGCGAACCCACATCGCTTCGGCTTGCCGATTCAGTTTTTCCGTTGCCGCCGCACCGTCGACCCAGCGTTTCAGTTCGTTCAACACGACGGTTGCATCACGCGATTTGAGTTCCAGTCGGGCAAATTGCCGAAGCCACAACGCGGGGCTTTCCAACAGATTCAGCAATGCGGTTTCCGTCAGTTCACCGGTCTTCGTTCGAGGCATCAAAGGGGAATCCTTGAACGTCAGCCGCCAGATGCGACCGTGTTCCTGATCGCGCCGGTCATCTCTGAAGTCGACTTCCCCGTGCTGAATGATCGGGTTGTACCAGTCGGCAATATAGATCGCTCCGTCGGGTCCCATTCGAGCATCGATCGGTCGAAAGGCCACATGATTGCTGGCGATCAATTCAGGCTGCTGTCGCGACACGTAACCGCTGTCCTGCGGACGGACGGTGAAGCGGCAAACGCGATGTCCCCGAAAGTCGTTGGTGACCATGTCGCCCCGCCATTCCGAAGGGATATGCGTTCCCGAAAGGATCTCCAAACCGCAGTGCTTGGGGCTGCCTGGATTCAATCCGCGAAGATGCCGAACCGCTCCCGGACTGGTGACAAAGACGCTGCCTGGAAACACATAATTGATTCCTTCGACGTAGGCACCGTCGGTGGCGAAAGACTGACCGAAGGGATTGAAAATGTGTCCCCATGGATTGACGAAGCCTTTGCATAAAACCTCCAATTCCCCCGTCTCGGGTCGAAAACGCCAGATGCCGCCACCATTGAGATGCTTCGTTCCGTAAGGCGTTTCGACATGGCTGTGGATGTAGATCGATTGATTCATATAGAGACATCCATCTGGTCCCCAGCGAAGGGTGTGCAGCAGATGATGGGTGTCTTCGGTACCGAACCCGCTGAGGACGACGCGTCGCTGATCGGCCACTTGGTCGCCATCGGTGTCCTTTAAATGAAGCAGTTCGGTGCTGTTGGCCACATAGACGCCGCCGTCTCCCGGGGCGACGCCGGTCGGGATCAGCAATTCGTCGGCGAATACGGAATGCTGATCGGCGACTCCATCGCCATCGGAATCGTTCAAGACGATGATCTTATCGTTGGACTTCGCTCCCGGTTCGATCTGCGGATAGGTTTCGCTGCTGGCAACCCACAGACGCCCCTCGCCGTCGAAGTTCATCTGAATCGGTTTGCGGATCAAAGGATCCGAAGCATACAGATTGATTTCGATCTGAGGGTCAAGACGCATCGCCGCAATTTCCGCAGCCGGATCGGGGGCTGGAATGTCGGTTAAATCTCGCTGCGCGAAAGCTGGTTTCACGACAAGCCATGCGGACAGGCAAACAGCAACGGAACAAAGACAAATCGGTTTCAGTTTCACGAGCGGTAATCCTGCGATCGTTCAAGGAGTCGGCTTTGTGCAGCGACAAAGCCGGTTATCGGGGGTCGATGGATTATACAGCATCGAACCGTTTTAGGGGCGCGCCACGTCCCTTAGAGCGACCATGTCGCAAGATCAACTGAAAAACATTTGCCCAGCATAACATCATCCGCGTACATCATTGATATAGTTTGACCTCATTGGCCGAACTGCTTAGCATAGAGGGACGTGTTCTTCTCACCCGACAGGAAGCTTCGATTAGGCAGGACCAGAATTTCGATGAAACCAAGCCAGCAGACACTTTCCGTGGCCTACGACCTGAACGAACAATCGCACCTGATGCTGCGCGTCTTTCTGACGATCTGTTTCATTGCCGCCATGTCCGCGATCGTCGTCGCGCAGCCGGCCGCGGCAACGACTCCGCCGAAGAAAAAGATCCCGGAAGAACTGAAGCCACGATTGGAAAAGATCGTCACCAAGGATGGTGTCAGTTTGACGATGGGTTATTTCCCTTCGGACCAAGGGAAAGAAGCCGTTCCCGTTTTGTTGGTGCATGAGTGGTCGGGACAGACGAGTCCATATATCAACCTAGCCGTCAAACTTCAGGAAGCTGGATGCGCCGTCGTGTTGCTGGACTACCGTGGCCACGGCCGCAGTCGTTTGCTCGATCCCGATGGCAAGCCGATCGAAGTGGAACGGGCCACCAAGCGCGACATGGAAGCGGTGATGAAGATGGACATGGAGGCGGCCAAGAAATTCCTGCGAGCGGAGAATGACGCGGATAAGATCAACTTGAACGCGCTAACGGTCATCGGTGCGGGTGAGGGGGCGGTCTTGGCGATGAATTGGACGGCGATGGATTGGAGTTGGCCGTCCATCGGAAGCAAGAAACAAGGTCAAGACGTTAAAGCGATGGTGCTTATCTCGCCGCCCAAGTCGGTCAATGGTGTCAGCGGAGATCCGGCATTGCGACACCCCGCAGTCGCACGTTTGCCCGTGATGATCGTTTCGGGAAGTGGCATCAGCGAGAATTCTGAAGCAAACCGCTTGGCGAAAATGTTCGAGCGCGCTCGCGTGACCAGCAAGTTCAACACCGACGAGCCTTTGCCGGTGGAGGCGCATCGTGTTCGCGAAAACCTGTCGGGGGCGGAACTGGTCGTTAGAAGCCCTAATGTGGTCGACGCGATCACGACGTTCGTTCAGCAGAACGTCGTTAAGAACATTGATATGTTCCCGTGGGTGCAACGCAGCGACGACGACTGATCCTCGTTTTCACCAGTCGGCAGGTTCGGGCTTCTTTCCCGGTCGGACGACATCGGTCGCCAAGCCGACCATTTCCATCGATCGAATCACCCACCAAGCCATATCAAATTCCCACCACTTGTGCCCATGCGCCGCAGCGCGAGGACTGGCATGGTGGTTGTTGTGCCAGCCTTCGCCGTGCGTCAACAGTGCGACCAACCAGTGATTGCGACTGTCGTCACGCGTCTCGTAGTTTCGATAGCCGATAACATGTGTCAGCGAATTGACGGCCCAGGTGCCGTGCAAGACGATGACGACTCGCACAAGGACTCCCCAGAAGAACCAACTGAGCCCCATCTGAACGGCGCTGTCGATTGTTCCCTGAAGGTAATAACCGACCGCCGCACCGGCGACATAATAAAGCAATGCGTGCGAAATGAAGATTCCGAACCAGCGCCACTGGATTTCAAGCTTCAGGTAGAACGGATCACGAAGCAGATCGCGGACATACCGCTCGAAGTGGCTGGTTCGATCGTGATCGCGATTTCGGTAAAGCACCCAGCCAACATGCGACCACCAAAATCCGGCTCGCGGCGTATGCGGGTCGGCTTGATGATCGCTGTGTTGATGGTGCATTCGATGAATCGCCACCCAGCGGGCCGGGCTATCTTGCAGGTTGCAAATACCAAGCAATGCCAGACTGTGTTCCAACCACAACGGACACTTGAAGCCACGATGAGTCAACAAGCGATGATAGCATACGTTGATCCCAAGCATTCCGTAAACGAAGTGGCCAGCGATTGCTAGCGCGACACCCGACCATGAAAACAGGTATTCGGAAAAGGGAGGCACAATCGCAACCAATGCTCCCAAGTGAACCAAGGCGATCACAAAAGCATACGATTTGAGCAGTTCCGGCGGTTGAGCTTTCTCGGGAAGTTCAAGTCGCAGGGGACGATCGTTCGGAGATGTCGTCGACTTGTTCAATTCGCCGGTCGATTCTTCAGGAGCGTCAATCGCTTCGGTGGACATAGGTCAACCTAAAGGTTTTCGGATAGGTTCTCAGTATTCGGAGCCGCGTTCCGCAGATCAGCCCCGCACTTGAAATACTAGTAGGAAGCGTGCTTCAAGTGTATGCCAATAACAAAAACTTCGTGGTTTATACCTTGCGTGGGCTTATACCGTGCGTGATCTGGAATGATGCTTTCGCATTTAATGAAGCGAATCACCTCATTATCGGCCACGCGAAACATAAACGTCGCACGCTGAACGCCTATGCAAAGCCCAGCAGTTCAATCCAGTAGCCGTCAGGATCGCGAACGAAGATCTGTCGTCCGCCGTCTGGTCGAGTTCTGGGGGCTGAAATTCCGCGTCGCTTGCCTGCAAATGATGATGCCATGCGTTTAAATCATCGACTAACAGGGCGAAGTGATTCCCACGGCTCGCCGAATGGACCGACCGATCCCGATCGCCGATCAAGTGTAATTCCTGGTCGACACCCAAACGAAACCAGGCTCCGGGAAGTCGAAAGCTGGCCGAGGCAGCGATTCAAGCAACAAGACCTGGCTGTAAAAGGTCTCGCTTTTTGCCCATCGGCCACATGCAACGCGACGTGGTTGAGTTGTTTCGTTTTCATATGCGTTGTCCGTTTTACGACTGGCGAGGCTTCTTGGCGAACGGTGCCTTGCATTGAACCATTTTTTCGCGACAGTTTATACCATGCGTAATCTGAAATGCTGCCTTTTACATTTCTTGAAGCGAATCACGTCGTTTGCGTCCACGCGACGCATATACCATGCGTAATCTGAAATGCTGCCTTTTACGTTTCTTGAGCGAATCAACTCATTTACGCCGACGCGACGCATATACCATGCGTGGTCTGAGATGCTGCCTTCCCATTTTATCAAGCGAATCACGTCATTTACGCCGACGCGACGCATATACCGTGGTTTCCAACCAAAGAACCGATTGCCCTTCGATTTTGAGATCGTTTCCCATGAAAATCATTTCCGCTGAACAAGTCCACCAAACGCTGCGTTACCCTGACTTGATCGATGCATTGCAACAGGCATTCGCTGGTGAGTTCTCGATGCCCCCTCGGAAGGTGTTTCCGTTAGTGGACGACGAATCAAACCATGATGCTTTTGCGTTGCTGCCTTCGTGGAACGAATCGATGATCGGTGTCAAAGCGTTTACGTATTTCCCAAACCCGGAACCTGGGTACAAATCGCTTTATTCACAAATCATGCTTTTTGATCGTCAACATGGCGTCCCTCTTGCGGATAGTCGACGGTACAAGCGTCACCTTCTGGCGAACAGCCGGTATCTCTGGACTCGCTTCGAGATTGCTATCGCGAGCCGATGCCTCTTCGTTGCTATTGCTCGGCACGGGGAACCTGTCGACTTACATAATCCGCGCGTCAGGCGAGTGTTCGGCCACTCAAGCGGGTTACCGTATGGGGCGATCACCCGACAAAGCCGAGCAGGTTATTCATACGATGGCGAAGGAACTGCCTGAGATTTCGTTCAACGTCGCGAGCGATCTTCAGTCGGCATGCGAGCAGGCGGATATTGTCGTCAGTGCAACCGGATCGCACGAACCATTGGTTTGCGGTGACTGGATTCGTCCGGGAACGCATACCGACTTCATCGGCAATCATCATGCCACGAAGCGGGAATGCGATACCGCACTGGTGCGAAAGTCAAAGGTCTATGCCGACAGCTTCGACAATTGCTTCCGCGAAGCGGGGAGATTCTGGTCCCGATCTCCGAACAAGCGATCGACCGATCTCACGTTGTCGGCGAACTGACACAGATGTGCCGTGGCACGGTGAAGCTTCACGAGAACGCCCAGGAAGTCACGATGTTCAAATCGATTGGCATGGGCTCAGCGACCTTGTCGGCGCGTCGCTGGCTTTGCGGGAAAGCGATTCGGAGCCAAACTAGTCCATGAATCACTTTCCTGCACCAAACTTCAGGAATTGCAAAACTTTAGGGACCGACAGGTGTTGAACTAATCAGGAATTTCGTTTTGTTCCATTGTCCTGGTATGGTTTAATCGCGAATTTGTTTACGAACGTCGATATGCAGCTTCTAGCCCTGTTTTTCCTGTCCGTGCCATGTCTTTGGAATTCTTTTGTGTTGGCTGAACCGCGTCTTGCGTCAAAGTCTGCAACCTTTCAGCCAAAGCGGCCTGCTGTTTCGAAACATTGATTCTCGGCATGTACATTGCAGACCACTTCCATTCGTCCTCGGGCCAATTGAGGAAGGCTTTTATTCATCAATGGAGAATATATTCCTCCACATCATATTGACATCGACTCTGACGGGAATGTTGACGGTTAACGGGAGACCGATCCTGTACAGCATCCAGGAAGAACGCGACAGTCTGAAGAAAGTCCGGAAATGCGTCCGACAGCGTCGCTGTTGCGGGAGCATAAACGCAATCTTACCAGTGCCCTCGACTGCAGGTTGGTCTGATCCTGACGGACTCTCCATCGTGGAAGTTGATCCGTATGATTTCTTCCGATGCATTCTGAATAACGCTCCGCCGATTCTACCGAACGTATGAAGTACTCGCATCGATTGGAGATATGCAAGCAGTTCCAATTGAACAATGGCTGGCATCGTATACACCTCCAGAAAGATTGGTTCAATCGGGGCGAAAACTGCTGGATCGGTACGTCGCCGCGAAGCAACGGAAGCGGCAAACCGAGCGATTGCATATTGGGAGTCGTTACGTATCCGATGACGATGTTCGACTCTTAATTGGTGTTTACTCGTTTGGTCACTTAATGATGGCGACTCCCAATACGCCCAAGCTCTATCAGAAAGAAGAGGTCTTGCATCGATGACGCGCATCTGTCATATCCGTTGTTCTCATATGTGCAGGGGTCGCTTGATCTTGCATGGACGCTGCTCAATGTTCAAGCCGGATACATGCGGAAGTCAGTCCAATCGGAGTAGCGTTTATCGAAAGCCCTTCAGCGATGATTGCTTAAAGCAATGGTGACGCTGGAGCCTGTAGTCTGTTGCTTGTTCTGCGTAAACATCAGGTGGCAAATTGCATGTTGGTGGATGTGTCTTGTCTGCACCATCCTGACATTCCGATGGCTCATCTTCCATTCAATGATGGTTTGATGACAACGGTCTTTTCGACCGCAAATGTCTGCCCGTCAAAACGAACATCGCATCCAGAAGGCGCGGGGTTGTCGGCGAGTCACCAGGGCTGTCCAATCGGACGTCCCGTGGCCGCCCATACTCCGCAGCTTCGGTCAACTGTCAACGCTCCGGACTTCACGTCGGTAGGCTTTCAATTATCGCGGTTCGCTTCCGCTGGGATTCGTATCCCGGGCCCCATGATCGTCCCGTGCCCGGCTTCCAGGTCGCGGGATTGCGAATTGATCCCATGCGGGCGTTGTAATCGCCACGGGCGATCGTAGCCCAATCCCAACGGGACAATCGGTAATTGCAGTCGCGACGCCAGATAGATGCAGCCGGTCGCCAATTCTCGGCGTGGGCCACGAGGTCCATCCGGAGTCATCGTCAGATTCGTGGATTGGCCCTCGCGAAACATCTTTCGCAGGGCGGCAACGCCTCCGCGCGTCGAAGAGCCACGAATGTTTCCGAAGCCGACGAACCGGGTTGCGCGAGCCAGCGCCTTCGGCGTCGCGATGTTGGCTCAACAGCATCGACACATCATTGTGCCCACGAAGGTAGAACATGAAGGGGATGTACTCGTGCCAGAAGATATAGATTCCGGGCGTTGAATACGACGCATTCACCGGATCGTGACAAGGGTCATAATAAGAAATCTGGTATCGCAGCGTCCGCATCCACGCGCGAACCCCGATCGAAAGTCCCAGGCTTAAGCCGCCGCCAATCCATCCGCACTCAAATTCACGTACGCGTTCCTTCGTGACGTTGTTGATTTCCGGCTGATTCCGTTTTATTAAATACTTAGGCGAGCGGCAAATAAAAATATATCTGCCGTTTTCATGGTAGGACGGACTGGAAGTCCATCCTACGGTACGCTTTATCTGCTGCTCGCCTTATGTCTAGGCGCTTATCTTGAAATCACCGGTAAAGACTTCTTCGGCGGGCCCCGTCATGAACATGTCGCCGGATGCGTCATCCCATCGCAGCGTCAGATCGCCGCCCGCAAATGGTTCAAGATTTCGCGATCCGTTCGGCCTGAGATGACCCCCGCAGCACAAACGGCCGCCGCTCCGGTACCACAGGCCCAAGTCTCCCGAACCTCGTTCCCACGTTCGCTGGCGAACCTCACCGCGAGACAAAACCTCCACGAACTCGACGTTCGTCCGCCGTGGAAACCGGGGATCGTTCTCAATCTTCGGGCCTAATCCCAAAACCAGCGAATCGGTCGCCTCGGGGACAAAGCACACGCAATGCGGATTGCCCATCGAGACGCATGTTACCTTCAGTTCGACCCCATCGACAACGATTGGCACATCGATCACCGTACCGCTGTCACAAAGCGTTGTCGGAATCCGTGAGAGCTTCCACGATCGGCTTCCATATTGACGGTCACCGTGCACTTGATCTTTGGCGTCGGTCTGCACCTCCAATCGCAAGACCCCCACACCGGTATCGATATCGAGCGTCGAATGTCGATGAATGTCGTGATCGTAAAGATACTTAGCAACGCAGCGAATCGCGTTGCCACACATTTCCGCTTCGCTTCCGTCGGCGTTGAACATGCGCATGCGAGCGTTGGCCCGTTGGGAAGGTTCAATCAGAACCAACCCGTCGCCGCCGACGCCGAAATGTCGATCCGACATGCGAACTGCAAGCTGCGATGGTTCTTGCGGAGTTTCTTGGGCAAAGCAATCGATGTAGATGTAATCGTTGCCGACTCTATGCATCTTGGTGAACTGCATTGTTGTTTCAGCCGTTCCGAGAACTATATCAATGATGAACGTGTTTAATGTTATACCGTGCGTGGTCCGAAATGATTCCATCGCGTCAAATGAAGCGAATCACCTCATATCTGACCACGCGACGTATATCTTGTGCCAATGTATTTCCAGTTAAACCTGCGACGTGGTCGCTCTAAGGTTAAACATCTCCAGAGACCACAATTTGCCGCCGGTACCAGGTTGAGAAGGTTGCGGGGCATCGGAGTCCACAGGCCGCTTGGCGCACTGGTCGCAGCCGTTTCCATTCCCGCTTCAAAGTTCGCAACCGGCGGGCAGCATTTGAACGGACGGATCCATCCGGGATTCATGATACCCAGTTGAACAAGCAGCTGGTGGACGGTCGACATCACCTCCGGATCGTTGCGGTAAGTGCTGGACGTCTCTTGGATGATCTCCCAAAATCGCGGAATATCTCCCAGGCCAACCAGTCGGATGGCGGCGGCCAATAAGGGCATTGAGTAATTTTTATCATGCCTCTGGTACCACTGGCGAGTGCGGTCAAGATTTTCCATGATCAATTCGGAGTGTCCGCCGCCTTCACCAGGCAAGCATAACCCAGTTCGATTCCATCCATTTGCTCGTCGGTCGCCTCGAATTGCACGATGCGGTTGGCGAAACGAATCACACTGGATCGACAGCGAAAGGTGTCCAACTTATGCAAGGCAAAAAGCGTTTGTTCGAATGTCAACTCCGATTCGTCCAAACGATAAAGGTCGACAATCTTTAATCTGGGAATCTCTTCGTCGCTTGTGGGTGTCACGGCCGGTCGCGCCGCATTTTTAATGCGTCCAGCAACTGAGGCCAAAATCGACGGTATCGAATGACTCAAGTCGAAGCTTTCCACGACTTGGTAGACAGCCATCCGCTTCACCACGGTTGACTCGTCATCAACCACATCGCTGGCGTTTGATTGTCAAACAGTTTCTGAAGAGGCCATCACACGTTCGACAAAATGGCGATCCATGAGCCGGTCTAATATTTTCATTGTCTCGCTATTCGGAACGAATTGACGCATCGTGGGGAGCAACGGACGAGTACTGCCGATCAGGTCCAGATTCAGTGTCTTCGAGTTCCGGTTCCCGGAGAGCTGGTTAGCGAGCTGACGAAGGTGAGGAACCGTTCACGATCGACAGAAGCGACTCCTAGAGCACGCAACTGAGCCGGGCGATCGGTTTGCTTGCCGGAAAGGAATACACTGCTGATCACATGAGGGCTCTTCAGACCGCGGCACAGTTCATCCAATGTTTTGACATCGGCGATGTCACGACTGGCGACTTGAAAGCCGAACCGGACCGGCACGTCGAAATCTTCACGATTCAAAGTTTCAATCGCGTCGTCGCTTATTGCGCGGCCTTGCGACGACGATAGCAACTCCTGTTCAACCAGTTCAATGTCCTCGACGTTCGAGACGAAATTCGATGCCTGGACGGCATTGCGGCTGCCCTGGTTCCAGCACAAGCGACAACGCCAGCCAATAGGCACGATCATCAAGCGGCAAGGTTTCCAGTCGCTAAGCTTCCGCAACAGTTCCGTCTGCCGCTGAAGATTGGCCTGCCAGATTGCACAGACCAACTGCCCCCGCAGGATCGCCTCTTCATTGGGTGCGGTGCGGGCCAATGAGTCAAACTTCGTAGCAGCCAATGCGAACTGGTTGGCGCGAAAGCACCAGGCTGCCTCATTATATCGCTCGTTAAGCGATGGATCCTTCGGAGCCGCCCCCAGCGTCGGCAGATCCTTAAGCAACAGGCTAATTTCCGCAGCCTGGTTGATCTGCTCAACCGTCGACATGGCGATGTCTTTCTTCTCGTATCCCTTGGCTGACAATACGAGTCCCGCGAAGCAGCGAGCCGAAAGGAAACTGTCGGCCTGTGCAAACGACAACGCCAACACCGAAGCGACGTCGAGAACGAAATTGTCCACGCCGCTGGACGATTCCGCCAACGCCTGCAGCAATGACTCGGCCGCTTTATCCGTTTCGCCGCGCGTGCCCAGATATGCGGCTTGCTGCGTCAACGCCAATGGGTTGCTGGGCTGAAGTCGGATGAATCGTTCCGCATTCTGACGCAGCGCTTCCACTTCATCCAGATTCAGCAGCATGCGACCTTTGATCGCCAAACACCAAGCCGCATCGGGATGCTGGTCGAGAATCTGGTTCAGCCGATCCAGAGCAGCGACCAACTGGCCACCGCCAACCATCTTCAGCACGCGATCCATTTCATGAATGGATTCCTTACATTTGCAAAACTTGATCTTCTTGCCGCTGCCACAAGGACAGATGCTGTATTGGTCGACGGACATGAGCTCGCACGCCTCCGGTGCTGATGGATGGTATCGTGTTCGATGGAATGCCAACGATCGCGTCCCGCGGAGGTCGCTCACCGTTGAAGCTGAAGTGTGAGACGTATGTTATCAAAGATCAAGCGGGCTGTCGCCGTCATTGACATCTCGAACGCGAATCCCAAACTTGTCCCCCACCTTCACGGCATCACCGCGAGCGATCGGTTCGTGCCCAGCCTGCAACATCAACGGCTCATCGCAGCCTTTGTCGAAGTGAATCATCGTGCCGGGCGTCAAGTTCAAGACCTCCTGCAACGCAATCCTCTTCGTCGCCAAAACAACGGATACCTCGGTTTCGATTTGCAGGACACGTTGTCGAAATCGCTGATTCTTTGCTATCAATGTCGCACCTGCTGTCGAAACTGGAAATGGAAGCGTCGGCACAATCGACGCGTGTCGACGCGTGTCGACGCGCTTATACGTCGCGTCGTCAGAAATGAGGTGATTCGCTTCATTTAAAGCGAAAGCATCATTTCGGACCACGCACGGCATAAGTATCATCGGCATCCAGCTCGCGGCGGGGTTACGTTTCCTGCGACCGCTTTTCATCGAAAATATGTCAAACGGGGGAAAGGGCGTAAATGAATCGACCGGTTGCCATGTGACGGTTCGACCCCGAACATGAAAAAGTGCAATCACGTGATGTCTGTCGAAGGATTTTGCTGCACAGCGAACCACAAACCGTTACAATATCGACCGACTTGCAACGAGATTCGCATCTCAGAATCGTCCATCCGTGTGCTTTCAGTCTTCGGAGCCATTTCATGCTAACGATCTCGAGTCGCTCAACCCGCTCAGCATCCGATTGTCGTTCGATTTCCCGCCGCACCATGCTGAAGGCCGGTTCGCTGAGCCTGCTGGGGTTGACGCTAGACAATGTCCAAAAGCTTCACGCCGCCGGGGGAACTCCCGACAACGGCAAGTCGGTGATCCTGCTGTGGCTTGATGGCGGCCCGAGTCAGTTGGAAACGTACGACCCCAAGCCAGCCGCTCCGCTGGAGTATCGCGGGCCCTGGAGCGACATTGCGACGAACGTTCCGGGAATTCGATTTTCGTCGATGTTGCCATTGCACGCCCGGCATGCGGACAAGATGTGTGTGTTGCGATCGGTCAATCACGACACCGGAGACCACTTCGCCGCCGCACACTGGATGTTGACCGGTCGCTTCGGGGCAACGTCCGCAAGCAAGGAATCGCGTTACCCTTCGGTCGGCTCGTGTGTTTCGAAACTGACCGCCAGCAAGTCGCTTGGTCTGCCGACCTACGTCGGCTTGCCCGCCGCGGAAAGCGTCTATATCTATCCCGGTTATATGGGAGGTGCTTATCTGGGACCGAACTACGATCCGTTTCAGGTGAATATGGAACAGAAGTATCTTTCGGCTCAGTACACAGCCGCCATCAAGCCGCCGCCGTTTCTTGCCGGAGTCTCAGGAGAGCAATCGCGGACATCATCTCGGATGGGGTTGCTGCAGTCGATCGACCGATTGAATCGACATGTCGACCAATCAGGCATGATGGAGTCGATGGACAACTTTCAACAGCAAGCGGTCCAAATGTTGGTTGGTGGGCAGGCTCGTCAGGCGTTCGATGTCGAGCAAGAAGATGACGCGACGCGCGACCGCTACGGACGTGGGCCGTGGGGACATTACACACTGATGGCGCGCCGATTGGTCGAATCGGGAGTTCGCTTCGTCACGGTTGACATGCCCCACTGGGATACGCATTCAAACATCAAGACCGGAATGGAGTCGCGATTGCCTGTGCTGGATATGGCCGTCGATGGACTATTGCAGGACTTGGCCGACCGGAATTTACTTGACGATGTCCTGGTCGTCGTGATGGGCGAATTTGGTCGCACGCCGAAGCTAAATTCCGGTCAACCGGGCATCCCGGTTCCCGGACGCGATCATTGGGGAAGCGCGATGAGCGTTCTGATGTCCGGTGGCGGATTGAAGATGGGACAAGTTGTCGGTGCAACGAATTCAAAGGCGGAGCATCCGATCGATCGTCCGTTGCGACCGCATGATGTGCTGGCAACGATCTATCATGTGCTGGGCATCAACTATCGAGACGTCTATTTCAACGACTATGCGGGTCGACCGGTCGCGATGCTCGACGAAGGGGAACCGATCTCGGAGATCGTCGGCTGAAGTGTATCCGCCGCTCGCTTGATTACACCAGTCCCCAGCGTTTTCTTAAAACCCAATCGGTCGTCAGCAACCCGCCGAAGACCAGCATCGTGATCCATCCGCTGATCGGTTCGTCGCCGAAACGCCATTGTCGAATGATCGGTGTCACACTGCGACGTCGATTTTGTTCGATCAGTTCTCGCAACGAAGCGACTTCGTTGGGAGGGATCGAACGCCCGCCGACAGACTCGGTGACAGCCGCAAGCTGCTGCATCTGAGCAACATCGGCAATCGGTCGACTTAATTCACGATCGATCGATAGCACCTGAAATGCCAATTCCGTCCCCTTCAGTCCGCTGTCCGGTCGAGTATCGGAAACACGCAAGCGATAAAATCCGTCCTCCAGCGACGTCAACGTTCCCGTCCAAGTCGATCGACGCCCATCACGTTGCGTCGATTGATTGATCGGCACCGCAACGCTCTTTCCGTCGGCATCGACAACTTCGGCTTGCAGCTTCACCGGCGATGCCGATTCGTCGGATTGGACGATCGATGCTTGAAACGAAACCTCGTCCGACTTCGCAAAACGTCGCCGGTCCATCTGTAAGTCGATTTCGTCGTCGGCCGATGTGTCGCGTCGCATCAGCCATAACAACACCTGCCGCCAAAACCGTCGATGAAGGTCCTGTTGTCCTTGACGCCACCATTGCCAAGTGCTGTCGCCCGCGAACGCGGCAGCGCGTCCTTGGCCGTAATCGCCAACCACCAGCAGCGGTTCGTCGGCGTCCGACTGCAGCAACACCTCCACACCGGGGATCGGCTTGGGACCCAGCAGCCGATTGGCTCCTTTGAGAGGTCGCAGTCGATTCCAAGCGGCCTGAGCGTCTTCGTTGACGGCGATCTGATTGATGGGATGCGGCTTGGCGATGCGTGTCTTAACCGGTCCGGCAAGTTGCAATTCCGGGTCGGGTTCGGAGCCGAACGCTTGCACCACCCCCGCGTTCATTTTCACGGGCAGGACCTCGGCCAAAGCTGAATCACCGTAGCCGCCGGCATCGAAGCTGTGAAATCCACCGAGCATCAGCAGGCCAGCACCTTGCTTGATTCGCTGTTGCAAAGCGACAAGCTGTTGCTGGCCGAGCGCATCGGCGGCAAGATCGCCCAAGATATAGATGTCAAAACGATCCGCCTCGAAGACGGTCCCCAAATCGACCGGCCAATTCGCGCCGCCGGCTGTTCTTTCGATCCACTGAAACGACAGTTCAAAGTCTTCCGACGCCGCGATACTTCGGCGCAGAAAGAGTTGTTCAACCCGCGGCTGACCTTCCAAATACAGAACGCGTCCTCCGCCATCACGCACATCCAGGAAAGCCGACTGCCGGTTGTTCGCCGTCAAGATCTCGCCATCTTGAGACGGCGCGACCAAATCGAGGCGATAGTTCCCCGGAGCGGGAGCCGGTATTTCGATGGCGATCCGCTGGTCGTCGTCCCCGCCGCGAATGGTGAATGTCCGTTGGGCGATCGTCTGCGACTTCCCAGATGCGTCGGTCAGGACAAGATCGATCGGAATCGTTCGATTGTCCAAACCATGAGCCGAAAGATTCGCGGTTACTTCAAACAGATTCTTCGCAAAAACGCTGAACTGATCAGGCATCGCGTCGAGCGCCACATCGCGCGCCGTGCTTGCATCCTGGCTGGGGCCGATGGGAACCGTCCACAACGGAACCTCCAGCGCCGCCAAGGTTTGCGCGATTGCCTGCGGCCCCGTTTGAACCGACGCGGTTTGCGTTCCGTCCCCAATCAACACGATTCCAGCCAGTGGATTGCCCGCCGCCAGCGTAACCGTCTCCTGCAGCGCCCCCGCGATGTCGGTAAGCTCACCCGCTGGAGGAGCATTCAAAAAATCAGCGACTTCACCCTGCGAGGGATCAAGTGATTGCAGCGCATCGACGTATCGATAAACCGCGATCCGCAACGTTTCATCTTTCGCATTGAGGATCGGCTCGATTTCACGCCAAACATCGCGTTGCACTTGCCAACGCGAGACCGAACCCGAAGCGGTCAGCGTCATGCTGCGCGAGCCATCAAGCAAGATCGCCAAGGTCGCGGGGGTCGGCTGCTGGGTGGTGTGAACACGCGTGGGACGCAGCATCGACAGCAGCAACACCAAGCACGCGAACAACCGAATCAGACGAAGCGTATTCCGCTGCCGTGGGCTCAAGCGGTCCGATTGCGGAAGGATCAGCAGCGTTGCGGCGAGCAAAACGATGGCCACGAGGCCGAAGATGCCCAGGGAATCAAAAATCGGCTGCGTCGTCCAATTGCTCATGAACCAAATCGTATCAAAACGAATGCACTTGCAGCAGTCGGGAGAGGCAAGCCTGTTTCTTGTCGTGGCGTCAATCGCACCGATCCGCAAAGCCGCTTCATTCCGCGCAGTCTACGCAAGCCCTTTCGCTTTCGCCTTACCCCCCCAAAACCATTTCCTTCGCGCGTCATACCGGGAAAACACGCAGAAGCCGCTTTATTCTTCGCAGTCTACGCAAGCCGTATCGCTTTCGCGATGGGTAAACGGTCACTTTGCCGTTATGAAACGAGAAAAGGTCTTGGACGCCAGATGCATTTTGTGATGTAGCAGGATTCGGCTATTGCGCGAAAGGGATTGGATTGGATGCGTGCTGGCGTGCCGGCGGTGGAACGATGCTGCGACCCGTTCTGAGACGGCGATGTCCGCGATGCGAAAACGTCGCCGGGTGCGTAGAAGGCGTCGTGAATGCTGGCGTACGGAATGCTGCGCGGTGTGGTGGTGGAGTCCCGTTGCATCGTTTCGTTAGCGCTATCGATCAGCTTGTCGAGCGAGCTTTCCGCTGTGGAAAGAAGGAGTGACGAGAACGGAAGTTCGTCGGGCGAATCCGTCTTCGTCCCCACATCGGGTTGGGATACCAAATGCACGGGTTGAGCTTCGATTGGCAGAGAGGAAGTCTGCTGGTCGGTCAATCGTTGACAAAGTGGTAGGCCGATTCCAATCCCGATCAACATGGTGACGCCGAAAGCGAAGGTGCGAAGCATGCGGATTCCCTCAATCAAAATTAAAAGCGTTTGATGTAACCTTACGACGAAATCTTCCAGGTGATTTTGCGGTATTCAACAGCGTGGCGTCATTTTCCGCTTGGTGATTGCGATCGATGGTGTCAAATGCGCCGATTGATCGTATTATGAGTGCAACGGGTGGGAAGCAAGTTGCGAAACATTGGCAAACCTTGGATGCTGCTGGGGTGATGCATAAGGTAAGGTCTTAGAGCGACCACGTCGCAACGTCAACTGACAAACGTTGGCGAAAGATCTACCGTGCGTGGTCTGGAATGACGCTCTTGCATTTAATGAAGCGAATCACCTCATTTTCGGCGGCGCGACCCATAACATCGACCGCGTTCATGAGTGACATAGAAGGAAGCGACGAAATACATCGATGGCTTACTGGTAGGATTGCATGATTGAAGTTGCCAAGCTGACAAAGGCGTACGAAGACCTTCAAAAGGGGCGTTTCCTTGCCGTTGATTCTGTATCGTTCAGCGTTGCGCCGGGAGAGATCTTTGGTTTGCTGGGTCCCAATGGAGCGGGCAAGACAACGGTTCTGCGAATTTTGAGTACGGTTCTTCAGCCGACGTCGGGGATCGCTCGCGTTCAGGGTTACGATGTCACCACCGACCCCGCCGAAGTGAGACGACGAATCGGCTTCGTCAGCAACAACACGGCGGTCTACGATCGGATGACCGCGTGGGAGATGGTGCAATTTTTTGGCCAGCTGCATGCGATGGACGCCCCCGCGTTGGACGGACGTTTGGAGGCGTTATTCGACCAATTGCGGATGAACGATTTCCGCGATGTCCCGGGTGCCAAGCTGTCGACGGGAATGAAGCAGAAGGTTTCGATTGCGCGAGCGCTCGTGCATGACCCTCCCGTCTTGATCTTCGATGAAGCGACGTTGGGACTCGACGTGTTGGTTGCTCGCAATTTGTTGCAAGTGATCCGGCAATTGAAGGATTCGGGCAAATGCTTGATCTTTTCGACTCACATTATGCGCGAAGTCGAGCGGATGTGTGATCGCATCGCGGTGATGCATCGTGGAAAGATACTCGATACGGGAACGCTGGAAGAATTGCGTTCGCGGCACGATCAGGATGATTTCGAAGAGCTGTTCTTCGATTTGCTGAGCCAACATGAAACGCATGAATTGAAAGAAGTGTAGCGGTGCAGCAAGACACGCAAACAACACGATGGAGTTCGATTCGGCTGATCTATCTGCGTGAAATGCGCGATCAGTTACGCGATCGGCGAACCGTCTTTTCCATTGTCATCCTGCCGATGCTTCTGTATCCATTGTTGGGTATGTTGGCGATGAACATCGGCCAATTATTCAGCGGGCAGAAGGCGATCTCCGTCTGCTTGGTTGGCGGCGAGCACCTGCCGGATCGACCCACGTTGGTGGTCGACGGCGCAATCAACGAGCGGTTGCTGTCACAAAACGACAGCGTGCAACTGTCGCTTCTCAGCGAATCGGAGGTCGCACCACGTGACCTTCGGGAGACGGCGCGCGGATGGATCAACAGTGGTGTCTACGACGCCGTGGTGCTGGTTCCGAAAGATTTGGACCAGATGGCTGTTCTGTATACCGTGACTTCGGATCGTTCGACGATTGCTGGGGACCGAATGCATCGCGTCTTGAACCGCTGGCGCGACGCTTATGTCAGCGACAGTCTGGAGTCCGAGGGGATCGATCCGCAAATCCTTGATCCGTTTTCGATCGAGCAGATCGACATTGCTCCCGCCTCGTCGCGACAGACCGCTTTCTGGTCGAAGCTGCTGCCGTTTGTAATGTTTGTTTGGGCGATGACCGGAGCGTTCTATCCAGCGATTGATTTGGTCGCTGGCGAAAAGGAACGCGGCACGTTGGAGACGCTTCTGTGCAGCCCGGCGCTGCGGAGCGAGATCGTTTGGGGCAAGCTGATGGCGGTCACGTCGTTCAGCATCCTGACGGCGTTGCTGAACGTCATCAGCATGCAAGTCACCGCCTTGATGGTGCTGCATCAAACCGGCATGGGAAGCGATTCGGGGACGGGCGCGGTGTCGGGGACGGGATTGGTATGGCTGTTGATCGCGGCTGATTCCGCTGTCGGCGCTGTTCAGTTCGCTCGCATTGGCGATCGCGGCGATGGCCCGCAGCAGTAAGGAGGGGCAGTACTATCTGATGCCGCTGATGATGGTCACGCTTCCGTTGGTGCTGATCCCCGTTTTGCCCGGGACCACGTTGACGGTGCGGTATACGATGATTCCGGTGACGGGATTGTTTCTGGTCGTCAAGGCGTTTGTCGAAGGGCAATATGCCGAAGCGGTGATGCATTTGCCGATCGTCGCGGTCGTGACATTTGGATGCTTGTACCTTGCCGTTCGCTGGGCACAACGGCAATTCGAGTCGGAACAGGTGCTCTTTCGTGATGGCGATCAATTGAAGCTTGGCGACTGGTTGCGGCATCTTCGACGCGACCGGCACCCGGTCGCGTCGACAGGTCACGCCATCATGTGTGGCATGGTGATCTTGATCATGTTGTTTTACGGTCGTTTGGTCGTGACGTCGCAACCCGAGGGTTGGCGAGATCTGGCGTTAGCCGTTGTTTTACCGCAGATCGGAATGATCCTTGGACCAACGTTGATCATGGCGGCGATGCTGACGACAGGTCTGCGGACGAGTCTGCGGATTCGATTGCCGCAGCGGGGGGCGATGCTGACAGCGCTTGTGCTCGGGTTTACGCTGCATCCGCTTTACACGCAGTTCGGATCGCTGATTCAATACTTCTGGCCGATATCGCCGGTCGCTCAGGAAGCGATGGCGCCGCTGATGCAGTCGATCATGCAACAGCCGTTGCTGTTGATTATTGTCGTGATGGCTTTGATTCCCGCTGTTTGCGAGGAACTTGCTTTCCGCGGATTCATCTTCGGCGGACTGGCCCGAAATCATGGCGGCTTGCGAGCGGTTCTGGTGACCGCTTTGATGTTCGGTTTCTCGCATGCGGTTTTCCAGCAAAGCGTGACCGCAACGGCCATGGGATGCGTCATCGGTTGGATCGCCTTGCGTACTGGAAGCGTCTTGCCTGGTATCGTGTTGCATGTGACCAACAACGCGTTGACGCTGGCGATCGGCAAACTGACATTGCATCCGGAGATGTTTGATTCATGGATCGGGCACTTCCTGCGAGCCGATGAAAATGGTCAGCCGACGTATCAGTTGATCTGGACGATCGTTTCGGCCAGCATCGCTTTCGCTTGTCTGATGTATTACTCGTTATTCCACGATCAGGATTCGGACGACCGCGATCTTCGACGCGATGAAGAGGAATGGTTCGAACAACAAGAACCAACCGCCGACGGCGAGAGTCGTGAAGAACGCAAATCGCTCATTGAAGTCGTCTGATTGCGTACGCTCACGGTAGCTGTCAAACTGAATTGTGGTCGTGTCGACGTTGCAGGTGATTTCGTTCTTGAATGTGACGCTCGAATCGCCCTCACGCACGATCATTCGGCAGTCGTCCCACTCACCTTTCCTCGATAAGACTTCATATGAAAACAAGATTGATTGTCGTCCCCTTGCTGATGTTGGGATGTTTACAGCATCGGGCAAACTGCCAGGAGAAGGAAACGCTTCAGCGGTCACCAGTCGCGGTGGCCGAGTCGGCAAATTCGCCATCAACAGTTCCCGAAGGGATCAATGACAAGTTCAAAGACCCGGAACTGAATGTCGACGAATGGCTGGAACGCTTTGAAGTCGAAAGTCGCGAGGTTTACGGGGCGCGTGACGCGGTTCTTCGAGCATGCGACATCAAGCCGGGCGAAAGGATTGCGGACATCGGAGCCGGTACCGGTTTTTACAGTCGTTTGTTCGCGAAACAGACCGGTTTGGATGGCTGGGTCTTCAGTGTGGATATTGCTCCGAAGTTTCTGCAACACATCGCCACGCGAGCCACGGCGGATGGAATCCCAAACCTGACGCCCGTGTTGGGGACCGATGTCTCCACGCGATTGCCGACCGAATCGGTCGACATGGCCTTCATTTGCGATACGTATCACCATTTTGAACAACCGGCAAAGACGCTCGCTTCACTTTATCGAGCAATCCGCCCGGGAGGTCGCTTGGTGGTCATCGACTTTGACCGAATTCCCGGCAAATCTCGCGAATGGTTGCTCGAGCATGTGCGTGCTGATAAAGCCACCTTTCGTGGTGAGATCGAAGCGGCTGGTTTTGAGTTCGTCGACGAAGTTGCGATCGATGGCTTTGAAGAGAACTACCTGCTGCGTTTTAAGAAATGATCAACGTCTTGCGGCTGGCTGTCGCGGTGATTCGCTTTATTGAAACGACGGATTGATGCACATGTCTGAAGCCTCCAGCGTCTCATTGTCGACGGGGCGTTTCGCCACTAAAAGTTTTCGCCACCATTGGCGGATCAGCCTTGCGGTTGCTTTGGGAGTCGCCGCGGCAACGGCTGTCGTGACAGGTGCCCTGCTGGTCGGTGACTCGATGCGTGGCAGCCTTCGGGAACTGACCATCGAGCGTTTGGGGTCGATCGACTACGTACTCAGTCCCGGTCGCTTTTTCGATGCGGACCTTGGGAAGACCCTGCCGACGGCCAGCTTTGAAGAATCGGTGAGGAACGTTGTCCCGGCCATTCTATTCGCCCCCGCGGTGATTGAAACCGATCGATCAGCGGACGGGGGAGTTCGGCGTGCCGGATCGATTCAGGTGTTGGCGATCGATCCCACATTTTGGAGCCTGAGCAATTCGAGCACCATGCCATCGGTCACACCGGTGGGCGATCAGGTGGTGCTCAACGCATCGGCCGCGGAGGAGCTAGACGTTGCCGTGGGGGACTTGGTTACCGTTCGATTGCCAATTGAACAAGCGGTACCCGCCGATAGCCCGCTTGGTCGTCGCGACAGCGAAAGCGAAGGTTTACCGCGTTTGGAAATTGTCGCGATTATTCCCGATGAAGGGCTCGGTCGGTTCAGTTTGCAGCCCAGCCAACGTCAGCCCCTGTCAGCATTCTTGCCATTGGAAATGGTTCAAGACGCTCTCGATCGCGACGGGCAAGCGAACATCCTGTTCATCGACACCGACGGTTCATCCGCCGGTTCGATGGCGACCGCTCAAATTGCAGCCGACCAGATTTCCGCAGCGCTTCCGTTGAAGCTGGACGATTTTGGGCTGAAGATCGAGGAGGCTGAACAGTCTTTCACGAATGAACAAGGAGAGTCGGTTCAAGCCTTTCGGTATTTCAGCGTCACCAGCGATCAATTGCTCTTGCCCGCTCCCGTCGCCGACGCTCTTCGTTCTCAATTGCCTCCAACGGCACAACCGGTCATGACCTACCTCGCCAATGCGATCGACTTGATCGGACCCGATGGTGATTCGGTCGCCTCCGTCCCGTATTCAATCATCACAGCGGTCAACTCCGACGATTCGATGCCCCTGGATTACGGTGTAAGCGATGGCGCGGGGGTGGATGCAGGTGACAACATTCCGATCGTACTTAATGACTGGACAGCCAAGCAGCTAAACGCCGAACTGGGGGACACGATTCGGGTCTATTACTTCGAACCGGAAACTTCGTCGGGGAAGGAAGTCGAACGATCATTCGATGCGGTGCTGCGACAGATCGTCCCAATTACCGAACCGAAGACGAAGTATCGTCGCGGTCGAGCGCCGTCCTTCGAGGAAATGCCGACCGTTTACAACGATCCTTTTTTGACACCGACAGTTCCGGGCGTGACCGATCAAGATTCGATCGACGACTGGGACCTGCCGTTCAAGCTCGAGCGGCCACGAACGAAGGAGGACGATCTTTACTGGGATTATTATCGATTGACGCCGAAGGCATTTGTTCCGCTAAAGACTGGACAGCAACTCTTCGGCAGCCGATTTGGCGATGTGACCAGCCTGAAGATTCCCGAACATGCGGTCGCCAACAAGAAGACGCTGGAGAATCTTGTCGCTGGCGCGGCGAATGACGTTCGCGACCAGATTGGCTTCGCGGTGCAGCCGACGCGGGCGATGCAGTTGGCGGCATCGAAAGGAACCACGCCGTTTGATGCGCTGTTCGTGTCGCTGAGCTTCTTTGTGATTGTCGCCGCGTTGTTGCTTGTCGCATTGCTGTTCCGATTGGGAATGGAGCAACGGGCCAGCGAATATGGAACCTTGCTGGCGGTGGGCGTTTCCGGCAGACAGGTCGCCGCGCTTGCCTTGCGCGAGGGCGTCATGGTTTCGATCTGCGGCTCCGTTATCGGGGCGATCGCGGGCATTGGATATGCTTGGATGGTTCTGTTCGCATTACGCAATTGGTGGGTCGGGGCGATCACCGTCCCATTCATGAAATTTCATTGGACACCGCTGAGCCTGATGATCGGGGTCGCGGCCGGTTCGGTGATGGCGGCGGCGACGATCTGGTGGACCAGCCGTCGCTTGCGGTCAGCGGGAGTGGCGTCGCTGGTTGCCGGACATCTAGTGGCGTCTGGTTGTGAACGCGCAACAAAACGTCGACAGTGGACAAAGCTTTCCGCCGCGTTTTGCTTTGTTCTCGCGTTGGGCATCAGCATCAGCGCCGTTTGGCTGGGTGGGCAGGCGCAGGCGGGAGCATTTGTTGGCGGTGGAATGCTGCTGCTGACGGCCATTGTTCTAGCGGTCTACGATCGGTTGACATCCGCCCGACGACGGCATCGGGTTCAGCAGTCGTACAGCCTTTTTCAGTTGGCGGTGCAGAGCGCGCGACGCAATCCGCTTCGCAGCACCCTGTCGATCGGGTTGTTGGCGGTCGCTTGCTTCTTGATCCTTTCGATGAGCGCGTTTCAACTGTCGCCGACCGAACAAGGGGTCGGTGGATTCGATCTGATTGGGCAAACGGCGGTCCCGATCTACCGTGATTTAAGCGATCGGCAGGTGCAATCCGACCTGCTGGGTCCCGATGCCGAAGCGGTTTCGGAAGTTCAGGTCTACGGGTTCCGTTTGAAGGCGGGGCAAGACGCCAGTTGCAATAATTTGTATCAGGCCACGCGACCGCAAGTCCTCGGCGTGCCCCCGGCGTTTACGCAGCGGTTCGATGATCCGGATTTTCAGCCACGTTTCGCTTGGGTGGGGACTGATGACGCCAACCCTTGGCGGAACCTTCAAGCATCAGCCGACGGCTCGCTTGAGAATCCGATACCGATGATCGTCGATCAGAACACGGCGATGTGGGCGTTGCAGATGTACGCCGGTGTGGGGGAAATCAAATCGTTTGAATATGCCGACAACCAACCGCTGTACTTCAAGGTCGTTGGCTTGACAGCCGGATCGGTCCTGCAAGGTTCGTTGATGATATCCGAAGCGAATTTCAAACGAGCGTTCAACGACATCTCGGGATATCAATACTTTCTGATGGACACCGGCGCAACCGACGGCACCCGGGTCGCTTCGATTTGGGAGAACCGACTTGGGGACTCGGGAATGGATATCGTTCAAAGCCGCGATGTTCTGGCAAGGTTGCTAGCCGTTCAGAATACGTACTTACGAACGTTTCAAGGACTCGGCGGGCTGGGACTGTTGCTGGGAACTTTCGGCCTAGCGGTCGTTCAACTGCGCAGCGTCTTGGAACGACGAGGCGAATTGGCGGTGATGCGCGCCACCGGCTTCAGCCGCAAGCGTTTGGCGCGAATGGTGGTGCTGGAGAACAGCACACTGTTGGTGGCGGGGATCGGCTGTGGAATGGTCGCCAGCTTTGCCGCCTTGATCCCCTATAAAATTGCCGGCCAGGTTCAGTTAGGCATTCTGGAGCCGCTCGCCATGTTGGCGATCGTTTTTGTTGTCGGCTTGTTGGCGGCGGTCATTGCCGTGCGGCAGGTATTGCGAATGCCGCTTTTGCAATCGCTGCGCGATGCGGCTTGATGATCGCCACCTTTTGACGCAGGGTTGTCGATGAACGCCGAGATTTTCGTTTACGGAACCTTAAAGCGAGGCGAATGTCGACAAGCCTGCTGGCCGCGACCGCCGCTTCGGGTTGACAACGCTTTTGTTCGCGGGCTGCTATACGACTTGGGACCCTACCCGGCGCTGGTTCCCGGCGATGATTGGGTGATGGGGGAGGTCTGGACGATTGCGGCTGCGGATCGAACGTCGACGCTGGCCGTATTGGACGAGATCGAAGGCTACGATCCCGACGGAAAATACAACCTGTATGATCGCGTGGAGCTTGAGTGGTACGGGACGCCCGGCGCGGATCGGTCGGAAGGGCGAGCGATGGCCTATCACTTCGCAAGGCGACGCGGTCTGCTTAAGCTGCGGCCGATGAAAGCTCGAGTGATTGAAGGATACGACAGTCCCGTCGTCGTTTGGCCGGGATGAGCCCGGGCTGATGAAATGCATCCGGCTAGGCAAACTGATGGGCCTTTGGCCCCAGAATGAAAAATCTCCGCGAAAACATGGGACATATGCGTCGCGTGGCCGAAAATGAGGTGATTCACTTCATTAAATGCAAAAGCATCATTCCAGAACACGCACGGTGTAAACTCTTCACGGCGTTGGGCGAAGCAGCTTGGCCTTCCAGGCACCGAGCATGCGGCTAGCAGTCGTCAATACTCACAATATCGGCTCAATTCGTATGATCGCGAGGCCAGATGTTTGACATCTTCGCGGCGGCAACCACACTCGGAAATCAAAGCGAGCATTCCGTAGAGTGCCAAGTTGGGAACCAATCGCAAATTGTTGAGTGGCAACGATGAGGATCGATGGGTCATGTCGCCGGATCACACATTAAACGAACGAACACAATCGCGTCACGAACCGGAAATGTCGATCGACATCTTCGATCTGCTGTGGCGACACAAGAAGTTCATCGTCGGATCGTTCATGGTCTGCGTCGGGCTTGCCGTGGTGTACTGCTTGCTGGCGTCGAAGAAGTTTGAATCGACGACTCAGATCCTGGTGATGAAGAAGGATGCGAATCTGCCGATCAATTCCGCCGCCGCCAGCACCGGTTCGGTTGACTCCGGCATGGCGGAAGACGTGTTGGCCACTCACGCAAGATCCTCGCCAGCCCTCGGAATATCGGTCGGGCGTTGGATGAACATAACCTCCGCGGCTTGCCGGTGTTGCAGCGGCTCCGGTGAAGGAAGACGAAACGGCGGAGGAGTACATTATCGAACAGCTCGAAATCACGCGTGGCGGGTCCGGTCATGCGGCGGACGCGCATGTTGAACATTCAGTTCGTACATGGCGATGCCGACGAATGCGGCAAGCTGTTGACGGCGATTGTGGCGACCTATCAAGCTTTCATACACGATCAGTTTCAAGACACCAGCACCGAAGCAATCGACTTGATCGACCAAGCTCGACAAGAACTTGGGGAAGACCTCGCCAAGCAGGAAGAGGAATATCGGACGTTTCGCGAACGGGCCTCGCTGATCTGGAACGGAAAAGATGTCGTCAATGCGCATCAAGTTCGATTGATCGAGATTGAGAAGTCGATCTCCGAGAATCGATTGAAGCACACAAGTTCGCTCGCGCTGGAAACTCTTGAACTGGCGATGCAGCAAAGCCGCGGTGCCGAACTGAGCGAACTGGAACAGATGGCTTTGATCGACGAATCCGATATTTCTCGGTTGGGGTTGCTGGTGTCGGTCAAGCGAGGTGAACCGCTTTTCGGAATCGTTCCAGTCGCTTCAGCCAGCGCGTGAGGAGACTGCGCGAGCGGAGTACGATCGGCTTGTCGAACTGAAACTGCAACGCAATGAGAAGCTGCAAACAGTGGGTGCGAACCATCCGACGATACAGAAGCTGGACGAAAGCATCCGTGAGTTGTCGACCTTTGTATCAGCCCGGCAGAAAGAACTGAACGAGATGGCGTTGTCCGAGAAGATTGACGTGCCGAACTTGATGGTCGCCTACAAACGTCTTCTTTCGTTGGACTTGGCGGAACTTGATCGTCGGCGAGGACCTGCAGCGGATGAGCGCGGCGGAGCAGGCGTCGATGAAGCAGTTGTTGAACGACGAGCTGTTGGCCCAGACGCTGCAGCGGAAGCGGTCGCACCCAATCGCTCTACGACGCCATTGTGGAACGTTTGATGAAGTCGGCTTGGTCAAAGATTACGGCGGGTTGATCACGAAGTCTTGGAACCGATTCGCAGGGCGAGACTTTTGGCCGAACGTTCCCATCGTCCTGGCGGTCAGCGGGTTTCTGGGGCTGTTCTTGGGCAGTGTCGGAGCGATTGGATTGGAACTCATGAATCAAACATTTCGGTCGCCGCGAGAGATCGCGTCGACGTTGGGGATGACTGTCTTGACCGTATGCCCGACACGCGGGCGTTGTGCCGACAGATCGATCGCGATATGAAACGCCAAAAACGAGTACCGACGATTGCAAGCGAAGCGATCGCCCATCATCGCCCCGAAAGCAGGAAGCCGAAGCGGTTCGCGGCGTCCGCACGAACCTGCTGCTTTCGCTGAGCCGATCCGATAAGAAGGTCGTCATGGTGACCAGTCCGTTTCCAGGGACAGCCGAAGACGACGATGGCGGTTAATCTCGCCATCTCGTTGGCACAGGCCGGCAAAAGCGTCCTGCTGCTTGATGCCGATCTGCGGCGACCGAAATTCATTCGGTGCTGCGGTCGACTTCGATGCTTGGCCTGACGGATGTTCTTGGTGGGTTGGAGGAGCCATGGGATGCCGTCGAATCAACGTCATGCCCGGGCCTTTCCGTACTTCCCTGCGGACGCGTTCCCGCCAATCCGAGTGAGTTGCTGAACAGCGATGCGTTTGCCTCGTTCATCGATCTGGCGAAAGATAAGTATGACGTCATCTTGATCGACTGTCCGGCGGTTTTGTCCGTCAGCGACCCGCTGATCGTGGCGTCAATGGCCGATGTTTGCATTCTGCAATTGCGGATCGTCAACAATGGACGACCGAGTGCCGTCAACGCTTGCGAATTGCTGCGTTCAACCGGCATCGAAATGTTGGGAGTTGCCGTTTTGGGAGCCGAACAAACGCGACCTACAAGTCCAGCAGGCATGATTACTTGGGATACGGATACGACACCTACGGGAATGGCGGCAGACGCTACTTCCCCGACTTGGCTGAATCGAAAACGCGAAAGCTCAGTACCACGGATGCATGAAAGCACGCGACGCTGCCAGCGTTGCGTCGCAAATGATCTTTCACGAACTCGTTTGATCGCAAGAGCTTCAAAGCGGAAGCAACCGACGCCTTCGACCCGCCAAAGGGCGATGTATTCCGATCATCGAACAATATTGGGGTTGCCCCATGATCAACGGAACAGCGTTGGGCGATCACCGGGTCGTCACCGGACATTTTAGGGGCAGACTTTTCAGAAGCCATGGCGTTGTTGAGCTGTCCGGCCAAGTTCTTTTTCGGCAAGGTCCATTGATCGCCGAAGAAATCGATCCCAGTGGTGTGGATAGAACTTCTCATAGCCCGCTCCTGGATAGAAAGTCACTTCGCCGAACAACGGTCCTTCATAGAGATCAACGCGGGCGTAGGTGAACTGCTTTCCAATCAGCTCGGCGATGCGGATCATTTCGTCAAGCGCCTCGGGTTTGGGTATCGGATCGCTGCGAGGAATCGTCAGCCGCAGGTCCATCATCTCCCATTGCGGCGTGTAATAGATGCGGCGATGGTTGGGCGTGTAGCGATCGGTATCGACCTGTATTGCTGTCACCTTGCCATCGAACACTTGCAGTTTAAAGTCGTTCGGCTTGCGTCCATTGACCAGCAACATCGGCTCAACGATGACGCGAGGCTTGATCTGATAAGCCCATTCGTTGGTTCGTCTGGCGTGGTTGTATCGAAAGAATCTTCTCAGCCGCTTGATGGCGGTCCGCTTATCCTCTTCCTGTTGAACAAAGATGTTTGTCGCGGAGGCATGGGTGCATTTGACAACAAAGGGCAATGGCCAATCGAGGGAGACGTCGTCGACGCGGTCGTAGACTTCCAACGTGGGAATGATCACTTGCGGACCGACGAGTTCCCGCACGATTTGTTTCGCCAAACATTTGTCAACGTACTGCTGCATCAACGGATCGCGGTCATTCAGCTTCCGCCAGACGATCTTTTCGTTGAACGTCTTGGGTTCGTTCAGATTCGGTAAACAGCGGTGCGCACGGTAGAACTTCAACTTCTCAACCCACGTCTTGCCGACGAGTGTGGTCGCTGCGGTTTGAACAGCCTGTTTGAGTCGTGTCTTCATATCGCGTTCCTCTTTCCTGCAGCAATCATTAGAAACGCTCCAAGACCTGCTGCAACTGCGCTTTTCCCGCAGCCTGCTGCAAGGCGCAATGAGACAATGCCTGCGACGATCGTTCAGACAATTGATGTGAGTTCGATATCTGATCGATCCATGTCGCCACGTCTTGGGCATACTCCGCATCCGCGGCCACCAAAAGGCTTTCACAACCGATCATTTCCCGGATGCAACCACGATCGAACGCCGCCACCGGGCAACCCGACGCGAGTGCCTCGAAGACGACGTTTGGCTGCGCTTCGACGGCGTAACGCGTGGGAAACAAAAACAGATCGATCTGCTCGTAGAATCGATTCTTTTCCTCCGGCTGAATTCGACCGGCAACCGTTACCGCCTCGCCGAATTCCTGTTGCAATTTCGTCAGTTCGGATTCCACATCGCGATTCATCGCCGGACCGCCAATGTGCAATCGAACATCCTGCCGGAACGCTCGCAAGTGGCGAAACGTTTCGATAACGTCGAAGATTCCCTTCTCGCGACACAGATTGCTAAGATGTCCAAGCACGAGCTTGCCGTTGGGCTGGCGTTGATGCCCCATGGTGACATCAATGTAGGCCGCGTTGGAGACAACGAGGCTTTCGACATCGCCACCGTAGGCCGCGGCGAATGCCTGCTTCATCCCGTCACTGAGGAAGACATGCAATCCAGTCGATCGCATCATTCGTTGGACCCATCGCATCGACCGGGTCGGACGGTCGATGTAACGGAAGCTGCGATGATGCAACACGCAGCGAACGCGCAACAGGTAACTGATAAAGACGAAGGCGACTGTGTAGATCGAACCGTAGCCGGCGTTGGGAACGTGGTAGACGGTGCATCGTTGTCGTGATGTGATGCAACTCCAAGCGATCCCCAGCGCGGCACGAGCATTCCTGACAATTCGGATTGCATGATATCCGAGGCTCCGGTTCAGTGCCGATGAAGTCGAAGACGTATTCAGACGAATCACGTGGAATTTATCTTCCATCAGATCGGCTACGATTTGATTGTTCTTCGCCGCACCGGTAACGGGCGGCGGAAAGTCACCGATCATCAATACCGTTGTCCGGCTCGAAGCATCAGACTTCAACATCGTCGCCTCTCTTTTTGATAATGCGAGCGGGAACGCCGACGGCCACGCTGTACGCCGGCAGACTCTTGGTGACGACGGCATTCGCGCCAATCACGCAGCCATCACCGATCGTCACCCCTTTGTGAATTGAAGCGCCACGGCCAATCCAGACATCGTTGCCGATTGAAACCGCTTCGCATTGAAACCCCATATCGCGAATCCATCGATCGGGATCCCGCCACGAATGATCGTTGTCCCGAATGCTCACCGACTCTCCGATCAGACAATGGTCTCCAATTTCAATGCTCGTACGCGCGACAATGAATGTATTCTGATTAATCGTTACGCGTCGGCCAATTTTCAAGACGGCTCCGGTCGCGGCTTCGATCGATACGTGGGGCCCCATGATCGTGTCGGCCCCAACACTCACCTTTCCGCCGCATGATCGCACATAGACCGGCCCCTGAAACTGAACACGGCGTCCGACGGTCCACACCATCCGGAGAATCCAGCGTCGCCGTGTCGATGCGATTCCTTGCACCCCGTCGCGAACAAGCTTGTAGCAGGCTCTGAGCAACATGGTCACCTCACCAGCCTGGGACGGGGAAATAGCTCGATTCGCGGTACCGACAATCGTGTCCGCACAAGCAGGGCCGCGAGAACAAACACGAACAAATAGAACCAAACGTAGCGCGCCAAGTTGAATGTGTCGCCCCGCATGAAGATGTAGTAACTCCACATCACCAACGTAAACGAAAAGACATTCAGATGCTGCTGGTTCCGGCAAATCGATCGTAACCAGGCGGACCAGCCCAACGCAACAATGCCGAGGATGAAGCCACCCAGCGTCACACCCAAATGCATGATCAAGTCACCATACCCCGTGACCAAGACCTCGCTTCGCGTTAGCCTCCATCGCTCGGGAGAGAGAACCGTCGTCATGTGAGCGCTGGAACCAAGCGGCTTGCTCTTGATGACCGAACGAGGTGCGGGAGCCAAGATTGCCGCTTTAATCATCTCCATCGGATTCCGCGATAGCATGGCGGCATTCGTCGTAATCATCGAAAGAACTTCGGCGTTGGACACCTCGGCTGTCCCGAAAAAGACGTTGAGCACGCCACCTTTCGAATTCGTGAAATCGGAAACCGAATCGTGACGAAAGCTCTCGCGGAACAGAAACCGCTGCGTCAGCAGAAAGCAGATCAGCAATGGGATCAGCACAAATAGCGATTTGCGGGGAATGGTCAGATTAAACCGATACATCGACGCAAGCGTGATAAAGCCAGCCGCCAGTACCGGCCCGCGTTTACCGGCGATCGCCAAGGTCAAGCCGATGTAGACACCTAACAACAACACGCTTCGATAACGCCGCGCGAAGGTTCCGAAGTAGGCAAACATTGGGATGATCAGCGAGATCGAGATGTCGATCAACGGGTTCTCGCGAAACATCATTTGATGCGATGCGTTTGCCCCGCGCGTTTGCCATACGTACATCGCAATGCTTGCTGAATAGATGCTTGTCCCCGATAGAACGATCAGACGCAGCGTTCCGTCGGATGCCGAAATAATGTATTCAGTTCGAGCCGTGATTGCTCAGACGCGTGTGGCAATAGACCAATCCGCTGCAAGGAAATGCGACTCGACAGAACGACGGCTACCATGAATATCAACTGATAGATCGTAAAGATCGCGTAGCGCGAACGATCTCGCTCTGTCCAATCGATTGATGGCGTTCCATCAGCGAATAGGTGCTTGTCACACCCGTTGCAAGGATCACGAAGTCGAGCGTGAAGATGCCGGAGATCATCAAAATGAACGTCCCCGATCGAGAACCGATCGGGCGAGACGTCGAGGCATTGACGAGCGCAGGGCGGCATACGCTCCCCATGCACAGGCGGCGTTGGCGATTGTCAGCAGCGTTATCATCAGCATCATGCGAATACCCGCCGATATGCAAACCAATACGCCAAGAACGTGAAGACAAACATGGTCAGTTCGGCAAACGCGATTGCAAGGATTCCGAAGTTCGTCAGCAAACAAGTCGTTAGGGTCAGCGAGAGTATCGCTCCGAGCATGATCACGACGAAGTTCACCTGCGTCTTATGCTTTGCCAAGAATTGCTGTCCCAATGCGCTGGCAACGCACCAAAAGGGAAGGGTGACGACAAATGCAATCGCGGAACGTGCGATGTCCAAGTCCTTTGTCGGCAGCAGCAACGTCGCAAGCGGATAACAACAGACCGCACCGACCGCGATCACGCCCGAAAGGGCGATGCTTGTCGATTGCATTCGCAACGTCTTGGCGAGACCTCCAACCGACGAAGTGACAAGATCGGGGTATTCCGTACGCCGAACGAACGTCAACGCCTGTTGAAGGCTGCTGATCAGCGATCGGATAAATGCGAACGCTCCCGTCGTCGCTGCTTCGCAGGTCGCATAGACGATGAACAACAAGACGCGGCTGTAGGTTAAAGCGGTCGCGTAGGTCAACGCGCATGTTCCGCCATGTCGCAGGTATGCAATGACATCGGACGCATTTGGGGGAACGAATTTCAACAAATCACGCCCGATGACATACTGCATCGCCACCGTCACCACCGCACCGATCACAAATCCGAGACCGACAAACTGCCCCGTGCTGAAACTCATCGTCGGGGCGATCCAGATCGTCGCTAGGTTGCATCCCAGCCAAGGGCCGAACGAAATTAAGCCTGCTTGCCCACTGCGACGAGCCCCGTCCAAAAGACCGGTTAAATTAAAAGCCCAAATGATCGCTACGTAACGACCGGTTTCAACCACACCCTGTGCGAACGGTGTTGTAATCCATGTGGTGCAAAACGGCGTCAGTAATACGATGAACAGCGCCGCGCAGAAACGGGCGACCAACACGGAACTGACAAAGCGATGATCGTCGTGTTTGCCCGACATCAGATTCAGGCCACCAAGATCGGCAAACCACTGGGTTAGAGTGACAATCCCCAGGCCGACGGCGAATTCACCGATTAAGACCGTATGCCCTTGTGACAGCAAATACGTCTGCGTCAGGAACGTTAAGCCTTGCCCAAGGGCAAAGCCGATGCCGAGACCCGCCACCTGCCAAATCCTGCGTCCACGTGGCAACGCGGGACGTTCGTTTGACGGGATTTCAACGGTCGTCATGGAAAGATACTACTTCAGGCCGATACGACTTCGGTACAGGTTCCTTTCGCGGGCTGGATCTGCTCAAACACTCGCTCATATCGATTGATCGATTCGTCCCGTCCGTAAAACTTAGCACGCGTTAGACAGTTTGCTTGAAATTGCGGCAATCCTTCGCGAAGTTCTTTCCGATCGAGGACATGCGGCAACGTTGATTCAATGGTTTCCCAAGTGCAATGGATGCCCAGTTGATGCTTCGATACTTCCTGCCCCAATGGGCTGGTTTGATCGGAAACCGCCAGCAAAGGGGTTCCGATCGAGATGCTGGGAATCAGCTTGCTGGGAATGAACGAGAATCCGGCGTCTCGCTTTTCCGTCACGACGAACAGATCGGCCGCCGCAATCTCGCGAACAAACTCCTCGTCATCTAGAAAGCCATCCAGTGAGAACCGATTGTCCGCGACTTCGGCCAACCAGGATTGAATTTCCGCATGGGAAGAGCCCTGGCCACGTATCTTGAAGTGGAACGGCAAGTTCGACCGTTGCAGGGTTTTGCAGAACTGAAGAAGTCCCTGTTTTCCGCCAATGTTTCCACAATACAACAAGCGGGGCGACTCGCCCTCACAGGTTCGCTTCGTTTGCCGAGCGTCCGCGACGGCATCGGCCAGTGGCCCGATCAACCAGTTCGGACACAGATGGATCTCACGCGACGATCGATCGAGTTGCTGAAGTCGCTCGCGCATCGTCGGATTGATGGTCGACCAGACGTCGGCGTATGAAAATAGGCGACGTTGAAATCGCTCAGCCAACGATTGAAACAGTCCCCGTTTGCTGATTCCCGCCGCAAGCGACGCATCGGTCGGAATGTCTTGGACGTTCAACCAGATCGTTTCACGACGCAGCAATTTGCGTGCGGCGGCGAAAATGACCGCTCCCAAGAGCGGGCAGAAGACCATCACCGCATCGTATCTGGGGCCGCGAAACAAGCTGCGCATCAAGCTTGCCGTGAACGAAAGCTCATACGCGAGACGAGGGATCAGTTTCGATGGGTTTCGAGGAACGTAGATTCCGTGACGCAACACGCGAATGCCTTCATGCGTTTCCTCTTGGATCGGCCATACCGAAGCGTCCGACTTCCGTCGCCATTGGGGATAATAAGGATGCGTTGTGTAGACCGTTACATCGTGACCGCGATCTCGCAATCCAATCGACAAGTCGGTGAACTGTGCCGCACCGCCGCAAAAATCGGGCGCGTAAAGATTCGATACGATCAGGATGTTCATGTTAGTAAGCCCCCTCGCAGAACATGACGGTCTTGAATGTCCGCATCAGAATGGCCATGTCGAGCCAAAGGGACCAATGGCGCACGTAGTACGTATCCAATTCTATACGGCGACCGTAGGTGGTGTTATTTCGGCCGCTGACTTGCCAAAGGCCTGTCAAGCCTGGCGTGACGACAATGTAAAGATCGTACGCGGCGGCGTACTTTTCAATCTCGGCTGACACGATCGGACGCGGACCTACCAAGCTCATTTGACCCATTAGCACATTGAGCAACTGAGGTAATTCGTCGAGACTTGTTTTTCTAAGCATCGCACCAAACCGCGTTACACGCGGATCTTTTTTCAATTTGTGGTCCCTTTCCCATTCGACACGTAGTTCGGGATGTTGCGCCAAATACTGTTGCAAAATCTCGTCGGCGTTCCGTACCATCGTCCGAAACTTCCACGCATAAAACGGTTGCCCGAGTCGTCCAACTCGCTTCTGTCGGTAAAATACAGGACCGCGGGAAGTTAATTTAATCGCTATGGAAATGCCTGCTAACAACGGCAGTATCAGTGGGGCGGAAACCAATAATACCGAAAGATCAATGGCACGTTTCGTCAATCCCTGTTTACGCCGAATTGAATGGACCTCTAACGTTTGAGCCGGGGTTGTGGAATCTTCTTTCGTCCAAAGTCTCGTTTCGTCAGGAGATGGCAGCAGAGTTGTAGACATGATGTGATTTGTGCTAGTAGCGTCTTGAGTTGCGTGGGTGATGCGGACGCGCTTGCTCTACGATAAAGCCTATTTAAAGCAGGAAAGCGTTTTGCATTCTCCAGATTCCCCAAATTACCAGGCTTAACCTTAGTTGGGCGGTGTCTCGAATCAATCGCTTGAAGTCGATTTTTGACGAGCCGAACCGATTGTTCAGGTTGTGCGGGATGCTTGTTCGCTCGTCTTTAGCGGACATCCGTCTTCTCTCAGCGGATCGTTCCTCTCGCGGAGGCCGGACAGCATGGGATAATGTTCACCATTGGAAACGAAATAACGTTGGCATCGCTCCCCTTCAAAAGGACGATCCGCAACTGACGCCCCCTCTTAAGGAAACCTCACCCGCCCCACTAGCGAATGGGCACGGATTCTTTTCCCGCGAAGCAAGGAACATCGAAATATTTTACGCATCGTGCTGATCGCCGGTACTGAATCGCATTCGTACTTGAGTCAGCTCAAACTGGAATCTCGATTACGGCACGAGTTCCGTTTCACTGACCACGCACGGTATAGCACGCCATTGACCTATACACACCCGCAAGCGTTACAACCGATCGCTGATGATCCGACATTTTTGTTCCGGCTGTTATCTGACGGCATCGCCCATGGCGTGGCCCACGTTTTGGATAATCGAACTTGCGCATCGCGTTCGCAAGGCGATTGGTGAATGGGTTGAGAGACATCGGCGGACTTCGCGGTTTGCAAAGTCCCGCCGGAAGGATTGATTGCGGAACTTCAAATGGACACCATCTTGCTTGGCATCGGTTTGGTGATCGTTGTCGCGGTCGTCTGTCAAACCTGCGCGATTGCAACGATGACAACCACGAATCACCGTTCGGTCGCCGACCGCTGGAGACGCTGGTGTCAACGAAGCGAGACCTTGTTGGAACAGCAAGTGACCGCGGCCCAGCAAGCCTGTCGGTTCCAAGCGGCTTGGCGCGGCTGGCGCAGCCTTCGTGTCGTCCATATCGAACAAGTCTCAGGCGATTGCAAATCATTCATTCTGGATGATCCCACGGGGACTCCGTTACCATCCTTCCTGCCCGGCCAGTTTCTGATGGTCGGTCGCACGTCGGAGTCAAATGAAAAGCCGAACGCATCCCGATGTTATTCGCTCTCCGACGCTCCGTTGCCATCGCTTTTGCGGATCACCGTCAAACGCGTCGAGGGCGGAACGGTCAGTCCGTGGCTGCATGACACCATCAAGATTGGCGATCGATTGCAAACGCGAGCTCCGGCGGGACGATTTGTGTTGGATTTGGAACGACGCGATCTGTTCGTGGGCATTGCCGCGGGAGTCGGCATCACCCCCATCGCGTCGATGGCTCGATACATCGCCCGGATGCAGCCAAGCCGACCGATGATCGTCTTTCTGTCGGCCCGTGATGGCGATCATGCTCCTCTACAAGACGAACTGCGTCAATTGGAACGACAACATCCGAACTTGACGTTGGTTGTGCTTTACAGTCGCCCGAAGGTGGATGAGGACTTCGATTTGAAAGGACGCCTGAACATCGACATCATTCGTCAAGTCGTCGGCGAGCCGAAAGGGTGCTATTACCTTTGCGGTCCGATCGATTTCATGACAACCCTCAGTCGCGATCTGATCCAATGGGGCATTGATGAGAGTTCCGTCAGCTTCGAATCATTCGGTGATGCCCCACCCGCCACGAACGTGAACGAACCCCACGAACCGCCGACGCAAACCGCTGTCAAACTACAACGCAGTGGAAGGCGATTCGTCTATGAGCCAAGCGATGGCAATCTGCTCGACGCCGCCGAGCGCGAAGGAATCGTGCTGGAGGCCGACTGTCGCAGTGGAGCTTGCGGAACGTGTGTCAGAAAACTGCTGTCTGGAAAAGTGCGTTACGATCGTCCCCCCAGCTACGCGCCGCTGTCGGAATCGGAATGCCTCCCCTGCGTTGCTCAACCGACCGAAGAGATCGTGTTGGATGCCTGACGCAGCGTCGGGCCTGCATCGCCGAATCCGGCCGATTGCGATTCGCAGCTTCGGAAAAACCTGAAGGAAGCCGCTTGGCCCTTCAGGCATCGCCGCGTCGAAAGGTCGCCCCGGGGACGGGCCGACCTACGTGTTTGCGGTGAAGCCGCCTCAAGAGGACTTATTTCTGCAATCCGAACGATGCCATGTGCAAGCCGCTGGTATCGTCGTAAGCGAACGATCCGGCGGGTGAAAAATACTGCGTGAAAACAGACAGCGGCGGAAGTTCGTTCTCTTCCAGTGCGTCGTAGAACATTTTGGCGACCGGATTTCGCTCGGCCAGCTGACGCAAACCCTGACGCATCTGCGGATTCTTCACCAATTCGTAGACCGCCCGAAACGATTCTTCGGGACGCGAAAAGGAAAACATAAACGGTGGTCGACCGTCCAATTGGCCTGATAGCTCTCCAGCGATGAGATTGAATTCGGGAACGGTCGAGAGCTCTCCAAGTCCAATGCCTCCTTGAGTCGCGATGAGGTGTTCGACGAAGAGGCGGCTGTCGCAGAGGACGAGATGGTCACCGATTACGGCGAGGTGCGGTTGACTTTGACGCACATAGTCTCGCATCGACTCGGGAACGGTCGCTTCCGGCCCCGCGAAGATGGTCACACCGGCAAACTTCTCCGCCTTCCAACCGGCTAGATTCTTCATCCCCTTCTCAATGGTTTCGGCCATCAATTCGGGATCTTTCACTTGCGCTCCTTGCATCGAAACTTGGCTACCCAAACGGGCCGTCGGTTCCAACCATGACGCGAGTGTAAACCGACCGGTCATTTGGTCCAAGAAATCGACCTGAGTGTCAAGCTTCATCGGCGCGCCAGCTCTTTGCAAAACGTCTTCGTCGAAGCTTCCCTCACCGCGAACTTGGTCGTAGACACGTCGGGCCGCTTGAACGGTTTTCTCGACATTCCAGTTGATCGCCATGTAGTTGATTGCATCGGCCGGCACAAAGCTTGGCGGACTGACGGGGCCTTCCTGCGGACGGATCACCGACAACACGCCGGCACGACGCGTGTCGAGCAAGGCATGCAGATGGAAGATCGATTCAAATCGTTCACCGCCGACGAAACCGCTCCCTCCAACACCTTTGATCCCTTCCACCCCGAGATTGTGCAGGACGAACATAAACATCCCCGCGCCGCCGCCTGCGGCCGTGCCTGTATCCAAGATGCGAAACGGATCGATATAGAAGGTCACTTGCGGCCTCGTTTCCTCGGTCCCGATGCAGTGACTCATGATCGTCGTGAAGTTCGTGTTTGCCGACAACCGTTCGTCGTCCAACGATCCCTTCCAACGCAGCAGAATATTCGTCACGGCATCGCGATTGTTGCCAATGACCAGTGTTCCGTCATGAATCAGGTAATGCATCGATTCGGGGCGATTGCCACGCTGCAAAGAAACAATGTCGACGCCAAATTCGTTACGATCGGTTCGTTGAAAGCCCCACAGTTGCTTCATCTGCTGTTCGATATTTTCCAGCAACCGTTGCACGACCGGCGTGCGATCCTTCGTATCAATAATCGCGACCAACCCAAAGGAGAATCGTACTGACAGTCGCTCCTCGCGTCGACGCTGTTGCATGCGGGCACGAATCGCATCGGGTGACTCGTCGTCAGGCGCTGGCGTCGCTTCGGTCCCTTTTTGTGGTTGCGACTTTGATTCCTCTTGTTGAGCCTTAGCCATCCGCTGGATCGTTGGTTGCGGATCGGTTGGAACGAGGGCAAGGCAGAACTCCCCCTGCCCCATCGTCACCAGTTCATCCATCGTCACCCCGAGTCGCTCGCTGATGCTGGCGGTCAACGCCTCGGCACCGGCGTAAACCTGTGACATCAGTGGTCGCACCTTCGGGTCCGCCGCCATGCGCCCCATGGATGACTCGCTTAACTTTTCGCGGAATCGAGCCGAATCGTCGATGCGGAAGTAAGCGAACGTTTTCGACGGCAGCAGGCGTGGCGCGGTCGGACGCGCCTCGGTTTGCCCCCGGCAAAGGGTCGGCATCAAAATGGTAATGGTCAAGACAGGCAAACAAGATCGAAGCAGCGTTGTCATTGGATTCACGATTGGAAAAGGAAAGAGTGGTCGCCTTAGAGCGACTACTTCGCATGATCAACTGAGAAACATTGACGCAAGATTTACGTTGCGTGGGTGGAAACAGTTGATTCGCTTCATGTGATAGCAATCAGGGTATTTCGGACCGCAGATAGTATAAGCTTCGTGCCCGGCATCGTTCCACATAATCGATACAATCCGTTACGACCGGTGCCTCCTTCGAGTCAATCACTTGATCAAGCCGAAACAAGCTGTATTATGCATTTAGTCGTCGCGTGCGGAAAAATCAGGTGATTCGCTTCAATTGATGAACACGTTGCGCGGGCGGAAATGAAGTGGTTCGCTTCACCTGCCGCAAGTGCGTTACGTCGGTCCCCGCGTGGCAAAATTCTATCAACCCTCACCAGCAGGCTGAACAATGTTCCGATCTCTTTTCATCTTTGCGATCATCGTTGCGATGTCGGCCTGTTCGATTGATCGCACATTCGCTCAAGGGGGGAGTGGTCAAACAGGACGCGGAACCGGTGGATCAACCGCCGGCGGAGGTCAATCGCTGGGGGGAGTTGGTGGGACGGGTCAGCAACCTACCGCCGGACAAGCCGTTGGGGGTGAGATCGCCACGATCGATGTGGATTCGGCATTTTCCGGAGGCGTTCAACGCGATGGCACGATCGGTGCCTCCGGGCAAACCGCTCCAAGCTTCAGCACTCAGGGACAAGCTGGCAACGCGGCTGGGAATCGCTTGGGTGGCGCTGGCGGGTTTGGTGGAGCCGGTGCATTTGGAGGTGCTTTCGGCGGAGCTTTCAATCAACTTTTTGGAACGACACCACAAGGCAACTTGCAAGACAGTTCACGCCGATTCCGAACTCGGCTGCGAAGCGATATCGAAGTTGAACTGCCAAGTTCGGAAACACGCGTCGACCGCATCGAGCGACACCTCGCCGCAATGCCGGTTCAATCGCGCATCGCGGGCGTCAGTTTGACAATGAACGACCGTACGGTAATTCTGACCGGAACGGTCAAAACCGCGAAGGACCGCCGCATGGCCGAAATGCTGATGCGTCTGGAACCGGGAGTCTCAAAAGTGGATAATCGCCTTGTCGTTCAAGAATCCCGCGAAATCTTGCCCCCTGGCCGTCGCTAATCGAAAGACGGTACTTCCATATCCAAAGCTTGGTTGGTTATCTAGGGCACTCTGCTGCACTGAAGGGTGGCTGGGGAGGAACCTGCGTGAGGTCCATCGCAATGACCGCACTGCTGTGTGATCAATGTACGATGCGGATCGGGCCGCGGAGACCGACGACGGATTGGTGCTTCGTGCCCGCTGGTTATCTTGGTCCTGCTTGGCTCTTGACGTTGATATTGATGGCGCTGCGAATTGCTTTGCGTGATTCGCAGTGACCTCGTTGGGGAACCTAATGGTTGATTAAGCCGAGTACGCTCGATCCGTGTCTTCAATTCATCTGGCTTCGCGGCACAACCGTGCGGGTGTACGCTTGCGATGCGCCAAGCCCTACCGGAGATGGTGATATGTCACGCAAGAAGAGAAAGAGCAAGGCGGGATCCAGCGGCAACAAGAAACCGCTTTCTGCAAACAACGCTTCACGATCGGCCAAGCAGCCACGTCGCGGGGGTCTTCCCGTGGACAACGCTCCGCCATCGATTGAGACCATGAAGATGGTCAATGCGAATGCAGCGGGAATCGACATCGCGGCGGGCGTGCATTTTGTTGCGGTGCCCACCGACCGCGCACCTGATGGACCAGTGAAGAGCTTCGGTGCGTATACGGCCGATTTGGAAGCGATCGCCGATTGGCTTACCGAATGTAAAATTGAAACCGTGGCGATGGAGTCCACTGGCGTTTACTGGATACCGCTGTACGAGTTGTTAGAGCGGCGCGGGTTTGAAGTCGTGTTGGTCGAACCGAGCCAAATCAAGAAGTTCCGTCGTAAGACCGATGTGCTTGATAGTCAATGGATTCAGACGCTGCACACGTTTGGATTGTTGACCGGATCGTTTCGGCCCGAAGACGACATCATCGTCCTGCGGGCCTACATGCGTCAGCGCGAGATGCTGACGAAGATCGCTGCCCAGCATATCCAGCACATGCAGAAAGCGATGGAGCAGATGAACATCAAGCTGACCGAAGTAATCAGCGACATCTGCGGCGTGACGGGCATGATGATTATCGATGCGATTCTCGCTGGCGAGCGCGACCCTTACAAGCTTGCGAAGTTTACGCACGGACTGTGCAAGAACGATGAAGCCACGATCGCTCTGGCACTGCAAGGCAATTGGCGAGAAGAGCATCTGTTCTCACTGCGGCAGGCCGTCGAGTTGTATCGTTATTATCACCAGAAGCTCGAAGAAGTCGACGCCCAGATCGAGGCTTACATGCAGCAATTCAAGGACAAGTCCGACGACCAGCCATTGCCGAAGAAGCCTCGTACGAAGCAACGCAGCAAGTCGCAGAACACGCCGAAGTTCGACGTTCGCGCAAACTTGCACAAGATGCTCGGCATCGACTTGACCGAGATCGATGGCATCGGTGAGCATGCGGCATTGGTCATCGTTTCAGAAGTCGGCACCACTGTCGATGCCTTCCCGACCGAGAAGCATTTTGTCAGTTGGCTGAGCCTGTGCCCAGAGCTTAACAAGTCAGGGGGCCGGAAACAGAAGAAGGGCAACAGCCGCACGCATCGCAGCAGCAGTCGGGTCGCGCAGGTGTTACGCGTATGCGCCCAAACGCTCTATCGATCCGACTGTGCCTTGGGAGCATTCGGTCGCCGTCTCAGAGCCCGCGACGGCGCAGCAAGCGCGGTCACCGCGATCGCTCGGAAACTCGCGATCATCATCTACAACATGATCAAGACCGGCCGCCCGTACGTCGACCGAGGTGCTCAGGCCTACGACGCCCGCTTTCGCGAGCAACAGCTAGCCAGCCTCCGCCGCCGCGCCGAGCGACTCGGTTACGACCTATCGCCCAGCGACGCGGCCTAGCTGAGCGTCGTCGATAGAGATCACTTCAAAAAATCCCCGTCCCCATCTCCGCTACCGCTACGCGCCGACACCGCTCAATGACCCAAGAGCGAGGCAAAAAGCAGCATTCAACTTCGCGTCAAGCCGGAAGCGCCTCTTTCCAAGCCCCACAATATGGCATTCACTGCCCGCCGTTCCGGCGGCGCTCACGATGTTGTTCCTGGGGATCCCAGATAGTCGCAATAAGTGGCCATTCAGCATTGTGATCGGTGGATCCATTTGTGCAACGTGGTGTCGAGTACGAGTTTTGGAAATCTCTTTGATGTACTCATTTGCACAAAGCAGAGCTTGGGTACGCGGGGTCTTCCACGCGCACACTGTGAGGAAATGCTCGCGAGTCAAAAAACCTCGCGCGTGATAATCCGGGAAGATTTCGTGCGTCAGCTTGCGACCCAACTCTCGGTCTCGGTCAGAGATTTTGGCAACATATCCCTTGGCCAGAGTTGGAATCTCGGGGTCGAATCTCAGTTCCATGCTTGCTTCATTCGGCGTAAAGAATCCATGTAAGTCCGAGGTCGGCGGTGGGAGTCGGCCTTGAGTTCGTTAAACTGGCGACTCGGGCCCGTGATCTGGGCAGTGCGTGGCTGCCTGTCACATTCAATCGACCCACCAAACACAAGGATCATTCCTATGAAAACTGTCGCACTGGACCTCGGGAAATTCAACTCCACAATGTGTCGCCATGACTCGAAAACGCGGAAAGCTTCGTTTATGACTGTGGCGACGCAACGGGATTATTTGAAACGGATATTCGACAACTGTGACGCCGACCTCGTCGTGATGGAAGCCTGTGGGCCTTCGGGATGGATCAGCGATCTGGCGCAATCTCAAGGACTAAAGACTCTTGTCTGCAGCACCAACGAAGAAGCTTGGCGGTGGGCCAACGTAGAACGCAAAACAGACAAAGACGACGCGTTCAAACTTGCTCGGATGGCCGCGATGGGCGAACTCAAAGGTGTCCACGTGCCGTCGCTCGAGCACCTCGAGTTCCGTTCATCAGTCAAATACGGCAAGACGCTCGACCAACGGATTAACAAGACCAAGAACACGATCCGCGCCAAGTTTTGTCAATCACGGGATCGAGATCGCCTGCGGAGGACAGCTGGCCGAACGATTCGGATGAACACCAAGGAAAGATCCCTTGCAAGGTACCAGCACACAACAAGCCAGATGCTGAGAAGTTCGCTTCAGGATGATCGCCTGACCGAGCCGTCATCACGACCGACCATCGATGCGATCAAGAACGCTTCAGACACATCGCCCTAAAGAATGTGCGGCACTCGCGGAGGAAAGCTTGCTGCTCACCGAAGCCTCCAGGCAAGCATCCGCAGTATGGAACAAACCGCTCAAGCGTATTTTAGCCGTGCAGGGGCAAATGCGACAGTGCCGCGACGGCCATCAAGCCGACGCCCCCAGAGGACCAAAGAGCACTGACACCTCGAATAGTCGTTTATACCGTGCGTGGTCCGAAATGATGTCTTCAGGTTAAATGAAGCGAATCACCTCATTTCTACCCACGCGACGTATAATCCTCCTTGCACCGAATGAAGCGTCCATTCTAAAGCATTCTGCAACTTGCGATCTTTCGTCCGGCTGGCTTAAAATGCGATGACAAGCGTGCACAATCATGGCGATCAACTGCTATGATCAATGCCTTTCCCCTTAAGTACTATGTTGGTCCGTAAGAGCCATGTTGAAGTAATATCAATGAACGTTGAATGCTACGTCCGAGAATTGGCGTCAATACTCCGCTCGTTTGGCTACAAGGTGTCGTTCAATGACTTGCAACCCATTGACTTAACGCTTTTTGAGTTACACCTGGAATCCCAAGTTCCTCCAAAAATCAAGCTCCTGTTTGGCATGTGTACAGAACTAAGGTGCGACGAACTCTCAAGTGTTGACGTGCTTTTCACTGAACTTGATTGCTTCCATTGCAATGATGTCGCCATTGACTGCAGAGTGGGTTTCAAATCGCACCGTGGAATGAGCCTAACGCATTGCGGAGTGCCGCCGAGGAATGGATTTGCATTGCCGGCTCAACATACCCACAGGGTTTGACGCGTTGTATTTTTCGCTCAAACGAAAGGATTACGATTGTTTCCGTGATTCGAACAGTTGAGACGTGGGATACGCTGGAAAAACTTCTTGCATCAAGTATCGACCTTTTAAATAGACTCGATGGGGAGTCTTTTAGAGAACTCTTCTTTGGATGGATGAATCTGATGTCGACACTGAAACTCGTGCCGAAAATGCGATCAGTTGCCGTGACGGCGAACTACAACGGTCACGGAGGTAACAACCGGTCAATACGACGTGGGTTCCAATTTCGTTTGAACGAAGACGGCGAGTACATTTCTACAGTTACGACAACGAGGGGCGGCTGACCCAACGCGTTGCGAAGGCAACCGCTCTGTCGGCTGGATCGAACTATCCGAACCCCGGCAAACAGTTTTACACTTGGGACTTCGTGGGCTGCCTGATTGGCGTTTACCTACACTGCTGAAGTCTCAAGCGGCACGATCGGATCGCACATCGACATGGCTATGACGCGTTGGGACGTAAGGCCGGGGTGTCGAAAAGAATTCATCTGATCGGTTCAATCGAGTCCAGGATACATCAACGATGGCTTATCGGTTGCAGCGTCGATCTAGTGGCTCAGCGTTACAGCGACGTTCCTTGTCCCCACCGAACGAGGTGACACGTCCGCCGCTCACCTTTTGGCCTCCCGCACAACATGCGACAGCCACGAAATCGATGCCGCCATGGCCGAATCACGCCAAGGCTCGCTCGAAGTGCATCACGCCGATCGAAGGATGCGTGCGATCGAGCAATTGCAACAATCATTCATCCGCACGTGGGATCCGGTTGCAACGCAGTTCGACCTTCGGCTTCAGCGACACTTTGATCCGGCAAACAGCTTGTCCGCGTCATGAAAGTGGTCTGGGCTCGGAAGTCTGCGGATCGACATTCCGGCAGGAATCGTGTTGCGAGCCAGGGGCACCGGTCAGCGCATAAAAAAAGCGTTGCGTGTCGTGACACGCAACGCCTTTGCCCGAGGCATTCTGTGGGGACAGATCGAGATCCGGAGCTATACAAGCTCTTTCTTCGTTCCGACCAAGGTTTGAAGTCGTTCGGCCAACAAACGGGCGTCGAAAGGCTTCTTGAATGTCTCATTGATTGCCGAGCGATCAAAGCTCATCGGCTGTCCGTCATCGGGCAGCAACGCGATCAGGATCACTTCAGCAAATTCCATATTTCGTCGCAGATTCTGGCAAATCTGCACCGCCTCTACCTTGCCGATCGAGAAATCGACGATGATACAGTCGGGACTAAAACTCTCGGCTTGAATGCCCGCTTCAAAGCCGCTGGCAGCCACAGCTACCTTGAACGACTTCTCGGGTGGCAATTCTCGCTTGAGGTTCTCAATTAAAACTTGGTCCTGAGCGACGATCAAGCACTTGGCCATTGCCTCGTCTTCAAGATCGCCCAGGGGCATCCCATGTTCCTTGAGGAACTTGATCAGGTATTCGCGCGGAATCCGCCGATCCTGACTGCCAGGGATGCGATATCCTTTCAAACGCCCCGAATCGAACCATTTGGAAACGGTTCGCGGTGCGACTTTACAGATCTTTGCGACCTGTCCTGTAGTGAAAACCTTCATTCCAGGTTCTCCATAACGCCTCGTTAGTCATCCGTGATCAACGACTCGCGGTAAGCCGCTGATGTAATTTGGCCAAATAGTCGATTGCAACTCGTTTCAACGGAAGTCGGTACGTTGGCTTGGTCTGTGGGGAGACCTCGCAAATCGCAATCATCTGGGTCAGGCCTGCCGGTTGCGTTCGTGGGCCAATCGAACGTTAGGTCTCCATCTGGCTGATGGGGCGTTGCGTCCGAACAGCAAACCGGCGAATCAGGATGTCCGAAGACTCTGGTTCGCCGAAAACCACGCAGCTTGGGCGTGCGACGCGTTGAAGAGATACCGAACGACCGCTGCCATGAAGCCGGTTAAGCTCCCGCATTGATCGCTTTGAAACCTACGAATAGGCTTCGGCCAGTAATCCCCCCTACGAGACAATTCGCTTTCAAACATCTCGTCCCACCATACGGCAAGTTGCGATGTTTCAAAACAAACCATCCGAGAGTAAGTTTCGTGATAAATGGGCCTAATTCTTTAGTGCGTTTGAATGGGAACACTCGTTGCTTTCGGCACGCACGGAAAAAACGATGCTGGTCGTCGCGGACCGGTTTCAGCAAAGCCAACAATTCCCGCCAATTTCGTTTCGTTAAACGGGGGCTTGAGAAAATCTGCTTGCGGAATTCGCGGAAAAAAAATTTTTTACGAACCTTCAAAACGGCCTTGACGTCGATTCGGTTCGTTCAATTTTTTTTCCAAACGTTAAAGTTGAGTCAACGCAAGCGCATGCTGAATGAACGTCGTTCGCCTGCCCGGTTGCGGATCATTGGCGACTGGAAGGCGGACCTGTTCGACGGACATTGGCCGCTAGACGATAATGTCGGCCAAAGCATCGCGAAGCGGATCGTCATCGGCCCCGCAAAACCCCCAATGTTCGCGTCGTCGCCAACCTTCCGCCATCTCGAATTGCTTTGACATTCGACCAACCTCGCGTCCAACGACCAACATCTGTTCGGTGTATGAATCCATCCGTTGGCTCGAATCAAGCCAAGCACGTTGGCTTTCGTGACAGGCCAGCGCTTCCAACTTTTGATCCATAACGGCGGTGATGTCGACATAAAAATGAGGGATCACCGGCTCGCCGACGGGAGTCTTGTTGCCGTGTGGCTGTGCGTGATAAACGGTCACCGGGTCGTCATAGGTCTCTTCCGGCGGATCGCTGACAAAGTTCGGCATCGCATGCATAAACGCCGCCGTAACCGCCATCCTGCAGACAATCTCATGATCTTCCATGTAGTCCACCGGAGCATGCGTTAGCACAATGCTGGGTCGCGCGCGACGAACGACCGCCGCGATCTTGCTGTAATGCTCGGGCAGGTAGAGGACTTCCATATCCCGCGCGATCGGTTCATAGAACTTCGCCCCAAGCACCCTGGCCGCCTGCTTGGCTTCGTCCAGCCTTGTCGCGGCGCATTCGGTTTCACTGAGTACGGTTGAACCCCGGCTTCCATCGCAAACATTCATGTAATGCAGGTCCCAACCGCGACGACCAAGCTGTAGCATCGTGCCGGCCATGACAAATTCAATGTCGTCTGGGTGGGCGGCGATCGCAAGAACTGACGGCATGTTGAAGGCTCCGCATTTAAAGGTGGGCTTGTGAAGCTTCTTACAATACCCAGCCTCGCATCCTTCGCCAAGTGCATCCGCACATTGCCTGCATCCGCACATTGCCGTCTTCGTTGCATCGCGGTCATGGTCGCATCAATGCTATCCCGTGCGTGGTCCGAAAGAATACCCTCGCGGCAAATGAAGCGAATCACCTCAATTCTGACCACGCGACATATAACAATGTATAACAATGACCGCTCTTGCATGAATCAAGCATCAACCCTACCATGCTGCGGACTTGCTGGCCAAACTGCTTTATTCCTCGCGATCAAGGACGGTCGCTCAGTATGCGAAATTTTGGACGGATCGTGCGACTAGCATTGCGTCAACGATGGACGATCGTTGGCGTGATAGCAACTTCAATCTTTGTCGCACTACTCTGGGGCGTGAACATCGGAACGCTCTATCCGATGGTCGAAATCGTCTTTGAAGGTGACGGCGTTGAAAGCTACCTCGAAAAGGAGCAAGCCGCGCTGACCACCAAGATCAAGACGCTTCAAGATGAAATCGAAACGCTAAGCACGCAAAGAAAATCTACCCAAGAACCCGCCGCCCAGCAGGATCTTGATAATCGCATCGCATGGCAGACGTCGATGTTGCTCATGCAAAATAGGAAGGCGGACTGGCTGGTATGGGCCAAGCCGCTGGCGAAGAAGTACTTGCCCAATCGCCCCTTTGAGGTATTGGTTTTGCTGATCGCAATCATGATGATCGGCACGGCGATCAAGCTGGTTGCGTTAACGGCCAATCTGATGCTGGTTCAAGAAGTCGCTGAGCGGACCTGCCTGGAGATTCGCAACGATTTCTTTCGACACTCACTGCGGCTGGATCTAGACAGCTTTGGCGACAATGGTTCAAGCAGCTTGACGGCCCGACTTACAAACGACGTGAGCAACCTGGCGACGGGAATCAACGTCCTTTTCGGGCGAACACTCCGCGAGCCACTGAAGATGTTCGTATGCCTGATCGGCGCGGCGATTGTCTGCTGGCGATTGCTGTTGCTGATCATGATCGTTGCGCCGCTGATGGCATATCTCGTCACCACGCTCAGCCGTTCGATCCGCCGGGCCAGTCGTCGCGTGATGGAGGAAATGACACAGCTCTACGGCGTGTTGAACGAAGCCTTTGCGGGGATCAAGGTCGTCAAGGCGTACAATACGCAAGGGTTTGAACGCGCGCGGTTCGCGAAATCGGCGAGGCTTTGCTATTCGAAGTCGATGCGGGCAACGTGGTATCATTCGTTGACGCGACCAGCAACCGAGCTGCTTGGCATGTCAATGATCTCGTTGGCGATCCTTGCCGGCGGCTATTTGGTCTTGAATCATAAGACGCATCTGGCCGGGATTCGGATGACCTACAACGAACTCGGCTTTGGCGAAATCCTCGTCTTTTTCGGATTCCTGATTGGAACAACCGATCCCGCACGCAAGCTGACCGACGTGTGGAGCGTTCTGCAACGAGGAATTGCCGCGGCGGATCGTATTTTCGAAGTCTTGGATCAGCCGATTCGCGTGGTCGATCCGGAGCAGCCGGTCTATCTGCCCAGCGGTCACAAAGAGATTGTTTTCCAGAACGTAACGTTCTCCTATTCGTCGGGTCCGGTGATTCTGAAGGACTTCAATTTGAAGATCACTCAGGGGGAGACACTCGCCATCGTGGGACCCAATGGATCGGGCAAGAGCACGTTGATCAATTTGTTGTGCCGGTTCTACGATCCTCAAGAGGTCGGTTCTGCTGGACGGCGTTCCCATCAATCATCTCCGTTTGCGTGACCTGCGGCGACGAATCGGCTTGGTCACCCAGCGAACGTTTCTTTTTGAAGATACGATTTTAAACAACATTCGTTACGGATCGCCTGGCGCGACGGCGGAGGAAGCGATCGAAGCGGCACGACGCGCGCATGCCGACGAATTCATCACCAGCAAGATGCCTCAAGGATACGACACTCTGCTCGGATGTGGCAAAATGCACTTAAGTGGCGGCCAGATGCAGAGAATCGCGTTGGCACGCGCTATCCTTCGCGATGCGGAGATCCTGATTTTGGACGAAGCAACCAGCCAGATTGACCTTGAAAGCGAAGCGCTGATCCATGACGCCATCAGTGACTTTCTGAAAGATCGCACTGGGATCATGGTGACGCATCGTCCCACCACTCTGGAACTGGCTGACAAGATCGCGATCATCGAAAATGGCAAGCTAAGCGAAGTCGGAACGCACGAACAATTGATGCATCAAAACGCCTTCTACGGCAGCCTGGTGGGAACGGAATTTACAAAGGCGGCGTAGAAGGTTCGTGCCCCCTTTCGGCGGAATGGCGGTGACGTTTCGACATCTTCCAAGATCAAACCACTAGTCTCGGCCAGCAACGGATGAGTCGCCGTCGTCACTCCTGCTTTCCCCACTCTTGTTCTCGATGCTCATTAAGCATTTGGGTTCTTGGTCAATCGCTTCCTGAGTGACTTCAGGGGCAGTTCCTTGCAGCCTGATCCGCGAATGAAGGAAAGGAAGATCATTGGCAGCCATCGATTCATACAAAAACCTCGTCAACATGTTTCATCCTTGATGCTGTGGAAACCGTCCCCGCGTGATGGAGAACTACGGCAAAACAAATGATTCGCCACCATTGCGGCTGCCCGTAGCTTCCCACGCGAGATCATCAACCGTTTCGGCGACAAAACGGACCGAACCATCCGCTAACCCTACTTGAACACCGCCCGGATGTTGACTGCTTGGTGGTGAAACCAAGTGCCACCAATCAGCATTTGGTCGCCAGCACGGCATTGGGGGCAATAGGTGATTGTATCCGGTACGCCAAACAGGCCTTCCCGCCAAGGGTATCCTCGCCAACGCCATGGGGACTCCAGCCGCCCGCAAAGCCGGCGGTCTGCCAATTGAGTCTCGCGGGGTGCTCACGAACGATCGTCAAATCGGTTGCCGATATCGCCACCCGCTTCGAAGCAGTCGATGATAGACGCAAGCCGTTCGGGATTGGTGGACTGTTAAGAACTTCAGCGAATACGGCAGTGTTGCTCGATCCATCATTCAGCGATGCCAGAAATTAAGAAACCCCGGCGATGGCTTGCCTCGCGGAGAAGAAGGTGCGAGACACCGTCCCATCCGCTGACATGGACCCACGTGCCATGATTTGCATGGTAGTTCGCGTCACTATACCGTGTCCATGCGATCGTTCGGATCCGGATGGACAGTGAAAAATGACGCTAAATGAATCGCGAGCGAGTCATTGATGCGATCTGACGCACCGGAGTGTGCTCCGTAAACGTATTGACTGGCGATTTTGATCTTGCTCGATATAAGGCAAGATCGCCAGAAGAGTGAAGGTCCAAATTGATTGACTGAAGAGAAGCCGACGGAAACTTCCGGTAGACATCGTGAAGTAGTTGTGCGTGGCTGGCAGACCGGTTGTTTCATGTTGTTGCCGCAGCTCATGCGTCGAGCAGCTTCCCGTGCTGCTTGCACAGCGGGCAACAGCAACCCAACTAAGATTCCAATGATGGCGATTACGACCAGCAGCTCAACAAGCGTAAAGGCAATTCACATTGACCATCGTTTCATCCAGCTTGCTCCCGAAAAGAAATCGAATTACGGCACGAAACGCCGAATCACGCCATACGTAGCGTTGCTCTATGCAGTAAATGTAGAGGTCTGCGGATGGCAATGCAAACGAATTCTAAAGAATTTTGGTCAGCCGTGCCGCCAGCATCGTCTGTGTGAACCAGCAAGTCAGTTCGCCGGGCAGGAAGAGCGACATGGCAGCAGATTACACGACTACCGTCAGGCTCACCTTCTCAGCGGCTTCTTGATCGCATGAACGATTGCGGCGCGCCGAAATCGCCATCGCCCGGACTTGATGAACGTCGATCCCCAGTTCCAGCCCCCAGCTTTAACGCCAAGTCAACATCTCGCACTCCATGAAACTGGTTGGTTGCGCGGTCTGGACGTAAATCGTGTCGTGATCGGCTTGCGGGTTCGATTCCCACGCATCGACCAATTCTTTGATCAAGCTTCGGGGACACCGCGGAGTGCGACAATGCTCAACCGGCCAAATATCGTTGCTGTGCATTCATCAAGCAACGACAATGCGATGTATCGGGGAATCATGTGGATGGGCTCTGAGTCTTTCCGGATCGACCCTAAAATAGCCAACCGGCTGAAATGTAGCCCCCTGGATCGAATTCCTGTTCATCACCTGATTCATATTCCACCGAGCGTCCGAACGCCAGCCCCGCCTCGGCAAAATATCCTCTTCCGCCATCGCGAATCTGTTCAATTCCGAAGACCGCGCGAAAGTCGCGGAGGGTCAGTTCGTCATCGAGCCCGCTGGCGCGTCGGACAGCATATGTGTTGCCTCCCAAGGCGAAGGCGGCGAAAGCCCATGTCTCGCTGATCGGGCCATTCTTCGCCAATCGCCGAAGCAATCGAGGACGAGGGAAGCGGAGTTCGAGTTTCCAGTCCGACGTGGGGCACCAGTCGACGCCGATCACGGGAAGCAGCGGGATATCGTCTCGATCGAGATACACCGCTCGAAAGAGAAAGTTGCACGACTTCGGGGATCAATCCCCAAAGGACGAGCCCCAGCCCGAAGATACGAATTCCATCATCGTCTGTTTTAGAAATCGCTACGCACACTGGGCGCGACGGTCGACAACACCATCAACCTGTCGTTAACCTGCTTGCGGTAAAAAGAGAGGACAATCCGGTTTCGTACAGATTGTCGGGCAAGTCAATGCTAGCCGGAGCGTTGATGAAATGATGGCGAAAGTTGGGCGTGACAACCAGAACGTTTTGAAAACTTCCCAGGGGAATCGCTAGCCGCACGGCGCCTCGTAGTCGGCAATCGTTAATGCGTCCGAGCCGCCATCACTGACCAAGCCAGACGATAGAACGACCCCCTACTGTGGTCCCTGTCAGAAACCGAGTCACCTTCTGCTGATGCCACGGCACCACCTCGGCAGCCTCCTGGCAACATGCGGATTGCGTGCCAGCGAAGAACGCGTAGGCAAAGACAACGGTAACCACTCGAATTAAGCAGCACGATCGCGACACCTCCGTGTGCAATGGCTACATAAAGATCTTTGTTCGCTGCAATGTCAACTTCTGGTTTTTGATATCAAGGTCTATCAATTGAAATCGCGCCTGTGATACGATGGAACTTTGTTAATGATGCACGCGTTTGATGTTAAACGTCGCGTGGTCAGAAGAGGTGATTCGCTTTAATTGACGCAAAAGCATCATTCCAGAGCACGCACGGTATAAAAACATCGGCATAAGTCTTTCGGTTAAGTCAGCCGTTTAGCACTAGCTCGCATCTTCGAACAGCCGGACGCTAGCACGTTCCGCGTGATTCCGTTTTGTTTAATGACTTTTGCCGGGGTGCTTGCACCGTACATGGTCTGAAATGATACCGTCGCGATATGCGAAGCGAGTCACCTTATTTATGGCCACGCAAGGTATATCGAGCGTCAATGTCTTTCAGTTGAACTTGCGAAGTATTTGCTCCATATCAATGATGAGTGCGTTTGATGTTATTTTGCGTTAATGTTTGCCAGTTGATCTTGCGACTTAGTCGCTCCGGGAAAAGCCGATCCAAATCGTCGATCCGCTTCGTTTCCAGGATCGCATTCTTGCTGTCCTGCGTTCCACTGGCCTGCACTCTACTGGCCTGCAACGCACTTGCGGCGGAACCCCCAGCCATTACGAAGCATCCGCCGAATCGTTTGGCGAAGGAGACGAGTCCTTATCTGTTGCAGCACGCTCACAATCCGATCGATTGGTACGCGTGGGGTGAGGAAGCGTTTCAAAAAGCGAAGGCCGATGGCAAGCTGATTTTTCTTTCGGTGGGCTACAGCAGTTGTCACTGGTGTCACGTGATGGAACGAGGTCCTTCGTCGACGAAGAGATCGCCGCCTGAACGAGCATTTCGTCTGCATCAAAGTTGATCGTGAAGAAAGACCCGACGTCGACTCGATTTACATGCAAGCGGTGCAGATGTTGACGCAGCGTGGCGGATGGCCGATGTCGGTTTTCATGACGGCCGACGCAAAACCGTTTTACGGCGGCAGTTACTTTCCCGCTCGCGACGGCGACCGCCCAGGGTGCCGGGCTTCTTGACGTTGATCAAGGCGATTCAAGATGCATGGACCAGCGACCGACAATCGATCCTTGAAAGTGCCGATGAAGTGACGTCGGCCTTGCAAAAGCAGATGGATGTAACATCGCTTTTGCCCGCCGTTGAGCAACGCTTCAGCAGGTTTGGTCGACCGAGTCCAGGAACGGTTGGCCGAGGAGTTCGACGCGGTTCACGGTGGTTTCGGATTTGTCGAGGATCAGCCGCGGAAGCCGAAGTTCCCGGAACCATCGAACTTGTTCTTCCTGCTGCACCGCGCCGAGGATTCGTCGCTGGACGAGTCGATCAGGCGTGAGGCCGAAGCGATGCTTACTCGGACACTTGACAAGATGGCGGCCGGTGGGCTTCAAGATCATTTGGGAGGAGGCTTCCATCGGTACAGCGTCGATCGGTTTTGGGCGATCCCGCATTTCGAGAAGATGCTTTACGACAACGGCCAGCTCGCCAGCGTCTACGCCAGGGCATTCGGCTTAACCGGCAAAATGGAATACCGCTGGGTGACGGAGGATTTGCTGGATTGGGCGTCGCGAGAGATGCTTGCTGATGAAGGAGCTTTCTTTGCGGCGATCGATGCGGACAGCGAAGGTGAAGAAGGCGCGTTCTATCGCTGGTCGAAAGATCAAATGAAGCCATTCGCAAATCTGCCATCGTGGGAGACTTTCGCGAAACTTTATCAATTGTCGGGAACCGCAAATTTTGAAGATGCGTTCTATGTGCCGCAGACGATCGAAGGACTTGCCGAGCGGGCGGCCGAAATGCAGTTGGACGCGCCTCGCATGCGGCAATCGATGGCGAAGATCCGCGAAGCGATGCGCATCGCCCGCGACGAACGGGAGCGTCCGGGAATCGATACGAAGATCCTGACATCGTGGAACGGCTTGATGATCGCGGGTTTCGCCGACGCCGGACGCATCCTGCAACGCGAGGATGCGATCGACATCGCCAAGCGAGCGGCTACATTCATTCTCACGTCCATGCGTCAGTCCGATGGCTCGCTGTACCGGACGTACGCATCGGTCGGTCGGACGACGGATGAGAACACCGAAACAGAAGTCGATTCTCAAGGGAAGGCGAAGTTGAACGGATACCTCGACGACTACGCGATGCTTGTTTACGGGTTGATTGCGTTGCATCGGGCCACCGGCGAGGCGAATTGGCTTCAATCGGCAAGAGAACTGACCGATCTGCAGATCAAGAAGTTTTGGGATCAGCAGCGAGGTGGATTCTTCTTCACTTCGGACGATCATCAATCATTGATCGCGCGGGCGAAGGACCCGGTCGATGGTGCGATTCCCTCGGGCAACAGTGTGGCGGCGCTAAACCTTCTTTACTTGGCTGACGAAATCGAAACGAAGAACGAGTATCAATCGTATGCGCAGCGCACACTGGAAACGGTCGCTGGTTTGTTGCAGCGTTCTCCGGCATCGGCTCCGTTGGCCGCGGTCGCAATTTCGGAACTGCTAAGCGAGTCAAATGAATGACGAATCCGGTCGTCGTCCTGGGTGGCGGCATCAACGGTGCCGCGATCGCCAGACAACTATTGATCAATCGTCAATCGGTCGTGTTGATCGATCGCTACGACATCGCGTTTGGGGCCACGGCGTACTCAAGCCGCTTGATTCACGGTGGCCTGCGATATTTGGAATACGCCGAACTTGGTTTGGTTCGTGAGTCGTTGGACGAACGCTCGCGGTTGCTGAAGCTAGCCCCTCAGTTTGTCAAGCCGCTGCAGTTGTTTATTCCCAGCCAGTCGCGATTTGGTGGGGCCGCGACAGCGACACGGAACTTTCTTGGCTGGCCCATCAAACAGTCCGATGCCACGCCACGAGGTGCTTGGTTGGTGCAAGCGGGCCTAACGATGTACGATCTGTTCGCGCGCGCCAGTACGCTGCCGAAACATCGTAGCCGCCGGTTCACCGATCCCGAAGTCCCGCCCGTCGACCCGCAAAGGTATCGCTGGATGGCATCCTACTACGATGCGCAGATTCGATTTCCCGAACGCTTTGTCGTCGGCATGATCCAGGATTGCGAAGCGCTGGCGCGACAGCATGATGTTCATTTTGAATTGCTGACCTATCATGATGCCCGTCGCGAGGGGAGCGTGATCGTCGCGGAACCTTCGCTTCCCTATCCGTCGGCCAAATCGCGGACGTTCACGCCACGAGCGGTCGTCAACGCCACCGGGGCGTACGTGGATCAAACGTTGCAAACGATCAATGTGGCGTCTCGGCGACTGATGGGAGGGACCAAGGGAAGCCATCTGATTACGTTTCATCCGCAGTTGAAACAGTTGCTGCGAAATGGTGGGGTCTACGCCGAAGCGGAAGATGGCCGGCCCGTCTTTTTGCTCCCGTTCGGCGATTGCTGCTTGATTGGAACGACCGACATCTTCTTCGACGACGACCCGGCGGTGGCAAGTGCGTCCGATGCCGAGATCGATTACTTGGTGTCGGTCATCAACACAATCTTTCCGCAAACGGCATTCAAGCGAGAAGACGTTGATTGCCATTATTGCGGCGTCCGACCGCTGCCGTACCGAGAAGCCGGTCAGTCGGCCGCTTCGGTGACGCGCAATCATATTCTGCAGGAACATGAGGTTCTACTGTGGCCAATGTTGTCGATCATCGGCGGCAAGCTGACGACATGCCGCAGTTTGGCGGAAGAGACGGTCCAGTGGCTGGCTGAGCGTCTGTCGTTCTCGATTGAGGACAATGGACGCGATCGTCCGTTCAAAGGATGCAGCGACTGTCGTGATGTGATCGATTCGGTGGGGGCGGAGAAGGAACGGTCGAACGAGTTGCTGACCGGTACCGACATTCCCATTTCCGTTGTGCGGACGATCATTGGCAACGAACACGTACGCACGGTCAGCGATCTGGTCGAACGACGGCTGATGTTGTTGTACGAACGGAATCTCAGCGAGCGAACAATTCTTCAATTGGCCGAAGAAATGGTTGCGGTCGGTTTGCTTCCTTCGAAGCCGTCACGGGGGAAGTGCATGCCTGTATGCAACGCCTGCAAAAGATGTTCGGGAAACGGTGCGATGGACAAGGCTGATCGATGCCATTGAACGATCGCGCGTTCGTGATCAGAATGAAGCGAACTTATACCGTGCGTCGTCCGAAATGTTGCCTTCGCGTCAAATGAAGCGAATCACCTCATTTCTGACCACGCGACGCATACGTTGGACTTCGTCTTTCATAACGCATTGGCGTTATGCGAATTGATCAGGCACCTCGGACGCCTTTCAAATGGAATCTAGAATGGCATGCAAGTTTTTTGCGGGATGGATCGTTTGCTTTGTATCTGGACTATTGGCATCTGTATGCGATGCGCAGCAACTCTCGTCCGCGTGGTGGGAGCCGTACACCGACGACGCCGCGAGCGGTTCGGATGTATTGGGTTACTGGAAGTTTGATGGTGACGGCGATGCCTTCTTGAAAGACAGTTCTTCGCATGAACAGACGGCGATGCGCGGGGAGCGAAATTCAGCGCCGACGGCAAGTACGGCGGCTGTTTGGAAAGCGGCATTGGGTTTCCGGTTTCCGACGAAAGTCACGGCATCCATGTCAAGCAATCGCCGCTACTGTCGCCGCAAAGCCCGTTCACGTTGGAGATGTGGATTCAGCCGAAATCGGGTGATGCATTCCCGAACGAAATTCGTCCCGTCTTGATGGATTCCAAGTACGTGCCGGTTGAGCATCGGGGCTTCATGTGGTCGCTGAGTGCTGCGATCGGGAAGAGTCGGCAAATCACATTGGCGATCGGGTTGGGGGAGCGAACCGAAACTTGGTTCAGCAAACCGGTTGAGCTGCTGCCGAAATGGCAACATCTTGCCGTCAGTTACGATGCGGTCGGTACGGTTACCTTTTATTTGAATGGCTCAATCGTGGATCGCGTCACGAAGTCCGGTGCTGGACCGATGTGGCCGGCAACACGCAGCCTGTCGATCGGAGACCGATTGGGATCGAATTACAACGGGTTTCCTGGCTGGATCGACGAGGTTCGCATCACGCGAGGAGTTCGCGATTTTCGACCAGTCGTCTTTCATCCCCAGTCGAATCGATTTGTTTTCGTTCGAATGAATGGTTCAGCGATGATCGTGGGCGATGTTGTCAATCAAACGTCGAAACCGCTCTCCGCCTCCACATTGATTGCACGACTTCCCGAGGAACAACAGAAGGCGATACCGTTGCCCGAGATTGCAGCCGGAGCGAAGCATCGTGTCGAGTTCCCATTTGACACATCGTTGAAACCGGGCGAATACACCGTTTCGGTCGAAACCGAATTGGTTGCTTGGCGAAAAGATTCGGAAGGTTATCGCACCGCGCAAGAACTTCCGGTGGTGATCGTTCGTCGCCCGCTGCCGCATCGTATGCCGGTGGTGATGTGGGGAATTGGTGGCGTCGACAATGTCATTGAGGAAATCCCACGTCTAAAGGATCTGGGATTTACACATTGTCTGGGGCTGCGAACCGATTATCAAAGCGTTTGGGATCAGCAAGATCGCGCGGTTCCCGACGACGAAACATTGCGTCAGTCGCGCAATATGCTGGACATCGCGTTGGAGAATGACATTCAGGTGGTTGCGTCGTTGTCGCCGGGCCACTGGCTACGAACCGCTGAAGTGGGAAAACCGTTTCAGCGGATTGACCGCAACGGCAAGCATTACGGACGCGAAGATGTCAGCGGTCTTTTTCCCGATGTGCAAGCGTTCTGCTTCAACACGGGAGCGATGATGGGACGGGCGTATGGCGATCATCCAGCACTTGCCGCGGCGCTGCTGCATTCGGAGGTTCGCGGCGAATCTCAAGTGTCGTTTCATCCGTTGGAGGTGGAAGCGTACAAGCAGATCTCCGGTTCGCCGATTCCGTTGGAGGTGACGATCAAGAATGGGGTTGATTACAAACAGTTGAAGCGCTTTCCGGAGAATCGTGTGATCTCCGACGACGATCCGATCCTGAAGTATCTGCGTTGGTTTTGGAAGTCGGGAGACGGATGGAATGGTTTGAATTCTCAGTTGCACGAAGGTCTGAAGCAACACATCAAACGGAAGGACTTTTGGACTTTCTACGATCCGGCTTGTCGCGTTCCCAGCCTTGGTGGCAGCGGCGGCAATGTCGACGTTCTATCGCACTGGACATACAGCTATCCCGACCCGATTCGCATCGGGCTTTGCGCTGACGAGTTGTTCGAGATGGCTCGCGTCGGTGGGAAACAACAGCAAGTGATGAAAATGACCCAGTTGATCTGGTATCGATCGCAGACCGCTCCGATCGATGCGTCCGCTCCCGAAAATGCGTCCCCCTGGGTCGATCAAGATCCCGACGCCGCCTATATCACCGTCGCTCCGATGCATCTGCGTGAAGCATTCTGGTGGAAGATTGCTCGGCCAATTCAGGGGATTATGTATCACGGTTGGCAATCGTTGGTCGAGAATGAATCGACCAGTGCGTATCGATATACGAATCCGAACACGCAGCATGAACTAAGGCGATTGGTTCGCGATGTTGTTGTTCCGCTGGGACCCACATTGCGGCAAATTCCCGATGCGGCGTCGGATGTTGTCTTTTTGGAAAGCTTCACTTCGCAGATGTTTGCCCGACGCGGCACCTACGGTTGGAATCACACGTGGGCGGGCGATTTGTATCACGTCTTGATGTACGCTCAACTGCAGCCACGTGTGATGTACGAAGAATCTTTGCTCTCCGGTGGTTTGCGAGGCGCGAAGGTCTTAGTGCTGGCCGATTGTGACGTTCTGACGCAATCCGCCGTTGCGGCGATCAAGCAGTTTCAGACCGATGGCGGTTTGATCATTGCCGACGCCGATGTTTGCCCTGAAATCAAGCCCGACAAAGTGATCGCTCGTTTCAATCGTGAAAAGCAAGCCGACGCGGGACGGAAGCAATTGCTTGATGCCGCCGCGGATTTGCGGAACTGGCTTGACAGTCGGTACCAGCGAGAGGTCGATTCGACAAACGCAAATGTTGTCACGCGACGACGTCAATTTGAATCGACGGACTATGTCTTCGCGGTCAACGATCTCCGCGAGTTTGGGAATTACGTCGGCGGATACGGCTTGGTCATGGAAGACGGCCTCCCTTCGGAAGCCAACGTGCTGCTCAACCGTGAATCAGGATTCGTCTATGATTTGACATCTCAACGTCAAATCGCCCCAATCTTGGAGGCGGAGCATCTGAACGTTCCGATTGACTTGGGTCCCTGTGATGGCAAGTTGTTGATGATCACCGAGCGACCGATTCAGCAGGTGCAATTGACGGTGCCCAAGGAGGCGGAGCGTCGGTCCAGCGTCCCGATACGCATTCAAATCACCGACGGAAACGATAATATCAACGCTGTCGTTCCGGTGCGGTTATCAATCGTTGATCCTGAAGGCCGCGAGGTCGAAGGGAGCGGCTACTATGGAGCGGCCAATGGCGAGCTTTCGCTGACAATCGATGTCGCCCCGAATGATCGCACGGGGCTGTGGCGAGTCGAGGCGGAAGAGCTTGCTTCGGGCAAATTGTCGACGGAATACATTCGCGTTCGCGCGGGGAAATGAACGTCCGGAATTCTCGCAAAACGAGTCCTCGCTAGACGACTTTGGCTAGCGGAAATCGGAAGCTTGAATTCCGTGCGCCTTCAACAGCTTGTGAAGTCCTTGTCGCGAGAGCCCGGCCTGACGTGCCGCTTCGGAGACGTTCCCGCCGTGATTCGCAATCAGGTTGGTGAGATATTCCGACTCGGCTTGTCGCATCGCCTGTTGTCGAGTTGCAGAAGGATCCAAGTTAGCGGATTCTTCGACCGTTGAAATTTCAGGCTCCCCGGAAACAAGGACGTTTGTATCCGTGGTTGCCGTCCCGTCGGTTGTCTCGCTTGGTTCGTTGATCTGTCGGCCGCGACCAATCGTTCTCGAAGAAAGTTCAACGCGACGACTGCTGGCGGAACTTGCAACGGTTTGTTCTGCGTGCGGGTTCGCGGACGAGGTATCGAGGGCTCGACGAACCGACGTCAGCAGTTCTTCAAAGTTCAGAGGCTTGAGCAGATAGTCCTTGATGCCCAAGCGGATGCTTTCGATCGCCGTGGGCAAGCTCGGGTCGCCGGTGACGACAATAATGGGAATCGGTGCATGGCAGCGCGCATGGTAGTGCAACAATTCCATTTTCAGATTGCCCGGCATATTCAAATCCGAAAGGACCAGATCAAACTGTTCGTTTTGAAGACGAACGATGGCTTCCTCCGCGTCGCAGACGCACACGCAATCGTAGCCAGCCTTCCGCAACAGGTCGCCGGTGGTGCGCAAAAACGCGGCACGGTCATCGGCGATCAATATCCGGTGCTGCTGCGCCGTGGGGGTCGTTGTTTCATCAAAAGTCGTCATGGAGTTGTGCTGAGGGGTTGCGTGCGATAAAGGATGGATACATTCTCCTCGTCGTTGTCAGCGAATAAGGCGACACGATACATCCGCTGAATGTTTTGCCACCGGAATCGATGCCATTTCCATTGGACGTTGATGGTCGTGATCGACACCAAATTTCAATATTGAACGCGTTTGATGTTGTCCTGCGTCAAATTCTTCCAGTTGATCTTGCGGCGTCGTCACTCTGGGCGAACAGAGTTTCGTTTCCGCCTTCCGCAAGGTTCATCTTACACCGTTTCGGCAGGTTGCGGCAACTGTCGCCCAATGGCGACACAAGAAAAGAGTATCCGATCGTCTTGTGCGGATAAGAAAACCAGCCTGTCGCTCCGGCGAATGAGCGACAGGCTGGGCGGATACAAACGATATGAATATCGCTTGTTGGGGATTCGAGGAGCGTCCGCGCCAACTGTAATTGCAACCAAGTTTCGACTCGGCAACTACGAGCACGCTACATGTTAGAGGTATCGGCGACCGGCTGCTTCGTGATCAATCATTCGATCGTCGATTGAACTGAATTCCGGTGGATTATACCGTGCGTGGTCTGATATGATGTCTTCATTCGGGACGTGTCAATTTGCGTTGACAAGCAGCCAGCGGACTTGAAATGGACTCAGCGGAATCGGTTCGGTCAGATCGATCATCTCAGAAGAAAGAAGATCCGTTGCGCTGTTGGAATTTGAAAACTCGATCGAAGCATTTCGAACACGCGTTGTCAGATTGGCGACCACAACAATACACTCACCGGACCGGGCGGTTCGCCGCATTCCGAGCAATCCGTCCGTGGGAAGATCCAATATCTCTTGCGCCGCATCTGGATGAAACGCTGGCTGCGAAGTGCGAACTTGCAACAACTTTATGTACCCATCGAAGATCAATCGCTGCCGCGATGATTCTGCTTGAAGCGTGCGATCCAGCACATCCCGTTGATATTTATGGCGATTGATGCGTCGGTTGATGCCCGTTGCCGCCACCGCATCCAGATCATTGGACGAACCGACGAGGCTGTGAAAGTAAACCGCGGGGATGCCTTGAAGGCTCAACATAATTGCTTGTGTCGCTAAGAACCGTTCAGCGTGTTCTTGCGGTGATAGCTCGTCGACATCCGCTACCGCATCGACATAAGAGATATTAAGTTCATAAGGAACGTCAACGCCGTCAGCCCGACGCCGCATCCCGACGCGTCCGCCACGACGTTGCATCGTAAGAACCAAGCGGTCGATTCGCTCCTGCGGAACCAACCCTTCAAGCGGACGAACCCCGATGCCATCGTGCGATGCCGTGAAATTGAAGTAGGTCGTTTGCGGGTACGTTGGTCGAATCGTCTTTAACCACTGTACCAGCAGCGACGTGTCACCACTGCAAACCGCTTCCAGCAGCAACGGAGGCAGACTGAATTGATAAACCATGTGCGCTTCATTCCCATCACCGAAGTAAGCGACATTTTCCGCATGTGGAACGTTTGTTTCCGTCAACAGCAAGGTTCCCGGCGCGATCCGATCGAGCATGAATCGCATCAGTTGAACGATAGCGTGCGTTTGCGGTAAATGAATGCACGACGTTCCGATTTGCTTCCACAAAAATGCAATCGCATCCAGACGAACGATACGCGCCCCTCGCCGCGCGTATTCGATTAGGACGTCCAACATTCGCAGCAACACCATCGGATTGGCGTAGTTCAGATCGACTTGATCATCGCTGAATGTCGTCCAAACATGCTTCACGCCCGATGGCGTCGCGAATGGTGTCAGCAAAGGTAGGCTTCGCGGTCGTGTCACCTGGCTCAAGTCGCAACTTGGATCGGCGGTGACAAAATAGTCCGCAAACTCTGCATCGTCTTGAAGGAACCGCTGGAACCATTCGTTGTGCCGCGAGCAATGATTTAACACCAAATCGAACATCAAATCGAACGACCGTCCCAATGCTTCGATATCGCCCCAGTCGCCTGCGTTGGGATCGACGGCTAAGTAATCGATAACGGAAAAGCCATCGTCGCTGCTGTAGGGGCAGAACGGCAACAAATGAATGCATTTAAGCAATCCCTGCAACTGATAGTCGACGAGGAATTGCCGCAGGGATGTTAATGGGGAGCAATCCCTATCACGGATTTGATCGGCATAGCAAATCAAAACGACATCCGACTGCGACCACAAGGATGACGGCCGCTGCGGCGTTTCCTGGGCAGCGTCAATCCGTCGTTGCAAGTCGTTCAACAATTGGTCCGGAACGGTTCCGTAGATCGAGCGAAGCAAGCCCTTCAATTCGCCGTCAGTCTTCTCGGGTTTTGACATCGGATGGCCTCCTCGGCAGCTCGGACGAACAATGCACCTGAAACCGTTATGGATCATCATCTTGCGTAACGCAACCCCAGAGGGCAATTAAGGAAATGAATCTTCCTTTAATCTCGCGACACCTCTCGTGGTGTAGGCACCGCGATATGCGACGAATCAGCGATCCAGGCGGCTGAGATTCCTTTGTCGCGACCTGGCATTCCACTGCGGGACATGGGAAATGAAAGCTCACGAAAATTCCGAATTTTCAAACTTTCGATAAAGTCGACGTTGACTTGTGCCGCCATATTTTCACAAACTCCGCCAGCGACACCGGTGTATCGTGTCGCACGAGCAACCTATATCTCTCGTGGTCCGAAATGGCAGTGTTGAAAACATGATTGCAAACATCGCGTCGCGTTTCCGTTTCGCTTCACGCGTTGTCGTGTTGAGTTGCCGGTTGCAAAGCTTTGCAATCGTGATCGGTATCGGACTGGCACTAACAAGCTCGCTGCACGCCGACCCCCCGGATACTCTGGCCGATCAATGGCGACCATATCGCAAGGCGGACGGACGCATCGGCGTCCCTCCATTGCGGGACGGGGCATCAACTCAGAACAAAGATCGTCGCGAATCAGAGACGATTGCCGACAAGCCGGATTCACAAGGGGAGACCTCGTCGACCGATCCTTTCGGTGATGGAAATCGTGTGGTGGCTTCAGACGCATCCGAGGCATTGCCCGAAGAAAAGAAGTTCACTTTGCCACCCGACCTGTCATTGGCATCCGTGCGATCCGTTTTGGTGGGAAGGAACGACGCAAAGACGCCGTCCGGCTCCGCACGCGACGATCATGCCGTCAAACAGACCGGTTACACATCCTCGGCAACGCGAGCCAAGGATGCCGACAAGATCGCCCCGGTAGGGTACGTCGATCATGGACTGCACGCATATCATGGCGGTTGTCCACAATGCGGCGGCAACGATTGCGGGTCGGGAGGTCGGTATTGCCAAGCGACTTGGTCGTTCCGGGCGGACTATTTGTTGTGGACGATGTCGGGATATGATGTTCCCGCTCTTGTCACCAGCAGTGCGCAAGGGACCGCGATCACGGACGCCGGCGTCTTGGGTGAAGCATCGACTCGCGTGCTGTTCGGCCAAGGAGAGCTTGCCGATGACACGCGGTCGGGCGGTCGCTACACGATCGGACGCATTCTCGATCCCGATGGATTGAAGTCGATTGAGCTGAGCTATTACTACATCGGTGAAGCGTCCGATGGCTTCAGCGCCAATAGCGATACGACCGCGATTCTTGCTCGCCCTTTCTTCAGCGTCGACCCGGCGGCGTCGGGGCCGAACGCGGAATTGGTTGCTTTCCCAGGCGTATTGGAAGGCAATATCTCCGTTTCATCCGACTCTGAGATGCAGGGTGGGGGAATTGTCGCCTACCAAGTCGTGTCTCGCAACTCATGCCGCCAGATTCGATTGCTCGCTGGTTACAACTATCACAATCTCGATGAGGCGTTGCTGGTCAGAGATTTCAAACGAACGCTCGACGGATCATTGGGGCTTGCCGTAGGGACGACGATCGAAGAGTTTGATCGCTTTCGCACTTCGAACAAGTTTAACAGTCTTGTCTTGGGTACCGATATCGGCGTTCGCCATTGTCGCTGGTCGGCCGATTTGCTGATGAAGATCGGCCTTGGCAACACGCGCTCGAGCGTCGCGATTGATGGCCGCACAACGACGACGGTTCCTCTGCCTGTTGGAACCGATGTGAGCACGACGAATACCGGCTTGTTGGTGCTCGATTCCAATCGCGGTGTCTTCGAATCGGACGAGTTCAGCGTCATGCCGCAGCTTGGCTTTCAGATTGGCTATCAATTGACACGATGTTGGTCCGCACATGCCGGATACGAATTCATTTACTGGAGCCGTGTGGCGCGGCCGGGAGATCAGATCGATACAAATTTGAATCTCAGCCAACTTGCCGTTGGGGGATTGCAGGGGCTTGCCGCACCGCAGCTTGACTGGCAAATTAGCGATCTGGAAATTCACGCCTTCAATTTTGGGTTGCAATTTCTTTACTGACAGTCTGTTTCGCGTCGTTTAGGGCGATCGTTTGATGTTGCAAGGGAGCCAATTGTTGACCGTTGGCGAAGCTTGCAGCCTGGCTTGCACTCTGGAGGCGACGGCTCCCAAAGCGGGAAACGTTTATCCCGGCAAAGCCTTCGACAATCTCAGCATTCTCGACTTTTTGGCGGCCGCGTCGGTTTGCGGCCACGTTCTGTCGAATGCTGGCGAACAACCCGTTGGCCGGCTCGTCTGGCAGCTCGTCCATCGAAGTCGCGGCGTCACCCAGTCGAACGCCAACTTAGGGATCGCTTTGATTCTGGCCCCCTTGGCCAAAGCAGCCTGTGCCAACGAGGCAGATCGATCGATCGAGTACCTGCGCGTTCAAACCGGCAAGGTTTTAAACCAGCTTGAAGGTGAAGACGGTCGATGGGTGTACGAGGCCATTCGTACGGCATCCGCCGGAGGTCTAGGCAGTGTCGAATCGTTGGATGTCCGTGAACCGCAGCCGCAAGTTGACTTGATGGCGGCGATGCAGTCGGCGGCGGATCGCGATCAAATCGCCAACCTTTACGCGACTGGGTTTCGTGACCTCTTCGATGTCGTCGTTCCACGTTTGCGAGAAGCGATTGTCTGTCAAAAGGACCTGCTGCGCGGGATCACGCATGGCCAGATCATTTTGCTATCTGAACAACCGGATTCCCTGATCGCTCGTAAATGTGGTCATCTCGTCGCGAATGACGTTCGTCAACGAGCCGATCAATGCCGACACAATGGCGGCGTTCACTGCGAGGATTCGCACTGGATTGAATTCGATACGTGGTTGCGGGCCGACGGGAACCGACGCAATCCCGGCACGACGGCGGACTTGATTGCGGGAGGATTGTTCGTCTTGCTTCGCTCTTCTTTTGAACGATGACGACTCACAGCGACCGTCGCGGAGCAACCTCGACAACGGTCGACTCTTTAATGTTCAAGCAGATTGCAGTTTGATCGCTGACCCACCATCGGCTGGATGGTTCACCGCTGAGGGGACCTCCGATGACATCGATCTTGTCGATGGCGCGGTGTTTGCGGGCCTCGTTCAGCGAAGACGGAAGCTTGATGTCAGAGCCTCCGACGACTCAAACCTCAAACTGGTGAAAGAAAAGTTCAATGAGAAAACTGCTACAGAAAACGGCTGTGCTGCCAGCGCTTGTCGCGGCGATCACAGTCGGGCTATCAGCATCCCGCTGCTCGGCACAAGAAACAATCCGTACAGGCGACGGGCTCTTGCAGGTGAGCGCATCGTTGCCCAGCGAGATCCGCATGGGCGAACAATTCACGTACACTGTCGATGTTCGCAACGCTTCGGACAACGTCGTGCTTCACGACATCAAACTGGAACAGCAAAAGAGCAAAGGCTTCAGCGTCGACTCCGTTTCCATGCAAGGAGACTCCAAGTCGCAGAAACAGAACAGCGATGGGAACAAGAGCAAAGCGACCCGCGAACGCAATGCACGTTCAAGCGGCAAAAGCATGACGATTGCGATGCTCGGGCCAGGCGAAAGTCGAACGTTGGAAGTAAAGGCGACCGCGGACGAAGAAGGGCAACTGAAGAGCTGCTTGGAAGTCGTGAGCTATTCTCCCGCATTGTGCCTGACGAGTGAAGTTGTCAAACCTCAATTGGAACTCACGAAGAAAGCCCCCAAGCGAGCAAATCGTTGCGACGTCATCGAGCTAACGTACATGGTGAAGAATGGTGGAAGCGGCGACGTGGGCACCTTTCAAATTACCGATTCTCTCGGCGATGGACTGGCGACAATCGACGGAAGCAGCGAACTTCAGTTCGACGTCGATGGATTGAAGGCGGGAGACACGCGTGAGTTCGTGGCACGCGTTTATGCACGCAAACCGGGCGAGTTCTCCAGTCGTGCCATGGCGAAGGCGGAAAACAGCGACCTGCAGTCGCGTAGTAAGCAAACCACGACCAATGTTGTCGCGGCTGACTTGGATGCGACGCTTGATGCTCCCCGCCGACTCTACGGCAACAATATCGCTCGCTTTACCGCAACGATTAAGAACACGGGGAACACGGCCGCTGAAGATGTTCAAGTTGCGGTTCACCTTCCCGCGCAGGCCACCTTGGTCGACATGAGCGACGTGAGTGTCGAAGACGGAGAAAATTCGGATTCGAGTGGCAAGAGCAAGAATCAGCAAAACCAGAATTCTGACGATAGTTCGGAGCGGAAGTCTGATCAGCAAAGCAATCAGAATGCAAATCAGGAACAAGATTCCGACGCTGAAACTCAAGACGATCAAGATTCGGATCAGCAACAAGACGCAGCAGCCCGAAGCGACAACAGTTCGCAGCAACAGTCCAAGCAAGGTTCTGGTTCGTCGAACGCGAACAACAAGTCGAACGACAGTAACAAGTCGAAAAACAGTAACGCTTCAAACGATAGCAACGCGTCGAATGAAGACAGTCAGTCGAGCGATAAGCAAAAGTCGAGCGACAAGCAGAAATCGAATGACAAGCAGAAGTCGAGCGACGTGAACATGCCGGAAGATACGCAGGAACAGAATCTTGCGATCGATCGACTTGAACCAGGCCAATCGGCAACGTTTGAGTATGCGGTACGTGCAAGTGGATTGGACACGCTTCCTTCAAAGATCAAGGCGACTTACGTATGCACGCTGGACGCTGTTGAAGACAAGGCGGAGGCTCGATCCGAAACGACGACGATGGCGATGACGGAGGTGACCGTTGTTCGCTTGCCGGCAATGCAAATGATGGTGATCGACGATGAAGATCCCGTATCGAGCGGCAACGAGGTCGTTTACACGATCCGCGTTTGGAACGAAGGTGATGCGCCCGATAACGACGTTCAACTCGTCGCGAAGCTGCCTGACGGTTTGAAGTTCAAGGAAGCGAACGGCCCGACCAAGCATAAGCGAAACGGATCGGAAGTAACCTTCGAACCGATTAAGTCGATGGAGCCGGGAGCACGAGCGGACTATAAAGTGACTGCGGAAAGCAGTGGCAGCGAGAGCGTTCAGTTCCAGGCAACATTGACCAGCGAGAAATTATCGCAGGAAGTTCGTGCCGAAGAACCGACGCGACTATTCAAGCGATAATCAACATCGCAAGATGATCCATCATCTTTGAACAAAGCCCTGGATGGCTGGTCCAGGGCTTTTTTGCTGCGCGGAGCTTCTCAGGCCGCCATCATCCGGCTGCGGCGTTGCCCGTTGGGCGGTTTCTTCGTAAGCTGCCTGCTGCATGTCGCAAATCGCGACGCAAAGAACTGATATCAAACCATTTCGCAAGGGCGAATGGTGGACGGATAGGCTGTGATAGGGACAAATGGGTACGCTGCTTCAAATTCAAGGTGGTTTTAAACGTTACGGTGAGCAGGTCTTGTTGGACAATGCCGAGGCAACGATCGTCGACAACGTGAAACTAGGCATGGTCGGGCGTAATGGCGCGGGCAAATCGACGTTGCTGCGGATTTTCATGGGTGAGGAAGAACTGGACGCGGGTGAAATTATTTCCAGCCGCGATCTGCGAGTTGGCTATCTGCGTCAACACGACCCTTTCCTACCGGGCGAGTCGGCGTTGGAATTCTTGATGCGCGACAGTGGCCAACCCGATTGGAAATGCGGCGAAGTGGCCGGTCAATTTGAATTGAAGGGGGCTTACTTGGAGGGCCCCGTCAAGGAGCTTTCCGGCGGCTGGCAAACACGTGTGAAGCTCGCCGCCTTGCTGCTTCATGATCCGAATCTACTGATCTTGGACGAACCGACGAACTTCTTGGATGTGCGGACGCAGATTTTGCTGGAGCACTTTTTGCGCAATTTTAATGCATCGTGCTTGATCGTCTCCCACGATCGCGCTTTCCTGCAAGCGACCTGTGATCAAACGCTTGATTTGACGCGCGGCAAGCTGACGATGTATCCAGGCAAGATCGAGGCCTTCCTGCAATATCAGGAAGAACGCCGCGAACACGATCTTCGTGTAAACAGCAGCGTGTTGCAAAAGCAGAAGCAGTTGCAACAGTTCATCGATAAGAACCGCGCCAACGCCAGTACCGCTAGCCAGGCGCGATCCAAGCAAAAACAGCTTGAACGACTGCAGACGATCGAAATTGAAGTGGACGAACCGACCGTCCATATTCGTGCTCCGATCATCGATCAACCTCGGCAGGGGACCGCCGTTCGCTGCATCGACCTGAGCATCGGATATCCCGATCACACGGTGGCATCGGACATCAACATAGAAATCGAACATGGCGAACGCGCCGGCATCGTCGGCGACAACGGTCAAGGCAAAACGACGCTGTTGCGAACGCTGGTGAAGTCTCTCGATCCGCTTGAAGGACGTGTGAAGTGGGGTTATGGCTGCGAAATCGGCACCTACGCGCAACACGTTTACACGAGTCTCAGCGAGTCCTGGACCGTCCTTGAATATCTGGAATCGAAAGCGCTGCCGGGAACAACGCATCAACAGATCCTTGCCGTGGCCGGGTCGCTGCTGTTTCGCGATTCGCACACGAAGAAGAAGATCGCCGTCTTGTCCGGAGGCGAGCGGGCTCGGTTATGCATGGCCGGCTTGCTGCTGGGGGATTACAACATCCTGGTGCTGGACGAACCGGGCAACCACCTGGATGTCGAAACGGTCGATGCGTTGGCCAACGCTCTGCTGGCGTATAAAGGAACGGTTATTTTCACCAGTCACGACCGACACTTCATGCGACGCATCGCCACCAGCGTGATCGAAGTTCGCGATCAACGCGTCCGCAATTACGGCAGTGGGTACGAATCTTATTTATACGCCGTGAACAAGGAGATTGACGAAGGTGAACGCGAACTCAGCGCCAAGCGATCCAAAGCGGGGCCGCCAAGCGGAAAGCAACCCAAGGTCGATCCTCGGGCCGACCGCAAGGATGAACGCAAACTGCGCAAGGAAATCAGCAACCTGGAGAAAAAGATCGCGCGGATGGATGACGAGAAGAACACCATCAATCGCAGGCTGCTCGAATCGACGAACCCCGACGAAGCGTTGGAACTGCATAATCAAATCCAGAGTCTCGTTGATCAGTTATCCGAAGCCGAAGCATTGTGGCTGGAATTGCAGGAGCAGTTGCCCGATAACGATTGGAGTTAAGAATCGATGCCGCATGACTCCCGCGGTTGATTCGGCGCGCCGATTGCGGCGTCGTGGTGTGAATTTGTCCCGTCTGGGATTCTTCCACCTGAACTCAAGGAGTTGCCGATCATGTTGCATTCAATTCGTTCATCCTTCGCGTTGCTGCCCGCCATCGTGTTTCTGTTGTTGCCGGGAACCGCCGCGTGGAGTGCTCCGCTCGATCCGACGCACGTTGCCGCCGATGCGAAGTGGGTTATCCACGTCGATTACGAAGCGCTTGGACAGTCAGAACTTCTTAAAACGTTGCGCGACGAGAAACCGCAAGTCACTCAAGCGATTCAAGGCTGGATGAAGAAGCGATATGGAATCAATCCGCCGAAGGACTTGAAGTCGGCAACCATGTTCAGCCGCGATTACAAGCAGTACACGGGAACCGTCCTCATTCAGGCCGATTATGATCGCGACAAGGTCGAAACGATGTTGCGAAAATCTCGCGAACACCGTACGACCGAACATGACTGTGAGATGTTGCACACGATCCTGTTGGAGGAGCAGCCAAAGGGAAGTCCGTCGGGCGACAAGGAAATGACGGTCGTCCTGCTTGATGACGACACGATTCTTCTAGCTTCGTCGGTCGAGAATGCAAAGACGACGCTCAAACTGCTGTCGGGTAACAGTCCGTCGTTGGCCGACGCAAAGTCGCCGCTGCTGACCGAGAAGGCACAGTCGGCATGGATCTACGGCGCGGCCATCGACTTGAAGCAACTTAAAGATCATCCCGTGGCAATGCCCGTGTTGGCACAGCATCAACGCATCACCTGGGCCTTCGGCAAACAGGATGATGGCAAGCTCTACGAACAGGCGAAGTTCGTCGCTCGGGATGAATCCGTGGCTGAACAAATGCATCAAGTACTGCAAGGACTGATCGCCTATGAAACGCTCTGGGCCGACGGAAGGTCGGCGTTAACGAAGATGATGAAAGATGTTGAGCTGACGCGCGATGGGACCACTGTGGGTTTTCATTGGCAAGGTAAGTCGGAAGCCGTCGCCGAAGCAGTCGAGGTTGGCTTGGAACGGGCGAAGAGCTGGATGAAGCTTCTTAAAGATGACCGCAAGTCGGAAACGAAGCGATCGTCCTAGCGCGACCACGTCGGAAGATCAAATGAAAAACATTGACGCAAGATAACATCAAACGCGTTCATCATTGATATAAGCGCGTTTGTGCGGTCGATCAATAAGTTGCTTGGCGGTCCTCGCCGAGTGTCTCGATGAGGGCCACCGAGCGACATTCATCGCCTTAAGCCGAGTCGCGCAGTACCGACGGTGGCATGGAGATCGCATCCATATCCGCAACCTTGATCCGCAACAGTTCGACCGTCTGCTTCCCACCAGCGAAAGCGACCAACAGATAACCTTGATGTTCGATTGCGTGTGGGTAATCGACACGCCGACCGCCGACCAACCATGCCAACTTATCGAAGACAAGTCCGTCGCTGCTGATCGCGATTGTCAACGGATCGCGTTTTCGAGGATTACTGTTGGAGATCAAGACATACCGCCCATCGGACAGCCGCAAACCAAACAGTTTTGAAGTTGCGTCAGGGAAGTTTGTTCGCACCGGCGACGTCCAGTTGCGGCCTTGATCATCGGAGACGCTACGATAGAGATACTTGCTCCCTCGGTTATCTCGAAACATCGCAACCAGCCGTCCATCTGGAAGCGTCCACCAAAGCGGTTCCTCGGCGCTCAATGCTTCGTTCGTCCCCAGCACTGGGTAAGATCGCCAATCGTTGATCCCTCGAACCCCGCCGACAAGAAAGTCGACTCCGCGCTTCTTGTAATCGTGAGTCCGACGCGACATCATCCATTCCCCCGACTCGATCTTCTTCGGCGGAAAGTTGTTGATCGCATTATCCGCAACTTGCCCCGCAGGTTCCCAATCGCTTCCCATCCACCGAAACGCACGCAACTCGAGCCCAGGGCCGAAGAACCCCGCCGCCTCATCAAGGGCACCGAGCGCCAACAGCTCACCATCGCGTTGCCAGAAGCCGCGTGAGATCCAACGCATCCCCTTATCCGTCCGCGTCCCGTAGTGCGGTGAATCGGGACCCGATGCGGGAGGCTCAGGCGACAAGAAACTTGGCTGCGACCAATCGAGCCCGTCGACGCTCGTCGCGAACTTTATCCGCTGCCCAACTCGATCTTCGATCCCTGGACCGTCGCTCCACATTGCAAAATAACGGCCATCATGAAACGCCAGATAGTTGTGCTGATTGACTCCCTTCACACCTTTGACATCGCTTATAACAACATGTTCCGCCGGCACGCGAGGAAGCTGGCGGTGATCGATCCGATGCGTATCCTCCGGCACCCAGTCACCGTCGAGCATGAGAGCATTCCGATGCGACGCGTCTCCTTGATCGGCGGCATGCGACACCAAATGCGGCACGATGAACATTGATTGCTCGTGGCCTGGACACCAACTTCGCGCGTCGCGAGCATGATCGAAACCGTCCGATAGCCTCGCGTTCCAGCCTCGTATCTCGGCGACCATCGCGCACAACAGAACAAGAAGAGGAAAGAGACCCAGTTTTGACATTCGGTTCATGGATTCCTCCGGCAAAGCGATGCGGACCGACCGGGAAACAATTGGCGTAAGCTTCCAACTTGCGATTGAACAAGTGGCGAAAGCAAACCACTATACCTGAATGCGATCAACGATGCGTCAGAGAATCGCCTAATCGCTAAAATCGCGTTCGGCACCTTTTCCGAAAAGCAGGACGCATGCCCAGATTCCGACTGGAAAGATTAGGCAGCCGAAGCACGGTATCGCTGTGATGACTGCCGCGGTCCTCGCCATGCTGTGGTTGTTGCGTTTGATCATAGCAACCGAGCCAAGAATGACAAATATCTGCAGGATCAAAGCAAGCGCTCGACCAGACATTTGGCCGGCAAATCGAGCCTTGTCGATGCGTTCAAAATCGACTTCACCCGATCCCAAAGCAATCCCGATCATGACAAATTGAAAAATCCCCACTCCGATGACCAACAAAGCCCAGATGATCATCAGCACTGCGGGAACAGCGTAGTTCGTCGCCGTCCGACCGCTGGGAAGCCGACCCGCACCGCTCGAAAACCCGCCGCCTCCAACAGGCGATGCATACGGATTCGCCGATGCCTTAAAACCGCCGCCACCGCCTGCGAAGCCTCCCCCCGCCGAACCTCCGCCAGCGGCGGGTAAACCACCAAACATATCGTTGCCACCAGCAGGAGCTTGAGCCGACGAGGAAGGAAGGTCGGCAAAGAAGTCGTCTCCTCCAAACGGGTCCGAGGAGGGGGCGGAGAAGGATGCGGGACTCGCAGAGACGGCAGGGCCATCTGTCCGTTTCGGCGTTGGCGTCGTAGTCCGTTCACCTCCCGGAACCTTCAGCTTCGTTTGGCACTTTGGACACTGGACAACTTTCCCCGCCAATCCCGATTGCAGCTTCAAAGGTGACTTGCAACCGGGGCACTTTACCTGAATCGATCCCCCCGACACCGACGGACTCCCCGGTCTCTCAGCAGCCGATGTTGGGGACGGCGCGGATGCCGAAGTCGCCGCAGAGGCGGAAGCACCACCAGCGGGAATCTGCAAAGTCGCTTGGCAACTGCTGCAGCGAACGCGTTTACCCCGAGCGGAATCGGGAATCTGCAGCGTCGAACCGCACTTGGTACATCGGATACGTATTGGCATTGATTCAAGTCACCCCTGTCTTTTTTAAGTCCCCGCGCTGAATTTCGTTGTTGAAACGACCGCCGTTCCATCGCAACCCCACCCGTCGCTGCAAATCCTCCACTCCCAGCCCCCATCTAAGACAGGCTTCCAGACTCGAAAGTTCCCTCAATACGTTGTTGATCTATACCCAAATACAAACTGTCCCTACGTCAATCGGGCGGGCCAAGTGATTCCAAACGCCAGCCACAGCATCGCTACACCCACGCGATTGCTCGTCCAGGTGACCAGTTCTCTGGACCCACGATCCTCAAGATGCCCCTTACTTGTTTGCCATAACTGAACACGATCGCCCCGTCACCGAGAAGGTCAGGCGATCGACAATAAACTGCAAGGCCGGAAACCTGATCCCCTTACAAATCTCAGCCTCAACAGCGTTCGAAGACCGCGTTACCACGAATTAATCGTTCGTCTCATCATCCGACCTTCGCCGTTCGGTTTCTGGCAAACTCCATCACGAGTGCTAATCTCCTATAACAGGCACAAGCAAAGTAATCGCCCAGGGTGGCCGTATGGAATTGCTTAGAGTGGGGCGGGCGTTGGGCGATGGGCTCGGATGTGCCCGGAAAGTGCAGCAGCCCAGACGTGCGGCAGCATTGACTCGTAATCGGTGTCGCCGCCGACGAGACGAACGAGGATGGCTTCTAAATATGCCTTCACATCCAAGTCGTTGCGGATCGCAATGCTGACGAGCGTCATTAGTCGCGCCGTGCGATAGCTTGAACCGACGCTCCCCAGGAACAACCAGTTCTTGCGGCCCAGCCACCACCGGCGACGATCTTTAACCGCTTCCTGGTATCGATCAGGCTCGCTTGGCAAACCGGATTGACTCACGTAGCCCCTCCCGGTGATTGGCCTTTAGGGCCAATCACCGACCTCCCCCTTGGCTGCGCCCGGGGAGGTTGTTGCTATCACCGTGCTCGTAATCGAATCCCCGCGCAACCCCAATCGCCCAGCGAACCAGACCACCTCCACCTGGCGAAGCCAAAGGGGGAGGTCGCTTGTTCGCCGTCTTAGGCGAACAAGCGGGAGGGGGCGACCGAGCACGCAATCCGTCTTGTGCGACCGATCGAATTCGATTCTTTCAACACGACAACGCCCGTGAGTGACGATTCACAAACCGGATTGACGCATGCAATCGCCTTTCGTCGATACACCACCGCACCGATCCCGAAGGGATCACAGATCGTAGCCGCTGGTGGCGTTGCCGCGTTCTACTTGCTTTAACCGCTTCGCGGAATCGGCCACCCTCACGCGGCAAGCAATCGCATCGCCGCTCCCTCAAGCGGTCCTGCCCAAGACGAACACCCATATCGAACCTGTCCGGTCGGTTCCGGGCTTCTTGAACAAAGGCCTTGAACATCGGCTCATCAAAAGCCAGGCCACCCTCTTCTCTTCGCTCCCCCGTCAACCCCGCCGACAATCTTCCGCACTGGTCGCGATGTCAAAGCCTAATTGGTTTTGGTTTGGTTTGGTTTTTGGTTATTCCGTCGCTTCTATCTTTGGGTTGTTCGATGTTTCATCAACAAGTTTAGAGTCTCTAGCATAGATAATACGCAAAATTCTATCCGTCGGGACTAAAATCTCAGTGGTCGGGAGATCGATCGGGCTCAATGCTATGAAGTCGGATCCACAGGACACTACTCTATGCAGTTTGATTCGTGTCACGAACGTCGTGTCCAACCTTTCGGACTTCGGAATGGTTGATCGCAACCTCAACTCTTCTCTCAATTCTTGAGCATCATTGCTGTCTAAGGTTCTCGATCTCAACGCCGAAAGTTTCGCTTTCAAGGAAGCATTCTCCCTCTCGGCTGCATTATATTTCACAACGTTCGCCTGAAACTGCTCCTCTGTGTAGACGTGAAGCGTGAAAGCCGTTTGCGATTCATTTTGATCGACACCAACGAACTTGATGGACGAGAGGCGATCATTCAGAGATTCGCCAGATGCTGAAGCGGCACAGGAAAGAGATAAGATTAGTAATAGCCTTGTCATGATTAGTCCAGATTGTATTTATCGGAATAACGGCTTCGGTCACCGGGGACGAGCGAGTTGGTAGGCCAACTACCAAATCGCGGCGACGAGTCCTCCGATGCACCGATTGGTTCCGATCGGTCGGCGGCAGCGGGGAAAACGTTTCCCGTTCGTCGTCGGTTTGAATCAGTGTATCGATCCGAGTCGTCTGCGCCAACGTTTTGCTGAGTCTTCGATCACGATCCTCGCTCCGATTTTGACAGCGCACCATCGGCATGAGCTCACTGGCAACGACCATGTGAGCCGATCGGAATGGTCAGAATCACCGGGTGGCGGGACTTCCGCGACCATTTGTGAAGCTGCCCACCGCCCCGCCGTGTGAATCCGTTGGTTATCCGCCGTCTTCAGGTACTCGCGTGTTGCCAACTTCGTTCCTATTGTCGTTCTGCTGTGTTGTATGCAAAACGCCAGACCTGACATCGAGATCCTTGGACGCGTCAATGACAGGCGTGCCAAGGCCAGCACCGACTCCAGCCGCAAACATAAGTACCAGAAAGCGTTTCAATGTCAAATCAGGAATTAGAATCGCGGTGAGCAAGCGAGGGCAGAAGTCTGACAAAATGATCCAGGAGAACGAGCCAACAGCAATCGAAATGAGTAACGTGGGGAATGCCCTTGCACCCCATATCGCGCTAGTGCGAACGCGATGCCGCCTATCACCAATGCAGCCAGCGAGAAGTGAAAAGTAGAACTCAGTGGTTGAGGCGATCGTTTGTGATCGCGCACGTCGTACATTGGCAACTCGGGTAACACCCGCGTTCATGGGGGACGCGGTAAAAGGTTTCAATCGACCGAAACACGTTGGGCCGCCTCCTCCCGTGCTGGCGAACAGTTCCGATCGGTCGGAAGCGGCGGAAGCGTATCCAGTTCGTAAAGGTCTTGCATCAGTTTATCGATCCGAGTTGCACGCGGCAACTTTCGGCTGAGGCTGCGTTCGCGATTCCGCTCCGCTTGTGTGAGCGCACCGTGGGCATGATCTGGCGCGCATCGAACGCCTTCGATTTGCGTGAGTCTTGTTCGAGTCCGATCGCACGCGCAACGTACGCGCATCAATTGGGAATGCATCAATCTCGGGAGCCGATCGAAACGTTGTACGGTCAACGGGGACGAGAAAGTTGGTAGGACAGCTACAAAATCGCGAGAACGAGTCCACCGATGCTCCGGGTTGTTCCGAGCGATCGGCAGGGGAAGAATTGTTTCCAGTGACGCAGGCTGAGCTTGATTCGCTTAATATGCTTGGGGCATGCTATCGTTCGATTCGAAGCCGCTGGGGACGGTTAAGGGGTTTGTGTTTGCCTTCAAATCTGCGTCCGCGTGAGGAGTACGGATCGGCGGTTGTGGTGAGTCGACACGCTGCGAAAATTTAACGAGAACAACGCTTCAACTCTCTATCCTTCAAGCAACTTTTTTTGGTATCGTTTGACAAGTATTCCTTGCGCCGAAGGAAATAACGGATTTGCATGCAATGTTGCGAGTCGCCTTATTTTGTTGTGCGGAAGGAATAATCGTGTGCGACGACGGGCGGAGCGGCGCTATTATACGTGCGTGTTCCGGAATGATGCCCTCGCTTCAATTGACGCGAAGTCATCGTTTCAGACCACGCACCATTGACAACGTTTTTCGGATCGTCAAGAAGTGGAGCGTCAGATGCGTTTGGGACAACAGCGATCGAGAGTCAGTCCGTCGGCTTCGGATTCCATGGACACCCATCAAAAGGCGCTGGCGGTCAATCTCGACCCGCGTCGTTATGGCACCTTCGCTGAGATTGGTGCGGGGCAGGAAGTGGTTCGATGGTTCTTTCGCGTCGGCGGCGGGGCCGGAACGATCGCCAAGAGTATGTCGGCTTACGACATGAAGGTCAGCGACGCGATTTATGGCAGGGCCAGCCGCTACGTCTGCCGTGAGCGTTTGCAAGCAATGTTGGACTACGAACACCGATTGAATCTGGATCGGTTAAGAGACGTTCGCGGCGACACGACCGCCTTCTTTGCATTTGCGGACACGGTGAGCGCGCGAAACTTTCAAGGGACGAACGATTGCCACGGTTGGATCGGGATCAAATTTCAGGCCCACCCGCGGGATGAAGATAGCCAGATTATCATCCATGTGCGGATGCTTGACAACGAAGCGGCGTTGCAACAAGAGGCATTGGGTATCGTCGGTGTGAATCTGATTTATGGCGCGTTCACGCTACATCACGAACCCGAGTTATTGGTCGATTCGCTTTTGGATGGGCTTTCGACTTCGCGAATCGAAATCGACATGATCGAGTTTTCCGGCATCGCGTTCCGCCACGTCGACAATCGTTTGATGAGTCTCAAGCTTGTCGAACTGGGACTTAGCGGTGCGGCAATGTTCGCCGCCAACGGTGACGTGTTGCAACCGTCGGAATTTTTCTATCGCAAGCCGATCCTTGTTGAACGCGGAAGTTTTCGTCCGGTGTGCAAGGTGAACTTGGACATGTTGCGATGCGCCCACGAAAAGTTTCAGCAATTGCCGGCCGTTCAAGGGAAGGAAGTCGTTCAGGTGATGGAGATCACCATGCGTAACTTGAAGGCCGAAGGCGAAATCGATCTGCGTGATTTTCTCGCCCGCGCCGACGTGATGTCCGCATGCGGCATGACCGTGTTGATTTCGGATTACTTTCAATATTTCCGTCTGGCCGCGTACCTTTCGCGGTATACGAAAGAGAGCATTGGCATCACGATGGGAGCGGCCAGTCTGTCGGACCTGTTCGACGAGCAGTATTACCGCGATCTGGACGGCGGCATCCTGGAGTCGTTTGGCCGTTTGTTCAAGAACGACCTGAAGATTTATTGCTATCCTTTGAAGGATCAAGCAACGGGGCAGTTGACCACGTGCGATAACCTCGAGATCAAGCCGGAACTTCAAAAGCTGTACGGCTATTTGCGTGATCGAGGGGGCATCAACGATTTGGATAATTACGATGAGCAGTGCTTGAGCATCTTCTCACGCGAAGTGCTGGGTAAGATCAAGAAAGGGGATCAAACCTGGGAGACGATGGTACCCGAATCGGTGGCGAACGTCATCAAATCGCACAACTACTTCGACTACCAACCAGCGTAATTTCGCCCAAATCCGTCGCTTTTTGGAATTATCGCCCGGGCAATGCGTCATAATGAAGCGAAGACGGTCTCACGGGACCGGCTTACGGCATCTCATTTCATGCGACTCGTCTGAGTCGCGGACGATCAAAGGTTGCAAAGCGTGTGATTGGAATTGGAACGAACAAATGGATCGCGGCTTGGGCTGGCTTGAGCTTCTGTTTGGTTTCGGTTCAGGCGGAGGAAAACGTTCAGTCCGCGACATCGGCGGATCGCGAACAGATTCTACGCTGGGTTGGCGACCTTTCCGCGGCAACATTTCAGCAACGCGAACATGCCTTCATCAATTGTGGAATGCTGGCGAGGACGCCCAAGTTCACCTCCGCCAAGCGGCTGAACTCGGGGATGCGGAGGTACGCTTGCGTGCTCGGATGATTCTTCGCGACTTTGAATATGGTATCGTTCCCGGCGTCTCCGTTGATGTGCGTGACCTGATTCTGCAGTTTCGCGATGGCGAGCCCACGGCCCGGCAAGCAGCCTTTGATACTCTTGTGTATCAGGGGCGGATGCCGGTCGTCGAGCGTTTGATTTCGCTTCAGGCAGACCCGACCATGCGAAGCATCTGGCTATCTTCATTGTTGAAAGACGCAACGTTCCTTGCCGATTTCGAGAGCCCCCAAGCGCTGCGCGACTTGGTGCGCCGTGTCGGTTTGGATCTGGACAGTCAATGGCAAACGCAAACGACCGCGATGCTTCTTTTCTCGCCGGCGATGATCACATCAATGATTCGAAACGACAGTTTGGACGCGATGCTTCGGTTCCAAACTGAGCTTTCGGATGAAGAGCGGATGAGTTATGCGTTGACATTGTTCAGCAACAATCCGTCGATTCGTATTCTTGTCGCAAACGGCAGGCATGGTCTGTTGCCCGACATCCTTGGCGAGTTCGCTGATTCGGCGGTTCGATCGCGGCTGGCCGATTTGTTGTTCGCTGATCCGGCGGTGGTTCAAATGTTGGCTCAGCGGGAGATGCTGGCGTCGTTTTTGAATGCCATCGGCGAACAGGTCGACGCGTCGTCGCGACAGACAATGATGACACGAGCCCTGCGGCTTGTTGTTGGCGGAGGCTTGTCCAACAGCGGCTTGCATATCGATACGTTGCTGCCCTTGATTGATCAAGTCGACGATGCGGCTCAGCAAGGGCAACTGCTTGGTCAAGCACTTGCGAACCCCACTGTCGTCGCGCAGTTGGACGCCGCCAATCGTCTTTCGATGCTTATCGAAGCAAGTCGACGTCTGGACGCTCCGGAGTTCCAGCGGGCGTACTTGTCGTCGCTGATCAAATCAAATGTCTTCGCCACGCTGGACGTGAAGGGCGCCGCGGAAACGATTCTTAAGCTTTGGGATTGCGTTCAGGAAATCGAAGACTCGACGCTGCATCGCGACGCAATTGTTCGACTGCTGCGTGTTTCAGCGTTTCTGACTTCCATCCGAGAGGCTTCGCGAACACAGGCCTTGTTGAAGCGGTTCGAGAACATGGATGTTGATTTGCTGAAATCGACAGTGCCAATGCTGGTCAACAGCGAGGATGCCATGGAGGTCTTTCAGGCAAGCGGCGTGCTCGACGAGATCGTGGTCGTGCTTTGTCGATTGCCCCGCATGGATCGCTTGAAAAGTCTCGCTCTCATGAGCGCAAGACTCTCCGCGATGCAGGTCGATCCGAAGCGGCGAGAGATCGTGCTGTTGGAACTTGCCGACGCCGTCGATGAGCGATATCGATGTGATTTCTTGACGGCGCTAGCCGTGCAAAAGCAGAGTGATGAGCTATCGCGGCAGATCGTTCAGCGGTTGCTCGAACAATCGCAGGCCGAGCATGCCGACAATGCACTCTGGGCCGTCTCTCGATTGGGCAGCGCGTTTGAAGAACTTCACAATCCCGATGCGGTGCGTTGGATCAATGAAGGTCTGCAACACGCTTCGCTGAAAACGATCGCCGATTTCGTTGTCGCGATCCAACGTGACGAGAAGCTCAGAACGCTGCTCTTGGAAGCCGGTTCGTATGACACGATCATTCGGCAAGCCAAGCAGGCCAGGGACGACGTTGCCGAGAAGTCTGCAAGAGACCTGTTGTTGCTCGACCCGGCGGTCTCGAAGGCATTGTCCGACGGGAAGCAAGCTCGGCAGTCACTTTCGCGCTGACCGAACCCACCGAGGATCGACGCGTTCTCAAGGGTCGAACCATTTGATCGCATCGACCGGTACGGCAGGGTGTATCTTAAAGGCGTTTGCCTTTTCCGAAACTGGGCATCATAATGTCTGGCTTAGGCGAGCGGCAGATAAAAGCGTAACGTAGGACGGACTTCCAGTCCGTCGTCAAGTGTCATCGACGGACTGGAAGTCCATCCGACGCGGGGCGACTGTCGCCGATCAACATTTGGTTACCTAGCAAAGGCGCGACCATGAACCTGCCTGAATCGCCACTGGAATCGTCGCACGGACTGTCTCAAGCGGATCCCGTTGTTTACTCATCGTTGCAGCCTCAACCGCAATTAACGCCGGACGGGTCGGGTGGAGGTGTTTCCATCAGCTTCGTGATTCCAGTTTGCAATGAGGAAGAGAGCCTGGACGAACTGCATCGTTCAATTTGCAAGGTTGTTGATGAGGAAGGATATGACGCCGACTTCGTGATCATCGACGACGGATCGACCGACACGTCCTGGCAGAAGATCGAAGCGTTGGCCAAGCGGGATGCGCGTGTGCGGGGGCTGCGGTTTCGAACGAACTTTGGCAAGGCGGCTGGACTGGCCGCCGGTTTCGATACCGCGCGGGGAAAGATCATCATCACGATGGATGCTGATTTGCAGGACGATCCGAAAGAGATTCCGCGTTTCCTGGAAAAGCTGGATGAAGGCTTCGACGTGGTCAGCGGCTGGAAGCAGGTGCGGCACGACCCTTGGCATAAGGTTTTTCCCAGCCGTGTGTTCAATTGGATGGTGGGGGCTTTGACCGGAGTTCGGATTCATGATCACAATTGCGGGTTTAAGGCATATCGACGCGAGATCTTCGACGAAGTCAAGCTGTACGGCGAACTGCATCGTTTCGTTCCCGTGCTGGCCGCCGCGAAGGGCTGGCGAGTCAGTGAGATTCCGGTAGAACATCACGCACGCAAGTATGGATACAGCAAATATGGGGTGCGTCGATTGGTGAAAGGTTTTCTCGACTTGGCGACGGTTTACTTCTTGACCGGTTATTCGCAGCGACCGCTGCATTTGATGGGAACAACCGGCATCCTCAGCACAATGCTGGGCGTTGTGGGGCTGATCTGGCTGTCGGCAACCTGGATCGTTTCGCGAATGAATGAATCGCTGGCCGACGACGTTCATTTACACACGCGAGCGATCTTTTACTTTTGCATCGTCGCCTTTCTGGTCGGAACTCAGTTGATGATTGCCGGAATGTTAGCCGAATTATTGACGGCGATTTCACGGCGCGAAGTCAAGCCGTATTGGATCGCTGAGAGAACGGAAAACGCCGAGTCGACCACCGGGAGCGGCGACGGAGAGGCTAGCGCATGAAGCGATCGCGAAGGGTGAACGTTGGGATTGCCGAAGGTTCAGACGATGCGGGAGACAAACGATTGCGTCGGATCGTCTATTCAATGCTCGTGGTGATCGCCGGAACAATGATCGCCGGGCGGATCGCCGTGGTGAAGTCGAGCACGGGGGAAGTCCCTTTCCTGAGTGCGAATGATCGCAGCCGCTGGTGTACGATTGCATCGTTGGTTGATGACGGGACGTATGCCATCGATCGCCAGGTGGAGTATCGCGAGCCGATACGAAAGCGTCGCGTTTGGTACACCATCGATATGGTGCGTCATCGCGGTGCCGATGGACAGCAACATTATTACAGCAGCAAGCCTCCGCTCTATCCGACGATGTTGGCCGGACTGTATGCGATTTTCAAATGGATCACGGGGGCGGCGATCATGGATTTTCCGTTCATGGTGGGGCGTTGGCTGATCGTGATCGCCAATCTCTTGCCGATGCTCGGTTATTTCGCGTTGATGCTGTCGCTGGTCGAAAGGTTCGGCAAGACGGATTATGGACGCCTTCTTGCGGCGGCCACGGTGACATGCGGGACATTGTTGGTCCCCTTTGCGATTTCGATTAACAATCATCTTCCTGGTGCGATCAGCGCTGCGGTGGCGTTGTATTGCATTTTGCGTTTGGATGAACAATCCCCTTCGGGATGGTTGTCATTTCTCGCGGGGCTGGCCGCCGCGTTTGCCGCCGCGAACGAACTCCCCGCGCTGACAATCACTTGCTTGTGGGGAGCACTGTTCTTGCTCAAAGGAGGATTCCGCAGCGCGATCCTTTATACGCTGGGCGTGGCGTTGATCGGCGTTGCGTTTTTTGCGACGAATTACTACGCGCACGGCAGCTTTCGCCCTCCTTACATGCATCGTGGAAAAGGAGCCCAGATCGCTCGGTTTGACAACGCGCGATGGGATGATGTCGCATCGCGTCCGGGAATGGATGCGTTGGCCGACGCGATCGCCAGCGACGAGACGTCACGCAAGCAAGCTTCCCTGTCGGGCAGCGGCTCGGAACAGAACGGCGACGAAGCGTTAACCGAAGGTGCCGAGAATCCCTTGGAGATTCGTGAAACGACGAAACCGAACTTGCTGGAGGTTTGGAATCCGCGGACTCAGATGCGTTATGCGGCTGACGATCAACGATGGCCAATGGTTGCTTTCTCATTGGGATGACTGGTACGAATATGAAGGAACGTATTGGCAACCTCGATACCGAAAAGGGGTCGACGAAGGGGAGGAATCGCAATGGCGTTATGCTTTCAATGCGACCTTCGGCCATCACGGAATCTTTTCATTGACGCCGTTGTGGTTGCTGTCAATATTCGGTTGTTTTTTCTGGCTTCGGCAGGCATCGGTCAGCTATCGCAACGTGAGCGCGGCGATCATGGTCGCTTCGCTGGTATGTTTTGCCTTTTACATGGCGAGACCGTTGATTGATCGCAATTATGGCGGCGTCAGTTGTGCGTTCCGTTGGCTGTTGTGGTTCATACCGCTGTGGATTTGGCTAATGTTGCCGATGGCGGATTGGCTGGCGAAGTATCGATTCGGGCGAGCGACTGGTTACGTGCTGCTAGCAATCAGCCTGTTTGCAGTCGTTACATCTTTGGAAAATCCTTGGCAGCATCCTTGGATCTATCGCTACTGGGACTATCTGGGCTGGCTTGCATCTTGATCGGTTCACTAAGATCGACCGCATGTGCCGATACCGATACCCGATTGCTGTTGCCGCCATCTTGCTGCTCGCCATTGTCGCGCGGTGCGCGACCGCCGTTTGGTGGCAGGAACGTCTTGAACAACAAGGGAAGCACTTCGCCTTTGGCGATTCGGAAAGCTATTGGCGATTGGCGATAGCAATTGCGGAAGATCAACCCTACGCGTACGGCGGGGAGAATGGGCGGATCTTTCGCGTCCCATTGTATCCTTTGATGATTGCGCCGTTCATCGATTCAAACGATCCCTATCGTCATGTGTTATCGGTACGCTTACTGGGATCGTTGCTGGGCACGTTGGCGGTGGGTGGAATCATCGTTCTGGGGCGAGACATCTTCGGCAAACCGGCAAGTCTTTGCGCCGGACTGCTCGCCGCCTTGTATCCTGGTGGCGTTTCGATGAGCATCCTAGTACTCAGTGAAGCACCGTTTTGTCCGCTGATGGTCGTGAACCTGCTGTTGTGGCGTAACGCAATGCGAAGCGAACGCTTGCGCAAGACATCGGTCCTGTCGGTTCTGGCTGGTGGTGTCGCCGGGCTAGCGGTGCTGGCGCGACCCAGTTGGCTGCTGTTCGCACCCTTTGCGGGATTCTTGCAGTGGATCGTTTTGCGAGACCGGCGAACCGTTGTGATGGGAGCATCCATGTTGGTCGGATTTGTGGTGGTGATGACTCCTTGGTGGTTGCGAAATTATCAGATCACCGGACACTTCGTTCTGACAACGTTGCAGGTGGGGGGCAGCATGTACGACGGATTGCATCCGGGGGCGACCGGTGCCAGCGATACCGGAATGGGCTTCACTTCCGAATTCGCGCTGGCCCAGCAGGAAGCGGACGCAGCGGTCGTCGCGTCGACGGGTGTTTTGGACAGCACCTTCGAGTACCGTTTGAATGCTCGAATGGCGAAGGCGGCGAAGGAGTGGGTGTTCGCGAATCCGATCGAGTTCGTTCGATTGGCGTTCATCAAAATCGGTCGAACGTGGCGTCCGTGGCCGGTGGCAGAGGAGACGTCGGGGAGACTGGTGACGTTGGCCGCGCCCATCGGATTCTTCGCTGTGATGCTTCCCGCGCTGATCGGATTGTGGCGACAGCGTGCCCGCGGCTGGGAAATCTTTTTATTGTGGGCACCGGCAATCTACTTCACGCTCCTGCACGCGGTCTTTATCGGTTCGATGCGGTATCGACTGCCGGCGGTTCTTGTTCTGAGTATCCTTGCCGGTGCAACGTGGTGCGACTGGCTGAAGCGATGGATCGACTGGACATCTTTCGTCGGCGGCGTCGACAGCGACGAGGCCACGTCGGATTCGTGCGGCATGGACGGGGCCGCATCCTGAAATGAACAACGTTTTGCGAAACGATCGAACTTCGCGAGCCGGGGGCATTGCCGTTTGGGTGTTGACCGCATTGTTGTTGTTCGCGGTCGGCGGAGCGATCTGGGCATCCTTGCCGGTGACGGCGGGGGAACAGGTGCGGAGGCATTTGTTGGAAAAGTTTCGGGCGCATTACGCTGGTGCGTATGTCGATATCGCTTCGGCTCGATTCGATCCAGGACGGGGGATCATTCTTGAAGGTTTATGTATCGGTGACGACAAGCGGTCATCGCAGTGCCGATCGTTGGTGCGTGTTGAACGAATCGAAGTTCACACGGATCTGAGTTGGCAGCGGTTAGCGGCATTGGATGTTCGCGCGACGTCGATATTGTTGCATGGCGTGCGGATTGAGACTCAAGTCGATGGAAACGGTAGGCTGAGTATCGAGCAATTCGTGCCGCTTCCAAAATTTGGTCCCGGGGCGGATGTGATCGCGATTGAAGATGGTTCGATAACGATCACCGATGCGGCATCGCAGCGGGGTGGAGCGGCGAACGTACGTCCGCTGGAGATTCGCGAAATTCGTGGCAGGATTCGCAAAGAGGAGTTCAATGGAGCACAGCGTCAAGATGTCTATGTTACCGGTCGAGCGGATTTCTTCGAGAGGCTCGATCTGACGGCGAAGGTCGGCGCGGATCGCTGGACTATTCAAACGCAACTGAGTTCGGCGCACTTCAATGACGACCTGGTGGCGAAGCTGCCGATTTGTTTACGCCAGCGATTGGGAAAGGTAACCGGGTTGTCGACGCAGTTCGACGCGGTTGCGGCGATCGAGGGGACGGCGGCCTCGGGTATCGACAACTGGGTAACAAAGGTCAACATCGTCGACGGTCAGTTTGAATCGGGCTATTTGCCGTATCGACTGGACCGATTGCATGGAGAGCTGATGTTGCGTCCTGAAGGAGCCGAAGCGACGCAGCTTTCCGGCATGATCGGCGATGGGCGTTGTTCGGGTTCGGCAAAGCTGCACGGATGGCGGTGGCCCTGCCCGTTGGAATTTACATTCGAGACGGATGAACTGCTGCTGCACGAAGGGGTCTCGTCCTGCACGCCACAAAAGTGCCAACAACTCTTTCAACGCTTTCTGCCGCAGGGTCGCATCGCGGCGAAAGCGAACGTCGCCTTTGACGGAACGTCCTGGGCGTGGCAGTCGGCGGTTGAATGCTTGGGACTGGAGATTCAATTCGATCGCTTTCCTTACCCGGTGAAAGACATCTACGGAACCATTCAGTACGGGAATTTGGAAACGATCGCCGAAGAGCTGACCGGGACCATTGGTGGCCAACCGATTACATGCAGCATGCGTTTGGAGAAGCCGAACCTCGAGAAGAACAATGTGACATCGTCGGTGCGATTGTCGATGACGTCCCCGTTGACGATCGATGAGACCCTCGTGCGTTCGTTGACGCCGCGAGGCGCTCCGCTCGCGAAGCTGGAAAGTTTCGCACGATCACTGAATGCGTCGGGAAAGGTGACTTTGGCCGACAGCCGATTTGAAAGCCGGGCGGATGGAACGCGATCGCGCGCGATGGACCTTCGTTTTGAAGGAGGCAGCTTGCGATATGATAAGTTTCCGTACCCGGTTTTTGACGTGCAAGGACGCGTGCTCGTCGATGATACTCAAATTCAGATCGTCAATGTTCGCGGGCAGAGCAATGATTCAGCGACGATTCAGGCCAATGGGAATTGTCGGCTGCAGCCCGAAGGGCTGACGATGCAACTGGATTTGGATGGCTACGGCGTGGCGATGGATCAGAGTTTGCGACGGGCATTGACGACGGACCATCAAGCGATCTGGGATTTGCTCGGGCCGTCGGGGGTGCTCGAGCATCTTCATGTCGTCCTATCGTTGAGCCCGGAGAATAGCAAGCCGGAACTGAAAATCACCGCCGATCAGTACGAGCGTTCCGATGGCGGCCAACGCGTGGTGAGCATCACGCCGAAGAGCTTTCCGTATCGACTGGACATCACGCGGGGGCACGCTCAAATGATCGGCGATCGCGTCACCATCCGCGATCTGCAGGGTTGGCATAATCAGTCGCGACTGCACGCTCAGGGAACGTGCGTTCGGAATTCGGATGGCCGCTGGGTGTTGAGCGTCGACGCGCAACCGCCGACGCGAGTGCTGGTCGACAACGACCTGTTGTCGTCGCTTCCGCCCGAGGTCCAGGGGACGTTTTCGGCGATGCAATTGCATGGTCCTCCGGTGAGTGTGCGGGGATCGGCGAGCTTCGCGTTTCCCGATGGCAAACATCCCGATTTGGATTTCGACTGGGATTTGAAACTGCAGTTCGAGGGAAACCGCATTGGCAATGCGGGTCCCGTGCATGATTTGCGCGGCGGACTGGAGATTGCTGGGAGCCGCGTGAATCAGCAAACGCATGCGGCCGGAAGCCTGCAAGTTGACTCGATGCATGTACAAGGTATCCAGGTCGTCAACGTTCGCGGGCCATTGTTGATCATGGAGGATCAGCTTTACCTGGGCCAAGCGGTCAATGATGGGCAAGTCGAGGAAATCGTTCCCACGGTGAACTCCGTGCGCGGCAGCGTCTTTCGTGGCGTCGCTGAACTGGATGGCCAGATGGATTTGACGTCGGGTGCGTTCGACGTCAATGCGCGGTTCGACAATGTCGACTTCGCGACGCTGCTGCGTGAGTTTCAGCAGCAGGTGACACAGACGACCGGAACCGGACGGGGCGTGCTGCGGTTGAAAGGATTGCTGGGCAATCGTCAGACCCTTTCCGGGCAAGGAATGGCCAGCTTACAAGACGCAACCCTTTATGAGCTTCCCGTGATTGTTCGCTTGATGAACCTGTTAGCCGTCCAACCGGATCAAGATGGAGATTTGTCGAACTGCGAGTTAAAGTTCCAAGTCGATGGCGAAGAACTTCGTTTCAGCGACATTCGGATTTGGGGGGACATCCTGGTGCTGCGAGGTGAAGGTTCGGCGAACCTGCGTCGTGAACTCGACTTCCGTTTCGAGACGGGAGTGAGTCCGAATAACTTGTGGAGCCGACTGCTGAGTCCGCTGAAGAGTCAGCAATACACGCTCTGGACGATCGATGTGACGGGAACGTTGTCCAATCCGATCTTCGACAAACGAGCGATCAAGCAGATCGAGCGTGCGTTGGAACGTTTGATTCCCGAACTGGAAACGGCAGGCCCATCGAAACGGACGCTCGGTCGTGCATCCCGGCAAGACGATCTGCTTCGCTGAGACATGATGCCCAGGGTGCATGCCATGGTTTGCGCTGGTGAGAGTCACAATCGGGATCTTCGCTTAGTCGTCAAGGTTTTTCAAAAGGACCAGCCGCGGAGCGGCTGATCGCAATCAGCCTGGGAGGCGAGCCCTGGGATCTGACTTCACGGCGTTGGCTCGCGCACCAGGCTATGCGCTATCGCTGCTTCGCAGCTACGAGAGGTTGGCGGCTTGCCATCAAAGACATTTCGGTGATGCAAGGCAAATGCGGCAAACCGTGTCATACACCCTATTGCCCGGTTTTCAAATTGGGCAATCATGCCTGACTCATCGCCGAATGATTGATGGCTCGGTATCGATCTGCGGATCAACACGCATTTCGATTAAGAAAGGTTGGGCCACGTAACCCGCGAAGTTGTTGTGGCATTCGTTGGCGATTGCCTTTTATACGTCGCGTGGCCGAAAATGAGTTGATTCGCTTCACTAAATGCAAAACCATCATTCCAGACCACGCACGTTATATTTTCAGTCTCTGACGATATGCTGCATGTTGTGCATTCGCGTGCAATAAGTAAATACAAACGCTCACTTCCAAAAGGCACAGGATTTGCCATCGTGCTGGGATATGAAAGGAGATCCATTGCGTTCAGAACATCCAACGCTTGACAAAACGCCAACTGGAATCGGCGGGTTCGATGAGATTACGGAGGGAGGGCTGCCGACCGGACGGACCACCTTGCTGTGTGGCGGTGCCGGTTGCGGCAAGACGCTCTTTTCGATGGAGTACCTGGTTCGCGGGGCGACGCAGTACGGCGAGCCTGGCGTTTTCATGGCGTTCGAGGAGACATCGGATGACCTGACGAAGAACGTGCGTTCGCTGGGCTTTGACGTGGCCAGCTTGGTCGAGAACAAACAGCTTGCGATCGACTATGTCCGCGTTGATCGCAGCGACATTGAAGAGAACGGTGAATACGACTTGGAGGGGCTTTTCGTTCGACTTGCGTTCGCGATCGATTCGGTGAAAGCCAAACGCGTCGTCTTGGATACGATCGAGGCACTGTTCGCGGGTCTTGAGAACGAACTGATCTTGCGATCGGAGCTGCGTCGCTTGTTTGCTTGGCTGAAAGAGCGGGGAGTGACAACGATCTTGACGGGGGAGGAAGGAGTCGAGACGCTGACGCGGCAAGGATTGGAGGAGTATGTTTCGGACTGCGTCATCGTGCTGCAACACAATATCATTGATCAGGTATCAACGCGTCGATTGCGGATCGTCAAGTATCGAGGCTCGGCGCATGGCACAAATCCGTACCCTTTCTTGATCGACAACAATGGCATCGTCGTCATGCCATTGACGTCGTTGCGTCTGCGACATCGTGTTTCGGACGAATGCATTTCATCCGGAATCCGTCAGCTTGATGCAATGCTCGGGCTGGGAGGTTATTACCGGGGAAGCAGCGTGCTCGTTTCGGGAACCGCGGGCAGCGGCAAGACTTCGATGGCGGCGCATTTGTCCTTCGCCGCATTGAAACGGGGCGAACGCGTTCTCTATCTGAGCTTGGAGGAATCGCCCGATCAGATTGTTCGCAACATGCGATCGATCGGCTTGGATTTGCAGCCGTTCATTGATGAAGGACGGCTCGTGCTTCATTCGGTTCGAGCGACATCGCATGGCTTGGAATTGCATTTGGTGAACTTCTACCGGTTGATTTCCGACCACAAGCCCGAGATCGTGGTCGTCGACCCGATCAGTAGCTTGGGAAAAGGGGGAACGTACAATGATGCTACCGCTACGGTGGCGCGGCTGATTGATTTTCTGAAGACATACGGTGCCACGGCATTCATGACGGATCTGACGCCAGGGGACGATGCGCTCGAAAAAACCAATCTGGAAATTTCGTCCATGGTCGATACGTGGTTGCTGGTTCGCGATGTTGAAGCGGATCGAAAACGGAGCCGTGTATTGTTCATTCTGAAGTCTCGGGGCATGTCGCATTCGCATCGTCTGCACGATTTTCAGATCACCAGCGAAGGGATTCAGATCACGCCGCAGGAAGACGATTCGGTCTGAAAGCTGGGAACAATTCCATGATTGCCTATAATTCAACGTAGCGACGGAACAGCCGATCCATAACTGGGTTTCTTAACGTAGGTTTGTGGTCCCATTGGACTCTCGGCGGGAACCGTGAGCTATCGCTCAACGATCGCTTTATACCGTGCGTGGTCTGGAATGATGCTTTTGCATTTAATGAAGCAAATCACCTCATTTTCGGCCACGCGACGTATAGACGCAAAGAATTGTCGTTGGACCGACGTCATGTCTGGGGTGATAGCAATCGAACATGCATGCATCTGAATTATGGGAACACGGTAGTTGAACATGGATTTTGAACCAATCGATACGCCAGCCGGATCGGACGATTACGAACCGAATGATTCCCAGCAGTGGGAACTGCGGCTGTACATCGCGGGCAAGACGCCGAAATCTTTGACGGCGTTTTCGAACTTAAAGCGGCTGTGCGAGGAGTATTTGCAAGGGCGATACACGATCGAGGTCGTTGATTTGCTGGAACACCCTCAACTGGCTGCGGGAGACCAAATTGTGGCAATTCCCACAGTGGTCCGAAAATTGCCTGAGCCCCTTTGTCGCCTTGTTGGCGATCTTCGCGACAGCGAACGGGCCTTGGTCGGATTGCAGCTTCGGCCTCGCTTGCCGGACGAACTTTCCTATTGACGGCATTTGACGTGTCGTAAACGACGGTGCATTTGTCCACTAGTTGGACGATTTCAGGCCAGAATGAGCGACAGCAGACCATTGGATTTTGAACGCTACAATGTTGATCCGGTTTTCGAGCAGCCAGGGGGCCAAACGGTCAGCATCGGAAATTGCGTTTGTATGTGACAGGCCTGACACCTCGATCGGTCAGAGCCATTGGAATGATTCGACGCATCTGCGATGAATATCTCGCCGATTGCCATTCGTTGGAGATCATCGACATTTATCAGCGACCCATCATTGCCCGATCCGATCAGATTGTTGCTTGTCCAACGCTTGTGATTGAGACCGATTCTTCGGTTCGGCGTATTGTCGGTGATTTGTCTTGTGAGGCGCGAGTCCTTTCGTCATTGAATATTCGTCAAAAGAAATGAAAGCGTTGCTGGATGAGCGGATTGGTATAACGTGATATTGGCCGCAACCTGACCATGACTGTTGAACGACTGAAGCAAGAAATTGCCGACCTGCGTCGCCGAGTGAAGGAGGCGGAGGATACGATCGCGGCGATACGCGGTGGCGAAGTTGACGCCTTCGTTGTTCAGGAGGGGGTGCAGCATCGTGTCTACACCCTCGAAGGTGCCGATCGGCCCTATCGAATCCTTGTGGAACGGATGCAACAAGGCGCGGCAACGTTGACGATGGACGGGGAGATCGCCTACTGCAATCGTCGGTTCGCCGAGATGTTGGGTGTTCCGCATGAACAGCTTTTGGGAAGGCATTTTCTTAAATTCGTTCCAGACGAGGAACGCGAACGCTGTCGAGAGATGATCGAGAAAGGTGTTCTCGGATCCGCCGAAGCGGAGACGCGGATCTGCGCCGGCGGCAACGAATCGACTCCCGTTTACATGACGCTGAATGTTCTTGACCCCGACAGCGGAGTCGCCGTTGGACTTTTGTTAACCGATTTAACGCAACAGCAATCGCACGAGCAACTGCGCGAAACGACACATCAACTTCGAGTCAACGAGGAACGTTATCGCACGTTGTTTCAGTCAATCGATGAAGGCTTCGGGGTGTTGGAACTGATTTTCGACGAGAACGGTCGTTGCAATAACTATCGTTTTGTCGAGGTGAATCCCGCGTTCGAGAAACATACCGGCTTGAGCAACGCCGTTGGACGGACGGTTCGAGATCTGGTCCCCGATATCGAATCGCATTGGTGTCAGACGTATGAGCGTGTCCTGAAGACCGGTGTTGCAACGCGATTCATTGATGAAAGTGTTGCGATGTCGCGGGTATTCAATGTTTACGCGTTTCGCTTGGGGGAGGTTGAGGACAACCGAGTGGCCGTGTTGTTCAATGACATCAGTGAGCAACGTCGCATCGAAATGGATCTTCGTCGCGCTCGTGTTCGCTTGCAGTCAACGCTGGATGCGGCGGAGATCGGAACGTGGGACTTCGATTTGGCCGAGAACAGAGTTTTCGCCGACGAAAACTTGGCGGAGATGTTCGGTCTTCTTCCCGCTGACGCTAACGGCGGACCGCTGGAAGCCTACATGCGATGCATCCATCCCGAAGATGTCGAGCGGGTGAAGTCCGAAGTGCGACAGGCGATTGACGAATCGAACTTCTATGAATCGTCGTATCGATTGATAGGCGAAAAGGAAGAGGACGTTCGTTATGTGGTTGCGCGTGGACGCGTGCAACGCGATAACGCCGGCACCCCGATTTCGCTGCCGGGAGTGGTGATCGATATTACGGCCCAGCGTTTGGCGGAAGAACGTCTTCGACAGGTAGCCGCCAGCTTGGAGGAAGCCGACCGTCGCAAGAACCTCTTTTTGGCAACGTTGGCGCACGAACTTCGGAATCCGTTGTCACCGATTAAGTCGGCGGCGCAGATGATGCAGCTTCCCGACATTGATCCGCAGCAGTTCCGCGAGTTCAGTGGCGTGATCGATCGGCAGGTCGATCAGATGGTTCGCTTGATCGACGATCTGCTGGATGTCTCGCGGATCAGTCGCGGTAAAATCACGTTGCGACGCGAGCCGGTCGACCTTCGCAAAGTTGTCTCGATGGCGCTCGAAGCGGCCGCTCCCTTCATTGACAAGTCGCAGCAGAGGTTGCATGTCCGCAATACGCCCGATTCGCTGTGGGTGGAAGGGGACGCGGCTCGCTTGACGCAAGTGATCGCGAACCTGCTTAACAATGCCGCCAAGTACACTCCGGCCGCGGGAGATGTCTGGTTGGAGGTTCATCGTCAAAACGAACAGGCCATCATCAGCGTTCGCGACAATGGCATCGGACTGGACCCCGAAGCGTTCGCGAAGATTTTCGAGATGTTCGAGCAGGTTGATGTCAGCAAGGAACGAGGGCAATCCGGGTTGGGAATCGGACTTTCGCTGGCCAAGACCCTCGTCGAATTGCATAACGGAAGCATTTCCGTTCACAGTGATGGGGTCAACAAAGGATGTCGCTTTGATGTCACCTTGCCTTTGCTGGTCGACTATGTTCCCAAAAAGATCGGCGAACCGCTGGTCAGTAGCGAGGCCAGCGATCAGGCTCGCGCGTTCCGCATTCTTGTCGTTGAGGATACGCGAGCCATTCGCTTTATGTTGGTGCAAATTCTTCGCAAAATGGGGCATGAAGTCAGCGAAGCGTGCGATGGGGAGCAGGGGCTTCAAGCTGCGATTCAGTCAAAGCCGCAAATCATCCTGTCGGATATCTCGATGCCGAACATGAACGGTCACGACATGGCGCGTCGCATTCGTGAACACCCTGACCTGAAGAATGTGATCTTGGTGGCGTTAACCGGCTTTGGGCAAGAAGCGGATCGAGCCAACGCGATCGAATCTGGATTTGATGATCATCTCGTCAAACCAGTCGATATTCGCATCCTGCAAGCCTTTTTGAAAGGTGTGCGGCTGGAATGAGACAATAGGCAGAGCTTTTCTTGTTGCCGCCTTGTCAAATTGCCCAAATTCACGTTCCTCCCGCAATCTCGATCCGCTACACTAACCGACGTAGAGCGACCACATCGCAAGATCAACTGACAAACACAAGCGCAAGATATACGTCGCGAGGCCGAAAATGAGGTGACTCGCTTCATTTGACGCAAAAGCATCATTTCGGACCACGCACGGTATAACATCAAACGCGTTCAATATTGATATCATCTTCATGAATGCAACTTCGAAGAAGAACAAACAGAAGCAAACAGCTGACCAAGCCGAAGCGGTTAAGAGTCAATCGTTTCGTGAAACGGTCGAATCGATCGTCGTCGCGATCATCTTGGCGTTGCTGTTTCGCGCCTTCGTGGCCGAAGCCTTTGTGATACCGACCGGTTCGATGGCCCCTTCGTTAATGGGAACCCATAAGGATATCTTCTGTCCGCATTGTGGAGCGAATTACCGCACGGGAGCGAGCGCCGAATTGCCCGATCGCAATACCGGCCAGGTTGTGGTTGGAACGATTTGCCCGAATTGCCGCGCCCACACGCCGCTCGATTTGATCGGCAACAAGAACCACGCAACCTTTTCAGGCGACCGAATCTTGGTCAGCAAGTTTTCGTATGCCTTCGGTAAGCCGGATCGATTCGACGTGGGCGTCTTCAAGTTTCCCAGCAATGCGAAGCAGAATTACATCAAACGGATCGTCGGTTTGCCGAACGAGACGATTCGAATCGTTAACGGTGATTTGTGGGTGAAGCCGGACGGTGCCGACGATTTTCAAATCGCCAGGAAGCAGTCGTTAACGAAATTGCTGGCGATGAGTCATCTGGTTCACGACACCGCTTACCAGCCGCTGGATCTGCTTGATTCCCATTGGCCGCTGCGTTGGCAGGCTTGGGAAACCGCTGCCGAATCACCGCCTGAAGATTCGTGGCGGGCGACTGCGGGTCCCGACGGATTCCGCGCGACACTGGCATCCGGCAAGCCAACAATTCAGTGGTTGCGGTATTTTCACAATTGGGCGGACGATGAAGCCTGGGCGAAGGCTCGCGGGGATCACGATCAGCGGCGTCTCTCCCTACCGAACGCTGCCGATCACCGATTTCTACGCTTACAACGGATATCTGAAAACGCAGCAATGGCGTCTCTTCGCCGAAGACGGGAGTTATTTGAGCGCCTATCGATCGGGCGAAAATCTGAGTCAATTCGGCGGACTGGAACCGAGCGCCAACAGCCGCATGGGAGATCACTGGGTTGGCGATCTGTTGCTGGAAGCCGACTTGGAAACCGAGGCGGGGGAAGGGACCGTCGTATTGCAATTGATTCGTGCGGGCGTTCGCTATCAATGCGGTATCGATCTGACCAGCGGCAAGGCGACCTTACAAATTTTGGACGGTGATGAGGAACGTTCGTTCAGCGGCGACGATGGTGAATCGACTCGGTCGCCCTTTGGCCAGACATCGGTCCGAGCGGGACAGCGGTTTCGCGTTCGCTTCAGCAATTATGACAACGAACTGTTGCTGTGGATCAACAACGACGCGATTGTCTTCGATGGTCCGACAACCTATAACAGCCTGGATTACAGGACCCATCAACAGGACCGCCCTTACTGGTCGGCGGACGATCCGCTCGATGCCGCTCCGCTGGCCATAGGTGTTTCCGGTGTCGGGGCGACGATGCATCACGCCCGCGTCCTTCGCGACAAGTACTATATCGCCGTCCCCAAGATGTTGCGGGCATCGGATCCATTCAACGACTACATGCGGCAACAGGGGGTCGACAACAGTCCGCGTAATGTTCAGCGTATCTTGAGCACACCGCAACTTTGGGACTCGACAACGCTTTGGGGAGCACGCCGCCAGCAAGATTACAAATTGGAGGCGGATCAATATTTTCCGCTTGGCGACAACAGTCCCGAAAGTGCGGACGCTCGCGGCTGGACAGGGGCGCATTTTGTTCCCCGGGATTTGTTGGTTGGCAAAGCGGTCTTCGTCTTTTGGCCTCACCCGTGGTACTCGCCACTGCCATATACCCCCAACTTTCGCAGAATGAAATTGATCCATTAGGACTCGTTCAACATTTATACCGTGCGTGGGCTGAAATGATGCCTTTGCTTCAAATGAAGCGAATCACCTCATTTCTGACCATGCGATGCATATCGCACAGGCAAGGAAGCCCTCTCATGTCGCTGGCAATTCTTGAAGCAATCGACCTGCACAAGACCTACGGACGTCGGAAAGTTGTCGACGGCGTCAATCTGCACGTCAACGAGGCGGAGATCGTCGGTTTGCTCGGCCCCAACGGTGCGGGGAAGTCAACGAGCTTCAAGATGATCTGCGGCATGGTCGATCCAGATCGTGGACGCGTCTGCCTGGGTGGCGAAGAAGTCACCGATTGGCCGATGTTTCGTCGCGCTCGCGATGGTGGCATGGGCTATCTTCCGCAAGATTCCAGTGTGTTTAAGAAACTGACGGTTGAGCAAAACATCTTGGCCCTGCTGGAACTTCTTGGTCACAATCGCAAGGAACGACAAGCGCGGTGCGACGAATTGCTGGAGGAGTTCAACATCACGCACATTCGGAAGTCTCCCGGCGGAAAGCTCAGCGGTGGTGAACGTCGCCGGTTGGAGATCGCTCGCTGTCTGGTATCGAATCCCCGAATCATCCTACTCGACGAACCTTTTGCCGGCATCGATCCGATCACCGTTCAATCGATTCAAAGCGTCATCGTGCAGCTTCGCGATTCGGGAATAGCCGTCTTGATCACCGACCACGCCGCCCGCGAGATTTTGGGAACGGTTGATCGATGCTATGTCATCTCCAAGGGGACGGTCCTCGTCGATGGGACACCCGATGTTGTGAAACGTCACCCTCAAGTTCAAGCCGAATATCTTGGCGACCTGGACGCGGCGGAAACGCACGTTTCGGAAAGTTTCAGAACTCGGCAAGCTCCATCTCAGTCGACAAGAAGCGAAAGCGAAGTCCCTCCTTCACACCTGTTCAACAGCGGCAACACCATTCGTCGGCGGACGGATGTTTAAAGACGGGACTGGACACACTTGGCCTAAGCTTCCAGCTTGCGATTGAAGATTTCCGCAAGCTGGTGGCTTCCGCCGGGACAATCCGACGGAAACCTTGTTGGCCCTGATGGAAGCATCTGGGCATAGGTCATTATACCATGCGTGGTCCGAAATGATGCCTTCGCGTCAAATGAAGCGAATCACCTCATTTCTGACCACGCGACGTATAAGCAAGACGGAATCAACCCGAACGCGCAGCGTCTGGTTCTCCGGAACCGTGATCTAGCACTCAACGGCTGATAAAACCGCAAGACTTATGTCGAGGTGCTTGGGATGTGAATTCATCATTTCCGGTCCGCCGCGTCTTCGTGCGACTACCTCGCAAGATCAACTGAAAAACGTTGTTGCTAGAGAACATCAAACACTTCCATCATTGATGAAATACCTGATTGGATTGCCGAAGCGTTTGTGCGACAATGGAACGGTCTGGTCATGGTCGCCGTTGCTCACAGGAAACAAGCTTGTCGAAGTCTACGACTCAACTGTTGCTCAATCGTGCTAAGGCTGGCGATGCCGAAGCCTTTGGTGAATTGCTGGAGCAGTACCGCAGTTACCTTTGGGTTTTGGCACACCGGTATTTGGATGATCGCTTGCGACAGCGTATTGATCCGGCCGATTTGGTGCAGATCACCTTCCTGGAAGCGCAACGCGATTTGAAGGCGTTTCGCGGCCATGAACCAGCTTCGTTTGTTGTCTGGATTCGTAACATTCTGCGTAACAATCTGGCGACAGCGGTGGCCAGGCATGTGGTCACTCAGAAACGCTCCGTCGCCAACGAAGTCCGAATTAACGGCGAATCGTCCAATGCGGCGGGACTGGCGGCAACATTGGCTGGGAACACAACCAGCCCGAGCCAAAAAATCATCCGTGCCGAAACTTCGCAAGCTCTTGTTGACGCGATGGATCAGCTTCCGCCTTCACAAAGCGAAGCGGTTAAGCTTCGATATTTGGAGGGCCTGAGTTTAAAGGAGATCAGCGATGTACTGGGCAAATCGGAAATGGCTGTTGGCGGTTTGCTAAAGCGGGGATTGAAACGTTTGCGGGAAACCTTGTTGGATGACAATCCGTGACGTTGTCCAAGAAAAGGCTCTGGAAAACGAATCGCTTGGCAAGCGAAACATTCCGGCACGATGGTTTTTGCAACTGACAACCGGTTAGGAATTCGGGGATGCCTTACGAATCGAACACAAATCACGACGACGATCACTCGCAGCCCGATCCGGTGGACGAAGCGTTCGTGGCGTACTTAAAGGCTCTCGATGCGGGGGGAGACGACAGCCGTGAGGAATTTGTGCAGCGATTTCCCGAACTGCGGTCCCAGCTTTCGGAACTGTTGGACGCCGCCGATCTGATCGAACAGCTCGCTGGCGGGACCAGTCGCGATTTGAAACGTGATCCGGGTGCCAACACGCGAGGCGTCGCCGCGACCGGCATCGCCATGGACGATTTGGACGCCACTTTGCCGGTGACACCCGTCCCCGGTGAAGATGCCGGGCCAAAGCTTCCATTTGAAATGGGAGACTACGTTCTCGAGCGGGTCCTGGGACGCGGTGGAATGGGTGTCGTCTACCTTGCCCGACAAAAGAATCTCGATCGTCCCGTTGCGGTGAAAATGATTCGATCGGGCATGTTGGCCGGGAGCGATGAAATCAAGCGGTTCAGTGCCGAAGCCAAGGCGGCGGCGCGACTGAAGCATCCGAACATTGTCGGCGTACATCATTTTGGTCTCGAAGGTGGACATTACTACTTCTCGATGGACTTCGTCGCCGGCTCCGACCTTTCAAAGATTGTCGACAGCGGCCCGCTCGACCCTCGCCACGCGGCGCGGTATGTCCGTGATGTAGCCCTGGCGATTCATCACGCTCACGAACGAGGGCTGCTGCATCGCGACCTGAAGCCGGCCAATGTCTTGATCGACGAGAACGATCAGATCCACGTCACCGACTTTGGTCTGGCCAAGCAGGTCGACGCGGAGAGCAGTTTAACCAACAGTGGCGCGGCGATCGGCACACCGAACTACATGGCTCCCGAACAGGCCAACGGCGATCATTCGCAAACATGTCGTCAGTCGGATGTCTATTCTCTGGGCGCAATCCTGTTTGCCTTGATTACCGGCAGGCCACCGTTTGTGACCGATTCGGTGATGCAGACCTTGTTGCAGGTGATTCACAAGCCCGCCCCTTCGTTGCGATCGATGAGCGATGCGCCCGAAGATTTGGAAACGATCGTCGCGAAGTGCCTCACGAAAGATCCCGCCGAACGTTATCCTTCAGCGGAAGCGTTGGCGGACGACCTGGAGCGTTTTCTGAAAGGACGTCCGATCACGGCGCTTCCACGAACTCGATTGCAACGCTGCGTTGACTTCCTCTGCGACGTCCCGTTGTTTGCCGTGTTGCTGGGGCGACGATCGATTCATCCGACCGACGCGCACGAGCGGTTTCAGTCTTTGATGTTGTTGTCCGGCTTCACCGCCACGTTGGTCTTGAGCGCGGCGTTCTTTGGATCGCATCTATTGAATGACCGCATGCCATCGCAACCGAAGATCGCGGGAGGTCCCATTGGCGACGCATACGACCGATTGGCGAGCGGACTGGCCGAACGCTTGGGACAATCCATCGACCGTAAGGTGGAGACCCTTCAGACAGAAGGTTCGGTTGAGAATCTGGAGCATTTGGTTTCCGGCGATGTCGATCTGGCGATCCTTCAGGCCAGTGCGGTTCGGGGTGAGCAGGTCAGCGTGATCGCTCCATTGTACTACGAAGCGTTGCATGTCCTGGCGCGCAGCGAGTCGCGGATCGAAAACCTTTCGCAAGTCGAAGGCACACGCGTCGCGATCGGAGGCCGAAGGAGCGGTTCGCAGTTGGCGGCTCACATGCTGTTTGAGTCGTTTCATTTGGACGAAAAGAAGATCGATATCACGTATCAACCGCTTTCGATCGCGCAACGTGATCCCAAGACATCCGTCGTGATCGCCTGCATCGCGCGCGGCAGCGAATCGATCCGGGCCGTTCTGACGAGCAAAGCGTTCCGGCTGTTGTCGATCGATCAAGCGGTTGAGATTTCTCTGGATCATCCCACTTTTCGACCGCTGCAAATTCGCGTGGACGACTACGGAGACGTTGGACTTCCCGCCGAAGGCATTTCGACCATCGGAACAACGGCGTTTTTGGCAACCCGCAGCAATGCACCCGATTCGCTCGTCACCGCTGTGCTTAAAGCGCTTTATGAGGACGGAGCCCTTCTGCCCGGAATGATTTCTCGACAACACGCCGCCGAATGGCAAGGACTCGCGCTGCACCGTGCGGCTCGCGCGTTCTACGAAAGTGAATGAATTGGAGGAAGTGAATTGACCGACGTCCTTCAATTTAAGTGCCCGGGATGCGGGCGAGGCCTGCGTGTTCGTGATTCAGCGGCGGGAAAGGTGATCCAGTGTCCTGGTTGCGGTAAGAAACTTCGCGTCCCGACGCGCAAACCCGTTCAACCATCCTCCTCAATTCCGAAACAGCGCGCAACCGAATCGATTGCACCGCTTGAGAAACCGGCACCAAAGGAACCGCCGACGCGACCAATGGTTCCGTCAGGCGTCAACGAAGTCGATCACGCCTCCTTCGAATTTCCAGCAGCAACCGCTTCCAGTGGTCCCGCCGTGGACGACTTGTTCGCGACGGATCTTCCCGCGACGGCATCCCGCTTTCCGGGCTTCACACCGGCGGCCTTCGCCTCGCCAATGTCCCCGCTGTCTTCACAAGGACGTCCCAAGGTTGATCTTGGCGGACGGATTCGCGAGCAATTATCCGAAAAGATGCCTCGCCACCGTGTCGGTCTGGGATATCGTTGTGGTCTGACCTTCACCGCCGCGTTCATGTTGATGTTGCCCATCGCGTACGTTGGCCTGATCGTCGCCAGCGGCTATGGAATGTACTACTACATGTTCGAAGTGTTGCCATCATTGATGGACGCCTTGCCACGGGGGCGCGTGGCGGCGATCGCGCTTGTGATGTACGTTACTCCGCTGATCGCTGGATTGGCGGTCGTTCTGTTTATGATTAAGCCTGTCTTCGTGGCCGTCATCGCGCCCGACGCGTGGCGACAGCGTTCGTTGCGTCGCGAAGGGGAACCATTGTTGTTTGAACTGGTGGATCGTATCTGCGACGTCACCGGTGCGCCCAAGCCAAGTCGTATTGATGTTGAATCGAACGTCAACGCTTCGGCCGCGTTTGGTCAAGGCCTCCGCGGGCTAATCGGCTCGAATCTCGTCTTGACGATTGGTGTTCCGTTGTTATCGGGGTTGACCGTTCGACAATTTGCGGGCGTGCTTGCTCATGAATTTGGACATTTTTCGCAGGGCGCTGGGATGCGAGCGAGCTTCGTCATTCGGTCCGTCAATTTTTGGCTCGTTCGCGCCGTCTATCATCGCGACGCCATTGATCACACCCTCGATGAATGGATCGAGGACAGCGAATCGTGGCTGGTGATCCCTTTGCTTGTTGCGAAGCTCTTTGGCTGGATCACTCGCCGTATCCTATGGTTTTTTATGATCGCCGGGCATTTGGGAAGTTGCTTCCTACTTCGCCAAATGGAGTTCGACGCGGATCGTTATGAGACCCACATCGGCGGCAGCCAAAGCTTTGCCGCGACGAGCGATTCCATGCGAATCCTCGAGTTCGCTCAGTATCAATCGATGCAGGTGGTCGGCCACCTGCTTAGAGACGGCGTGTTGATCGACAACATCCCGAGAGTCGCGGAGTTGATGAAGAATCGAATGTCGAAAGAAGTTCAGCAAGAAATTGTTGCGGGCTTCCGCCAGCAACCAACCAGTTGGTGGGACACCCATCCGAGCGACAGCGACCGCATCGCGGCTTCATCTGCGATCGACAGTGAAGGTGTCCTGAAACTCGATCAACCCGCTCGCGAATTGGTTTCGCAATACGACAGCCTTTGCAAGAACGTCACCCTCGACTTCTATCGCAATCAACTCGGACGATTGATCAATCCAACGGAACTCGAACCGACCGAAAATCATCTACATCGTGTCATCGCCGGGAAGCCTTAACTGCAATATGACATCTTGAATCAAGCCCCCTCGACGTCGTCTGAGTAGGCATCGTGATCCCGCTCGTATTGATCTAAAGCTTAAACCTTTTCAAAGCTTCATCCCACCTGGAGCTCGCGCTGGGCTATACACTATCGCTGCTTCGCAGCTACGCGAGTTAGCGGCTTGCCCTCAAAGACGTATTGACGATGCAAGTCAATTTCTGCAAACCGTGTCATACACCCGCTAAAACGTGCCGCCAGAACCGCGTCCGCCGGAAGAATGAAATTCCTTTTGATTTCCGGAGCTTGACAAGAAGTATCTGCCGCGAACCTCCGCCGAGGACGTTGATCTGAATATCAATCGGATCAAAACCGTCAATCTCAAATGTGAGCTTTCGTTTGCCCTTCGACAGTATCAGATTGGGTTCAATGTCTAGAACGCCAATCACGGCATGCGGATTGCAAGCGCAAATCGCCTCCAGTGGCCAAGCTAGCGATCTCAACCAACCGGAAACAACGAGACTTGAGGACGTCTGGAACAAGTTTGCCTCCAATCAACGAATCGCCCAATTCGCAAGTCGCAAACTAGATGATGTGACAGCCGGGCCTCAGCAATGCAGCCTCTATCCCGATCATGGATCTCCAGACGCTTCCAGTTCACTCTTCTTCATCGAATTCGTATTGAATCGGCTTTTTGCCTGTTTCATTGACGACTCTTGGGTACTCAATTCCGTCAACGGCCGCATGACGGGTTTTTCTCAATTTACTCACTTTGAATATCCAGTAGTCCCCATAATCAAACAGATAGAAAAACTGCTGCTTCGGTGGAAGGGAAACACGTCACTGATCCGAGTGTCATAGATTCCGCCATTTTCGTCATCAAAAGTCGTTCGGTTGCGAGCCCGTTCGTTGCGCGACGAAAAAGGCGTAGAGGTGGTCATTGTCGAAGTCCACTGCATTTTGAATTGCGTGGTGAACATCCTCGAGCGTGGAGTCGTCGTCAAACTCGATGTCAGCACTCCAGTGCGTGCCTAACTTAATTTTCAGCGTGACGATCAAGGCCGGTCATCCCAGGAAAAGAGCAGTGTTAAATGGGCAATTGAAGTCCCCGAACATCGGTCCCGGGAACGTTTTATGGTACCAGGGACGAGCGAACTGGCAGGCCAACTACCAAATCGCGACGACCTGTCCTCCGATGCGCCCGAATGGTTCCCATTCGATCGGCAGTGAAGAAAATGTTCCCAGTTCTTCAACGGTTTGTACCAGTGTATCGATCCGAGTCGTCGGCGACAAGATTCGGCTGAACGTTCGGTCACGATCCAGCTTCGCTTTTCAGAGCATACCGTCGAATGATTTCACACGCATCGAACAGCTTCGAATCACGTGAGTGTTGTTCAAGCCCGATCTCACGCGCAACGAACGCGTATCTAACTCGATCGCATCACCTCAGGAGCCGATCGGAACGGCGGACATCACCGAGGGCGCACGAACGATTCACCATTGCCGCACCGCTCGGCTCACGTCCTTCGATACATGTCAGTGTTCCGCGTCTTCGGTGCTTGTGGTGACGGACTTGCGTCGTTTGCGATCACGCCAGTATGGAGGATCAGTCGCGGCGTGGCGTGAATCGCGATTGTGGGTCGATCTGGTTTTCAGAACCCGATCCACATCGGTGGACCAGATTCGTCTGGAGTCCAACCCGCATCGAGTGCAAAGCGAATTGCATCAGGAATCTCATCGTCTCTATTTGTCCGTACGGATCAATCATCAGTTTGCGCCGGTGCCACATGCGGCTTGGACCGTCACGACGCCGCGTCCATTGTCCCCTCTGGACCCTTTCACCCAGTGGAATTGGCGATCATCAATCTTCGCGTTGCGCCCGATTGCGTTTGGGAAGAGACATTAGACGTGGCAAAACGTATTAAGGTCTGATCGGGAAAGCATCCATGTAAGTCCGAGGTTTGGCGGGTGGGAGTCATTCGTCTTAAACTGGCGACTCGGGCTCGTGATCTGGGCAGCGCGGCTGCCTGTCACATTCAATCACCCACAAACACGAGGATCATACTTATGAACGATTGTCGCTGTCGGGATTCAACTCCAAAGTGTCGTGACCCGGAACGTGGAAAGCTGCGTTGACGACGTGGCGACGACTGGATCATTTGAAACGCATATCGAAACCGATGCCGACCTCGCCGTGATGGAAGCCTTTCAGCACGTGAAGCATGAAACCGGGCATGCAACAATCACAATGATGAATCACGCCTGCCGCCTCGTGCCGCTGGTGGCAGTTTCGATTCGCCGCTGAAACTTGCGTTTCGCCAGACGAGTTGCGGGGGCGAGATGTTCGGCATTCGGTTATTCACTGCAAAGGCCGTTCCCGCCAGGCAATGGCGAGGGCGGCTTGCCGAACGCGAGCAACAATGCCTCAGTGTCGATCTCGAAGCCGCACGTTGCGAAGGAGGTCTAAGCGGCGGCTGTCTCGGATGAACGGAAGTCTTGATTGGAAGATTCAACTCGGCCCGCGCCGGTCTGCGTCGGAATCAATCGCGATTCGATTTACCAACCTCTATTTGATCACTTTCACAACTTCGCATGCCATCGCAACGGTCCGCGAGGCAGTCCTATCGAAAAATAACGCCGGCATGACACAAGCGGGACTTCATCTCTCAGCTTCCGACGACCGTCCCTGCAGCACCAAACCATCCCCGCCGCACTTCATCTCAAACCACGGACCTGCGCTCGATCTCGAGCGACCTACCCAAGACGAATACGCTAGTCAGCCTTATCGATCCCGTCGGGCGTTTGAACATCGGCTCATCCAACGGCCTTCAACGCCTCCTCCGCTCACCCTTCAACCTCGCCGCCAACCTTCATTGTCACGATGCCAAATTCTAACGGGTTCTGCGAAGCTAGGGCAACATTCAAACTTGATCGAACCTCGGCCGAGAAATCATGCCAGGCGTCTTGAGATTCAGGGACTGGCCTCTTTGGCACGTTGTACAACGAAAGACATCTCAGATCCTTCTGACGCCGGGCGTTTTAACAACAGTTCGCATCAGGAAAACGGCAGCCGCAAAAAAGTCTGCTGCTGCTTCATTGCGCTCAATGTGTTCTTCAATCTGCAACGCAGAACCCAATTTCATTCCCGCAAGCTCCGTGAGGTGTTCAGCCTTTTCTTTGGCATGTGCCACCGCGAGCCGTCTCGCCTCAAACTGGTGCTCTCGCTGACTGCTAAGTCGAAATTGCATGCGTGAGACATGCGTAAGTTAACATCGAATGCATCGAAAGAGCGGCTCGATTTTGTCGAAGTCCGTCAGCCGAACTAAAATAGATCTTGAATAATTGTAAGCGATAGGAGACGCCTGTCGCTCGCCATACTCTCCGTAGTACGGTGAAACGTCGAGGTCGTCCAGTTTCACATTGGCCTTTGGTACCATGTGGTCGCTAAGCAGTTTTATGACTGTGACACCGCATCGTTTTTCGTTTTGCTTCCAAAGATCCTTCTCACGTGTGCGAACGTCGAGTCCAAGTAGTACTTCGTCAGGCGTGACTTTTACTTCGCCAGCCGCGGTGACTGTAATAAATCGTTGCTCTTCAGCGACCAAAGCTGAACATCCGATGCAACAAAGGAAGAATACGAAAGATCTCATTTGCAATCCATGTGTGGGTGTTGCCGAATTCGCAGAAAGAATCCATGTGTCGAGGTTTGGCGGGTGGGGTCATTCGTCTTAAACTGGCACCGGGCTCGTATCTGCCGCGTATTGCGCATTCAATCCACCCACCAAACACGAGGATCATACTTATGAACGATTGTCGCACTGGACGTTGGGAGATTCAACTCCACAATGTGTCGCTATTACCCGAGAACGCGGAAAGCTGCGTTGACGACTGTGGCGACGCGACCACTCTTTTTGTCGGTGCCGATACATGCGGCAGCCCATGGACATCCGACGCACTGGTGGCAACGATCGTCGCGGCGATTAATACGTTGATCGTTGAAGTCACGCGGCTTGCTCTTCTCGAAGAACATCGGGTGACCCATCGGGCAGTGGTGGGCGTCCGTCTGTTCGTCGTAAATAAAGTTCGACTTGTCCAATTTCTTTTGAGCGTTCCATTTCAGATCATCGTACTTCGCCGGGTCGACCGCTGATCCAAACCCCGCTTCTCGCTCGTCGACGGCTCGCTGTTTTGAAGAGTCCGCTCGAACTGCTCGTCCAGATCGTCAAGCTTCTTTTCCAGCGATGCGGCCGACTGGGTGTTGTAGCGACCATTGCTCGCTTTCACGTGCCATGCTCACCTCCAAAATCCAGAATGCACGTCATCGCTCCATTCTATATCACCCAAGCCGACCTCGATCAAACAACCTGACGTCGCCAGCATTTCTAAATCAACAGACCACTCCCGGTGGGAACCTTGCAGCAAAATATGTTATCCACGCTGTTGGACCGTTTTACAATGATCGCTACGCCCAGAAAGCCCGTGATGCCTCAGTTTACCGGAGTCTTGGCCAGTAGGACTGACTGGAATTACCTGAGCAAGTTCGCCAAGCCTGGGACGCGTATGGCGGTGGGTTCTGGTTCCTCGAAATCATGCGTCAACAGCTTGCCTGTGCCAACGAAGTAGTTGTGTGCCTTTTCGGTGACGAGATTAAACGTTGGCTGATTGTCAATAGAACTGCAGGACGCAACTCGCGCCGGTTCCGAAACGCCATGCAGGGTATCGCCTGGCAATAATTCCCTCGCTTTCGTCCAACCTTTCCCGGAAACCCAGAACAGATGGCCACCGGTGCATTGAAAGGTTTCGCTGTCGGTTTTCACCTCGAATGTTTGCTTGGGAGGCTGATTGGTCGTCGCAATAACCATATCCCAGAATAGTTCGCCCGATTCAAGATCCTTGGAAAGAACCGCATCTCCAGGCAAAACCGATTCAATCGGTTTGGTGCCTCGAGAAGTTTGTACCTTGGTCCCGGCGGCAAAACATTCGTGTTGGGCGAGTTCCGGTGGCCGAATTCCGTCAAAAACATTTCCAGCTTCGGAAGTAACATACTGCCCATATTGTTTGAACCGAACGTCATATTTCATGGAAGTGTATTTGATGGGAGGTTGTTCTCGCTCGGTATAATTCGACCACCAATCCCATAAGTCTCTGATTGAAGCCGCAGGATCCGTTCCGGTGGTTTCCGAGAAAACGATCGCGATTCGTTGATTGCGCAAGTGGGTTTGTTCGTTCCTAACACTGACTTGATTTTGAAACGCATTGGCTTTTTGAGTTTCGTCCAATCGAACCTGAAGATCGGTCAATTGATTATTGATTTCCTGCTCTCTCCGCCGAATCTCGCGCTCTATTCGTTGCTGCAACCACCCAGCGCATTAATCCGAACCTGACGACCAGGCGATATTGAATTTTCGTTTCAGAAATAGAACTTCTAACATTGACGGAGTCGTGGACACTCACATTCATGTCCTCACGTCCTTCGGCTCCGACGACGTACCGAACACCCGCTAGCGTTCCGTCAGGTCGATAGGTTGGAATAATGTTTGCCTCAAGCTTGGCTTGGGCGTTGTTCAACAGATAGGGGGCAAATTCGAACAGCGATCGTTCTTGCAGTTCCGCGATGCATGCTGCGCGAACATTCGCATCGGGCGACGAAACGGCCCATTCCGCAAGAGCCACCGTTGATTCGATATGCGATCGTTGCCCCAACCAGTCGACAGCCGCCAAGGCGACCGGTCCAACAGTTCCACCAAAATTCAATAATACCGCGGGGATGGCGTCATCGGACGTTAAGCGTTCCATACGTTTCTTGCCAGACAGATACTGCCGCTCACCACCATTTAATGTTGCCATGATCCGCTGCACCGTCGATCCGTATACCTTTAGCGAATCGCTTGTCAAACGCGAGCGTCGAGCGATCTCGTCCAACTCTTCACCTGAATACCAACGATCGCCAATCAGACGATGCTGTAACGCCAATCTGGCCCCTTGGTGATTTGGCTCCAGGAACAGCACAGCCTGCAAGTGAGCGCGGAGCTGATCCTTGAGGCGATTGCGCTCACACCAGTTAGCGACGGCTAAATGTCCGTCGATTGAATTCTGCTGAGTCGCTCGAAACGCTTCGTACTTGCCTAAAGCGGCCGACCCGACATGGGCCTCAACAGATGTGTCGACTGAAACCCACTCATCGCCCCGCTGACGGACGTTTCCGAGCAGCGAATTGACCAGCGCTTTCGGTGCCGTTTGCGGCGTCAGTTTTGCAAGTGCGGTGGAACGGGCTTCGAGGTCTCCATCCTGTTCGGCGATTAACACGTCACGTATCTGAGAATTGATCTCTGCGTTCGTCGATTTGTCTCTGTCGCTTCCAACACTGATCGATATAGATATACCGCAAATGATGAAACAACCTGCAAACGACAAAGCGGCGTTTCTGAAAGTCAAACACCTATCCAATAGCGCACACATAACCGACTCCCGTGAAAGTATGTGGATCTGACCGATTTGGCGAGACGAGTGTGGAAAGCATCAGGTTTGATTTGTGCCGGGATATCGCAGAGATAGGCCAACAAGAATCCGCAGCGAGTTGCTTCCAGTTCAGTTGAATTTACCGGTTTCCGTTCACGCGTGCAAGAAAATTATCGACAGCATTCCCGATGGTTCCCATTCAGGGTTAACCTTCGGGCCTACTACTTCGGCCGGGCAACACCCCAGTCGTGAACAGTTCATTGATAGCGAACAGATAAGACGCGTCCCAGCCTGTGGCGTGGGTGATTCTTGGGTCTGAACGGTCGAGAACTTTCAGATCGCACCGAAACAATTCGGCTTTTAACGCCCAATCGACCCAATCAGCACCGAAGCGAACGTGCGTGTGTGAAACGTCGGAAACACGTTCGCCTTCTCCCGAACTCCAACCATTCTTGATCTACCCGTACAGTCAACACGCGATGAACGCGTGTTTCCGCAAATGAATCATCGCGGACTGCGCACGGTTAAACCTTCAAGATATCGAAGCCATCGCGGCGTGATCGTGCGAAGAAGCTGGCGGCTTCATCGTCACCCACGATCTTCTCCGCTTGCGGGTCCCATTTAATCGTGCGGCCCAGGCGAGCGGCGATCGCCGACAGGTGGCATGTCGACATCGCTTGCACATGGCTGTAGACATCGCTTACGGGAAGCCCACCTTCACGAATGCATCGGAAGAAGTTGCCCTTGTGCCCTTCGTGCGGCTTGCCCTTGTACAATGCTTGGACATCTTCGTCGGAATAAGCATCCTTGTCCCAGTTCTCTTCGATCGGCGTGCCGGTGATGCGTCCACGGCTGACAAAGATGCGTCCTTTTTCTCCTTCAAACGTTACGCCATTGTCGCCACGGCTGGTGACAATCATCTCGACGCCGCTGGGGAATTTGCAACTGACGGCGAAGTCTTGCGACGTGTTATAGCGGTCGTCGACGGTCGGATATCCGTTCTTGAATTCGACAGGATGTTTGGCGTCGGTTCCATCGATCTCGACCGGGCCGCTGCCCTGCTTCTCTTCGCCTAACGCCCATGTCGCGATGTCGACGTGGTGTGCTCCCCAATCGGTAAACTTGCCGCCGCTGTATTCGTACCACCAGCGGAATTGATAATGACAACGTTCCTTGATGTAGTCGACCTCCGGCGCTTGACCAAGCCACATGTTCCAATTCAAACCAGCCGGTGGTTCGCTCTTGGCGAACGGCCCGCCGACCACGCCGCCGCCGATGCCGCAGGTCACTTTCTTCATATCGCCCAACAGTCCCTTGTGAACCATGTTGACGGCGCGAAGGAACAGTCCTTTGGCATCGCGTTGCTGCGTGCCGACGGTGAAGACCAGATCGGGATGCTTCTTGCAAGCGTTGCGAATCAATTGGTTTTCCTCCAATGTCAACGTCAGCGGCTTTTGGCAAAGACATGCTTACCCGCCTCCAACGCTTCGACCGCGATCTTCACGTGCCAGTGATCGGGAGTTACGATACTGACCACGTCGATGTCATTGCGATCAAGAACCTTGCGATAATCTTCGTACGCATCCGCTTTGCCGTTGCCGATCTTCGGATCGTTCTTGGCGCGTTCGGCATGATTCTTGTCGACGTCGCATACGGCCACGATATCCCCATAGGAAGCGTGCCCCCGAGCATCGCCGCTGCCCATGCTGCCAACGCCAATGCATCCGATCTGGGGACGATCGTTCTTGTCTTGATTGGCGAACGCACGTTCCGTCCAAGCGAAATAGGGCCGCGGTTCCAGCAGCCACTGCGGCTCCCGACGTTTTCATGAAGCGACGACGTGATTGATTGGACATTGTTAAAGAACTCCTGTGGATGACGGGTTACAGTCATGCACCCGTCCGATGTGGGTTAGCAGCAGACGGCGTCCAAACGATTCCAACATTGCCGGTGGCAAGGGACGCGATCTGCAAGAGGGGAAGGTCAAACGTCCTTAGCATAATCGCTACGGCGGCGAAGTGCATCTAGGCTTATCGGAGCATCGATCGATAGCCGGGCAAGCTGGCCATTCGCATTTGAAAGCGATCGATATAGTCCTGCGTTTCGTTGGTGAAATGGGCATCTTCTTCGCTGGTGTTGTAGCGAAAGAGTTCCTCTTTGGGAGGCTGAATCGCCGTCAGTTCATAGATGTCCATTTCACTGATCAACCGCGATGGCCCAATACTCCCCGAAACCGGATCGCCGGAGAATTCCATGCGCACTGGAATCAGGCGAAACGGACCATCGGCCGCGATCGCCACGCGCACGTGCGTTGGCATTTCATCGGGGATCGATTTCAGTTCATGTTCATCGAGCAACTGTTGCAGTCTTTCGGACTTCATCTTGCCTCGTAAAATCCAAACTTGTTGGGTTTCTTTAAGCACACCGCGGACGAGCTTCAAGTCGTAATCCCAAGCAATTGAATCAAGCAGTTCGGGTAAGCCGCCCACTTTGAATCGAGCGGAGATGCCGGTTGTGTATGCGATCTCGTCCAGGCGACCGACATCGACGCGTCGGATGCGGACATCATCGCCAACCTGTTCACGCGTCCAAACCAGGCGGCCATCGCAGGTTTGTTCAAAGCGACTGATTTTGTTGTTGATGGATGACTGCAATTCCATCCGCATCAATCCGCGAGATCGGCTCGACTGAATGTAGCGTCCAACGGCGCGAACCTCCTGTCCTTCGACACGCGTTACCTGTCTCAGTTTCGCTTCGAAGGCGGGCCCCTTGTCGATCAACTGGATGATGGAAGCATTCAAAATCTGCCACGCTTTCTTGGCGTTCTCGTCAGGAAAGGGGGCCGACGGGGAAGCGTTCTCGGATTCGATCTCGTTTGCTGGTTCGTCCAACGATTGGGATTGCGCGCTCGGAATGCCTGGGAGCACGGCGGTTGCGGACGCTAGCAATAGCAGGACAAGAAGAAACCGGACCGGTTTTGAGTTTGATTTGGTCATGTTTGCGGGTTGTGCGGATTTTCCCAAAGATTCTGATGGTGACATGCCGATGCAGAAGATCAGTAGCTGAAACCGTCGCCGCGCGGATTCTAGGTTTCCGGACTAAGCCGGGTCTAGGTTAATCAAGCTGCAAACAGCCAATGATGGCTGGAATCGAATCTGATTCGATTCAACCCATGCTTCGGACATCCAGGATCTCGGTCTACGGAAAGACCAAGTCGAAGAGGAATCAAATGAGAATCGGACTGACCCACCTATTGCTTTGTATCGCGGGGACGGTGCTGGTCACCGGTTGCGCCCCCGTTCGCCACAATCTGCCCCCTGCTGAACGCTTGATGCAACCGGGCCCCGGCGTTGGAGGCCCTGGCCCCGGCGTTATGGCTCCGCCGGCGATGCAAATGGGCGGCGGAATGATGGGCGGCCCGATGGGCCCCGGTGCCATGATGGCGGCTCCCATGATGGGTGGCGGCCCAACGATGGGGGGACCGGCTGGATTGCCTCCCGGAAGCGGTCCAGGTCCGCAAATGGCGCAAGGTGATTCGTCGGTTCAACAAGTCGCGTTCAATGGCATGTACGGACAGGGCATCAGCAGTTGCCTAGGTTCATCGAGTGGTTGCGGTTGTTCAAGCTGTGCTGGCGGCGACGACGGCGGCGGCGGCGAAATCATGCAAACCGCGTTTCAGGTGAACCCCACGGTTCAAGTTACCTTTGCACGACCCGACTCGATGCATGTTCAATACGACGCAACGGGAAGCGGCATGTTCGACAGCGAGCCCCTTGTGGTGCCGGCGCGGCAGAACTTTCCCGCTGGCGGGCTGTATCGCTTGAAGCTGACCAACATCGTCGGTCGCGAAGGGGTCGAGTTATATCCAACTTTGGAGATTGCTCCGCCAAATCCGCGAACGGGTGCTTACTTGGCCCACAACAGCATTCCGATTCAGATCACCGAGGAGGATCTCGACCAAGTTTTGACGGGCAACTTCGTCACGAAAGTGATCTACCTGCCCGACCGTGATTTTCAAGGACCAGCTCTGGCGGGAATCGATACTCTGGTAAGCACTCGTCTGGATCCGGGGGTCGACCCGATCGTCGAGGCCGATCGACGAGGCTCCATCCTGGCGATTCTGCGACTGGGTGACAAGGACATCGAGATGGCGGGCGTTGCCGATGGTCAGATGATGGGCGTGCCGATGGCGGGATATCCGATGGGAGCCGGTGGAATGGCGATGGGTGCCGGTTGTGGCGATGGAAGCTGTGGGCCAATGGGTTGCGGACCGGCCGCGATTCCCGGCGGTGCCGCGTTGCCACCGCAATTGCCCGGCATGATCGCTGGCATCACCGCCCCTCAGTACGGCATGCCGATCACGGGAACGCCGATTGGGCTGCCCGGACCGCCTCACATTCCTTTGGGAGGTCCAGCCAGTTTGAAAAGCCATTCGATGCACAACCGTACGCATGCGGTCATGCCTCAGCCGGTGCAAGACATCAAGATCGGTGTGAAGCTGCAACCGGGATACAGCTATCCACATCCGGTAAGCCGCATCAATATTGTTGAGCAGAACATTCATCCGGGGACACCTTACGGTCGACCGGGCTATACGAAACCCAGCCAAGCGGTTTCCAGCCCGAATGCTCCTGGAACGGTTCCCGGCGGCGGAGCGTACTGCCCACCGGAATAATCGCCGCGGCGAATGTTCAGTGATGAAATGGAATGCAACCGCCTTGGGACGATCCGGGCGGTTGCCTTGTTGAAGCGACGAGTTCACAACGCACCCATCAAAGCGTTTCGATGAGAAATCAATTCATTCGCATCGGTATCTTGTTGCCGACGCTGCTGCTGGCTGAGATCGGCCTGGCGCAAGTTCCCGGGCAGCATCGACTGTTTAATGATCAGCTCCCGCCCGGCGCGATCGGCATGTCGCGTCGCGACTTGCGCGGCCCGGTGCAATGCCAGTTCCAACCGGTCAAGATTATCGCCGAGGGAAACGCCAAGGTGTCTCTCGCGCAAGGGGATATGTTTCAGAGCGAAACGGCCGAGCCACTCTACGCCGGCTTCATGATCGGTGCGGTTTATCGGATTCGCATCACCGAAATACCGTTCTATGCGGGATATGAAGTTTACCCGACGATCGAGTTGATCGACCGCGTCTATCCCCCCGCGGGACAAGAGGTTCGGTTTGCGATTCCCATTGTCATCAGCAACGATGATATGATCGAGGCGCTCAACGGAAACTTAGTCACGCGCGTGATCTATCTCGAAGACCCGCAAACCGCTTTGCCCTTGGCCGATCAGCCGGATCAACAACGCGACTTCGACATTCAGCCGCAGCAGGACGCATTGGAGGTCGCTGACGCTCTGGGGCGTCCAATCGCGATCGTTCGTTACGGGTCGCGCACACCTCCCACCGATCCAACACAAATGAACGCCTTTCTCATGGGCTGTCCCTCGTGGTTGCCGTTGGCGGCGGCACGCACCAAAGCCATCATCCCACCGGGTGAATCAGCGGCGATTCGGACACCACATATTCCCCGCGACGACATTCCCGTAACACAACCCATCCCCAGCAGCGTGCCGTTACACATCGCCACCCCGCGTAGTCCGCTAAGTGAATCGGGAGTGCTTCGATAATGAAAGCCTTTGAAATGAAAGCAGCCACGGCTACGCTCGCTCTTTTGACCGCGATCACAGGCTGTCAAACGGCCGGTCCGATCGGAGGGAATCCTCTCGCCAACCGATCCGCCTCGATGCAACCCGTCGCGACGGCAAAGTCGCCAACGCATGATCCATCGTCCGCGTCGACGATCGCCCTGGTGGGGCATGAACAACCAGTGACCGATGTCGCGACGGACGAGAACGCACAGCCCGACGGTATCAAGTCGCCGACCGAACCTGCCGCCAACAATCAGGGCAAGGTGACAAGCCATGTCGAAGACAACGAACTTTATGTCGGGCAGTACGAATCGGTAGGGTTTCGAAATCGCGTTCAGAGCGGTCTTTGCGATCACAACTGCGCCGGCTGCGGTTCTTGTCGACCAGCACCCAGCGCGTGTGTCGCCTGTCCGAAGAACCAATACCCAACGCCGGTGCCTTGCGATTTTCCAATCGATCCGAACGAATACATTTGTGACGGTGGGGATCGCATGCCCGATGCTCGCGTCTTGATCGATAACCAGGTTCGCGGCCTCGGACTGGAAGACACCATCGTTCATTACGAAACGCAGGACGGGCTAACTTATGTCGAACCGAGCAATCGCGTCTGTTTGTACGCTCGATTCGCCGCCGTCCGTAAGGTGACATCCGCCGTAACGGGAGAGAACGTGTTGGCGATTCAGCGAGTGGCAGCTTCCCGAGGGACCGGTTAACATCGATCTGCGCCCAGCCCAGCAGCGCGGTCATGCTGCCCGTTGGCCCCGAGCGAAATGTCCGCACGATGTCGCTGGACGCTATCCGAGATCGCAATCGTGGCGTTCCAGCGGATAACGTTCTCCAACCTCTGTTGGCCGAAGACGTGATCGCCGTGTTGCATGGTCTATCGATTATCGAGCGTGGTGTTCTTCGCGAAGCTGACAAACCGTGGCTGGCGAAAGCCGGACAAGCCGCGATCGCCTGGAGCAGCGAAGAGGGTGCGCAGGTGGTCATCGACGAAGTTGTGGTCGGCATCACGACAAACGACAAGAAGCCCGCTGAGCTTAAGATCTTCGAGGTGGGCAAAGGTCGCGTCCGCTTGGTCAAACTGGCCGACAAGCAACATGCCCTGCCTGGCGAATTCGTTCATTTTGTTTTAAGGTTTGACAACGTTGGCGATCAACCGGTCGACAACGTTGCCATCTTGGACAACTTGACCACGCGATTGGAGTATGTTCCCGACAGCCAAACCTGCACCAAGGGAGCGATCTTCAGTGCTGAGTTGAATGAAGGCGAATCACTGAAACTTCGCTGGGAACTGACCGAACCGCTCGACGTGGGCGAAGGCTGCGTCATTCGCTTCAAATGTAAAGTTCGATAGTCAATTGCCTAGAGCGACCACGCAACAAGATCAACTGAAAAACGTTATTGCAAGGTATACGTCGCGTGGTATAACATCAAACGCGTCCATTATTGAATTAGGAACGAATTGGATATGCAACGACGTCCTTTAGGCCGCAGCGGACTGGTCGTCTCGGAAATCTGTATGGGAACGATGACCTTCGGTTCGCAATGCGACGAGGCGACATCGTTTCAGATCATGGATCGCGCATTTGAAGCCGGCATCGACTTCTTGGATGCGGCGGAACTCTATCCGGTCCCGCCAAGTGCCGACACCATTGGCGTGACCGAACAGATTGTCGGCAAATGGATGAAGACCAAACCGCGTGATCAGGTGCTGATTGCGTCGAAGATCACGGGCCCCGGCCACGGATGGTTCCGTCCACCCGTTCGTGGCGGTGTGACGGCGATCGATCGGCATCAGATCATCCGTTGCTGCGATCAAAGTTTGCAGCGGTTGGGAACCGACTACATCGACCTCTATCAAACGCATTGGCCCGATCACCACATGCGGTATGAAGACATGCTCGGCGCGCTGACCGAATTGAAACAGGCGGGAAAGGTTCGCGCTTTCGGTTGCAGCAATGAGACTTGCTGGGGACTGATGAAGAGTCTTTGGCAAGCTGAAAAACACAACACGGTTCGATACGACACCGTTCAGAACAACTTCAGTTTGATCAATCGTCGTTGCGAAAGTGAATTGGCGCAGGTTTGCCGCAGAGAACATGTCGGGCTGCTTCCGTATTCTCCACTGGGGGGCGGCGTGCTGACTGGAAAGTACAACGATCACAATCCGCCGGGAGGCCGCTTCACCGCATACCTTGAAACGGGAGAAGACCGACAAAAACGGATGGCGCTTCGGTTCGTCAACGACCGCACGATCGAAACCACTCGACGATTGAAAACAATTGCCGATGACTTGAACATCAGTCTGGCCACGCTGGCGGTCGCATGGAGCAAGCAACACGATTTCGTCGCATCCACCATCATTGGCGCCACCACCGTCGAACAACTCAACGAGTCGCTCCCCGCCGCCGACCTTGTTCTCGATCAAGAGACGCTCGATCGCATTGATGCCATTGACGTGGAAATTCCCAATCCAATGACCGAAGACGGACTGCGGCGTCTGTGATCCGTTGATCTGCCGGACAGCCCGTCAGTCCAGATTCAAGGGTGTTTGCCACGCTTGCTTCAGCCGCGACCACGATGATTGCATCATCGGCTGATCGCCATCGCGAATCGTCACGAACTCGCCATCTACCACGTCGCCAATGCGAATCGGTCGAACCGAATCGAAGCAAGATTCAAATGCTTCGATCGACTCGGGAGCGACCTCGAGGAGGAATCGCGAATTCGATTCGCTGAACAGCACCACTTCAGCAGCCAAGCCTTGATCGGTTAAAGCCTCCAGTTGCAATTCAACGCCCAGTTCGCCGGCAAAACACATTTCGGCAATCGCAACCGCCAATCCACCTTCGCTGAGGTCGTGACAAGCGCGAACGGTGCGGCCGGCGATCGCTCGATGCACTCCAGCGAAAATCTGCTTTGCCCGCTGAGGATCAACTCCTGGAACGTGTCCGCCGGTCAAATTGTTAACCAACGCATAGTGGGACCCGCCAAGTTCCTCTTTCGTTTCCCCAATCAGATAGATTGCGTTGCCCGCTTCTTTCAGATCCATCGTCACGCACGTGGAAACATCGTCCACCTGTCCGATCGCACTGATCAGCAAACTGGGCGGAATCGAGATCGTTTGCTTGTTCCCATTTGCATCGTGATAGCTGAATTCATTGTTCAAACTATCCTTGCCGCTGATGAAGGGCGTGCCCAACGCCAACGCCATGTCGTGACATGCGATCGCCGCGCGAACGAGCGAACCAAGCGTTTCCGGTCGATCGGTGTAACCCCAACAGAAGTTATCAAGAATCGCAATCTTCGCCGGATCGGCTCCCACCGCGACCGCATTGCGCAGTGCTTCATCGATCGCGGAAGCGGCCATCGGATAGGTATCGAAATCGCCGTAATGTGGGTTCATGCCGCAACTGATCACGATCCCGCGTCGCGTCCGCACACGCGGTCGAACAACGGCCGCGTCGCCGGGACCATCGTTCTGAACACCAACCAGTGGCTTAACGACGCTTCCTCCCTGCACTTCATGATCATATTGTCGAATAATCCATTGCTTGCTGGCCACATTCAACGATCCAAGGATCTTCGCCAGCGTCTCGTCATGATCGGCGGATGCCGTACCCTCCAGCGGAATCACTTCGGGAGGCTGATAAATTGCGTTGCGCACGATCGGAGGACGACCATCGTGCAGGAAGTGCATGGTCAGTTCGCCCACAACGTCGTCGCCATACATGAGCTTCAGGTTGCCCGTTTCTTGAAAAACGCCGATTCGCGTGACTTCGACCCCTTCGCTTTCGCAGAGCGATTTCAAGCGATCCCATTGACTCGGCGAAACCGAAAGAACCATCCTTTCCTGCGCTTCACTGATCCAGATCTCCGTGTAGGAAAGTCCGTCGTACTTTAGCGGACACTTATCGAGCCAGACTTCAGCACCGATCTTCTCTCCCATTTCGCCCACAGCGCTGCTGAATCCCCCCGCACCACAATCGGTGACGGCGTTGTACAGTCCTTCGTCACGAGCCTGCAGCAAAACATCAGCCACCATCTTTTCAGTGATGGCGTTTCCGATTTGCACCGCCCCGCCAGACAGCGACTCGCTTTCGCTGGTCAATTCGGCGCTGCTGAACGTCGCTCCGTGGATGCCGTCGCGTCCGGTACGACCTCCCATGGCCACGATGTAATCTCCCGGAAGCGCCTTCTTGAAACATTTGTCGATCGGCAGCAGGCCGACGTTCCCGGCATAAACAAGCGGATTGCCGAGGTAGCGACGATCGAAGTAGACCGCTCCGTTGACCGTCGGGATTCCCATTCGATTGCCGTAATCACGAACGCCGGAGACGACCCCTTTCATGACTCGCCGAGGATGCAGCACGCCGGCGGGAAGCTCATCGGGAGACGTGTCGGGGGAAGCAAAACAGAACACATCGGTGTTGCAGATCGGCTTGGCTCCCAAACCGGTTCCCAAGGGATCGCGGATCACGCCGCCAATGCCCGTGTTCGCCCCACCGTAGGGTTCCAACGCCGAAGGGTGATTGTGCGTCTCGACCTTGAAGCACACATTGTATTGATCGTCGAAGGTGACGACGCCGGCGTTGTCTTCAAAAACACTGACACACCAATCTTGATCGCCAAGCTGCTTGCGAATCGTCTGCGTCGCCGCAAAGATCGTTTCCTTCAGCATATTCTCGAAACGGCGTTCACCATGTTCATCGCGGTAAGCGATCCGTCCGGCCAATGTCTTGTGGCTGCAATGCTCGCTCCAAGTTTGCGCAATCGATTCCAGTTCGATATCGGTCGGCTCACGCCCAAGTTCGCGAAAATGATTCTGAATCGTCTGCATCTCGACCAGCGTCAGGTAAAGCTGCCCCTCTTTGCTGAGCTTCTCGAGCGCCGGGGCGTCCAGATCGCGGATGGGAACATGCTTCAATTCGAAGGCGTACGATGAACCGATCTGCAGGCGATCCAATTGCAACGGACCTTGCACGACTTGTTCGATTGAATCATTGGACAACGCGCGCCGACAGATTTGTTCCAACTGATCGTTGGGCATTTCGGGAAGCCAGTACTTCCGCAACGTCCGAACTCCGTCGACAGGCCAACCCGCGTCGCGAATCGCCGCCTGCGTGCTCTGAGCCACCGGGTCCATCACACCAGGCTTCGCCATCACATGCACCAGCGTTTGGTTCGCTGTCGGCGGCTCAAGCAACGATTGGCTGCCGACTTCCGCGGCAACGCTTCGCTGGGTCACGGGATCCTGCAACACATTCTCGGTGATCGCCTGGATCGCATCGCTGTCGAGTGTTCCTTCAATCAGGAAGCTCCGCGACATCGAAACCGTCAGTTGCTCGGCAAGCCCTAGCTCAACGATCTCTTCAGCCACACGAGCCCCTTCGCGATCGATGGTCCCTTCGCGGGGATAGATGTCGATTTGCCACAGCGTCATGTTTGGTCCAATCCCGAAAAATTAAGCGGTTGACGTCGCACGGTCTTCAGTTCCCGTATGGCACAACTTTCGCAAACCGTTGCCGCAACGTGAAGGGGGCGTTCGTAAACTGAGAAGGCTCCAGTGCGCAGCGGCTGGCGGATCGCAATGACGGTCATCACTGAAATATGCATTCTGCGGTCTCCGACGTCCGAAATGCCAACGGATCGGGACGGTTCCGAGTCGCCACCGGGTTGACCTTTCGCGATTAAATCCTTACACAGTTCTCTGCTTTTGATTCAAATGCCATGCCGCCCCCGGTATGTACGTCGCGTGGCCGAAAACGAGGTGATTCGCTTCATTACATTCAAAAGCATCATTCCAGACCACGGGCGGTATAATTTCCGCACGAACAGGCATCGATCCATCCGACTTGCTTCCCATCGAAGGATATTCAAACGTGACCGACATTGTTCCTATCAAGAATGCGTTGATCAGTGTCAGTGACAAACTGGGGCTTGTCGATTTCGCGCTGGCGCTGCAAACCGCTGGCGTCACGCTCTACAGCACCGGCGGAACGCGGCAGCACCTGGAAAACGCCGGGATTCGCGTTCTGGATGTTTCCGAATACACGGGTTTTCCCGAGATGCTCGATGGTCGCGTCAAAACGCTACATCCGAAAGTCTTCGCCGGCATTTTGGCTCGCCGCGACAAAGAAGAGCACATGGAAGTGATCGCTGAACACGGGATCGAAGCGTTTGATCTTGTCGTCGTGAATCTTTATCCGTTTCAGGCAACGATTTCGCGCCCCGGGGTGACGATGTCCGAAGCGATCGAACAAATCGATATCGGTGGCCCCAGCTTGGTGCGAGCCGCAGCCAAGAACAGCGGTCATGTGACCATCGCAACACGTCCGGAGCATTATTCATCGATCATCGAAGAAATTCACGAATTCGGAGGAACGCGAGCGGCGTTGCGTCGCACGTTGACCTGGGAGGCCTTTGATCACACCAGTCGTTACGACCGAGCGATCGCCGAATACCTCCGCGGCGATGCGGTTCGAGGCGACTTCCCACCAGTGGTGACGCAGTCGTTTCGTCGCAAAGCGATCCTTCGCTACGGCGAGAACCCGCATCAGCGTGCCGCTTTGTACGCCAATGAAGTTTCAACTTCGGCGAATCTTGTCAACGCCAAGCAGATCAGCGGCAAAGAACTCTCATACAACAATCTGCTCGATCTCGATTCAGCCCTGGGCATCGTCCGAGGGTTCGCTCAGCCCGCCGCGTCGGTAATCAAACACAACAATCCATGTGGCGCGGCGACCGGTCTGAATCCAGCCTCCGCCGTCGAGAAGGCGATGGCGGGCGATCCGCTGAGCGCCTTCGGTTCCGTTCTGGGAATCAACCGCACGGTCGATGTCGCGACGGCGGAAGTCCTTTGTCAACCCGGTTTATTTATCGAAGCAATCGTCGCCCCCGACTTCGAAGCCGGAGCGGTCGGATTGCTGACGACAAAACCAAAGTGGCGTGACAACGTGCGTCTGATGAAGGTCGGACGACTCGACGAACCGATGCCGCCCCTTTCGCAGCGTTTCATCAGCGGCGGTATCTTAGTCCAAGATGCCGACCGACAAGCCGCGGTCCCCCTGCAATGGAAAACCGTCACGGGGGAAACCGTTGAAGACGAGGTCTGGGACGATATCTATTTTGCTTGGGAAATGGTAAAGCATGTCAAAAGCAATGCCATCGTTTTGGCAAAGGACACTTCCTTGGTGGGCGTTGGCGCTGGACAGATGAGCCGCGTCGATAGTGTCGAGATCGCGATCGAGAAAGCGGGCGATCGCGCGGCGGGCAGTGTCCTTGCTTCCGATGCCTTCTTCCCATTCGCCGACTCAATCCCCATGGCGGCGGAGGCGGGTGTGATCGCGATCGTGCAGCCCGGCGGTTCTCGAAAAGATCAGGAGGTCATCGACGCCTGCAACGATCACGGCATCCCCATGGTCTTCACCGGGCGTCGTCACTTCAAACACTGAGCCGCAACGCTTTGTTCGCTCATCCTGTAAGGTCTTCCGTCGAACTTGTCTCGGCGGCGTTTACGAGTAGGCACTTTAATAAAGCCTTTCGGTTAAATCAGCCGTTGGACTTTATCGCAGTCGGCAGTGTGTCGGTCTTTTCTTTGGTTGGATCGCCACGTTCTTGTGGTGTGGATTCGTGTTCGGTTTGCCGCCAATCGCTGCGGTACTGTGACGGTTGTACGTAATGTTGTGGTTCTCTGCGCAGTAGATGATGCAACGGTTGTGTGCGCGAGGGTTTCGTCATCGACCAATGGGGCGTCTAGTGGCAAGGCGGTAGGACAGCTTCGGTAATGCGTGCTCGAAGCTGTCTTGCGTTGGCGCTGTTGGCCAGCGTAATGGCTGACCTGAGGACAGGCCAGCCTA
>JAWKTL010000014.1:0-146557 GCA_041399105.1 Pirellulaceae bacterium | reverse complement strand
ATCGCGATGTTATTCGAGGGCGTAGGACAGATTCACGGAGATGGATACTCTCAAGTCGTCGGCGGAAGCGGCGGTCACCCAGTTCTCGTCGTCGGCGAGCGATGCCGGTGTTGTCTCGCGTCCGGTGTTGTAATAGTTGTAATACGCATTGGACATTTCCTGCGTGCTGGAATAATGGGACAGCGATTGCAGCCGACCAAGTTTAACGCCCGTTGCATCGGATAATAGTTTCGCTTGAGCCGAGGCGGTTCCAAATGCTTTGGCGACCAACGTCTTGACGGTCGCATCGCCAACTGGGGCCACGAACATAATTGATGGTTTTTCGGCTTCCGACGAACCATAATACCCACCATAGTTCTCCTCTATGAACGCGGCCAACTCCTCCATTCTTTCTTGTTCTTGCGGTGATAATTCCGGTTTGTTTTTATCGCCGGCGATATCACGACTGACGAGCTGTTCTTTCAAGTTGGCGGGAAGCAGCGCCAATGCGTCCCCCTCCTGAACAGGCAGGGGCCATTCGGCTCTCAGATAACATGACGCCGTGAAAACCGTGGGTGGCGGGCTCGGCGATTGGTTCCGTCCATTGGAACGCATCATCTGCATTTGCATTCCTCGCATTTGCGCTTGTTCCTGGTCCCCTTGATCGGAACCGACCTGAGTTCCAGAAAACGCGATACTATCTTTACTGGCCTTCATCGATTCAAGTTCTTGTAAGGTCCTTTCCTTGTGTTTGGCCAGTGCGACGATTGCGGCTTTGGCATCCTTCCCCTGCGCTTGAATTTTCATGGTCAGTCGCAGTTTTTCGGGCTTCAAGTCCATGGACTCGGTGGCCGAAACCGTCAGACCAATACCACCATATTCCGTGGACGTCTGCGCGATGACCATCGGGCTGCTCGCGAACGTCACGCCCATAACAAGACAACATTGAATCAATTTGAAGCTCTTCATGGAAACACTTTCAACAATGAGAAGACAAACCTAAAAACCAAGCACTTCGGCACCCCATTTTTCGCGCAGCTCGCGGCGAAGTTCGATGAGTTGCGGCGAATCGAGCGATTTGAGGAATGCGTACAGTCGGGTAGCACTCTCCGAATCCGTCATGGCCGCGGCTAGCTGTCGATAGTATGCGAGCGCTTCGTCATCCACGCGACCAGACTTCGCCAGCGCGCCCGCCAGATTTATACGATGCTTCTCGTCATATTCCGAAAAGTCCTTCAGCGGCAGCCGCTCATCGACAGCAATTCGCAGCAGTTGCCAATCACCCCGACATCACACCGTCAAGTCCTCGATTCCGCAATCCGTTAACCACCTGCAGCGGTGACGCATCATCACAGCCAGGAATCCCGGCAACCTGCCCTTTGGAATCTAACTGCACGCGGCACCCAAGTTCATGCCAGTCCGCAAATTGCCAATGTGATCAACTAACGCTGAGCAGCCAGCCGCGTACTGATAATGGATGCGACAGCCATGACTTGCCAGAAACACGCTATTATCATCATCCCATGACAATGCCATTCGAGTCGCCACTGAAACCTCAAGATCAAATTCTTTTGCCGAAGCGACCAGGCCACGGCTGATTGCGTTGCTTGAGAAAGATTCAAGTAGCTATGGCTCGAAGCAAGAGCACTCGCGAAAGGCTCCGTTGGCGTTGGAATAATGATCCGTCAGCCATTGTAGGGCTCCATTGGCCCCAGGCATTTCTCCCGTTCGACGACATCGTCTTCATAAAACTGGACATCAATCATATCGGCTCGGGCACCAAGCAACGCGCGTAGCAGGATACTTCTCGCCATCACCAACTCGGTTTTGCTCAAGTCCTCGGAGCTGAAATGATCCAACAACCACTGAGCTAAGTTCACGTCGTCAATCGTCGTCGCGGCGGTCAGGAAATCGTGGGTCTGTCGAGAATTCAAGCTCTTCCAGTCAATCTCGTGTGATTGCACAGTTCAATACGGTCTTTCGCGGGCAACCAGGCAAGCACCCGAAGATACATTGACCAAAGATCGTTCGATCCCTTGTCGACGGAATGAAACTCCGCGACGAATCGCTCAACGGGGAAGGCATGTCCCCGGCGGCCACCAACGCTTCGCGTGGCGCCACCTCGCTTCTTCGTCGGACGGTTCGCGAGAATCGGCTTCTTGTTTCGCCAGGATTTCGCGTGACTCGCGGACCCAGGCGATGTCGTCGCTCGCTGGAAGTTTTGCCTGCTATTGTTCAAGCCAGTGACGGGCATAATCTCTGAGAAGCATTTGCGTTGCCTCCGTACGCGATGCCTGGCGGCGGAATCGTGTCAAGGCCCCCGAAGGATCTCCGAAGGTCGTGTCGAATGGAGTCCAATTTCGTTGGCGTCGGGCGTCGCCTGCGCATCACCAAGGCTCTTCGTCGAGCTGTGGTGCCGGTTCCGCTGGCGGTTCTTTGGCGATGGGGATGAACCGAAAAGATCGTCCAACGCGGGAGAGATTTGATTCAAGCTCGGAGTCGTTCTGCGTTTGCTTTTCCGCAACGGCTGTGAATCCGTTTGCCGCGAAACTTCGGTCAGCGTCGCCTTCGAGTCACCTGACGGCTTGAACCGCAGTTCGGGCGGAATTGAGTGCCAAGGTTCGAGCGTAATCCTGACTTCCGATTCGCGTATGCGATCTGCAAGTTGCTTGTTGCGATAGCTGTCCAACGACGCGACCAGTGCCGACATTGACGCGATGCGCATTCAATCGATTCCGACTTGAGCAACCGAGGGAGGTGTAAAGTCAAATCGGTTGGGCGCGTAGCGGGCGAGCCGCCAATGTGGCTTATGCACTCTGCCCTGATCTTCGTGCTCAAGCCAGCCTTGTAAGACTTTTGTCAGAGCCGCTCAATCGCGATTCTTCTTGGGACCCGATCGAGTATCTTTTTTCAAAAGAATCGGACAGACCTGAACAGAAAATTTGCGATGGGCTCGGCAGTGTTATTGCCGATCACTATGGGAAGAATCGAAGTGGCCTTTTCGGCGACGAAATTGTCCGCCGGATCGTAGCGTTTAACACGGCTGTCGCGAAAGTCGCCGAAACATCCGGGGAGGAATCGGAACCGAAAGTCAAGTCCCAGTGACTCCCAAGGACCCGGTAATCGCGTCGAGCCGCTGCGGCACGGACGCCACCATTCGATGCCAGCTTCGCCAAAGCCTCCCCGGCAATCCCGCTTGATCACCGATTTGTCCCAACGTTTTCGTGGCGTAGACTAAGAGATCTTCATCTGTTTCCCGACTCAGGTAATCGATCAAAGATTGAATAGCAGCGTCCTGAGGGTGTTCGGCTAACTGTCGCAGCACGGCTGTTCGCACGCTGGGGCTTTTGTCCTGCAACAATTGATTGATTCGCTCACCTTCCAAGAGCGCACCAATTTGTTGGAGACTTCGGCACCGCCCATTCCCGCACGAGCGGATCGGAATCCATCGAGAGTTCATCGACGAGTGGCTGGTCGGCGGAAGTCGATCGTTCAAGCAGCTTGTCCGCCGCTTGACGATGCACGTCCGCATCGGCGCTAGCAAGCGCACTTATTAGGGACGCGGATTCGAGTCGCATTTGTTCGCTGGCCAAGAGTCGGTAGAGCAGATTATGCAAGCGGACTCGATCCGCATCGATCAAATCGCCGATGTTCAACCGCCGACGCACGGCCGGAATCAATCCATCGCCAGCCCGAAGCCGCCGCAGCGATTGCGCTTGGCACATCAGTTTCCGCAGCTCGAAGGTACGTTTTCAAGATCTCATTGGCCGCCGCGTCGTCTAAACGTGGCTGGGGAATCGAAGGCGTGCTGTCCGGTCGGTTTGCCTCGGCACGGAGCCACTCGATCAGCGGCTGTGACTTTGAAGGATCGATCGACCCCGGTTCCCAAGGATCGATTCCATGGACTGGAGCGTTCCATGCTGTTAGGACTTCCAACGCGGCCAGTTGTTGCCCCAGCCGACCACCGCGTAGCGTATCGACAACCGCGCTGGCCGACTGCCGCCGCGCATTGCTTAACCGCTGTATGGCGGCACCGCGAATCGTCGCGGATCGGTCGCCCAGAAACTCTAGCAATTGAGATAGCTCGCCATCGGTAACCGCCTGGATGCGAATAGAACACGATGAATGGTCGGGTCGGCCTGCGTGCGATTTTCCTCCAGCCAGGTTTGTAACTCGGCCAACGGCAAGTAGCCTTCCTATTGGCGACAATTGTCTGCTCGACTCCGAGAATGCGCAGCGCCGGCAGCGCGTTTGCTTGCATGGCTCCCGCAAGTTCGGGATTCTGTTCCACGTCGACCTTGGCGATGATCCAGCGGCGCAGTATTGGGCCAGCAGCGTCGGTCGTTAGTTCTAGCTTCCAACTTGCGACACCATGTACACCAGTCAGCGCCCAAGACTACTAAGATCGGTCTTTGGTGAAGCTGTGAAAGCTTGACGGCCTCATCGAAATCCGTCAGAGGTTTAATGATTTCGTCCGCGGACGTTTTTGGCTTACCGACCGCCATTGATTCTTTCTTCGTCGGTGTCGGCAGTTCCGAATAAGTCCAACGACGCGTCTTTGTCAGGGCTCGGTTTCGATTCCTCTTCGGCTGGTTTCCTGAGAACAGATTTAACAAAGACTCCTCTAACTCTACGACGCCGCAGGCTTTTCTTGAGCGGAAAGATGCGACGATTGCATGCTGCAAATGCCGATTGCCAAACAACCGATTGCAAAGGTAACTCGTTGTCCCATTGACGAGGTCATCGCATTAGATTCCTTCCGGGGATTTACCGTGAAACACTTTCGCCCAGTAGGGGTCAAACATAAACGCGGGGCTGTTCTCATGATCATGACATTGACTACACTGCTCTCTTGGCCGGAAAGGGAGTCTTTATTTTTGGATTTTTCGCGTGAGCCTGTGTGACCGTGACAATTTCCGCATCCCATGAACCGACTCAAGTAGAGGAGGCCACATTTGCAAATCCACCCGGCAAGCCGTATCCGGTCGTATGACATTGCTGACATTATGGATCGAATTGTGAATTTTTAGCAACCAGTACATCCCACGCGTGTGAATGCTTGAATTGTGCCACACCTGATCATCGCGTTTGTGGCATTCGACACAGCTTTTTGAGCCCGCGATTTGATAGTCGGACAGCCGTACTTCGACGCGATCGATCAATCCCGCTTCGCTCGCCAAGAAGTCTCGTTTGGAGAGTCGAGTATGATAATCGCGGAGATTCTCGATTTGCTTTGAATCTTCCGACAGGGTACTCAAGACTTCGATGATCTTCGCTTCGGAACGCGTGTCGTTCGTCCCCGTCCGACAATCGCAGTTCGGCAAGGAACTTTTCCTTGTTGGTGGCGGACAGAATTGTCACGGAGCCGACTCGCTGGGGCGTTACCGTCTGTCCGGTTGGCCCACCGATCAAATAGTCGATCTCTGGAAGTGATTCAGCAAGCGACCGCAATTCATCTTCCTCGACGTAGGCCAATACGATTTTGATATCCGAGGCGGAATGTGTAAAGGCTTTAATGAGCGCCGGCACGATTTGACGGGTTGCCAGTCCGGATGTTTAACGAGTGTTTGATCGACTACACCGGCAACTTCTCAATTTCCAGTCCGCCCAAGTGATATTTCAAGACGGCGTTTCCGAAGGGTTCACCATGTTCGTCACGAAGATTAGTCGCCAACCAGCGGATATTCGCGGGCGAGCCAATGTCGATCAATTCGCTGGGCGAGAACTCGGTTTCCGACGCGCCAACATTCATCGCGGCGAGATTCATCGCGTTCAAACCTCGCAGCAACGATGCGAATTTCAATCGTTGGTATTCGCTGGTTCCAATCGCCGAACCGCCGACGTCCAACAGCAAGACATCGGCCCCCGCCTTTCTTTCGGAAACCAACGTCGCGCGGCGCGCCAAACCACCGGACTGATTTGCCGCACATCCGCAGGGAGTGATCCAGCCTTGCGAATCGCCGGAAACCAAGACGACAACTGGACGGTCCGCTTGTCGGCAGCCAACGGCAACCATCAAGAACAAGCCGATGAGCCACCAGGGCTCTTCAAGCCGAACGCGTCGAACCCAACTCGTACTGCGAATCATCATGGCGTTTATTGCAGCAGACTATATAGCAAGATATTAACATTGATCTCTTCGGCATTCGTAATTTCATTGCCGCCACAACAGCAACAGCCTTGAGTATTCGACGTGTCGTTCAATCCGTCCTGGGAATAGAGGACACCCAGCCGTGAGCCAAAATGGATCCCCGATAACGGTTTGGGAGTCCCATGTTTCGCTTCAAGTTTCTCAACGTCGTAAGCCGTATGGAATACGAGGTGATCTTGTGTGAGCGATTCCAATTTGCGATCGGTGAAGACGGTTGCCATCTCTCGGCGGAACGAGGTGTCCCACTCTTCCGACGAACAGCCGGAAGATGCCAACAGAAACCCACCGCGTTCAACGAATTGACGCAGGTTTTCACGCTCCTCCGGAAGCAATGTGAAACCGCCTTCGCCGGTCATGATTAGAAGAGGAAAACTGAAAATCTCTTCGGCGGATAACTTCACCGAATGTAGTCGGCGGCTTGTCGATATTGAAGAATCCTCTTCGGCTCGTCTGAGAAAATGATCCGAGAAACATTCGCTGGTTTTCGTTCCCGCGTAGATAAGGTTCGCCACCTGAACCACGCTGCTGGCTTCACCACCGACCGAAGCAGGTTCAATCACGGTGGTTCGCGATGGATCTTTGTCGGCGGCCGCGGTCATGTCGTTCGCTAGGCATAGAAGCAGAATGACAACGATTGAGCGTGTGAGTAAAGGAATCATTATGGACTCTCCTGGTCATTAATTGCGTTGGACAGATTGCGGAAGTACTCCGCAACTTTCGCTCGATAATCTGCCGGCATGGAATTGATCGCCGCCCCCCCTGGTTCGCCGGATCGACTGGTTTCGTCGTGGTTTAAACCGCCACCCTGCTTTTCGATAATCTGAGACGTTTGAAAACCCTGCGATTTTCGATCGCTTTGGCCTCGCCCGGCAGCAGTTTGCGGGGTGGGAAGCGAGCCATACATGCCGATGTTTTGCGGCCCCGCGAAGCGTTGCGAGTACCCGCCGCCAGCACCCCAGCCAAATCCCATTCCGGGCGAGCCGCCAAGCTTCATGCCGCTTCTGCCCGGCTTCATGCCCATCATCGCCAACATCTGTTCGATCGAATTACCTAAGTTGGGACATCCCAGGCTGGGGTTAAACGCTGCTCGACAGTTCTGACATGCGGAGTTCCCCATGCCTTCGCACTGGCTGAGAAAACTCTCCAAGATCTCCGCCGCTTTGGCGGACCTTGTTTGAGCATCTTCGAATTTGTCTTCCAGTAATTTCGATTGCGCGAGATTCATCTCCGTATCCGCTTGGCTATCGCGAACCGCTTGAACAAATTCCTGGGCCGTGGATCGGAGCTGATCCACCTCGGGGACAATGGGCAGATCGGCGGCATGTTGTTCAATGTCGTTGAGGAGTTGTCCGAGCGCCTGTTTAAGCTGTTCTTGCTCGGATTCCAGTTCCGCGATTCGACGCTGCGTTGCGGGCTCCTCGGGATTCGCCCCTTTCAGACCGCTGAGCCGTTCGGACAAGTCACGCTGTTGTTGCGTGAGTTGAACAAAGCGTTGCTGGTCGATCACCAACGGTAACATCGTTTGCATCTTCTTCAACGGATCGATTGCTTGGTCCGTTAATTGTTGTTGCAAGGCACCGCTTGTTTCGAGCATCTCTTGAAGCTGCTGTTGATCTTCGGCGGATAACGAAGGATTGGCATTCTTCTGTAATTGTTGCAGTTGCCGAGCCATGTTTGCGGCGTCTTGACTCATCTCCTGAAGACGCTTGGACAACTCTTGATCGACATCGATCGGCAATGGTTGTTCGCCAAGTTTGTCGATTTCGTCCGCCGCCTGTTGAGCCGCATTCTCGGCAGCGGCAAGTTTCTCCTGAAGCTTTTGGGCGGCTTCGGCGGAATCTGGGTTGGCCGCCAACTCCGCTTGAGCCTCTTCCACGTCTCGCAACGCTCCGGCGAGCTGATCAAAGTAGCGACGCGCGGCCTGGTATTTCGCTTGAATGCTTTCGGCCCCTTTTCGCTGGACCATCAATTCCTGAAACTGTTGCACGGAAATGATATGGACCGTGGTGACGGGAGACTCGGCTCCCTTGGCCCCCGCGGGGTCGTTGTCCTCGGTTCGAGCGAACAAGCGAATTTCGTCTCCAGGACTCAAGCCATAATTCAGCAGGGGCAATTCCCATTGCTGTTCTACTCGGGACAAATCCGAGAACTCAATGTGAACCGGTGTCGCCGCGGAACCGTTTAATGATCGGAACAGACTGAGGCTGGAAATGCCGTAATCATCTTCCGCCATCACGTTGACCAACAAACGGATGTCCGGCGTCGCCAGCGATGTCTGCTGAGGAGACGTGATCCGCACGATCGGTCGTCGGTCCTCCGTAATCGTGATCGAACCGGTGATACGCTCGTACGATTCCAAGCCGTCAATGTCCACGACGGACAATTCGAAATGGCCCGCCTTGGTCAGCACCATTTCGCCAACAACCGTGTTATCGGACCCATCTTGGGCATCCTTCAATTCGTCATCGTTTGATCCGCCGTCACGCGACAGCCGGCTCGCGGGTTGCAATTCGATTTGTTCCGTTTGCCCGTCGCGATAGGTTATGGCAACGTGCCCAGCATGAAGAGGTCGATTGCTGGAAACTTCCCAAGCGACTTTGGTTCCGGCAAGTCCGACGAGTCCCTTTTCGGGAAGTGTTCCGCGATAGGTACCGCCGCGAGTATAGGCGGGTGGCGTAATGGTGACTCGCGGTGGCAGAATCCGCGGCGTGAGCTGCACCTCCAGTCGGTGCTGTTTCGAGCGACTTTGATCGCTGCGTGCGTGGATCGTCAGCGGCTGGGTGACACGCGTGAGAATGGCCCGCCAACGACGATCGGTTTCGGCCAACATCGGCATCGTCTGCTCGCGACCTTCATCGGTTCGCACGACCAAGGACATTCGCTCCACGCGACCGCGTTTGACACTCGCGAACGCCAGCACGTCCTGACCGTAGAGGATGTGATCGCTTTCCAGCGTCAGCTCCAGCTCGACGCCAGTGTAGGCCGGAATATCGCTTGCTGGATATAGAAACCGTTGAGTCTGATGCCACGCTATTCCCGGCACCACCACCGACAATGCGCCGATCGCCAAACATACCGCCGCCAAGATCAACGCTGCTTTCCTGAGGCCCGTCCAATCGGAAACGACCTCCAACGTCAAACCCCGCACGCGCCCGACCGCCCGTTCAGTCGCCATCGCGGCAAAGCCGCGCGACAATTCGCCGTTGGGATGAACCGGCGACGTGGCGAGCTGCAATCCCGCCAGAATCTCGCCACCACTGGCGATCGAGTCGTCAATGCGATGAGCAACACGTTCATGGGTCATCCGGCGACTGCGATGGATTGCAAGAAACACCAACGCGGCGGCCGCGACGATCATCCCTCCACGCGATGCCCACCAGCGGACCGATGGCGGCAGCGCCCAAACCGTATCGAGCCACATGGCGGCCAGCAACCCACCGATCAGGATCGTGAGAACGGTCAACGAAAGCTGTGTGACCGTCAATCCCAGGATGCGACGGCGGAACGGTCGGATGCTTTCCAGTATTTGCTCGGATGGAAGGCCGGGCGAAATGGCGGACATAAATGGCTCCTAAACATTCTCACTGCTTCTATCAATGATGGACACGTTTAATGTTATCTTGCGTCAATGTATTTCAATTGTTCTTGCGACGTCGTCGCTCCAGGACTTTTACACCAAACCAACTTTCCGGCGGACGATCCACGTACTAATCCAACAGAGCAAAATCATGATCAATACCCACGGTTGGTCCCATATCGCCGTGCGGGTTTCTTCACGACGCTGCTGGGATCGCAATTGACGATCAAAGCGTTCAACCAGACCGCGCACTTCATTGAGCGACAACACCTGGCCTCCGCTTAGCTTCGCCACCTGACGCATCAGATCGGGCCGCGCGTCAACTTCCAAACTTTCAAACCAAGGATCGCGAACATCGAAGGCCGTCGCGGCAAGCACTTGATCCTTCACCCCCGTTACCGCTTTCAATGTGTAGTATCCAACGTCAAGTGCTCCCAGGTCGGCCCGAAACAGACCCTGCTCCAGGCCGGATGGGGCCAAGGAGACTCGCTTCGGCAAATCCATTTCCGAAGACTGCAGCAGAACGCTGATCGAGTCGTCACCATTGGCGTTACTCCATTTCACCGTATCGCGCACGGTCACCGTCGCCGTCGCACGATCGCCTGTAAGGAAGGACGCTCGATCCGGTTGGACGGCGACTTCTTGTCCGGGCATCATATTTTGTTGGGAGATAATCCATTGGATCATCGACTGCCATAGCGTCGGATAGATCTTATCCTTGGCGGCATGTTGTGGCGGCAGAAAGGCCCACCGCCACATTCCCGCCCCTTCGACGACGACGGTTTGGCCGGTGCCAAACGGTTGATACGTCACGATGGGAATGCGACCATCGGTCGAGTCCACCGAACTCTCCATTAACACCTGCGGAAGACCGACTCGAGTTTGCGGCGTTGCCCCCACGGCGAGACTCGGGAGGGAACCGAACGGATCGATTCCTTCGGCCAGCAGCGGATCAAACACGGACGTGTCGATGCCATGCTGCGAGATCGTTGCACGGAACCGCGATTCGCCCGCCGGAGTCCAGCGAACCGGCAGGATCTCCGCCAGTTTATGTGCGACCTTATCCGTCGGTGCGCCGCGCGTACACAGCAGACATCCACCCCCTTGCGATATCCAATTGCGCAAATTTGTGATACTTGCATCCGTGAGGAATGCTTCGGCGTCACGTCCTAGAATGATCAATCGATATTTTTCCAGCTCCGGCAATGTATCCAGCGGGGACGAAAAATCTTTCAAAACCGACCAGTCGCTCGTCTTCGTGTCGGTGAATGTCGAATTCCGGCCGGTCCCCACATCGTCGCTTGACCTGGCACCGCTTTCGTTTGTCGGATCGGCATTCACTTTGCGATTTAGAAACCGATCAGTCCCCAAGCGAATGATTGTCGTTAAGTCAACGACGGGATCGCGAGCCAAATTGCGAGCCAAGAACTTGGTATCCCAATAGGGTTTGCCCTCCAATACGAGCACACCGATCGGAGCACTGAGTCTTTGCACCAAGATCGTCGTCTGGTTGTCGGCCGTCGTCACTTCGCCTGGAACATCGCTGGCCACAATCCGAAAACGCTCGATCGGTTCCTTGATGCCATCGGCTAAATCGAAGCGCACCTCCTGAGTCGCATCGCTTGTCAATCGAACGGACTTGCGTTGTATGACCTCGTTCTCTTTCATTAGGGATACTTGCGTTGATTGCCCGATCAATCCGTTGTGTCCGATTGAGGCCCTGAGCGACACGGGACGATCAGGAAACGCGATCAGCCGCGGAGAACGGGCCACCACCGACATGTTCTGCATTCCCAACGACGTCCCGAGCGTGACCGTATAGATGGGTGTCGCCAAGGCATTGGCTTCTTTCGCTGCTTGCAAGACGCTGTCGCTGGAACCGACGTTGTGCGCGCCGTCGGACACGAGCATCACCGCATGGCCTACCGGAGAGCCCGTCCGCGTCACTTGCCGAATCGCCATTGCTAAGTTGCTGTGATGCCCCTGCGGCCACTGTTCCGAAACGCTATCGAGCGATGATTGCTGCGAATTCTTCACCCGCGTCGGCTCGTTCCCCTCCGCGTCGGCGGTTTCGGCAAACGGTTTCACAAGTTCACCGAACGCCATTTTCCGCACTTCCACGCTGACGTGATCCGGCTTCACCTGATTCGCCAATTCGACAGCACGCCGCCATCTCGAAAGGGAACGCTGCTCATCCGCATCCTCGGTTCGCATGCTCATCGTGCCGTCGATCAACACGGTCAACATGGGGCGGCCTGGGATCGGCGGGACTTCTTCGACCAAAGTTGGATTGAGGGCGATCAATAGCGGCCCGAGAACTCCCAGCGCAAGGAGGATCGAAAGAACCCAACGCCGCCCCGTGGGCACGGAACCGCCACGCTGGAATGCATACCAACCGATGAGCACGATGGCGAGCAATGCGAGTCCCCACCAGAGCGTCATTGGAATTTTCGGTTCAATCGTCCACACAAAAGGGTCCTTACATTCGACTCCACCGCAGCGCCAATCTCGGCGAACAGTCCGCACAAGCAGGCGACAATCAACCAGTTCCAAAGGGTATCGTCTTGTTCAGCATCCGATTCCGTCGACGTATAACCGACAGCGCGGCCGCCACTCATACGACCCGTTAAGACCTCTCGATTCAAGGAACTCAATTCGGATTCGATCGACGGAATGCTTGTCGCCACCATCCACACCGGCGCGCCGTCTTGCCCCAAGCTGTAAATGCCCGGACCTGGCGGTTCCTGCCAATTCCAAACCACGGAATTTTGGCTTGCAACCCAATTCCATTGTCCGAAATCTCCGTTGCTTGGAGCGGGGCCGACAATCGTTTCGCCAGCCAACTTACTGACATCGTTCGCTGTGGCGGGAAGGATTCTAACCAGAGGTTCACCGCTGGAATTGGGGTCGCGGAAGCTTCGAGACGCCAACAGCGACTGGATCAATTCACTCATTACCGGCAAGAAAGTAGGCTCCACGGCCCAATTGGATTTTCCGAGATCCGCATTGAGCACCGCCATCTGCCCTGCACCGACAACCGTACAATACAACAACGCTGATCGATCACTGAGCTCCGCCTTGACTTGATCTTTCAAACCCTCTTGAGTCGCCGTTGTATTGAGTCCGCCATGAAACCGAACCGACCGCAGGAGTGACGTTACATTGGCGGAACCCAGGATTTGGAACGGTGCCTCTCGACCGCGAACTTGCCGGACGAACAAGTCCTGGCGTGGGTGCCCTCCTGTTTCCGCAACCATGTTCACTGGGGGCTGAAAGTCCGCGCCGAGAATCTCCTCAAGTTCTTTGAGATTGACGGCGTCAACCAACTCGGTTGTCACATACAACACACCTTTGCCGCGTCGCAATTGTGCCGCCAGAAACTTGCACGTCTCCGCGCTCAGCGATCCGGGATGATCCAAAACATACACGTCGCACGGTGGCCAATCGTGCAGCGCATCGCGTCCGGGATGAACGCGTACGACACTGCTGGCTAGTTGCTCAGCATCGGAACGAAGCTCCGCCTCCCCCACGGTCATGGCGATATCAAGGGCCTGCTGCAAATAGAAACTTGACGATGGTACTTCCTTCGAATTCTGACGCGAGACGAGCAACACTTTCACGGGTGGTCGGACGCGAATCGCAACCGGACGCTCGTCGTCTTCGGGCAACACGTCCAGATTATTCTCCAGCCGTACCCAGCCGTGTTTCCAACCGATCTCGTGGAATACTATCGATTCAGAAAACGTTTGCGTCGATTGAGGCATCAGCTTCGCCTCGAACGTTCGATTCATAACGCCAAGGTCAATCGAACAGCGAACGTTCGCCTCTCGTTCCATGTGATTGGACAGTTCAATCTCCATCACCGTTGCTTGGCCGATGACCGGCTCCATCGAAAATCGCACGGCGGTGACGGCCAGATTGCCTGTTTCATGAGGTGCGACGCTATGGAACTGGACTTGAGTGTCACTGGGGATCAAATCCAGAAGCAATGTGCCCCAATTAGATCGCTGAAAGTCGCTAATGATCACCAACTCCTTGCGACCAGATTCTTCCTGATCCAACAAAGTTGCGGCAAGCTCCAGCGCTGATCGGGAGTCGGCTCTCTCGGCACGCGGAACAGCTTGTTTCACCGCTTCGCGCAGCGCCGCCAAGTTGGGTGACAAGCTGTCGAAAACCGAGTTGGATCGAGCCCCCGCAAAGATCACCGCCGCACGGACTCCGGAACCTTGATCCAGGTACTGCAGCGCGCTGGCCACCGCCGTCGACCAACTCGAAACGCCGCCGCTTCCGGCCGACATGCTCTGACTGACATCCAACACGATCACACGCAGTGAGTCTTGCTCGGCCGCAATCGGAACCGCTGGCCTAGCCGAAAGCATGGGACGAGCGATCGCCGCGGCCAATAAGGCGATGCACAAAGTACGCAGCAGCATAATCAGCAGATCGCGAAACCGACTGCGTGCGCGACGTTGTTCGATGACCTCTTGCAGAAAGTGAATGGTGGAAAGCGAGTAGGCAATCGGTTTCGGTTTGGTCAAGAAATGGACTGCGATCGGTGCCGCCAATGCGGCGATGCCAATTCCGATCGACCAACCGTTAATAAAATCCATGGCCGTTCACGCGCTCCGGAGCACCATGAAAGACCGCAGGACATCGAGATAATGATCCGCGGTCCTCACTAAATGATAGTCACATCCGACGGCATATAACGCCGTGCGCGTTACCGCCAAATGCTGTGCAAAGCGTTCCTCATACGCTTGGCGAACTTCAGCAATCTGACAACTGACGCGACCGCTTCCTTCCCAATCGACAAACTGAAACGCATTCCCCGAGGGCAACTTTTCTTCCTCGGGATGCACCAAGTGCAATGTGATAATCTCCCAGCCACGCGCGCGAAACTTTCGCAGGCCGGAAACAACGGCCTCAAGATCGGGGACAATGAAATCGCTGAGAACCAACAACACACCGCGCCGCTTGGACTGAGCCAGCAAGTCGTCCAAGCTCCGATCTAACTTTGTCTCGCCGTTTGCCGACAAGCCTTCAATCGTTTGAAACAGCAAATCGCGTTGCCGCGTCGAAGCAACAGGCACAATCGTTTGACTCGTCGTTTCTTGCGTTACGCACAAACCAACCGCGTCGCGTCCCAAGATAATCAAATGCGTCAATGCCGTGGCGAAGTACTGCATCCATTGCAGCTTGGACCCCGGCCCTGTTCCGAGCGAATGACTTCCGTGATTCATCGATCCGCTGCAGTCGAGCAACAGCGTACAACGCAAATCGGTTTCGTCCTGAAAAAGCTTCAAATAGCTTCGTCCGGTCCGTCCCAATGCCTTCCAGTCCAAACGGCGCAGATCATCACCAGGAGAATACTCCCGGTAATCGACGAACTCGCCCGCTCCACCACGGCGTTTGGCAATGTGCCGTCCCGAGTAGGCACCTTCGACACGACGCGTCGTGGTGAACCGCATCTTCTCCAGTCCCGCAAGCTTTGCGGGTTCAAAAAACCGGCTTGTCTCCACGGCTCTCGGTAGGACATTGGACGGAATCACAGGATGCCTTGCATAAAGGATGGGGGACGACGAATTTAGCGACTCAGGCGACATGCTCCAGCAGCGTCGTGATCAGTTGGTCAACGCCGTAGTCGTCGCCAATAGCACGATGATTCATCAATATTCGATGCCTTAATATAGGGCGGGCAACCGCTTGGATATCTCCGACGATGGGCGTGGTGCGTCCCTGAAGTAGAGCGCGTGCCTTTGCCGCCAACACGAGATTTTGGCTCCCTCGCGGCCCCGCGCCGAAAGCCACGTACTGCCGAACTTCGTTGATCGCGTCGGGAGCCTCCGGTCGGCTGCGGCTGCAAAGCGCCACGGCACAATCGACGACAGCGTCTGGAACTGGTACGGCTCGGACCGTTCTTCGCAACGCGATAAACTCATCGCGAGTCAGACCGCCGGCTATCAAATCCATCGGCTCGGCCGTCGTTTTGAGGACGATCTCGCGTTCCTGGGCCGGCGTCGGATATCCCACGCGAATCTCCATCATAAAGCGATCCAATTGAGCTTCCGGCAGCGGGTAGGTTCCTTCCTGTTCAATCGGGTTTTGCGTCGCAACCACGAGGAACGGATCGTCTAATGTGTGGGTCGCCCCGCCGATGGTGACGTGATGTTCTGCCATGGCCTCCAGCAACGCGGACTGAGTTTTCGGCGCGGCGCGATTGATTTCGTCGGCTAAAACTAAATTCGCAAAAATGGGGCCACGGCGAAACTGCATGTTCATTTCACCGTTGCCATCGCCGCGAGCCAGCAGTTCGTAGCCGGTGATGTCGCTGGGCATTAGATCGGGAGTGAATTGAATTCGCGAAAACGAGAGATTCAGCGCTTTGGCCAACGCCTTGACCATCAGCGTTTTCGCCAAGCCCGGCGCGCCCACGATCAACGCGTGAGAACTCGTGAGGGCGCAAATTAAGAGTTGATCGAGGACTTCCTCTTGTCCCACCACAGATTCTTTGAGCTTGTCTAATACGCCAACGGCTTGTTTGGTAAACGACTCACTCACGGATGCAGCGTCGGTAGCGAACACATCAGCCCCCAAAAAAGCGGCCACATGGAATTGAATAGATTTCCCGTCCCACTGAACTTACGCGATAACTTCCGACGAAGCAACTATGTCGGAAGTTTTCCGCTGGAAGGTTGAAAAACTTTCACCAAATCAAGCGATGCAAGAATCCAATGGCTATTCTCACTCAATTCCGGGGACATTTCAGTTCTGTGGACGGCCCCGCTCTGTCGCGGGTTGGTCTCCATTACCGCCAACAATGCCGCGGTAACATGATCTTCTTGGGCATCGACAAGGTTAAATTGCTCTTCACGCAATTGGTCGAACGCTCTGCACAGCACGCGGCGAATCAAGAGTATGAAGGGGAGCTCGAGCTTCTCGTGCGGCAAACAGTAGGCGTCCGGCGGAACGCCCAGCGTGAAGAAACCGGATTCGGCGTTCATGCGTCCTCCGAAATTCCGAAGGCTCCGAGCCGTTCGCGAATGATATGTTGTGCGCAAAGACGAGCCCGCCCGCTGCGTGATGGAGGATCACAACGACCACTGCCACAACATCGTGTTAAACATGAGCCTCTGCACTGGCGTTGTCGGTGGCTTGCTGCTGATGAGCATTCTGTTGTATTTGGGTTCGATGATTCTCCGCGAACCGCGCTATGAGATAGACGGTTTGATGGGCGTCATCCTTGCGGGCGGACTGATCGACGGCATGTTGTTCGCCCCCGTACCATCCGCGTCGATCCTCATTTTGACCTCCGCCCTGGTATGGCGTCAGCTCGATATGCAACTCGAGCGTCTGCCGCGAAATGCTGATGTCAGACGGACCTCCCTCCCCGCGAAAGCGTAATGGACGCAATTGCATTCACAATCCGAACGACGCGACGTCATCGCGCGGGAGGCTAAGAAATATGAGCGGAATCGATCGAAGGACATTTCCTTACTTCTTGGCGACACCCAGCTCTTCCAGCTTGGCGGCGATATCGGTTCCGTGCGACGTCGTCTTCACCGCTTTGTCGATGTACGCAATCTTTCCATCCTTGTCGATATAGTAGGTCCAGCGACTCGAAACACCACGCGGACTTAAGCATCCGAAAGCTTCCGCCGCTTTCTTGTCCGGATCGCTCAAGATCGGATAGTCCAAATCCAAGCTGGCGGCGAAGTCCATGTTCTTCTTCACATCGTCGCAGCTCGCCGTGAAATAGGCGACTTCGATTGCTTGATTGCGTCTCCTTGTTCGCGCATCGCCTTGCACTCTTTCGTGCAGCCACCGGTGAACGCTTTGGGGAACCAAGCGATCACAACGGCTTGCTTTCCCTTGAATTGATCTCGGGTGTAGGTCTTTCCATCACTGCCGACCATGGAAAAATCAGGGGCCTCGTCCCCCACCTTCAATTCGCCAAAGGCCAACTGAGGACTCGCCAACAATGCAAACATGGCAATCAAAATTTTTGCGGATACAAACTTCATGGTTCTTGATCCCGGCGTATAGAATGGACGGCAAGCTCGACAACGCACCATGCATCATCCGCTGCACTCCTTTCATATTTTAACCATGATGATGCGGACACGCGATGGTTGTTTCGCGGTGCCCGATGGCGTCAATGGCTTCCTTGTCGAAGCATTCCCAATACGATGGAAAGAGATTCAATGCACCGCTTTCGTGAGAAAACATTCATTCCATCGATCCTGCACTGTTTGATCATCGCGCTGGGAATGCTTAGCGCTCTCCGCGTCGCTGCCGACGATCTTTTGAAGATCAACAATGGCGTTGCCGAGGTCGGGATCGATCGACAGAAGGGAGGCGCGATTACCTGGCTGACCTGGAAAGGGTACTCAAATAACGCCGTCAACATTGCGGACCCAGGGCGTCTCATTCAGCAATCGTATTACGCCGGGCAAATGGTTGACCGAACGTCGCAAGGACAGAGCAAAGCGTGGAGCCCCTGGTCGTGGAATCCGATTCAGGGAGGGGGCGTCGGATCGTGGGCGCGCATCACCAAATCAACGCTGAAAGAAAATCGAATCTATTGCGAAACGGTTCCCAAGTTATGGGACATGCCCGACGAGGAGGCTCAGGCACGCATGCGTCAGTGGACAGCCTTTGAACCTGGCATGTCCAACGTGATCGTTGTCAAAAACGAAATCATTTGCTCGCGTGATGCCGACGATCCATGGGGACCCGCGGTCGTCAATCACCAGGAAGTTCCCGCATGTTACTTCACGCGAAACTTTCAGTTTGTGAAATCCTACATCGGGCGTGGTGAGTGGCGAACCGAGCATCAACCACCAGGCCCACCTTGGGGACGAGCAAATCCTCCACTGAACGTCATGGCCTGTTTCGAGAAAGGGGGGCAGGGAATTGCCGTCTATAGCCCAGCGGCCACTTTGCCCTGGAACTTTGGACCGCATGGAGTTCAACGTACAACGAAGCCCAGCGACGGACCGTGTATGCATCTAGCGCCAATCGATCAGGCCGCGATCGGCCCCCGTTCAACCTATCGATATCGCTACTGGCTGATTGTAGGCGATGCGACCGCAATTGAAGAACGACTTGAGACGTTGATCATGCGGCATTCGGACGAATCTTCGGAATTGCTTGATTCAGCGAACCGATCTTTTCGCTGAATGATCGAATCGTCGACATACAAAAAAACCTGACCGGAAACGGTCAGGTTAAAGCGATCGATTCACCATCGGCGGATTCCCGACAGCGAAGCTTTGTTACTGGTCGGCCAGCGGCTCTTTCTTCTCAGTGATGACTTCGCACTTCTCCGCTTCGTCAGCATTTGTCTGAAGGTAGTCCTTCCACTCATCGGGCAAGTTGTCCTCGTGGAAGATTGCCTCGACAGGGCATTCCGGAACGCAAGCTTCGCAGTCGATGCATTCTTCGGGGTGGATGTAAACCATCTTCTCCCCTTCGTAGAAACACTCGACGGGGCAGACGACAACGCAGTCCGTATACTTACAACCGAAACAGGGTTGGGCTACTACATGAGTCATTCTTGAAACCTTTCTTGAGCAATCGTATTCGAATCTGATCCGCCTCGGTGAAGCAATGCTGATCAGGACACTCACTTCCATGAATGCAGTTCATCGGTATCGTACCGATCACACCACAATCTTTTCCAAAAACGCGGTTCGCACAAGATAGGGAACGCAAATATTTCGCATAAAGCGAGTCCGCGTCCTGGTGGTCCGCAGCGCACACCGCAACCGTCGAAAACTTGCCTTATTGAGAACGTGTCTCTTCAAGCGGCTGAGCTTACGGTCGCGCGGTAACCTTCAGCGTCGTTTGGTACTGTTTACCGTCGCGCAACAACACGACAGGGACTTCGGTTCCGATCGGTGTGAGCCCCACTTGATTGACCAAGTGATCATCGTCCTCGATTTCCACGCCGTTGAAAAGTTGAATCAAATCGTTCGTTTGAAGCCTTCCCAGCGCGGCGGGTGAATCGGGCGTTACCTTTTTGACCAACGCGCCCCGAGGCGAACGAACTCCCAGACGCAATGCTGTTTCAGGTCCGAAGTCCGGGTCCAATGACACGCCCAGGTAGGCCCGTTCGAGCTGGCCATTGGTCGCCAACTGTTCGGCGACAAGCATCACCATGTTGATCGGGATGGCGAAACCAATCCCTTCGCTTCCTCCACTGCTGCTGGCAATCGCCGTGTTCAAGGCGATCACCTCGCCTTGCAGGTTCAGCAGCGGACCGCCGCTGTTGCCCGGATTGATGGCCGCGTCGGTTTGAAAGAAGTCCTGCAATTCAATCCGTTCCTCACCCAGAGTCAGATCGCGACGTCCCTTGGCACTGATGATGCCGAACGTTACCGAATGGCTGAGCCCGAACGGGCTGCCGACGGCCAGCACAAAGTCGCCGATTTCAACTTGATCGCTATCTCCAAGGACGGCGGTTTGCAGGTCGCTGGAAGCGACTTGCATAATCGCCACGTCGGTTGTCGCATCGCCGATGATCCGCGTGGGATGCAGTTCGCGACCGTCGCTCAACCGAATCGTCACCTGCGATTCGCGCGCGCCAGCGATCACGTGTCGATTGGTCAGCACATAATGTTCGCCTCGGATCTGGACGATTGCTCCCGAACCGGCTTCGTCGAACTCTTCACTGCGTCCGCGTTTGACCTCTGTCTTTCTCGCTTCCAGATGAACGACACACGGTTTGGTCGTCTTGGCCACATGCTTGACGATCCGGCTCATGCTTTGCAGCACCGCAATCTCGCCCGACACATCGGAAATCGAAGGCTTCTGGACGCGTTCGTTCACCAAGCTGGCGGGCGAGAGCTGTGCCTGTGATTGAGCTGCCAAGATGCCAACGACGGCGGGTGCGAGAAGAAATCGAAGGTTGTTCATTGTCAATCCACGTCAAGAGATTTACTTCATCCGAGCGGTTGCCCGCTGACCCCAAAACCGTCGTCCGATGCAGGAAGACAGCAGTGGACATCGGTTCGCTTAAGCAAGCAACTTCGACAGTCCAACGAAAATGCGTACGACAGTCGCTACTGACTTAAGACGAAAAAAGCGAAGCCGTTTCCCAAACCGAACAGCTTCGCTAGCGATTATAGACGTTTTGAATTCGCAGGTGGCCTATTTCACGAAGTCCACCCTGCGTCGGCATCGAGGAGGTGATTCGCTTCATGCAGCGCAATGGCATCACTTCAGACCACGGACGGTACGACATTGCGAGCCGTCGTCCGCAAGGAACTTAAACACGATCGGCGTGTGCATCGTTAAACGATCGCTGCCAAGACCAACCGCCAGAGGTTTCCCCCTCTTCGCTCTTACGCTTGCATTCGATGCATTCAGTCGCATAGGGGACGATCTGCAGCCGGGCGACGGGGATGACCTTTCCACAGCCATCGCATGTGCCATACGAACCGTCACGCATGCGGTTCAGAGCTTCGTCAATTTGACCAAGCTCCCGACTTTCAGCTTCCGCCAACTGGCAGCTAAGCTCATCGCGAGCCGTGTCCGACGCCGCATCAAGCACGTCGCCGTGGCTTTGCTCTCGCAATTCGTTCAGTGAACCTAGGTCTCCCGCAATGACGCGTCGCAGTGCGTCACGTCGACGGACCAACAGTTGTCGTAGTTTCAGTAAAGCTTGTGTTCGTGCCATGTTATGAACCTCAGTCCTTCGTGCATTGTTTCTTTGCAATCGCAACAAGCGACTTCAATGCGGGCAACCTAAACTATAGTACGCATTTCGTCCTTGCCCTGGAGCGAATGGCGGATTTGCTGGCTTCAGCGATCTGTCGAGACTCGCAAGGTATTTAGCGATAACGCTTTAGGCACAATTCACGCCCATCAAGAATCTTTCCTTACGTTCCCAGAATCTTCGGACAGTTTGCCAGTCCACCGCTTTCGCCCATCTCACCATAGCAAGTCGGCCAACCTACTAGCTTAACGGAGTTCCCAGATTGGCAAGAATTCCAAGATCCTGCTTGCAAAACCCGTTTATCAGGACGAATCCAACCTGAAGAAGTTCACAGAAAATCCGATCATGACGGTTTGAAGGAATGTAACGCCGATTTGCGTCCGATAAAGAGGATCAAGGGATAATCCCATTGCACGATCTCATTGGAAGGCAACGACGTGTCCGCAACAGCTAGCACCGAAGAAGCTCATCGAAATAACGACTCGACCAACGGCATGACCCCGGATTTCGTGGAATTCCAAGTCGATCGCGTCGGCCATCCGCGTCGTCGCTTGCGACTGGGAGGACACAGCTATACGTTCGGGTCGGGCGAAGGCTGTTCGGTTCGGCTCGAAGACGCCGGTGTTCGGAAGACACACGCGATTCTGATGCGTCAAGATGATCGATTGCTGATTCGTGGCTACGGCATTGCGATCCTTGTCAATGGAATCCGCGTCACCGAAGCATGGTTGCAAGTTCAAGACAACATTCAACTGGGTCAGTACACGCTGACTCTGCTGCAAGATGGTGCGCAGCCCGGCAGTTCTCGACGAAAGCCCAACCCAGGGGGGGATGCCACGACGACGAAACCGGTTCCACCATCGAGAACGGTGAAGCAGCAAGCTGAACCGCTGAGCCAAGCGACGCACAACGTCCCACCGGTATCCGGGTTGCGCTTTGGAAAGCAATCCCCTTCGCCGACAATTCCACGTTCTACCTCGGATTCGGATCGCGGAACCAGACGCATTCGGCAGCCGTCCCCGAAACAAGTCCGCGCGAAATCATCAACCCAATTGCCGACTTTCCTTTGCCGATGGGATGCGTTTGGTTTCCAAGCCATCAGCAAACTTGCATTCCTTCGATCGCACTGAGTCGATCGAATTCGAGGGTGACCAGCGGGCGAAAGGAAGCGGATCGAAAACGCCCGACGATGCCGATCGACATCGGTTGCTGTATCTCGAACGATTGCAAGAACAATCGCTCCAGCGTGCCGATGCGGTGATCCAGTCCAGTACCGCGTCGACCCATGCGGTCGAATCGTTGGCCGACAAACTCGACGCCCTGGTTGTTCAACTTGCGGACCAATCGTATCGCGACCATTCCGTGGCGCTTCAACAACAACTTGAATCGGCAAAAGCAAAACATGAATCGCAACACGCGGCTTTTCTGGATTTGACCGATCGCGTTAGCGTATTGGAGACGGCGGTCGATCAAGCCAACAAGGAAGCTCGACTGTATCGGGAAAAGCATGAGCAGTCGCTGATCCGCATCCAGCAACTTGAATTGCAATTGGCCGAAGCAATCCGCACGCACAGTGAGCGCCAGGCAAGTTGGGAGCAGGAAGCGACCGCGCTTCGAGAGTCAATTGATTCGCTTAACGCTCAATTGCTGAAAGCGCAAGCCTCCATTACGTCCAAAGATTCACAGCTCGCTGCTTTGCAAGGTGATCTCGAAACTTCGAGGACGCAGGCCGAACAGGAACGTGCCGAGCACATCGCCGCGATTTCAGCGGAGGTGGAGAAACGCAACGCGTTACGCGAACAACACGAAGAGACTCAACAATCGTTGTCTGAGGAGAATGCTCAACTGCGGGAGCAACTTGAAAACGAAGCTGCTTTGAATGATCAGGAGCTTCAACGCCGCGACCAGCTTCATGCGGAGGCATTGGCCGTTCAACAAGAGCAAAACAATGCGTCTGCTGCAAAGATTCAGCATCTTGAAAGCGAGCTAGCCGCTGCCATCGAGAACCATAAGCATAGGCAGCTTGCCTGGGAATCGGAAGCCAAGGAGCTGCATGGAACCATCGAACGGATCAGTCATCAGTTGGCGGCATCCGAAAGCGAGCTGAACGATCAGCGCGCGTTGACGATCCAATTGCAAGAGGACATCGAAGGAAACGACACCGATAAGGCGCAATCCGATCGTGAGATCGCGGACAAAACCGATCAACTCAATCATGACCTGCGGACCGCGCAAAGCAAGCTGGCCGCCTTGAAAACCGAGCAATCCAATCAACAAGCTGCTTGGCAACAAGAACGCGAGGAGTTGGAGTATAAGATCGCCCATCAAGCGGCTGAGTTGTCTCGCTTTGGCGGTGATCGTGACGAGGATGCCTCAACAGATGATTCTGTCGTCGCGAATCGATTGGCCGAACGATTGCAGGCGCAAGTCAGTCGGTTGCAGCAAGAGCAACTTGTCGATCCGTTTTCCGATGTCGCACCGTTTCCGTACGAGGATGATTCCGACAAGCCCGTCGGCGAAGCGATCCTCGAACAGGACAAAAGCACCTTCAAATTCGATTACGCTTCGGATGAAGAGGAGCCTGCCCAGGCCACGACGTTGGAAACGTCCGACGCCTTTCCAAATGAACGTCCAGCGGATGAAGAGACTTCCGCCGCGACCGCTTTCTTTCAGCTCCCGGACGAAGAAGAGGCGGTCGCCAACACTTCGGATGAAACCACTGCGTTTTCAGATCTTGACGAAGAGGAAGAGATCTCTCAAACGTGTGTCATGCCCATTTCACCGGCGACGGAAGAGGCTGAATCGGAAACACCCATGCCGAGTCAACCGTTCGGTATCGCGGTGGATGATTCCGAAGAGACGCCGGAAGAAGCGGGTTCGTTCGATCCATCGGCTATCGACGAGAATCAGACGAACGTTCTGGAAAAGACTTTCGGTGCCTTCAGCGAAGCGGACTGGGAGGATGATTCAGACGACTTTCAACTTGACAGCCTGGACGAGCATCCCAAACAATCCCTATGGCGTGATGACGGGGGCAATCTTAAAGACACCTTCAGCGGTTTGGCGGCCGAGTTGATCGGTGAATTCAACCGCGATGCGCCACAATCGGACTCATTCGCCAATCTCTCGGAATCGAGTACCTACGATCCGACCATGGCTCAGATGGATATGTCGATGTCGCTGGGATTCAGCGAATTTCCGGCAATTCAGCCCGAAGGCGGCTTCGAAGCTGACGATGCTTCTCCTTCGGACACCGATTCCGACGCACCGTCGAGTGATTCGCAAGCGACGGATCAGCATGAGACACCGTTTTACAGACCGGACGCGGAGACGCTGAGTTCGTCGACAGTCGATGACGAGCCGCAAGTCGATTCGCTGCAACAAGACTCTCCGTTCGACGGACCCTTAAGCTACGAATCGTTTACGAACGATGATGCGAATGACGATTCGGAAGAACCCGCCGTAGAGGAAGCACCTGGCGATCATCCACTTGATAGACCTTCGACCGTACCGGAACAATCTGCTGTTGTGGAACAAGCTTCCGTTGCGGAACCAGCTTCCGTTGTGGAACCAGCTTCCGGCACCGAACCATCCGCTGAGCATGCGGCTTCCGCTTCGATACCGTCGACTCCGTCTTCAGCGCCAGCGTCAGAAGAAGAGGACGACGATTCCATCGAAGCCTACATGAATCGTCTTCTTAAGCGGATGCACGGCGGCTCCGAAGTCTCTTCGGGAGCGGCAAATCCGAGTTCCACGCAGGCGGACGTGGACATTGCGACAACGGTTGAACTTCCCGGCTTGGGTACGCAAGCCGAACAGCCGCCCGAACCGGCACCGCAACCCGTCCTGCACGAGTCGGAGTATGTACCGCGACGATCGGCTCCCGAACAATCCAGCAACATGGAAGCGATGCGAGCGTTGGCGAACACTTCCGCACGCCAAGCGATTGCCCACAGTGTTCGGAGCCGCCAGCGTCGGCAAGCGTTCATCAAGCTGTTTCTTTCCGGCTTCTTCATCATCGCCGCCGGTGTCTTCGCCGTGCTCGCACAACGTCAATTGATGCCTCATTTATTGGCGTCGGCGGCATCGATCATGCTCGCGGCCTTCTGGGGCTACAGCGGTTTAAAACTCTTGAAAACCAAAGTCAACTCACCAAACGATGAATAAACCGCCGGTCTCCGATCTTCACCCAGCTTATGTTCATAATGAACGCGTTTGATGGTATTTTGCGCCCAATGTTTCTCAGTTGATCTTGCGACATGGTCGCTCTAGGGGAGAGCGCGGAGCATATCGGCCGCTTCGATCGCGAAATAGGTCAGATTCCATCCGCTCCAGCCCGCTTGAAAGAAAGCAGGCTTTCGAGAATCACTTGCTCGCGCGAGAGCCATCCGTTGGCGATCGCGGCGGACAACATGGCGTATTCGCCACTTACCTGATATGCAAACGTAGGCACGCGAAAGGTCTCCTTAACGCGCCGAACGATGTCCAGGTAGGGCATTCCAGGCTTAACCATGACCATGTCGGCCCCTTCGGCGATGTCCAACGCCACCTCATGGATCGCCTCGTCACTGTTGGCTGGGTCTTGCTGGTACGTCTTCTTATCGCCACCACCAAGATTCTTTCCCGAACCCACGGCTTCACGAAATGGACCGTAAAACGCTGAAGCGTATTTCGCCGCATACGACATCATCAGCGTGTTGGAGTAGCCGGCTTCGTCGAGGCTTTTTCGAATTGCCCCGATGCGGCCATCCATCATGTCGCTGGGAGCGATCACATCACAGCCCGCTTCAACTTGCACGACCGATTGTCGACAGAGCATTTCCACGGTTTCATCGTTGACAACGTATCCATCGACCAACAATCCATCGTGTCCGTGGCTGCTGAATGGATCGAGCGCAACGTCGCAGATGACGCCCAAGCTGTCCCCCACGGAGGCCTTCACCGCGCGGACCGCTCTGCACACCAAGTTGTCTGGATTGATAGCTTCTTCGGCCATCGGCGTCTTCTTGCTCGGATCGACAACCGGAAAGATCGCAATCGCTGGGATCTGTCGCCCAACCGCATCAGCGGCTGCTTGGGTCAACAGGTCGATCGACAATCGCTCCACGCCCGGCATCGACTCGATCCGTTGCCGAACGTTTTGCCCTTCAACGACGAACACGGGCCAAATCAAATCGCTGACCGACAGCGATGTTTCTCGCACCAAACTCCGCGACCATGCGTGCCTTCGCAACCGCCGCATTCGCGTTGCCGGAAACTCGCCTCGCTGAAACATCATCGCGTTACCCTTTGAAAGCACTCAAGCGAAATAAAATCGATACTTGCCAAATCTCAATTGATTGAATCAAACAAATTAGCAAAATGGAACCCAGCTTTCGCAACCGATACATTTGGAAAGGTGTATGCTATACGGTGCGTGGTGTGAAGTGACTCAGGAACGGTCGATTCATACGAACCCATCGGTTTATGAGCGTCCGCCCTTTGACTGCATGAATCTTCAAAGTGAACAGACATTGAAACGTTTGCGGTTCGAGCGGCATGATCGTTGCCGTCACCGCTGGATGAATCTTTAAAGTGAACAGGCACTAAAACCCTCGGAGAATCTTATCATGAATCGCTTGCGACCCGTCTCCGGCATGGTTAACGTGGCATTAATTACCGCGGGGACATTGTTCGTCAGTCAAAGTTGCCTGACCAACGCTGCGGGAGGTCGACAACCACGCGGCCATCTGGCGGCGGCTCACACGATCATGGCGCCCGATATCGATGGCGAGGGCTGGCGAACACTGATCAACGGGGACAGTTTAGACGGATGGGTGGCTCGCAACGGAACAGCCACGTACAAAGTTGAAAACAATCAGATTGTCGGACGATCGTTTGTCGGCAGCGCAAGTTCGCTTTTGTGTACATCGCGCGAGTACGCCGATTTTGAGCTGACATTCGAGATTCTTCTCGATCAGGATCTGAACTCTGGAATTCAAGTTCGATCATTCAGCAACAAAGAACTCAATAATGGACGCGTTTGCGGTCCGCAGATCGAAATCGAAGCGTCCACCTCGCGGACCGGCGGCGTCTGCGAAACCGGGTACATCTTCAGCGAAGGGACTGGTCGAGGCTGGCTGAGTCAGAACCGAATCGTCAACGATGCGTTCGTCGACGGACAATGGAATCGGATTGTTATTCGAGTGGTCGGTTCGCGGATACAGACCTGGGTGAATGGACGAAAAATCGAAGATCTTCTCGATGACTCGTCCCCCCGATCGGGTTTTATCGGCCTGCAGGTTCATAGCGTTCCGACGGGAACACAAACGTTGGAGGTCCGCTGGCGCGACCTCCGTATTCGCGAACTTCCGGCAAACGGCTAAGCTCCAGGGAAAGCTCTCCATGAGTTCATTGCTTGTAAAGAATGTCTCGAAGCAATACGAAACACGAGCCGAACCGCTTGTGATTCTCAAAGACGTGTCGTTGCAGTTGGAAGCGGGGCAAAACGCAGCCATCATTGGACCTAGCGGGTCCGGCAAGAGTACGTTGCTTCATATTCTCGGTTCGCTGGACGCGCCAACCAGCGGAAGCGTCGTCGTTGACGGCGTCGATCCGTACACGCTGGACGAACAGGCGGTCGCTCGGTTTCGCAACGAGCGGATCGGTTTCATCTTTCAAGATCATCATTTATTGCCCCAACTGACGGTCCTGGAAAACGTCCTGGTTCCCTCCTTGGCGCATGATCGCCCCGACGCGGCGATGATCCAACGCGCCAAAGAACTGCTGGATCGCGTCGGATTGAGTGATCGCTTGGAACACGTTCCCAGTGAGCTTTCCGGTGGCGAACGCGAACGGGTCGCCGTGGCGCGAGCGTTGGTTTGCGAACCAACTTTGGTATTGGCCGACGAACCGACGGGCAATCTGGATCACAAGTCCGCGGCGGCGGTCGGTGAATTGCTGGTCGAATTGCAGCAACAAGAAAATGCAATTCTGATCGTTGTCACGCACAGCACGCAGCTCGCCGAACTGATGCAGCAACAGTTTGAACTCTTCGAGGGCTCCCTAAGAACTCCAGCCAACTCAGCTTAGAACCTAATCCGAAAATCCGAAAACCCGAAAAGAACCGCAGCCAGCGATGTCGGCTCGCGGTTTACGAATAAGTTTTTAGCTGTTGCTGCTGGTGGCGTTTGTCGCGGCCAGTGGTTTCTCTGACCCGGCGGGCTGCGTGGATGGGGGCGACTGACTTTCTTCGGCTTCTTTCGCGCGCACCTTGGAAGGCATTGGCTCGCCTCGCTCCACCGCGATAATGTCGCGTTGCAAGTCGTTGATCATCGCGTCGGAGATATTGTCTCGAAGGACCTCGCGAGTTCGAGCGAACATCCTGCGAATCATTGCATTTTGGTTTCGGTTCTCGCTCACGATCACCGTTGATTCATGATCCATGTCGTCGGCAATGAGCGTATAACTTGGCTGATCACGCAACGCACTAAACAGTTCCCGGGCACCATCCAAGTCTCCTTTTTCCAGTTTCAAACGGATGCTTGCCCCCAACAAGGTTCGCAAGCCAACCAAATCGATAATCTGATTTTCCACTCCCATCAGATAGGCTTCAGCACGCAACCGCGCGTCGTCGGCCGGGATGTCGGCAACTTCCATTTCGGACTGCCCGGGAACAACTGGAAGTTTCGCCAACACGTTTCGTCCGTTCTTGACGTACAGCAACTTCAGCGGATCGTCCGCTTTCTTTATCCACAATCGACCATCCCAATCCGTTCGTCCAACCAATGTCATCTTGGTCGATTCAAGCTCCTTGCTGAAGATATCGTATCCAATCAACGGAACGTCCGGCTCTCGTTGCGCATGCAGGCGGACGACCGTCTCCTGCAAATGCGGGCGGATCTTCATCGCGTTGCGCGTCGTCCTTCGGTCCGAGCGTCCCTGAAGCGTACCGATACGACCGGCGTACGCATCCATGTCGAGCATTGCCTTGTTGAGCGTCTTCGCCTTCAGGTAAGCGAAGTCCACAATCTCCAGCAACTCGGGGTTTCCATAGCGATCCATTTTGCGAATGACCGGCTGCAGCAAGTCCCCCTCTTTAATCGCCGCCGGATTGGATTCGTCCAACACCATGTTCCCTTCGGCGTCGTCGATCATCAGCAAGCCACCCGCCCGAACACGACCGAACGCGGACTTCTTGCCGACGTTCTCAAGCCTCACAATCGGTGAAAACGATCGCAGCGTTGCTCGGGCAACGGCATCTCCCAACGTACGCTGATCGATGGCGGAAGCCCCGACAATCGGTCCCATCAAACGCATGGCGCAATCCATTTCGCGAACCGAAATCGCCATCGGTATTTCCTTCGTTCGAATGCGGACAATAAAGACCTTGTCCGGCGCTTCGATCATGGGTGCGACCGCGCTGGGAAGTTTCAAGTCAATGATTTTCGCTTCGGGTTGCAAGCCGAGCGCGACGCCTCGCGGCAGAATCATCGCATCCATCAAGTCGTTGTTGACCAACCGTTTCTTGGCTTTTCGCGCAGCTTCGAGAACCTCTTCCTCTTCACCAACGGACCACTGCGTCTCCAGATGCAAAACCCCTTCGGACTGGGGAACCGGACGGGTTCCAAAACGCGTCCAGCCATTGCCGACGACGATCATATCTCGCAGTTGATCGATCAAGACCTGTTGATTGATGAAGTCTTGCTTCTTATCCAGCCCAACAGCTCCGTCAGGCGTCTTTGAACCGTCGGCCTGCGCCGGCTTGAGATAAAAATCTTTGAAGACACGATTGGGAAGTGGAAGAAAGATATCCGTTCCCGGCAGCAACATGTGCAGATTGTCATCTTCATCGATCTTCCATTGTTTTACGAAGTCCGCCCAGGACTGCTTCTGATCCAGCGCGGCGCGTATCGGTCGAAGGATTACATCAATCGGAATAACCACCTGTTGTTGCTCGCCGATCTTCAGCACCAACTCTTGTTCCTCGGTGAGCGTTGTCGCGTCGCTAATCGCGGCCCATGCCTCTCCTTCGGCGATCATCTTCTTGATCCGTTCAGCTTCCGTTGGGGACGCGGACGCCAATGCTTCGCGATGCTTTTTATTGGCTTCACGCAAACGAGGAGAGTTCTCATCCAATGCGCTCTTCAAGCGTGCGATAAATGTCTGGTCGAAGTAGATGACGACATCCGACCCATCCTGTGCGGCACCGGCAATGGTCAGCCGACCCTGGTCGTCAAACGACAATGAATCCAAGAATGCTTGCCAGTTGGATTTCGGTATTTCCTCCGCGGCTCGCTTTACCGCCTCGACCGCGGCGGGGTCTCCCGGAATTTGCAGCAGCTTTTCACCGGCGGAGGCAACCGATCGAACCGAAGAGGCAAACAGGTGATTCCGCTTCATCGCCAAGACATAGTCGCGAGCGGTGATGTCTTCATAAAGCAGCGACTCGAACTTTCGAAACAATATCGTCCGAATGTCGCTGGGGGGCTCCGCGACGATCGGGCTCCAAGCGGCACCGGGCGACTTGTAGAAAGATTCATCCAAACTGTGAATCAACGCCGACATGTCAATCGCATCGCGGTCATCAGCCACGATCCAGACCAGAACATTGTAGGGCTTAAAGTCCCACGGAACGGGACCTTGGGCCATCGCCGACGCGCACGCTGACACGGCCAAGACGCAGGCAACGAAACACTTCAACAGTTCACGCGAAGTCGGCACGGTAAATGGAGACGATAATCGATGCATTGGCTAGTTTTTCCCTAGTGAGAGACGCCACTTGTCCAATGACTGATAAAGTGAAACGTTTCCGCGTCCCACCCCACGAATGCTGTTTCGAAATGCATACGAATCGACCATCTGCCACAGTGGCAGGATCGGCAGTTCGTGATGCGAGATGCGATGCAACTCGCGAAGTCCGTCACGAACGTCCTTCCAGCTTTTCGAGTTCTCCAGCATGCGCAGCCCCATCCCAATCAACTGACTGTCCGATTTGGCAAGCCCATCGGGACCAACAATTCGCCGCGCGTCGGCAACCGGTTCCCAGACGCCAGCCATCACGTAGACCAAGTCGCACTGATCCTCCTCGGGCCAAGTTTGCCCAGGAGCGAATTTGATCGTTTCGACCTTCAAGTCACTGATCAATGAAAGTTGCGTTTTGATTGCTTCGCAAGCGACGTTCGCGATATCGGTTGCAGGATATCCGATGCGAATCGGCTTCAATTCCGGCGGCTGTTCCTTGTCGCGCTCGGCGTTTGCTTTGGCTTGTTGCAGGACCATCGTCACCAACAGCTTGGCCAGACGTGGCTCGTAAGGTCGTGCCATAACGGTCTCGTTATACGCGTACGCCAAGGGATCGTTTTCCTCAATACCCGCGGGGAACGGTCCCGAAAGGACTTGGCACCCATCGACCTTCTTGTTGGCCAGTAGCTCGCCCTGAAGAATCGACTCCCGATCCATGCCGTACAACAGTCCTCGGCGAAAAGTGCGATCCGACAAGTAGTGATGGTCCGAGCAGGGGACCAACATATGCACCGACGGAAGAGGGTAGTTAACGACGCTGATGCGTTTATCCTCACGTAATCGCTCAGCGTCTGCGGGGAACAGTTGATCGACCACGTCCAATTCCCCTTGCAGTAATCCGCTGACAGCGTCGGACGAATCGGCCAGTTCGATCTCCACAATTTCTTTCGGTTGGTCCTTCATCAGGTTGTCGCCTGAATAGATATAGCGCGTGACGCCATCTTCTTGAACGTCAAATCGATAGGAACCCGTCGGCGATCCCGCTTCCCCTTCGAATACGCCGCCATCGATCTTCCGCTGCAGTAGCGCGACTGGAACGACATGCGGACGGGTCAAGTAAGCCGTTACTTTGCTCAGTGTGGGGATTTCGATTCGATCCAGAAGCGCGGCCCAGGGCTCATAGTAGTCGGGATGTTCAACCCGCGCCCGATTCATGAGCAGTTCGGATACGTTAAACGAATTCGCCGTCGAAAGGGTGGGTGGCAGATTGTTAAAATCGATGTCGAAATAAAGCTCTTTTACGGTCATCGCTCATTTCGACCTTTCCGAACAAGAAATCGTACTCGCCCCCCTCGGGTCCGGCACCCGTGATTTCAAACAACGAACGATACAACAACCTTCCCGACCGACGAGCCGCCCAGTTGTCGATTCGCGTGGGATCAAACTCAGTGGCCGTTTGAAGAACGCCAACGTTGATCAACGGATATGCGGCGTCGATTTGTTCGATCAACGCCTTGCCGCCGTCGATGCGTGGCCAAATGGCGTAACTTTCTCGCGCTAAACGCCTGGCTGCTCGCCAATCCTCCTTGTCCCGTGCGGCCAAGGCCGCGTTTCGTTTCTCCGTCGCCATGGCGAGGAAATTCTTGGTCCATTTGTCAATGGAAGATAAACCCGTTTGACGATAATCCGACTCCAGCCGAGCATGTAACATCTGGGCGTACTGCAGTTCGCCTTCCTGGACAAGTTCCTCGATCAATTTGTCGGTACACAAGCCAATGACGCGCAACACCGTTTCCGTATTGAACGACGGATCGAACTGTCGCAGGGTTTCAAGCACCGTGAGCGTTTGCTTGTATCTTTTCTGGGTAAACAGATCCGCCGCATTGCGATACAAATAGTCGGCCTGCAACCGCGACAATCCCGGCGTATTGGGATAATCGCGAAGGATGATCGATAGCAAGGGATAGGCTTCATCGAACTTCTTATTGTCAATGAATTGCTTCACTTCGGACTGAAGTCGTTGTTCCCAAAAATCGATGCGTTCAATGTCCTTCCATTGAGCTTCGTACTTCGTCCCCTCCAGGCCAACCAGATCAAAGATAAGCCTCCCCTTCGGCACCGGGTTGGGCATCGTTCGACCGAGATCGACGTCATTGACAATGATCTTCAGCGGCAGCGTGCGAACCGCTCCTCCCCCGGAATCTTTATTGAAGTAAATGATATCGAACGGCTCAACATCCAAAAGCTCCATTCCCTTGGGAACTTCCCCTTGTGCTTCGTTCTGAGCATGCACCGACGTAGCGACGGAAATTGACAACAACATTAGCACAGCGGGAAACATCAAGCATTGAATGGCTCGACGAACGGAAGACGTCATATCACGCGCGGCCCGCAACGATACCTTCGCATGATATGAAGCAAATCGTCTGGTTGTTTCCCGCGTGACGTATATACGTCGCGTGGTCAGAAATGAGGTGATTCGCTTCATTTGACGCGAAGGCATCATTTCGGACCACGCACGGTATAACTCTCGTTGAAACATATTGCTGTACAAGATCAATCCACTTTTGCCTGTCTGGCGATTTCCGAGTCAGCCGTCCGCGACACATTCGATGGCTCGATGCGTTTTGGCGAATCGATTGCGAACACAACACCCTCCTCACCGGGAACAACAAACACACTGGAAAACGCGATTGGCGTCCCCGAAAGTGGTTGTCCAATATCGGTCGCTCCCAGCAGTTCGCCCGATTGCGGTTCAACCTTTAACACCCAGCCTTTCTGACCGGCAAGCAGCAATTCACCCTCCGCCACCAAAGGTTTGCCGACCGGAACTCCTGTGGGAAGGTCAAGTTGCCAAACTTGCTTTCCATTTGAATCATAAGCGGCCAGCTTCTGATCGTCCGTCGCGACGACAGCCAATTCACCAATCGATTCGGGCCCCCAGGTCACTCGACCAGCCAACAACAATTCCGACTCGGGTTTCAAACTGTTGCCATCGAACGTTAAGAGCATATCCGCTGACGGTCCGGCAGCGATGGCCAATACCTTATCGTTGACGACCGTTAACGGCCCGAGCAACTCGCGTTCGACGACGTTGTCGGATAATTGACGAATCTGTTCGTCCGCACGGACTCGATACAGCTTCTTTCGATTGTCACCGAAAACCACTTGGCCTGGATCGCTTGTCAGCGACGCCAGCCACGTCCATTGGACCTTCTCATTCGGCTTCAGCGAAGGTTGGAACGGGTTGGACAACAAGCGTCCGCTCTGCCAATCCATCATCGCCACGCGACCACTATCCTGCGGCATCAACATGCCTTGACCGACAACAAGCGGATCAGCCGTTGGCCGTCCGTCGGGCAAAGCGAGCTTGACCACGCGCAGTTTCTGGCGTTCGCGGCTGGGGTCATAAACCGCGATCTGGTCCGGCTTCGTTTGGTTAACCATGACCTTTGTGTTTTCGCCGAACGACACCGGTGAAGTGAACTGAATGCCATGCCCTTGCCCACCAGGATTTTCCACAGGTTTCTTTGTGGCGCCCGAAGCAATCGCCGCACCGTCAATCTCGTAGAGCGCCCCTTGAGACGTCGCGGCGTGCAATAACGAACCTGCTTTTGCCACAAACGCAGTGGGAACTCCCAAGTCGGTCTGCCAAAACACCTCCATGGTTTTCGGTTCCACCGCCGACACGCGGATACCGCGCGTTCCGCTGACAACGCGGGCGTGAATCAAAGTGTTTCCGATCAGCTTGGGCTGGGCGGTGAAGATGTCTCCGGCATACTTGACCTCGCCGGGAATCACCCGACCGGTGTTGATCTGCAATTCATATCGCATGATCTGACTTCCCGTAACCCACATCTGCGATCGATCGATCGCCATCTGCGTTAACGTCGGTTCGCTGTATGATGGGACCTGCTCGGCGACTTTGCTGACTTTGTTCTTCTCCGCGGTCGGTTCCACTTCAAAGACCGATATCTGTCCCAAATTCGTCACGACGATGAGACGCCGTCCATCGATCTGAGGCTCGACAAGCACGTTTCCGGTCAGCCGAAAGCTAACCTGAGCTTCCTTCAATTCGTGTCCCTTCTTGTCCGTTTGCAAAATATGCATCAAGCAGTAGTCGCTTGCTCGATTCTCGAACACGAAGACATGATTAAGCAGATAGACCGGCGGAACACGAATCGATTGCTCCTGATGACCGACATAATAAGATTCGATGCAGCTACCGTTCCTGTGATCCAGCACATACAGATTGCTGTGATCGCCGGGAACGTAAGAAACGGCCAAGCCTTTCTTGTTCTCCGTGCCGGGGCTCACCTCCAAGTTCTGCGGCAACTGCGAAACCCAGAGTGTTTTCCCCGAGTCGATATCCATCGAGATCACTTTACCTGAATGGGTGCTGACATTGATGCTATCTTCAGCCACCATCGGACGCGTGAATGTCTCGCCGATCGCGGTTCGCCATTGCAGTTTGCCATCAGAGCCCGAGAGTCGTTGAACCTCCAGTTGCGAACCATCGGACAACAGGACGCCGTCTTCAGGTGTTTCCCCCAAGGCGGTCGGTGGATGTTCATCGCGATAGCCGACAAAGCGTCGCCACAGCAAAGATCCGTCCGCGGCACGCAACGCTTGCACCGAGCCACCGACACGAACAAAGTAAACCAGATCCCCCAATTCGTTGAGCGTTCGGCCGGCTTGATTGGCCAGCACAATCGATTTGCGGATCGTGCTTTCCAACTCGTCGGTCGACACCGTCAAATCAGCGACGCCCGTCTTGACCAGTTCTTGCTGAATCTTGCCCGCTTCCAATACAAGTTCGTTCATCCGCTCTTCGTCGCTCAGACGTGGATACTCGCGAATGATCGCCTTGCGCGCCGCATAGGCCGCCTTCGTGTCCTTGGCGGCCAACGCTGTTTTCATTGTCTCAATCGTTTCGGCCAACTTCCGATCGCGGCTGATGTCGCGATTGACCCGCATCCGGTCTTCGGCAATGATCGCCAGTTTCTTACCGAACGTTTCCCGCAATTCGGTTGAGAAGTAACTCGGCTCGTTGATCAATTCCATATGCCGATCAAGAAATCCGATGATCTTCTCTTTCTCGTCCGCGACGAGCGTCTTATCAGCTTGGCCGACAAAACGCTCGGCGACCTCGATCAACAGGCCGGCCAAGTCGGCTCGATTCTCCCCCAACGCCTCCTCATTGATCACCGTTGGCAACAAGGTTGTCGCTTGTTCAAGAAACTTTTCGGGCTCGGTCGAAGTCTGCAGTGTCTGGTACAACTGCGACATCACGATTCGAACACGAGCCTTCGAAGCATCCTCGCTTTCCTCGCCGAAGTTGTCCAAATAATCCTGATATGTCTGCTTCGCACCGGTATAGTTTTCTTGAGCATACAAGCCGTTGGCCCACTCCATGTATTCGGCCGCGTTCCCCTTGTTGATATAGTTCCAGAAGAACCAACCCAGCGGCAAACACGCAAGAATCAGCCCCGCCACACCATAGATCTTGAACGAATCCCAAACGCTTTTGGTTGGTTCGGCCGACGCTTTTTTCGTTCGCGTTGTCGGACGTCGTTTGGCGCTGGAGGGGCGTCGCTGGGCAAGACTGGTCGATCCGGCCTCGATCGCCTCGACGGGAATTGCTTCGACTTCGATCGCTTCCACCTCAACGGGTTCAACGTCGACAGCTTCGACCTCCATCACGTCAACATCTTCGGCGATCGCTTCGACATCGTAAACTTCGTCGTCGTCGACACTCACATCCACAACGTCATCGTCGATTAACAAGTCGGATTCATCATCGTCATCAGCCACGATCATGGCTGATACCGCCTCCGCCGGTTCGTCTTCTTCATACTGATCCGATCGCAGTTCACCGATCAGTTTCGTCGCTTGAAATCGCGTCAAATGCCCGTTGTCGACCAACAGCTTGGCAACGGCTTCAGGAGTAATGCGCGCACCACTTTCCTCCAACTGCTGACGCAGCGCATCGACGATTTCCTGATCCAGCAACCCACGCCGTTCGATCAATTCGATTAACTCGCGGGCGAGCTTTGATTGTGACATTAGTCCTTCTCGTAACAAATAACGTTGATCTCGGTTATGCGGCCGACCAACGGAATCATGCGACGATCCATCGACGAATGACCCGTCATCTTCATCTTAGCCAGCCCTTATCCTTTGACTTCAGATTTCTGAATTTCTGAAAATCCGACTTCCGCCCCAGCATCCATCGCATCGACCACCGCCTCGATCACTGCGTTTTCATGGACTTCTATTTTCAATCGAGCTTCCGATTCCGGCTTCGCTTCCTTCAAAGCGCGGATCAGGTTCTGCTTGCCGGGAACTTCGCGTTCCCAGTCGGCCGCTAGAACGGTAAACGAATTAAATTCGTCAATCTGCACCGTCACCAAGTCGATATCTTCTTCTTCGTCTTCCTTTTGATTCGGGCTGGGGGCGTCGGATTGTTCGCGAGGCATCGTGATCGATTTTTGCAAGCTAAATGAAGCAGTCACCATAAAGAAGATCAGCAACAAGAAGGTCACATCAACCATCGGCGTCATGTCGAGTTCCGACTCGTCGCGAGCGGCCTTCTTCATCGCGATCTGTTCCGGCTCAACCTCTTCCTCAATACCGAAGTTCTTCGCCGTCACCGCTTCGGGCATCGCATGGCCATGATGATGGGCCGTATCCGATTTCACCGGCACCGCGTCAGGCTCCAACGACGCACCACAGTTTTCGCAATGAATACCTTCCGTCTGAGAACCGCATTGAGGACACGTAGCGTTCATAGCCCACCAATTCCCTATTCTTCTTTGACCGCGATATACGTAATTTCAACATCGGGAAAGGCGTCTCCCAGCAGCTTCTGCACGCGCGAGACTTCGCCGCTGCGGACGTCTTTTTCACACATTAACATGATCTTCAATTTGCCCGATTCCCGCTCCCGAGTGATGTATCGGGTGATCGCCTCGATCTGAGCGTCCGGGTCGTTGGAAAATGTCACGCCATCGTTTGACTGCAGTTCCGCTGTTTCGCCCGTCCCACGTTTCATTTTGACAACCGCTGAATCCTTCGCGGAAACCGCCAAACCGTTGTCCGCGAGTGGCAGGTTGGTTGTCTGCGATGGGTCCATCTTGGAACAGACAACGAAGAAGATCAGCAGCAGGAACGTGATATCGATCATGGGCGTGATATCCATTTCCTCATCGTCGCTCCGCTTGGGGGCGGTGATGGGAGCTTCGTCCTCGAAGTCATCGATCGGTGGTGGAGCTGCTGTAGACATCGCTTCGACAAATTGTAAATGAAGGAGGACTAACGATTGCGTTGAAGTCCCGACTTGAAAGCATCCAGAAAACGATTGAGACCCGCGCCAACAAGGTCCTCCATTTTGCTGATCCGAATGTTGACGCTGGCTGTTGCGATGATCAGAGGAACGGCGATTGCAAGCCCGCATGCGGTTGTTCGAAGGGCAACGTTAATATCCGCAGCCAACATCGTCGGATCGACCGATTCAGCCGTCGCCAATGTCTTAAACGCCCCCATCATACCGAACACCGTTCCAAACAGTCCGATCATTGGGGCGCTCTTGATCACCGTCGATATCCAACTTAATCGATGCTCCAAATCGGCGATCACATCCCGCTGAAAACGCTCGACAACGAGCGCTTTCACCTGCTGATAACCAAGATCTCGATTCTCCAAAGCCAGCTCGACCATCTGAGGAATCGCTCGCGGGTCCCCCTCGACAATCTCCAACGCCGCGTCGAAGTCTCCCACTTCCAATGGTTCAGCCACCTGGTCCAGGTAGTCGTTCTGTTCGTCTTCCGATTTAAAGCGTTTGGCGGCCACGCGTGTCCAAACGATCACAACGCAATAGATGCCCCAGAGGGCTACAGCGGCCAAAGCAAAGTAAATCGAGTTTGCAATCAGCGTGTAAACGTCGGTTTTTGCAAGCAGCATTGCTGACATAGTGTCCAGATCTCAGAAAAAGGAATGGTCGGTCGCGTTCCTACAAACGCTTCAGATAAGCAAATGAGCATATTCGCCATCGTAGTCGTGGCAAGGCAGCGTCCGGCTGGAAACCTTCGATTCCATCAATTTTAATTCATCGTGTTCCACAATTGCCAATTTTGCAGCAGTCAACCACCAGCGGGTCACAGACTTTCAGTTCGTGACCGAAGCGAACAGTTGACCAAATTCAGCAACAGGCAATCGCCACAACCAACCCACGTTACTTGGGTTTTCGGTAACGCTGTTCGGTAACGACAAACTGGTAACCCGAACCTCCAGGTTGCGATTCAAAGATCGTCTTGGCAATCTGCGTGACACTTTGATATCCCTTCGATTTGGCATACTCCAGTTCCGTGTGGGCCAAGATGTTCTCCAAATTTGGCGGAATGAACTTCAGTACGAAACGACCGCCCCCAACGTTCACGCCCGCTTTCCCGAGCAAGCTCTTATCCCAACGCTCCAGAGGTCCAGATTGCGTGAATCGGAAATACAGACGCTTCTCCGACTCGCTGTCCGGGTTTGTCCGCTTTTTTGGGGCCTTGGAAAGATTGGAGGCATAATCGACACCTTTAACAGATCCTCCGAAAGCACCGAGTTCAATCTCATAGAAATCCAACTGCTCCGCATAAGCCTCCATTGTCTTGGCCGCAAACTTCAGATTCCAACGCTCAAACTTAGGAATAATGTCTTCCCCTTCGCCCTCCGGCCCGGCACGTCGGCTGTCTCCTTGCCCTGAACCTGTTGATGTGGACGCGGCATCGGAGTTCATCGATTCGAATGAAGCGGCAACCGAACTGACCGCGTCCGTTACGGCCTGCAGCGTGTCGGTTAAGGTTGGTTCCGTCAGCTCGGAAACTTCCTCCGCCCCTGGCGGTTCGAAGTCTCTCTCGAAACCCTCGGCATTCTCACCGCGACCGGCTGCCTCTTCGACAATCGCCACCACGACTTCGCCCGAGCGGAAGTTGAGCCGGTCAAGCAACCAGATCATGAACATAAAGAAGACGAAAAAACCAACAAAGACCAGCAAAGCCAACAGCATCGAGCTGACTTGATCAAACTGCGAGGTCTTCAACGATCGAGGCGATTCAGCTTCCTGATGCGCCGGAGAATAAGGATTTGCGACCGACATGGAATTACCCTTTAAACGAAAAAGGCGAGGCGAGGCCTCATGAAAAGGAGACGATCAAACGCAAGATTATGTCGTGCGGGTGAAATAAAGTGATTTGCTCAATAAGCTGCATGTGTGTCATTGCGGACCACGCACGGTATAACGCTGGACGGCAGTATAAGATATCGAGGCGCGAAACGCTAATTATAACAAGGCAGCCGACGCGAATTTTTAAACGTTTTTATCGTTACAGTTTGAATCGATGCAAACAGGCGTCATATTCGGGCGGAAACTTCGGCAGCCGATCGATTTCTGCTCATCGGGCCAATTGACATTCTTCACAAAAGCCATCAGAATCGCCGTGCAAGCACTTGGTCGGGTAGCTCAGTTGGTAGAGCAATGGACTGAAAATCCATGTGTCGGCGGTTCGATCCCGCCCCCGACCACTTCTTTCCCTCCATTTGATTGCATTCAAATCGATCAAATCAAACCATCCCCCTCTTTCGATGGTCGGCATTGATTGCCTATCCGAAACAAGAAAAGACACACAGCTAGTGCTGTCGGCTGACGGTTCCCTCCTAGAGCGACCACGGCTCAGGATCGCCTGAGAAACACTGTCGCAAGACAACATCAAACGCGTTCATTATTGATAACGGCGTCGAAGGAGGCCGCTTTGGCACTTTGCCTCGTCCTCCCATCTTGATTCCTGGTTGTTCGTGTGGGACTTTGTTGTCTGTGCTGACCCTGCCTTCCACCGACCCCAGGAGTCCGAACCGTGAATCAATTGCTATGCCGTACGTGGGCCACCTTTGCTGTCGCTATCGGCCTTTTCCTGATGCCTGCCCTTAGCATCGCACAATCACTTCATGTCGGCATTGCGGAAGTGGATATCACGCCCCCGGATGGCTTTCCGATGGCGGGATACTATCACGAACGACTGGCAACCGGTCGCTGGGATCCGCTGCATGCCAAGGCGGTCGTCCTGCGTGAAGGAGAAACCGCCTGTTGCTTCGTTGTCGCCGACCTAACGGGCGTGTCGCGCGATTTGTACGAGCAGGTCCGTCGCCGTGCTGCCGAGAAGACGGGCATTCAACCTGAACACATCGTCCTTTCGGCGACGCACTCGCATACCGCGCCCGACTATTACAACCATCTGACGCAGTTTTTGTCCAGCGATCCGAACACGCGCGCTCCCGATGCCTATGTGAGCAACTTGATCGATGCCTGTGTGCGGGCGATTGAGCAAGCCGATGATGCGACCATTGCCGTGGAAGCCCTTTCAGGCATCGCGAACCAACAAACTCCCGTCGCCTTCAATCGGCGTTTTGTCATGCGAGACGGGAGTGTGAAAACTTGGCAAAGTTTCAGTAGCCCTCAAGTCGTTCGGTCCGCCGGTCCCATCGATCCGCGCATCGGCTTGCTGATGTTTCGATCGACGAATGAGAACAAGCCACTGGGGTTGATCAGCAATTTCGCTTTGCATCTGGACACTGTCGGTGGAACCAAGTGGAGCGCCGATTTTCCGTTTTACATCGAGAAGATGGTGCGTGAAGCGATCGGCGACGGCGTCGTTTCGATTTTCGGTGCGGGAACCTGCGGCGATATCAATCATTCCGATCCGTCGCGAAAGGAGCGGAACAAGACCGATAGGATCGGCACGTTGCTTGGCGAAACCGTTGTTGCCGCCTTGCCCGACTTGCAACCGATTCCCTCGCCGAAACTTCAAGTGCTGACGACCACCGTCAACTTGCCGTTGCAACAAGTCACCGATGAGCAGTTGAAACGCGCCGAACAATTGATCCCGGCGGCGGAGGCTGGGGAGAAGATTGATTTCTTTGATCTGGTTGCAGCGCACAAAGCCGTCATTTTGCATCAGCTTCGCGAAGGGACGGGCGAGCCAACCTCAGAACAACCCGCCGCCCGACGATCGTCACTGACTTGGGCCGGCATTGGCGATAGCCTTCCCGTTGATGTGACGACAATCACCCTGGGAGATCAGGCCGCGATCGTCTTCCTGCCCGGAGAAGTCTTTGTGGAACTGGGGCTGGCGATCAAACAAGGTTCGCCGTACGCAAATACATTGGTGATCGAGCTGTCGAATTGCGTTGAAACAATGTACATCCCCACCCGGGCAGCCTATGCTGGTGGCGGCTACGAAGTCGTCAACTCCGCCGTCGAACCTGGTTCGGGCGAGATGCTGGTCGAAGCCGCCTTGAAGCTGCTGCGACAATCGGCTTCCCCACAACCCTAACAACCCGCTCTGTTCACCTTCGGGAGACCTCCACATGATTCGTGTTCTGATCACCTCCTTCCTTCTGTTTATCGGCATCCAGTGCGTCCTGGCCGACAACGCAAAGTTAAAAGCGTTGATCGTCGACGGCCAGAACAATCATGGTGCTTGGCCCAAGACAACAGCGATGATGAAGAAGTATCTGGAAGACTCCGGACGTTTCACCGTCGATGTGCGACGAACGCAATTCACGTGGAATGGTGGAGCGTTGCTGAACCAGTACGCGCTTGAAGATGGCAAGACGTACGAAAACCTGGACAAGCCCAAACCCGATCCAAACTTCAATCCGGAGTTCTCGAAGTACGATGTGGTGATCAACAACTTCGGACATAGCGCCGCCCCTTGGCCGCAAGAAACACAAACCGCTTTCGAGGACTTCGTCCGTTCAGGTGGCGGCTTGGTGATTGTTCATGCGGCCGACAACGCTTTCGGCGAGTGGGAGGAATACAACAAGATGATCGGCCTCGGGGGCTGGGGCGGTCGAAACGAACGATCGGGCCCATACGTCTTTGTCGATGCCGATGGCAACGTGATCCGCGATCCATCTCCCGGTCGGGGTGGAGCTCACGGGCCGCAGCATGAATTTCAGATCATTGTCCGCAACGCCGATCACCCGATCACTCGCGGTTTGCCCAAGATGTGGATGCACAGCAAGGATGAACTCTACCAACAACTGCGCGGCCCGGGGACGAATATGACCATTTTGGCAACCGCATACGCCGACAAGCAATTCAGCGGAACCGACCGCCACGAACCGATGATGATGACCATCGAGTATGGTAAGGGACGCGTTTACCACACGCCGATGGGGCATGCCGACTACTCAATGCAATGCGTCGGATTCATCACCACATTCTTGAGAGGAACCGAATGGGCGGCCACCGGCGATGTGACGTTGACCGACATTCCGTCCGATTTTCCAACGGGTGACAAAACGAGCGAGCGTACGTTCAACGATTGAGCGAACGGAAGCGAGCTTCGAGTGTTCGCCGTGGGTCTGAAACGACCGCTCTGTCAATAAGTAAGGCGTTCGATGTTATACGTCGCGTGGTCAGAAATGAGGTGATTCGCTTCATTTAACACGAAGACATCATTTCAGACCACGCACGGTATAACGCGAAGGCATCATTTCGGACCACGCACGGTATTTCTTCCGAAAACGTTTTTCAGTTGATCTTGCGACGTAGCCGCTCTAATGGTCATGCGCGCGGCGAGTCCCTGAGGCCGGCGTCTCCACTTGAGGTTACCCAATCTTGCGGTACACTCAAGGGTTGACGCGGCATCGCAAACGGACATCAAGGATCGGCATTTCATGGGTCTATACGATCGGCCTTACTATCGCGACGAAGAACCTCCACGGATGGCTCTCAATCCGTCGACGCAGTCGTTCGCAGTCATTGCGATCATCGCCAACGTCGCCCTCTTCTTTGCCGATTTTCTTTTCGGCGGAAGGGATTTTGCGTTGCAGCGAGCAATGCAGGTGAACCCGGAAACGATTGTTCAGCCATGGATGTATTGGAAGTTTCTGACATACGGTTTCGCCCATGGAAATATGAACCACTTGCTGTTCAACATGATCGGACTGTTCTTCTTCGGAAGGGCGGTCGAGAATCGCGTTGGCAAGTTTGAATTTATTCGCTTCTACCTCGTGGCGATCATTCTGGGTGGCATCTTTTGGTCGGTGAGAACCTACTTCTTTGGCGGCCCCGGTGGCGGAGTCATCGGTGCCTCCGGCGGAGTGGTCGCGGTGACGATGTTGTTCGTCCTGTGGTATCCCCAAGCGGAAATCTTGTTGATGATGGTGCTTCCCATCAAGGGATGGGTGCTGGGACTGATGTTGATCGTCGGCAATCTTCTCGGCATGGGCTCTTCGCAAACGGCTTTCGATGTCCATCTCGTGGGAATCGGCTTCGCGATCAGTTACTTCTATTTCAACTGGAACTTGGCGACTTTACCGTTCGGATCGGGGATCAAGATTCCGCGGCGAGGCCCCCGATTGAAACTGCACGATCCCGATCGTAAAGCCCGCAAGGAGACGCAAGAGGCGGACGAGGCGGAGCGTATCTTGCAAAAGATTCATGATCAGGGGGAAAGCAGCCTGACAAACGCTGAACGCAAGTTGCTCGAACGCTACAGTCGTCGGCTTCGCGAACGACGTTAGGCTAGCCGCGATCGAACCACGTCGATGGGGCTGATGCATCCGCGTCGACATGTGTAAACTGTTGGCGATGCTTCTCCCACTGTTTTCGGCTTGTTCGCATGTTGCTTCCTTCGGCTCACTGGTTGTTGATTCTCGTGGGGCACTTCGGGCTGCATCTGGCGTTCTACAACCGCATCAACGCGACAGGCCTGAAACGTTGGCGGGTCAAGCTGGCTGAACGCACCGTCGCCGTCGAGTGCTTCCTTTTTCCAGCCCTCATCTACTGGTATCCTCGGCCTTATGATTTCCCCGAACCTTTGAAGTGGTATGGCTGGTTCTGCCTTGCATCGATTGTGGTGCTCGGGATTCCCTGGCTGATCTATCGCCCCATTTTCCGATACCAGTGGCTGGCCATCGATCGAACGGTTCGCGTCGTCGATGTCTCGCAAGCCTGTCATGAACCGATTTTCGGAACTTGGCGCATTCGCTTGAATGCTCGGTTGCCGATGAATCAGATTACGCAATTGGCGATCGAAGAGAAAACGATTCCGGTGGCCGGATTGCCTGGTTCGCTGGAAGGTCTGCGGATCGCCGCATCTCCGATGTCCATCTGACCGGCGACATGTTGCCCGCCTTCTACCGATTCGTTTCCGATCAGATCATCGACTGGCAACCGGAAATCGTCTGCCTGACGGGCGACATTGTCGACAAGACGCATTGCATCGAATGGATTGACGATTGCTTCAGCCGTCTTGCCGCGCCGGCGGGTTGCTATTTCATCTTGGGAAATCACGACGATCGTGTCGCCGACCCGGAACAAGTGCGTCAACGCATGCAGTCACTTGGTTGGACGGACGTCGGCGGCAAGGTTTGCGTTACTTCCTACCGCGAGACGAAGCTCTTGATTGCCGGAAACGAGCGTCCCTGGTTCGGTTCGCTTCCGGCGCTCGACAACGAAGAGCTGGATACCGCCGATGAAGCCACGACCTTTCGACTGTTGCTCAGTCATTCCCCCGATCAGATCGAATGGGCGCGGAAACAACGCGTTCAATTAATGCTGGCGGGGCACACGCACGGCGGGCACGGTCGACTTCCCCTCGTCGGACCTCTGCTTTCTCCCAGTCATTACGGCAGCCGATTTGCTTCGGGAGAGTTCTACCTTTCACCGACAACCATGCATGTCACCCGAGGCCTGTTCGGCACTCACATGCAACGTATCCGCTGTCGCCCCGAACTATCATTGCTGAACCTCAGGCAGGCTGTTTCGGACGACGCAAGCCCAATCCTTCCATCAGCGTGAACGAACAAGCGTCGAATGATCGATCTGATCGCGAGCGATGGCGTCCGCGATGTCCCTCAGAAATCGTTGTGCATCGCCGGGATAGCCCGCTGTTGGCGCGAGCCCTTCGACTTTCGCCCCCCAATAGGCATTGAACACGCCCATCAACCGTTCGCGGGTGTACTTTGCGATCATTGATGCCAGCGCGACTGGCGGGAATGCATCTCCCTTCGCCGTAAAGTTCCATGTGATCGACTGGTCGTTGCGTTGCAAACGGTAGCGACTTTGTAATCTTCCCTCTTCAACAATGCTCAGTTCCGCATCGGGGAAAAAATGCTGCAACACACCCCCGTAAAACGCCCGTCCACCGTGCTTGTCACAATAGACATCGATTTGCCGCGCGTCGCTTGCTTCGATTTGCGGAGCGACCAATCGAAGTGTCGTTTCCGTTAAGAGCGTCGCCTTGTTTCCAGCGTCTTGGCACCACAGGTTGAACAGCGACGCGGGGACGACTTCGGTGACAGCTCCCGTCAAAGCAAGCGATTCCGTTTTCCAAATTGCTCGTATGTCGGAGGCAAAGCTTTGCCAGTCGGTAACGGCGGGAACCGCTTCGGGAAAAGGAACCTTCAGCGCGGCGTACCACTTTAAATCGCGAAGACGATCTCCGGCGGAAGGGGAGATCAGGTCGAGCCATAGGTCCAAGCGATCGATCATCGTTTCCGATAGACATGCGGCAACCGAGATCATCGCCGATTCAAGACTTGCCAGGCCTCCCGCTTTTCGCTGGCCGAACAGCTTCTTCGAATCGGCCAGTTCAACATGCGTCAACGTCGATGACCGCAACCGCCCCACCAGTTGATCGAACGCAACGTCGGAGGGCAAAGCCGGATCGCAGTCCCAACACGTCGATGCGATGACCAACGGTCCCAACTGCGGTCCATAACCGGCTTCATCGGTGGCGATGATGCGTTTCATGCGGTTTGGCTCTGATGGAATCGTTTAAGTTCGTTCGAGGATTCCCGCACCGAATGTCACGCCGCCACCGTATGCGCACATGCCGAATCGCTGCCCCGATTTCATCTTGGGCAAGACTTCGTCCAGACAGAGCGGAATACTCGTCGAAGATGTGTTGCCATGCGAGCGGATATTGCTGAACACATCCGATCGAACTCGGCTTTGAATCGCGTCTATGATTCTTTGATTGGCTTGATGCGGCACAATCAAATCCAAGTCGTCCACGCCAAAGCCTTGATGATCGCAGACGCGCGTCAAACTGCCGATCATCGCTCGAACCGCCTCGGCAAAGACCTTGCGACCTTTCATCTTGATAAAGCCGTTGTTGTGAAACGGCACCGAAAGCGTGCTGCCATCGTCGGCTCGGGCCGACAGTTCGGGGCGATGCAAACGTGCTTTGGCTCGATCGAAATGATCTTCGCCATACAGCACCGTCGCGCTGCTGGCGTCGCCGAACAGAATCGCCGTATCAAGGTCTTTCAAGTCCAGAAGGGGCGACAAGACCTCCGCCGTGACAACCAGCACGCGACCATGCGGCTGGCTTTGCAGGAAGTCATATCCCGACTGAAGGGCATACAGGTATCCCGAACAAGCGGCGCTGATATCGTAGGCCTGAATCATCGTCTCGCTTTTCCCGCCGGTCAGGTGATGCAACACCTGACAAGCCATCGAAGGCGTGACGGCCGTGGGTGTCGTGGTCGCACAGATCACCAGATCGATGTCGTCGACGATCAGTCCCTCGCGATCAAGAATTTCCCAGCATGCGCGGCTGGCCATCGTTTGAGCGGTCTCTTCTCCCTGCACCCAATGACGAAACTGAATGCCGGTGCGTCGCATGATGTCTTCAGACGACATGTCGGTTCCGGCGACCAATTCGTCGTTCGTGATCACCCGGCTGCCTTGAACCGTGGCCACGCCGGAAATGCCAACCTCGAAAGGACGACGTTCGATCGTTTGATGCGGCACGATCAGTCGGTTGGGATCGGTATGGCGGCGGCGGAGAACGGGAGTCCCCGGGTTTTCGTAAGTCACCGGCTTGCGTCGCTTGTTGTCCGCTTGACATCTGACGCTGGCGATCACGTCCCCAACCGGAATGGTGTCGCCTTCGCCAACGAAGATCTGATCGATTGTTCCGTCAACTTGACTTGTCAAATCGAAGACGCTCTTGGTCGCCTCCAACGAGGCGATCACATCGCCACGGGCGATCGTCTGTCCGGGTTGAATGTTCAGTTCGACAAGGATGACCGTCTCGTCCGACGGCCCCGAGCCGATCGCTTCGATTTCCGCCATGCCGACTTCAAGCTCTTTCGGCGGAATCCAATCGATGTCGAGATTCAACAATTCAGCCGCCGTCGTCAGCAAGCGTTTGAACGATGGAAGCACTTCAATCTGATTGGCGAAATTGCACGGTATGAACGTGTCGCCGCGAGTCACGCGGCGCATGGCGACGGGGACACGCGTCTTCTCCGCGATCGTGGCGATCACTTCACCACCGATGCCGCAGGTGTGATTATCTTCATGAACGACGATCAACCGCGCCGTCTTTTCCGCTGACGCCAACACGGTTGCTTCGTCCCATGGCGACAACGTACGCAGATCGATGACCTCCGCTTCGATCCCCGCCTGTTCCAACGCCTCGGCCGTTTGTTGGCACAGGGTGACCGTGTTGCCCCATCCAACCAGCGTGATGTCGCGTCCGGCGCGAACCTTTCTGGCAACCCCGATCGGTGTGAACTGCTCGGCCGTGTCCGAACTCGTCGAACGGCTAGGATCGTTCAGCAAAGCCTTCGGATAAAAGAAGAGACTCGGTCGTCCCGATTCAAACGCCGCGTTCAACAAGCCGGCCGCATCTCCCGCCGTGCTGGGCATGAAGACATCGACACCGGGAATGTGCGCACAAACCGATTCCAATGAATGAGAGTGGAACGGACCAAGTCCCGGTCGATAGCCGCCGCACGGGACCATCACGATCACGGGTGCTTGCCAGCTTCCATCGGTTCGCCAAAACATACTTCCCAGCTCGGTCGCCAATTGGTTGTACGCCAACGGCAAAAAGTCGGCGAACTGTAGAAACGCCACCGGGCGTTGTCCCACCAAAGCGCGACCGATCGTATTGCCCAGGATGGTCGATTCGGAAAGTGGGGCGTTGCAAACGCGCTGGGGAAACGCGGTGCTCAATCCTCTTGTCACACCGAACACGTCCCCCTTGGGATCTTCGATGTCTTGACCATAAAGGAAGACTCGGTCGTCGGTCGCCAAACGCTCGCGCAGCACCGAACGCATCGCATCCTTCATGGTTAACTGACCATCGGCGTCGCGGTCCCCGCGGACTTCACGCGACGGATGGGTCAACTCGACGTGAATCGGCTTCTTGGCGGTGTGCGTGGCGACCGGTTGCCCGGCGTTGATGGAATCGATTTCAGCCTGTTCAACATCGGCGGTGACTTGCCGTCGAAGCGACTCGAGTTCCGCAGCGTCGATTCCCGCGGCAAGCAATTGTTGCTCGAATCGAAGCAGCGGATCGCGCTGCGATTTCGCAGCTTCGATGTCGTCGGCCTCCCGATAAACGGATTGATCATCCGCATTGGTATGATTGCTTAAACGTTCGGCCTGCAGAAGAACGATTGCTGGTTCGCGCGACTGGCGGATCTCCGCGACGATTCGCCCGAATGCATCGTCCGCCGCAACGACATCGCGGCCATCGACGCGCCGGATCGGTAATCCGTAAAACGCATCGGCATCTCCGGACGGCAAGGAAAAGAAGGTTTGCCGGCGTGTATCGGTCGAGATCGCCCACTGGTTGTCTTCGATCACGATCAACAGAGGAACTTGAAGACGGACCGCCTCGGCGACGCCTTCAAGGAATTCGCCCTCCTGTGTCGAGCCGTCGCCGATGCACAGCAATGTGATCGGGCTGTGTTTACGATCCTTTGTCGCCGCCGCGACTCCCACGGCATGCAGCGCCGCGTTGCCAACCGGGCCACCCAAGCTGAGCACATGTCGATCAACATCGCTCATGTGAGCGCACATCTGCCGCCCGCGAGAATGCGAAGTGTCGTTGCACAGCGCGCTGTCGAAGAACTGCCTGGCGGGAACACCGCGTGCAATCATTAACGCTTTGTCACGATAATGACAGTGCAGCCAGTCATGTTCGGTCAAATGCCGCGCGATCGCGGCGGTCGACTCATGACCGCAACCTGAAACGTGAAAAAAGGATTCGCCACGACGCGTCAGTTCTTGTTCAACACGGTCCACTTCGCGTGCGGTGAACATCGCCTTATACAGCGCCAATAACTGATTTCGATCCATCGAAACGTTCCGGTCGAGAGGTCTATTCTGGATTTTGCGGATTCAAACCGGTCAACATTCTCTGCTCGAAGAATGCTATCCCACCTGAAAATGCAAACAACGCAATCCGTTGCCTTCACAACCTGTTCGGCGATCTCGGGACGACGCCAACCGTGTGACCGTGACAACAAAATTCCATTTATAGGTATCGGATGCGGCAAGCCTGACAATCATTCCTCGTGAATGAATTCTTCGACTTCACCCGATCGTCGCTTATGGTCTGACAATTCGTGATTTGATGCAAGACAAACCTGCTGAGAATTTGCGGCAGGCACCAAAGAATCCGCGGCTGCTAGCATCTCGCGGTATCGGATGACTCATTTTTGCAAGCAATCCCGATCCGCGATTCAACCCTCAACCATTCATGTCGCGTCGTGGAGATTCACTGAAACTGGCAACGAGACAATTTTCGCGGAGAAATCTCGGCGGAAGGATTTTACTTCTTCGGCTTGCCGCCACGGGGCCAGAAGCTGAGCCATTTGCTGCTGCTTTCCGATGTCGCAAGGGCGTCGTTGTCATCGTCGGCATTCTCATCGTCTTTGTTTCCGCAAAGACGCTCGACCAGCGCGACCATGGCTTGCGTGATCGCCGCTTTTGGGTCTTGTTCAAATACGGGAACGCCGTTGTTACGGACTTCCACCATCGTCCGATAGTCGTTGGGGAGTTGAGCAAAGATTTCGCATCCAATCGTCTCTCGAGCCTTGCGGATACTGATCGGGCCCGATTCCAGTCCGGTGCGATTGACGACTACGTGAACCTTCTCCTTCAAACCTTCAACCTGCTCGAAGCTCAACAGCAAACGAACAACATTCCGCAGGCAAGGGACGTCGAGCTGGGTCACCAGCACAACCTTTGCAGCCATTTTCAGCGCGGCCATATCGATCTGCGAATAAGTCTTGGATAGATCGATGATCAGATGCGTGAAGGACCCTTTCAGAAGAGCGATCACCTTTTCGATGCTTTCACCGTTGATGATCGACATGTCCTGAAGTTCGACCGGACGCGGCAGCAAATACAGTCCTGAATTATGTTTGGTGAGCGAACGTTTCAGCAGCGTGAAGTCGAGCCGAGCGATGTTCTGCGTGACGTCGGCTAGCGTGTAATCGGGAATCGCGTCCAGAAAGACATCAGCGTCGCCAACGGCAAGGTCAAGATCCATCAACGCCACCGAGTTGCCATCGCGCGACGCTAGCAAGCAGCCCATATTCACGGCGACACTCGTCGCGCCGACTCCTCCGGTCGCCCCGGCCACGGCGATGATTTCGCAGTTCCGTTTCCTGTTGTCTCCCGCTCCATAACGTTGTTCGGAGATTCGATTCAGCGCCGTTGTCAGGTCCTCGCTGGACAGCGGCAAGGTCAAAAACTCTTTCGCGCCGGCCCGCATCGCTTGCAGGATCAACTGGCCATCGGTGCTGGCGCTGATGACCAACAGATCACAATCCGGTGATTTACCGCGAACCTGATTAAGCAACTGAATCGCCTTGTCCGGATGGCTATCCAGGGCGATCACGCCGATATCGGGGTTCGTCTGGGAGACAACATCGGTGAAGAATTCGTAACGCGAACACTCGGCTTCCAGCCAAACGACGTCCAAACTCAACAAGATCGCTTTGAGCTTGTCGCGTGTTTGGTCGTTTGGATCGACGATTGCCAAGCGAAGGACGTTGGACATTTTCTTACCAAAGGGGTTGTTTCAAAAAATCAAAGGCGACCGACGCGGATCGATTACCGCGGGGGCGTCGCATCACGGCATCGGGGCGGAGTAAATCTCCCGTTGCTGAACCGGAACATTCTGGTACACAGGCATCTCCGGCTGTTCGTACATCGGCGACCCAATCCCGGGTTCCATCATGCACCCATCCGTCGCCGAACACGTGACTCGAGGGACTTCAACATAGCCCTTGAAATACAGTTCCTTGTCGGATGGGACGGTTGTGTGCGTTCCAGGCCCCCCCGGCGGCACTTGATGCGGGTCCATCGCATCGGCCAATTCGGGCGTCACGGTCACCAGCAATTCGATCTCGTTCTCCGCCGATTCAACACGACGAAACAATGTTCCAATCCACGGCAATGAGACCAAGAACGGCGGACCGGACGTGATCGTTTCGGTTCGGTTTTGCAACAACCCCGCGATTGCATACGTTTGACCCGCCTGCATTTCGACGGCCGTTTCCACATACCGCTGGCGAAGGGCCGGCACGGTGAATCCATTCAGGGAGATACCGTTGGCGTCATCGCGTTCGCTCACTTCAGGTCGAATCTCCAATCGAACGCGTCCCGGTCCCACCAAGAACGGCAAGAAATCGACGCTTGTTCCAAATTCCTCGAACGTCACGACCGATCCCCCGTTTCCATTGGGAGATACGATCGGGAAGCGACCGCCGACGATGAAGCGACTTGGCCGCCCATGCGTCGCCACGATCGTCGGTTCGGCGAGAATCTTCGCGCAATTGTTCTGTTGCAGCGCTCGAATCAAGACGTCTAGAACATCGCCGTTACGGATCAAGCCGACACGTGCGTTGGGCGTTCCCGAGGGAACAATGTTGGTCACCGAAGACCCGGGAACATTGATCATGCCGTTGACACCAAGAGCGAACAGATTGCTCGAGTTCGTTGCTCCCCAATCGAGCCCCAGTTCCCGCACCTTGCTGCGAGAGACCTCCATGATTTTCGTATGCAGGAGAATCGTCTGTACGCCAACGACTTTGATGTTGTTGACAACGTTTGGATAGAACTGTTGCGCGACGGCGATCACGCGATCAATGTCATCGGTATCGGTAACCATTCCGTCGATCACCGCTCCGGTCGGCAGCGGTGTTACTCGCAAGGTTGCAAATGGAAATTGCGCCTGCAGGACGGTGCTCAGTTCCCGAGCGTCGCCGGTGATGATGACATCAACCGTGTAGAGCGTGTCGTCGACATCCCACAAGTTGAGCTGCGTGACACCTGGTGCTTGCGCGGAAATCTGTACCTGATTTGGAGCCACCGGATTGGCGATCAGTATTTCTTCGTTCTGTACCTGAAATCGCGGAACGACTTTTTCGAGCGTGAGAATGCTGCTCGAATTGACAATCATCTCCAGCCTCTGTGTCGGCTGGGTCACGCGATAGGTAACCCCGGCGGCCGACGACCTGCTGGACGCGGGAACCGCTGGCGGAGCTTCGTCTTGACCTCGCAAGGGACCGCAATAACCGATCGAACCGGCTATCAATACGGTCAAATAAACAGCTAACGAAGCTGTTGATGTTTGCTTTAACATACCTGCGCATCCTTGCGATTGGTTCGATAATCTCAAAAGTTATTCCGTGCGTGGTCTGAAATGATGCCTTCGCGTTAATTGAAGCGTATCACCTCATTTTCGGCCACGCGACGTATACACCGTGCGTGGTCTGACGGCTTACCTTCACATCCATGAAGCCGGTCCCGTCAATTCTGCCCGCGCGACGCATAAATTGCAGCGCCGCTGAATGCTATCAGCGTGCTCGATTTATATAAAACTTTCCTTGGTTTTCCGAGTCGGTCGATTCCCATGTCCGTCGTGGCGATATCGTCCCGGACGGTCCTTCATCTTTAGTCTCAGCCGTGATATCCGGAGTACCGGTCGAATTGCCACCGGTTCCCAATTCGGAATCATCGGGCGCCAGTTCATCAATCAATTCCATCGTTTTTGTAGCCTTGTTCCAACGGAACAATCGGTACCCTTTGGGCGTCAGGACGCGAACCGTTTCTCCGCCGGATTTCGTCGGAAGCTCCTCGACGGCCTCGGGCTCGATCTGCTGGCGACGACGCAAGTCAGCGTAGTCGTCAAGCCATTTCATGAACTCTTGTCCGGCTGCGTTGGGAGCATCGTTGTCGACGACTTCATTTGGATTGCCAAGCGTGATTTGCAACGACCCAACTTTCTTCGCCCAGTTCCAAACGCGTTCGTCCTCCTGCTTGATCAACAGCAAAATCGTACTTGTCGACTTTCGCTTCTCCTCCGCGTTCGGTTCGCGTGTGGTGCGCCCATCGACGGCAAAGATCAAGACGTTTCGGAAGACATCGCGATGCGTGGTCTCAGGCACAATGTCGCTCTTCTCGAAGAATCCGATCACGTTAATCCGATCTCCAGGTTCGACAAGGTTTGCAATTCCTGGATCATTACCAATGTTGTAGGTGACCACGGTGTGTCCAGGAGGAATGCCAACGGTGGCACGCTCGGACGCATCAACGACTTACTGTTGCAAGAGTGCTTCGCCAGCATAAATATGTTGCTTCGCGTATTTGTTCTCGATCTTCGCCACATCCGTGATCGCGCCTTCGGGAGTCTTCCCCGCAGGCCATTTCTCCAACATGATGTTGTCCGCCGAAATCTTCGAATTCGCGGGTATTTCCTTGGAAGCCACCAAAATTTCGACCAACTCAACCGATTGCGCACCACCGCCTGACATGACCACTTGGCTGATACCAACCGATGCAATCATTCCACAACCCAACGCGATGGCTAGTAGGACGACAGATTTGTTACGCATAGTTCTCAATGCCTTTGGCGCTGCGATCTCGCTTGGTTATGGACGCGAACTGCTCGGCTTATCATCCGCCGACCCATTCATCCATTCAAACGCATCGCTTTTTCAAACGAAATTAAACGCCGTCCTGGCTCGGAAACCTTGGATTGGGCTGAATCCATTCAACCTATCCCTCTCGTTCGCAATGTGGGCACACATCGACCCATGGCATCAATGATTGGCATTCACCCGCCAAAAGCTGAAGCATTTCCGAATCGAACCCTGCATCAGGATCGATCCGCATGACACGACCATCCGTCGCGAACGAATCATCTGCTCAGTACATAACAAAAATCTGAAACGAACCCTTACAATGCATAGAGCGACCATGTCGCAAGATCCACTAAAAGACATGAGCGCGAGATAACATCAAGCGCTTTCATCCTTGATATTAAGATCGGTACATTCGTTACAGATTATCCAACCGTTCGACTCTGGCCGACAAAGATCGACCATTCAACCTAAGTTTCCTGCTTTGCTTCTTCGGGCGGTTTGAATGCATTCGCCGTTCGATTCGCTTATGCGAACATCCCGGCATACGCGAAGTACAGAATCGATCCGATCGCCATGGGGATGCCATAGGGCAACAGCTTCATGGTCGGCTTTCGTTCACGAGCGATCGCGGCAAGCTTTTCCGGATTGCGAATCGTGACGAACTCCTGCAGGATTTGATGGAACATCGCGTAATGCTTGAACCAATTGCCACTGACGGCGATCATGACGGCGGCGATGATGCCACCGATGATCGTGGTCCAAATGAACGCCCAAAACGCGACACTCGCCCCCAACCAGGCTCCCAGTCCGGCCAGCAGCTTCACATCTCCGGCTCCCATGCCGCCGACAGCGCGAACGACAAGCAAGAGCATCATTCCGACAAACGTTCCCAACAGGCTGAACCCGAGTCCGGAAACGCCATCGATCATGGTTGCGTAGAGCCAACCCGAAACGATGAACGGGTATGTCAACCAATTCGGTACCTTCAGGATCATGCCGTCGATCACGGCGGCAACGATCATCACGACGGCAACCAGCCAGACATGCCAGTTGTACATCGCGGACTCTAAGAATGTCGTTTCCATCGCTTCAGTTTCCCCCCGGAAATATTGAAATTGTTCGGTTGTGGTGTCGGTTCACCGCTCGGGTCGTGTTCGATTCGTGGCGGCGGAGCAGCCCGAATGTTTACCTTCCCAGCGAAAGCCAGCTCAACATCGCCATCAGCATCGTGATTGCATAACAAGCGAGGTGCCACGTTTGTTGTGCGGCCTCGACTGGCAAAAGTGGATAGTTCATCGTTAATCTGTTGTTGAAAGTGGGCGGGAATGATCTGATTCGCTTGAACTTGACGCGAAGTTGTCATTTCAGACCACACACGACAAAAAACCGCCGGTTGCGTGCGGTGGCGTCCAGCACCACCGCACACCCCGACGAATTCATGAGATGATTCCGGTCGAAACCGGCTGGCATCGCTTAGACCAATTGGTTCGAAACTTTTTGGAATTGGCTGTTTGCACGTGTACCGATGGTCTTCACGGTGCCCAAGCAAACGACGATGATCAGAGCCATCATAACGGCGTACTCAACCGCGGTTGGTCCGTCTTCTTCCTTCAAAAATTCAACAACTTTTGCAGCAAACTTCTTCATCTTTTCTTTCCCTACCAGGTTGTGGCGGATGTGCCACTGGAAACAAACAGTTGGTCGTACCACCGCGATACGATCCGCTGCAGCCTCAATCTCCTGATACCACACGTGCAGTGGGCAGGTGAATCGTTGTCGGTCCCGAAGGCACCAACCGATCTACCCTGCTGCGCCATTGGCAGCCCGGCTTTCCCAGATGGGATCCGTAACTTTGCGCCCCGCCCTTACAAGCGGTTTGCCTTTTTCAAGGGAGCATTGGCCGACCAGGAACTCCGTCGCATCGCAACTTCGGTCCCGGTAACGAATCAACTCGATTCGCTCTACAGGGAACGTACGCTACAATTCGGATCAGTCAAAAGAAATTAACTGGGTTGTCTTTTCACTTCTTGCATCGAAGGATAAGGTTTGCCCAAGCTCCAGTTTGGCTGTAACGGCGATCGATCGCCGATCGGGCGGAATATCCCCGCAGCTTCGTTACGACCCGCACGGCGGACGATGAAGTTTCGCGATTTCGGGCTTTTTGAAGATAAGAAACTCAATTCTTCATGAACCCGAACTCAGACAAATCCGCCTCGCGAAATTGGATGCAAAATCGAAAAGTTCCCCGAAAAGAACGATCGTAACGATCAATCAAGTTGCACCCTCTAGCAGAGCCTATCCGAAGACCGTGAGCCGACCGCGCTCGCATCGGGCCTTCATCGCTCAACCCTGCCTTGTGTGGCTCGCAGTGCGCAGGGAACGTTCATTCTGGTCGTTTTCTCGCACAGAGCCACGGAGGCACAGAGAAGCAATGAGGTTGTTCATCCGTTCTTCGATCGTGATGGGCATCTCCGTGTCTCTGTGACTCTGTGAGAACCGATCCATCGATCGTGAGCCGACCGCGCACGCGTCGGGCCTGCATCGCTCAACCCTCCTGCGTGCAGCACAGGGATCGTTCATTCTGGTTTTTTTCGCACGGGCCACGGAGGCAGAAGCAATGAGGTTGTTCATCCGTTCTTCGACGCGATGGGCATCTCCGGACTCTGTGACCGATCCATCGATCGGAGCCGACCGGCGTCGGCCTCATCGCTTAACCCAGCGTCGGCTCACATACCAGGATGCATCGGATTCCCAATAGACTCTTAATCCCCTGAAGCGGCATCGATCAAGCAACGCCTATCGATCGGAAAGTCTTTCAGGCAACGGATGCTCCGGTTGCCACGGGACACGACCGCCAACTTGAATTTGCTCAGCCAGTCGCTGCTTTAGCTCCCGTGTGATTTTCGGAAATTCAGCGATCACGTTGTCCTGCTCGTACGGATCCTTTTCCAAGTGATATAGCTCCAACGGCGAAAACGGATCATTCTGCATAAGCTTCCAGTTCCCATGGATCAACGCATGGTAGGCATGACCAACATAACGCTGGTTCCCTTCCCGACGAACGAAATACATCGTTCGATCACTCGACGTTGATGTCTTCCCTTGAAGGACATTCAATAAACTAACCGCGTCGCAATCGCCGGGAATGTCCGCGCCGGCAAGCTGAAGAAACGTTGGGAACAGATCAAACGTCAAACCGACCACATCGCTACGACTTCCCGGGGCGATCATCTTGGGATAACGGACAACAAACGGAACGCGGAGACCGCCATCGTAATGGCTCTGTTTTCCATCACGCCACGGATCGTTGTTTTGCGCATGCGGCAGTGATCCGCCGTTGTCCGACGTGAACGCGATACACGTGTTGTCACGCAGTCCCAGCGCGTCGACCTGTTGAAGCAACCGTCCGATTTGATCGTCCAAGTGTTCGACCAACGCGATGTTGGCGACTCGCTTGTCGGAAAGATCGCCATGTCGCTGCTTCGCTCGTTGCAACCATTCTTGGGGAGGCTGTATTGGGAAGTGGGGCGCGTTGTAGGCAAGGTACATGAAGAAAGGCTGATCATGTTTGGCCACTCGCTGTTCCAAGTAATCGCAAGCCCACTGGGTAAACAATTCCGTTGCGTGCCCTTCGGGTTCGATGACTTGTTCGCCATGACGCATATAATTGTTCCCATGACGCAGATGTGTGTAATAGTCATCCATCATGTCCCCCAAGAAGCCATGAAAGTGGTCGAACCCACGTTCCAGCGGAGTGTTGGGCGTGGCCAGTCCAAGGTGCCACTTGCCAATGATGGCCGTGTGATAGTCCACTTGCTTCAGCCGATCGGCCAACGTAGGCAGGCCTGGTTTCAGAAATCCCCAGGAATCCGTTGGTGCCGTTCGGATGACTCCCGGAACGCCCGCTCGATCCGCATAAATCCCCGTCAGAATGGCCGCCCTGGACGGAGAACAAACCGTGCAGTTGGCTCGCATACCGGTCATCAACATGCCATCGCTTGCAAGCCGATCAAGATGCGGTGTGTTGACTTCCGTGGAACCGTGAAACGAGACATCTCCATACCCAAGATCATCGGCAAGAATCAAAATCAGGTTCGGTCGCGCATGCGGTTCGGCTCCGCTAGCACTGCCTGTCAAGAACAATGCCATCAGCATCAGCATCAGCAGAGAGCCGATTTGAAACGGTGGCACACAAAAAGACTTTGGTTTGAAAAACATTGAATATCTCATGTTCAAATGGTTTTACCTGTCGTGTTCAAAGATGGCGGACTCACATTGACTGTTCATTTCCGCGTTCTGGTTTACAATGAGTACTGGGCCAACGTACGACGCGTGTGGTCGAAGTGACGAACTCGTGCTGTTTCCAGCGTGTTGACGTTCTTCCGCCCCCCGACGAATCGTCCGCCCGTCCCGCCTTTTGCAGATGCTGCCTAGTGAAGCGGTCCCTTCCTTTCGAGCGGCTACGTCGCACGAACAACTGTTTTACGTCGCGTGGTCAGAAATGAGGTGAGTCGCTTCATTTAACGCGAAGGCATCATTTCGGACCACGCACGGTATATACAACGACGCACAATAAGATTAATCAATCGCGTTCGTCATCGACACAAAACATTCAAACATGCTGCCCTATGCCTGCCAAGCCTTGCTCTTTCGTGTTGCTAACATTAAGCATCTTGCAACTGTCGGTTGGTGACGTCCGTAGCGAAGATCAAGCAAACGCCGAAGCATTCTTTGAGAACAAGGTCCGCCCGCTGCTGATCAAACGCTGTTACGAGTGCCATTCGCGCGAATTCGACGAACAGCAAGGGGACCTTCGCGTGGATACCGCTCCGGCGATCAAACGGGGCGGTCGCGTGGTCCGGCGGTGAATCCGGCCAACGTATCCGAAAGCCTTCTCATTAAGGCGGTCCGTTACACCGACGACAATATGCAGATGCCTCCCGAAGGCAAACTGCCCGATGAAGAGATTCAGGTCTTGGAGGAATGGGTCGCAACGGGAGCGTTCGACCCGCGAACCGAAGATCATCCGGAAGTCGAAGAACCGGAGGTCGATTGGCGTCAGCATTGGGCGTTTCAACAACCTCGTTTGGCGAATCGGGTTGAAGAGGTTGATCCACGCAGCCACGATGTGATCGATGCGGTTGCATTGAGGACGATGCGCAAGCCGGAGTCGCTTCATCGGGAGCCGCCGATCGAGAAACGTGGCTTCGACGTGTTTATTTCGACCTGATCGGGCTGCCTCCTTCGGTTGACGAGATAGCGGCGTTCGTGGGCGGTTCGCGTCCCGATGCCGCTCGCCGCGTGATCGACAACCTGCTGGCACGTCCCGAGTTCGGCGAACGCTGGGGGCGTCACTGGATGGATGTCGCCCGATATGCCGACACCGTGGGTTACACGTTGGCGAACAAGCCTCCGCGACTTGAAGGAAGCGAACGATACCGTGACTGGCTGATCCGACGATTCAACGACGATCTGCCGTATTCGGATCAGATCATCTTACAACTTGCCGCCGATACCATCGATCCGGACAACAAATCGGGGGATCTGGACGCAATGGGCTTCTTGACGGTTGGACGTCGGTTCTTGAGCAACGATGATACGATCGACGATCGAATTGACTTGGTCACCCGGGGCCTGCTTGGACTGACCGTTCAGTGCGCGCGATGTCACGATCACAAGTTCGATCCGATTCCGACAATGGATTACTACTCGCTCGTGGGCGTTTTCAACAGCAGTGAATTGCGAGACAAAGCGGCATCCCCACTGGCCCTGTTCGATAAAGAAAAGGTCGGGGATCATCCCGTCTGGGTTCGTGGTCAGCGAGGCAATCGCGGTCCCATCGCACCGCGTCGATTCTTGACTGCGTTGCACGGTGAAGAACCGCCGCGTTTTGAAAACGGCAGTGGACGACTCGACCTTGCCCATGCGATTGTCGACACAAGCAATCCGCTCACGCGTCGCGTGCTTGCCAACCGAGTTTGGATGCACCTGATGGGGAAGCCTTTCGTTGACACGCCCAGCGACTTTGGCGTTCGCACGCAGCAGCCGATCCAAGCCGAGGTGTTGGACGACCTTGCTGTCGCGTTTGCCGAAGATGGAGATTCCGTCAAGCGTCTGATTCGCCGAATTGCCGGATCGTACCTTTACAGTCAGTCAAGCCAAGCGACGACCGACGCGGTTCGGAATGATCCCGACAATTGGTACTTCGGTCGTGCGACACGCCGACGTCGCGACTTTGAATCGCTTCGCGATACGATCCTGCAATGCGCTGGTCAACTGGACTTCCGCAAAGGGGGAGCACCGGTCGATATCGCCGAGTCGCCTGATCAATCGCGACGGACGATCTATGCCTTCATCGACCGACAGCAACTTCCGGCGATCTTTCGAGTGTTTGATGTTGCCGGACCCGATGCGCACGCACCCCAGCGTTATTACACGACCGTGCCGCAGCAAGCACTCTATCTAATGAACAGCCCGTTCATTTTAAAGGCTTCGGTTAGCGTTGTGGATGCGGCGACGAAGGCTCTTCCAGCGGACGCGACGAACGAACAGCAGGTTGCCGCGGTCTTTCAAAAGATTCTGAAAAGATCGCCATCGACCGAAGAACTGCGGCTGGCGGTTCAGTTTTGCCGGTCGGAGATCGATCCGGAAACGGTCGCCATCGTTCCGGCATCGGCATGGGCCTACGGATATGGCAAGCTGAACGAAGGTCAAACGGCGATCGACGGTTTCACGCCGCTTCCCAAATTTCACGAAGGGCGGTGGGGCGGCGGTGAAGCATTGCCCGACAAGCAGCTTGGATACACATCGCTGACCGCAAACGGCGGGCATCCTGGCCAGCACTTCGACACGGTTCGGCGTTGGATCGCTCCGCGTGCCGGTCGCCTTGAGATCGCGTATCAAGCCGAACATCCCAGCGATAAAGGAGATGGCGTGCGAATGCTGATCGTCAGCAATGGCGAACGTCTCTCCGAAAAGAACGTGCAAAATTCAAAGGTCGCCGTCGACAAGGTGGCGATCGACGTGCAGCCTGGACAGGCGGTCGACTTTGTGGTGAATCAGAACGGGTCAACCAGTTTTGACGGCTATCGCCAGACAATTCAACTCCGGCTGACTCCCGTGCGCGGCTTGCCTACGGAGTTCGACTCGCTGGCCGATTTCAGCGGTTCGACCGATGCGGGCAACTCGAAATTATTGACGCGGCTGGAGCAGTTTGCTCATGCTTTGCTTGTCAGCAACGAATTTACTTTTGTCGATTAACGGATGCGTAAAGATACTATGTTCTCACGACGCGACTTACTGACTCGCAGCGGAATGGGTTTTGCTACTCTCGCGCTGGCCGATTTGCTGCAATGTTCATCAGCCGAGGCGAGCCCGGTGAACAATCCGCTGCTGCCGAAGGCTTCGCATTTTCCCGCCAAAGCGAAGCATGTGATCCATTTGTTCATGAACGGCGGGCCGAGTCATGTCGACACATTCGACCCCAAGCCCGTTCTGCAAAGCCGTTCCGGTGAAGCCATTGATGGCGGCAACCTGAAGACCGAACGTCCGACGGGTGCCTTGCTTGGGTCGCCATTCAAGTTCAAACCCTACGGCGAAAGCGGCATTGAAGTCAGTGAACTGTTTCACGAGACCGCGCAATCGATCGACGAGATCGCCGTCATTCGCTCGATGCATGCCGATGTACCCAATCATGAGCCATCGCTGATGCTGATGAATACCGGCGAATCGAGATTGATTCGCCCCAGCGTCGGATCGTGGTTGACATACGGCTTGGGAACCGAGAATCAAAATCTTCCCGCCTTTATCGCGATGTGTCCGGGAGGCTACCCGATCAAGGGAGCCCAGAATTGGCAAGCCGGCTTCCTGCCGGGAATCTATCAAGGGACCTACGTCGATTCCAATCATACGAAGATTGAAAAACTGATCGAGAACATCAACAACTTTCGCGTTTCGCGAGACGATCAGCGACAGCAACTCGATCTGTTGAGCAAGCTCAATGAATTGCATCGTGAATCACGCCCGAACGACCCGAAGCTGGAAAGCCGTATCCAATCGTTTGAACTCGCGTTTCGCATGCAGTCCGAAGCGACGGAAGCTTTCGACATCAATCGCGAACCGCAACACATTCTTGATATGTACGGCCCCGGCGTTCATGCACGCCAGACCCTGATTGCTCGGCGACTGGTTGAACGAGGTGTCCGGTACGTTCAGTTGTGGCATGGAGCGGGCCAGCCCTGGGATAACCATGATGACTTGGAGGAGCGACATCGCAGTCTGGCGGGCCAATGCGATCGAGCGATCGGCGCATTGCTGAAAGACCTCAAACAACGCGACATGCTGAAAGACACGCTTGTCATCTGGGGAGGCGAGTTCGGACGGACGCCAGTCGTTGAAATGCCCAAGGAAGGTTCCAATCAAGGCAAAATGAATGGACGCGATCACAATCACCACGGCTTCACCGTCTGGATGGCCGGTGGTGGCGTCAAGGGAGGGACCGTTCACGGCAGCACGGATGAATTCGGATTCAAGGCGATTGAAAATCGTGTCCACGTGCATGACCTACACGCGACGATGCTCCATCTGCTCGGCTTCGATCATAAGAAGTTGACCTACCGCTACGCCGGTCGCGACTTCCGCTTGACCGACCTGCATGGGCACGTTGTTGACGAGATTATTGCGTAGTTTATTCCGCGCGTGGTCTGGAATGATGCTTTTGCATTTAATGAAGCGAATCACCTCATTTCCGACCACGCGACGTGTAACACGTTTCACGCCACCATTGTCGAGCTAATCGGGTACCCCCGCACCCGACGGAAGAATTTCAGAAAGTTTGTCATTGGCTTGCTCCAAGGCAAGGTCGAACTCTTCCTGCGTGGACGCTAGGCGCAAGGATTTAATTACTTCGGTGATATCGGACGCGATGCCGCCTAATGCAGCGTCCATGAATCCAGTCGCATCGGCGTTTTCAGCAGTTTCCAGCTTCATTTGCTCGAATTGCGCATCGGCGATTTCTTTAAGGTTGCCACGTGACTCCGCCCACTTCGTAGCCAAGTCGTCCGGCAGCCAATATTTGCCGACCTTCGTCAGGCGAAATACTTCTGCTTCGCCATTGGGTTTGACAAAGGTTATCGTGCCGTGAGTCGTGTCATCGTCAACGACTGTCAATTGCGACGTCAGTTGTTCGACCATTCCCGGGGGCAAGCGTTCAACAAGTGCTCGCAGGTGACCTCCGATTCGAGGTCCATGATGGTTGAAATGTTCGGACACTGACACTGTCTCCGATTCTTCATCCGGAAAGATCAACTGCGCAACTTCAAACGCGACTCCGATTGCGGGATCATAGAACTGTCGGACGAGAAGCTGGAATGGAGGGGGCGTTTGAGCCAGGAATTTCGATTGCAAAACAAAGTCTTTTTTTGTTACGAGGACTCCAATGGTTCCGATGAACATCGACCGGATCGCGTCATTGTTCGGTCTTTGCAGCGCAGCGATGTGTGATCGATACTCTTGACTGTCGGCGATTTCCCGCAATTCCTTCGGTACCGCATACCAAATGACTTCTGGATGTCCAGCCAAGACTTCTTGGCGAATGAAGTCGACCGTTTCAGCTAACGTAACATCGACGGGGAACGGTCGCATCGGAGGAACTGGCGGTGGAACGGGGGCATCAAAATCGAACGTCTTTGTCGAAGCCACCTGAGTGTTGGATGAGACAACGTCGCTTGATGTTTCAGGCATCGTGGGTGTCGCTGGCTTCAGTTCACTGCTGTTTGAAGCTGCGTGGCGACGCTTGGCAAGTTCGCGACTCTCGGCGCTTAACCGTTCTAGTGGAACCTTGACGAACAAGCCGTCTGACTTTCGAAGGATCACGCTCTTCCCATCCATGCCCGCATACTCGGCTTCAACTTTGTACCGCCCACTGATGTCGGTCCAGAAGTCGGCGGAGTCCGCCGTCGCGGCAATCATCAACCCGACGAACAAGCAGACAGACCAGCGCGAAATGACGTAGACGTGTGACATTGTTGAACTTCCAAACAATAGATGATGAAAAAAGTTATCCGGAACAGTGAGGTAAGCACCTCAGCATAAGTCTTTCGGTTAAATCAGCAGTTGAGCGTTAGGTCACGGTTCCGAAGAGCCGGACACTAACGAGAGCGTGCCGCTTAGGCCGGAGGCCGACATATAGCTTGCCGGTGGTGTAAGCCACCGGATTGTTGCAAAACGATTCGCTTTAGGCCGGAGGCCGACACAATCCACTAAGCGCTAATGTGCCGCCCGCCGGGCTAAAGTTGTCATTGTTTCGGTTCCGGGGCCTGATGGCCTCGGCAGTTTTTGTTTCGGCCTCCGGCCTATGCGGGAGCTGCGTGCGGTGCGGTCGCTTGAAACTCGTTGCATCATCAGCGATAACAAGGCTCGGCGAAGCATTCATCCCACGCAAATTAGGAATCGACCATTGTTCCTCAGAATCACCCATCAAATATCGCTCAGTCTGGCAATCATGTCCGCATCCTTGGTCGGGCAGGACCTAACAACAAATTCCTTGGTGCCTGATGATGCGCAGCAGTTTCATTTGTTCATTTTGGCGGGTCAGTCGAATATGGCTGGGCGCGGCATCGTGGAAGATGTTGATAAGCAGCCGGTTGCTCGGGTGCTGATGCTTGATCAATCGGGCGAGTGGGTGCCTGCGGTGGCCCCCATGCATTTCGACAAACCTGGGATCGCGGGAGTCGGACTGGGAAGAACGTTTGCAAAGGAATACGCCGAATCACATCCCGACGTCGTGGTGGGACTGATCCCGTGTGCGGTCGGGGGATCACCGATTGAAAGCTGGCAACCGAATGGATATCACGCTCAAACCAAATCGCATCCTTGGGATGACTGCGAACAACGCGTTCGCATCGCGATGAAGGATGGAACTTTGCGTGGTGTGTTGTGGCATCAAGGCGAATCGGATTCTCGCCCCGATCTCGCGAAGCTTTATGAAATGCGGTTGCATGCGTTGGTGAAGCGGTTTCGCGAAACATTCGCCGTCCCCGAGCTGCCATTCATTGCCGGTCAGCTCGGGCAGTTCGAAGGCCGTCCATGGAACCAAGCCCGCAAGACCGTGGATGCGGCCCATCGCATGCTTCCTGAGAAGCTACCATACTGCGGATTTGTTCCGTCCAATGGTCTAACGCCAAACGATGACCTTGTTCATTTCAACACGGAATCGCTGCGAGAGCTTGGTCGACGATACCACGCCGTGTTGATGGAAACCGTAAACCAAACGCGGTAGCATCGGGTCTGCATCAGCGATCGTCGGACATTGCGGGACGCGCGACACGACGCCGACTCACAAGCCTGAACACTCGTGCAGATATTTCTTCGTTTAACGGCAAGCGACTGACTGAACCGGGAAGAACGGGTGAAGCAGGAGTTGCTGATACTTATATTCGCGGTCCGAAAATGATGCCTTTGCGCGTTCAGCGAATCACCTCATTTTCGGCCACGACGTGTATAAGATTGACGTCACCATCATTCGGCGTCCGTCATCACCGCAAGTTGTCCGGCTTGTAGCGTTTCGATAATTCGGTCGACATCGTAAACGCAGCCGCCCCGCGCCGCCGCCGACTTGCTGGTGCTGCCGCCCATAGCCGCGAGTCGTCGGCATCTTTTCATCAACCGCCAAGTCGGGATGCGAGCCCCTGATGCGAGCAGGGCTTCGGCTTCCTCGGGTTGAGTTTTCGGTCGAAGCGGTTCCCACCAAATTCACGCTCCTTGCAGACCAACGCGATCGACGGTGATCTCGATCTGATCGCCATCCTGAACGCGTGCTATCGGACCGCCAGCCAACGCCTCGGGCCGACCGGCACCGATATGCACCTGTGCTGACTCGAAACCGCGTCGGTGATAGCTTTCGCAACGTGTTTTCCCCAGGGAATGAATTTCAACGCCGACGTAATTTGATAGGTCTCTTCCATGCCGCACCCCAGTGGTCCGCGGCCGATCAGCACGATCACGTCTCCGGCGGCGATCGGCTGCGGATGATTGCCTTTGATTGCCGCGATCGCATCGCGTTCGCTGACGAAGACACGAGCGGGCCCGACCTTTCGATAAACGCCATCGTCGTCGACCACCGACGGATCGATCGCCGTCGACTTGATGACCGATCCCTCCGGGCAAATATTCCCTTTCGGAAAACAGACGGTGCTGGTGAGCCCTCGACGTCGCGCTGCGTCGGGAGGGATGATCACATCGTCGGGATCAACACCGTCAACATCGGCCAGTCGCTGTCGTGCAAGGCGGCCTGCTTCCGCGGACTGCGGGCCAAGCATCAAGAATCTGATTCCACGATTGCCCCGTGATCGTCAACGCGTCGCCACGCAGTAAACCGATCTGTCGCAGATGCCACATCATTTCGGGAACCCCGCCGGCCAGGAACAACCTGACCGTCGGATGCCCCACCGGCCCATTGGGCAACACGTCGACGAAGCGCGCCACGCGTTTGTTGACATCATGCCAGTCCTCGACCGACGGAATTCTTCCGCCTGCCGCGTGGGCGACTACTGGAATGTGAAGCAGCAGATTCGGCCAGATCGTTCACATGCCGCGTGAACCAGTAACGCGTTGTAGATCGAATCGTTCGTTAAAACATCGGCCAACGTTAAGCCAGCCGAATCCATCGACATCAATGCCTGAGCGCTCTGCCTTGCGATATCCAACCAGATCGGCTGGCCGCTGGGGGCCAATGCGGCATGCGGAATCGTCAACCCCATGGCTTCGGCGACCATCATTGGTGGCGGCTGTTCGCGAACTGACATCCTCCACCCGGCGGATCCGCAAGCCCGACAGCCTCTAATGATGCTTGCTCCAAACTGATCTCGCCGTGAACATAGCGGGCACCAATGGTTTGCACCTTTCCCGCATCTTCGCCGACTGATGGCGGCAGCGTGACGCCGTCGGGGACGACACACTGGGCAAATGCTTCGATCCACAAAACCGCCAGCATCATGGCGGGCAGCCCCTTGTCACAAAGTGGGCCACGCCCAGCACGCCGCGCCGCCGAGGTAACGACCGGATCAACCGACGCATCACCATCGCCGCGTCATTGCGGTATGGCAAGCTGTCGAACATGCCGATCGTCCCTTGCGAGCGACCATCGCAAGGGTCGCTGCAGTAGGCGGCAAACGGCACACCTCCGGCCTGAGAGAATTCCTCCGCCGCCGATCGGACAAGCAAACCGACTTCCCAGTGCCCGGTGTGATAGCCAAGCGCGATCAAATCATCGTGGTCCCGCATTCCCCCCTTGAGTGCTCAGACAAAGAAACTGTGGCCCCATCATGCGTGCGGGTCCTGCAGCCCATCCCGGCATTCTGCGTCAAGCCAAACAGATCGCCGTTGCTCCATGCGTAACATCTCGTCCGTCAACGGCAACTGACCCGCCGGACCGGCAGCGGCGGTCTGTACGATGTTCGCCAAATCATCGCGCTGCAAGTGCCGCGAAAGTGAGAAGAGATTGTCTTGCGAATAGGAATAACGAGATGCCATCGAATTGCTTACAAATGGTTGTTGAATGTGGTTGACGGAAAGGGAAATATTAGGCGAACTGTGCCACCGAAGCTCTTGAGCATTACTCGTTTAACGGCAAGTAATCGACCTGCCTTTTTTGAATCAATGATGAACACGTTTGATGTCATCTTGTGCAAATGTTTTTCAGCTAATCTTGCGACTTGATTGCTATAGGGTAGGACGGACTGGAAGTCCATCCTACATCGCGTTCAAACGTCGCCTTCAGTGCGGCCAAGTTTGTGGCGATGCGCCGTCGAGCGATCCGCGAGACAATCGGCTGGACGACGTAGCGAGCGTATGCCGCAACGCCGCGCAATTCCAACACCACATCTTGCCGAACTTCGGTTCCCGATTCGACGCGATCGAGGGAATACGCCGCGTGAACGATCATCGACGGCTGGGCAACATCGATCGCCAGTCGCTTATTCTCAACAAACTCGACAATCTTGCCAGTCGACGTCCAGGTTCGGTTGCCGTACTGAAAACGCTGAACAAACGTTGTTCCCAACCTGGAAGGGGATTCGCTGTGTTCGTTGGCGACCATTTGAGGAACCCAAAGCAAAACCAACTCGGGATCGGCGAGCCAAGCGAACACCGTTTCAGAAGGCCCGCCGAGGCAAACCGTTCCGCTGGCTCGGATCATTGCGACTCGATCCGGTACAACGCTTTGGCTGTTCGTAGAAAGATCGCATCGCCGACGGCCGCCATGGATGCTAACGTTCGTTCCTGCAAATCGTTCGTTGCAATCTGCTTGAACTCTCGCCCCGCCTGAACGATCGTCGTCTTTCCTTCTTCGCTGGTGAAATAGATCTTATCCCCGGACATCACCGGCGATGCGGAATACTTTCCTCCAATCCGCTCCTTCCAAATCGTTTCGCCGGTTGCGGCGTCCAGACACAGCGCCACGCCGCCATCGTTGATCATGAACAACAGGTCGTTCTTTGCCAGCACCGACGGCGTCTTGGGCGCACCGTTGTCGATTCGCCATAACACATGTGACTGCGTGATGTTTCCCTTTCCAGTCGGATCAATCGCCAAGATGCCGCCACGATCGTAGCCGGTGCAAACGAACAACCGCCCATCGGCATAGACCGGTTTGGGAACGACGGAGTAACCGTCGTAATCGACTTGCCAAATGATTGATCCGTCGACCGGATCGATTCCCAAGACGCAGTCGCTTCCAGGGGCGACGACTTGCGTTTTTCCATCAACGACGATCTCCGATGGCGTGCAGAAGGAGAACTTCTTTGTCGCGTCGACTGGTCGCTGACACTTCCATGCCAGCTTGCCGGTGTCGGCTTGCAACGCGGCGACATAAGGACTGTTGGCCCCATCGCAAGTGAATATCAAATGATCGCCGACCAGAATCGGTGACCCACCGTTTCCATGAACGGGATTGAATGACAAGTCACGATTAACCCAAACGGTGTTTCCCAGCAGATCGGTACAGGCGGTCCCTTGATGGCCAAAGTGAACGAAGACTCGGTTCCCGGCAACAAGCGGCGACGGACTGGCGTGTGAGTTCTTGGAATGGATCTTCTTCAGTTCCGCCGCCGTCTGATGAATGAGGTCCTTCCTGGCCAGCAATTCTCCGTTGTCGGCATCGAGGATCAACAATGCCAGATCGTAAGCTTGGTCACTTGATGCTGTTTCCTCCGCTTGTGTCGCAATCGCGGCGGTCAGATAAATGCGTCCATCGCTGACGACCGGGGACGACCAGCCTTCGCCTGGCAGTTCCGTTCGCCAGGCGATATTCGTGTCGCGATCCCAATTCGTGGGGAGCGTTGCGGATTTGACGATTCCGGTGCCGTCGGTGCCGCGAAACTGCAGAGCGGCGTCATCGGCCAAAGCATCGCGTATCGAAACATCCAACGCGAGCATACAAAGGAAGATACGGGTAAGGCCGAGTCGCATTGGGAATTCCTCGTCGAGGTTAACGGAAGGGGCAACAAAATGGCGGGCTGCTGCACTGTACGATGGGTGGTCCGAAATGATGCCTTCACGCTAAATGAAGCGAATCACCTCATTTCTGACTACGCGACGTATTATATCTCAATGACGCCCCAGTCGTAGCCGACAAGTGGCGTGTTTCAGGCATCGGCGTTGCGCGGTTCCCCGCCTTTCCGCCCGCGCGACGTGTACAACCCCAACCCCACGGGATTGGTCTTGCCGTAGCGTTTCGGCTTCACAGGTTTCATGAGTCAAAATTGCCGAAAACACCTAGAGGTTTGTCACGATTAAAAATTAGGGGCGAGGAACGTAGCCTCACCAAAATCAAACAATTGGTGGGTCTGCGTCGTGCCTCATTGACGCACCCTACCCTAAAACTTATCTGTGACGAAGCACTGAGCGGCCACGTGACGCAAAACGGTAGCCGTTAAACGTCGCGTGGTCAGAAATGAGGTGATTCGCTTCATTTAAGGCGAAGGCATCATTTCGGACCACGCACGGTATAAACAAGTGATGCTCATTGGGCAGAGATGAAATGAAATTCCTTCGCAACATCTTCGTACTCGGCATGATTGGCTTCATCGCCTGGGTGCAGTTTTACCGCATCGAAGGGATCGAGGGATTGAAGGTCCTTCCACGTGGTGAGGGGCCGAGCATGATCGATGACCTGCGCGCCATGCTGAATCGTCCTCAACCGTCCGACGGCATTGGTCAGTTGAGTTCGTTACGAACGGAACCTTTGATCTTCCCCGCGAGTGAACAGGCTGAACTTGCAGGAACCCACAACCTGCCGACCAGCATTCGGCTGGGGACGTTCAACTTGCATCAATTCAGTCGTCGCAAGATCGGCGACTCGGATGTCATGGGTCGACTTGTCGGCTTGCTGCGGGAAATGGACGTCATCGCGGTGCAGGAAATCGATGCCGACCGACGGGACCTGTTGCCCAAGCTCGTCGAACAGTTAAACCGCTCGGGGCGTCGCTTCGATTATTTGGCTGGTCCGAAAATCGGTCCGATCGGATTCGAGCAACGACTTGCTTTTGTCTTTGATCGAGATCGCGTTGAGGCGGACCGCTCGCAAACGTACACGATGTCCGACCCGGCGGATCAAATGGCCTACGAACCTCTTGTTGCTTGGTTTCGCACGATCGGCGTGCCACCATCGTCGGCTTGGACGTTCAGCATGGCGAACGTTTACTTTGACCCCGATAACGCGCAGCGCGAACAGGCGTTGCTTTCAACGATCTATCAATCGATTCAAAGCGATGGACGTGGGGAAGACGATATCATTCTGGCCGGCTGTTTTTGGGTCGGATCGCGAACTTCAGCAGCACGCCCCGAGTCGTTGTTGTTCGCGGCTCGAAGGACTCCCACCGACATCTACGCGCGTCGGCAGACCGCAAACATTGCCTTCAGCCGGCACGCGACGACCGAATTTCGTGGCGATTGCGGCACCATCGACTTCCTGCGTCAGCACAATATGACGATTGCCGAAGCAGAATCGATCAGCGAATACCTGCCGGTTTGGGCGGACTTTCAGGTTAGCGAAGATCAGCAAATACTTTAGCCTTCGCCGGATCGACGCAAAACAACGTCACTGGACGAGGCGATGATTTGGCAAATCGCCAGCGCTTTTCTGACACGGGTTTCCAAGGTTCGAGTGTTGGGGCAGAATACGCGGTTGAATGAAATCATTCCTTTCGCTTTATCTCCCATCGCCATCGGAAAGCTCCCCTCGTGGAACGACGCGTCCTAGCCTATCTGTTTGTGTCCGCATTCTTCATGTTTTTCATGCTGACCATGCGGCCCAGGCCTCCGTTGCAAGATGGTGCCGCGGGGCCGAACGCTCCCCAGCAGCAAGTCGAGGCGGATAACGCGGAGAACGCGGACGAAGCGGATGAGGCGAAGGTTGAACCGGAGATCGGTGGCGTCGAGGGAGAGCCTTCGGAGGCTGACGAAGAACCGGTTGATCGTCCCAAGAAAGGGGAATGGTATACGCTCGGCTCGCTGGCTTTTGATCCAGAGTCTCCCGAATCCGCGGACAAAGTTCTCATCACGTTTTCCAATCGTGGCGCGGCGATCGAGCGCATCGAACTGATCGAACGGGAACCGAGCGGCCTGTTCCGTTATCGGCGTGTCGACACGCGAAGTGGTTACCTCGGATATCTTGCACCAGGCTTGCCGTCGGATATCGAGGGTGTTCGTGTCAACGTTGTCGCGCCGGGATCGCCCGCTGATCTGGCCGGTTTGCAGGTGGGGGACATTATCACCAGCGTCGCGAATCGAGTCATCACGTCACCGACGGAGTTTGACCGCTGGATGTTGGAGACCGAACCGGGGCAAGAACTCTCGTTGGAAGTGCTCCGCAAGACGGCAATAACGAGTCGACCGTTGCCCTGAAAGCGAGGTTGACACAGCATCCGTTGGATCTTGTTCGGTTGGCGGCCTTTGCCGGTCCCGACCAGGTGAAGGGGAACATCTCGCGATTGTCTTGCCTGATGACGCTTTCCAAATTGGGAAAGACCAATCTTCGCGTCGGGCAGAAGGAGTTGAAGAACCTGCCGAGCTTGGTCGATGGCTTCTGGAAAGTCGAGCCGATTGACGATCCGGAGAATCCTGGTTTTGAATTTCGTTTTCCCGTCTCGGCGGCTGAAGCGAATCGCGTGGCGGCGGGGAGCGGAACGTTTGAAGTTGTTCGTCGTTATACGATTCCCGTATCGGGATCGGGATACGACATCGATATGCAAACCGAGATCGTCAACACATCGCAAGAAACCCAAGAAGTCGCCTATCGGCTGGAGGGCCCCAATGGCTTGACACTGGAAGGCTGGTGGTACAACGCCAAGATCAGCCCAAATTGGACAGGCGGAGCCGGTGCCCGGGATATTGTCTTCAACACGGCGAAAGAGTTTCACGAACTGGTCGGATTGCCGAAGATCGTCAAACAAGCGAGGCAGCGTGCCGAAGCAGGTACCGACGCCAGTGAAGAAGGGACCGATACGCTTTTCAATGCATCGAGCGAACCGCGAGACACGCAGTTACGCTATATCGGAGTCGACACACAATATTTTACAGCCACGTATCTGCCGCCGCCGGGTGAGGCGTTCACCTCCGCATTCGGTCGCGCCGGTTCGTTCTTGCTTTGTGATTTGGACGAGCTGAATCCGAGTCAAACGCAGGCGGCGAACGTCAGCTTCTTTGTCGACAGCGTTCCGCATACTCTTGCTCCGGGGGAGAAAGTAACCGACACCGTCCGGCTGTTTGCCGGTCCCAAGCGTCCCGAACTGTTAGACGAGCGAGGTCTCGGGTTGCTGATTGAGTACGGCATGTTCGGAGCCGTCTCGAAGCTGTTGTCCGGGTTTCTGCATTTCATTTACGTGATTCTTGGAAACTATGGCCTGGCGATCATCTTACTGACCGTCTGTGTTCGCGGTGCGATGTTTCCGTTGTCGCGAAAAGCGGCTCAGAACGCTCAGAAGATGCAGGAATTGGCACCTGAGTTCAAGAAAATTGCTGAAAAATACAAAGACGACATGGAAAAGCGTCTCAAGGCGCAGCAAGAGCTTCAGAAAAGGCATGGCTTCAATCCGCTGAGCGGTTGTTTGCCGATGTTTGTGCAGTTGCCAATCTTCATCGGCCTGTATCGCAGTTTGTCGTGCGACATTGAACTGCGGCAGTCGGCATTCATTCCAGGCATTCAGTGGGCGTCGAATCTCGCCGCGCCCGACATGTTTTACAACTGGTCCTCTTGGATGGTCGATTACTTTGCCGGACGCGGGACCGGATGGTTTGGGCCGTACTTCAATATTTTGCCGATCATCGTGATGTTCTTGTTCATGGCGCAGCAGAAAATGTTTATGCCGCCACCAACGGACGAACAACAGGAACTGACGCAAAAGATGATGTTCGTGATGACCTTTGTGATGGGAATCTTTTTCTTTAAAGTGGCTGCTGGTTTGTGCATCTACTTCATCACCAGCAGCTTGTGGGGCATGGCCGAGCGTGTGTTGGTGAAGCGGACGATCAAGCAGCCCCAAGGAGAGGGCGGCTCATCATCCGAGGCAGCTCCAAATGGTCGGGAAGCCGCCGTTATGCATCCGATTCCGCTGAAATCGACACCGCAGCGGATAAATCGCCCGAAAAAGCCGCCAAAGAAAAAATAGGCTCTTCGATGCCTGTTTTTGCTCGGTGCCAATCGCTTGTTTTACCGGAAAGCCATAAACTTGAGGGTCGTTCGTCCCGCAAAGGGGATTGCCCAGCCGACACGCTGACGACTTGGGCCATCTTGCCCAAACCGATGGTTTAAGGCTAAGTTCTTGTTCGCAAATCGTTGGCATGACAGTCATAGAGCGACCACGTCGCAGGATCGAATGAAAAACATTAGCGCAAGATATACGTCGCGAGGCCGAAAATGAGGTGATTCGCATTCATGAAATGCAGAAGCATCACTACAGACCACGCACGTAAAACATCAAACGCGTCCATTATTGATAGATGTCGCGCGGGCGGAAATGAGGTGCTTCGCTTAATATGAACCGAATGTGCCATTTCAAACCACGCGGAATGTAGATCGCTCTTCAATTAGAATAGCCCCGCACTCGAAACTTACCCCAGCAGAAGGACGCATCCCAATGGATAACTCCGATACTTTGGCCACAACACGACCAATGGACGAATCAATCAACGACGGTGAATTGCGCAGCGAAATTGTCACCGACGCCGACGCCGCTGAGACGGCGGAGTGGCTCGGGTCACTTGACTATGTTCTGCAAAGCAAAGGTCCCGAACGGGCACGCTTCTTGTTGGAACAACTTCGTCAACGTGCGGCGCGCGAAGGGGTATCGCTCGATCCGCAAACGATCACCCCCTATATCAATACGATCCCGGCCAAGGAGCAGCCTCCCTATCCGGGCAATCGAGAACTGGAACGTCGCATCAAATCGATCATTCGTTGGAATGCGATGGCGATGGTCGTTCGCGCCAATAAGAAGAACGATAGCCAAGGCGGGCACATCAGCACCTTTGCCAGTAGCGCGACGTTATATGAAGTCGCTTTCAATCACTTCTTTCGCGGTCGCGGAGAAGATGGTTACAGCGGCGACATTGTTTATTTTCAGGGGCACGCGTCGCCGGGAATGTACTCGCGGGCGTTCGTCGAAGGGCGACTTTCCGAAGAGAACTTGGAAAACTTTCGTTTGGAATTACAGGAAGTCTCTGGCCTGAGCAGTTATCCGCATCCGTGGTTGATGCCGGAATTCTGGGAATACCCGACGGTTTCGATGGGGCTTGGCCCGATCATGGCGATCTATCAAGCAAGGTTCAACGAATACCTGCGATCGCGGAATCAAGGATACCGCCAATCAAAGGGTTTGGGCGTTTCTGGGTGACGGCGAATGTGACGAACCCGAATCGCTGGGTGCATTGACGCTGGCGTCGCGAGAACGTCTTGAGAATTTGATCTTTGTCATCAATTGCAATTTGCAACGACTCGATGGACCAGTGCGAGGCAACGGCAAGGTGATCCAGGAGTTGGAGTCGGTCTTCCGAGGTGCCGGTTGGAACGTCATCAAAGTTGTCTGGGGCGACGACTGGGACGACCTGATTGAAAAGGATCAGTCGGGCCTGCTGATTCAGCGGATGGGCGAAGTCGTCGACGGCCAGTATCAGAAGTATACCGGCATGCCGGGAAGCTACATTCGGGAACACTTCTTCGGCAATATCCCGAATTGTTGGAACTGGTGAAGAACTACAGCGACGAACGTTTGGAAACGCTCCGTCGTGGCGGTCACGATCCCGAAAAGGTCTTCGCCGCTTACAAAAAGGCGATCGAAACGAAGAATGGTCGTCCGACGGTGATTTTGGCCAAGACAATCAAAGGCTACGGTTTGGGCGAAGCGGGCGAGGGACGAAACGTTGCCCATAATCAGAAAAAGCTCAATGATGCCGAGCTGCTTGAGTTCCGCACGCGATTCGGTATTCCGATCAGCGATTCGGAAGTCGTGAAAGCACCGTTCTATCGTCCACCTGAGAACAGCGCGGAAATCAAGTACCTTAGGAAACGTCGCGAAGAGCTGGGAGGCTCGTTGCCAAGTCGTCCGACAACGCCGCCAACCATGGAAGTTCCGACGCTAGAGGATATGTTGAGCTTTGCCGAGAAGCAGCTCTATGACAAAGAACTGAGCACAACCAAAGGGGTTGTACGACTGCTGACTTACCTGCTTCGCCACAAGAAGATCGGCAAGCACGTGGTGCCGATTGTTCCCGACGAATCGCGAACGTTCGGTATGGAAGGGATGTTTCGCCAGTTTGGGATTTACGCACATGCGGGCCAGCTATACGAACCGGTCGATTCCGATCAACTTGCTTTCTACAAGGAGGCTCAGGATGGTCAGATCCTGGAGGAAGGAATCACTGAAGCGGGTTCGATGAGCACATTCAACGCCGCGGGGACCGCCTACAGCGCACACGGCGTGAACATGATTCCGTTCTACATCTACTACAGCATGTTTGGGTTCCAACGCGTCGGCGATCTCATTTGGGCTGCCGCCGACATGCGAGCCAAGGGCTTTTTGATTGGGGGAACCGCGGGACGAACGACCCTCAATGGCGAAGGTCTTCAGCATCAAGACGGTCATAGCTTGTTGAACGCGATTGCATTTCCAACCGTGCGAGCTTACGACCCCGCGTTTGCTTACGAAACGATGGTGATCGTGCAAGACGGTCTGCGGCGGATGTATCAAGAAGGGGAAACGGCGATCTACTACCTGACCGCGGAGAACGATAACTACATGAATCCCGCGATGCCCGAAGGGGTTGCGGAAGGGATCATCAAGGGAATGTACGAATTCCGCAAACAGGAAGTCGACAAGCCGTTGGCTCGTGTTCAACTGTTCGGCAGCGGAGCGATTTTGAACAGCGTATTGCGAGCTCAGGAAATTCTTGCCGAACGATACAACATTGCCAGCGATGTTTGGAGCGTCACCAGTTACACGCAGCTTCGACGCGAGGCGGCCGATTGTCAACGTTGGAACATGTTGCATCCGACCGAGACGCCGCGAGTCAGTTATCTGGAAAAGGTTCTTGCCGATCGCAAGGGTCCATTCATTTCCAGCAGCGATTACGTTCGTGCATTGGGCGAGCAGTTGCAGCCGTGGATTCCAGGTGACTACTACGTGCTGGGAACCGACGGAATGGGACGCAGTGAAACGCGGGCCGCATTGCGTCGGCACTTTGAAGTCGATGCCGAATCGATCACCATCGCGACGTTGCATCGATTAAGCGTTGCCGGAGTCGTCAAGCCGACCGACGTCGCAAAGGCAATCGAAGACCTTGGCTTCAACCCCGACAAAAAGAATCCTTACTTTGCATGATCCGATTGCCTGGAGCGACTGCGTCGCAAGATCAACAGAAAAACATTGCCGCAAGATATACCGTGCGTGGTTCAAAATGATGCCTTCGCGTTAAATGAAGCGAATCACCTCATTTCTGACCACGCGACGTATAACATCGGGCGCGTTCATCATTGATATACGGCCGTCGCAATTCCCGGCGACATCGCTTGCGTTGCGGTGTCAGTAACCCAAACCCAAAATTACATACCGACCGTGCGTGGTCCGAAATGATACCTTCGCGTTAAATGAAGCGAATCACCTCTCATTTCTGACCACGCGACGTATAAAACCATCTATCCTCGCAAGAATTAACCATTATGGCAGAGCAAGTCACTTTACCGGACCTTGGCGACGGCATCGAATCGGGCGACGTTTTGGAGATCTTCGTCAGCGAAGGGGATACGATCACCAAGGGACAAGACATTGTCGAATTGGAGACGGACAAAGCGACGGTTCCCGTTCCCGCTTCCATCGGTGGCAAGGTTGTGAAAGTTTGCATCAGCGAAGGGGAGACCGTTCCCGTCGGCGCTGTGTTGCTGGAAGTGGAAGCGACCGAAGGTGCTGGCTCGGGGAAATCGGAACCTCCCAAGCAGGAGGCACCAGCGAAACAGGACGCTCCCGCGGAGTCTAAGTCAACCGACAAGGAAAAGCCTGCGCAACAGGCCAGCGCCAGTCCCTCGCCTTCGGCCACCGCACCAGCGGCTGAGCGATCCGCCTCCGCGGCAGCGCAGCCCGCGGCGCAAGGACAGCCCGCGGCGGAACAGCCGATCATCACACGCGAGCCAACGACGCAACATCCGCAGCAATCGCCGGCCCGGTTGGCCGATCCTTTGCCGTCTCAAATCCCCGGAACTGGTCTCCCGGTCAACAGCAGCGGCGTGATCCCAGCAGGTCCCGCGATTCGCCGGTTCGCGCGTGAAGTCGGCGTCGAACTGAGCAATGTTCGTGGTACCGGTGAAGGAGGGCGGATCACGCGCGACGATGTCTTGGCGGTCGTGCGTAGCGCCAGCCAAGGACGCTCATCATCGGGAGCCGCCGCGGGAGCAACCACGACGGCACCATCGGTCGCCGCACCGACCAAGCACCCTGCCGAGGCTTTGCCTGGCACGGCTGATCAGGATGAATACGGTCCGATTCGAGTCGAACGACTGAGCAAGATTCGCAAGACGATTGCGGCGCAGATGCACCAGAGTTGGTCGACGGTCCCACGCGTGACAAATTTCGACGACGCGGATATCACCGACCTGGAACAATTGCGTCAGTCGAGCAAGGACGATTATGCCGCGCAAGGTCTGAAGCTGACGACGATGCCGTTCCTGATCAAGGCGATCGCCACGGCATTGAAGCACACTCCGGAAGTGAACGCGGTCATTGATGAAGAAAATGGCCAATTGATCTACAAGGATTATGTGAACATTGGCATCGCCGTTGACACGGATCGCGGATTGGTTGTGCCCGTGATGAAGAACGCCGACCGGATGGGAATTCCCGATATCGCCAGGTCGTTGGCGGAGATGTCGGCGAAGGTTCGCAGCGGACAGTTCGCCGTCAGCGACTTGCGCGGCGGAACATTCACGATCAGCAACCTAGGAGCGATCGGTGGTCAGTACAGCACCCCAATCGTGAACGTTCCCGAAGTGGCTATTTTGCTGGTCGGTCGCAGCCGCAAGATTCCGTGCGTGATGCCCGATGATTCCATCAAACCGCGTCTGACGATGCCGCTGAGTCTCAGTTACGATCATCGTTTGGTCGATGGCGGGACGGCCGCGCGGTTTCTTAACGACGTGATCAGTTATTTGGAAGCACCAAGTCGGTTGTTGTTGGCGTTGTAAGGCGAGTGGCTGGAAAAAACTTACCAAAAGTTAAACCCCTCACCCTGCCCTCTCCCCTTAAAAAAAGGGGAGAGGGGGCAGAGGAAGGCAACTTTTTTCCTGCCGCTCGCCTAAGAAGCCGTATGCGTGTTGCCTACCTGACCGCTGGGGCGGCTGGCATGTATTGCGGAAGCTGCATGCACGACAACACGTTGGCTCGCGCCTTGATCGCGCGTGGCGTTGATTGTTTGTTGGTGCCGACATACACGCCGATTCGTACCGACGAACGAGACATCAGCGATTCGCAGGTCTTTTTTGGCGGCATCAATATCTTCCTTGAACAGAAGTTCCCGTTGTGGGGCCGCTTACCTGCTTGGCTGACGCATTGGCTTGATCGTCCGGGTCTGCTGCGAATGGCGACCAGGAACACAGCCGGTGCGAGTCCCGCATTGTTGGGAAACCTGACGGTTTCCATGCTTCAAGGAATGCAAGGGCGACAACGCGCGGAAGTGACACGGTTGTGCGGTTGGCTCGATACACACGTCTCTCCCGACGTTGTGGTACTGAGCAACTTCTTAATCGGCGGCTGCGTCAGTGAACTGAAAAAACGACTTGGCGCAAAGATTGTCGTTACCCTTCAAGGAGACGATATCTTTCTGGACTATCTTCCGGAAAAGCAGCGTGGCGTTTCAATCGACCTGATGCGTCACTTGGCTGAGGATGTCGACCTATTCCTCGTCAACAGTGCGTTCTACGGGAAGAAGATGGCCTCGATGCTGGGGCTTTCGATCGACAAGATGCGCGTCATTCCGCTGGGCATCGACACCAAGCCCTTTGAGGACGATGAACTGTTCAATCGGGAACGCGTTGAGACGTCGGAACGTCCGCTGCGATTGGGCTACTTGGCCCGACTGGATCCGGCGAAAGGACTTCATCGTCTGGTCGATGCCGTGCTCGAGCTGAAGCGATTGCCCAACGGGAACACATTCCCATTAGAACTGCATGTCGCCGGATGGCTCGGGAAGCAGCATGAACCGTGGGCGGACGAGCAATGGAAGCGTTTGAAGGAAGGGGGGTTCGACGGTCGGTTTTTCTATCATGGCAGCCCCGATCATCAAGGAAAGCTGGACTTCTTGAAACGGATGGATCTGTTCTGTGTCCCGACGGAATATGAAGAATGCAAGGGCTTGTTTGTGCTTGAGGCAATGGCGGCTGGGGTGCCGGTGATTGCGCCCCGTCACGGCGTCTTCCCGGAGATGTTGGAAAGTGAACAACGGGGCGTTTTGGTTCCGCCAGGGGATGCCCCTAGCTTGGCGGCGGCAATTGTGGAGCTAGCCGGGAACGTGACCGGTTCGCGGGCGATGTCGATTGGCGGACGGCAGTTCGTCATGACTGAACGATCCATCGATCGGATGGCGGAGCGCGTTCATGAACTCTTCCTGGAACTGTTGTAATGGTCCGGCTGAATTGAATTGACGAAAGCGCGAAGATAGGGGATACCGTCGCAACAGCGGGGGGTTATTCTTAGGAATAAAAATGCACTTCGATAGATGGCCACGCACGGTATATTGCACCTTTGATGATCAAGTCGCGACAGAAGCTTGGTAAATATCAGATTGAAAAGAAACTGGGTGAAGGGGGCTTTGCCGGAGTCTATCGCGCGCTCGACACGATCGAAGGAATTCGCGTTGCATTGAAGATTCCCTACTCGCAAACGCTCAGTTCCGACACATTGGAGGAATGTCTACGCGAAGTCCGCTTAATGGCCTCGCTAGACCATCCGAACATCCTGACGCTGAAGAACGCGGAGTTTATCGAGGGACACTTTGTCTTGGCGTTTCCATTGGCCGAGCAGACGCTGGGGGATCGGATCACGAAGCGGATGTCCTTGTCGCTGGCGCTTCGGTATGCGGAACAGATGCTCGAGGCGGTCTCGTACGCGCACGAGCGACGAATCATTCATTGCGACTTGAAGCCTGAGAACATGGTCTTGTTCCCCGACGGTGAGCTTCAGTTGACCGATTTCGGAATTGCGAAGATCGCCATGCGGACGATTCGCGCCTCGGGCTCGGGCACGGTTGGCTACATCGCCCCCGAACAGGCGATGGGGCGTCCGTCGTTTCGAAGCGATGTCTTTTCGTTGGGTTTGATTTTATATCGCATGTTCGCCGGCAAGTTGCCTGAATGGCCATTTGGCTGGCCGCCACCGAATCATCGCGCGTTGTGCGACCGGGTGAGTCCCGACTTTGTGGATATGTTGCGACGCGCTTTGGAGATGGAGCCGCAGCGACGATACCGCAACGCCACGCAGATGCTTGCGGCATTCCGCAGGATCAAACCGCGAGCACTTCTGACTCACGAACATTCAACGACACTGAAGAAGAAAACCGGACGCGACTGGCGGAGACTGCGATACCAGCAGTTCCTTCGTCGATACGGTAAAGTGATCGATATTCGCGGAACATGCAGGAAGTGCAATGGACCCGTGGGAGAATCGATGCGTGCCTGTCCGTGGTGCGGCTCGCCGCCGAGCGAACACACGCTGGAGACTCGGTTCCCGCAAATTTGTCCGCGTTGCAATGGTGGCATGAAGTTGGATTGGGAATATTGTCCGTGGTGTTACGGGGGTGGCTTCGAGCGGGCGTCGATGCGCTCGTTTACGGACAAAAGGTATTCCGCTGTCTGCGAAAGCGAAGCATGTGGTGGCGAACTGATGCCATTCATGCGATATTGCCCTTGGTGTCATATGAAGATTCGCCGCGATTGGCGATTGCCCGGGTCGAAGGACAAGTGTCGGTCGTGCGGTTGGGGAGTGACTCGCGAATTTTGGAGCTTTTGTCCATGGTGTGCCACCGACATATAAAGACTGGCCGTGATCGGCGTGTCAAACCGAAGGTGAGTGGACGCTCTAGGAGGACACTGGACAATTGAACGAGGCCGACTGTCCAATGTTATCGATCGTTTATCGCAACCGCACGATGGCGGCAGCCGTGTCGCATGCGGTGGACTGCGGTGAGGTTGCGGTCTTTTCAAATCGCAGTCCGGCAAAGCTTTCGCCGAACGAGGATGTCGCCGCGATCATGCCCTTGGGTTCGGGGGACTGCGTCTTAATGGTGGCCGACGGCATGGGAGGGCATTCGGCGGGCGAGGTCGCCGCCCGGACCGCGGTGATGGAAATGATCAAAGCGATCAATGAATCGCGACAATCCGGAATGATGCTGCGGATTGGCATCATCAACGGGTTCGAGCGAGCCAATTCAGCGGTCCAAGCGCTCAATAATGGTTCGGGGACGACGCTGGCCGTCGTCGAGGTTTCCAATCAAGAAGTGCGGCCCTATCATGCGGGAGATTCGGTTGTGTTGGTGGTCGGATCGCGTGGCAAAATCAAAATGGAGACGACGTCGCATTCGCCTGTCGGATTCGGAGTCGCGGCGGGACTGCTTAACGCCAGCGAAGCAATGGAGCACGCCGAACGGCATGTGATTCTCAACGCCATCGGATCGCCGTCGATGCGGATCGAAATCGGCTCGCCCATTCGCTTGGCTGCTCGCGATACCGTGCTGATCGCAAGCGATGGCCTCACAGACAATGTGACGCTTGGTGAAGCGATCCAGATCGCCAGGAAAGGGATGCTGGTCGACTGTGCCGACGATCTGGCCCACCTTGCGGCACAGCGAATGGCGAGTCCTGGTCAGGGACAGCCCTCGAAACCGGATGATTTGACCGTGCTGCTGTATCGGAATGGATAGGCTTTGCGTAAACTTCGCGATAGAATGAAGGCTCGGACTGAAACGCTATACCGCATGGCGATGCGGATTTTACGATTTTGATGATGCCGAGCGGGATGGGCCATTGGTCCACTCGCACACGGCTGCCGGAGTTTTCTCATGCACAACATTCTATCTTGGGTGACGCGATCTTCGTGGCGGCGGGGGCTGACAATTGCAGTGGTGCTTGTTTCATTCGCAATTCCCGAAGTCAATGTGTTGGCTGTTGACGCGGCCGACGAAGCATCCGGCGAAGAACAAATCCATCGTGAAGTGGAGCGGTTGATTCAGGAGTTGGGCGATCCAAGTTATGCCAAGCGGATGCGAGCGCGAGGCGAACTGCAACGGATGGGCTTGATGGCGTTTGACGCTTTGCACAACGCTCAGTTGAGCGACGACAGCGAGATTGCAATGGCCGCTCGTTATCTCGTGGAAAGCTTGCATGTCAGTTGGTCGACGCCCGACGATTCGACGGAGGTGCGGGAAATTCTTGACGAGTACGGGACGCTGCCGGAGATTGAACGGAAAAGTCGGATGGACCGGCTCGCTCAGCTTCCAAACCGGGAAGGGCTTACGGCGCTGTGTCGCTTGGTGCGATTTGAGACCAAGCTGCGTCTGAGCCGGGCGGCGGCTTTGTTGATTATGCAACAAGACCCTTCAAGCACGGTCGATGCGCGAAAACGAAACGGCGCGGTCATCATTCAAGCATTGGGGACCAATTCACGTGTGGCTTCAAAGTGGCTGGTCGATTATGCGAATGATCTTCGGGAAGATCGCTATTCGGCGGATGTTTGGCAAGCGCATATCGAAACCGAGCGAGCACGCGTCGCAAATCAGACGACACTAGCGACGGACGACAACGCCGTTTTGGACTTGTATCGGATTTGCGCGATTCGCGCGCTGCAAACCGGCAATCCTCGGGAGTCACACGATCTGGCGATGGAAAGTTTGGAATTGGTGGAGTCCCGTCGACAACCGCTTCGCAATGCGACACAGTGGGCGTTGGATCATCAAATGTGGGACGTCGTGCTGACGCTTCAGGATCGAGATTCGGGTGAGTTCCGAACCGATGCGTTCTTGTCGTATGCGGTCGCCGAAGCGTTGACGGAAACGGGGAAACCGGAATTGGGTGAAACGTGGGTTTCCGATGCGTTGGAGATTGCGCCGTTGGAGCCATTGAGCGAGGATGGCAGCAGTCCGATGGTCCCCGATGCAAGAGAGCAGGCGGCCCAGCATCACGCCGTCGTCGCCAAGGAATTGGTTCAACGAGGACGATTTGACTGGGCGGAGCGGGAATATCAGTATTTGGTCGATCGGTCGCCCATTGATTCGCTTTCGTCAGCTCATGCGCGTTGGCAATTGGCGATGCTTCACAACGACCTGCAGCGATATCAGGAAGCCGCCGATACGCTTCGTCCCGCTGTCGAGAGGATGATGAAGGATCGTGATTTTCGTCGCGTCGTTGATCGCGACACGTTTATTGCCTTCGACGATTTCGATGCGCAGATGCATTACAACGATGGACTTGCACATCTGGAAGATAAACGCATGGACAAAGCCGCCGATTCACTGCAGGCGGCTTTGCGAGCCGCTCCATTGGACGGCGACATTCTAATCGCGATGTACCGGTTCCCAGGTGATGAGGAATGGATGAACGAAACGCGACTGGCGATACGCACAGCCTTGACGGAATACGAACGGATCATTCGCGATGAACAACGACAGGTCGGAGGGATCAACCAATTGCAGCAGGGACGCTATATCTCCCACTTCTGCAATCAGTATGCTTGGCTGGTCGCCAATACCGAGGGAGATTTCAATCGCGCTTTGGCATACAGTCGACGTTCTCTTGAACTGACGCCGAAGCTCGCGTCGCTGACCGATACCTTGGCCCATTGTTATTATGCCGTTGGGGATTACGATGCTGCGGTTCGTACGCAACGAGAAGCGGTCGCCCTGGAACCGCATTCCCCACCGATTCGGCGGCAATTAGAGTTCTTCATCGAGCAACAAAAAGAAGCGAACAAACCGCAAGTGGAGAAGGCGAGCGAATAGGACGCTGCCCCATCACCAACATTAAGCCTGAGTCCACATACATGACTGCAAGAATCCTGGACGGCAAATCGATTGCCGCGGAAATTCGATCTGAAATCGCGACACAAACCGCGGAATGGGTACAGTCGGGGGGAAAGCAGCCCTGCTTAGCCGCTGTGCTAGTCGGGGACGATCCCGCCAGCCAGGTTTATGTCCGAAACAAGCAGCGTGCCTGTCATGCTGCGGGAATCGACAGCCAGTTGCATCGACTTGACGCCGCAACGTCTCAAAAGGAACTCGTCGATCTGGTCCTTCGATTAAACAACGACACCCACGTCGACGGCATTCTGGTGCAGCTTCCTTTGCCCCGTGGACTGGATGAACGCGAAGTCCTGGATGCGGTCGCCCCTTTGAAGGATGTCGATGCTTTCAGCCCTGAGAACGTTGGATTGCTGGTTCAGGGACGCCCTCGATTTCTTCCATGCACGCCTCACGGAGTGCTGCAATTACTCAAACGCTGCGACGTCCCAGTTGCGGGCAAACATGTGGTTGTGATCGGTCGCAGCGACATTGTCGGCAAACCGATGGCCCTGTTGTTGGCCGCCCGCGACGGCGCTTGCGGCCCCGAAACAGCCAATGCGACCGTAACCCTCGCGCATTCGCGAAGTCACGATTTGGAGGGCTTGTCGCGCACGGCCGATATCATCGTCGCCGCCGTAGGTCGTCCCGAAATGGTTCGCGGATCGTGGATCAAACCAGGGGCCGTTGTCATCGATGTGGGAATCAATCGTGTCGGTGAGCGTCTTGTTGGCGACGTCCATTTCGATGAAGCCCGTCAGGTAGCCTCGGCGATCACCCCGGTACCTGGAGGTGTTGGTCCACTAACGATTGCCATGTTGCTGCGGAACACACTGACAGCAGCAACACTGCAATTTGACGGGATTGGGGGTATGATAAGCGGAGGCTTGTCGTGATTGCACGGCTTGCGGTCACATTGGACATCTCACGATCGAAAAGGCTATCGATGAATACGATCTTCCGTTGCTTTATGCTCTTGTTGGTGCTAACGCTGCTCGACGCCACTGGAATGCAAATTGGCAACGCGCAGGAGCCGCAGTTTTCGGCGGAAGGAGCGGGTGCGGGGAAGCAGATTGAACTTCCTCAAAATCCACAGGCGTGGCTCAACAGTCCGCCGTTGTCCGTTGCGTCGATGCGAGGCAAGGCGATGGTCCTCTATTTTTTTGAAGAGGACTGTCCCCGTTGTCGTGAACGCTGGCCGGCGATCTTGAATGCCGCGGCACAAATGCAAAGCAGTCCGGTGATTTTGGTCGGTGTCAATTCGGGGACTTCGCCTGGCGAGTTGCGAAGTTATGTTCAGCAAAACCGCATCTCGATCCCGATCATTGCCGATTACTACCGCACGTTCGAGCGTGCCGTCGGGGTAAACGAAGTCTCGCTGCAGAACATCTTTCAAGCCGCCATCATCGATCCCGAAGGCAATTTACAAATCGCCAATGGAGCCGACATTCCCGGTACCCTTCAGCGGGCGGCGGCGGAAGCGAAATGGAACATCGATCCATCGCAGATGCCCGCCAACTTGATCCCTTTGTGGAAGCAGATCGAGTTTGGGAACTATGCGGGTACGTCGAGGTTGATGCAGCGGGCCTTGAAAGATCGGACGGCGGAAGGTCAAGCGGCGGCTGAAATCCTGCAGAACTATGTCAATGAACAGATCAACGGTCTGCTGGATAAAGCTCAGGAAGCGGAAACGGCTCGGCAATGCCTGGGAAGCCTACAAATACTATTCGCGGATCGACTCGCAATTCAGTGGCTACGAAGCGGCTCAAGCGGTCTCTGAGCCTTTGGAAAAACTGGAAGCGGACGAATCGATCAAAAACGAAAAGGCTGCGTTGAAACAGTGGGATCTGGTTGGCAAGTTGATCGGCAGCGGCAAGGCGAAACCGTCGCGCGTATCGGTGATGCTGAACTTGATCGTCGAAAAATTTCCGGGGACGGAGGCGGCTGAGTTGGCGGCGAATATGCTTGCCGAATCGGGTTCGTAGAACTGCTTTCTGAACGGTCGCATGGGATGAAACATGGTGCATCGCTCGCTAGGATGCAAATGTGTCATTCCGACCCCAGGACGCAAAATACGGTGAATTGACGGCCCACAATCGTTGACTTTCCCGCCAGGCATTGCTAGGCTGAAACGGTTCGATTACCCGCCGTTATCCGCCATCCGCGGTGATGGTGTTGCTGTCGTTCACCCGCCTGCTTGAGCCTATTCTGCTCAACGCTACCCCATGACAACGATCGTCGTGGCGGATCGGCTGACGAAAGTCTGAATTCGCTTCATCCCTTCGTTTCGGACTTCGGGTTTGCTGAAATCCTAAGGAGTTGTACGTGTCGTATTCACAGTCCCTTTGTCGGCGAATGTCTGTGGCAGCCTTGCTGTTGGTGTCTGGACTTACAACCTCGCTTGCCATCGCCGACGAAACGGCGGAGCAAGATTCATCCATCACGATCAGTTACGTTCGCGATATCGAGCCCATTTTCCGGACGCATTGCCAGGGTTGTCATCAGCCAGCCAAGCCTCAGGGCGACTATGAGATGACGGTTTTTGAATCGATGCTTGCTGGAGGCGAATCGGGGGACGCGGCGATCGTACCCAAGCAGCCCGACGCGAGTTATTTGCTTCAGCAGATCACGCCGGTCGACGGCGTTGCCGAGATGCCCCGAGGTGGCAAACCGCTGCACGCGACGGAGATCGAGAAAATTCGCAAATGGATCGAGGCGGGAGCCGTTAACGATGCCCCGCCATCGTCCGGGCCGATCTACAATGCCGAGAATCCTCCCGTTTACACGCGTCCACCGGTGATCACGTCGATCGACTTTTCCCCCGATGGCAGCCTTCTTGCGGTCGCTGGTTTTCACGAGACATTGCTGATCGAAACGAAGGATTTCACTCGGGTCGGACGTTTGGTTGGCTTGAGCGAACGGATTGACTCGGTTCGATTCTCCCCCGACGGAACGCGATTGGCCGTCGCCGCTGGCCTTCCATCGCGGCTGGGCGAAGTGCAGGTTTGGGATGTCGCCAAGCGAGAACTACTGCTTTCGCAAGCCGCCACCTTCGACACCGTCTACGGAATCAGTTGGTCTCCCGATGGATCGATGATTGCGTTTGGCGCCTCCGATACGAGCGTGCGAGGCATCGATTCTCAGACCGGCGAGCAGCGATTGTTTCAAGGTGCTCACGACGACTGGGTCCGTGCGACCGCATTCAGCAACGATGGCAAGCATTTGGTGTCCGTTGGTCGCGACATGACGTGCAAGCTGATCGAAGTCGAGACGGAGCGGTTCGTCGACAACATTACGTCGATCACGCCGGGGGCTCTCAGTGGTGGCGTCAATAGCGTTGTGATGCATCCTTCACGCGACGAGATTTTCGTCGGTGGCGCGGACGGAATTCCGAAGGTTTATCGTATCTTTCGACAGACGGCTCGGAAGATTGGCGACGATGCGAATCTGCTGAAGAAGCTGCCGGCGATGAAGGGTCGCATTTTCAGTGTCGACATGAGCAGCAGCGGCGAACTGCTTGCCGCGGCGTCAACCCTCGACGGGGCGAGCGAAGTGCGTGTCTTCCGCTATACGCCTGAAGAAAAGTTTCCCGACGAGATCAAGAAGATCCAGTCGAAGCGGATTAACGAACGTTCCGCAGAGGAAAAGAAGAAGGTTGAAGATTACGTTTCTTCGTCGATCGATCAAGTCGCACAGATCGATATCCCGGAAACGGCGATCTACGCGGTTGCGTTTTCGGCGGACAATGTTCTGGCGGTCGCCGGTGCCGATGGACAGATTCGTCTGATCAATACGCAAGATGGTTCGATCATTCGGACCTTTGCTCCCGCGCCGATCGCTGATGCCGCTGCGATCGCGGCCACACAGGACCAGCGTCCGGCCCAGTGGGCTCCCGAGTTGACGAAACAGGTCGAAGCCGGAAAGCCTGAATCGTTGCCTGCGAACACGAAGGTTGTGGAGTTGACGGCGTCCCCTGAAACGATCGAGCTGGATGGGCCTTTTGCTTACTCGCAATTGATGGTTCGCGGAAAACTGGACAGCGGCGATGTCATCGACGTCACACGGATCGCTGAACTGCAATTGACGCAGCCGATCGGAACACTTTCACAACGTGGGCTGCTTCGTGGTGCGAAAGTCGGACAAGCGGAAGTGACCGTCAAACTGCAGGACCAGGAGTTGCGGATACCTGTGACGGTGAAGAATCTCGATTCAACCGAACCGTTGAATTTTGTTCGCGACGTAAATCCGGTGCTGTCTCGCTTGGGTTGCAATCAGGGAACATGCCACGGGGCGCAAGCTGGCAAGAATGGCTTCAAGTTGTCGTTGCGAGGCTATGATCCTTTGTTCGACGTCCGCGCCTTCACCGACGACCTTGCGTCGCGGCGTGTGAATGTCGCATCACCTGAAAGCAGTTTGATGCTGCTCAAGGCGCGTGGGTTTGCGCCGCACGAAGGGGGTGTGCTGGTGAACACTGGCGAGCCATACGACGAAACGATTCGTCGCTGGATCGCCGAGGGGGCGAAGTTGAATGTTGATGTTCCACGGGTGGCCAAGATCGATATCTTGCCGCAGAACCCGGTCGTCCAACAGATCGGTTCGCGACAACAGATTCGGGTTACGGCGACTTACACCGATGGCAGCATCCGCGATGTGACACGCGAAGCTTTCATTGAAAGTGGCAACTCGGAAGTCGCGACAGCCGACATCACCGGCTTGGCGACCGCCGTTCGACGTGGAGAAGCGGCGATCCTGGCGCGCTTTGAAGGTGCCTATGCCGCGACGACATTGACCGTGATGGGAGATCGTGAAGGTTTCGCTTGGGAGGAACCCGAGTCCTGGGGACGCCTGGACGAATTGGTCGCTGCGAAATGGAAACGCTTGAAGATTCAACCATCGGATTTGTGCGGCGACGAGGAATTCATTCGCCGCGTCTATCTTGATCTGACCGGTTTGCCGCCGTCGGCGGAACAGGTCGCCGCCTTCTTGGCGAACGAACAACCCGTGCGTGAGAAGCGTCGCGAGTTGGTCGATTCGTTGATCGGTAACGAGGAGTTCGTCCAATATTGGTCGAACAAGTGGGCTGACTTGCTGCAGGTCAATCGAAAGTTCCTGGGAGCCGAAGGGGCGAAGCTGTTCCGTGAATGGATTCAACAGCGCGTCCGCGATAATATGCCCTACGATCAGTTCGTTCGCGAGGTCGTTGCTGCGGAAGGATCGAACAAGGAGAACCCGGCCGCATCCTACTTCAAGATCTTGAGAACTCCCGAAGACACGATGGAGAACACCACGCACTTGTTCCTGGGAGTTCGCTTCAATTGCAACAAGTGTCACGATCATCCGTTTGAGCGTTGGACGCAGGACCAGTATTACCAAACGAGCGCCTACTTCGCGCGATTCGGACTGAAGACCGATCCCGCCAGTGGTGACAAGAAGATCGGAGGCACGGCGGTTGAAGGGGCCAAGCCGTTGTATGAGGTCGTCTTTGAAAAGAACGATGGCGAAATGAAACATGAGCGAACCGGCGAGGTGACGCAGCCGGAGTTCCCTTACGCATGCGATTTTGAGGTTGCCGAAGACGCCAATCGTCGCCAGCAACTTGCCGCGTGGATCACGTCGGCGGACAACCAGTACTTCGCGCGAAGCTACGTGAATCGCATCTGGGGATATTTGACCGGGGTCGGGATCATTGAACCAATCGACGACATTCGCGCTGGAAATCCACCAACCAATCCAGAGTTGCTCGATTTCTTGACGGAAGAGTTTGTCGTCAGCGGTTTTGATACGCGTCACATCATGCGTTTGATCGCCAACAGTCGGACATATCAATTGAGCGTCGAAACGAATCGTTGGAATGCCGACGATGCCCAGAACTATTCGCATGCGACGGCAAAACGATTGCCGGCGGAGGTGTTGTACGACGCGGTTCATTACGTGACGGGAGCACAATCGCAGATACCCGGCGTTCCCGCCGGTACTCGCGCCGCCGAGTTGCCGGATTCGGGAATCGAATTGGCCGATGGCTTCCTTGCGAATTTTGGGCGTCCGTCTCGCGAGAGCGCTTGCGAGTGCGAACGCTCCAGCGATCTGCAACTTGGACCGGTGATGGCCCTTGTTAGCGGACCGACCGTCGGTGCCGCGATCGCCGATCCGAAGAACGACCTGAAGAAGATCGCGCAGGAGATCGAAGACCCCGCGGCGCTGGTCGACAAGATTTTTATGCGTGTCCTGAATCGCCACGCCAAGCCGGACGAAGTCGAATTGTTTCAACAGGTGATCAGTGATATTCGGCTTGATCATGAAAAGTTGCAGCAGCAGTTGGCTGAACGGGAGAAATGGTGGGTTGATGAACGAGAACGGCTGGAAAAGCAGCGTCTGGAGCAACTGGCCCAGACGGAAGCGCAAAAGGCCGCGCGCATTGCCGAGATTCAGCCCGAACGCGACAAGTTGGAAGCGGAGCGTCAACAACGGATCGATCAAGCAAAGGCTGCGGTAGCCGCCTATAACGAGAAGATCGATGAGACCGTCGTGACATGGTTGCAGCAGCAGGCGAGCGTCAATCCGGAATGGCATCCGCTGGCGGCTGAAACCTTGACGGCATCGAACGGGGCCACTTTGACGCCTCAGGAGGATCGTTCGATCATTGCGGCGGGAAAGGCGGAGAAAGGCAACTACGTTGTGACCGTCAAGACAGGCCTCAACAATGTTACTGGATTCAGGCTTGAAGCGTTGCCGATGCCGGGACTGCCCGGAGGTGGACCCGGTCTGCCAGCCAATGGAAATTTTGTGGTCACGGAGTTTACCGTCGAAGCGGCGGCGGCCGACAAGCCGAACGAAAAGGTTCCGGTGAAGCTGAAGGATGCGAAGGCTGACTTCTCGCAGGAGAACTTCAATCCCGCTCAGACGATCGACGGCAACAAGACCGATCAAACCGGTTGGGCGGTCTCGCCTGCTGGTGGCTCGGTCCACTGGATCACGTTCGCAACGGAAGCACCGGTGAATTATCCGGCCGGAACGATCTTCACCTTTACGATCGATCAGCATCACAACGCGGCCGATCATCGGTTGGCTCATTTCCGCATCAGCGCATCGACAAGTGCGAAGATCGATCTTGGCCTTCCGGAATCCCTCGCCGCGGTTCACGCGGTTGATGTGAAGCAAAGGACGGACGATCAACGCAAGTCGCTGCGCGATTACTTTGCCAAGATCGATCCCAAGCTTGCCGGGTTGAACGCGGCCGTTGCGACGGCGAGTCAGCCGGTGCCTCCGGATGAACAAGTTGTCAAATTGGAAAAGCTGATCGCAGCCCTCAATCAACCGACGCCCGACGATAACAAGTTGGTGCAGCTTCGTGCTGATATGCAGGAGAGCGCTAAACAGCTTGAAAATCAAAAGCTGACAGCGACAGAGGATCTTGTCTGGGCATTAATCAACAGCCCATCCTTCCTGTTTAACCGATAAGTCTTCGTTCGCTAGTCAATGCAATGGTACTGTCGTTCGTTCCGAGAACGACTTGGCGTGTTGTACGCCACGCAATGACTCGACCTGGACGGACGTCGTCTAAACCATCCCAGACCGCGTTAACCAACCATATGGGGCATCTCGATGCGGACGCAGATTCATGCCGTTTTGAAGACGGTTTCTCAGTGGCATCCGCTTCGTCTCTTGGTGCTTGGGTATGGCAGCTATGTCGTGGTGACATGGATATTGCTAAGTTTGCCGATCTGCTGGGAGTCAGATCAGGTGTCCGCTGTGGACAATCTCTTTATCGCTACATCCGCCGTCAGCACGACCGGACTGGCAAGCGTCAATACACCGGAGACCTACTCATTTCTTGGTGAATTGGTCATTCTGTGCGCATTTCAGTTGGGTGGCCTTGGATACATGACGCTTGGATCGTTTGTTATCCTATCTCGGAAATCGCAATTGTCTGAAGTGCGGAGTCAAGTCGGTTCCGTAGCTTTCTCTTTGCCGCAAGGGTTCGACCTGCGCGTATTCATCTTTCATGTTGTGACGTTTACCGTGATGGTGGAGGTCGCCGGCACGATTGGGCTCTATTTTGTGTTTCGTTCGACTGGAATGGACTCACCACTTTGGCCCGCGATATTTCACAGTGTTTCAGCGTTTTGTACGGCGGGCTTTAGTGTGTTTCCAGATGGTATGGAAGGGTTTCGAGGTGACGTGTGGGTCAACTTGATCATCAGCGTACTGAGTCTGTTGGGCGCCATTGGCTTTCTCGTTTGGTCCGACTTCTGGCTCACGATTACTCGTCAAAAGTCACGCGTCACATTGACAAGCAGAATCATCGTTCACATGACCGCATGGTCGATCTTTATTGGATGGGTGTCACTCTTCCTAATGGAACCCTCAATGCAATCGCTCGCAGTACCTGAGCGACTGATCGCTTCAGGCTTTCAATCCATGTCCGCGCTGACCACCGTCGGTTTTAACACACACCCGATTGGTAGCCTTCACATGGCCTCGGTGCTGCTTGTGATCGTTCTGATGATCTTAGGGGCGTCCCCTTCTGGAACTGGTGGCGGACTTAAATCGACGTCCGTGTCGGCCGCGTTTGCCGTCGTCTGGAGCGTACTGCGTGGGCGCGATCGGGTCACATTCTGGGGAACGGGTATTCCAGACTATCGACTGCACGCAGCATTTGCCGCGACCGTCTTTTATGTCGTCATTTTTCTGATAGGCAGTACGCTTCTCATGCTGATACAGTCATCGGCATTTGAAGACTTGCTGTTTGAAACGGCATCAGCGATCGGCACAGTTGGTCTCTCACGCGGAATTACCGGTGATCTCTCTCCCGTAGCCAAGCTGATCGTGATCGTGATGATGTTCATTGGCCGTGTTGGTCCGCTCACACTTGGATTGGCGTTTTTCGCTCGCGGCCCACACGATGACCATGAAATGATTGACGACTTGGCGGTTTAACTTAAAACCAAGCAATCTATACGTCGCGTGGTCAGAAATGAGGTGATTCGCTTCATTTAACGCCAAGGCATCATTTCGGATGACGCACGGTATAAAACACGGCACCTGCGGAAATTGGATCGGTCGCGACGCCGAACCGCAGTTTGCGAATTTTTCGGTGACTTCGCGAAGAACGGCGGTGCAGTCACTTTGGGCGACTATTTAGCAAGATCAACGGTAAAACACTGGGGCACCGTGCATAAGTTCTGAGCATAACTCGTTTAACGGCAAGCCGAAGGCGACGGCGAACATGAAAACGCGCCTTCGGCTTGCCGTAACAAAACGAAAAACTTATGCGTTGGTGCTTAATGACATCAAACGCGTTCATTATTGGTAAAGGCATTCTGATCAGACCAAATCGCACTTTCCGGGTTTCCCTATGCTAAGTCAATGGGTCTGAGTGACGTGATTTGCACGTCGCAGGACGAATCGATGGATTCGGCGTCCCTGACGGATCATCGCGAAATTGGGAAAATCGTTTCTTGACAGCTTATAACGTCGTGACAGCGAACTAGTATGGAATGCTGAGGGGGTGCTGCAATCGGCACTTTCCGATCCTTCGCTGAATCAGCAACTTGCCCGGCACCACGTTATCACGAAGCATCCCATTCATGAATCTCATCGTTCGTCGCATGCTCGCGTTTGCGACCGCGACTGTATTGTTTGTTGCGCACTCCGATCCTCGGTCGCATGCGTACGGCCAAACCGTTGTGGGGGACGCCGACTATTTTGCGCAGCGAATCGCCGACGCCACTAAGGACCTCGATGTCTCGCGACTCCCACTGCTTAGCGACGTTGCGAGCGAAACCGTCGAAGCGATCGAAGCCGTCGAGCTTCAATTCGAGAGAATGCCCGACCGTGACAACGCATCGCGATGGCTCGACTATTTGAAGCTGTCCGCGTTGAAGGAAGCGATCGAAGAGTTGGAGGATCAAACGGAGCCAAAGGAGGGCCGTGCGGAACGACGCAAGCAGCTTTTGTCGGTTGCTCGTCTGGATCAGGAAGCAAGCAAACTGCGAGCGAGACTGACGATCAATTATCCAGGACTCGAGTACGGCGAACTCCCCGCGTTACGCAATCTCGTCCGGCGACTCGATACGACGATTCTGATTCGCGAACCGCAGCGAGCCATCGAAGCCATTGAAAAAGAGATGGAGCGAACCGCTGAGAGCTTGCGGGAGCTGAAGGACCGCGACGCCACTCGAACGCCGGAGCAGCATGTCTTCTATCAACTCGATGGCTGGTGCGTTTACTCGGCAATGCAAACCAAGCCCCGAACCTGATCGCTGATATTCGGCGGAGATTTGTGCAGCCGAACGTGCGAGTTGGCGTCGGTGGCGCATCATCTCGCAAATCGCAAGCCGTCCGTTCGTGGAACCAACGCGTGTGAACGAGTGCTTGCTGGGTACATTCATTCGCGGTATGGCGACTTTGTCCGGGACGGTCACCACCGAATTGCAACATTCGCAAGGGACGGCCAAGATTCGGCTGGTGCTTACCGGTCAATTGACCAGCAAGAACCGTGGTTTCGCATCCAGTAACCGTCGACGCCACGGGATGCGGCACAGTCCACGCGACGAAGGATTTGTACCTGGATGACCATGGACTTCGCAGCGAACCCGCCGTCGCGTCGGCGCAGTTAACATCGCGAATCGATCGCATCAATCATCCCTGGAGGATTGTGCGTCGGATTGCGATGAAGAAGGCGAATGAGCAGAAAGGAGCGTCGGATCGCGAAGGTTCGCGACGACTTGAAAAGCGGGTTTCCGAAAACTTCGATCGGCAGGTCGCCGAAACGTCGCCATTGGGAGACGGCAGCAACTCTTCGTTAAAGAATCTTGTGAACGTTTTACGACGATTCGGCATTGAGGAGCCGGGGCGAATATGGGCTTCCGATACGCGTTACATGCTGATTTCGGCACTGCAACGGGAGGCGACCGATCTGGCGGCTCCGACCCCCGCGCCCCATGTGGCTGGATCCCATGACGTCGTCATTCAGTTTCATGAATCGGTCGTCAACAATGTGGCAACGGCGTTGCTGGCCGGACGAACGCTGACCGGCCCGCAATTGGAACAGATCGCTAAGTCGTTGTTTCCAAATATCGATTTGGAACCGAAGCCGCAGCGTCGGTCCGCTCAAGAGGGATCGAAATCGGGAGGTGCGGAAAGCGACGACGATACGGACGAAGCTGACGACGAGGAGACCGAACCGGCCAAAATTTCGTTTGCTCGTGATCGCCCGATCATCTTCGATGCGCAAGACGGCGCCATCTGGATCGGCATTAACGGAACGCGATTCCAGCAGGGCGAAAGCTCTCTGAAAACTGCGTTACGCGTTCGGGCGAAGTATGTCCCGGTGTACGTTGACGGGCAAGGGTATATATTGAAGCGCGAAGGACTTGTTGATATCAAGTTCCCCGGATCGGTAAAGGTTTCGGTTGGCCAGATCACCATCCGCAGCAAGATGGAAAAGGTGTTTGGCCGGGCGTTTCCCGAGCGGCTGCTCGAACGACCGCTGAATCTGCCGATCAAACAATTGAACAATCCGCGGGTATTCGTCCAGGCAATTGACGCACGGCACGGCTGGTTGACCGTTGGACTGGATTGACCACCCGCAATCCGACGACGAAGATCAAGGGATGAACATGGATGCATCAGACGCAAACCTGACACGGTGGGTCGATATTCAATTTGATTGCCTGCCGCTGCGAACCGTCCAGCGGGTCGATGTGCCCCTGGACGCATCACCGCGATTCGAGGCGTTTGTCTTGCGTGTCAAGGAAGCGATTCAGACGCACGGCGTCATGAACACATATTACCTGCACAACGCGCACTGCACGTTCCACCTGACGAACGACCCGCATCGAGGGATGATCAAGTTCAAGTTCGAGGGGACCGTCTTCACCGACGAAACGGACAGCATGACAAAGAGCTGCCACTTAGCCGTGGAACTCGCCGGCGAAACGTGCGACTGGCTCAACGAAGGTGTCGTCCGCTGGCTGGCCGAAACCGTGCGACATGCTTTGATGTTCGAATTCGATCGCTACATCCAGGCGGGTGATTTAACGAAGGCGCGCGAGCGGATTGAAGCCATCCAACAACAGAGCGATGCGGTCGAGGGGTACCTCGGGATGTATCTCTGATGTGACGGCATTATCGACCGTCAATTTTGCACGACGACCTTAACGTTTGACCACGACCATGCATTAGTCATGTTTCAAACGATCCTTCCGCCGCTTCTTGCGTAGCTGGAATTCATGGTCATCCAACCTGCCGAGTGCGTAGGCAATACAGATTCCCAAAGTGAAGACACCGAACTGAATGAGGTGGACGCGGACGGTGAAGCCATCGGGTATCCATGTGCCCAGGGATTGAAGAACCACGACGAGCGGCTTTTCATTCAAAACGACTTCGATCATGCAGGTCGCCAGCACGGAATAGGAAAGCGATCCACAGACGAGGACGATCGTCAAGCAGATCGCACGCAGCCGCAGATGATCGCTTGCCAGCATCGTCCAAGCCGCGCCAACCGCGAACAGGCCGCAGTAGGGGACGGCGACTAACTGCGTCATGATCGCCACAACTTGATAGATTCTGGATGCCGCCATGAGAACCGCGACAATGGTTGTGATCAACAAAACCGAGCGGATGCTGAATCGAATCGGCTGCGGGCGATATCCTTCAGTGACGCGCCAAGACAACCACACGGGAAGCCGCATAAATGTTGACGTCACCGTGATCCAGGTGGTCAAAAATCCAAACAGAATGGTGTACCGAAGCGAACTTCCGCCCCAGCCGTAGGTCATGACCATCACATGCAGCGCAAGGACGATCAGTCCCACGATGGCTCGACGCCAAGAGGCCAAAGCGGTGAAGCAAACCAATGCATTCACCGTCACGCCAAGCCACATGATTCCGATCCAAAATCCCCGCCCGATCAGAGAACCATAATAAAATCGCAGCCAATACGCAAAGCAGAACTGCAGCATGAACAGGGCGCTCGCGCCGAGAATCGAAAGCGTGCCGACGCGTGGCGATGCTTTCTCAGCGGCCACGGCAAACCGCCTGCAACTGATTCAAATGGGTCAGAATGACGTCCGGGCGAACACCTTTGACACGCTCATCCCCTTCGCGCAGACGCAAGCTTCGCGCGTCGCCGGCGAACAGGGCCGTTCGCATTCCCAGTCGCGATGCCGTCGCGACGTCGTTCAGCATGTCATTGCCAACATACAATGCCTCATGCGGAGATAGACCTCGCCCGCCAAGCAACTCGATCAATCGGTCAAACATTATCGTTCCCGGTTTCGATTGACCGAAGCGGTAGGAAAAGTAGACCAAATCACGATCGAACAATCCGATCACGCCACCTCCGAGGCATCGGTCAAGCATTTGATGGGTGAAGAACTGTGCATTGCTTACGATGCCAAGGGAATAACCCTTATTGGCGAGTTCAACGATCGCGTCGGCGGCCCCAGGCATCTCACATGTTGGGTTGGAACGCGATTCAAAATCGACGGCGAAAGCAATGGCCGTTTCGGTATCACAATCGTCACAGATACCAAGTGCGGCGAACCAATCAATCCAGACCTGCACGATGTCAACCTCGCCATGGTCAACGCCAGTTGACACTGAGCGTTGGTGACGTTCAGCGATCAGATCACGCTGGCGTCGCAGAGCCTCGTCGGCCGAGAGTGCCGACGTTAAGCCGAACGAGCGCATCGATGCGTCGAGGGCTTGCGCGTGCGATGAGGCATCGGTGCTGCCGACGTCTCCGGTGCCGCTGACGACCAACGTTCCATAGACGTCAAAGATCACCACGCGGATATCGGGAATCGGCTCGATAAGCGCGACCAAGTCGGTCGCAATGGGTTTCATTGAATTCACGAACGGTCGCTCCTTGGCTGTAACCGTCGCCAACGACTTGGAGCGGACATGTCCCGAAATGACACACTTGCATCAGCGTGAAGTGATTCACAACGGTCAAGCCCGCGCGACGTATATACGTCGCGTGGTGAGAAATGAGGTGATTCGCTTCATTTAACGCGAAGGCACCCTTTCGGACCACGCACGGTATGACTTCGGAAAACGTGTAAGACTATATCGGAACGGGGCCTTCCCACCAAGCACAGGCAAGGTCGGTTTTTGCAGAGATTGTAGGCTGACAAGCCAAATACAGCCCCTCGGCAAGCGCCGCAGGTTCACGAACAAATCGACGTCGCGTTGTAAAAACAAACATTCGTGTAGACTGAACGGAAACGGCGCGCGATCGATCGCCCGCCGACATCGTGTTTGTCCCTAATGCGATCAACTGTTCAACGAGACTTTTTGATGAAATCAAGCTTTCTTATCACGACTGTTCTCTTCTGTTGGGCTGCAACGGCCTGGAGCGATTCTCCCACGATTCGGCTTAAGATTGGGCCGCATCGGGACTTGAAAATCGAATCGAAAGCGGGCACAGCCCAGTTGCGGACAACGGGTGACAATCCTCATTTTTGGACTCGGTTTGTACCGCAGATTGATGATCCCGACGCGACGCCGATTCTCGAATTCGAGTACTTTGCAACCGAACCGATTCGCAACGTACAAATCCATTGCCCAGTTGGCGTTGATCGCCGGACGAGAATTTTCCATGGAACGATCCCGCTGTCAGAGACGTGGCGCTGGCACGCGATCGACGTTCGCGGCAACGCAACCGATGTGTTCAGCGATGGTAAGCAGCGATTTCTGTTTCAGTTTGGCGTTCAGCCAAATCACAGCTTTCAAATCCGATCGATTCGACTTCGTCCCGCCAATGCAAGCGAGCAGCAAGACGCCGTTTTACGACAACAACGCGAGCAGGCGAAACAGGTGGATGCCGATGCCTATGAGCAATATCTTTCGACTCGCTATCGGGCTGCGTTGGAACGACTGACGGTGGAAAAGGACGATCTGAAACTAGCGGCTCGTTTCGATAAGTCATCGAAAATTGAAGCCGACCAGATCGTGGTGATGCACTTACCGCCGCATGTTCCGTCGCATCAAGCGATTCGTGACGATGCGATCATTCCCGCGAAGGTGTCCGTTGAAGGAGAGCGGATTGAAGTCGTGATCCCACGCTGGGACAGCGACCAGCATGATCGAAGCGTCAGTCGCTTCCGGCTTTATGTTCGCGACAACGGGTTTCATCCACTCGGTCCCGCCTGGTATCCGACCGACTGGCAACCGGGACTGCAGCGTCCGTTGCCGAAGTTGGTCGCAAAGGATCGCAAAGGCCTGGGGGTTCCACGCGTCACCGATCCGCAGCATGAAATCTTTGAATTGGGGCTCAGCCACGCGACCGTCAACATCGTGATCAACGCGCTGATTTCTGAAAAGCCGCGTCCCGGTTGGCGATCATGGACGTTCGAAGGTGAGACGTTGTTCTTGAACAGCAATGCGATCGATCAGTACGCACAGCATCTGGCTTTGCTGCGATCGAAGCAGATTGTCCCGAGCATGATACTGTTGGTCACCAATCATCGTAACGAGAGTGGTGAGCCGACTTGGCCACTGGTCCATCCCGATGCGACGACTCCGGGATTGTACTCGATGCCTGATCTGGCGACACCGCGCGGAGCGTTCGTTTATCGAGCGATCATCACGCATCTGGCCGATCGCTTTTCGAGCGAGCAGCCCGATGGACCACGCACCTCCAACTGGATCATGCACAACGAGATTGATCAGGCGGGGACATGGACGACGATGGGGCCGCAACCGTTCGGACGGTACATGGAGACGTTCATTCGTTCGGCCAGGCTCGTGCATCACGTTGCTCGCCGGTTCGACCCGCACGCTCGTGTGTTCATGTCCCTGACGCATCATTGGACTCGGGTCAGCGAAGGAGAATCGACGTATTGCGTTCGCGACATGATCGATCGAATGGCTGAAGCTTCGCGAGTCGAAGGAGACTTCGACTGGGGTGTCGCTTATCATCCGTATCCTCGCAGTCTGCGGGAGCCGAAGACGTGGAACGACGCCGATGTGACGTGGGATTTCGACACGCCGTACATCACGCCTCGCAACATCGAGGTGTTGCCCGCCTACTTGGACCAGCCGCGTCTGCGGTTTCAGGGAACTCGTCCGCGTGGAATCATGCTTTCCGAACAAGGGTGCAATGCGCGAAGCCTTTCGCCGGAAGATCAAGCGTTGCAAGCGGCGGGAATCGTCTACACGTTTCACCGCATTCGACAGCTCCCGGCCATCGAGTCGTTTCAGTATCACGCTTATCGCGATCATCCCGATGTCGAGGGGGGCTTGCGGCTCGGCTTGATCACCGAGACCGGGGCTCGAAAGCGATCCTGGGAGGTATATCAGGCTCTCAATACACCTCAAGAAGAAAAGGCCGTTGAGTTTGTGTGGCCGATCATGGGCGAGGCGGCGAGATCCGAAGCGTTGAACATTCGCGAGGTCGCGCGACCTTAAACCCGCTTCATTGCTACGACCGGCACCATCGGTCGAGATGTCGCTCACTTTGTGAAAAGGAAGGCTAGGAATTCGCTTCGATGCATTCATCGCGACCAACAATTCGTTCGGAGGAAAGACTGTAGCGAGCATGGGACGGATTGTCCCATTTGCATCACCGAAGCAAATCACGTCATTCCTCCTCGCACAAAGAACAAAACGAATTGCGATACCCCCCCAGGTTAGATGATCAGCAACACCATTGAACTTCCCAAGCCAGTCGCCGCGGCGACTCCGCTGCCGGGTCGACCGGCGGTGAGTGCTGCGCATGCGAGAAACGGAAGCCCTGGGCCGTCGTCGCGAATCATGATTGTCGACGACGTCGAGATGAACATTCTGACCGTTCAGGGATATCTGAAGCAGGTCGGTTATCGCGAATTCGTGACCACCAGCAACCCTCACAACGCGTTGCCTTTGATTCATGAAAAGAAACCGGACGTTCTTTTGCTGGACATTCAGATGCCGGAGGTCAGCGGCCTGGACATCCTTCGCGTCCTGTCGGCCGATCCTGTTTTACAGCACCTGCCGGTTCTGATCTTGACCGCCGATCAAGACCCCAGCACCAAACAGACGGCGTTGGATCTGGGTGCGAACGACTTTCTGCAAAAGCCGGTCGACCCGCATGACCTGATTCCCCGCGTCCGCAACGCCCTTGCGCTCAAGGCGCATCACGATCGTCTTTCGCAGCAAGCGGCGGTCCTCGAGCAGCAGGTCAAGGCGCGAACCGCCGCGTTGCTGGCTTCCCAACAACAGCTCATTCTCAGTTTGGCGCGTGCGGCGGAACATCGTGACAACGACACCGCAAACCATGTGATCCGTGTCGGACGCTATGCCGGCGTGATCGCGCGACGAATCGGTTATCCCACCAAGCGGATTCCCATGCTGGAACTTGCCGCGCAATTGCACGATGTCGGCAAGATCGGAATCCCCGACGCCATCCTGCTCAAGCCGGGACGATTGGATGCTGACGAATACGAACTCATGAAGAGGCATTGCGCCTTCGGACGCAGTATCATCGCTCCGATATCGGGCAAGGATCTCGAAGTATTGCGGACCCATGCGACATTGGGTAATCAAATCTTGAAAGATCCCTGTTCCCCACTGTTGAAGTTGGCGGCGAAGATCGCCCAGTGCCATCACGAACGATGGGACGGCAAGGGATATCCGCTGGGACTCGCAGGCGACGATATTCCGCTGGAAGCAAGAATTGTTTCGGTCGCGGATGTGTACGATGCGTTGTCCAGCAAGCGGCCTTACAAGGACCCGTTCCCGCGGCAGAAATGCTTTGAGATCATTCGCGAGGGGAGCGGAACGCAATTCGATTCACGGATCGTCGATGCCTTCTTCGACTGCTCCGATGAGATCATTCAAATCCAACTCGACCTCATGGACGATTAAAAGTCAATTCGGAAGAATTGTCAGCCACAGGTTTCGTCGTGCAACAGCCTTGATGCGAGCGGCGAATACGAAATAGCCCTGCCGTTTTCATCGTCGGGTCTTCTTGATCGACCGTTCACAAGACCGTATCCTCGCGTTAACTTGACTGAACGTAATGATCAATCGTTGAATCTCGATTTTCTGTCGGCTGATAAAGGACCATTGAAAACGTGACGTTGGAATCTCGCATTCCCCTGCCGCTGATTGTCACCGGAATTGCCGGTGTCACTGGGTATAACGCCTTTCGCTATTTCCGAACTCGCTTTCCTGGGCAAGTCTTCGGTGTTCGACGCGAAGACAATTGGCCGCTTTCAGGGGACGGAATCCTGGGATGCAACAGCGACGATTTGGATCGCTGGCGGCAGATCGTTGACGCCGTCCAACCCGCGGCGGTGCTCAACTGTGAAGGCTCCTGCGCGCTAAAATCGTGCGAGCTGGATCCTCGGATGGCGCATCGCATCAATGTCACCAGCGTTGAGAATATGTTGTCGGCGATCGGAACCGAAACGAGGCTAATTCATTTGTCGATCGACTTGGTCTTTTCGGGGCTTCGGGAGGAACTTTACACCGAGGAGGACACACCCGACCCGGTAACGGTATACGGCAAGACGATGGTGTTGGCCGAACAGGTTGTCTTGGAGAGACGTCCCGATGCGTGCGTTCTGCGAATCTCGTTGCCAATGGGGGTCAGCTTCAATGGGCATGCGGGCGCGATCGACTGGATTCAATCGCGTTTCAAAAAGAACTTGCCCGCGACGCTCTACTTCGACGAAGTCCGCTCGCCGACATATACAGATTGCATGATTGGCGTGCTGGAACGTCTGTTGGTGAACGATTTGTCGGGACTCTTCCACTGTGGCGGACCACGCTACCTGAGTCTTTATCAGATCGCACAAATCGTGAACTTGGTCGGAGGATACGATCCGGCGTTGCTGATGGGATGCCCTCGAATCGATGCCGGACCGATGCCGCCGCGAGCCGGCAATGTAACGATGGATTCAAGCAAACTGATGGCCGCCTTGGGGCAAGAGCTATTTCATCCCTGGCCCCTGGATTGCGCGCTGGTCCCAAGCGATCGCGATTGGCATTACGATCGCTCAAATGTACAAGGTTCTCCCGAGTTTTTGGCGGAAGTTTTGTATCGCAATCCACGACGAGCACCCTCGATGCCCGAGTTCGATCCGATTCAGCGGCCTAAAATCGCATGAAGATCGCTTGCACGATCCATTCGTTGCGAGGAGGGGGGGCCGAACGGGTCATGGCGGCCTTGGCCAGTCGCGTGGCCAAAGATCATGACGTTACGCTGATCACTCTAGATCGTGCGGCGAATGATCGCTATCCCTGCGAAGCGGCGGTACGACGCGTCGGGCTGGACGTGCTGGCCGACAGCAGGTCATCGATCGATGCGGTCGTGCAGAATCGAAGGCGAATTATCAAGCTGCGGCAAGCGATCATTGATGCTTCACCCGACGTGGTTCTCAGCTTTTGCGACCGCATGAATATCGTCGCGCTCGCCGCGTGCAAACCGCTTCGCATCCCGGTGGTCGTTTCCGAACGGACGCAGCCTGCCTATCAACACATTGGTCCCTCTTGGTCCCTGCTGCGACGTTGGTACTACCGCTCGGCTGCGGCGGTTGTCGTGCAGACGCAAGCGGCCGGAACGACGGTCGCAAAGTGGACGCGCTCACCCATTGTGGTGATTCCCGCCGCGATCGATCCGCCGCCGCCTGACGTTATCGGGCGTGGAGTTGCCGCTGAGACAAGGACGTTGGTTTCCGTTGGTCGTTTGTCCCCCGAGAAGCAAGTCGACCGTTTGATCGATGCTTTCGCAGCGCTTCCGCCGGAATTGAACCCGTGGCGGTTGAAGATTTATGGGGAGGGAGTCTGTCGCGTAACACTTCAGGATCAAATCGACCGGCGTCAAGTTGGCGACAGAGTTCAGTTGCTGCCATGGGTTCAGGACGTTTGGTCGATCTTTGAAACAAGCCGAAGCGTTTGCATTGACCAGTCGATACGAAGGTTTCAACGCGTTGCTGGAAGCGATGGCGGCGGGAGTCCCCTGTTTGTCCGTCGATTGCGATAGCGGACCACGCGAGATCATTCGCGATGGAGAAAACGGCTTGCTTGTTCCGAAGGACGACCCAGCAGCCCTTGTTGCAGGGTTAACGCGGCTGCTTGCGGACACAACACTGCGAACGGAGCTGTCGAGAACGGCCCCCGCAGTCGCCTCCACTTTCACATGGGATGCCTTTCTGTCTGGGTATGCGCGGACTTTGGTTGCCGCCTGCGGCGATCCACGAAAAGGTTGGCGTTGCCAGAACAACGTGACTGTGCAATAGTATGTTTATACCGTGCGTGATCTGGAATGATACCTTCACGTTATACCGTGCGTAGTCCGAAATGATGCTTTTGCGTCAAATGACGCGAATCACCTCATTTTCGACCACGCGACGTATATATGACGCGAATCACTTCATTTCTGACCACGCGACGTATAAGAGTGAGCGTGAGTTGTCGCGAGTGGCCTTCGTGAATGATGTGCGATTCTTCCGCCGAGATTTTGCGGATTCTGAATTGACGGGCCATTTCAGTCTTGCACAGTTCCGCTATGATGTGCTCGCAAAGGCCTGAATGCTGATCCCGAAACTGCCAGTTTGAAGTATCGGGATTCATTTGATAGAGGCCTTGTGAAATTTTTCACAATTGGTTTAGATAAACTTAGGGCGACCACGTCGCAAGATCAAACGCGTCCATTATTGACAAAAGTTTTATTAGGCGGTTCGATTTTGAAACGAACCGGATGTAGAGAATGACAACAATCTCAAAGGTTTGGACCTGCCGATCAGCGGTGAACCGCGACAAATCATCGAGTCAGGGGGGATCGTCACCCGTGTTGCATTGCTGGGAGACGACTACATTGGCATGAAGCCGACGATGCTGGTCGGTGTCGGAGACCGTGTCAAGCTTGGTACACCGTTGTTCACCGACAAGAAGACGGCCGGCGTCACCTATACTTCTCCCGCTTGCGGCACGGTCACCGAGATCAACCGCGGCGCGAAACGTCGCTTTCAGTCGATTGTGATTGAAGTTGACGGAGACGACTGTGAAGAGTTTCAAGTCTTCAAGGACTTGGCCGGGGTGACGGCCGAGCAGATCACCGAGGCGCTCACGGCGAGCGGATTGTGGTCGGCGTTTCGGACGCGTCCCTACGGAAAGGTTCCCCTTCCAGGAAGCGTCCCCAGTTCCATATTCGTGCAAGCGATCGATACACATCCGCTGGCTGCGAATCCCGAAGTCGTGCTGGGCGGAAAGGGAAATCCCTTCGCTATCGGACTCAACGCCATCAAAAAGTTGACGAAGGGCAAGACGTTCCTTTGCAAGTCACCCGACACGAACTTGCCGCAAGCCAACGTCGAAGGTGTTTCGATTCACGAGTTCGCGGGACCGCATCCGGCCGGGTTGCCGGGGACCCATATACATTTCCTCGATCCCGTCGGTCCCAGTAAAACCGTTTGGTACGTCAACTATCAAGATGTCGTTGCGATTGGTCAATTCCTGGAAACCGGACGTCTTCATCCCTCGCGAACCATTTCGCTTGCGGGACCATGCGTGAAGAATCCGCGTTTGATTGAGACACGATTGGGGGCCGACATTCTTCAGTTGACCGATGGCGAAACCGACGGTGACAATCTTCGCATCGTTTCCGGCAGCGTCTTGGGAGGCCGCAAGACTCAGGCACCCTGCAATTTCCTTGGTCGCTATCACAATCAAATTACGGTTTTGAAAGAAGGGAACGACCGCGAGTTCCTGGGATGGCAGAAGCCTGGCTTCGAAAAGTTTTCGATCACCCGAGTCTTCGCATCGGCGATGACTCCCGGCAAGCGTTTCGCCATGACGACCGGCACACACGGCAGCGAACGCGCGATGGTGCCGATTGGAACGTATGAACGCGTGATGCCGCTGGATATCCTTCCGACTCAGTTGCTGCGAGCGTTGATTGTTCGCGACACCGAAGATGCCCAGAACTTGGGAGCTTTGGAATTGGAGGAGGAAGATCTCGCGTTGTGTACTTTCGTATGTCCCGGTAAGTACGAATATGGCGAGATCCTTCGCGACAATCTGACGACCATCGAAATTGAGGGCTAATGCCAGCGGGAGACAACGTCATTGCAACGGGTTTTCCCCGCCCATCGAATGGTTGCTGGGAACCGCCCTGGAACGAACAAGTTTAAGTGAAACAGAGTTTTACTCGTTGGTTATGCCGACGCCGAATCAACGAATTGATCCAACCTTTTAACGTAGCATCGTAACACAATATCATGAAAGCGCTGCGAGATTTTCTCGACCAGAAGGTAGAGCCATGGTTCAAAAAGGGCTCTCCGCTGGCAATTTTGCATCCCATGTACGAAGCGCCCGACACGTTTCTGTACACACCTGGGCATGTTGCCAAAGGTTCCACACACGTCCGCGACAACATCGATCTGAAACGAATGATGATCATGGTTGTCGTAGCTTTGATTCCATGCACTTTGTTTGCGATGTGGAATACGGGCTACCAGGCCAATTTGACGATGGCCAAGATGGAAGCGGCCGGTTTTGAGATTCTGACGCCGGCCCAGTACGAACTGGTTCCCGATTCGGAAATTCCGCTCCGCAAGCTCGCGAAAACCGACTGGCACTTCGCGGTGCAAAAAGCCTTGGGTCTGGGACGCAATCCCGACAGCTTCATCGACAACTTTGTCTTCGGGGCACTTCACTTTCTGCCGGTCTACATCGTCTGTATGTTTGTCGGTGGTCACATCGAAGCGCTCTTTTGTGTCGTTCGTGGTCATGAAATCAACGAAGGGTTTCTTGTCACAGGCTTGTTGTTTCCGTTAACCCTTCCGCCGACGATTCCGTTGTGGCAGGTTGCGGTCGGGATTGCGTTTGGCGTGGTTGTGGGGAAGGAGGTGTTCGGCGGAACGGGTCGGAACTTCTTGAACCCTGCACTAACGGCGCGAGCATTCCTCTACTTCGCCTATGCGGGCGAAATCAGCGGCGATCGCGTGTGGACCGCCGTGGATGGCTACAGCGGTGCCACGGCCTTGGGGCAGATGGCTTCCGCAGTTCCCGGAACCGGCATGGCTCCAGTCACCGGCGTCTATAACGATGCCGGACAGATCGTTGCCGGTGGCATTGATACGTCATGGGGCCTTCAGACGATGTCTTGGATGGAATGTTTTGTTGGCACGATCCCCGGTTCAATGGGGGAAACGAGCACGCTGATGGCGCTGATCGGGGCGGTCATCTTGATCGCCACCGGCATTGGATCGTGGCGAATCATGGTCGGTACGGTTATCGGCGCCGTGGCAACGGCGGCTTTGATGAACGTGATCGGCAGTGAGAAGTACGCGATGTATGAGATGCCGCCATTGTGGCACTTGGTTGTCGGCGGCTTTGCCTTTGGGGCCGTCTTTATGGCGACTGATCCCGTTTCCGCGTCGATGACGAATTTGGGACGCTGGATTTACGGTTTCTTGATCGGATTCATGACGATCCTGGTGCGTGTGGTGAACCCGGCATATCCGGAAGGCATCATGCTGGCCATTCTGTTCGCCAACGTCTTCGCACCATTAATCGATTACTACGTTGCTCAAGCAAACGTTAAACGGAGGGTCGCTCGTTATGCCACCACGTGATTCAATGGCCAATACCATATTGGTCGCTCTGGTACTGTGTTTGGTTTGTTCAAGCTTGGTGAGCATCGCGGCCGTCGCGTTGAAGCCGATGCAGGAAGTCAACAAGGCGCTCGACGTTCAGAAGAACATTCTCGATGCGACCGGTTTGGCGCGGGACGTTCTTGGAGTTCGAGCCAGTGACTTGTCAAAAGAGCAGGTCGAAACCCTGTTTGCTCGAATAGAAACGAAACTAGTCGATATCGAATCGGGAGAGTTTGTCGACGCGCCTGATGACGAAGTGCAGACATACGATCCTCGCAAAGCGGCTCGTAATCCGAAGGAAAGTACCGTGGTCGGCGAGACGGAGTACCCGATTGGACTTGCAAGACGTGAGAAGATCGCCAAAGCCTATCTGGTCAAAGGCGATGACGGCTCGTTGGAGCAAATTGTTCTGCCGGTCTACGGCAACGGACTTTGGTCAACCCTTTATGGCTTCCTGGCTCTGGAAAACGACTTGGTAACGATCAAGGGGATCACTTTCTACGAGCACGCCGAGACTCCAGGCTTGGGGGGCGAAGTTGATAACCCGGATTGGAAAAAACAGTGGGAAGGCCTCAAGATCTACGGCGATGACGGCCTGCCGGCCGCTGGCGTCGCAAAAGGGCCCGCCCCGTTGAACAACAACTATTTGGTTGACGGCCTGAGCGGGGCGACGATCACAAGTCGCGGGGTTACCAACTTGATGCAGTACTGGGTCAGCGAAGATGGCTTTGGCCCGTTCTTGAAAAAATTGAAAACGCACTTTCCATCAGCGGGAGGGAAGTCCTAATGGCTGCTTTGAAATCAAAAGATGTGCTTCTTGGTCCGGTTGTCGACAACAACCCGATCGCGTTGCAGATACTCGGTATCTGTTCGGCGCTCGCCGTGACGAACAAGATGAGTACTGCGGCGGTGATGTGCCTGGCCGTGATCTTCGTCACGGCGCTAAGCAACGCCGCAGTCAGTTCGATCCGGTCGTTTATCCCCGGAAATATCCGAATCATTGTGCAGATGACCGTGATTGCTTCCCTGGTTATCGTGGTCGATCAGATCCTGAAGGCCTTTCTGTACGACATCAGCAAACAGTTGTCGGTCTTTGTCGGGTTGATCATTACCAACTGTATCGTGATGGGACGCGCCGAAGGTTTCGCGATGAAGAACGGTGTCGGCATGAGTTTCCTGGATGGTATCGGCAACGGACTCGGATATAGCTTTGTCTTGCTGGTCGTTGCATTTTTCCGTGAGTTGTTTGGCAATGGTTCACTGTTCGGTTATCCAGTGATGGAACTGACACGTAACGGCGGTTGGTACAACCCAAACAACCTGATGCTGCTCCCCCCGAGTGCATTTTTTCTGATCGGTTTCATGATTTGGGCCATTCGTGCGGCGAAGCCTGAACAAGTTGAGGAGGCTTAGGCGATGAACGAATCTTTAATGACGATTTTCATGAAGTCGGTCTTCATCGAGAATCTTGCGCTTGCGTTCTTCTTGGGTATGTGTACGTTCTTGGCGATTTCCAAAAACGTCAAGACCGCCGTCGGTTTGGGGCTGGCGGTGATTGTAATTCAGTCGATTACCGTCCCGGCGAACAACCTGATTTTTCAGCACTTGTTGAAAGAAGGGGCTCTTGCCAAGACGTTCCATCTAGGGACCGAGTACGCTTCGTTGAATTTGGAGTTCCTGGGGTTCATCAGTTACATCGGCGTCATTGCGGCGATGGTTCAAATTCTCGAAATGGTCCTGGATCGCTTCTTTCCCCCGCTTTATACGGCGTTGGGAATCTTCCTTCCGTTGATTACGGTTAACTGCGCGATTCTTGGTGGCAGCTTGTTCATGGTTCAACGCGATTACAACTTTGTTCAAAGCGTGACGTATGGATTCGGATCCGGCGTCGGTTGGGCACTGGCCATCGCAGCCTTGGCCGGTATTCGCGAGAAGCTTAAGTACGCCGATGTCCCCCCGGGGTTGCGGGGTTTGGGAATCACTTTTATTACCGTTGGATTGATGGCGATGGCGTTTATGGCCTTTGGCGGAATCTAGTTCATTGTGACGAGGTTTCGTCGCCCGTCGAGAAGCCTCTGTATCGAAGCATGTTCAAACAACTTCATTTGTAACGAGCGTTACCTATCATGACCATTTTTTTTGGCGTTCTTATGTTTACCGTGGTGATCTTCCTGCTTGTGGGAGTGATTCTCGGTGCCAAGAAAATCCTTGTTCCTTCCGGTGATGTGAAAATCAACATCAATAACCAAAAGGACATTAGTGTTCCGGCCGGCGGCAAATTGCTCGGAGCGTTGGCGGATGCGGGCATTTTTGTATCGAGTGCGTGTGGCGGAGGCGGAACGTGCGCACAATGCAAAGTTCGCGTCCTCGACGGAGGCGGCGAGATTCTCGACACCGAGCGCAATCACATTTCCAAAAAGGAAGCATCCTGTGGCGAGCGGCTCTCCTGTCAGGTCGCGGTTAAGCAAGACATGAAGGTGGAGGTTCCCGAAGAAGCGTTCGAAACGAAGAAGTGGGAATGTACGGTCCGCAGCAATCATAATGTCGCCACCTTCATCAAGGAATTGGTTCTTGAGTTGCCTGAGGGTGAGGATGTCGCATTCAAAGCGGGGGGTTACATTCAGATCGAATGTCCACCGCACACGGTCTATTACAAGGACTTCGAAATCGAGGACCGATTCCACGAGGATTGGGACAAGTTCAACGTTTGGCGGTATGTTTCGACCGTTGATGAAACCGTCGTGCGGGCATATTCGATGGCGAACTATCCCGGTGAAAAGGGAATCATCATGCTCAACGTGCGTGTTGCTTCTCCGCCGCCGCGCGCTCCGGAAGATACGCCTCCCGGCAAGATGTCCAGCTATATCTTTAACCTGAAACCGGGTGACAAAGTCACGATCAGTGGTCCTTACGGAGAGTTCTTCATCAAGGACACCGACGCGGAGATGGTCTATATCGGTGGTGGTGCTGGAATGGCGCCGCTACGTAGTCACTTGTTCGAGTTATTCCGGAATCTGAAGACCGGACGAAAGGTATCATACTGGTACGGCGGACGAAGCAGCCGAGAGTTGTTCTACGTTGATCACTTTCGCAAGATCGAGGAAGAGTTTCCAAACTTCACATTCAATATCGCCCTCAGCGAGCCGTTGCCGAGCGACAACTGGAAGGGATACGTCGGGTTCATTCATCAGGTACTGTACGACAATTACCTGAAGGAACATCCGGCTCCCGAAGACATCGAGTATTACATTTGCGGTCCGCCGATGATGAATGCCGCAGTGTTTAAACTGCTTGAAGACCTTGGTGTCGAGCAGGAAAACATCGCCTACGACGACTTCGGTGGCTGATCAGCAGTTTCTGCTGGCAGGCGATGAGTGAGCGGCTTGCCATCAAAGGCATATCGGCAATGCAAGTCAAATTCTGCAAACCGTGTCATACACCCCTCGGCTGGCGATCACTTGGTGATTGTCAGCCAGATCTTTGAGGAGCGTTGCTGCGTATTGGCAACCTTAAACTGCGCGTGTCGTTCGATTGAAGTCTCGCCGGTTGAACGACCGGTGATCACGATCGGTCCGTTGAACGACTGATCCCCCGCAGTCAATTCAAGCTTTACGGCTTTGCTTGTATCTCCTTTCGCTTCCGACTTTGCCGGCGCGACTTTGATACCGTCCGGTGTGCCTGATACGGATACTTCGATCTCCGCATCAAACCCCTTCTCGCGTTCGATCGTCACCGGAATCTCCAGTTTGTTTCCCTTCTTGACGATGAATGATTCCGCTTGTACTGAGAGTTTGAATTCAGGTTTCGACTCAGTGATCGTCAGGCGATAGGCATAGCGTGCGCCACCGTCGTGGTAGAGATCTTCAACCGTCAAACGATGAATCCCATCGGCGGCGAATTTATGTGTCAACGTTGCATCACGAACGTCGCGCGAAGCATCGTCCGCCTTGCTGATCTGTTTCCCGGTGCTGTCCCAGAGCACAACGACAGGATCAAGCCGAAACCCGAGGGCATCGGAATCAACCACGCATCGAATGGATTTATCTTTCACACCCTCGATGACGTAGGAATCCGTTTCGTTTGGCTGTGAGATGACGCCCGAGATGACGACGGGCACGTTTATGGGAGTATCAGCTTTGACGTCCGACTCCGCCAAAACCGGCAAGTCGACGTTGGGGACTTCGACAAATGACGTCGCTTCGGGATGGATGACATAGACATTGTCCTCCGAACCAGCGATGCTCTTCGGTTGCGTTTCAGAGGCGGGTAGATTCCAGCCTTGAAGAGAGAATACTTGATCCTCCGTCCGTTGCTTCGCCAATGGCAGGCAGTGCTCCACGAAACCACCGGTCGCGAGCGTCAGGCGATAAACGTACGATGAACCTCCAGAAAAATTGATTGTGCTGTTGGGGGTCGACGGGAATGCAAAGACGTTGACGATGTATGAACCGTCGCGGGGAACTTCAAAGACGAGTTTCGGATCAATTCCGACATCGTCATCGTTTTGGGCCAACACGAAGCCGTCCGTGTTGCTGATCTGCAAGACGCTGTCCATCGGCGAACCAAGTCGATGATTCGCCTGCAAAGCGGCGACGAATGTGCTGCCTTTTTTCAGTGAGACATTGAAGCGGTCGACTTCGCCCGACTTGTGAAGCGTTCCATCAACAATGCCATCGGCGTCGACAGTCTGCGCGTCACTCAAGGCATTGTTCGGCTCCGCTTCATCGATCGCTGGAAGGACGTCAACGAGAAAGGGTCTGATTTGCGAAGCACCTTCGTCATTAAAGAGGCGAACGAAATAGACGCCCCCGCGTCGGGGCTGATCGTGACATCAAGCTTCCCCTTCTCCTTGTTGGGAACGATCTGCACCCCTTCACGATCGATCCAGACCTGTGGCGGCCAATCCGAGAAAGTTCCGTTGGCGACGATGGTCCGGGTGCTTCCAATTGAAGCTCCCGCGGGAAATAGGAATTCCAGTTTTGGCGGCGGCGACGAGTGCCGTGCCGGAGCCAAAGCTGGCCAACTGCAGATAAAGAATGATAGGCGTCGTCTTCGCGCAGGGGCGATCTCATGTTGGGGAAGGTCCAGAATCTAACAAAGGTGGGCGTATGGCGGAAATGACGGAAATGGCGACTGATCGAGTCGCCAGCTGACATCATTATACACCGGTCGCTTCATCAGTTCTGGCTGAGCATTAGCGCTCGCTGCAAACTGCGCCGAATCTGTCGGTCGCCGAAGGGCTTCACCAGCAATGCCGCTTGAATGGAACTTAGCTCACGTTCGTCAACCGACGGATCGTTCACGGAAGTCATCATCACCAGCTTCATCTTCGGGTATTCGAGTTTGACCTGCTTCGCAAGGTCCCATCCGCGGACCAATGGCATGCGACTGTCAACGATCACAAAGTCGATGTTGCCGCTGCGCAGGCGTTTCAAAGCATCGACGGCGCTGGAGACCGTTTCGACATGATGTCCCATCTTCTCCAAACGCGATTGCGTCAGGCGGAGGACATGCGAATTGTCGTCGACCACCAAGATGGACATGGGTGTTGAGCTGACCGACGGCGCATGAAGTTCATCACGCGCGGCGATCGATGCATCCGTCTGATCCGTAAGAAGTGGCAGGCGGATGATCACCGAGGTACCCTGATTCGGCATCGACGCAATCTCCAGCAGTCCCCCCATGCGCTGAATGTTGCCGTAAACCGTTGACAGTCCCAGTCCGGTCCCCAATCCGCGAGGCTTTGTCGTGAAGAAGGGTTCGATTGCAAGTCGCTGATTTTCCTTCGACATTCCAACGCCATTATCCTTCACCTTCAGTTCAATCCATTCCGCTGCGGCATCTTCGCTGGTACCTTCCGGTGGAGCGATGCATCGCGTCGTGATGCTCAAGTGCCCTTTATCGGACGTCGCATCCCGAGCATTGGTGACGAGATTCAGCAACACCTGTTGCATATGAAGTGGGTCGCACAAGACCCAGTCATGTTCCGCCAGCAGCTTCAATCGAACCGATCGTTGATCACCGAACAGCGATCGGATCGTTGATTCATTGTCTCGGATGACTTCATTCAAAGGTGTCGGTTCCAAACGAATCGCATGTCGTCGTCCCAAGGTCAGCAATTGGCTGGTCAATCGCGATGCATGATCGGCGGCGCGCAAAATCCCTTGCCGATCCATGCTCTCGGGAAGCACTTCCGCATGACAGCGAATCGCGGTCAACAGGTTATTGAAATCGTGTGCGACACCACCGGCAAATGCTCCCAGCGATCGCATCCGATCCAGATCCTCGGCACGTTCCTCGGCATGTTTGCGTCGTGCCTCGCTAGCCTGTTCACTGGCGGCGGCCCATAACGCGGCGAGCATCGCGGCAAACGAAACGAAGAGAATCGTTATTCCCTCGATTTCAGGTGGCCGCAAACGGCGGGTGTCGAATGTTGCATCGGGAGGTAATGAAACGACGCCGAAAATCGCGATCGCAAGCGACACGAACGTGATCACTCCCGCTCGTCGACCGCTGACGATCGTAACAATGGGAGCCACCGGGGCGAGATAGCTGAGTTGGATCATCTGTCGCGAAAAATAAAACTGCAACAAGAAACCAAACGAGATGGCGACGACGCACAAAATCGTCGCCAAGCCGACGCGTCCGAAGACGAGGACGCATATCAGCGGCAGCACCATTAAGGCGACATTGAAGATCAAGTTAATGGCAAGACGGTGATTCGATGGGTCCCAGCGGGATAGGGCCGTGTCGATAATTCCCATCGCAACGATCAGCAACGCATAGCAGACGACAGCGCTCCCCCGCTGGCGATCTCTCGTCGGCACGCGACGCATCAAAGTGTGGAAATGTCTCTGAAAACGGTACAATCAAGAACTCGATTAACTTGTCGGTCATGAAGTGCCCCTCAGTTCGGATTGCGACGTCGCAATTCATTCAATCATTCAAACGGACCAACATTCGATGCCCGAGAAAGTCGGTCAGACCGCAGTCTATGTTATCCATCCCGCCAAGAAAAATCTTTGTTGCATCTTTTGCAACGCGGAGCAAGTAAAATCCATTACAAGTCAGCGGATTTTATCAGTCCAGACGATTGCACTAGTGTACGTACAGGAATGTACCGTACGGTTGCAACTTGATTGTGTCGGTGTTAATAACGTGCGTGGTCTGAAACGATGCTTTTGCATTTAATGAAGCGAATCGTCTCATTTTCGGCCACGCGACGTTTAATAACGTTTGCCGGTACGTCGCGCGGAAAGGAGTGAGGTGATTCGCTCGATTGAACGTGCGACGAAGTCGCTTTGTGAATCCTTTCCCCCAAACTGAATGCTCCCCATGAACCCAGTTTATTTTGCCGTGGCCTTGCTGGCCGGTTGTTTTGTGTCCCCACTGTGTAACGCGCAATCGGTGGAGACAATCCGCATCTGGCCCGATCAAGCACCCGGAGAAACGAAATCAATCGGTCCGGAACGGATCATGCCGAGCAAGGATGAAAAGCCACGTCCAATCATTCGGCTGACCGACGTAAGCGAACCGATGTTGACCGTCTATCCGGCGGCGAACCCCGCCTCCACCGGAACCGCTGTGATCGTTTGTCCAGGCGGAGGGTACAATATCCTGGCTTACAATCACGAAGGAACGGAAATCTGCGAATGGTTGAATTCAATCGGTGTGACCGCCTTTCTGCTGAAGTATCGTGTTCCGCGACGCGATCCGGAAACACCGCATGAACTGCCGTTGCAGGACGCCCAACGCGCAGTGCGCTTGGTTCGCTCGCGGGCGGAAAAATGGAGCGTCGATCCAGAGCGGATCGGGATGCTCGGCTTTTCGGCTGGCGGACATTTGACGGTGATGGCCGGAACGCATGCCGAAACGGAGACCTATCCGCCGGTGGACGTCGCTGATCAGGTGGATGCGCGACCGAACTTCCTGATTCCGATCTACCCGGTGTACCTCGTCGATAAATCCGACGCAACGAAGCTTGATCCACTGGTCAAGGTCGACGCCAAGACGCCTCCTACCTTCACAGCGATCACCTATGATGATGCCGATCGCGCAATCGGAGCCGCGCTACTGTTCATCGCCTTGAAGCAGAATAAGGTTCCGGCGGAACTGCATATCTACCACAAGGAGGGCACGGCTACGGCATGCGTCCGTCGGAGAATCCCGTTGTCACTTGGCCTCAACGATGTCGCGAATGGATGGTATCGATGGGTTACCTCCCGTAAAATGGAGGAAACGTTTGGTTGCGCTGAACCGCGGATTTGTCCAGTCAAGAAACAGATGCTCTCGTAGGGCGGATCTTGCGAGGCACTTCCACCACCGTTCTGAACGCTCCCTTTTTTTAAAGCTCCTTTGCCCCCACGACTTCGACATGAAATCGATTCTACCGCTGTTGACCGTTCTTTTTTGTGTTTGTCTTTCCGTCGCCAACGCGCAAGAGACGGTCGAATTCACGCGTGATGTCAAGCCGCTGTTGGATCGTTACTGTGTCGGTTGCCACAACGCAACTGAAGCCGAGTCGGACGTCAGACTCGATTCGTTCGGCGCGTTTCCGAAACAGATCGAAGAGACGGCGTTTATTCAAGTCGGCAATGACGCAGCGAGCGGCCTGATCGCGTTGATGACCGGTAAACGCGAACCCAAGATGCCTCCCGATGGCGAACCGCAACCGACCGCTGAGGAGATTCAGCGAATTGCAAGTTGGATTCGTCAGGGGGCAACGCCTCCGGGGGACGATGCGGCGACAATGCGTTTCCCCAAGGTCCCACCGGTTCCCAACAGTCACCAACGGATCAACGCGATCGACTACCATGCGGGGTCCAATCGATTGGCGGTGGCTCGCTTCGGCACCGTGGACCTGATGGATGCAACAACGCAGGAAGTCGTTCAGACGGTCAATGGATTTCCCGGAAAAGTCAACGTCGTCCGGTTTTCTCAAGACGGAAATTATTTGATCACGGGAAGCGGTATCGCCGGCGCATCGGGACATATCGGCTTATGGAACGTGTCGCAAAAGGCTTTCACTCGCACGTGGGAAACACCCGGGGACACGATCTATGCCGTCGATATCACCAGCGATAATCGACGCGTTGCCGCTGGAGGATATGATCAGACGGTTCGCGTTTGGGATGTGCAAAGCGGTGAAGAGTTCAAGCGACTGACCGGACACAACGGTTCGATCTATGGGGTCCGCTTCGATCCGTCGGGAGAGGTCTTGGCGACCGCCAGCGGCGACGAAACGGTGAAGCTTTGGAACGTGGAATCTGGACGAAGGCTCAGCACTCTGGGGCAGCCGCTGGCGGAACAGTACTGCGTCGCATTCGCTTCGGGGGGACGACAAGTTGTGGCGGCTGGAGCCGACAATCGGATTCGAGTTTGGAAACTTGCGGACAAATCGAAATCGCAAATTAGTCCATTGTTGGTTGCTCGCTTCGCGCATGAGCGTCCCATTGTGGCCATCGCGATCAGTCCGGCGGAAGATTTTCTTTGCACCGCCGCCGAGGATGGATCGGTCAAGCTGTGGGACTGTCGAGATTATCGCTTGCTGCATCAGTTTCCGTCTCTAGATAGCGCCCCCTCGGGTTTGCAGATTGTCGACGCTGGCCGGACACTGATCGCCACAACGCTTGCTGGTTCCGTGCAACGACATCCGATTCCCCAGCCGACAAACGGGACCGTTGCTAAGTCGACAGAGGAGATGTCGTCTGATGTCATCGTTACCAAGATCGAAGACGCCAAGGAATTGCTAACGCATCAAGAGGTCGAGCCAAACGATCAGCCCGGGTCAGCCCAGTCGATCCAGTGGCCATCGACAACCACGGGACTCATCTCTCTTTCCGCGGATGGACACGGCGAAGCGGATTACTTCAAATTTCGCGCTCAGGCCGGGGAAGCGATCATCTTTGAGATTGCCGCACAAAGTCGAAAGTCGCCGCTCGATTCGAGAATTGAAGTATTGACCGTCGACGGTGCATCGATTCTTCGCGCGCAGCTTCAGGCCGTTCGTGACAGCTACTTCACCTTTCGTGGGAAAGATAGTACGCAGACGGGAGACTTTCGCCTCCACAATTGGCAGGAAATGGAGCTGAACGAGTATTTGTACAGCAGCGGCGAAGTCGTTCGATTGTGGCTTTATCCTCGCGGTCCCGATTCGGGATTCGAGGTCTATCCTGGTTTCGGCAATCGCATGACTTACTTCGGGACGACGGCGTCGTCGCACGCGTTGGGAGAACCAGCTTACATCGTTCGTCCACTGGCACCCGAGGACGAACCGCTGCCCAACGGTTTGCCGGTGTTCAAGGTCTACTACAGCAACGACGATGATCCGCAGCGCCGCGCCGGGAGCGATTCACGCTTACAATTCGTCAGCCCCGCCGACGGTGAGTATTTGGTTCGCGTCGATGATGCACGCGGATTCGGTGGGGATGACTTCGCCTACAGCTTGACAATCCGCCATCCGCAACCGAACTTCGACATCGCCGTGACGGCGAAAGACTTAGTACTTCGTCGTGGGGTCGGAGCCGAATTTACCGTCCGAGCAGCACGAAGGGACGGATTTGAAGGTCCCATTCAGATTGAAATCGAGAATCTTCCCGAAGGCTTTCGTGCGACGACACCATTGTGGATCGAGAAGGGCCAGTTCGAAGCCGTCGGTACGATCACCGCTCTTCCCACGGCGAAGTCTCCCGAAGCGGACGCTCCTCCCGTTCAGTTGATTGCGTCGGCGGAGTTGGGAGATTCTGAAATCCGCAAACCGGCCGAAACGCTGGGCAAGCTGGAAGTCAATGACACCGACTCGCTGCTGTTGCACTTGGTGCCGATGGAGTTGGATCAGCCGATCGAGTGGACTCCGGCGAGTGAGCCGTTCGAATTGGTGATCCATCCTGGTGAAACGGTCTCGGCGAAAATTATCGCCGAGCGAGAAGACTTCAAAGATCGCATCGAATTCGGGCGGGAGGATTCGGGACGCAATTTGCCACACGGTGTCTACGTCGACAATATCGGACTCAATGGACTCATGATTCCCGAAGGTCAGACCGAACGCGAGTTCTTCATCACCGCCGCCCCTTGGGTTCCCGAAACCGATCGGCTCTTTCATTTGCGGGCTACGGTGAAAGGACGTCCGACGAGCTGGCCGATGTTGCTCAAGGTTCGAAAACCGTGATGTCGACACCGATCATGATGGTTTTTTCTTTTGATCGACCGGCTGACCAATCGCGTATGCGACCTTGCCGATCATTCGTGCGTAGGTGAAGGCGAGCGCGACAAGTCCCGCCGATGCAACAAAGGCTTTAACGATCCCCATCCCAGGCGGTGCCAGCAGCAACATGAAATAAGCAAAGAAGAAGAGCCCCGACGAGAAATACATGCCGCCCCACGGTTCGGAGCATTGCTCGAAGGACCGCACCACATCTTTGGAATACGGGACAAACACGCTTCGATTGTCCAACATCGACAGCAGGATGAACGGGAGGAGTATCCAAACGCTGATCATGACGAACACGCCCCAAAACAACGACAGCGGATCACCAATCAAAGCTCCCAGCATGCCTCCAGGAATGGCTGACAACACGAAAGCGACAAACGCCATGATTCCAGACGATGCCGCGGAGAAGGGATTTCGCATCGGCCATCGTTTCACATTGGGCTCGTTCTCGGCCACGGAGCGAACAATGCTCATGCAAACCGATCCGAGCAGAACGCCGCACACGACAAAGGCGGTCCCGCCAACGGAGGCAACGATCGCGGGATTCATGTTCCCCAACAAATAAACAGCGGCAATAGACGCTGTAAAAAGGAATCCCATCACAACGAAATGGAAGATCAGCAGCGGGTCGGACCAACCGGCGAAAACTTCGCGAAACCAACCCGCAACATCGGGATTCTCATACAACGCCGCGATCTCGTCGTCGATCTGCGTATCTTCGGCTTCACGCAATAATTGCTCGGCGGACTTCGTAAACAGAGCCTCACGTCGTTCGTCACGCGGAACCGAATCCTTTAACTGGAACCCCCCGCCACTGGATGCCGGCGGCTTGTAGGGACGCAAGACCTTCGGTGCGGGAGGGACCACAATCTTTGAAGTGCAATCGGGGCACTTCACCTGCTTCCCAACATCGCCGACGCGCGCATAGTGGGCTGTATCGCAAATCGGACACGAAAACCGGAACTCCTCATCCGCCTCGACCGGCTTGACTTCTTGCGGCAAGCAGTCGTCGAAGTCGAGCCACTCGGCCCCCGGCTTCCCCTCCGACCCCTGGTTCGCGTCACCCGCGTCTTTGCGATTCGACTCGGGCAACTGGAGGCCATCCAGATCGGACACCTTCAAATCGGGGAAACCCAACTCGGCGAGCCGGATATCGTCGAGCGATCCGTGCTGGCTGGAAACTTTGGGAGAAACAGGGGCCATGTCAGGCAGATCATCCAACCACGACGAGTCGGATGAATCGTCGTCCACGACTTCGACATCATCCGTTTCGTCATCACCCGCCGGTCGCGTGGACTGGGCGGGTTTGGGATTTGGTGTGGAAGCGGCCTCACGCGAGGCGGTGGGACTTGACGATGGTTCACTTTTCCGCGGCTTCGGTTTCGTGCGGTCAAGCGGTTCGCTGAGCGTCAGCCAATCATCGTCATCGTTCTGCGTTGCGACGATCCCCGGAACTTTGAACGTGTTGCCGCATCGCGGGCAACGGACGCGAGAACCGGCTAGTTCACGCCCTGCTCGGACCGGTGCCTCGCACTTCGGACAAGACAATATGTTCTGGGTGTCGCTCACGGAAACAGCCTATCCCTCCATCACTTCGCTCTCGCGAGCTTTCGCTAGGTCACCGACTTGGCTTTCGTATTTCTTTGTCAGTTCTTGGATGTCGTTCTTTACACGATCGCGATCATCTTCGCTCATCGTTTTATCCTTCTCTTCGTTGTCCGCCGCCTTGTTGGCGTCGCGACGAATGTTTCGGATGGAAATCTTTGCTTCCTCAGCCAGTTCCTTGATGCGCGAGACCATCTTCTTGCGCACCTCGGTCGACAGCGGCGGAACATTCAAACGAATGATTCGTCCATCGTTTTGCGGATTGAGTCCCAAATCGCCCGCCACGATGGCCTTTTCAATTTCCTTGATGGTGGACGTATCGTAGGGCCGGATGACAATCTGCTGCGGCTCGGGCGTACCGATCGACGCGAGCTGTTTCAACGGGGTTTGCGATCCGTAGACTTCGACACGAATGGAGTCCACCAAGCCGGGGGTCGCGCGACCCGGTCGGATTCCCGTCAGACTTGTCTTCAAGTGTGTTACCGCTTTTTCCATGCGTTCTTCGGCATCAAGTTGAATTTCTTCAGCGGACATTGATTGTTACCTTTCCTTGGGTACAAAACGTGTTGGGACGATCCAGTGATCGTATGAAGGGCATAAACTATTTTAGCCAGCAATTCGTGCAGGGAAAACTAGTGCTGGCGACGCGACAGCCGACTGTCTCGTGAAATGAAAAAACCTCGGTCGCACCAAACGCAACCGAGGTCTTGCTGAATCGGTATCTCGATTCAAAATATTCGTCTGCAACATGTGTCGGTTGACAGATTTGCAATCGAATCACAGGCGGAAATCTTAGAATCCGCAGCCGCAGGTTGGCTCACAGCCACAAACCGGCTCGCAACCACAAACTGGCTCGCAACCACAAACTGGCTCGCAGCAGTGGTTTCGCTTGCCGAACAGTTTGCCGAACAAACCGCTCAGGCAGCTCTTGCGAGGAGCGCAGCAAGCTGGTTCGCATCCGCAAACCGGCTCACATCCGCATGCTGGTTCGCAACCGCACATTGGTTCACAACCGCAAACGGGCTCGCAGCCACAAGCTGGTTCGCATCCGCATGCTGGCTCACAGCCACAAACGGGTTCGCATCCGCAAACGGGTTCGCAGCAGTGATTTCGTTTCTTGAACATCTTGCCAAACAGTCCGCTCAAGCAGCTCTTGCGAGGCGCACAGCAAACAGGTTCGCATCCGCAAACTGGCTCACAACCACACATTGGTTCGCAACCACAAACTGGCTCACAGCCACAAACCGGCTCGCAACAGGCATCGCAAGCGCTGTCACAACAGCTATTGTGGCCAAACAATTTGTCCAAGCAACCGAAGGCTTGAACATTCGCGGCGTTTGCACTCACAAATGCAAAGGCCAGGAATACAGGTAGGATCATTCGACGCATCGCCGATCTCCCTAAAATTAAAAGCGTACGTTTCTCACCCACGCATGACTTGAGTTCAAGTCCAAACAACAATCACGATCGCGACACTGCTGGAGGCAGGAGGTGTCAGGGTCCAATCGTTGAGCGGCTTTGCGACGCGGCTGGGTCCAAACCTCTTCAACACAATCTTGCTCGGTTCAAGCTTGGAAGGTGTGCGGGAGGGCGGGGAGTGCAGCTCGGCGTCGTGAACGCAGTTATGCGTCACACCGCGCGGTGCTCACAAATGCTATCGACCCCGCAGTCATTGCTTGATCGCTAAACATCAGAGCTTTTCTAATCGAAAGTCTTTTTGAGATCGGCTTATTTTGACATTGACGATTATGACGGATTGCCGGGTTGCGGGCCGCTCGGGTCCCGTGCATCATTTGAAAACACATCCCGTCACCACTTTGTTACCTTGCGCACCCTCCCATGCAGACCTCACCCGTAACCTACGACAACCTACGCAGTTCAATCATCGCCGTACCCCCGCTTTGCCGCACCGACGATTACAAAATCTGCAAGGCCGAGAACGAAAAACTTGTCCGTCATATTGAATCCGGCGGCGTCCGGTCGCTGTTGTACGGCGGCAATGCAAATCTTTACCACGTTCGGCTGACGGAATATGCCGCGCTGCTGGAAATGCTCGAATCGATCGCCTCAGCGGAAACGCTCGTCGTGCCATCGGTCGGTCCAGCCTACGGATCGATGATGGATCAAGCCGATCTGCTGAAAGACACTCCCTTTCCCACGGCGATGGTCTTGCCCGCCGAAGGCGTCATGACCGAGTCGGGCTTGTTGCTAGGCTTTCGGCATTTCGTGGAAACGATGGGACGTCCGGCCGTTTTGTACATCAAGCGAGAAGGGTATATCTCTCCCGCCGGGGCGGCCAAACTGGTCGACGATGGTCTGGTCTCGTTCATCAAATACGCGATTGTACGCGATGATCCAGCAAATGATCCCTTCCTGACAAAGCTGGTCGATGTCGTTGATCGACGTTTGATTGTCAGCGGCATTGGCGAACAGCCAGCGATCGCGCACCTGAAACAATTCGGCATTACGGGTTTCACGTCTGGGTGCGTTTGCGTGGCTCCAGCCCTTTCGCAGCGCATGCTCGAAGCCATCTACGCGGACAAGTTGGACGAAGCCGAATCCATTCGTCAAACGTTCCTTCCGTTGGAGTCGCTGCGAAACGAGATCAATCCGATTCGCGTTCTGCATCAAGCAATCGCTTCGGCAGCGATCGCTGAAACCGGCCCGCAAATTCCGCTGCTCAGTGAAATAGACGCAAGCAGAGTCGACCAGATTCGCGAGGCCGCCATCAACCTGCTTCATGCACGCTAGTCGATGAAAACGAACTCGCTCAGGTTGAACAGCATTCGACACAAGTTCGCCAAGCCGTGCTCGGTCGCATAGTCGATCATCCGCTGCGTCTCCCCGTCCGACGGGCTTCGTTGGGTGACCAATTCAAACGCCGTTCGCACTTGAACCGGCAATTGATCGGACCCGTTGCGCAAGCGTTCGGCAAACGCTTCCGCCATGACCAAGTTGAATTGATTGTTCATCAGGCTGAGCGCCTGCAACGATGTCAGCGTTTCATTACGCCGTGGCGTGCTCTGCGACGAGTCGGCACAATCGAGCGTCGTCATATAAGGGTTGGGTTGTGATCGGGCGATGAAGCGATAGATGCTGCGTCGATGCGATGCCGGATCGCGTGGGTCGAACTTATGATATTCAAAGTGAGGGGAATGCTGGGTCTTTTCCAGTTCAAAGAGATAATAGCCGGGGCCCCCCATCGACCAATCCATCTTACCGCTGACCGCCAAGATCGAGTCACGAACCTCTTCCGCGGAGAGCCTGCGACGATTGGCACGCCACAAGAAACGATTCCCTCCATCGGTCTGGGCGGCGACAGGGTCGTGAGCGGACGTCTGGCGGTAGGTATTGCTGGTGACGATCAAACGGTGCAGCGACTTCAACGACTGCCCGCTGTCACGAAACTCGACCGCCAGCCAATCGAGCAACTGCGGATGTGTCGGCTCCGCGCCCATCCGACCAAAGTCGTTCGGCGACGCCGCGATCGCTTCGCCGAAATGGTACTGCCAGACCCGATTGACGATCGATCGCCATGTTAGAGGATGCTCGGGATCGGTAACCCAGAGAGCCAACCGCCCTCTTCGTTCAGCTTCCGATAGTTCAGCGTTCATCCGCCAGTCGAGATCCTCTATCAGCGGCAGGACACCCGGTGTCGCAAGCTCGCCGGGCATCGTGATCTCGCCACGCGCAAGCACATAGACGTCGCGCGGCTTTCCACCGGTCGCGATAAAATTCCCTTGCTTCTCAAATTCAGTCGTCGCGGCGTAGACCTTTTGTTCCGCAGGCAAAGCATGCAACGCGGATTCAACCTCGGCCAACTGCTGCTTCACACGTTGGCGGTCTTCGATCATCGATGGCGTTGTCACTTCGGAGATGACCGCTTCCCGATCCGCCTCGGCTTGTTCCAACTCCCGCAACAAACTCTCTTCGCCACGACGTGGCCAATGACCATCGATCAGATTCGCGCGACGCCATCGAATCGGGGCCTCGATCGAATCCGCGGACTGGACCTTCGCATCGGCGGCGATGTTGCGATCCCCGGCGTAGACCTCCAGCTCCGCCAATGCAAAGATAAAGTCATCCTTCCGAGGTGCCAATTGAGTCGCGGTCACTCGTATGCGGTTCAGCTTCATTGCTGCGGGAACTTCAATCGTGATCGGCTCCAGCTTCGGATTCGGATACTCTTTCTCCGATGCGTCCATCAGAACGTGCGACGCCTGATCGCCCGCAAATCCCTCCACCTTAAAGCGCACCGGGAATCCGAAGCCGTCTCCGATGCCGTTGAAGTCATCACTGCATGCATGGAGGACGATGCGTTTGGGGGCGATTTCCGAGTCCCATTGAAGTTCAACCCATTTGGGAACGTTCGCCTCTTTCTCGACCTGGCTGTGATAACCATGTTCGGGAGGATAAACAGGTTTCAACTGATTTCGCAATTGATCGATCCGCGCGTTCAGATCGAGCAAAGGTTGTCCCCCGGCCGCAACTTGTTCACTCTCAAGGCGCGTTCGTTCATCGAGCAGCTTCCGCCGACGCGCGACCAGGTCCTGGCGTTGCACGGCAATCTGCGGATCAAGGTCGAACGAACGATCTGCCCGATCGATCGCGGCGAACACCGCCTGCAATCCGTAGTAGTGCTCCTGAGTTATCGGATCGAACTTGTGATTGTGACAACGGGCGCACTGAACCGTCAAACTGCAAAAAGTATTGAAGACGTTTGAGACCACATCGTCGCGATCAAGGTTCCGAGCGACCTTTCCATCCAGCTTCGATTCGGGGACTTCGACGTGACCGATGAAATCCCAAGGGCCCGCCGCCAAGAAGCCGAGTCCCACAATGCCATCGGGTTGCCCGCGGAACAAGACGTCGCCGGCAATCTGTTCCCGCACAAACTGCGAATAGGGCTTGTCGTCATTCAGCGACCTGATGACGTAATCTCGATAGGGCCAGGCATTGGGGCGAAGCTTGTCCTTATCGTACCCGCACGAGTCGGCGTACTTGGCCACGTCCAACCAGTGACGCGCCCAATGCTCGCCATAATGCTTCGATTCGAGCAAACGCTCCACAAGATTTGCGTAAGCCTGCGGATCGGGATCGTTGACAAACCGCGAAACCTCTTCAGGCGTAGGGGGCAAACCGATCAAATCATAGGTGACGCGACGAATCAACGTGCGTCGATCCGCCTCTTGCGAAGGACGTAAGTTATTCTCACGCAGCTTTTCCAGAATAAAGCAATCGATCGGTGATTTCGCCCACGGATCGTCGATCGTCGGCACCATTGGCTGTTGCAAAGGCTGATACGACCACCAATCAAAATCGTCGACGTGCGCTTCGGCCAGTTCAAAACCCTCGGGCCAACGAGCCCCTTCATCGATCCATTTTGCGATCGACGCGAGCTCACGTTCCGAAAGAGGTGCGGCGTCCTTGGGCATCATCGCTTCGCCGCCTTGCGGCGTGATCAAATCGATCAATCCGCTGGATGACGAAGATCCCGGTTCGACATGCCCGCTGTCGAAGAAAGCATCCGCGGTTTGCAACGAGAAACCGCCTTTGGGCTGATCGCCGCCATGACACGAAAGGCAACGATTTTCAAAGATTGCCGCAACTTCGGAACGAAAGGAGTCGTCAGCACTCAAATTCGATGCGATGCAGCCGACAACAAACAGGATGCAGCGGAGTTGATGCATTCGTCGAGACCGTCGTCCAGCACGTCGACGAAACTTCGCAAAGGATGAAAGATAAATCGGTGGCATGCTAAACCGTATTCGTTCAGGGAAAATCTACGCAACGGCTGATCAATTAAGTAGCTCGGCGGTCCCCGCCGAGTTTGGCAAACGTCGTCAAGACTCCATCTTAACCCATCGCAACGTTGAAATGGTGACGTCATCGATTTCAAGTCGATCCGGCGTGAACGCGGCTATTTCGATGTCCATTGTTCTTTCAACTCAGCCAGTCCTTCCTCCGACGAGATGATGGGCTTGTATCCCAACAATTGTTTCGCCGCCGAGATATCGAAATAATGATCTTTGGCAAGCTGAGCAGCCAAGAAACGTGTCATCGGTGGTTCGCTTTGTCGTCGCGTTGCGGTGTAGAGCCATTCAAACGCGCGACCTATATTGAACGCCGCTCGATAACTGATGGACCGACGCGGCGGATCGATCCCCGCAGCGCGAAGGATCTCGCACAACCACGACCAGCAGGCCACCGGTTCATCTTGCGACAAAAAGAAGGCTCGCCCAGCAGGTGCTAGGTCGCCGCCACTGAGTCGATCGAGAGCCAGCAGATGCGCATGCGCCGCATTGCGGACATGGATCGTATCGATCAGATTCTCACCCGATCCAACGCGTATCAAACGGCCACTACGCGCCCGCTGAACCAATCTTGGGAACAGATGCGGGTCATCGGCGGCCCAGATCAGATGTGGTCGAAGCGAGCAGGTCGCAAGCGTCCCAGGCTGGTTGGCCGCAAGAACGTGCTGTTCCGCCATCGCTTTGGTTTTTGGATACGCACACCAGTACCTTTCTGGGTACGGTTCCGATTCGTCGACCCCCGACTGATCTCGACCGCCGAAGGTAACGCTTGGACTGCTGCAATGAATCAGCGTTCGGACCCCATGTTCTCGACAACCTTCAACCACGTGCTGGGTTCCCAGCGTGTTAATGTCGAAATAACGCTGATACTTGCCCCACACACCAGCGATCGCCGCCGTGTGGATCACAGCGTCAACCCCTTTGCAAGCAGATCGAACATCGGAGGCGCGACGAATGTCGCCGCAGACCGTTTGAATCGGAAGATCGCTCATGTGCGGATAGGATCGCCGCCCAAATCCGACGACATGATCGCCACGCTCGATCAATTGACGTGCGATTTCCGATCCCAGAAACCCTCCGTAACCTGTAACAAGTATTTTCATAGAGCGACCACGTCGCAAGTTCAGTTGAGAAATATGGACGCAAGATAACATCAAACGCGTTCAGTATTGAAACAGAGTCATTGCTTTTTTACTGAACTTGGCACTGCGCGTGAGCGGCCAATCATAACACCGTCTCGCCAACCGTGTCAGTTCATGCGATACTCTTGCCGTTCGGAATCGTAGCGTGGGTTGAGGCACTCGGGCCGACCGATACGTTTCGTACGCAAGTTATACGTCGCGTGGCCGAGAGGTGATTCGCTTCATTAAATGCAAAAGCATCATTCCAGACCACGCACGGTGTAAAAACTCGGAACAAGGATTCTTCCATTGCGTCACAGCAAAACATTGGCGAAGGTACGTGCTGGCGAACCGGTGCGGATGTGTTCGTTCGGTCATTTCATCCCGGCATACATTCAGATGGCCGCTCATTGCGGCTATGACTGTATCTGGCTCGACGCTGAACATCGGGCCTTCACCGACCGAGAAATCCAAACGCTGCTGGCCTATTTTCATCGCTTCGATATCGACTGCATGCTGCGACCACCGACGCTGGAGAAATCCCGGCTGTACCGTTATCTGGAAGACGGTGCGACCGGACTGATGATTCCTCATGTCTCGACGGTCGAAAGAGCCCGCGAACTGGTACAAGCGGTGAAGTTCCCCCCTGTGGGAGATCGTGGTCAGGATGGCGTTGGCTTGGATGCCGGATTCTTGGTTCGCGGGGATGCGTATGTCGAACACGCCAATGCCGAGACCTTTCTTGTCGTGCAAATTGAAACGCCTCAAGCGGTCGAGAATATTGACGCCATCGCCGCCGTGGAGGGTGTCGACGGGCTGTTTGTTGGTCCCGGGGACCTCGGTTTGCGAATCCGCCGCACGCAAACAAACGTTACGTTGCCTCAAGCTTACGCCGACGTCGCCGCGGCAGCCGCCAAGCACCAGAAATTCTGGGGGGCTCCTGGAATGTCGCTGGAGAATATCGCCAATCTCCGCAGGCAGGGGGCTCAGATGATTGCCCACGGAAATGACTACGATGGCTTACTTGCAATGATTCAAAAGAGCGCCAAGGAACTCGACGACCTTTACAAAGCTTAGTATCGGGCAGCCATTTCATCTGCTTGTAGAGGCTGAAAACCACACTGTTGGTTAAATTTCGTCAACAGAACGACATATCCCGCAGCCAATTCGACCTGAATGGAATATGATGGTCGTGTACGATTGGATTCGACAACGTTGTGATGACCTCGGTATGGGCCATGTTGATGGCTGCGGGCACTCGCTTTTCATTCCACCTCCCGACGCGATTCTTCTGATCGCTGTACCGAAACTCCGTTTTCTGAATCAGGCGAAATTTATATCGGGTGTCATCGCCGCACCATTAGAAACGCTTATGCTTTGAAAGGCTTTGAAATCGATGAGCTTACTTCTTCTACGTGTTGTCTTTCTGCTTGTGGCGGGGGGCATATCGGCATTGATCAACTATGCCGTGCAAGCCGCCAACAGTTCGATGCAAGTTTCCACGCCGTCGTGGGTGCCATGGGCCAACTTCGGCATCGTGATGGGTTTGGCGATCGCGGTCATCGCCTTCGACATCTTCGTTCCAACCAAGCGAATCGATACGATTTCATCGATTTACTTCGGCCTATTGGTTGGCGTCTTACTGACGTTTGTCCTTACGATCGCCCTCGCACCGTTGCTGGCTGAGCAATATCAAACGCCTGTCCGGTTGGTCACGGGCATGATCCATTGTTACGTATGCATCAGTCTGTTGCTGCAAACGAAGGACGACTTTCGCTTTATCATTCCCTACGTCGAATTCGTTCGCGAAGTGAAGGGCTTCAAGCCGCTGATCCTCGATACCAGCGTGGTGATCGACGGTCGCATCGAAGACTTGGTCGGCACCGGCATTTTCGACAATCAATTGATAATGCCGCGATTTGCACTCAGCGAACTGCAGGGGATCGCTGACAGCAGCGACAAATTGCGGCGCGCCCGGGGGCGACGCGGCCTCGACGTACTCAATCGCTTGCGGGCGAACGATGATGTCGACTTGCAAATCTTCGATCGCGAGCTTCCAGAATTTTCGGGTCAAGCGGTCGACTTGAAGTTGGTCCTGTTGGCGAAACACCTGGAAGGCAAGGTGGTCACGGGAGACTTCAATCTGAATAAGGTCGCCAAAATTCACAATGTGCCTGTGATCAACCTGAATGAAATCGCGAATTCGCTTAAGCCGATGTATTTGCCGGGTGAGCAGTTTCAACTGCGCGTCATCAAGGCGGGGGAAGGGCAAGATCAAGGGATCGGCTATCTGGAGGACGGCACGATGGTCGTCGTGGAAGGAGGCCGCGACAAGATCAACAAGGAATTAATGGTGACGGTTACCAGCACGCTGCAGACGAGTGCGGGACGAATGATTTTCACCCGTGTGGAAACCTGATTGTTCGTTTCAAAGAGCGTTAATCGTCAAGATGGCACCGACGGCGGTTTCGACGCGCAGAATTCGCGGGCCGAGCTGAACACAATCCCAGTTCGCCTCGATGGCTTGTTGAATTTCTTGATCATCGAAACCACCTTCGGGTCCGACGGCGACAATCAGCGGACGACTGTCGTCCGTCGGCATCGTCGCACCACTTGGATGCGCGACCATGCGAGTCCAAGATGTTGCCGAATCCAAATCGCTGCCGGGAAACAGGTCGCTGACATTCGTTGTAACCAAATCTGAGAAACGGATGCTCGAACCCAAACGCATCAATCGATTGCGACCGCATTGCTTGGACGCATCGATGACATAGCGTTGCAGTCGCTTCGCAAGCCCCTCACCAGGCACAACGACCGAATGCTTGCAGACGACGGGAATCAGCCCCCAGGCCCCCAATTCGACCGCCTTCTCGATAACGCTTCGCGCTCGATCTCCCTTTGGCAGGGCAACCGCAACCACGATCAAACGTTTGGCCTCGCGATCGACTTCGGCAACCGAATCGATTCGGCAAACAACTTCTTTCCGCGTCACCGATTCAACGGTCGCTTCGGCTTCATGAGTGTCGCCATCGAACAGCAGCAAACGATTGCCCGGCTTGACCCGCATCACATGTGCGGCGTGATGCGCTTCTTCGTCCACTAGCACGACGGTTTCGTCGCCAATTAAATTAGGAGAATAATAGCGTTGCATGAGCGGTAGTATACGCGGGCGGCGAACGGAATTGCAGTGATTGGTGATTGTTTTTTGGGTGCCGTTTGTCCTAGAGCGACCACGTCGCAAGATCAACTGAAAACATTATCGCAAGATATACGTCGCGTGGCCGAAAATGAGGTGATTCACTTCATGAAATGCAAAAGCATCATTTCGGACCACGCACGGTATAACATCAAGCACGTCCATCATTGATAAAGATTCAACAGTAGGATTGATCGATGCGATTGAAATACAGTTCCTCGGTTCTTGTTGGGCTGTGTGGCCTTCTCTGTCAATTAAACGCCATCGGCGATGATCCATCCGCAATCAAGCGATCACCCTGGACGCAATCCCGAATCCAGGGTTCCCCCGATCCGCCGTTGCCTTACGTCTGGGAACAAGTCTTTCCCGACGTGAAGATCGACGAAGGGCTGGAGATGGTTTCATTGGACGGTCGCTTGTTCGTGATGCAGCGAAGAGGTCAGATTTGGTCCTTTCCGGAAAGTCCCGCCGAAAGTGTTCAGGCGGATCTGTTTATCGACTTACGGCAATTGCACCCCGAGTTGGAATTCGCGTACGGAATGGCATTCCATCCGAACTGGCGACAAAACCATTACGTCTTCGTCACCTACACCGACAACAGTTTGCCTGAATCGGACGGAACGCGTTTATCACGATTTACATTCCAGCGAAATACGGCGGGTATACCGCAGGTTCAAACTGATTCCGAACAAGTCATATTGACTTGGCGACGTGGCGGACATAACGGTGCGAACGTGCAGTTTGGCCCCGACGGAATGTTGTACATTTCGACCGGAGATGCGACGCCCCCCAACCCACCGGACGAACTGAACACCGGGCAGGACAATTCGGACTGGCTCTCCGCCGTCCTGCGAATCGATATCGACCATGGCGATGGCGAGCGCCCCTTCAGCGTTCCCTCGGACAACCCTTATGTGAATCGGGACGGAGTCCGTCCGGAAATCTGGGCTTTCGGTTTTCGCAATCCATGGAAAATGAGCTTCGATTCCAAAGGGCGTCTCTGGCTGGGCGACGTCGGCTGGGAACTTTGGGAGATGATCCATCGGGTCGAGAAGGGAGGCAATTACGGTTGGAGCGCAATGGAAGGTGAGAACCCGATCAAGCCACATTTGCAAAGCGATCTGGCTCCCATCTCTCCCCCGGTGGCGGCGCATCCGCACAGCGAAGCCGCGTCGATCACGGGCGGTTACGAATATCGATCGGACCGGTTGCCCGAATTACAAGGCGCCTATGTCTACGGCGATTATGAGACCGGCATTCTTTGGTCGCTACATCCCGACAAGACCAGCGACAGTGACGTTGTGCAACCAACCAGGATTGCGGACACACCGCACAAGATCGCCACCTTCGGTTTGGGAAATGAAGGCGATCTGTACTACATCCACTACGGAACCCCGTCAACCTTGTTTCGATTGATTCGCAATCCTAAGTTTGGTCGAAAATCGACGTTTCCCACGCGGTTAAGCGAGACGGGATTATTCGCCGATGTGGCGAAGCAACAACCGTCCGCTGGGGTTTATGGATTTGAGATTCATGAACCGATGTGGCGCGACGGCGCTGTGGCGTCTCGTTGGATCGCGTTGCCGGAACAAACCAGCATGCAACGGCAAGGTAGCGGTCGAAATGCGTGGCCGGAAAACTCGGTCCTGGCCAAGACAATCCGTCTGGGATCGCAACCTGTTGAAACGCAAGTCCTGCATTTTGACGGGGACGCTTGGAACGCCTACAGTTACCGATGGAACGAGACGGTCGACGATGCGGAGCTTGTCGACGCCAACGGCGAAACCTTCGAAGTCTCCGACCTCGCTTGGCGTGGCGGCAAAGAATATCGCATCGCATCGCGGGCGGAATGTTTACGATGCCACAATATGTGGAATCAGTTCACTGCGGCGTTTGAGCCGATGCAACTGGCAAGCTTTTCAGAATTCGCCAAGCAACCGGTCGATCAGGTTGCCGTCCGGTTGGGATTGACCAACGAGCGTTTCTTTCAGGAACACGATTCGCGACAACTCGTCAGCAGTCACGGCGATGCGACGCTCGAATTGCGTGACGGTCATGGCTGCATGCCAACTGCGCCACTGTCATCGTCGCCACGCTGGCAGGACCGTACCGCTGGAACTGAATTTCGACTTGCCGTTGCCGCAGTCCGCAACGATCAACCACTTGCCTTTGCGAGGTGACTTGGGCTCGATCAAGCAGGGTCATCGCTCCGGCGGCACCTGGCAGTCGGTATTGAATTATCGCGTCAGCACCGTCGACCATGCACATGCCGCCGCTGGGGCACGCCAAGTCGACCCCATGGAACCGATCTGCTGTGGCGGTGGGTTGCGAGATGCCCAGCGTGCAGTCGCGTTCTCCCATCGACTGGAAATCGAAGGACACCGCGTCGTTGCTGGAATCAACTTCCGCAGCGATGCAGATCGTTCATGGATTGAAGAGCAAGGCGATTTCACCGATCGACAGGGTGACGCGCGAAGCAACGGGGATTGGCGTCATCGGATCCGAACATTCGCGCGATCTTTGAGAGCCTCCTCCCGCCGTCCGAGCAACCCAAGCGTCCGGCGGTGACGATCGATCAGTTGCTCGCCATCAGCGGCGACCCCTTGAAGGGTGCGGAGCTACTTCGTCAGGACGGCAAACTTTCCGATTGCCTGAAGTGCCATCGTCATGGTGAAACGGGAACGGACATTGGACCCGAATTGACAAAGATCGGCGCGCGGTTGTCGCGACGACAATTGATCGAAAGTCTTCTGACGCCGTCGGCGAGCGTCGCCGCCAGCGAATTCCGTCAATGGACGATCGCCATGCTTGACGGAACAGTTCACAGCGGAATCATCGTTGGCCGCGACGCCGCGTCATTGACGCTCAAGATGATCGACGGGCGAACGCTGAAACTCGCGGAGGACGAAATCGATCTCCGGCAACCGCAAACGCTGTCGATCATGCCCGAAGGGCGCGTCAACACATTGAGCGTTCAGGAAATCGCCGACTTGATCGCGTTTCTGCACGCATCGCGTTGAGGTGATTACCATCGAGCACATAACGCTTGGGCTAACTCTCATGTCTTCAGCATGCCGTGTTTAACGGCAAGCCGGGCGTCCCAAAAGCCCGTAACTCGCAGGCGCTAAGGCATAGCGTTCAACGAAAATACGTTGCCCTGGCCGAAGATGAGGTGATTCGATTCAAGAAATGCAAAGGCAGATTTCAAACCACGCACGGTATAAACATCTGCACCGGTGCTTAAACAAGTTCCTTCAGCGAGCGGAGTCCAACGGGTTCACGGCTTGCAAACGGCTCGCCGTAGCGTTTGCCGATCACCTTGCCCCAGTATGCCGCTTCGTGATGAAGGCGTTCGATGAACGATGGTGAATCGGCTTCTCGTCCGTCACAAATTGGCTCTGATATGCTGATCGACTGACGTTTCGCTTCCCATTGATCAGAGATGTCGAGAATGAAACTCGGCTGTGGCGCCATTTTTAAGATGCACACAGTAGTAGTAGTAAATCCGTTCGGGATGATACGGCTGCCCCGGCATTTGCGTTTTGCTGAGCTTGACCAAAATCGGCCGCTTCGACAAGCGCTGTCGCGGTGTGATCCGGATGCGCGTCCTCCCAGTAGGGCGCGACAGCCAACGTGGACGAGTTTGCCAAAAATTCCGGCAATCAATTCACGAGCACTGAGCGTTGCCTCAAGGGAACGATTCGGAAGTCCCGCATTGTGACGCCACGATAGATCGAGGACCTTCGTCGCAGCGGCGGTTTCCGATCGCCGCAGTTCGACCGAGCCGTGAGGCGTCGGTTCACCAGACGTCAGGTCAAGCACGCCGACCTACGGCCCTCGGATCGCATCTTCAGAATCGCTCTCCATGCCGAGTTCCGCATCGTCGGATGCGGGCGACAACAAGGACATCGAGCTTCGGGAAATCGGCAGTCATTCATTCTCTCCTCTGGCGGGCAACAGAAACGACGCGGCCTGATCGGCATTGCGAACAACCAAGCGTCGACCGGCAACGGCCGGGTTGGACCATGTTTTTCCCACGATCGCTTCGATCGAAGCCAGTTCCTCGAACGACTCCGATTGCGCGGCGACCAAGGCGACCCGTCCATCTTCGGCCAGCACGAGCAAAACATCTTCAACCATCAACAACTGTCCATGCTTATAGCGACCGCTGCGAGGCTGACGCCATTGACGCAAGCCCGTCTCAATCTCCACACATTCCAAAATGCCGTCGGACAAGCCGTACGCAAACCCTTGCTTGACCACGAGATTACTGAACTTTGTTTTCAGCAGATTCGTGATCCGCCATAACGTCTTGGCCTCGAAACCGCCGTCTTTCTTCACGACCTCGAACAGCATTCCGCCGCCGCCGTACGCTTTGCTGACCAAAATGCGATTTTCGTCGATCGGAACCGGTTGCGAGCAGTTGGCTCCCGCGTTCGTACTTCCCGGCCAATCCTGCGTCCATAAGGTTTCGCCGGTCGATATGTCGTAGCCGCTGACATCGCTTTCGTTCACCGAAAGGATCTGCCTGCGTCCGGCAATGCTTGCGACGATCGGCGACGCGTAGCTGATCTGGCTTTGCCCCAGTTTTGCCGCTTGCGATGCATCCTCAGCAGTTCCCGGTCGAAACGTTTTCCAGCGGAGTTTACCGTCGGCCAAATCGAAAGCAGCCAGCGCCGAAACGTCGGGATTAACGCCACCGAAGGGGACGACGACGGTGCCGTCAACAATCAATGGAGAACCGGATCTTCCCCATGGGGCGATTTCTTCGGAGACAACCTGATCAATGCCTGAAAGCTGCAACAGATCCTGTCGCCAAATAAGCTTGCCATCGGTCGCACGCAAGCAGAGAACAATCCCGGTTCCTCCCTGCACGACAACATGCTCATCGACAAGGCTCGGTGTACTCCGCGGACCGACGCCTCCCAGGGCGTTCTCATGCCGAGCCGTCTCGACATGCTTCCAGATCAATTCGCCCGAATCGAGGTGATAACAGGTTGTCCATTCTTCACCCTCACGTTGCTCCAACGTGTAGCCGTAATCTCCGGCGATCGCGAAACCGGACCACCCCGCACCGATTGGTTGACGAAACAGAAGCACCGGTGGATCGGAGGTCCAATCGGTGGCGAATTCGCGTCGCTGGATCGTTCCATCGCGTTGATTGCCAAGAAAACCTGAAAACTTCGTCGTCACTGGTGCGTCGATTTCGACGGCCCGCTGCTGCGTGGTCAGTGTCGGCAGCTCCCGTTCCTCGGTATCGAAACGCCAGGAAAACGAAGGCTCCAGCTCTCCGCTGACGCCATCGTACTCAAAGAGGACCAGGAACGTGGCGATACAGAGACCAAGCAGTATCATTGGTGCGATCCGTACGAACGGTCGGTGGCGGAAATAGTTGACCCACCAAACCAACAAGAACGCGATTGCGACGACGGTGCAAGCGAAAGAAACAATGTTCGACCACTGATGATCGGAGAACGGACCGGCCAATTGCGAAACGCCCGACAGCACAACGAATCCCAGTGCGATCCATAGTCCGACAAATCGTCGTCCCATCGGTCGGCCTGGCTCTGTTTCGTGAACGTTTGGCTGCGGATCGGGAGGATCGGGGGCGGTGTCTGTAAGATTTTTGTTCATGAAAGCCTAGAGCGACTATGTCGCAAGATCAACTGGAAGACATCGGCGCAAGAGAACATCTGGCGCATTCATCATTGATATACACATCGCGTGGTCAGAAATGAGGTGATTCGCTTCATTTAACGCGGAAAAAAGTTTTCTTTGCCCCCTCTCCCTTTTTTAAGGGGGAGGGCAGTGAGGTTGAACGTTTGGTAGGGTTTTCCTGCCGCTTGCCTTAACGCGAAGGCATCATTTCGGACCACGCACAGTATAAGTCCGTGTTGTCCAGATTGCCTTTTGTCGGTGCGATACCGCCTGGAATGATTGATTGTCTGTGTTTAGCATGTTAGCTCGCAAGCCAGTGTCGCGAACCAAAGGTCCTTTTTTCCGACTTTTCGTGCTATCTCCATAGAGCGACCACGTCGCAAGATCAACTGAGAAATGTTGTCGCAAGACAACATCAAACGCGTCCATTATTGATAAAGTCAAGCCACCGCTAATGATCGACTTCGCATTTCAAACCGCAGAGCGACTCCAAAACAACATGGAACAGGTGATGCTTGGCAAGCCGGAGGTGGTGCGATCATTGCTGATCGCGTTGCTCGCTGGGGAACATGTGTTGCTGGATGATGTGCCGGGGGTCGGCAAGACGCTGGCGGCAAAGGCGCTGGCGCGCAGCATCGACGGTATCTTTACACGAGTGCAGTTCACACCCGATCTGCTTCCCAGCGATATTGTCGGCAGTAATCTTTATCGAACCGATTTGCATGAATTCGAGTTCAACAAAGGACCAGTCTTTGCGAACGTTGTGCTTGCCGACGAAATCAATCGAGCCCCGCCCCGAACGCAAAGTGCGCTGCTGGAGGCGATGAGCGAGGGACAAGTTTCCGTCGATGGAACGACCCGTCCCCTGCCGCGTCCTTTTACCGTTGTGGCGACGCAGAACCCGATCGAGTTCGAAGGGACGTATCGGCTGCCCGAAAGCCAACTCGATCGATTCTTGCTGCGGACCAGCGTTGGTTACCCGCCGCAAGACGTCGAACGGGATGTCTTGCGGTCGCATAGCGAAGGGGAACCGGTCGACGGCCTGAAGCCGGTGGTCTCATGCGACGATGTGCTGCGGGCACAAGCAGCCGTCAGAAAAGTCGGATTCGACGATTCCCTGATTGCCTATCTGCTTGCCGTCGTCGACGCGACTCGCAAGAACGATCAATTGCAGGTTGGGGTCAGCACACGGGCGGCGCTCAGTTTTTATCGAGGCTGCCAAGCGCGAGCCGTGACCATGAACCGTGATTACGTCATTCCCGACGACATTAAAATGCTTGCATTGCCAGTTCTCTCGCATCGCATTGTCTTGAAGGACATGTTTTTGGCGGGCGATCGATCGAAGGCGGAACAGGTGGTCCGAGAAATCCTGGACCGGATCAGCGTCCCGGTATAGATGCTCGTTCCGGTTTGAAGTCCCACATCCGCGAAATCCTGCCCTGTGACGGAATCCTTGATTTTGCTAAGCTGAAGGGACTGGCTCCACGCATCTCCCACAGCTTCGACAAGCTCCCCGCGCGACGTCAAGTCTGGATGCACTCCGTTTACTGCAATGCCTTAGGCCTGTGATACTGATTCTGAAAAGCGATGCAACGGAAACGCAAGTCCAACACGTGATAACGCGTGTTAAGGACCTGGGATTTGACGCGCATTTGAGTCGCGGAACGTATCGTACGATCATCGGGCTGATTGGCGATGAACGACTTCTGCAAGCTGAGTCACTGCACGCAATTCCAGGCGTCGAACAGGTTGTGCCGGTTATGCCTCCTTATAAGCTTGCGTCTTTAGAAGCGCACCCTCAGCCCAGCATCGTCGACGTCGGTGGCGTCAAGGTCGGAGGGGGCTCACTGGCGATGATCGCTGGTCCATGCTCGGTGGAGGAATCCGATCGCATGCTGAGGATTGCAACCGCCGTTAAGAACGCGGGGGCTAACATCTTTCGCGGCGGCGCGTATAAACCCCGTACCAGTCCTTACAGCTTTCAGGGCTTGGGGATCGACGGATTGAAAATTCTGCGGGACGTGGGGGCGACAGCGGGCATGCCTGTCGTCACCGAAGTCACCGATCCGCGCAATGTTGAACTGATTGCGGAGTATGCCGATCTGCTTCAGGTCGGTGCTCGGAATATGCAAAATTTCGTGCTGTTGACCGAAGTTGGACGCAGCAACAAGCCGGTTCTACTGAAACGCGGCATGAGCGCGACGGTGATCGACTGGCTGATGAGTGCTGAATACATCCTCTCGCAAGGGAATCCGAACGTGATCCTTTGCGAACGCGGAATCAAGAGTTTTGATCCGCTGACCCGCAACCTGTTTGATGTGGCGGCCGTTCCCTTGGTCAAGACCTTGAGCCATCTACCGGTGATCGTCGACCCGAGCCATGCGACGGGAAAGCCCGCCTTGATTCCAGCGTGCGCCCTGGCTGGTGTCGCTGCGGGGGCGGACGGTGTTCACATCGAAGTGCATGATCAACCAGAGGTCGCTAAGAGCGATGGTGATCAGGCCTTGCTCCCGTCGCAATACGCCGAATTGATGAATCAAATACGGAAGCTGGCAGAATTTTTCGGAAACTCGATTCCCTCGGCGTAACCCCAAACTTATGCCGTGCGTGGTCTGGAATGATGCCTTTAACATTTATACCGTGTGTGGTCCGAAATGATGCCTTCGCGTTAAATGAAGCGAATCGGATGGCGGACAACACACAATTAGACTCTCGATTGATGGAGACACGGCCTTGAGAAAGCCTTTTATTTGCGGAAATTGGAAATTAAACACCCGAGCCGAATCGGCTTCCGCGTTGGCCAAAGCCATCGCGGAAGGCCTCGCGTCGAATGCTCAAGCAGAGGTTGGCGTCTGTCCACCGGCATGCTATCTGTCAGCGGTGGGGAGCGTCGTCGACGGGACCGCCGTCGGACTGGGTGCTCAGAATATGCTTGCCGAGGACGATGGAGCATTCACTGGCGAGATCAATGCTGGAATGCTTACCGATGTCGGCTGCAAATATGTGATCCTTGGCCACAGCGAACGACGTCAGTTTTTCGGCGAAACGGACGCGGGTGTCAGCAAGAAGACCCATGCGGCGCTCGCAGCCGGCTTGGTTCCAATCGTTTGTGTCGGAGAAACGCTCCAGCAACGGGAGGCCAACGAAACCGAAGCCGTTGTCGCCGAACAGGTGAAAGGTTCCCTTGCCGGATTGTCCGCCGAACAGTTGCCGACGGTTGTCATCGCTTATGAACCGGTTTGGGCGATTGGAACGGGCAAAGTCGCCACGCCCGAACAAGCCGAAGCGGTTCACGCACACATAAGGAAACTGCTGTCCGATACGTTCGGTGAGGCAGCGGCCGAAAAAGTACGCATCCAGTATGGCGGAAGCGTTAAGCCAGGCAATGCCAAGGAATTGCTGGGGCAACCGAACATCGACGGAGCACTCGTCGGTGGAGCGAGCTTGAAAGCCGAAGATTTCCTAGCAATCATTGCTGCCGCCTAGGCAAGATCTTGCGGAATAGGTGTCTATTCCGATTAGCGTGAAGCTGGCAAGATGCTTTGAACTAAGGCGAGCGGCAGACAAAAGCGTACCGTAGGATGGACTTCCAGTCCGTCCTACCACGAAAATGGCAGGTATATCTTTACTTGCGGCTGGCCTAAAAGAATATTGTTGATTAACTTTCAGCGGACCTTCATTTACCGTGGCTGATCCGAAATGACGCATTTGCATCATCACTAGATCGAATCGCCTCATTTCCGACCCATCACCTAAAAGAATTGGCCGCGTCGCCTCAAAACGGATTTCATAAATGATCGCTATCATTGTTGCCAGCTTGGCCGGTGTTTTCTTTGGACTGACACTTTGCTTTCTGTCGTTGTTTCTGATCTTGTTGGTGCTTGTTCAACGTGGCAAAGGGGCGGGCTGACGGGTGCCTTGGGGGGACCTGGCGGACAGAGCGCCTTTGGTACCAAAGCGGGAGACATGTTCACAAAGATCACATCGGTGGTCGCTTTGGTGTGGATCTTCCTCTGCGGTGCCAGTGTCTACGTGATGGGGAACGCTAGGCCAAGAGTTGCCGAACCGCCGGCCGCCGACGCTCCCTCGCTGACAGGACTTGAACAGGGAAGCAATCCGCTGACTGATCCTTCTGATCCCGAAGCACCAGCGGGGGTGAAATTCTCGACGAATCGGAAGGTAATGCCGTCTTTGGGAGTAATGATCCGGAGAATGAAACATCGCCGGTGATGAACGCGGCTGATAACACTTCGGAGGCTGCAAATCCTGCGGCATCTGAGGCCGAAGAACCCAAAGCCGAAGAACCCAAAGCCGAAGAACCCAAAGCCGAAGAACCTAAAGCTGAAGAACCTAAAGCCGAAGAACCTAAAGCTGAAGAACCTAAAGCTGAAGAACCTAAAGCCGAAGAACCCAAAGCTGAAGAACCTAAAGCCGAAGAACCTAAAGCTGAAGAACCTAAAGCTGAAGAACCCAAAGCTGAAGAACCCAAAGCTGAAGAACCTAAAGCTGAAGAACCTAAAGCTGAAGAGCCCAAAGCTGAAGCGGATTCAGAAAGTTCAGACAATTAGTCTATTCATTGCCGTTGGTCAGAAAGTAGCTCGGCGGTCTCCGCCGAAGACTCTCGGCGGGGACCGCCGAGCTACGTTGCCTGCACCAGCGATTAAACGACTTTCCTTGTCGATATTTCAAACCCTGGCTTTCGCTCCACAAAAGCAGCGGTTTTCCGCAACCTTCTTGAAGCGAATATACGTCGCGTGGCCGAAAATGAGGTGATTCGCTTCATTGAATGCGAAAGCATCATTCCAGACCACGCACGGTATAAGCAGCCTTTGAGCGGTACCTCACGGTTCCGAGATCGTCCCGGCCAATGCCGTTTTGTGTAATGACTTGCGCCGAGGTGCTTGGGATCGTTCGATCAACAAATGTCGTCCAGTACGAGACAACACACTTCTTTCTCGAACGATCCATTGCGACAGTTTTCGGATTCAACGGGACACTGAGCGTGTGCCAACGTCTAGCGCTGCGGACGACGAATTTGACTGCTGACACGTGATCGTGTCGTCATCTGATTGCCATGAGAACTCACCGACTTTCCGGCATCGGAGTAAGTCTGACGTTTGGCGACTTTGCCGTCCGGCGTCCAACTCGTCCAGGCTCCGTCAGGCGTTCCATTTGCGTAGCTCCCTTCGGCGCGACGCATTCCGTTTTCATGCCACCATGTCCACGAACCTGAAGCGGTGCCGAGCGTATATTGCCCCTGCGTTTCGCGTTGTCCATTGTCGAACCAGCTTGCGAAATCCCCCGTCAATCTTCCGTCTTCATACGTGCCTGAAGACTTCTTTTGACCGTTGGCGTGGTATTCAACAAACGCACCGTGCTTGAGTCGTTTGCCAACCGTCTCGTAAACAGCGGGCTTCGCGTTCCACCAGTCATCTCGTTCCTTCAAAGACTGTTGAGCCGACAGGTAAGTCAACTCCGCCTTGACCTGCTGATTCTTGTGGTGCTCCACTTCACGCTCGATTCGTCGACCGTTGCGAAATGTAAACTCCGTCAACGACTGTCCATCTTTATTGAACTCCGCCATCAGCCCTTCCAGCATGCCATCGTTGTAGTTGGCAACATACATGCGAGTACCGTTGGGATGATTCCACACGGCTTGGCCATGACGTAAACCATCGCGAAACATGATTTCGCTGACAGTCTTGCCATGTGCGTCGGTGATCGTCCAGCCGCCGTGCAGATTGTCGGCGACAAAGCTTGCTTGTGAAACGAATGGTGCCTTGAACTCGCTGTAGGGGTAGGCGGTGAATAGCGTCGCCTCGTCCGTTGCATAAACTCGACGCCAAGTACCGTTGCGGGTTCCCATCAGGAAATTACCCTCAGCGATCAAGGTTCCGTCGGGGCTGAACATTTTGAATGGACCATGGTTGACGTAATTGCCGTTCTCGTCCTGAACAACGATTCGTTCAACTTTAATGGCTCCGTTTTCGTACCGTTCACGAATCGTTTCCCCCCCAACCATCTCCGCATCGGCAATGCCGAGTTCCGCTTCATCGAATTCGGGCGTCAAGTTCAGTTCCGCACCGTCGGGGAGTTTTGGCAAGTCTCGGTCACCCAGTGACAGCTCCTTGGGCAAGCTGGCAACGCGAGTCGACGGTGTTGGCGGGGACGGCGACTCGGGCAGCTCCGGCAAGCTCGACGAGGTGCTAGGAGGAGCGAGCACCGTGGGTGGAACGATCGGAGGGTCGAGGATACTTTCATCGGCGAACAGATTTGCCATCGTCGTAAGGGAAACACCGCCAATGATCACTGACTGAAGGACATAACGTTTCGCGATTGGATACTTCATTCATCGATTCCTTAGAGCGACTACGTCGCAAGTTCAACATGGAAGACGTTAGCGCTAGATAACAGCAAACGCATTCATCATTGACATAAGCAATGGGGCTACACCGCAGTCCACCTGCCGATCCGAGTGGCAGGACGATATGGTGGTTTGTCAACGCTCGTTGACGATCTTTTAATCGTTACGATCAGACTTCGGCGGAACAATCGCGCTAACGTGACCATAAAGCAAACGAGGCGTAGGACTGCCAGAATCGTTAAACTTTACCAAGCGATGTTTCTCACTCAAAACTCAAGGATAAGGTTGTCCCGGGCGGCGGGATCGGATCAAACAAAGGAACGGCAGGTAAGTTTTTATTCGCCGCTCCCCTCATCGTCAGCGAGTGAGCATCTGTCCGCGTTGAGCAAGCTGCCAGTAGATATGGTCTCCAGCTTGCCGTTCGATCAGCATTGCCCGCTGCGGGGCGCGGAGGCCTTGCCGAACGACTTCATAGAGTTCACGAAGCATCATTTCATTGTCGCCGTAGTAACTGTGGCCAAGCAGGCTCAGATCGATACCGCTGACGTCGACCGTTTCAATTCCAGGAACGACAACGATCTGTGACCCGCTTTCGCCGGCCCGTGGATAGCCATGAACCTGCTTGCTGGCGATCAGCGCTTGGTCGTCGCTGGATGCATACAGCGTCACTTGCTCGGCCACTTGCAACAGGATTGGCGCAAGATCGCGGCGGAATCGATCGGCATCGACATCGGGAGCGGCCAGCACGACGCGATCGAACGCAGGTGGAGCTTCCGGTTCAAGTTCCCAGCGAATCTGTTGCATTGCCGCCGTCATTGCTCGATTGCCCATGCTGTGTGCAACCACGTTGATGCTGCGCGCTCCGCTTTCCTGAATCAACTCCAGCAGAAAGTCCTTGAGGTGGTAGATCGTCCATTCGGAATTGTTTTCGTCGATCGTGTAGCCCATCAATGTTCCTTGACTCGGCCAACTGTAACAGACCGGTACACCTTCGAATGGCAAGTCGACAGCGATCTGAGCCGTGCGTCGAACCGCTGACTCAAAATCGACGTTGTAACCATGAATGAACACGAGCAAGTCTCCTTGCGGTGAACCGGCAACACGCTCGGCAAGACGTTGCTGGAAGTCACTGGGAGCCAACTCGACAGCGCTGGTCAGAACGATGTGCTTCGACTGATCCTCACGCAGCTCGAATCGCAACAAACTAGGGCTCTCGACCGCACCACGTTGATGCGAATCGGGAACCGTGACCTCACAGACACCGCGAACCAACGCACCACGCTCAGCCGTGTACGTAACACCATGCTTTTCAATATTTGCTTGCCCCAAGCCAACACAAGCGGCCGCCAGGAAAGCGGTCAAACAGGCTGCAATCATGCTCGCCGCACCCATCGTGCCACGACGGGTGCTCAGGTAGTACAAGCCAATGAATCCCAGCATGACCGAAACGCCAAGCAACGTCGTCATGATGGTTTGCTGTCCGCTGACGCGGTAGGCGGAAAGTGGAACATCGCTTCCCTTCCGATCGGTGGCGTAGAACACCTCCACCGTCGCAAAATCGGCCTCCGCTTCGTGGCGTGCTCCTGCTGGAAGACTCGACATTGTCGCGTCGCGAGGCGCGGAAAGACTGGGGCTGGCCTGCATTGCGGACGCATCAGCTTGCCGCATCTGCATCGATTGGGCTGGTGCAGGTCTCGGTGCGGCCATGTTCTGAAGTTCGGTAGCGGAGAACGGTCGTTCGACAAACGACGGAGATTCGTTTGCATACGACGAGGACTCACGCGCGACTCCGGGCGGGGGTGACTCTTCAGCCAGCGCTGGTTCGACTGCCGACTCGGCGTAGGCGGGCGCGTCGTACGCTGAATCGTAAGGATAATCTTCGTTCGCCACCGCATCGACTTGCGATTCGGATCGTTCATGTCGGTCGGCTTGTTGACTGCAACCAACGGCGACAAGCGCCAAGGCGATCGTCAATGCTTGCATCAAGGTGTGAGAGCGTCGATGGATTCCGTCGAAGGGATGGTGTGCCAACATGATTTCGGTTCGTCTGAAACAGGAGCGAAGAAATGCGGAACGCTATTCTTGGCGTTTGTGCAACGCCTTGTCGGAAAGATCGCGTTGGCCGGACATCAAGCGAATTGCCACTTTCCGCACTCGCGACGTCTAGCATAACCATCGACTTCGCGTCGAGATCAAATCGCTCTGAGGAGCTTCAGGCTTCAGCAAGTTATCGTTGGCACTTTCTTGCTGGGTAGGTATGTGCTGCCCTTTGTTGAAATTGGAAATTCCCAACCGGTGAGCTATTTCCATTACCGCTTACGCAAAAAGGCAGGTGCAGTAGTTCGGTGAGTCGATTCGTCGGAGCACTCGCGTTTGCTGTTGAAGCTACGACTGCTTAAGGATCAAGCGATCTCGCATGGATGCAGTGGAAGAGGACCTTGGGTCATGTCAAAGAGTCCCGCGATGCAAGTCGTGAGCATCTACAACCACGAACTCCCCGTTCTTCTCCTCGCGCTCAACCGCGGATTGGTCTACT
>JAWKTL010000013.1:0-151378 GCA_041399105.1 Pirellulaceae bacterium | reverse complement strand
TTGCGATATAAGCGTCCCAAGCACTCTTCGGCTTTGGTGTCGATCAACTGGCGGACATGCGCGACACGGCTGCGGACGACGACGTGGCGTTCAAACCATGAGGCCAGACCACATCAATGGGTAGTCAACGTACGTAAGACAAGAGGCTTGTTAATAGGCTAGCTCGAAGCCTACCGAAGCTCCGTGATAGAAGACGTTGCTGTCAGCGGCGATGCTGGGGACGAATAGGTTCGTTGTAAGAAGTTCGTTCGGTGCGGCCGCAAGCGATGTCACCCACATAAGTTGATAGCCGGCGACGAAACTGAGGTGGTTGGTAAGATGGTGCCGACCGTTGATGCCCAATTCCGCAAGAAACGACGCTTCGTCGGTTTGTCCCGCCGTCGAGATTCTTGCCGCGCCGGTGCGAACACCGGTTGATTGACTCGCGGAGTTACCAAAAATCCCAATCTGGCTAAGGCCATCAATGGACCACCTACCATGCCTTAACAGTGTCGATTGCAATCCAATTTGACCACCATACAATCGATTTCGTGCGTTGGTTCTCACGGTCGTCGGTAATATTCCCGCATCCAACGAAAAATCGAATTGATCATCGATTTCCAAGTAGCGGAAGCTGGTTGTAAAGTGCAAGTCGTTGATAAGACGCCGACTAAATCCCAGTTCCAAACTGTGCAGCGCGGCGCTATGGATGCCATTGACAAAGGTTGTTCCTGGAAAATTGAATACCGTTGCGGCATTCAATGTTGCAGTGGCGGGCGGGCCGTTCAAGTCGCCATGACGTTCACTCCATTGGTCGACACTCATCCAACGGGTGATGAATGCGAGATCTTCGTTGAAGTCATATCGACCCGTAAGCTGATACCCGGCCTGATAGCCTAGACCAAATTCATCGGCGTCGAAGTTTCCGTTGGGTCCAGAGAATAATCGGGCATCTTCATCCACGCGATCAAGGAACAATGCGGTGGCACCGATGCTCCATCCCCTTGCGCTATCGCAGCATCCAATCGCATCGCAGGCTTGTTGAGCGGTTGCAATACTCAGGTTCCATGACCCAGCCAAAACTATGGCGACGAGCAGGAAAGGCTGTTGGATAACGTTCTTCATATCAAACCCAGGAATCAATCAGGCTTCCGCAATTTTCTTCTGTTCCATCTCGTGTTATCGAACACAATCGACCGTCGGCTGTGTGGAATCCCTGGTAACAGGCGGGAAATTGTTGCGCGTCGCACGGAAATGGTTACGACCGGCACATCTTTCCGCACCGACTAGGCGACATTTGTTCACTAAAACTCCCTTTTGGGATGTGAAGCCAACGCGCCGTCGGAATCCTGATCCGAATTTACAACTATTTCATTGCATGCCCTATTTGCGTCTGATAGTCTGCTTTTGCTTTCAGCGGGGCAAGCGTGTTCGTTCATTCGATTGCACCAGGATTTTCAAATGGTCCGCCCTTCACCTTCACGCGGGCGTCGTCCTGCGATTCGGAAGCCCGCTTTTGCTGGTCGGTTCACACGTCTTTATCGCAACACGCCAAGGCGAATTGATCGCCTCTTGTTCGAGTCGCTTGAACCTCGAATGATGCTTGCCCAGGATCTTCTTGTTGCAAGCTTAGACACGAACAGTATTCTTCGCTTCGATGGGGAGACGGGCGCGCCCTTAGGCGCATTTGTTTCCAGCGGTGCGGGCGGACTTGTCGCTCCGCAGGATCCGACCTTTGGACCCGATGGCAATTTATATGTCACCAGCAATGAGCCGGGACATGTAAAGATCTTGAAGTTTGACGGCTCGACCGGAGCGTCTTTGGGCACCTTTGTAAATACAGGCGTGGGCGGCTTGAGCAGTGCTAGCGCCATCGAATTTGGGCCCGACGGAAATCTCTACGTTGCCACCGTTTCATCGGCGGGTGTGCTGCGGTATGACGGCACGACGGGTGCATTCTTGGGAGTTGCCGCCAGCGGAAATGGCATTCGCCGCGCCAGCGGAATCGATTTCGGTCCGGATGGACTGCTCTATGTTCTCGATTCAGACAGTTCGCTCGACACGTTCAATGATCGCATCATCCGGTTCGATCCAACGACCGATACATTCGTTGATCAGTTCGTTGCTCCAGGCAGCCTCGACGACGGACTCTTCTTCACATTCGGGCCGGATAATCATCTTTACGCGCCCGATATTCATTCGGAGGTTGTCCGGCATTTTAGTGGCGACACCGGTGAATCATTGGGACGATTCGACGAATCGACGACAGCAAGAACGAGTCCCATTTTCGCGATGGACTTTGGCCCCGACGGCAACGCTTATGCCGCTATCTCGGATCGTGTCCTGCGATACGATGGCGAGACCGGAGCGTTTCTTGATGTGTTCGTGGACGGCATCGCCGGGGGGACGATTACGTTCTTTCCCGCGGAAAATCCACCGGCCGATCTGGACGTCGCGATCACCAACGCTCCCGCGAATGGCTTTTTGGGAGAAGACATCTCCGTCAGCTATTCGGTGACCAACAATTCATCGAATCCAACACCGAATGATGAATGGGTCGACGTGATCTATTTGTCCACCGACGAGGTCTTCGATCCTCTGGACGTTGAACTTGGTCGCGTCACGCACACGGGTGGACTGGCGGCGGGTTCAAGTTATACGGAAACCTTAACGACAACCCAATCAGAGCTTCTCGCCGGCGATTATCACATCCTCGTCTTCACCGACCGACGCGGAGAAGTTGGGGATAGCGATCGGTTAAACAACGTCGAGGCTTCCGCGACGACAACGACACTTCTTCCTCGCGCCGAAGTCGTTTCTCCCACGCAGTCGTTGGCGGTGGGACGCACTCTTTCAAGTTGGACAACCGCGGGCTTGGTCGGAAATCAGTTGACGATCACTTACACCGTCTACAACCTGACTGCGGACTACGTGTCGGATGTTTCACTTCAGACAACGCTTCAGTCAGGGGTAACTTTTGCATCCGCGTCACAAACGCCGGTGCAGGCTGGACAGCAACTGACGTGGAGTGCGGGATTGCTCGGTCCACTCGAGTCATTCAGTGTCGACGTTGTCGTCAGCTTTCCAGGCGGTATCCCGCTGCAGCTCGACGACGGAGCAAGTGCAACGGGGACGATCAACTTTCTGGAAGCTGTCGCCGACGCGGCGAATCCAGCCCAACTCCGTACCGACGCAATCGACCCAGCGCTCTTGGCTGCGACCGTCGATGCCAACTCTGACGACATTTTCGTTCGTGCGAAAGCCGCCGAGCTGAATCAGGATGCAAACGAGATCTTCGATTTTATGACACAGGAGATTGGTTATGAATCATATGTTGGCAGCCTACGCGGTGCTCGTGGAACGCTTTGGTCTGCGGCGGGGAATTCACTCGATCAAGCCAGCTTGATGATCGGACTTTTAAGATCGAGTGGCGTTCCAGCGCAGTACCTCCATGGCGAATTGCCGGATTCCGTGTCAAAGCAACTCATCGCTTCAATGTTTCCCGAGCCGCAACTGATCACGGGATTTATTGGTCCAGGAATTCAAGTCTCCGATCCAATCTCGGATGTAGACCTATTGTTGGAAACACGTAATCATTTTTGGGTTCAGTTCGATGATGGCAATGGAATGCTGAATGCCGATCCGTCGTTTGCGGATGCAGTCATTGGTCAGACATTCTCATCCACAGACGAAGTCTACTCCGTTGTTCCCGATTCAATGCGAGCAATGGTTAACTTGTCTCTCAGCTATGAGACGACGACACCTGGTCTAGTGGGCGGATCATTTCAAAATCTCGCTCCCGCACTAACCGCCACATACTCAACCGCTGAACTTTATGGAAAACCCCTGAGCATCGGATTCCTTGTACAAACCAATACGCTTGACTCATTGTTTACCGCGATCACCAACACTTATTCGCCTTATTTGTTGATCTCCGGTGATTCGCTGTCTCCTAGTCAGGACGAGGCTGTTCGAGGAACCGATTTTCAGGATGTCTTAACGAACTTTCCATTTGGTAGTCAGTTCATTACTGGACTGTTTCTTGATATCGAAGTTATAGCAGCGGATGGCACATCGACAACTTATACAAGCACAATCGCTGACCGAATTGGCTCCGCAGTACGTGCAAACGGTGGTTCGGCTCCCGCAGTGAATGGGGACGATCCGATTGTAACGTCGGTTGATGTCACGACCGTCAGCATTATGCCTGGAAAGCAAAGTCGCATTTCGATAAGTCAGCAGATACAGCAATTAAATGCCTTGTCAAATGCATTTACCAGCCAGTTGAATTCGATTCACGCTTTTCCGACCGGACCGGAACGAGATTACATGCTTGGCGCCATTGGGCAAGATTTCGTCGACCTGTTGATTGCCGCATCCCGTTTCCGCTTAACACAAATCTCCGCCGGTTCAGACGTTTCGACGGCGGCTCACGAAATTTCATCCTTGGTTAAAGCATATTTCGACAGCCCGCGAATTAGTATTGTTCACACCACATCCAGCTTAGAGACAAGTCCGGAAGCAACAATTACTTTCTCCGTCGATCTAGCAAAAAGCGACCTTCGGACAATTGCGTATCCAGGCCAAGTTCCAGCCGCAACCATTGGTTTCCGGATCAACCAAGGAATCTCAGACACGCTGGTCGAGCAGCTGGCTCTAGGGCCACTACTATCCGAGGGACATGTCGTCGCGCAAACGGGTGTCCAACAAATCTTTCAACTTGCTAGCGATCAAAACATCGCAACATTGTTAATCATGCCACAAACGCGTTCGCAGTTGGAAGGATTCAATATTTCCCCCCGTGCAAAGTCGCTAATCAACGCTGCTTTGGACGATGGCAAGCAAGTCCTGACGCCGGTGGAGATGATCTCCGTGAACGGCACACCGCGATTGGCGTGGTTTGAAATCGATCCTCGAACAGGCGATACGATTGGCGTTTTTGACGATGGAACACATGGTGCATTCGTTCAATATGCCGCGACGGCGAGAACGAACCCAGCCTACAATCCGGCTGTACAGTTCAATTTTGGTGTCTTGGATGCGATCATCGGCGACACCACCATCATTGCCATCGCCAAGTTCATAACCTGGGTCTACATCGGCGCATTGCAAAGCAATCTCCGTGCAACCGACCCGGTAAATGTTACACTTATATTTAAGAATAACCTTACAACTTTGCTAAATCTCTACAAAGAATTCGCAACGGGATTGCAATTCACCCCCGAGTTCGCGCTTGGGTTTATAGCGGGAACAGCGGTTGCGTACAAATATGCAAACGATCCGCCGGTTGATGGTTTTCTGCTTTCACCCGCACCGATGGATGAGCTTCGAGACTTGGACAGTCAAGGAACACCACTGGCGACGAAAGTGGTTTTCGACCCACTCTACTTTATAACAAAAAACGATGCGGAAGTTCGTACCGTCTTCCGTCTCGGAATCAAAAATGCCACTTCAGTTTCCCAGACTTACCAGATCGATTTCGGCAGTGTACCGACTGGCTTTGAAGGCGAAGCAAGCGTTAACAGCATTACGATTCCAGCTGGTCAGACTGCGGAAGTTGGACTTGCTTTGCGACCTGTTGGCAGTACCAACGCGCCGGGTTCTGACGCTTCATTCGACATCATTGTAACTCCCGTAAGCGCACCATCAACCGCCAACACCACGCAGGTATCCTTTACCGTCCCAGAAATTCGCGGTCTTGTATTATCGGCCAACCCCTCCATTGTGACAACGAATGTCGCGACGCCAGGTACCGCTCAGTTCGTCGTAACTTCCAACGCAAACGTTGTACAACACGTGAACTTCGCTGCGGATACGCGAAGCGGACTGAGCGTTAGCGGATTAGCGGACATCACGATCGATCCTGGTGAGACAATCGTTCAAACGCTTCATCTTACGCCTTCCTCCAATCAACCTCTCAACGGCATTTCGCAACTTGTCATTGAAGCTTCATTCGGTGGACAATTGCCTCAGGTTCTTCAGATACCCGTTCGTGTTGGAGTACCAGGCGCGGATGCGATTGGAAATGCAGCAGGTGCCGCCCGTCAATTTGGAAATCAAGAGCTTGCGGACCGATTAGGGGACTTAGGCATTTCGATAACCGGTGTCGTCGTCGAACCCGCAAACGAAGTCTTCCAGAGTCAGACGCTTGCCAGTCTTGACACCTTGCTACGTCTTCTAGCAATCGACCCGCTATTCGTTAGCTTCGCATCGCCGCTTTCCACGCTTCGCGACACATTCGCCGCAGCATCGAATGACGCTGATATCTTATCGGCCGTCAATGCCATAGGCGAAATCTTCGAAGACTTCGCGGCGGTGACGAGTGCGTTAGCGACGGGCAACTTCACGCTCGTGCTTTCGCCCAACAGTCAGATCGCGCAGCCTCTGGTGCCTCGCGAATACTCTGTGCAAATCCAGAATGTCGGCACCCAAACGACAACTTACGACTTTGCGATCTCTGGATTGCCGCCGGAAGTGACCGCTCAGTTCGCTCAGACTTCCGTGACTCTCGATCGCGGCGAATTCACCAACGTTCTGTTCACCCTAACTCAGAACACGACCGAACAACTGTTGGCGTTCGACTTTAGCGTCGATGTTTCCATCTCGGGAGTCACGCCGATCGTCTCCAAGAACGTCGTCGGCTCGCTGCGCACACGACGGGAGATCGTTTCGGTGACCGATGTCGTGGTGACGCCTCCATTCGGCGACGCGGGAACCGAAATCTCGATCTCGGCGCAGTTGCTCAATGCGGTTAATCGCCAACAAGCCGTCAACGTGTACTACCAGATCATTGATCCGACCGCGACGGAGGTGTTTACCAGTTTCGCAAATCCGGTGACGGAAGTCTTGACCGTTCAAGCGTCATTGGAAAATGTCGATCTTGGCACCTTTGACACCACGGGTCTTGCGGACGGGCAATATACGCTCGTCGTTCATGTCCTTGATGCTGACGGCAATGCGATCCTTGGTGCCACAGGTCAGTCGACTTTTCTGATCGGTTCGCCCGTCAATGCATCGCTGGCGGTCAATCCGCAGGAACTGCCGCCAGGAACATCGACAGTGACCAACACGTTGCAAATTGATGCGACTGATGTTGGCGGCGGCGAATTGTTGCAAGTGCTGGCTCAATTACCAATTACGAATCTCAACAATGCCGGATTGTTCAACCAAACGCTTAGCTTTAACGGCGACATCGCCTATGTCTTGGGAGGCGGTATCCATAGCGTTGACGTTTCCAATCCTTTATCACCACAAGTCATTGGTTTTCGATCCAATGGAGAAGGTCGCCTGCTGTCGTCGGAACTGGTGGGCGATACGCTGGTCACGATCGAAGCAGGGAATGGCAGCCCCGTTGCTCTGTTTGCTAACACGGCGATTTCAACATGGAATGTGGCTGGCGGCAGCGCAACAAACCCTATTCGTCGCGACCGACTGACGAACAATTACATTTTCGGTGCGGGTCTCGCGGTTGACGGCGATGCCGCCTTTATGTCGACGCTGTTGGTCGGTCAGAACCTTGGACTTGGGGACAATACCTATCAAAACGGCACCGTCCTTTCCTTCGATATCGCTGACCCTGCTGATGTTACGTTCCTCGACGTGTTGTTCAATGAGAACGGGCGCAATGGCCAAGCACCTTTGTTTCGAAACGGTGGCAACAACAACATCTTTGACATCTTGATCGCCGAACCGGGAGTTCTGGTCGCGGGAACCACAACATCGACCGGCACCGACACCCAAATCGGTGTCGGGCAGGTCATGTTTGTGGACGTTTCGAATCCGGCGACGATCAATAGCGATGCACCGAATCCATCGAAAGTCATCAATCGGCTAGACATTCCCGGAACAACGCAGGTGCAGCAATTGGCTCGCGATGGGAACCTGTTGTTCGCACTGGGAACGGAAGGGGGATGGCTCGACCCATTCGATCCAAACGTACCGGAAGACATAGGTCCAACGGGTAACATCGTCATGGCGACGGTCGATATCAGCGATCCTCAGAATCCGCAATTGCTTCATACTCAAGTGTTGCCACGCTCCGCGCGTGGAATTAACTCACTTACATCGTTGGGGCATGGTCAATTCGCCTTCGCCAGTCTCGGCTCACTGACTGATGACCCTTTACTGTACGTGATTGATGCCGACGATCCACAAGATTTGCTTGTTGCGGCCCAGTTGACGACGCCTTCCGTGGTAAGCGGCATGGGGGTTCACAATGGTCTGCTGTACGCAACCAGTACCGATGGCCTAACGGTTTACTCGCTTGGTGGTGGCAATTTACCGGCAACCGCATCGGTTCGCATCCCCAATGGAACCGGTGTGGAGGTCATTCCCGGCTCGTTCAATGTCGAGCCAACGAGCATCGTTCCGGGTGCTGATTTCGATACGTTGATTTGGGATTTGACGTTCGACATCGCCACCCCCAGCCGGAACCTCACTTGGCAATCGACGGTTTCGCAGCTTCAACCCGGCGAGGTTCGACCTGTCACCCTTGATTTAACGGTCGAATTTGTCGTCGCGGGCAATGCGGGTGAGATTACGGTGCCGTCGCAGAATGTCTTTGCGAAACAGTTGTTGTCACTTGCCCCTGCCGAACGCACGGTTGCTCCCGGCGAGTCGGCTTCCTATACAGTGACGATTGCAAATCCCACAACACTTGATGTGACGTACGATCTATCCGTTGCCGGTGTCATACCAGAATGGGTTGACTTGGCTCCATCGGTTATGGTGCCCGCCGGTCAATCGGTCGACGTGCCACTGACGTTGACCTCCATGCTGTTTACACCGCCGAGCGACTATGGTTTCGTCATTACCGCCACAGTCGATGGCGTCTCATCGTTCGTCGAAGGTATCCTAAAACTAGAAGGCGAGCCGGTATTGCCGGAGGTGGATTCCCAATCGCATGGCGTTGTGTTATCGCTGAGCCCCACTCAATCCGTCGCTGGACAAGGAACTGCGGCGACCTTTGTGGCGCGAGTTACCAACACGGGCAGCCAAGTCGACACGTTTGACTTGTCGGTCATTGACCTTCCGCCCGACTTCGCCGTCATTTTTTCGGAATCAACCATCGCAATCTCGCCTGGGTCAAGCAACTTCCGCGACGTTGTTTTATCGATTGAACCGCCGCTGGGTACGAACGCGGACACTTACACGTTTCAAGTCATTGCGACATCAACGACACTTACCGAAATCGGTGATTCAGCTGAAGGAGTTTTGACGGTACTCGACCTCGGTGTCAATGTCGACATCGTCCCCGATATCGGCGATTCAGAGAGCACGTATCAGATGTTCGTCACCAACACGGGTCAGGTGACGGATACCTTCGACTTGTCCTTAGCCGCTCCGGCGGCGCTGTCGTCGACCTTGGGGATCACGAGCGTTACACTTGCTCCCGGAGAGACACAACCGGTGCCAATCAATGTCGGAGCGATCGACTTCGCGTTCCCCGGTCCATTGAATTTGGTCGGTGTCGCGATTTCACGCACGAACCAGGCCGTGCGTGATGCGGATCTCGCCAACATTAATATCGAAGGAACGTTGGAGATGACTGCGGCGTTCGATCAGGACACCATGCAACAGTTGTTTCCAGGCAACGCCCAATTCCTGTTGATTGTCGAGAATATTGGCAACTTGGAAGACGAATACACGGCGTCGATCGTCTCCACCAGTGGTCCCATTTCCGCAAGTCTCAATGGCCCGGACGGTCAGCCCACGCAGACGATACCACTGTTCATCCTGCCTGGATTGTCCACCGGGGTGATCGTGCTGGATACGGAAATGGCGGCGTTTGGTGAAGGCAAAGTCACCGTCCAAGTTCGATCGCTTACCGATGGTTCGATCGTGTCGCAAGATACGGCAACCGTCGTCAGTGAGACGACCGGCCAATTGCGTTTCAAGGAAGTACTCGATGAACGGGTGTGGCTCGAGGCGAGTGGCGTGTCGGCCGATGGAATCATCATTTTCGCGTGGGGTACCGAAGTTGGCACGACGTTTGTTCCGCAATATGGCGTGACGCTGGGTATCGCAAACGCGAAGCTTGGCTCGCTTGCCGAAGGAGGAGCCGACGGGACGACATCCGGCTTCATTCCGATTCCCTTTACGCCTGAAGGCCGTAGGTATTTCTTTCAAGCTTTCGAGATCGCGCCGAATCCGTTCATCACGAATGTTTTGCCGCTGAACATCGCAGGATCGCCAATTATCGTGTCCGTCAACAATCTGCCTCCCGAGCCGACGGAAGCACTGCCAAACTTCACGGCCAACATCAATGGACCGTTTAAGTTTGATATCAGCGACGCTCCGTTCATCGATCCGGATTCGTCTCTGCCGCTCGTATATAGCGCGCGTCAGTCCAATGGCTCGGCTTTGCCGCAGTGGCTGAAATTCGATTCGACCAATCTCTCCTTCAGCAGCGATCAGTTGCCAGCGGCTGGCCAGTGGTCGATCACCGTCACGGCAGCCGACCACGGGGCACCGATCCAGTCCAGTAGCACGACGTTCTTGCTCAGGGTGAAGTCAGGTCAAAGTGTATGGCAAAATACAGCCAGTATTTGCGATGTCAATCAAGACGGCCAAGTAACGCCGCTCGATGCGTTATTCATTATTAATCTTCTGAGCCACGGCTCCGCGGGAACGCTTGCCAATCAGCGAACCGATGACGACGCCCTGGTGGACGTCAACGGGGACAAGCTTTTGACGCCCCTAGATGCCTTGCAAGTGATCAATCTGTTAAATGCGCGAGCAATCGTCGCTTCCGAGTCACGCGCCTCGTTTGAAGCCGCTCCGACAATCGAACCCTTGCGGCGTGTGCGTACGACGCAACAAGTGTCCGATCCGACAGAAGCACCTATTGAATTGGAACCGCCCACGTTGCGTGCATCGTTGCCGGTTGAACCTGCGTTCCGCCAAGCGCGTGCATCGGATCGGACCATCGAGGATGAATCCACATCCGAAGAGTCGCGTGAACAGGCCATTGACAACTTCTTCGCGTCGCTAGTCGACAGTTTCTAAACAGCCAACGTCGTGTCTCAGTCAAACCTCCCCGAGAAGTCTTCAACGGTCGATCCCGCGACCGCCCTTGCTCAACAACGGACCGAGCTGGCTTTGGAGCGAACGCTGCTTGCTTGGGTACGGACCGCCTTTGCATTTATCTCCGCCGCGGTCGCGCTGAATCGGTTGCTGGTCTCCGACGCGGCGGCGGGATATTTTGACGATCCCGTCTGGCAACGAACCGCTTGGATCGTAAGCGTTCTACTCTGTTGCATGACGGCGTTGCTGTTGTTGTGCGCCACGGTCCAGTACGTAAGCCAATGTCGACACATCGGGTCGATAACCGATCAACCCTCCCGCGTTTCCTGGCCCTCTTTGTTAGCCTCTGGATTGGTCATCGCGATGGGCGTGATTGCCGGCGGATTGATCTTGCTGATCGGGTGAGTCCGCTTTTCGATCACATCGGTCTTCAAACATTAAACGGTGGGATCAACCAGGCTGCCGAGCGAGCCGTTTGAGAACCTCGATTCCACGTTCGATCGTAGCGTCACTGGCCGCGTACGAGATGCGAAAGTGAGTGTCATGACGGCTGAAGATGCCTCCAGGAATGATCAAGAGGCCCGCCGCGATCGCGGCTTCCACGAACTGGGTTCCCGTTCCCCAAGGGGCTTTCGGAAAGATGTAGAATGCCCCGCCCGGCACTTCGATTTGATAGTCGTCCTTTAAAGCATCAATGATCCTGTCTCTTTTTCCTCGATAGGAAAGCCGGTATTCGTCGACATCGACATCGACCGCCGCAAGGGCGCCCCATTGTGCTGGTTGCGGAGCGCATACGAATGAATATTGTTGCAGCTTCGTCATGGTCTCGATAACTTCCGTCGGGCCATGCACAAAGCCGACGCGCCATCCCGTCATCGCATGGCTTTTGGAAAAGCCATCAATGACGATCGTTTGATCGTTGAATTCCGCTGGTGAAATAAAGCGATCGGCATAGCAAAAGCGGCTGTAGATTTCATCGGATACGAGCGCAATCCCTTTTTCCGCGGCCAAGTTCGCCAGATCTTTCTGCTCCTGCTCGGTTGCGAGAATTCCGGTCGGGTTGCTCGGACTGTTAAGCAAGATCATCTTGGTGCGCGACGTGATTGAATCGGCCACCTTCTGCACATCGATTTTAAAGTCGGGATACGTATCGATCGCCACGGGGACGCCGCCAACGAGCTTGATCAATGGCGGATACATAACGAAATAGGGATCGAAGAAGATGACCTCATCCCCTGGATCAACCATTGCAAACATCGACAGCACTAGGCCGCCGCTGGTGCCGCTGGTAATGAAGACTTTGCGGTTTCCGTGGCCGAATTGCTCGTCAATCCGAGCCTGCAGTGTGTCGCGCAACGGAGCGATCCCCTGCGTTTGCGAGTAACTGTTCCTCCCTTCATTAATCGCCGCGATGCAGGCTTGCTTTACAGGGTCGGGTACGTCAAAGTCTGGTTGTCCAATCGAAAAGTTAATCGGATCCTTCAATGTCGCGGCAAGGTCGAAGACGCGGCGGATACCGCTGCTGTCAAATGCCGATGTGCGTTGGGCGAGCCAGGGATGCGATAGGGTACTCATACGGATGGGTGCTCGGGCGGGGCGATGAAAATTGACCGTTGTTCAAGGAAACCGGACTTCGACGACGCTTCCAAGCCAAGCCGGATCAGGCCGTCTGAACAACGCGATGTATATAACATGCGGAGACCGTTTGATAGATGGGTGCCATCCGAACGCCAGATGATGTGATGCCGTTGTGCGCGATCACCAGTCGGTATGACGAAGCTTTTGCCTGGGCGCTGCAACGATTTGCTGCGGCCGGATTTATCGTCCGACGACAAAGTGATCGTTTTCCGTTTGACATGACGAACTACTATCAAGCGGAGATGGGAGACGATTTGCTGAAGGAGATCTTCGTCTTCGAACCTCTTCGCGACCCGTGGCAGCTTGCCGATTGGAAACGGATGACGAACGAATGGGAAACCGAATTCAAATCCGCCAACTCCTTCCCCGAAGATCGCCCCCTGAACCTTGATCCCGGATACCTCACGTTGGCCAAGTTCGTGTTGGCGACGACCAAGGATCGCGATCACCGCCTATATCTTCGCGATGGCATCTTCGCGGAGGTTACGATGTCGTTTACCGCCGGCCAATGGAAGTCCCACCCCTGGACTTATCCGGATTACCAATTACCGGTCGCACAATCCTTCCTCGTTCAAGCACGCGAATCGTTGAAGGAATTATTTCGCGAACAAGCTCGCCAGTCCTTGCAATGACAATGCGCATTGGGGACGCACAGCGGCGCTAGCGCGTCTTCAAAGACTACTCCTTCGACGCATCCAGCGACGCAACGGACAACTGACGCATGTGAATATCCGTCGTCGGATCGTGTGCTTGCAGCATCAACGTCCCCGCTTCCAAACGCTTCCCTTTTCGCGGATTGGGATCGGGGTCACGCGTGTCCGTCCATTCACAAACCTGCAAACCGTTCACCCAACTTGCAAACGTCGAACCGTCGGCGACCAACAACATCGAAAACCATTGCATATCTTCAGCCGCCACGATCCGAGCGTCCTGACGTCGAAAGAACCCCCCCGTACCGCAGTCCACGGGGAACAGTGGATTACCTTCGGACATCGCGTTGGAGATCTGGCACTCGTAACCCATCATCACATCCCCTGGGATGCAGCGGAAAAAGATTCCAGAATTCAGGGCCGCCGCGTTGGTTCGCACTTCGGTCAACAAGACAAAGTCATCGTACGTTCCTTGTGACTCCAACTGCGCACGCCCACCGGTGATATGAAGACCGTCTTGGGTCATTTGAAAGTCACCCTCCATCTCGGGGTAACGCTTCCAGTTGTCTTCGATCGTTTCGGACACCAGCGATGTAAGCCCCAACGGTCGAATGCGAATGTCACGGAACGCGACAGACCCACTGTTAAACTGCAAGCCGATCAATCCGGCAGGCAACGGCATAGGGTCGGTGTAATCGAGCACTTCGTTCCCGTTCAGCTTGATATTCAAATGTCCCCCCTCCAAACGAATCTCATACCGATGCCACGCTTCGGCATCCAAATCGCCAACGGTCGACGCGTCGGCGCGTTTACGTTTAACGAGGCTTCCCGTTGGAAAGGGATTGTCCGGCGGAGCGATATTCAGTTCATAGCAGTCCACCGCCGGATCGGTTGGAAAAAGTGGCGTCCGAAGGAAAACGCCGCTGTTGGTATCCGCCGAGGCTTTGTATTCCAACGTCAATTCATAGTCACGCCAACGTGTGTTGGTACACAACAAGCCTTTTTCTCCAGCCTCCACCTGAAGCGTGCCATCGACAACCTTCCAATCCAGATTGCCCGCTTGCCGCCATCCGAACAGCGTTCGCCCGTCGAACAGCCGAACCCAGCCTTGGCGAGCCAGGTCGTCGGACAAACGGTTCGCCAACAACTTTTCAGCGTCGATCACATGAGGCGTCGCTGTTTCAACAGCGGCAGGTGCGGGAGTCCCTTCCGCCACGGTCCGCGATTCTTCGGCGGGACTTGTTGGTTGTTTCGCGGTGTCGGGGGATGAAGCGTTACATCCGCCGAGCAATGCCAGCAGACCAATGATTCGAAGCCTAGTATATGTCATTACAATTTGAAGTTATATCAATGATGAATGCGTTTGATGTTATCTTGCGTTAATGTTTTTCAGTTGATCTTGCGACGTGGTCGCTCTACGTTGAATGCGGACGCGACTCAATTCCGGTGATCTATTTTGATGGTTTCTTCGAGTTCGACAAGCAACATGACGGGAAACCCGATGTTTTTTCTGGCCCTTTTTACGAGTGGTGTCATGCTGTGGTGGGCGATGGCCGCGGCGGTGCCGATTGTTCTGCATCTGTTGTCGCGCCGACACCGCCGAACGCTGAAGTTTGCCGCTGTTCAATTCGTCCTTGCCGCATACCAGAAGTCACATCGTCGGTTTCGGTTCTGGCAATGGCTGTTGTTGCTGCTTCGCGTGATCGCCGTCCTGCTGCTGGCAACGGCTCTGGCCGATCCGATCATCAATGCGACGGCAAGTCCCGACGCCCAGCGACGTTCTCGATTGTGGATCTTCGTCGTCGACAGCTCGATGTCGATGAAAACACAGGAAGGGCAGGCTTCGCGATTCTCGCAAGCGCTCGATCGCGCGGCGACCATCTGCGCCGATGCGGCAAACGGCGACGGATTTCTGGTGATTCAAGCCGCCACACAGCCGCAATGGGTCATCGATTCGATCGCCTTGGATCCGGTCGCGGTGCGAAGTACCCTGAAGACTCTTAAGCCATCGGACTCGACGACGTCGGTCGCTCGGGTCGTCGAAACGGTCGCTCAGCGTATCGCCTCCATTCGTCGCAAAGCGTTGTGGACACAGCCAATCCATGTCGTCATCTTCTCCGACATGCAAGCGTCATCCTGGCGCAACGTTTCCTCGGAAACAAGTTTTCCGCCGGAGGTCTCCTTTCAAGTCGTGGAACTTGGCGATGCTTCAACGGCGAATCACTACGTTCGTTCACTTGCGATCGACCCTAGTCTGTTCGTTGCCGGACAACCGATCACACTGCGGACGGAATTAAAGTTCGACAACACCCGCAAATCGGACGAAAGGCTGGTCCAGTTGCAAATCGATGGCGTGACCGTTCAAAGTCGTCGGATCGAAGTCGATGCGTCGGGGCAGGGGAATGCTGATTGGGATGTTTCGCTGGCCGAAGGAGAACATGTCGTCGCGGTGCGACTGGATGACGATGCCTTGAATGCCGACAACGTTCGCCGCGCGGTCGTCAACATTCGAGATCGACGGCGGGTCGCTTGCGTGGCGGTCGATGCGGCACATTTGCGGTTTGTCACAACGGCCCTGCGAAGCGGAACATCGGGATCGATGGATGTCGAAGAGATCGTGACAACGCGACTAACATCGGTACAAATGGAAACGTTCGACCCGTAATCGTTTTATGCGACACCGGAATGCTGCAAAACGACGACGCATCTGGTATCAAGGACTTCCTGCAACAAGGTCGTGATCTGATCATGTGGCTTGGGCCACACTGCGATCCGGAGCAATTCAATCGATTGTTCGGCGTGCTTTCCGGTGATGATCCGCTGGCCTTCGGCTCGATTGAGTCGCTTGCCGACGAAGGACAATACACGATCGATCCGCTCGGTTATCGTCATCCAATCGTCGAAGCTTTTCGGTCTTTCCCCGACAGCGGACTGGCTGCTACTCCCATTTTTCGATACTGGAAGCTTCAACCCATCAACCGAGAGCGATCTTCAGACGGTACTGGGCATCGGAGATGGCGATCCTCTGATTCTGCAAAAGCGACTTGTGAACAATGCCGATATCTTGGTCGTTGCGACGCGGCTATCCCGCCGTGCGACAAACCACCGAAACATGGAACGCCTTTGCTTTGTGGCCCAGCTTTGTTCCGTTGATCCAGGAAATGGTCGCCGTTTTACAAACTCCCGACGAGTTCTCAGACGAAGCACCTGATTCCTTTTCGTTGACAGCGGCTCAAGAGACGAAAGGGAAAGCCGAAGCGGAACCGCGATATTTGCCAATTGCGGATGATCGCGCGCAATCGTCGATGCCGTGCCTCAATGGCCCAACGATGCCGGAGTTTATCAACAGCAAGCTGAAGGTGGGCCGAGCAGTCTGCACGTCGTTAACCCTCCGATCCAAGAGAGCGATCTGACGCGGATCGATTCAACGCGTCTTCCAGCAATCTTGAAGGACGACGGGGAAATCAATCGCTCAACCGATGAAGTCGTCAACCACGCCGGGGCCGGGGACGTCCGGTGTTCCAAATTTTGATCGCCTGCCTGATCGGCTGCCTGCTAGTCGAATCATGGATTGCTTTCAGCTCAAGGCTTTCGCCTGACGCCAAGTCGGATGCGTGGGATCCGCCCTTCTCCATCATGACACCCGTGCAGTTCTGGCATCTCGTTTAACGGCAAGCCGAAGGCGACGGCGAAATACGAAAACGTCTTCCGGCTTGCCGTTATACGAAAAAACATGCGTTGGTGCACATTTCCTAAAGCGACGACGTCGCATGATCAACTGGAAGACATTGTCGCAAGAAAACATCAAACGCGTTCATCATTGATATCTACCGTGCGTGGTTCAGAAATGATGCCTTCACGTTGAATGAAGCGAATCACCTCATTTCTGACCACGCGACGTATATAGGCCTCCACTTACGTAAATCAACCATGTCAAAGAAACCAGCACGACGCGACAAAGCCGAGACCGATCCATCTGAATCCGAAGACGTTGCATCACTGGAACCGACCGCGGAGCAAAATCCGATAACCGAGGAACCGCCAGCCGAAGGTGAAGCGGCTCAAACGGAAACCTCCACATCCGACACGGAGACGGATTCGAATCCGCCCGCCGAGAATCAGGGAGAGAACGCGACCACCCGTTCAACGTTGCTTGATGAAGTGGAGGCGTTCTTTCATCAACGCGAAGCGCTTGCCGAAAAGCTGGCTCAAGAAATCGAAGCGACCGAAGCTCGATTGAATGAACTGCGAGAAACGATGGCCAATCTTTATCCCGAACGAGCGGCTGGAGCGGCGAAAGATCGCAAGCCCAAAAAGCTGAAGAAGGCTCCTCCACGCAACGCCGCTGATTCGGAAGAACGCAAGCCGGGCTAAAGCATGTCTCGACGGGAGGCGTTTATCCAGCAAAGTTTTTTTACATCGCATGGGCCGACGGGCAATTCTCTTTCCAGAATCGAGATGCGCGCGTTTCCATTCGCTTGTGGCGTAAGATCGTTGGCCAAAACCAATTCGTTCGACGAGGATCGATGGCTCGCTTTATAAACAGATGCATCCTGCTGTTATCTTGTCTGTCGGCTGGCATCAGCGAATGCGGACGATGTGTTGATTCGCGTGGCCACGGTCAACGCATCCTTGTATCGCGACCGCTCCGGCGAACTGTTGTCCGAACTGGAGACCGGCAAATGCGAGCAGGCGATTGCACTGGCTTCCATCTTGCAAACCGTTCGGCCCGATATCGTGTTGATCAATGAGATCGACTTCGACCAGGAAAACCGTTGTGCGATCGTCCTTCGAGATCGTTACATTGGGATGTCGCAAAACGGGTTGACGCCGCTGTCTTACGAGCATCTGTTTTCAGCACCCGTAAATACCGGAATCCCATCGAATCTGGACCTCGATGGCGACGGTCGAACGCAGGGGGCGGGAGATGCTTGGGGATTTGGTCGCTATCCCGGTCAGTACGGCATGGTGATCTATTCGCGTCTGCCGATCGAAACGGAGAAGGCTCGCACGTTTCAAAAATTCCTTTGGTCTCATCTATCGGGCGCTCTACAACCAAGCGATCCGGTAACGGGGAAGCGGTTCCATGCTGATGCTGTATGGCGACGTCTGCGTCTTTCATCGAAAAGTCACTGGGATGTGCCGATCATCGTTCGCGACCAACGCCTTCATCTGCTTGCATCCCACCCGACGCCTCCGGTCTTTGATGGTCCGGAAGATCGCAACGGCTGCCGCAATCACGACGAGATCGCTTTTTGGTCGCAGTACATCGACCCCGCATCCTCGACCCGCTTCGTTGACGATCAAGGCCGCATTGGCTCGCTCGGCGATGAACAAGCGAAGTTCGTGATTGTCGGCGACCTGAACGCCGATCCGATTGATGGCGACGGACGCAGCGATGCGATTCATCGGTTGCTGTCGCATGTCGGCGTGACGGACACGAAACCGAAGAGCCTCGGTGGACGCGAGGCCTGCGAGCGAATGGGGGAGCGGAATCTGAAGCATCGCGGCGATCCAGCGCTCGATACCGCCGAATTCAATGCCGCCAGTGTCGGAAACTTACGGATTGATTACGTCTTGCCCAGCAGCAACTTGAAAGTCGCTTCCAGCGGAGTTTTTTGGCCGTCGCCGTCGGAACCTTCGGCACAATGGCTTCAGGGTTCCGACCACCGGCTTGTTTGGGTTGACCTAGCTCTATGACACGGTTTGCAGGATCTGACTTGCATCGCCAATATGTCTTTGATGGCACGCCGCTAACCGCGCGTAGCTGCGAAGATGACAAGCCACTAACCACGCGTAGCTGCGAAGCAGCGATAGCACATAGCCTGGGACGCGAGCCCCAGGTGGGATGAAGCCACAAAGCAGGAAGCTGCGGAGCAGCGAAAGCACGCCGCTTCCAGTTGAAATTGCGACATAGTCGCCCTAAGCATTTCGAAGACCGCACGAAACGCAGCAGCGCCGATCAGGCGAACAATGCATCGACAACATTGCCCCCATCCGGCCCCGTCAGTCGATGCGAGCGTCCGGCGTGCTGAAACGTCAAGTCATTCGCTGGGAGCCCCAACGCATGCAGGATGGTGGCGTGGAGATCGCGAAAGTGAACTTTATCCTCGACGGCGCGGGCTCCCGTTTCGTCGGTTCGGCCATGCACATAACCTTGTTTCATTCCGCCCCCCGCCAACCAGAAGGTGAAGCCGCGGGCGTTGTGCCCCGTCTCGTCCTTACCATCGTCAGGCGTTAATCCCGGACGACCGAACTCGCCCCCCCAAACAACCAACGTATCCTCCAGAAGGCCTCGTGTGGCAAGATCTTCAAGCAAGGCGGCGATTGGCGCGTCAACCGTCTCGCAATTGGCTTTCAAGTCTCGACGATGATTTGTATGCTGATCCCAGCCGCCGTGATTGACCTCGATGAATCGCACGCCCGCTTCGGCAAAGCGTCGCGCCAACAAACATTGACGTCCGAAATCGGTGGGACGACAGGTACCGACGGACAGTTTCTTTCCGACGCGATAACGCTGCAACGTCGCTTCGGTTTCGTTGCTCAGATCCAACAAGTCCGGCGCGTTGGTTTGCATTCGAAACGCCAGTTCCATCGATTCGACAACACCATTCAAGTGCGCGTCCTCATTGCGATTGGCCGCATGTTGACGATTCATCGCTTGGACAAAGTCAAGTTGCCTTCGCTTGGCGGACATCGGCAGATGATCGCCGCGAATGTTTGCGATCGTTGCCTCCGACATGTCCTCACCGTTGGTTCCGATCGGCGTGCCTTCAAACTCAGTCGGCAGAAAGGCGCTGGAATAAACAGCCGGCTTGGAAGCATTCAAGCTGATGAAGCCGGGAAGGTTATCGTTCTCGGTTCCAAGGCCATACTGAATCCACGCTCCCATGCTGGGACGCTTGCGCAGACGTTCGCCGGTGTGCAGTTGCAAAAACGATTGAGCGTGGTTTCCCGTGTCGGCATGCATCGAGTTGATGATGCACATTCGGTCCACGAATCGCGCCGTCTCAGGCATCAGTTCGGATACCCAAATGCCGCTGTTGCCGTGTTGAGCAAAGCTGAAGACCGACCCGGGATGCTTCTCTTGCTTTCCGGTTTGCGGCTTGTAATCAAAGGTGTCTAACTGTGCCGGACCGCCGCTCATGCACAGAAAGATCACTCTTCGCGCGCGAGGCCTTATCCCGCTGTTGATTCCTGTCGCGGCTGAAGATTGTGACTGTGCCAGCGATTGAAAAGCCAGATAGCCGAAACCGCATGAGGCGGTTTGCAACATGCTTCGTCGAGACAACGGAGCCTTCGATCGATTAGTCCACATAGCGAAACTCGTTCGTTGTTATTAAGGCCTGACAAAGGGCTCCCCACGCCACGCGTTGACGCAGCTTCAGGTCGCCCTCAGAGGCCAAAGACGTTTCCAATTCAATGACAAAGGCGATGGCTTGTCGTTTCTCCAACGCGGAGGGCTGACGACGCAAAACCCGCTGGAAAACCCAATGGACGCGTGTTTCGTCATCGCTGTCGTCGGCCTGCGGAATTTGTTCGGCAAGCTGCCGAGATTGTTCGACGACAAACGGACTGTTCAGCAGAAACAACCCGTGTGCGGGCAGTGTCGTCACGCTTCTTTGGCCCGCGACGCTGACGCCATCGGGTAAATCGAACGCCGACAATTCCGCGGGGGGAGCATGTCGCAGCATGCACAAGTACAGACTGCGATGGTTGCTGGGGCGATGCAGATCGCTCGCATCTTCGGGAAGTTTATTGATCAGCACATCTCGATGCTGAATATCGGAACCTTCACCGAAACGCATGTCGAGCTGATCGCATGCCAACAACACGCTATCACGCAGCGACTCGGCATCCAGTCGTCGTCGCGCATGGCGAGCAAAGAAGACATTCTCCGGGTCGATGGCGACCATCCGCGGGTCGCTTTGACTGTCGAGCTGGTACGTTCGACTCAGTGCAATCGCCCGGATCAGTCGCTTGATCGACCAATCGGAATCGACAAATCGCTGCGCCAAATGATCCAGCAATAGCGGATGGGTCGGTTTCGCTCCGTACACGCCAAAGTCGTCGGGCGTGGTCACGATCGCCCGACCAAACAGATGCAACCAAACACGATTCACCATCACCCGCGATGTTTGTGGATGATCATCCTGCGTGATCCAACGAGCCAATTGCAATCGCCCGCTCGTTGAGGCATCCATACGCAGATCGGCATTATCGAAGAGCCCCTTGTTGCGGGGATCGATCTGCTGGTAGGCATTCAACATCCCGCGTGGAACTTCCGGGCCAAGCTTCCCTTTGTCGCCGTTGATATGTATTTTGCAATCGGCAATTTTCTTTGCTTCGCGAACGCCCATCGCCAAGCCGACAACTTCAGGCGGACGCGGCTGTCCCGAAGTCGTGTGCAGGCTGATTGCTTCGTCTTCGCTCAACGCCCGCTCAAACAATGCGACGTGAGCAAGATTCCCGGACAGCGGAAACATCCGGTCGCTGCGTACTGCGAAACAGAAGTCCAGGTTCTCGCCGAATGTCGCCGACAGCGCTTCGTCGATCTCCAGCCGTCCGTTCAAATAAACCTTGACCTGCTGTCCTCTTCGCACCAGTACAAGATGATTCCACGATTGAGGGGCGATCACCGTATCGCCGCCAATGCTCTGCTTTTTATCGTTGCCATTGAAAACGAAAAGTCGACCGGTACGTTCCTTGTTGTACGACCCACCGATGCCCAAATGATCGCCGGGAATTTGTTTGTTGTCGAACTCGCCCCGCGTGAAGAGGTACGCGGTAACCGGACTCTGTGTATTGGGAAGATCGTTCTTATACCAAAACGCGACGCTGTAATCGGGTGTTGCTGACCCGAACTCGCCTCGCAAGTGTCCCTTCGTCGTCTCGGCGAACGCGTCGGAAGAAAACTTTGAAACGCCCTCGACCGAGAACTCGCTGGGCGATTCGTCCAACGTGGCATAAACGTTCGGTTCAAGTTTGCCGATGGCTTCGGCATAGTCAGCCGGGAACTTTGGGGTTTCATGTGGCTTGCGGTCATCGGCATCTTCGGAATTGAAACGCTCGACCAGTTCGTGAAGCGGCGTCGGGGGAGCCGTTAGCTTTTCATTTCCGGCAGCTCCGTAGAGCGTCTGGGTGCTGGAAAAGATTCCCGCCAACGCGTAGTAGTCGCTGGTTGGAATCGGATCGTGTTTGTGATCGTGGCAGCGGGCGCACGCGACGCTTAATCCGAGGGTTGCCGAACAGACGGCGTTGATCTGATCGTCGACGATGTCCATTGCGAAGTTTTGATTCATGGCGGCGGCCGGCTTTGATCCGATCGCCAGAAAACCGGTGGCGACCAACAGCTTGTTTCGCTGGTCCGCCGAATCGGCCGGCAGCAGATCTCCGGCAATCTGTTCGGTGAGGAATCGATCATAGGGCGTGTCGTTGTTGAAAGCGTCGACGACGTAATCGCGATAACGCCATGCGTGCGGAAAACTGGCGTTGCGACCTAAACCATCGTCACCGTTGGACTCACCATAGCGGGCGACATCGAGCCAATGACGACCCCAACGAACACCGAACTGCGGACTATCGAGCAAGCGGTCGACAAGGTTTCTGGTTGCGGCGGCGCGATCGGCTTGGCAAGCCCTTTCGAACTCTTGAACCTGCTGGAATGTGGGCGGCAAACCGATTAAATCATTGAAGAGCCGACGGATCAAAACGTGAGGGGACGCATCGGAAGCAGGCTGCAAACCGGCTGACTCGAAGCGAGCCTGAATGAAGTGATCCAGTGGGTCTTGGGGCCAGGAAGGATCGGCGACGCTCGGAGGCAACGGATGCTGACGAGGAATAAAAGACCAGAGCCCTTCGCCATCGATCGCTTGCCGCAATTCAGGGACGACGGTTTCCTCGGTTCGCGGATCGGGGAGCGCCACGCTTGATCCAATCGACGAAATCGTTGATCACCGTGTCAGGCAAAGGAGCCTCGGGGGGCATCGCAATATCGCCATAACGCAGCGCGTCGATCAGCAAGCTCTCGTCAGGTTTGGACGGGATCAAAACCGGTCCCGACTCGCCACCTTGCAGCATCGCACCGCGATTGTCCAGCAACAACTTCCCGCCGACTTCCTCCGCGTCAGCGGAATGGCAAGCGTAACAATGCGATACAAGAATCGGCCGGATCTTCGTTTCAAAAAAGGTCCGATCCGCCGGGAGAGCGTATCATCGGCGATGCAATAAGATTGCAGCACGCGACCGAGACGATGCAAACAAGCAGGCTCCGATTTAAGGATACGGACCGTCTCGCGGAGGGAAATGAGATGATTCGCTTTATCAGTCGCAAATGTATCATTTCGGAACACGCAAGGTATAAGTTGGCGGGAGGGTTGCAAACAATCGCGGCGAGGGCTCTGATTGTCGCAACTTTTCCCCGCGGCTGCAAGCTTTTTATATCAATGATGTCCTTGTTTGATGTTTTCTTGCAGCTTGATCTTCTTCAGTTGCTCTTGCGACGTCGTCGCTCTAGGCGAACAGCGGGCGTGTTTCTCCTCACTTAGGGCCTATCCGGAAATGGGCGCTATACCATGCGTGGTCCGAAATGATGCCTTCGCGTCAAATGAAGCGAATCACCTCGTTTCTGACCACGCGACGTATCAAGGTGAGCCGTCGCCTCAGTAGCTAACTTGCTGAATCGGCGGGTTCGGTGCGGGAGCGGGAAGCCGAACCGGCCCGTTGCCGCCGACAGAGATCGAATTCAACGCGTTCATTGCCGTTTCCGACGAGGACGCTTGAGGATCGCTGATGACGGGAGCTGGTTGAGGTGCCGGCTCGGCGGACGAAGCTGGAGGCAAGACCTCGATCGGGATTGCCGTCGAAGGAGCCGGAGCGCTTGGGTCGAACGGACCTCGTGAAACCGGACACGGTGCTTCGACACAGTCGGGCGTCAAGCAGGGACGGAAGAATCTGCCTTGCTGGTAAGCGTCGACATAGGCCGGGGATCGCCAAGGACTCTCGGAGAGAGCGATCTGATTGTAGGCCAGAAGGGTTCCCTTCTGCCGATGCAGATCGCGGATCGCCAAATTGTAGAGCGGCCAGCGAACGGTAGTACTCGCTTTCGCTGGTGACGACTTGTCGCTGTGCCTGAAGCAGGAAGTTGATGTTATCGGCTCCGCGACGATAGCGTTCGCGAAGCACTTCCAATTGCCGACGGTCCGCGATCCAGCGATTGTAGTTTGTCATCAACAATTGATGTTGCAGTTGAATGCTCCGTGAAGCGTTCGCCAAGTCGTGACTGACGCGCAGTTCCGTCTCTCCCAACAAAGCCCGCTAGCGCGATAGATTCAACTGGGCGTGCGAGATCGCAACCGAAGCACGCCGCAAGCCGACGGGAAACGCCAACTCAAGACCAGCCTGCCACTCCTGATAGTTGCCGCCGAATATCTCACCGTAGAGGCTGTCCAAGTAGGCATCGTCGTCGCCGATCAGATGATTGCCCAATCCACGCCACCGGTACTGACCCAGGAAATCGAGCCGCGGTTGTTTGTTCAGCCGAGCAGCGATCAGTTCCATCTGTCGCTTCTTGACATTCCACTTCTGACGTCGAATCTCCACACGTCGCTCAAGCCCCTGCAACAGGATGTTGTGCCAATCGTAAATCACGCGAGCATCGGTCGGTTCCGTCGCCGGCTTGATCAGACGCCCATCGGCGGCGGGAAAGCCCATCAGGTAACGCAGACGCTGTTCCAAACGATAAAGCCCATTGTCTCCCGAAAGCGCTTGTTCCACTTGAACCTGGAACTGGTAGTACTGTGATCGCGCTTGAGCTTCTTCATCACTGCGCCCGGCACCAACACGCAAGCGCAGCTCTTGATACTGAAACGTTTGCAACGCGGATTCGCGTCCCCGAAGCTGTGCTTCAAGATTACGATAGGCGAAATACAAGTCCCAGTATGCCTGTTCGACATCCGATGCCAGTTGAATCACCGACGCTTCAAAATCGGTCAGGCTGATATCCGTATTGACGCGTGCAATCAACACACCGTTGTACTGACCAATTTGACTGTTCGGTCCGGCGATACGATTGAAGTGTGTCCCGCGACCTTGCATCAACGGTTGACGATATTCCGCTTCGAAGAAGCCAACAAAGTCGCTTTGATAGAAACGACCCGGTGAATTCGGGTTGTCGTATTGGACGTTGTGTCTGGCGGAAAAGGTTGCACCCGTTGCCGTCGTCTTGCTCAGCTCACTGATCGCGGTGGCGAACGTTTGTTGAAACACCAAGGGCTGGAAGAACGCCAGAGGCCCGCCTGGTTCGATGTTTCGCGGTTGGTCGTTCTTCTGGGTGAACATCTGTCCGTTGTACCGGGCGTCGAACTCGGACAATGCCGCCTCGACACCACCCAACGGATTCGCTTCGGTCAAAGCGGGATCGAAAACCGTCGTCGCCACTTGCGGTTGCGTCACCACGCTGCCGCCAATGTTGCGAAGCACGGGACTTTGACCGATTGCAATTTGGACCGCTTCTTCAAGGGTAAGGTCCCAAGCGGGCAGCTTCGATGGATCTTCCAAGGCAAGCGGCGGGGCCGCGCTGACCGCCGCCGAACTTGTCGGCGTGGCCGCCGAAGCAACATCCGGATACTCGATGCGTGTGGCAACCGAATCGTAATACGACTTCGTCGTATCGTGCGGTCCGGGAGGAAGCTTCCAATTGCCAATACATCCGGCGAGCGAACACCCGCCAACTGCGGATAAGGCGAGAAGGGCAAGCGTATGTCGACGTTTTTTCTGTCGGGCCATGGATTGATGCTTCTGCAAGAGTGTCAAAGTCCTCAGCGCCTGCACAATTGCCACATCAGGTGCGGACGTCATGCGGTGCGTGGTCGGTATATGCCGTGCGTGGTCCGAAATGATGCCATCGCGTTAAATGAAGCGAATCACTTCATTTCTGACCACGCGGCGTATAACAGAGCTATCGACCGTAAAACCGTATCCGCTGGAGCAATCCGACGAGAAGATAGAAGAGCGATTTGCGGAAGGTTTTCACTAACCGTCAAGGTCGGGTGCGGTCGCTCGGCTCAGAGAAACTTTGACGACCGCCGTCGTCCGCATGTCCGACATGGACCTTCTAAACGTGGCGTGGCCGAAAACGACGTGATTCGCTTCATGAAGCGCAATGGCATCATTCCAGACGACGCACGGTATAAACGAGTCGCTCAGATGCCAACTCGCTCACGATGAAACAAGCGTTAACGAGGGCAGCGAACCAGCACAAGCAGATGCGATTGAAAATCAGGTCCCTCGTGACCTGGGGGCTCGGCCGTCCATTGCATGTTCCGCGCCGTCTGCTCGTCCAACGTCACGAATGAAGACGATTTCGACGCACGCAGGAACGCTCCCGATTGTGAACCGTAAACAAGATGCTGACCAAGCGCCGCTGTATCGGTGTGCTGAACCGTCTTACGCTGCTGACGCTTGATGGCATCCAGCGTTGCCGTCAATCGCGGATCGATAACTAACTGAAAACCGACTCGCTTGACCACACTGGGACGCGTCAACAATGAAAGCATAAAGCGATCCAGACGCTTTCCCGGACCTTGCAGAAACAACAACTGCGTGTCGGCTTCCAGCGAATCGTCGAGCGTTGCTTCCGAATCATCCGGCAATGCATCGATCATCTTGCACTCCACAAGAGACTCAAGATGTTGTTCCGACATCTTGCTCGGCTTGACCTGAGTGATACCGGCCGTTTCCAACGCATAATCGAGTTCATTCAAGTCTCGACCACGCTGTGTCAATTCAACCTCCAACAAAACAGCAAACGCCGACAGAGCGTTTTGCGAAGATGCAACCAAGGCATCGTTGCTATCATTTCCGTCCCCCTTCGCCAGTCCATCGACAGAGGGACGTTCAGGACTGGTAGCCTTTGGATCATTCATGGCGATTCGGTCGTCACCGGCAATCGCGGCAGACTCCTTCGATTCCCCCGAACCCAACGCCACGCGATCCGCTTGATCGGTCGAAATGCTGTTCGATGCCAAGGCCGAAGCCGATGATGTCGGATCATCCAAGGAAGCTTTCGATTCGCCTGAGGCGATCGACGACGCATTCGCTTCGGGCGGTTCAACGACCGACGCAATCAGACCTTGCGGTGGACCATTGCCTGCTGGATCACCTTTTTCACCGCCGAAATTCATCGCAAAGGCCAGCAGCAAACAAGCCGCCAGCGCCACCAAACCACCCAACCACGTCTTTGCCGGAAGCGACGCGTTGCCGCCACGATCATTCGCTTGAGCCAAGCGAACCGGATGCGTTGCCGGCAATGCTTCCGCATCCGCCCGGGCAATCACCGCCTCCCAAACACGATTGGAAAAATCGGAACCAAGCGTGGCATCGGTTCGCAATGACGAACGAACATCGGCTTGCAGCGACTTCAAAGAGGCAAATTGCTTCGCGAATGACGCATCCTCATGCAGCAAACGCTCAACATGCGCTTTCTCATCGCCGGTCAATGCGTCGTCCAGGTAGGCACTCAGCAGTTCTTGGTGGGATTCATTCATCATGACACTTCATCCCGAAATCATTCGGGGAAAATTATTCGTCAGTCGCTTCCAGACCGCCTATATTCAAAAACAACGGAATTCAAGACAACAAACTAAAAACGTCCAAACGCTCAACAGCAATCGACGTCCATACGTTGATCGCGGACACTCGTTGCGCTTAAAACGAGATCTTATGCTGGGATGCTTCATGCCATAGAAAAGTTCCTTGTCAAGCCACCGGACGGTCGAAAGAGCCCCGCACCAAGACGCTTCCTCAGCGATAAGTCTTTGCTGCAAAACAAATTACGTCATTCGCGATCGTTGATGATTGCCAGGAATATGCGTTAAATAGGGCGGAAACCGAGTCCAAATTCGCTCACCGGATCTAAATTTATCCGTCAATGGAATCTCGGTCGCTGAGCCGCACATCGACCGGATAGCCCGGCAATTCCGTGCTTTCGCGGGCGGATTCCAAGAAAGATTCCAGCAAGACGAGAGCCGCAACGGCGTCGATCCGCTTTTTTCGTCCTTTTTTCGTCAAGTTCGACGGTTCAAGCCTCTGGTCGGCGGCGGCGGTCGAGAAACGTTCGTCAAATAAACGCACGGGCAGGTTGGTGGTTGTCCGCAACCATTTCGCGAACGCTCTTACCTGGAGCGATTTTTGGCTTTCCGAACCATCCAGATGAATCGGAAAGCCAACCACCCACCCCAGCAATCGCTCCTCTTTCGAAATTGCCAAGAATTGCTTGCCTTCAACATCGAGGTTGCCGCACCGCTGCACAACGGTCAGCGGACTGGCGAGTATCCGATCCGGATCGCAGACCGCGACCCCGATTCTGACGGTGCCAAAGTCGACGGCGGCGATGCGGCCTTGCGAGGGGAAGTCATCCACCGGTGGTGTCTCCAATTGTGAAAAATGCCTTGCGCGGTACACTTTCACAGTATGCCAACGATTCGTCAACTACCGCCGAACCTCGTCAACAAGATCGCCGCTGGGGAAGTTATCGAGCGGCCCGCCTCGGTTGCCAAGGAGCTATTGGAAAACAGCATCGATGCGGGAGCTACCCGCATTGAGGTCCTGCTGGAAGCTGGCGGAAGCGAACTGATTCGGATCAGTGACAACGGTTGTGGCATCGACGAAGAACAACTCAGTCTCGCGGTGACGAGTCATGCAACCAGCAAATTGCCCGATGACGACGCCCTCTTTCACGTTGGAACGCTCGGGTTTCGAGGTGAAGCATTGGCCTCGATCGCTTCGGTGAGCCAGATGCTCATCCGCAGTCGCACCAGCGATGCCGCCAGCGGCAGTGAGCTTCTGGTGCATGGCGGCGTCATTCAATCCCCCGCCCCGTGTGGGTGTTCAGCCGGAACCGTTATCGAGGTGCGGAATCTTTTCTTCAACACCCCCGTTCGCCGCAAGTTCATGCGAACGCCGCAAACGGAAACGGGACACATCGTTGAAGCCTTTACTCGGATTGCTTTAGCGAACCCTCACGTTCACATGCTGTTGCAAAATGGCAATCGGACCGTGCATGACCTGCCGTCGACCGACACGATGAGCGAACGCGTTCGGGCTTTCTTCGGCGAAGAGATCGCTGCGGGGCTGATTCCCATTGAAGGGGATAACGGCCAAGTGAAGCTGGCCGGCTATGTGTGCGACCCGAGCATCAATCGTGGCAGCAATCGCATGCAGTACCTGTTTCTCAATGTGTACATTCGAGACCGCGCATTACTGCAACATGCCTTGGGGAAGCCTACCGCGGATTGCTGATGGTCGGACGATTTCCCATCTGCTTTCTGCGGCTGGACATGCCTTCGGACTTCGTCGACGTCAATGTGCATCCGACGAAATTGGAGGTTCGCTTCACCGACAGCGGTAAAATTTACAGTCAACTGTTGCAAACCTTGCGTCATAAATTCTTGACCAGCGACCTGACGGCCCGCGTGGGACGGAGCCAACCGACCCCTCCAGCGGATACTATTGATGGACCTGAAGCGGCGGATGATCTCGAACAATCGCATCGACAGAATGTCATTCAGTGGGCGCGGTCGGGAGAATCTTCGACCGTCGACCCTCAGAACGTTCGACCTTCCATCGAAAGCGGCTTCTAACGGGAGGCATTCCCGACTTTCCAGCCCTTTCGAACGCTGGAGACGCGATCTTCCCACTGACGTCACGCACTTCCGACTCCGAAGACGCCAGTCCCCTCGACGGCATCCAGCGCCTGCAATCGCAGGCTCCACGGCTCAGCGAATGGCAAGCGGATCGGAGTTTATTCGCCGCGAACCCGCCCACCCGACGCGACCTCAAAGCCATCTCGGTTATCAGATCCGCAATCGCTATCTGGTGACGCAAGATGAAACCGGAATGGTCGTTGTTGATCAACACGCCTACATGAACGCGTGCTTTATGAACGCATTCGCGAAAAGGTGCTCAACGGTCGGCTGGAAACGCAAAGCTGCTCGTTCCCGAGCCGGTTGTCTTGACGCCTGCGGAAATTCGACGGCGGCTGGACGCGAAATCTTATCTCGTCAACATCACCATCGAACCTTTTGGCGGAGACACGGTATTGGTCTCCGCCTATCCAACGATGCTGGCGAAATTGAAGGCGGAGGATGTCCTGAGGCAAGCGATCGAATCGCTGATGGCGGCGGGGCAGAATCCCGAAGTTCGCGACCTGTTGGATCATCTATTACAGACCATGGCCTGCAAAGCCGCGGTGAAAGCCGGCGACCGCCTTACTCCCGAAGAGATCACCGCTGTGGAACTTAACGCGATCTTTACCGGGACACGCATCATTGCCCTCACGGACGCCCAACCGCTCTGTTTTTCAGTCGCGAGGAACTCGATCGCATGTTCGGACGCATGGGCGCGCGTCGCGTCAATCCATCGGGAACTCGCTAGAGACAGTGAATACTCGTTGAAAGCAACGAGCGACCTGAAGGCTTCCGATCATCGCTTGGCGATCTTCATCGCCACGACTGTCGATTGCGTTCTCGAAATCCGGGCATTGATCCCGCTTACGTCCAAGTGATGCGGTCCATCAACGTTGACGTCACATGGATGCCACCATCTTCGATTAACATTCAATCCAGAATATCCGTGCGACATCATTATCGAACAGTTTGTGTTACCACGCACCCATTGCTGAGTCATGCAGGGGCGAAAAGCTATGTCGCAAAGAGACCGTGATCCGTTCCGCATGGACTTTTCATCAGAGCGGTTGTGGGGCAGCGTTCCAGTCCAGACTCAGGTCGAGCCAGCGGGCGGCATGGGTTAGGGCTCCGCTGCTGATCCGTTCGACGCCGGTTTGTGCAATTTGGGCGATCGTTTCCAGACTGACGTTTCCGGAGGCTTCCAGTTCGACGCCGGGATTGACGGCATCGCGAAAGCTGGACCGCTTGACGAAGCATCAACGTGAAGTTATCAACAAGATGATGTGGGGAGAAAGCGGATAAGACTTCAGAGAACTGCTCCAGGTATCGACTTCGACTTCGACGATTGTCGGGGCTTTCATTCCTTCGGCGATCCCACCCGCCCAACGCTTGGCTTTGAGCGGCCGCTTCGCTGGGAGGGATTCCATCGCCGGTTGTTCCGTTGATCGATCGGCCAGCGCCAAATGATTGTAATCGCTGTAGGTAAAGCCATCAGTTAAACCGAGTCGATGATTCATTTCGTTCCCCGCCGCATCGTACGGCGTATTTGTCCAGTGTCGCCGCCAGCCAAGTGTCGTCTTGCGGGTGTCGTAGAGCCGAGCTTTTGTCCTGCAAGTCGTTCGATGAAATGTCCTGTAAATGTGGCGATCCCGAACATCCGACAGAGCGTGTTCAGCATGATTCGTTCGCTCGAGGATATCCCCTGGCAGGCCTTTCGATCGTCGCGATCCGTTCCCCCGGTGAGACGCGGTCGCCGTCGCTGACGTATTTGCCTGAGCTCGATGTCAAATCCATCTCGTCGATGATCCAGGGCAGAGTGACCATGCCGGCACAAACACCAGCTTCGCGTGACGATTTGTAAAGAGCCTCGGCGATCGTCAGCGATCAAGGCGACCGTCGTCAATCGATCTGGCGCGAAAGTCTTCGCGAACCGCTAAACGAACCAATTGTCGTAGATCGTCCTCCAGGTTCCGCGTCGACGCTAACTTGTTGTTGCTCAACAGCCATTTCAGTTCGAAATCAGCTGGCCACGTTGGATGTTTCTTGCATTGCTGCCGGCCGTTTCGTGCTTGGCATGTCTTTATACGCTGCGTGAGCCGGTAAAAGACGTGACGGGAGTTCATATAATGTAACGGTCTTAACGGCTGATTAAACCGAAAGACTTATGTCGAGGCAGCAGACACAGGCGACTTACGGTTATCAGATGGGTTCTTCATTCACGCTTTACAGTATCATTTAATAGGTCATCCCAGCAAGCGGAAAGGAGTGCTTCCGATGCTCGAGCACAGACCGGTTCATTAGGAATCGCGATCATTTGCTGTCTGTTTGCTTTGGAAGAATTTATCCGCCGATCACGTCTTGCAGAGCGATCAGTCCCACGACAAGCACGTCCTGCAATTGCGGATCGATGTGAACACCGCGGATGTGGCTGAATTGACGATGTTGCCCAAGATCGGAAAGCAGACTGCACTAAAGATCATCGAGGAGCGTCAAAAGCGAGGACGGTTTGAAGAGATTTCCGAGCTTTGCCGCGTTCCAGGAATCGGCCCGGCGACTCTGTCGCGAATCGAACCGATGGTCGGAATCAAGTAAACATGGCGTACGGGGGTAGGCCCGCTTCCGCGGACTGCGCCTTGCAATCCGTTGGCATTTTGCCAAGCTTACGGTTTTGCAACTTCAGACTCAACGGAAACAAATCGATGTCCGATCAACTGAGCCTTCGATCAGGCAACCAACTGCCCGCCATCGGGCTGGGAATGTGGAAGATACCTAATGAAAAATGCGCGTCCTTGGTGGAGGAAGCTTTCGCCGCGGGATATCGGCATTTTGATTGCGCCTGTGACTACGGCAATGAACGGGAAACAGGGGATGGACTGCGAAGTTTGATCGATTCGGGACGGTGCGGTCGTGAGGAACTTTGGGTTACCAGCAAGCTATGGAACACCTTTCACCGCGCGGAGCATATCGAAACCGCTTGCCGAAAGACACTGGACGACTTACAACTCGAATATCTGGACCTTTATCTGATCCATTTTCCGATTGCTTTGCAGTATGTTCCGATCGAACAACGTTATCCGCCGGGCTGGTTCTTTGACCCCGAAGCGGCCAGTCCACAAATGCGGCTTGATCGGGTCGCCATCGCGGAAACGTGGCGTGGCATGCAGAAACTCAAGCAAGCAGGCTTGGTTCGGGAAATCGGCGTATGCAATTTCAATGTCGCGCTCCTGCGAGACCTTCTAGCGACGGCCGATATTCCTCCCGCCGTGCTGCAGGTGGAATCGCATCCTTATCTGACTCAGGAAAAGCTGCTCCGGTTCTGCCGCGAGGAACAGATCGCCTTCACGGCGTTCTCTCCCTTCGGCGCGCTGTCGTACCATGAGATCGGCATGGCGGACAAATCGGACTCGCTGCTTGAAATCGAAACGATCCGTCAGATTGCGAACAACCACAATCGTTCCGCGGCGCAGATCCTGTTGCGATGGGGCGTTCAGCGTCAGACCGCTGTGATACCCAAGACTTCACGAAGCGAACGGCTCTCAGAAAACATCGCCATCTTCGATTTTGAGCTTACCGATCAAGAAATGTCGGCGATCAACGCTTTGGACCAGCACCGCCGGTACAACGATCCTGGTGTTTTTTGCGAAGCAGCGTTCAATACATTCTGTCCGATCTATGAATAGAGGGGTTGGGCGAGGTTATACCGTGCGTGGTCTGGAATGAGACTTTTGCATTTAAATGAAGCGAATCACCTCATTTTCGGCCACGCGACGTATAAGGCCAACAAAAAAGCCGCCCGATTTTGCTTGGCAAATCGGACGGCTTGTGATGTTTGGTCGGTGGTGATTGAATCAAGTTTGGATCAGGGTCCTCACTTGAAAGGGAATCACTCGCGAGGGCGAATCGCCCCGGTCAAGCCGCTGTAATCGACTCGATCATTGCTGTGCCACAGGGGTTGTCCCAATTCGACACGTTTACGCAGGACTTCGATCTTCTCGGACGAACCGGCCGGCGCGTCGGTGGCGCTGAAGTCATTCCAGTCTTGCGGAACGAAATCTTCATCGTGCCCGTAACGCAAGATTGCTTCAAAAACGTTTTTGCAAACTGTCATCTGTTATTGTTTATTCCTCTCACCGATTTTCAGACGAAATCCTATCGCGAAAAAATGCGGTCAGTTAAATCGCATCAATCATCCGTTCGATGCATGAAAAAAATCCGCCTCCATCAGGCGGACTTCGTGATGGTTGTATTGTGTTTGTCAATGGGGCTGACAGGCTGATCGCCGAACCGCAATCAAAGCTTGATGTATTATTCACATCCAAATGCGAAGGTCAAGTTTTTTGTTGGAACTTTTTCCACCACAAGCCAGTCGGCCAACGGGTACTGTTCAAATGAACATGCAATCTCGTTCGACATTATAAAAAGCTGGTCAAAAGCCGCTCCAATCCATCAAGGAAGGTGAGCGCATGCAAAGAACGACAATTGAATTAATGTCGCTTCATCTTCCATTGATGGTGCATCCATGTCGTTCCCCTGGCCGTTAGCCGGTTTGCTAGCGTCAAGGCGGCTTGACAACCTGGCGACCGGCTATTTCAAAGTTTTTTGGCTAGGGAAGACTTGCGACCTGTAGCGATCGACTCGCCGCCCAAAAAAACTTTTTTTTCATCCTCCTCCCTTGACACGTTGATCGGGCGAATTGTTCGCGTCACCGCCGATGGACTTCGACTGCGGCGTGGGCAAGCGAAAGGTCATCGGGAAGAAGCTTCTTGAATTCAGCAGGCGTCAACGGTTGCGAAGAAACGATGATGATCTCCGTCGCCAGCAAACCCGGCCCGATCGACCAGACGTGCAAATCGACCACATCGTGATGCTCGTTCTCGATCGCATCGCGGATGCGAGTCAACACCTTTTCACTCGCTTGACGGTCTAATAATACATCGCTTGTTGAGCGAATCAAACTGAGCGACCAACGCGCGACAATGACCGCACCGACGACGCCGATCACCGGATCAAGGACAGTCCAACCGAAGGACTTGCCAGCGAATAAAGCGGCAATCGCCAGTACGCTGGTCAACAGATCGGCCACGACATGCATGTACGCTGCTTTCAGGTTGTGATCTTCGCCGTGGTCGTGTTTGTGTTTGCAAGTCGTTTCAGCATCGTGTTTATGACCGTGATAGTCGCCGTGATCGTCGCCGTGATCGTGTTGGTGACCAAGAATGAGGGCGCAAACGATATTGACCAACAATCCCACAAAAGCCACGGCGATTGCTTCATCGAAAGAAATTTGCTGAGGATCGATGAGCCGGTGGACACTTTCCCAGATCATCAATACCGAAAACAATCCCAGCAACATCGCTCCTGCGAATCCCCCCAGAGCGTTGACTTTGCCAGTTCCGAAGTTGTAGCTTCGATCGTCGGCAAGCTTGCGAGCATAAATATAGGCAAACAGGGAGATGGAAAGGGCGGCGGCGTGCGAAGCCATGTGCAAGCCATCGGCCAGCAACGCCATTGATTCATAGATTTGTCCCGCCAAGATTTCAACAATCATCATCGCAAACGTGATCACGATCACGATGAACGTTCGCATCTCGCCAGGCCGCTTCTGATCTTGGCCAAAGGTGTGATCGTCATGCCAATCCACTAGATCGCGTTGGCCCATGGTTGAATGGTCATCCATTGAAAGAGAGGTGAAACGACAAGACTTAACGCGGCGGCGGCACGACGTCGCGGCAAAGCTTGATCATGCTGTCGAGCCCCAACGCATACGCTTCATCGGCAAACGTTGCGACCTCGCCGGTGGCGTGCATCTGTCCGACGAGCATTCCGTTTTCATCTCGCCCGGTGGAACGAAATTCGTATAAGGTTTTCGCGGTGTACATGCCGTCCTCGTCCAAATCCAGGATCTCGTCGATGCTGTGTACGCGTCGCGAGCCATCGTCGTATCGCCGCAACTGGACCACAAGGTGAACAGCCGACGCAACTTGGCGACGGGCGATGTGAACGGGCATGTCGATTCCCGACATGAGGCACATCGTTTCCAATCGGATCATGGCGTCGATCGGTGTGTTCGCGTGCGCGGTTGTCAAAGCTCCCGCATGCCCTGAAAGCATCGACTGAATCATATCCAACGCTTCGCCTCGTCTGACTTCGCCGACGACAATCCGGTCGGGACGCATGCGCAACGAATCGACGAACAGATCTTGAATGGTGACGCGTCCTCGTCCGTCGGGAGCGGCGGGTTGTGCTTCCAAATAGACGGTATGCGGCTGATGCAATTGCAATTCGGAGCTGTCTTCGATCACGATGATCCGTTCGTGCTCGGGGATCGAGGCCGAGAGGGCGTTGAGCATCGAGGTCTTTCCTGTTCCCGTCCCTCCCGAAATGATCGTGTTCTTATGAATGACGACAACCAATTTGAGGAATTCCGCCGCTTCAGCGCTCAAGCTGCCCCAATCGACCAATGAATCAAGATTGAACGTCGAACGTTTAAACTTACGAATGGAGATATGCGCCCCGCCCCGCGAACTGGGGGGGATGATCACATGAACACGTGAACCATCGGGCAAACGAGCGTCCATGCTGTGATGGTCACGATCGACGACGCGATTGACGTATTCGGCGATATTTCGGACCGCCGCCATGAGGGAGGATTCATCAGGAAAGGCCAAATCCGATCGATGCAGACGCCCCTTCTTTTCGTAGTAGATCGTTTCGTGGCCGTTGATGAGGACCTCGGAGACATCATCGTCCCGCAGCAATGGTTCGATGGGTGCCAGAAAGTGTCGCGTCGTTTCGCGATAGATATCAACGGTTTCCATCGTTTACCATGCGGCCTGAGGTTGGGAAGTCGTGATCGGTAATATATACATCGCGTGGTCAGAAATGAAGTGATTCGCTTCATTTAACGCGAACGCAACATTTCGGACCACGCACGGTTTAACCTTCCCGTTCAGCGAAGAGAAGTTGCCAGGAAAGCTGGTGGACTGGCCAAATCGGCGTCGTTATCGAGTACGATAAACGTTTGGAAGCCATTCAATCATCTGAAAGTGTGCTTTAAAATCGTTCCAGCCGTTATATAAGTTGCGTGGTCATAAGTGAGGTGATTCGCTTCAATTAACGCGAAGACATCATTTCGGACCACGCACGTTTTATATAAACCGTGCATGGACGTGCCGTACATTAATTACGCCTATCGAAGGGCATCTGCGTTATGACAAAGTTAATCCGCTTACGTGGGCGGAGCAAATTGGCTTCGGTGTATCAAGGCACGACGGAATTGGGCCGAAACGTCGCCGTCAAGGAGCTTGCGCCTCACGTTCGCGACAATCCGCGATTGCGTGATCGCCTATATCAAGCCGCCCGACACTGGGTCACCCTCATCCCCACCTGCTGGGATACCTTGACGTTGATACGGCGAACGGATGGATCATCACCGATTGGGTGCCACGCTTCTGGCGGAGATCCGACAGGTTTCCCGGCCGGAGCCCTTCGCATTCTGCGGCAGTCGTTGCAAGCGATCGATTGCATTAACAAATCCGGGTTCAGCCACGGAAACATCAAGCCCAGCAACCTGTTGCTGGACGGACGCGATCAAGTTCGCCTGTGCGATGGCCTATTGATCCCCTTGAACGATCCAGGTGTCATCCCCAGCATCGTCACGCCGAAATACATGGCTCCCGAGACGGACCGGTGCTCAGGACATCGAGCCTGGACCGGGAATCGATCTGTATGCACTTGGCTTTACCGTTCTTGCCGCCTTGGTGGGACCAGTTTCCAGCTTCTTCCGGGGTTCCAACGAAGCGACCGACGACGACATTGCTTGGCTGCAGTGGCATTCCAGCTTGATGTAAGTTTGCCGCCGACCACTCAATTGGTGCCCGCCGTCCAGAAGAACTTGGCGTCGTCTTGGATCGAATGTTGTTAAAGGACCCTTGCAGCGTTATCGGTTTGCCGACCAAGCTGCTCGCCGATTTGCCCGACGTGATTGATGACCATGCGGTTCCTCTCGAACAGCCTTCCGGCGGCGGACATCATTCGCCGACGGGAAGGTCTTCCGCGACGCGAGGCGAACTCCGCAAGACCTACGATCACGATGCTCCCAAAGGGGAAATGGGAACGGCCGCCGACATTATGCAACGCCCGACAAACACGCCGTGGTGATCGTTGCCGCCTCGGGACCCGAAGCCGGTAAGATGTTTGGTACGGACGAAACGTCCTTCGAGATTGGGGATGACGCGAGCTGTTTGATCCGCTTGCCACGCGACGAAGCGCGCGGCGACGCCGAACTGTGCGTCCGCGTCCAACGAGGTATCCGAGGCTGGACGGTTCAGCCGGTGGCGGGCGGAGCGTTGTTCGTTAATCAAACACGCGTGATCGGCAACCATCCGCTTGATCCGGAGACGTCATTCGACCGACATGGCGCGCGGCCCTGATTTTCAGTTTTTTCTGCAAAGCGGTTCCCCGACGATCAACGAACTGGCAACGAAATACCTATCGTCCGGTAAGCGTTCCAATCCGCCTGCCGAGATGCGTGAGGCGGCTGACGACGGATCGCCGTATCGAAGCCGATTCCCGTGGGTCGCCCAACGACGCGTCGCATCCATCGTCAGGGGGCGGATCGGTTCGCGAAACGATGATATTGTCGAATCCGGCGGCTCAGCCGGGCTTCGCAACGCAATCATCGACGCCGCACGGCCAAGATGCATCGGCCCACGGGCCTGCCAGGCCGGGCGGTATGTCCTCCGCCCCCTCGCGTCCAGCAGCCCCGCAGCGTCCGCAGGCACCTGTGAGTCCCGCGATGTCGAAACCCGCAGGTCCATCGGCGACGCCATCGGTCGTGGCGGCTCCCGTTCGACCGAACTCTCCAGCGGCTCCCGCTCGACCTGGCTCTCCGGCGGCTCCCGCAGCGCCATCGCGGCCCAACAGTCCGCCCCCGAATGCCGCCGCCGCGTCACAGAAAGCGTCGCCTTCGCAAGGAGCGAGATCCGACGATGCGTCATCTTTCAATGACGGCGAAGAAGGACTGGCAGGCAACAAGATCAATTGGACCGACCCAAAATCGTGGGACAAAAAAACGAAGGATCGCGTCACCATTGGTGCCGCCGCCGTTGCGGCGTTGCTGGCGGTGATTTTGTTTCCCACCGGTAAGTCGGAATCCGACGCTGACGCGAAGTCCAACGCCGCCGAAGCTCAACAGCCATCCGATGCCGAAGCGATCCCGCCAATGGAAATCGAGATTGATGAAGGGGAACAAACGCAGCTTCCCGCTGCCGATGCGACGGAGGTGAATCCATGAGCGACCATAAAGAAAGCGGCCGTCGGCCTCGATGTCGGTACAACGATTTCGGTCGCGGCGTATGTCGATGCGTCGGTGAACTGCAAGCGATCAAAGGCCCGAAAGACAGTCCTTTATTCCCAGCGCGATGTTTCAGCGACCACGTGCTCGTCGGGCAAGATGCGGTCGACTTAAGCGAACAAGCACTCGATGACTTCGCCGAAGGTTTTAAACGGGATATCGGCAAGCCGCATTACCGCAGACCCGTCCGTTTGTGCGAAGTACCGCCTGAAGTCTTGACGGCTTTTCTGGTTGAACACTTGGTCGCCAACACCCGCGAAGTGATTGGCGAGGTGCGGGAGGTTGTCGTCACCGTGCCCGCATACTTCGACGAACGACAGCGATCGGCGACGCGTCGCGCGGTTGCGTTGACCGGGGTGAAGGTGCTGGACATCATCAACGAACCGACAGCGGCCGCGATCGCCGCGGGTTATGAATTGATGAAGACGCAGGGGCCGCGTGATCGCTGGCGTTTGTTGGTCTTCGATTTGGGTGGGGGGACGTTTGACGCAACCCTGCTGGAACTCGATGGCAAAATCTTTAAAACGCTCGGAACCGATGGCGACATCTATTTGGGAGGTCGAGACTTCGACGAGCGGATCGCCGACATTATCGCCGAGAGTTTCTTGGCGCAACATGGTGTCGATCCTCGCTGCGACCCCAGCGACATGTTGAAACTCAGCAAGCTGGCTCAAGAGATCAAGCATTCCCTTAGCGAAAAAGAATCGTTTGACGTCTCGTTCCAACACGCCGGATTGCTGGATGGGTTTACCTTCACACGCAAACGTTTTGAAGAAGCGGTCGGCCCGCTGATCGAGCGGACCATTGCAACGTCGAAGCAGGTGGTTGCCGATTGCGGCTTGCAGTGGAACGACATCGACGAAATCTTGCTTGTGGGGGGCTCCAGCCGATTGCCGATCGTGCGCAGACGTCTTTCCGATGAATGCAACATCCCCGTCCGACTCGCCGATCGTCCCGACGAGTTGGTCGCTCGCGGAGCGGCGTTGTATGCAGCGGTCCGTAGCGAGCATTGCTACTTGGATGAATCTTCCCGATTTGAAGTCGTCAATGTGAACGCCCACAGTCTGGGAATTCAAGGGATCGACCTGCAAACGAAACTGCGAGTCAACCGCATCATCATTCCTCGAAACACACCACTCCCCGCGTCGTCGCTGCAGACCTTTACGACGATGGAGGATGGGCAAAAGAATGTCCGCGTTCGCTTGTTGGAAGGGGAAAGCGAAAACCCGATCTTCTGCACGGCTTTGGGGCAATGCATTGTTCACCTGTCACCCGACCTTCCTCAGGGGACACAAATCCGCGTCTTTTGCAATTATGACGCGACGGGAACGATATCGGTCACCGCCAACGTACCGGCAACGAAAGCTTCCGCGTTCGTCGAACTTCGTCGCGAAGGGTTCGCGGAAATGGAACCGTTGGCGGTGTGGCGACAACGGCTGACCATCGGCGACGCCGCCAATGCTTCGGATCAGGATAACCCGTTGCCTTCTCACAGCGTATCGCTGGATCAAGATTCGGCGATTGAAGAATTGCTGGCTCGATTGGATCAAATCTATTCCTACGTCGGACGCAGCGTGGCCGAAACCGCGGTCCCGACCGCGGCGGTGCGGATGCAGCGTTTGTTGAATCAGTCCAAGCAGGAGGCGCAGACGCTCAAACGATTGCTCGATGTTTTAGGCAAGAAGCAACATACCCAGGTAAATTCAAAAGACCGCATGCAAACCCAGGGGGATCTTGCCCGAGTGCGGATGTGCTGGGAACAGGCAAACAAGCTGTACATCCACAGTTGTATCGGTCTGGGACGCATTTACATGCAGGATCATGTCGGCGACATTACAACCGAATCGCTACGCGGCGAAGCCGAACAATTGCAGCAGTGGCTGGAGCAGCGGACGACCGCCTAGAGCGACCAAGTCGCAAGATCCACTGAACAACATTACCGCAAGACAACATCAAACGCGTCCATTATTGATATACAACAATCATTTCGATTGAACGCATGAATCAGTACGACATCTATCACCAGTGGCTTGGCATCGCACCGGAGAAACAACCGCCAAGTCTCTATCAATTGCTGGGCATCGCCGATTTTGAACAGGATGTCGATGTGATCCGCAACGCGTCGGAACGGCAGATGACGCATGTGCGCCGCTTGGCACGCGGCCAATTCACCGACGTTGGACAAGCATTGTTGAACGAAATCGCCGAAGCGAAGCTATGTTTGCTCGATCCTTTTAAACGCGAAGCGTATGACCGGACGTTGCTTCAATCAAAATCACAGGAAACCGATTTTGTTTCCCCCGAAAGGCCGACCGGCGCGAAAAGCGAGAGCGCTGAGATGGCGAAACGGGGCCAGCCAAAAAGTCATGAAGCCTCCGAGCCATGCGCGATCGATCGCTCAACGATTGATGAAATCGAAGTCAATTCGGTGTTGGCGACGTACATCAACATCGAAGTTTTGCCGGTCGACCCGTCCGAGACCCGACAGTGGATCATTGGGTACCATGCGCAATGCGACTTCCGTGTCGATTCACCCACCGTCTCCGGCGTCCACTGCCAACTGACGCTCCGAAAGGGGATTTTGTATCTTTCGGATTTAAAATCGACGAACGGAACCTACATCAATCAGCAACGTCTTCGTTCGCCGCGCGCTGTAACGCGGCTTGATCTGATTACACTGGGACGAGAAAATCGCATCTTGTTGCCGGGAAATTTGCTCAGTTCTCATGACGTGCAGGGCCGACGGGCGATGTTCATCGGGAAGAGCCGAGGGAATGAAATTCAGATCGCTTCGCCAACGGTTTCGTCCTATCACGCGCGTCTGTTGTTCGATCAGAAGTCGGCAATCCTGGAGGACTTGGAGTCAAAGAACGGCACCTATGTGATTCGTGGAAACGAAAAGCCGCTGAGAATCCGACGCATCCGCTTGGAACCGACCGACGTGGTTGCCTTGGGCGATCAGAAGGTTCCCGCCAATGAACTGCTAGAACACGGAAAAAACATTCAATCATGAGCAACATTCAATCATGAGCAACATTCAATCATGAGCCATACATCAAAGCTTCTCATCGCCGTCGGTCTGGGAGCACTCGCCGCCGTATTGAACTTCATGAGCATTTCTCAGAAGCAGAAGCCGGTTAAGTTCGCAACGGTCAGCAAGGCGGTGAAACAGGGTGAGCAGATCACCACCGACTTGCTGACCTCGGTCGAGGTTCCCGCCCATTTTGCGCAGTCGCTACAGAAGTCGGTCGTCCCCTTCAGCGAGATGGCGGTGCTGAGCGGAAAGTACGCCAATCGAGACATCGAAGCGGGCGAACTGATCTTGTGGGAAGATGCTCCGATTCGCGGCCCTCAATATGATTTACAGGCCGGCGAAACGGCGGTCTTTATCGACGTGGGCAACAGCGCGGTGTCGAACATCGCCGTCGGCGAACTGGTCAGTTTTCGGATTTACAGCGACGAAACCGGAACCGACGCTCGCTGGCTGGGACCTTTCCGATTGGTCACCGTCGGCGATAAGCGTCGCTTAGGGGATCGTGTCGAACGCTTTGACACCATCAGCGTGGCTGTCCCTGAAGACGAAAAAGATCCAATTTATCAAAGCCTCCAAGCTTTCATTGATCGACAGTCTCGCAGGTCGGGAGAACCGATCCAGATGCGCGCTCATGTCCAGTAAGTTTGCTTTACGATCCTGGCTCAGCCGCCTATTGTATAGATGGATGAACGGCTCATCACACGCTATAACCGGTTCAGCAACTTCAAGCTTGCAAATAAGGACGCTCCGCATGCAATCTTTTCCATCATTCATCTTCGCATTCGTGTTGGTCTTTGTTTCAACCGGAGAACTGTTCGCTCAAGCGGCGATCGCTCCGGAAAAGGTCGTGGACGAACAAAAGCTGAAAGAGGCCAAAGACGATGCGCAAGAATACTTGCGAATCACGAAATCCGATTCCGGAAAACCCCTTGCGATGGAAACCGCGATCGTTCGTTTTGAAGGCCTCCCGGGGACGAAGTTCGCTGGTCGCACGGTTGACCTGATCGGTGTCGTTCACATTGGTCAACGCGAGTATTACGAAGACTTAAACAAACGATTCGCCGATTACGATCGTGTGCTTTACGAGTTGGTGGCTCCCGAAGGGACGATCGTCACCAAGCAGGAAGCCGGTGAAGTTCGTGGGCCTTTGGGCGCGATGCAACTGGGCATGAAAGACATGCTGAATTTGGAGTTCCAATTGGAACATATCGACTACGACGCCAAGAATTTCCGCCATGCTGACATGAGCCCCGAAGAATTTGCCAAGGATATGGCTGATCGTGGCGACAGCATCATGAAAATGGTGTTTCGCATGCTCGGCTCGGGTCTGGCGACGCAAGGTGCCGGCCAAGCGGAAGGGTCCGACGCCGCATTGCTGCTGGCTCTGTTTGCTCCCGATCGAGCGCGACGCATGAAACAGATTATGGCCGCCCAATTTCAAGATATGGAAATCGCGACCGCCGCGATGGCGGATGTCTCCGGCAAAAGCACGATCATCACCGAACGAAATGCGAAGGCAATGGAAGTCTTAAAGGACGAATTGCAAGCCGGAAGCGATCTGGTCGCCGTCTTCTACGGGGCGGGACATTTGCCCGACATGGCCGAGCGACTGCGAAACGAATTTCAAATGAAAGCGGTTTCCACGCAGTGGCTGCAAGCTTGGGACCTGCAAAAGAATTAGCATGAATTTTCGACGCGGCTTTCTGTCTTTCCTGCTCCTGTTGGCGGGAGTTTCTCCTCCCCTGATGCTTGCCGGCGAGTTGACCCTTTCGACCGACAGCGACAGTGGATTCCAAGTTGTTGACATCACGCATGGGGAAACCCAGGTCAAGTTTGTTCCGGCCGCCGGGGCGAACGTTTACTCGTTGCGCGTTGCGGGAGTCGAGTATTTTCGTCAGCCCGCTTCGCTGCGTGATTTGCCGGGCGTGGGTTTTGGAAACCCGGTACTTTATCCGACTCCGAATCGCGTCCGAGACGCCAAGTTTACGTTCAACGATCGCGAAGTTCGTTTCAAGCCAAATGCGGGCAAGCATCACATTCACGGCTTGGTCAATCGCGAAGCGTGGACCATCGTCGAGACGTCATCCGATGAAGGCCGAAGTTCGGTGAAATGCAAGTTGTCGTTTGCCGAAGGAACCTCGCTCGGTGATCGCTTTCCCTTTCCGCATCAGCTCTTTCTGACCGTCACGGTCACCAACGAAACCGTTCGTTGGACCTACGAAGTCGATAATACGAATGGAAGCGATCCGGTTCCCTACGGTTTCGCATTGCACCCGTATTTTGTCTACCAAGGTGAACGCGCATCGACTTTTTTGACGATCCCGGCGACGCACTGGATGGAAGCGGAGAATCAACTTCCGACGGGTCGACTGCTTCCCGGCGATCGCGTGGGGGTCCCATTTGAAGAACCGTTTTCGCTCAAGGGGACCAAGTTGGATGACGTCTTCTTTGGTTTGACGCCACAGCAGCCAACGACGATCGACTTTCGCGACGTTGGTCGCCGCGTGACGATTGTGGCTTCGGACGCATTTACACACCTCGTTGTCTGGACACCCGACCGACCTTATTTTGGAATCGAAAGCCAAACATGCAGTACCGACGCGCACAATCTGCATGCGCTCGGGTACGAGCGTGCGGCGCACCTTCAAATTTGCGAGCCGGGCGGAAAGCAAACCGGTTGGGTCGAGTATCGATTCAGCCACACATCGGATGATTCGTCCGGCGGGCGGAAGTAAGTTGATTTGCTCAGTTTGTTGCAAAAGCATCATTCCGGACCACGCACGGGATATATCCCTCGAGCGACCATTTCGCAAGATCAACGGACAAACATTACCACAAGACAACACCAATCGCGTTCATCATTGATATAACGTTTGAAATTCATGACCGCACAATACATCATCGGTATCGATCTAGGAACAACCAACAGCGTGCTGGCCTATTTGTCATTGGAGGACGACGAGGCAACGATTGAACTGCTGTCGATCCCACAGTCAGTCTCGGCGGGAACCGTGGACCAGCGATCGTCGCTGCCATCGTTCATTTATTTGCCAAATCCTTCCGAACGTGGCGGCGGTGGCTTTGATCTGCCATGGGAAACCGATCCGCCGTTTGTGGTTGGACAGTTGGCTCGCGATCGAGGTGCCGAAGCGCCCGATCGCACGATCGGAGCGGCCAAGTCGTGGCTGTGTCACACGGGGGTCGACCGTCGTCAACCGATCTTGCCATGGAACGCTCCCGACGAGGTTGACAAGATCTCCCCCGTGACCGCGTCGAAGCGATACCTTCAGCACTTGGCCGAAGCGTGGGATCACCGCTTCCCTGACGCTCCAATCGGCGATCAGCAAGTTGTCTTAACGGTTCCCGCTTCGTTTGATCCGGTGGCTCGCGAACTGACGCGTGAAGCGGCGATCGCCGCCGGTCTGCCTCCGGAGTTTGTGTTGTTGGAAGAACCGCAAGCGGCTCTCTATGCTTGGCTGTCCGCGATGGGAGATCAATGGCGGAAGCGACTGCATGTCGGGCAACGCGTCCTGGTTTGCGATGTTGGTGGCGGAACGACCGATTTGACGCTGATCAGTGTCGACGAGGAATCGGGGGATCTGACGTTGCGGCGCGAAGCGGTCGGCGACCATCTGCTTGTCGGCGGCGATAACATGGACCTTGCCATGGCGCATCACGTGGCGACCGAATTTGCAAAACAGAAGACGAGGCTGAATCCATGGCAATCGGTGTCGTTGTGGCATTCATGCCGCGCTGCGAAAGAAGCCCTACTGGCCACCGATGGCAGTCAGAAGCAAACGATTTCGGTCTTGGGACGCGGCAGCAAATTGATTGGCGGCACCGTGTCGGTCGATGTTGATCGCGAGTCGATTGCAGGTTTGCTGTTGGACGGATTCTTGCCGCGATGCAATATCGACGACCAACCTGAACGACAACCCGCGTCGGGATTTCAAGAAATTGGGCTCCCGTTTGAATCGGATCCGGGATCACGCGGCACCTTGCCGCATTCCTGTCGCATCACTGCGTCGACGATCAATCGAACCAAGTGCGACTGCCCGATTATGTCTTGTTCAATGGCGGCGTTTTCAAGGCGGAGGGCTTTCGATCGCGATTACTGGAGATCATTAACGGATGGTCCTCCGGCGATGCCCCAGCGGAGGTCAAGCCACTGGAAGGTGCCGACGACTTGGACCATGCGGTCGCGCGCGGGGCCTGCTACTACGGATTGAACAAGCATCGCGGTGGCATTCGAATTCGTGGCGGAACGGCGCGGTCGTACTATGTCGGCATCGAATCGGCGGGGCTTGCCATTCCTGGTGCTCCGCGTCCGTTGAAGGCGTTGTGCGTGGTTCCCTTCGGAATGGAGGAGGGAACCCATGCCGATGTTCCGTCCAACGAGATCGGCTTGGTTGTCGGCAAGCCGGCCAGCTTCCGCTTCTTCAGTTCCAGCATTCGGCAAAGCGACACGCCCGGGGATCATCTGGATTGGTGGGACTAGGAGGAGCTTGCTGAAACGGATCCCTTGCAAACGACGTTGACGTTGTCCGAGGAATCGACCGAATCGTATGTGCCCGTGAAGTTTCGATCGCAGATCACCGAACTGGGCGTGTTTGAATTGTGGTGTGTCGCCGCAAAGGGGGCGGGCCGCTGGAAACTTGAATTTAACGTCCGCGAAGATTAAGAACCTGTCCAAGAACCCCTCGAACGACCACGTCGCAAGATCGATCGAGAAACATTGGCGCAGGATAACATCTGCCGCGTTCATGATTGATATAAAAGACCCGCAGCCAACGCTGTCGGCTCACGGTTTTCGGATTGGTTCCAGGTTTGTGTCGGAGAGGATTTCATCAGATGAATTGGCATTGCTTAAGACTTCAGAATCATCGCGGGATCGGATCTTTCTTTCTGATTTGCTGTTGGGGGATGATCGCGACATCCTGCTTCGGTCAAGGAAACGGGAAGGAAGCGTCCGGCGAAGATGCGCGACAGCGACCGAACATTCTGTTCATCTATGCCGATGACCAATCGTACAAAACCATTGGGTGCTATGGTCAATCACCGACGTGGGTCAAGACGCCGAACATTGATGCACTTGCCGCGTCAGGGGTTCGATTTCACCGCGCCTATCTTGGCGCATGGTGTATGCCCAGCCGAGCAAGCGTGTTGACCGGACGACTGCAACATGGCGTCGCAACGATGCGAATGGAGGGGACATATCCGGCGAGCAGTTACGACCCCGAAGAATGTCGTTTCTTGCCGGCGGAGTTTCGCAAGCAGGGATATCAAACCGCTCAAATCGGCAAGTGGCATACCGGCACCGACACAGGTTGGGGCAGAGATTGGGATCATCAAATCGTCTGGAACCGACCTGGACATCCCGACAACGCCGGGAATTATTACGTCAATCAGATCATGACTTTCAATGGCGTCGATCGCAAGGTCGATGGATACTCAACGGATAACTACACCGACTGGGGCGTGGATTACATTCGAGGCAAAGATCGCAGCGCGGACAAACCTTGGTACCTTTGGATGTGCTACGGCGCGATTCACGGTCCAACAACGCCGGCCGATCGACATCGCGGATTGCTCAAGGGGAAGCAATCGGAATTGCCGACGGACATTTTTGGCCCTTGGACGGAGAAACCGGACTACCTGAATCGGGTCTCGGCATGGGTGCGTCGAACGGATGGCGGTGCTGCGATGCGTCGCAGAAACGCCGTGGCCAGCAATTTCGACACCAACGCGGCGGGGAAGCCGTACGATGCCTGGATACAGCAGGTCAATGAATGCAACATGGCGGTTGACGAAGGGGTGGGACGATTGTACGACGTTTTGAAAGAGACAAATCAGTTGGACAACACGATCATTGTGTACACCGCGGATCAGGGTTATGCGTTGGGCGAACATGGCCTGAACCAGAAAGTGGCGCCGTACGATGCGTCGCTGGCTTCGGCGTTGATCATACGTTGGCCCGCCAAGGTGCCGCAAAACAAAGTCTGCATGGAGGCGATCAACGCGCCGGATTTGATGGGCTACCTTTGTAAACAGGCAAAGGTCGAAGTTCCCTGGCGAACCGACGGTCGTGATATCGAGCCACTGGTCGAGCATCCCGAGGAGGCACAGTGGGATACGCCCATGTTGATGACGCATACCGGACGCCAGTATGGCCAAGACACTGCGATGATTCCGCCCCCTGACGACGAGAAGATGCGGCAAGTTGCCGGTGTTCCGTGGTACGCGATGCTTCGGGATGGTTCGTACAAGTACATTCGCTACCTCGTTAAGGGCGAGAAGGAAGAGCTTTATAACTTGCGAGAGGACCCTGAAGAACTGAACAATCTAGCGCTCGATCCGCGATCTCGACCAAAACTCGAGGCCTTGCGTGCCAAATGTGTCGACCAACTTCGCAACACCGATGCCCCGTTCGTTGACTCATTGCCGCAGCCGAGCACTTTGTGATTGGAATTGTTGGCAAGTCAATGCTAGCGGGGCTTCCCTTCTCGCTGGAGTGCTTGACACACACGAACGATAAGTCGTACATTGGAGGACTCCCCCCATCCTCCACGTCCGACTTCCAGTTTTTCATCGAGAATTAGTTGTATGAAGTTGCGTTAAGGATATCACTGACAACTTCTTTGATAAGGATATCCAAATGATTGAACAAGCTGATCCCGTATTGTCAGCCAAAGCTCGAAGCCGTTTGCTCGAAAGCCCGATCACCGAACTGCGTGAACTGGAAGTGACCGAAGACGGACAATGTCTTTTGATTAGCGGTCGTGTACGATCGTTCTATCACAAACAACTCGCCCAGGAGACGGTAAGGCAGACAGCCCCTGGCTGGACGGTTCTCAATCGCGTTGATGTCGACTAGAGCGATGGTCCTCGTTTCGCTTCGCGCGATGCGAAATAAAGATAGATAGGTCGGCGTTTGCTGACTGTGGGCGATCGAGTTTCAACATCGTCAGTTCAACGTCGGGGTTGCTGGTCTTGACTCAAGGGCGGACGGATCGACATCGGTGAGCCGACACAGAAGCCGCATCATCGCGGAAAGGCTTGAGATTCGGGCCGTTTCGGTTTGCGTGTGATACGAGGACGTGGGAAGTTGCAGAGTCGTGCCTCGTACATTTCCAGAGGTCGCGGAAATAAGTCTGCCCAGTTCGGTACGTCCGATCGAACTTGGTTTTTCTCGCGATCGATTGAGTTCCTCAATGTAGCGATCTTTGAAGCGAAACGAAATCTTCAATTGGTCGCACAGTTCAACCAAGTGGCTCGTCAGATCGACATCGAATTGCGCGTTGGAGTCGCGATTTCGAAGCACGACATCTTGCATTTCCAATTCTTCCGTCGTCGGAAATGGACTGGTATCGAGCACAATCAAGCGATCGGTTTGAAGGTCGTGACGTTGAAACCATTCAGCGGCAAATCGCCAGCTTCGTCCCGATTCTTCACCGGCCGTAAATAGGGCGGTTCCTTGAAAGCCTAGACGAATCAATTCGATCAGCATTGCAACCGAAACCACGTTATCGAGCTGCGCGGAGACGTGTTCGCTGGATTGTTTCATGCGATCGAGGAACGAGACCGGAGTGCCCGGTTGCAGGAAGTCGAGTCCATCGAGTTCAAAGATCAGGTTCTTGCGCCGCGGACAGATGTAGGAGTCCGTAATGACCGCTTGACCCAAGTAAGACCCGGCGTAAGGCGCATGGGCTTGCACGCGCTGTCCGCGAAAACGTCCGGCGATCAGTTCCATGAACTGCTCGGAGATTGAATCACCGTTCAATTCACCACGATTGCCGGCGATGAATGCCGCATACTGAAACTCACGCGGTCCGGTACACATCAACCCGTGTCGATCAACATGCGCGGAGACGTAAGCGCTTGTGGGTTGCTTGCCTTGAGCAACCAGCAAGCCGTGATAACGCGTCACCGTGACCGGGTATTCCTCCAATTCGCGACGGATCACGCGGAAGAAGGCGTCCTCCATGCCAACAACGGACGGCTCCCGAATCAATGCTCGCAACAGATGCAGCAATTCCTCGATTGGATGGGACGAATCGTTTGCAGTCATCTTTTCGTGGCTCGGTGGAGAGGTCGGTTATTGCTACACGCGGGACATCATGAAAAGCATTTCGCGACAAATCTGCGCCGACCGCTCATCATATCGTTGCGATTCCTGTTCGGTGCCATCCGCAACTTTGGGGTCCTCGTAACGTATCGGCACACGTAAATCGCATCCTCCAACGAGAGGGCACGCTTTGTCTGCTTCCGCGCAGGTCATCACAGCGCAAAACTCAGTCGCCGGATTCGGTGCTGCATCATAGACTTTGGAAAAGCACACTTGCGGGACGGAGCCATCGGACGTGTAGACCGAGTATCGCGGATTCCTCGCATTCGGATCGTCGACGACGATCTTCAACCCGCTGCGTTGCAAGGCGGCGACGGCGCGGGGATTGAACGCGGTTGCCTCGGTTCCGCCGGAGTAGGTTTCAATGTTGCTCAAACCATAAAACTCAGCCGCAATTTGTCCCCAGACTTGCGAAAGATGACTCCGCCTTGAATTGTGGGTGCAGATAAATGTCACCTTCGCCACTTCCGATCGCGCCAAGCGGTCGCGGACGTATTGGGCGACTTCGCTTAGTTCGGACTTTCGATCATCCGGAATCAAGCCGAATTCCGCTTGCCGTGCATTCAGATACTCGATCAAGTCTGGGTAAAAGTCGCCCGGCGAAGGTGGACGCAGTTCGGTTGGCATAAACTTCCCTTTTACAAGAATGTCACTTGGCGGCTCTCCGGCGAGCAATCCGGTTCGCAAGTGCTGGTTGTCGCGGTTAGGCATGTTTCCGCTGAACGATCTTCGTCGCAAACGGGCTTTCTGTCCAGATGTAGCTTCTTGACGTCAGCCATCGGAATGTTGAATGCTCATTGTGGCACGCCGTTTGCAACTCCAGCTTTACTCAGGGGAAATGAGCGTCTTTCCGCGATTTGGTTCTTTGTTGATGAACGTGCGAGTCGCTGCATCTTCCAAACTGCGACTTAACTTCCACCCAGACTGGATGATCGCTTCCCGGATCCTTCAGGAGTTCCCATGGATTTCTTAAAGCAAGTCTTTACTCAGTTCTCGAATGATCGCTGCACAACCCTCGCCGCCGCGCTGGCGTACTACACGGCGTTCGCGCTGGCACCATTGTTGTATCTGCTGTTGCTGACGCTGACCTTTGGCTTGTCGCTCGCCTACGAAGGGGCGTAGGCGGAGCAAAAGGCGGAAGCCATGCTCGAAAGCCAGACCGCTCAACTGATCGGCAACGAGCAAGCAGTGACGAGATTGCATCGATCTTGAAACAGGACCGCGATTCGGGCAACACGGTGGAAGACATTGATCGGTTTTGTGGGCATCCTTGTCGGTGCGACCGGCGTCGTCGCGGCCTTGCAGGATGCCCTTAATGCGGTTTGGCAAGTAAAACCGGACCTCGAGCATGCCGGCATCATGGATGTCATCGGCAAACGTGTGTTATCCCTGGCGATGATTCTGGGGCTTGGGTTCTTGTTGCTGGTGTCACTCGTTCTCTCGTCGGTCGTCTCGGCCCTTGGCCAACAGGTGACGTCGCTGCTGGGAATCAGCCTCAGCGTCGCAAGCTTGGTGGACTACCTTATACAAGCGATCATCGTCTTGGTTGTCATCAGCTCCATCTTTAAGTTCATGCCCGATGCGATCGTTAAATGGAAAGATGTATTGGTGGGGCGCGTCGATCACGATGTTGTTGTTCTTATTGGGACGGTGGGCAATGCAGATGTACTTTCCCACGCTTCGCCTGAGCCAGCTAGGAGCCGCCGCGGCTTCGATCGCCGTTCTGCTCGTTTGGGTGTATTACACCGCGATGATCGTTCTGCTGGGAGCCGAAGTGACTCAGGTTTACGCGGTTGTTATGGTTCGGGTATTCATCCCGAACCAAAGGCCGTACGGGTTGTCGAAACGATTCGCCGCACGGAGACGGCCTCGATGGAGACGTCGTAAGATCGTCTAGTCCTCAATCAAGCGTACATTTGTTGCAAAAGGCAAAAGAGAACTCGAAAACCCTCTTTGACGCATCAGTTCGACCACCGTTTGGCGAGCGGCCAACAGGAGTATGCCTGCCGTTTTTACGGTAGGATGGACTTCCAGTCCGTCCTTAACACTTAAGGACGGACTGGAAGTCCATCCTACGGTACGCTTTTATCGGCCGCTCGCCTTTGCGAGCCGTCAGACAAGCGACCCGAGCAGGCCCGACTAACATGACAAAAGAAACGGCGTTCAATTGGATTGTATTCACTACAGTAGCTGGGAAAGTGAGCGACTCGGAGAGGTAAGTCGATCGATCGACTCAGTTGCTCAAGATAGTACTTGAATAGATAGCTATGGGCCGACTTGCTTCCGCCGCAGTCGCACAGGAGAAGGAGGCTGGTAGCATGGGGGTAACACCGTTTTCCAATGCGGTTCCAATACCACCGTAGGCTATCGATCGCAAACTCGCTCGTATCGCGACTTAGGCCGATGTTGATATGGCCGACATTCCGCATCATGTCGAAGATGCCGTGCGGTATCAGTTTGCCGCCGGCCCAGCTGGGAAAATCGTGATCAAAAGCGTGGAGTGCCGCCGTGCCGTAGACACGTCCTTTGCGGTACAAGCGTCCCAAGTACTCTTGGCTTTGGTGTCGATCGATAAAACTGGGTTGCCGGCAGTCCGGTATGCATCAATCAAATCACCGATAAGATCAAACTGTTGCTGTCGGTCGGGGGATTGCCCACCGGGGATGTCCTTCTGCATTTGGCGAAGGCTCAGGCCGATCGTACGATACCAATCCTTGACAGTATTTCGATGGATAGGCGTTCCGTTTTCGGTCGCTTGACGCGCAACCTGTGCAGGCGTTTGGCTCGTGAAGGTGACGTCGGGATCGTCTGGGACACCGGCCGTTTGCAGTTTGAGCGAATCAACAAGATTGGACTCTAGTCCGCTATCGACATCAATTTTTCTTTCGACCGCCACCTACGCGGCGAACCCGGCCTTTGGCAGGATCACCTGGGACAATTCATTCATCTCTTGGGTACCGCGTTCAATGGTGCTTCTGGAAACGCCCAGCAGACGGCATATGTAGGCAATTCCCCCATGCCCAAGTCGCTGTGCTTCAATCGCCGCAAACCGTCGGCGTTATGCAACTACAGGGTCTACCGCATGCTAGCGCCGCCCGGTAGTTTGCGGCGATTAATCAAACAACGTATCCAAATCGGCGCATGACCAGACCATGATGTTCAATCACGAGGTTGGCTTGCGCGGACGTCAATATCTCTCGCCAGTGTCCCGACTGACCTCTGCGAAAGAATGTGCCGCTGGTCGATTTCTTACTTCTCTCTGCAAAGCCACTCGTCTCTTCACGCGACCGTAAGGAATCGAACTGAGTCAATTCAATCGCCTGGCGGATTCGTTGTTCATCCAGTTGCCAACCCAGGAATGTAAGCACGTTCCGAAATGTAAACTCCGTCGCCGACAACAAATCTTCGTATCGAACGACATGCACGGGGAATGCTCGTTGATGGCACCAGGTCAGCACATGCTGGCTCCACGATTCCAAATATTGCTTCACCAGGTCATCACCTTGCCCACCCCCGATGGCGTTGCGACGATTGTTCATCATTGCAATCGCCTCATCGATCGACACACCCCAATGATCAGCGACCGAATCGGCCACATCCAACGGATTGCGCACGATATAGATCGCACCTAGCGTCAGCTCGCGCCGTATCATTGGGAAACCGTTATGCATCACCCTCGCATTGTGGGTTTTAAGCAAAACGGGTGGCTTGATCGCCTGTGCGATGGAAATCTGCACCGCCTCCCGCAAGCGATCGATCTCAAGCTCCGAAAGTTCCGACTTCCCGGCAATCTTCTCGAACTCGCTGCGTCGCACCTCGCTCCGTGTCGACTTGAAGGCATCCTTCAATTCAAACGGCTGGTCGGGATGTTTTTGGAAGGCGGCAAACAGCATCCGCATCCACGTGTTACCCGATTTTGGATACGATGCAAGCCAAACGAGTCGTTTCATCTTCTGCTATTCTTGAATCATTACGTACCTGAACTCTTCATGCATGGCTTTTAAGCGAGGAGACGGATTATCGCCTATGGATTACTCTCAGGCGGCTTCCATTGAACAAGCGTTCCGCAGGTCCACACGAATCAAGAACGGCGTAGATCTCGTCGAGGATTCTTCTCGATGCCACCGTTGACCAAGCTTACTAATTGCTGTGTACGATACCATGTCGAGGTCGGTAGGAGTGTGACCGGCGTCCCGGCAGGCGGTTCTTGTAGGTTTGGGGTATCTGGGTAAAACAAAACGTCAACCTGTCATGATATGGGGCATTCAAAACCAAGAACCCATTTGGCAGAGGCTGTTTCAATGAGTATCCAAGTTCAAACCAACACTGGCAAGCACACTTCTGATTCTTTTGACGCAAGATTGCAGCCCCGAAGACCTGCTTCAGGAGATCGACCTGATCGTTACCGACCTGCGACAGATGGTCGACAAAGCCGCTACTGAAGCGGAATCCTTTGATAGCGTCGAACGCGATGTATGTGGCGGCGTACTTCAAGCATGGGGCGTTGCATGATGGATTTATTCATTCACAAACAAGGCGATGGCGATCTGGGCGAGCAAGTGACGACTAGTGAGAGCAAGTCCCTTAAACGAAGTGATAAGAAGAAACAACAACGATCCGATCGGTCTTCAGAACATCAATCTGAACAATTCGACTACAGTCCCGGTCGCAACCAAAAGATCGAACTTCGCGGGCCCATTGCCGCTCGAATGAAGTTGCCTCAGCACCGTTGGTCTCATCTTCTGCAAGAGTCTTCAGGCATTTTGCGTCAGACTGCTTTCAATCAAGCGGCCAGGAGCCTGGAACTCATCTTTGGTAAAATTCAGTCAATACATCCGAGCAGACGAACATGTCGATGGGAGTCCAGGCGGGTGATTTTCTTGACGCGTTGCCCACCCCTGAACCTGCCAGCGAGCGTGAGATTCTGGTCGCCTCAGCGGACTGCAAAGGGTGCCGCCAGTTCCGTGCCGCAGATCGATCCATTGCCAGCTTTTGAACAAAAACGGAAGCGACCTGGTAATCGTCGTATGGCCACCGTAGCAACGGTGTATACCGCTGATCCTCACATGCGGACTGCGGAAGATGTGAATGGCGCTAGTTTGAGATCCTCAAGATCGGTCGCAAAAGGAGAATGTCAAACGTCCCCGCCCGGTGAATAAACTTACCACGAAGTGCACTTCCCAACAACCTTTCCGTGATGGTGAAACGGACGTAACTACATTAGCGGTGTCCATGAAGGTATGGTGTGGCTATCCCAGCAAGTCCACACCCGTCAGCAAGCGGACCATGAAGTCGTTTGATCATGGATGGTCAAGAGTTCCCAGACGTTAAAGAGGGAATCTCGAAGATATCGACGAGGTTGTGGAGATCCTAGATATCATTCATGTATCGTTAGTATGTGTGAGGGCTGCCGGTATATCAAGTACTTCCGAGTCAGAAAACTAACGATAACTCGCGATCGGCTAAAACGTATTCTTGAAGGTCAGATTGATGGGGTCATCTGTGGACTGCGTCGAATGGCAACGACGTCCAACCTTCCCGATGCAAAACGCTTGCGGGTTCAGCAAATCTGCGGCTATTTCGAGAAGCATCAGAGTCGGATGCAATACGATGAATACTTAAGAAAGGGTTTCCGATCGCGACCGGACCGGTTGAAGGAGCGTGCTATCTGGTCAAAGATCGTACTGAACGCAGCGGTATGCGTTGGACGCTTCAGCGAGCCTTCGCAACATGCTCTAATGTCCGCGCGGCCTATCAAAGGACTATTGACCGAATTTTGCCAACATCGTATTGAAATATCGAACAAGTCAGCCCACCTTTAACCGCGAATTACCCAAAACCACCACTTACCAAGCCTAGCAACGTGAGATGCGGGGATGTTTATCACACTCGGTCGGTAGGACGAGTCATACATATTGCGATTCCGCGGTCCTGATAACCAGTTCGGGACGTCGATATGGAAATCCGCTAAAGATTTTGGTCGATTTTTTCATGAAAAACATCGATATTCTACATCCGATAGCTCGCGTGCTTTAGTGCGCATCTAAGTACGAAAGTTATGCGTTGCAAATGGGGCATCTGTTGTCAGTGACGGCATCTTCGAATGAAACTTTTATAACCATCGACTACTACCAATTCTGCAAGAACCGCGGGTCGACCATTCTTGATTGAGCTGTCAAACTCGCTTTCCATGGGCGTGAAGGTCGTTACAAACTGGTGTTTGGCGATCTCGCGACCAGATTCCGCCGCTCGTTCTGCAGATGCCCAAAATCCTCGCACTTGCATTTGCTCAGGGTTTGTTGATACTTTCTTTCGCTTCCCCGCGTTCGATGGTATAGATATGTATCGCCCAATGGGCATTATGTCTTGTGACCAATTCAGCAACGGAATCAATCATGATCATTCCAAAGCAATTATCGCCGGACAACACGCTCACAGAATCCATCTGTATTTGGATGGAATACATCTCTTCGTTTTCCTGACTCGACGCCAAACGAAACACTCAAGGCCAAGATGGCTGCGGCATGCAAGTCTTGTATTGATCAAGATCATGTTTCAATCTCTTTGAGAATCCTTGGGAGGCTTCGTCATGTGACGGAGTCGAAAGAGCAACAGCAACTTCATTCGCTTCTTTTGCTTCTCGGTGCCTAAAGGAAAAGCTTACGCTGAGATTGTAAGAGTACGTAGCCAACAGAATGTAGGTGGAGGCGATTGCATTCTGCCACAGTGGACGATCCAACTGGACTTTCGTAACAGCTCGTTGGGGAATAGTAAACCTTCAAAGTTGCCGATATAGACCGGAGGATCGACACCGAACCACCACAATACAATCGCAACACAACCTATTACAATCGGAACATCAATTAACCCAACACGAAAACGCCTCAAAATCAAGTTTACGAACACACCGTAAGTGACAAGACCTCCTATGACGAAGGTAACAAATAGATTTAGGTGGTATGCTAATTCGAAACCGTTTAATCGATTCGAGTCCGGGCTTAAGATTGTAAAACCAGATATCCAAATTCAAGCTTGGCGACATCAATATGCACTAGCCAACAGAAAGCGGGCCAGCCGGAAACCTCATCTCCGGATCTGCATCTCGCAATATTGAGCGCATTACCGCACTGAAGTAACATGAGCGGTATAAAGCAAATCAAAATCACGATCGCAAGCTGTGCAGATTTCTTCAATTTCATCGATCGGTTCAATATGAACAATACTTACTGAATGGAGTTACTAAGTGAAATCATCTAGGCGGCAATCTATTGCTACAATTCCAACCAGGCCGCCGTAACAACTGTAGATAGAAGGAAATAGATGCGAAAATCCAGTTTTCTTACCACCGATTGTCATGTCCGTTGCAATCACACCCCACCAGGGACCCGCCATTGCGATGCCCTCCGGTTCGGTTTCAGTTGTACAGGCCTTCAATTTCGATGATGTTACCAATTGCTGGAGGTGCGTTTGTGATAATCGATCCGTTAGAAGCGTGGTCACACCGGTAAAATTTCGTTGAAAATAACTTTCGAGAATATCGGCTACGTTTCCCTTGAATTTGTAGGTTCATTCGGCAGTAGAGGATTTGGAAGAGGTGTTTCCCAAACTTGGTACGACGTGACAAGCATGTTTTTGAGTCCAGCGGAGCAAGCTTTCCCTGAATGATTTCCGTACCATCGACATGGTCGATGACCAGTTGAGTCCCGCAGCGTTGAACGTACGGCATGAACGCCTGAAGCGATCGATCCTGCAAGCTTGCAAGTCCTCCTCCAAGAGACTGCCCGCTTAGCTGAAGGCCTGGAAGGTCTAATCGGTTTACATGAAAAGCAATTACTTGTGCCGCAATGTAATGAGCCTGTCGGGGCACCCAAGCTTTGGCAAGGTTGACGATCCAGTCCGCGTTTGAATCAAAATTCGTCCCCTGATACGCAAGTGTGTAATCACCCGAATTGTACTCCGGAACAACCCGACTCGAAAGCCTGCGTGCACTTTTAGGATCGGTGTCAAATGGCGGATTCGGTATGTGATAGTAGATTACATCGAGTATGTAACGCTTGTCGTGATCACTAAGGTCTGATTCGTCTAGCAATTTCGTTAGCTCAGATTCTGTAACAACACGCTGTGCGAGAGGCATGCTGCCAATCGCATCAGAATCCGCAGGGGGCGTCTGGTCGCCATTGGGTCCGCGATATCCATATACCAACTCGCCGCCACCGCATTGCAACCTGCCTGTTGCCGATGTAATACGGGTAAAAAAGAGTTTGGATTTACCGTCTTGTACTTTACGATAATATCAGACGGGGAGTCGGGTCGGTCGGGATTGCGTAGATCCGCTGAAACAAATGTCTCGGATACGGCACTGAGAGAACATCGGACATCTTTTCATAAAGACCATTGAGTGCTTCGCTGGCCCAAATTGTGATGCCTCCCGTTGAAGCGTTATAGTTCAATTCGGCTAATGTAAAATTGCGTCCACTGCCAAGGATGCTTCCGGGGTTTCCATTTTGAGTCCGTCGATCCGATGAAAGCGTCAACACGATTCGGGTCGGCTTTAAATGTATTCCAAAGTCTCCAGCCCGCAGTCGTTGTACGTGTTATCGAAACAGTTGTTTGCAAATCGTTGCTATCCAGGTTGGGGGCAGTCGCAGACGGATAGAGTGAAGTGCGTCGCCCCCACCGTTATCAATTTACCAATGGAGTAGGATGTGCCTCGATATGTCTCTCCCAAAGCGAGTTGGTGGGGTAGTTGGTTCCATTATTGTTATCGCTATCGATATCGACATCGATTCCCAAGTGCGAACATTAAGCGTTCCTCCGAGGACTAGCGTTTCGAACTCTCGTAGCTAGTTTGACTTAACATCCCAATGGAAGTGTTGGATGCCAGCTAACTCACTGGCCCAAACCAAAGAAATCGACGTTTGACCAGGATTGATGTTGATACCTTCGACCCATAGGTCGCTCTGACCTGAATACTCAATCCCCATGGGCAGAGTGTTGCCATCGATGTTCATGGTTTCGTCCCATCCGTGAGGTCTTATAAAGTCCCACTTGTCCTGTGAGTTCCAGACGCGAATTGCCTGTGGATCATAGAAGAGAAGGTATTTTCCGTCCGTTGGATCTGAGACCATCGGCTTCAAGTCACTCAAGGACACCTGGACAAGGTCATTTTCCTGAAGGGAACCATTGTCCCACCCCGCATCGTCGAGGTAATCGGGATAGTAATTTCCATCATCGTCGTCGTTATTGTACGCTACATCTGCCTGGGTCATTCGGCAATGGTCGCGGCTAGCGAGGCACCGTTGTTATCAACCATGTCGTCATCGTGGATCTGGATTTCTATTGGATAAAGGTCTGGCAAGGAGACACTATGAGCAACATTCCGCGTCATCGTCAGTCGTGTCACGCCAGCATCTCCATGAGCCGACCACCGTGTTACCAGGCGATCCATCACCGAAAATCGCACTCAGGCGGTGTCGGTCCTTGTTTCCTGGATCGTATAGTTCAGCGGTTACGGTAAGCGTGCGATTCCCGTTCTCATCCGTTTCAATGGCTATTTCCGGTCGTCGTGCGAATGAAGGCACGTTGTGTACCGTAATCTCCTTGTTCACCGTTGAGTTACAGAACGATATTTCGATATCCAGCACATCGCGCACCGTTTCCGGGCCAGCGACCGTCATCCGCAATCGTTCCCAGATAAACTTGAAAGTAAGTACCGTCAAATGTGCCATAGAATTTGTTGAAAATTTCTTCCGATTCGAAGCGACCACAGTTTAGGTCGGCGGAACATCGATGGCTGTGATTCCGCATGCATTGCCCTCTAATTCTCCATGGACCTCCAGGAAATTCAGTCCTTCGCGAATAGCGGTCGCGTCGCCATCGTAGCCTTGTGCGGTGTAGCTGACGAAGCGAGAACCTTAAGCGTTGGTGGTGAACCATTGCTTCCAGAACAAGAGGTCGAGGCGCTTGTTGATGTCATCGTTGGCGGGGTTGTTGTCGATGTTGTTGTCGATGTCGGATTTGTCGATGTTGGATTCGTCAGTGTTGGATTCGTCGGTGTTGGATTCGTCGGTGTTGGATTCGTCGGTGTTGATTCGTCGGTGTTGGATTCACGGGTGTTGGATTCGTCGGTGTTGATCTGTCGGTGTTGGATTCGTCAGTGTTGGATTCGTCGATGTTGGATTTGTCGGTGTTGATCTGTCGGTGTCTTTGTTGGGGTTGGCGGCGATGTGGTTGTTGTCGGTGTGGACGCTTGTCGACGTTAATGTTCCAGTTGAGTCTCTGTTGTCGTGGCATCTGTCTGCCGGAGTCATCACTGTTCCTCCTGGACATCCAGTAGAGGTGCCGTTCGAGCGACTCCCTCGTGGGCGTTGATGTGGACTGGACGTAGGTTGTTTGGGGCGGCCCCCAGATGTCGATAGGGAAGAGGACTGACTGATCAACGCACATTGTTCGACTCGCCACTGCGAAGTTGTCGATGTCGTTGTGCTACTTGAATTGAAGACACTCGAATGAACACCGTTGAAGTTTGATTCGTTCGGGGATTCGATTGAACCAAAATTTTCGGAAGTGTAGTTCAAAACACCAAGTGTTGGCTCGGCTTCGACGCCTGCATACGAATTTGTTGACAAGTGTTGCCAAGTGACTCGGAGTACGATGTTGCATCCTCCAACTCGATCAGTTGATTGCCATCGACATCGCCAACTGGCAATTGATCGACACTTAGCTTCTGCGTCACGGCATTGAAGACGAGCAAGTGCCGCATCAATGGGAGCGAATGTCCCGTCATTGTTGATGTCGTAAATTGCTGGCGGTGGTGACGCCGTTGTGGTTGCGACGCTCACCGTGTCGGCGGCCAAGACACGTCGGCTAGAGAGTGTCTCAACGCACAACTTACGCTTCGTCGCATCCGAATTTGCCCTGAAATCATCGCAATTCTTTAATAGAAAAGGTACGCCTAAAGTTGCATTGCGTGAAAATAGCGGCAGAAGCAGAAGATGTGTCAAACGTTTTTTCCTTTTTTTCCCCGTAACTTTTTCTGACGGCGGCTTGGATTTATCAAGAGTTTCGGATATGAAGCGTGGTGATTTGCGGGAAACCTTTGATCGTGTCGTCGTCATCAACCTTCGATCACAGGTAGTACGCCTAGCGAACTTCTATCGAAGGCTCCCCTTCCGATTGGCCCTTTCGAGAAAGCCGGTACCATTTGCCGCTGTGGATGCGGCGGGCGGTTCCGTCGCCAAGCAATGGGAAGCTGCGGCTGCTTGGGGCTGTTTTCGATCGCACTACCAAGTGATTTCCGAAGCTTTAAAACGATGGTGTCGATTCGTTGCCGTCCTGGAAGATGATGCGATCTGCGGGACCACTTCACCCAAAAAGTTGAAGCATTTGTCTCCGCCCTGCCTGCGGACTGGCAATGGACCCTCGCCTCGGCGGGCAGCATATCGAACGGGAGCTGGCACCTGCCGATCAAGATTAACAATTTGGTTTACCGCCCGTACAACACCCATCGAGCCTACGCATACGGGTTCCGTGGTCGTTGGGGGATGGCATGTCTTCAAACACCTCAATGACCCAGAACGCTGGGGCTGGGGAAGGCACGTGGATCACCGACTGGGTGAGTTGCACAAAGATTTTCCGGGAGGAATCTACGTTCCTGCGAAATGGTTGGTTGGCCAGCACGCGGGTTGGAGCAACATTAAGCGGAAAACAACTGCCAACCAATTTCTTCCCATGCCGATTGGTTGTTGAATGCCCGGCAGACGTGCCGATAGCCGCTGTCGTTGGCGAAGACGAACACAGCATGTACCGCGTCGCTAGCCTTTGCATTGCATGGGAGTGTCGATGGGAGATGCCCTGCGCAGAGGTGAGAATTCAACTGTGGAAACCATTGCCCGAGGTTTCGCCAGGGACTTGCATCCATGCTCGCCAACATGTATTCCCAAACCATGGTGGAGGAATTGAGCAATTTCAACCATCGCGTTGCCTTGCTGCGCGTCAGTGGGCCAGTTTAAGGTGCCGTTCCGCAGCCGAACGGACAACCTGTATCGGGCGCGTCCCATCGCCTCTTGGGATTGATGCTGCCCGAGATTGAGCAAGCTTGGAATCATCCCACCATTCTAATCGTCGAATCCGACACACCCACGGTCAAACCAGAAACAGGATGGCGGCAACGACAAACAAATTGTTTACGCCAGACCTTCGCCGGTCTAGATTCCGTCGACAATGGACTCGACTGTATCAAAGTGAAAGCGGATCGTCTGGAAGAAATTCAAAAGGCGTTGACGACCATTTGCAGGAAGTACTCTGTTAACGTTCGGGCTTAACATTCACATTTGGTGTACTTGTATCAATGATGAACGCGATTAATGTTACGTTACGTTAACGTTTTTCAGTTGATCTTGCGACATGGTCGCTGTAGGACATCGCAGGCACTGTTGACATGGCAATACGCCTTCACGCCAGCAGTATCGATGTGTCACGGGATCATTGAATGCATCGTAATCTCGTTTCGATTTTTTGCGTTCCGGTTTCTTGCTCATCCGGCTAGCTTGCGACGCCGGGGATGATTCGACCGCCATCGGTCGCTTCGGTGGGGCTTCCGAATGTGGTTTGATAGGATGCGTCCGGGGGAATGCCGATCCGATCCAAGATGGTTGCGAAGACGTCGGCGGAGGAGACCGGTTGGTCGACGATTTCGGTTCCGTGATCATTCGTTTCACCGATGAAGGAACCTCCATGCACGCAACCGCCCGCCAGCACGACGTTGCAGATCGATGGGAAATGGTCGCGTCCCATCCGACCGTTTATCGTCGGGGTGCGTCCGAAGTCACCTATCCAGACAATGAGAGTTTCATCCCACATGCCGCTTGCTTTAAGGTCTTCCATGAGCGTCGTCCAGGCCGAGTCAAGCGGGGCGCACAATTGGGCCGATTGTCGGAAATTGTCTTGGTGCGTGTCCCAGCCATCCAATCGAACTTCAACGCAACTGACACCTCCTTCAAGCAATCGCCGCGCAGCGAGAACTCGCTGTGAGAAGTTGTCGCTGTTGTAGCGCTGTCGAACAGATGTCGGTTCGGCGTTGACATCGAGCAACTGTCGTAGCGGCGAGTCAAGAATCGTCTCGATTTGGCGAAGCGTTGCACGACGATGTGCGACTGGTCGCTGGCCATACCGCGAATCGAATGAATGGCTGAATCGATCGATCATTGTCAAGCGTGACTTTCCGTCTTCCAGCCGCTTCAACAGAGCGATCATCTTCCGCGGATCGTCGATCTCCAACGACAGAAACTGATCACCCAGGTAAGCCGGTCCGTAGCCTTGCCCGCCCAACGTAACCAATGGTGGAAGGGTAGTGTCGTGCCAGCGATGTGCTATGAGCGAACCGAGTTCAGGGCGAGGAAAAGCCGCGACCGGTGTAAATCCGGTGTGGTGTAAATAGCTCGCTCGATCATGCTGGCCTTCATTCGATTGCAACGAGCGAATCACGCACAAATTTGATGCCGATTGGGCAAGCCGAGGTAGGTTCGCGGAAAACTCGAGTCCGGGAATCGAGGTGGAAACACTTCCGGTTGAACCTCCCGTGGATGTCGAGCGCTTCGGATCGAATGTTTCGAACTGACTTGGCCCGCCGTTCATCCACAAGATCAGGCATCGACGGGCTGGCTGGGAATTTCGTGTCGTCGATGCAAAAGCGATCTTTCGACCGAACGACCAGAAGCCAAGACCGCCGACGATTCCACTCATAAACATTCGTCGATTTGTATTCATTGCGAGGGTTCCTTAATGCCAAAAGGCAAACTCGTTCCCGAAGACGAGAGCGTACATTAGTTCTTCGGCGCCACAGTCACGAGCCAGCTTGCGTTCCGCATCGGTGGGCTCGCGACATAGAACGCGTCGAAAAACGTCGTCGACGCTGGAGTTCGTCGCCCGCATGTCGATGCTCAGGCGAGACATGAGTGACTGCAGCGGTTCACGCACTTTCCAAGGGTCGCCGATCGCTTGTTCGCGTGAACCAGCGACCATTTGAGATACCAACTCGCTTCTGGATATTGATGGCCACGCGTCACCATCGAACACGATCATCGACGAATCATAAAGTTGATCGGCGGTGAGCGGTTTCACCGTGGGTATCAGCGGCCAATCGGGATCGGTGCTCGAGACCCGCCGTCGATAGGCTTCGGATAGACAAATCTCACGAATCAGCGACCTCCAGCGAAAATCATCGTCACGGAGGTGATCGGCGACACATTCAATGAGTTCCGAACAATCGTGGGCGTTGCGTGCATTGACATTGTCCGGCGATCCGCCTGGCACGTGGCCGAAGAACTGATACCACAATCGCCCCGCGACGCTGCGGGCGAATGGACGACTGTTGACCACAAACAACGCCAACTCCTCGCGCCAGAGAGAGGTTCGCGGACGCGACCCGGTCAGAAACCGAGGCGGTGCCTCATTGCGATTCGGGCGACGGTCGCCAATCAAGTAAGTTCCCGGCACCGGTTCACTTGATTGCGTTGCGGCGAAGAAGCGATGCATGTTTCGGTAGACCTCTTCGGTCCAGCGATCCGATGGATGATCGTGGCAACGTGCGCAATCGAGTTGCACACCCAAGAAGAGACGCGCCACGGGAACGACCGGATCGCTGAGGTGACGCAACATGAAATTGGCGGGTCCGTGAAAGGCACCGCGTCCCGATGAGGAAATCAGTTCGCTGACGGTCGAGTTCCAAGGCAGATCGTTGGCAATGCGGTCCGCCAACCACTGACGCAGCGATTCGCGATCAACCTCGCGGCGATCTCCGTATCCGATCAAAATGTCGGTCCACATTCGCGACCAAAAGAGTGCATGATTCGGATCGCGAACAAGCCTTTCGATCAGTTGACGTCGATCAGGATCGGATGCAAAGGCGGCTTGTTCGTCCGGTGTCGGAATGCGACCGATCAGATCCAGCGATGCGCGACGCAAGTATTGATCATCGCTGACAGCTTCCGTCAGTTGAATGCCGTCCCGCTGAGCATTCCGCACCACGATTTGATCGAGCGACGATTGCCCGACCACCGAGTTATCGAACGCGACATTGAGGCCATGGCTCAATACGCACGCGATGCAAAGCCTAAAAAGTACGGTGGGCGGAGATGCCATCCTTCGCTTGCTGCCAAACAACCGGGTGTTTGCGGACCACACACTTTTCAGTACGCGACGAGACCGACGTTTAAAAGCGAGAGCGATCATATGGATACAAACTCTCACCGCTTTTACACAACCTTTTGCAAGGCCTGCGGAGAGGGTGAACTCCGTTTGCCGTTCAGCATGGCGATTAGAAGTCATCCTTTTCCAACTCCGCTTCGACGTGGTCGATCTCTGCAAGTAGTGCTTCGACCGCTGGTCGCGCCGTGTCGCGAATGACCCGATGATCTCCGTTTCGCTCGAACAAACGCGATGCCCACTCTTCGTAGCCTGCGAGCTTAACCGTTTCGGCACGCTCGTCGGCCAGCGACTTGAAGACCAGCAACCCGCCGACGCTTTGCATCGCCTCGGCCAGGGGCTTGTCGTCGATCATTTCGGCAATGTCCTTGATCGACCGCGATTTTCGTTGTGCTTGACGAAACTCTCGAAACGCCTTTTGAATGCCTTCGACAAGTTCGTTCCGCTTCTCGCCGTCAACAGCAAGTTCAATCTTGTCACCGGATTGATCGATCGCTTCAGCCAACATCCCCAACAACAACTCTTCGGCCGATCGACCGACCGGTTCGGCAGCTTCCGCCGCGGCAAGCCGGCCGAAATCCGTATCCAGCAGTTCCGAGAACCCACGCGTTGTCGGGTCGGAAAGATCGAGTTGTTGGTGAAGCTTGGCGAGCGTTGGACGCAATGACTCGAGTCTTGAATAAATGACGTCGAACTCGTCCAGCACGCGTTGAACCTCATCGCGTGCTTCGGGATGAAGTTCGATTCCCTTTGCCGTATCGATGGTCAGGTCGTCCAATTGATCCAGAACTTCATTGACGCGAATGCGTGACAGGTCGTTCTTGCTGAATAACGCTTCAGCGACAAAACGGGCCGCAAACGTCGGCTCCGACAGTCGCTGTTTCATTCGTTTGTGTAAGGGATCCGTCCCAGCGAGCGACTGGCCCCAATCGGACATCGCAGTTGACAGGCGATTCAGCAACGCGACCGCTTGCGATCGTTGTTCGATCCGCTTGGCCACCTCCTCCCGCGCATCGGGACGCACGCGCAAAGAACCATCGGAATGTTGAGCCAACACTTTCCCAAACGGTCCCGTCATCATCGCCATATCGGGCTGCATGTGATTTCGCAGATGCTTCAGGTACAACATGACGGGGCCGGCGTCTTCCCGCAGAAAACGTTGCAGCAGCAGCGTGGCTTCATCGGTCCCTTGGAGTCGATCGGCGATATTCCGACAGGCCGTTTGAATTTGCTGGATGTCTGAACCGGTTGAAGCCGCAGCCGAAATCAGTCGTTCACGCAATCGTTCGCTTCCGGGGCGTAGCGATGCTTCGTCCTGTTCAACTTGAAAATGCTCATTCAGTAACGCGGAAAGCACGTCGCCCGAATCGCCGGCGGACGCTTCCTGAGACGATCGTTCCACCTGATCCGCTAAAACGATTTGGCCGCCGCGTGAACGGAGCGCAGCGACAAGTCGTTGCTGAAGCGGGTCGTCGGATGGCTCAAGTGTCCGCAGTAAATCATTGATGTAAACGTTCGCATTCTCGTTTAAAGCTGCCACATCCCCTTCGCGCGCGACGAGCTGGACACGGACGATACCTGTCGTAACCAATGCGAGAACCAGACCACCAATGAGAAGCTTTTTCATCACAGATTCCTTAGTTTCGAGGGGACATAAAAGACGACGAACGCGGTGAGAAATTCTCGAGCCACGTACACTGACAACACCCGCCACCAATCGCGGACGGGAATCGGCAATGCTCAATAATGCGGTTGCCAGATCGGTCGCCAAAGCGGGGCGTTCCTGGGCAACCCGCCCATCGCATGCCCACTCCGCCGCTTCATCAAACTTCGCGGCGGCCCACCATGCGACCGGATTGAACCAATGAACCGCCGCTAACAAGCGTACGAACATCGAAAGCCACAAATCGTATCGTTGCAAATGAGCCAACTCGTGCAGCAACACGGCTTCGCGTTGACTCACCGAAAGTTGGCTCCATGTTCGTCGCGGCACCGCAATGCGATAGCCACTCCGGCTGACCGCCAGCAGGGGGCCAAGGCGTTCGGTCACAACCAATGTCGCTCGCCGCCCGTTCGCGTGGGTTTCCATCAGTTCTTGCAGTTGACGCTGCCATTGAAGTCGAGCCGGAACGCTGCGACGCAAGATCGACTGCACAATCGCCTGCGAAGCAACACCGAACGCCAGCAATCCAGCCAGCCCAATCAACCAGACCGTCAAGAAGATGCGCCGCCATGAATGATCGTTCCCTCCCGTGCGGGCGGTCGCATCATGCAAGGTCGACGATGCATCAACCGCCGTCGGAATGGATGCCTCCGAGAAGGCATCCATCGCTTCGTCGACCGATGGCGTCCTACCGACGGGTTCCCAAACGGGCAACGGCACAACGAACGGTGATACGATCACGCCCTGCAACAAGACCGCCATCCATACCAAGCGATGCGAACGCGCAGTCGACGGGCGTAGCGTGCGAAGCACGAGACTTGCGACGAAGGCGGCGCATAAAACTCGCAACGTCCCATTGAACAGGGTGTGCGTCCAGACGTCCGCAGCGTTCATGTCGACTTCTCCTGTCCGAGTTTCTGACGCTGTTCCGCTTCTCGAACCAGTTGCTTCAATTCGGCCAGTTCGTCGGGGGAAAGGTCACTGTTTTGAACCAAATGAGCGACCAGTGGGACGACTTTTCCGCGCGTCACCTGCGAGACGATCTGATCCAGGACGCCCGCTCCAATCTGGTCGGAATCGACGGCGGCGCGATACCGCGTCGGCTGCCGCCCTTGTTTCTCACGCGTCGCAAAGCCATTGTCGACCAACCGGTTCAGGCGGGTTTGAATCGTTGTGTACCCAATCTCCCGCTGGATTGTGTGATGCGCTTCGGCAAGGCTCATTGGGCCGTGCTCCCAAAGCAATCCAAGCAGTTCCATTTCGCCGGCGGACGGCTTCTTTTGTTTTTTCTTGCCCATTGGTTTCCGGCCTATACCATGCACGACCCACAATGACACATTCGCAACACACAAAGCGAATCACTTCGTCCGCGTCGAGGCGACATGGAACACGCAGCCTCGACCATGATCGGCGGCTTTACCACGCCGTTCGTAAATATTACGACGTTTGTAGTAAAGAGTAAAGGCTTAATTTTCAGATTTTTTCGAAGTCCCCTTCCCCAGGTTGAAACCCTGTTTATACCCCACAAGTCGAAGGCACCATCTAACGCTAGCCCCACACTTCGCAAAGACCCTAAATCTACACACTTCTTGGCAATCGCCACCTTGTCCCGCAACGATTGACGAGCCTTTTGGATTGGCAAAATGTCGTCAAGCACTCAATTCCAAAAATTCTACGTGCGGCGTCGACCAGTCGAGTGAACGGCCATGCGGACGTTCAAGTGAACTCTTGCGCGCAGTGATGGTTGTAGACGGTGAACGGCATTCCTTTAAAGAGACTTTATTGAAAGCCTCCCATTGATCCGTCCCCGTTCGATCCGCAGATACGAGTTCAAAGAGGCTGACCTAAACAGTCATTCTTTCTTGCTGAGCGGTTTTAATCGCCACGTCCATATCGTTGAAGATAAGTCCCGCCCGGTCGTGAAAGATTCGTCCGATCAAGAGGTCCGTCAGATTGCCGCTGTGCTCGGGATGCGCTTTCATAAAACGACCGAAGCTGAATTCATGGGTGTAATAAGCATGGACCAGCTTGCGTATCCAGGTAACTCCGTCCTTGAAATCGTCGGCCCATTTCGAGAGTTGCGCCCCCGAGAGATCACCTTTCTCAAACCCTTCATTGATCGCGTCGGCGGCCCGCACTCCGGTTTCCAATGCGAAATAGACACCCGACGAATAGATGGGATCGATGAAACCGAACGCATCCCCCGTCAACACCCAGCCATCGCCGGCATGTTGCGATGTCATGTACGAAAACTCTTTGGCAACGTGAACTTCGTTCTGAAACTTGGCATCGACCAAACGCTCCTGAAGGCCTGGACAAATATCCAATTCATGTTGATAGGTCACGTCCGGTTTCGTACTCCGTTTGAGCATGTAATCATTGTCGCCAACACATCCGATGCTGGTGATATTGTTTGACAGCGGAATGAACCAGAACCAGGAATCTTTGTTTTCGGTGTGCATGATGATGGTTGCCCCTTCGTTTTCGCCGTCATCGCGTTTGGCGTTCTCCCAGTAGCCCCAGATGGCCGCCTTCTTCAAGTCTGGGTTGACTTGTTTCAGCCCCAGTTTGTTGGCGATGAACGATTGTTGGCCCGTCGCATCGACAACAACTTTGCAGTCCACATGATGTTCGGCACCCTCAGCGTCGCGCAGTCGCACACCTTGCGCACGCTGATTTTCATCGAAATGCACATCCATCAATCGCGTGCGATCACGACAATCCGCCCCGAGTTCCGCCGCGCGATCGAACAACATCTTGTCGAACCGACCCCGTTCAACCTGCCACGTGCTGCTGCTTTCCCGAGGATCATGTTGCTTAAAATAGAATGGCGCCGATTCCTTGCCATTGTGAGTCACGAACTGGACGCTTAACTTCTTTTGAAATCCAAGTTCGTTCATTCGCTCGACGACCCCAAGTCGTTGAAGCGACCAATAAACTTCGGGCATCAACGATTCACCGACGTGAAATCGTGGGACCGCTTCACGTTCGATCAGCAACGTGCTATGCCCGGCCTGAGCCGTCAAAGCAGCCGCCGAACTTCCCGCTGGACCACCACCAACCACCACGACGTCGTAATTCGATTTCACGGAACGCTACCTAACTCAAATACTTGGAATCCAACAATAACCAATCCGCCCGAAGGCCATTATAAACAGTCGTCAATCCGGCGTTGATGCCGTTTGTTCAGCCGTGCTGTTATGCAACGACGATCTCCAGAAGTTCGATCGCCGGCTCGTTGTCGCAGAAGATCATCGCGGTTCGCCCATAAACGACCGTCTCGGATTCCACATTCAAGAACCTCGCCAAAGCCTCAGCGCACTCGACACGCCAAAGCTTTTCCAGAACGACCTCGCGAAGGACGTCATGCTGGATCAGCACTCGACCGAGCGGGATTTTTTCGCCAACGATTTCTTGCCAAACATGCGGCTTCAAGAATTCACGATTCAGACGAACGATCCCGTATTGCACCACGCGATCGTCACTTGCACGCGACAGTGTGATCTCGCGAGCGTATAAATTATCGTCCAACCGCGTTCGAAAGACATGCACGTCGACCAACGACTGATGGTAATTCTCAACCGTTACCGTCATGTGATCGTGATGCGCCAGGAGCCGACGGTAATCCGGCGGCAACTGGTCGGGGGATTGCTGAGAGAACCGACCAAGCTCTGCGGATCGCTCATAAAACAAAGCAATCAGTGCGTGCAAATCGACCGAGGGAGGCAATTGAGCGGCGTCTGTAATCACGGGTTCAGGTGAGGCAGGAGGTGGGAATGCACGATCCGACGGCATGCAATCGATTCGTATGGAGAGCTTCATTATAACGCGCTCAGTCCGAAATGACACATTAGCGTGAAGCGCCGCCATTAAGCCCGCGCAACGCATGGGACAAGATAAGCATCAATCGTTGACTTAACGCAACAATATCTTTCGACCCCGTTGCATTTTGGCAACATGCGGTTTGAGCCTCGCACTCACTAGGGCGACGCTAAATGCTTGCAAGGCAAAGGCTTAATGAGATCACGCAGCGATGGTTGCCAAATTGGCGCAGTTCCTGCGATGCCCAATCATCGAAACTCAATCAGCAACCTGGAATCCTTGATCGAGGCACAACGGCTCTCCATGCACATCATCTTGTTGTTTTTGGCGGTATGCGGTGCTCCCATCGTTCATGTTTCCGGCGCGGCGAAAGATGCACGCGGCGTGGGCGGAAATCAGATGCTTGGCACCACATCATCGAAACGCGTGACTTCGGACCACGCACGTGATCGCGATCGTTGCTATGCCGCGGTAGCGGATGGCTGGCGTCGCACCAGTCAAGGTTGGGAAAACGCGATGCTTTGGAATCCCGACGTAACTTACGCCGCTGGTTCGGAAAAAAGCCTCTTGAAGCCAATGGTTGGGGCACAGTCGTACGTCAACTATATAGGACAACTGCACCCGGCCCTGATCGCCATGGTGCAGTTGTTGTCCGCCGCATACTTGATGAAAGTCACGCATCCGAGCCGAAGTCAAATCGCTTTGCAAATGCAACGCGATCAAAACGGCTAAGCGTTGCCGTCCTCGAAGGCCTGATCGAATGCGCGAGTGCTGGGCGAGAAGTCAAGTTCTTTCGTGAACTTGCAGGCCTCCGTCGCGCCGAAGCTGCGTTCCATCCCGCTATCTTCCCATTCGATCGATAGAGGGCCATCGTACTTGATATCGTTGAGGGCACGGATGATTTCTTCAAAATTGACGCCGCCTCGACCGGGCGAACGGAAATCCCATCCACGACGCGCATCGCCGAAGTTCAAATGGCTGGCAAGAATTCCGGAGGTGCCGTCCAGTTTTACAATCGCATCCTTGATATGGACGTGATAAATGCGATCGGGAAACGCACGGATAAACTTCTCGGGGTCCATGCCTTGCCAAATCAAATGGCTCGGATCGAAGTTGAAGCCAAACTCGGGACGGTGATCAATCGCTTCGAGAGCACGCTGCGCGTGTAAATATCAAACGCAATCTCCGTGGGATGAACCTCCAATGCAAACCGAACACCGCACTCCGCAAAGACATCCAGAATCGGATTAAATCGTTCCGCGAAGAGGCGAAAGCCATCGTCGATCATGCTTGGCGGAACCGGGGAAATGAATAGAGCAGATGCCAAATGCTCGAGCCCGTAAAACCGTTAACGACGCTGACACCCATCTTCTGCGCGCGCGGTTTGTTTTAATTCCTCGATTGCGCGTTCGTTGACACCCGCGGGGTCACCGTCGCCCCAAACGTAATCGGGCAGGATCGCTTTGTGTCGCGCATCGATCGGATCGCATACGGCCTGCCCGACCAGGTGAGCACTGATTGCGAAGCATTGCAAACCGTGGCTATCCAACAGTTCGCGTTTCTTGCTGCAATAATCGTCTTCAGCGATCGCCCGATCGACCTCGAAATGATCACCCCAGCACGCCAGTTCGATGCCGTCATAACCGAACTCGCTGCACATGCGAGCCATATCTTGAATACCTAAGTCAGCCCATTGGCCTGTAAATAATGTGACCGGTCGCGGCATGGAATTGCTCCTCAAAGATGAAGGGTTGAAAGATGAAAGCGTGCGTGGTCTGAACGGAGGCCATCGTACGGTATATACGTCGCGTGGTCAGAAATAAGTTGATTCGCTTCATTTAACGTGAAGGCATCATTTCGGACCACGCACGGTAAAAGCAAGTTCTGACGCCTATTCAGGCAATGCGAATGCACAATGGCCTACCCGCTCGACGCATATTGTGAACCATCGAGCACAGCCAATCAACGGGCAAGCAAATCCTCCGCTTATCCGACAAGGTTGAATATGGCATTGTTGCCGTAGACTGCGTATTCTGGACGGTTTAACTAGCCTTGCGGAGCCCGAGTTGTCGAAACTCTAGGCAGACGCTTCCGCGCAACACGTCTTCAACACCGTCAAAGCCTGTAGAAGCAAAACCATGGCCACAGCCGTTCAAAGCGACGTCCCGTCGTCCCGTCAATCCCACCGAATCTTGCCGCTGCATCTGAGCGCCTTCGAAGATTATATGGTTTGGGATGACCGTCCCGAATATCCGATGACCTTTGTCGTTCAGATGGAGTTCGACGGCCAGATCGATCGTCGCGCGATGGAGGAAGCCCTAACGCTGGCGTTGCAACGTCATCCGCTTCTTCAAGCGATCGTGCAACCGGCCAAGGGAAGGCGGGACTGCTGGTCAATGCGCCGATCGGAGCGTGGCGATCGACTGGAACGATCTGGACGCGCCCATCGAGTTGCCGACGGGAGAGGCGATTGATATCCGTAAACAGGTGGGCTTGCGAATTTGGATTCGTAGCAATTCACAGCAAGCGGTCGTCACCACCCAGTTCCACCATGCCACGTGCGATGGCATCGGGGCCTATCAGTTTCTTGGCGACTGGCTTTGGCACTATGCGGATTTGGTCGGCGAAGCAATCGACGAACCATTGCCGACACTGGATGTAAAACTGTTGCGACAACGCATCCGCAACAGCTTCGATGTCGAGCAATACCGACGCCCCGACGGATCGTTGGAGACAGGTCCCACGAAGACACTCGCGAAGCAATGCCTTTTCGGAGCGCAGCCACTGTCCAAACCCAAGCGACGAGATTCCGAACCCAATGCAAGCGGTTCCAACATCTTTCCCGCCTTGCGAGGTTTTGAATTCGACAAGGACGTCTACAAGGATCTTCGGCACGTGGCTGAACATCGCGGCCAGTCGACGAACGAACTGCTGATCGAGCGATTGCTCGTCACCCTCCGCAAATGGAATCAACAGCAAGGGGGGAAAGGGAATCGCGATCTGTGCATTATGATGCCGATGGATTTGCGTGAGATAACCAATCGGATGGCGACAGCGGCCAACTTAGTGACCTACGCCTTGATTCGACGCAAGCAATCCCAGTGCGTTGAATCCGAAGCGTTGATCGACTCGATCCGACAAGAAATGGTGATGTTGAAACGCGATCGATTTCGAACGCCCTTCATGAACTTGATCGCTCACGCTCGACGCTATCCAACTTGGTTTAAACGTTGGTTCAGTTCGCGCCGCTGTTTGGCGACCGCAATCCTTTCAAACACAGGTGACCCAACCAAACGGTTCAGTGTCGCATTTCCTCGGCAGAAAGGCTTGCTCAAAGCAGGCAACCTATTAATGACCGATATCTACGGCGTACCGCCCATGCGGTTGGGGACGCGTCTGACGATATCAATCTTTACGTATCGCCGCGTTCTGAAGATTTGCATGCGTTGCGATCCTCATTTCTTCACACCCGAACAAACCCAGCAGTTGCTCGATCTGTACGTCCAATCGATTCAGCATTTGCTTGCCGCCGAGCAACAGCCAATCGCCGAGCAAGGCGTTTGAGTCCGACTCGATCGTTCTCCACGCAGGCAATTGCAAGGCATTGCTATTATCAAACGCTTTGACTTATGGATGCTTGAAAGAAGTCGAGAAGTCGACGTTTGAACGGAATCGCTATTTCCTACAGCCATGCAAATCGGTTAGGCTTCCAGAAGTCTCTCCTTTCTCTCGTTACATGATTCCACGGACGGTATCAATGTTCCGGTATCTCCTGTTCATTTCGTATGGTCTTTTTTGGGTAAGCGGCGGTGTTGCGGCTCAGCCTCCGTCGACCTCCGCTGCCTTGAAAGCAGCGTACGCCATGTCCCAAAATGCGAAGACCGAAGCGGAGTATACGCTGGTCATCGATCAGATCCGACAACAAGACTTGGCGTCCGCCGCGCCGGAAGTGCGTCAGTACGGAGAACATCTTCTCGCTTGGGCGCTGAATCGTCGCGGAGAGGTCCGCTGGGATTCGATGCAGCAACCCGATGACGCCAATGCAACCGCGGCGATCGAGGACTTTCGAGAATCTTTGAAGTTCGATCCGTCGCGATGGCGAGCCAAGCAGAATATGGCTTTCGTGTACGCAACCCGCGGACAGTTGAAAGAATCGCTGCAACTGTTCGACGAAGTTATTGAAACCAAGCCCGATCATGCGAACGCCTATTTCAATCGCGGTGAACTGCGATACGAACTTCAGAACTGGGAAGCCGCGCTCGCCGACTACGATCGTGCGATTGCGTTGCAACCCGGTGAAGCCGACTTTTACACAAGTCGCGGACACACGCGATATCAGCTCGGCCGAATCGACTCGGCAATCGAAGACTATCAAACGGCCTACCGTATCGATGCGGGTGACCCGCTGCGCGCGATTGATCTTGCCGATGGATTGCAGAACGCGGGGCAATGGGGTCGAGCAGCCGAGACTTACCGGACAGCGATACGTCTGGACGGGGGAAACCTTCGGGCTCAACTGAACTTGGCGTGGTTGCTGTCGACCTGCCCTGATGGAAGCATTCGTAATGCAAGTCAAGCGTTGCAGATCATTCAGAATCTAAAAGAGATTCCCGAAGCGGAACAGTTTCGCTACATCGATACCTACGCCGCAGCGCTCGCCGAAGCGGGACAGTTTCAAGAGGCCGTGCGCGTTGCACAAACGGGAACCAATATCGTCCCCGAATCCGAACGTGCGGGCTTCGAGGCACGACGCGCCATGTATGAAGCCAATCAACGATTTCGCCAACAGCCTGCCAAGAATTGAAACTCTTCACGCGGGCAAAAGCAGTGACTCGCTTCAAACCATTTCAAATCGTTCATCCGGATTACGCACGGTACCGATGGCACGCGGGCTGAAAAGAAGTGGCTCGCTGCAAACAACGTTATACCACGCGACCTATTAAGACAACAATTCGGATCACACATCGTTAAGACTGTTTCGCCATGATGAACTCTGTTCCTTTCCGCCGTCATCGCGTTCTTATCCCGCTGTTCTTGTTGGTCATCAGCGTGGGAGTCGGCTGCAACTCCAAACCGAAAGCGCCCAAGCTGCCGAGCATTTTTGAATTCCTCGTCCCCTCCGCACCAACGTACAAGCCGGCGGATTGGACCGAACACACCGTCGACCTTCCCTTCGTTTACGGCTACTCGGCGGGCATCGCCGAAGCGCAGTTGCAAAACAAGCCGGCGATGATTTTTATGACGGCCACTTGGTGCAAATGGTGTAAGCGGATGGCCGAGTCATCACTACGCGATCCCGAGGTCCGACAGGTGCTGCAGCGGAACTTTGTTCTTGTACTGGTCGACGGTGATCAAGAAGCTTCCGTCAAAAGGAAGCTAAAGAACACATCTTATCCGCACATTGTTTTTGTGTCGCCCAACGAAAAGATTTTGGCATCCCAGAACGGTTCCGCCGAGGCGAATGCTTTCAAGCAAGTGATCGCCACTGCTTTGGAAGCCGACGCATCGCGCGCCGCTCAGGCTGCGGATGATTCCGTCGCCGCAGTGCCATCCAGCTAGGGAAAACGGGGAGAGCGAACATGCGAAAACTGATCATGCAATGGTTCAAGCGATCATCCAGCGGGGACCAAGCAACGGCACCTCAATCGCGAAGCGTCCCGCTAACACCACGGCAACGCAAGCTGAACGCTTCGCTTGGCACCTTGCGTTTGCTGAGTCCCGCACTGAAGCAGGTTTTAAAGCGGTGCCAAATTGAGACCGTCGCTGACCTGCTGAAGCTCAGGGCATCGCACACCGCCGCCGTCGCTCACTTGACATCAAGGCAATGGAAGCAACTTCGTCGCATTCAACAAGCGCTTCGGCTCTCGCTTCAAATTCGTCGCATGCATCCGCGAGATGCGATCGTCCTGCTGTCGATTCATCGGACCAGTATTGCCATCATCGCGGCCGACTCGCCGAAACACTTGTATCGCGATATCCAACGTTTTGCTTTGTCCAGCCGAGGGGAACGGCTGATCGCTCGAATGGGCATGCCGACGCGGGAGCAAGTCGCGGCTTGGATTGAAGCGGCACGCGCGCTGCAATCCAAGCAAACAATGATTCGTCATCGGTCTGTTTCTTCAACCAATCAACCGCTATGTCCCAGATATTAACCATTCTTCGCGCCGCGCACTGTCGCAGTACGCATCACTACTTCGCTCTGGACGCGCTGCGTCACATCAACACCGACGCGGGCGGACGATTGGCCGATCTGTTGTTGAAGCATTACGATCGCTACCTGAAAGGGGCGAAGGACCCCGATGCGAAGTTTCGCGACTTTCAAAATCATGTGCTTCACGTTTCGGACAACCATTGGGGCGGCGCGCCGCGCGCTTGTGAAAAGTGGCTCAAGACGGCGATCAACCACTTGAACAACGAAGAATGGGAGGACGCGGCCTACGACCTGGGGGTCCTCAGTCACTACTTCACCGACCCGCTGATGCCTTTGCACACGGGATCGAGCGATACCGAAGGGATCGTGCATCGACCGATGGAATGGAGTATCTGCAAGTCTTATGAAGAGATCTATCAACGTTGGGCGAGCGGAAGAGTTCGGGTCCGTTTTACATTACCCGAGTCGGAAAGATGGATCAGTGATGCGGTCACCGCGGGCGCGTCAGCATCGCATCGATACTACCATCGCTTGATCGAAATTTATGACTTGCCGCGCGGTGTGCGTTCCCCGCCGGAAGGACTCACCGCCGAAGCTCGCGACATACTCGCGGAAATGTTTGGAATCGCGATCACCGGTTGGGCACGGATCTTGGAACGCGTCGCGGAACAAGCGACCAGCCGTATTCCCGTCGCCGGGCTGAGCGTCGCCACCGTTGTCGCGGCGATTGATTTTCCCTTCGCATGGGTCTTGAAGAAGATTGCCTCGGCCCAGGAGAAGGCCGCCGTCAAGGCGATCTTCAACGAGTATCAAACAACCGGAACGGTGCGTGTCCACCTGCCCAGCGAAGTACGGACCGTTCGTACCGAACTGGCGATGTCCGTCAACAGCCGATCGGTGTCGTCGAAACCAACCGTTAAAAATGAGCAGCCCGCACCGATAACCGAGAGCGTCAAGACGCCCGTCGTTGATGCTCCGTCGGAGCAATCCCCCGCCGCGGTTCCGCCACAACAAGATGCAATCCATGAGCCGGTTGTGACGCCGACTCAGGTCTCACCGTCGGAAGAATCAGCGAACACGAAGCGTCCCGCTTGGGCTCCAGCATCACTGTCGATGAGTCCGCCGAAAGACTCGAATCGGGCGGGAGAGGCTATTCCATCGACCGAGCACGCTCCGACGACCGAAGGTCTCGTCGCGGACGACGCCTCGACACGGAACACGTTCGTGATCCGAACGCCCAGCGTCTCCGTATCTTCGGATCTGGAGGACGCCCCGTCGATCGGTCCCAAGACAGCTCAGCGATTCGCCAACATCGGCGTACTGACCATCGGCGATTTTCTTTCAAGTAAACCGTCAACCATGGCGGAGAAGCTGCAAACGCGTTGGATCACGGAGGAACTGATCCGCGATTGGCAAGCACAAGCGCAGCTGGTTTGCGATCTGGCGACCTTGTGCGGATACAAATCGCAGCTTCTTGTCGCGTTGGAGGTACGTTGTCGAGAGCAACTCGCCCATCAAGATCCCGATCGACTTGCGCAGCGAATTGCTGAATACTGCGAGACGAAGGCGGGGCAACGCATCCTCAGAAGCAGTTCCGTTCCGGAGCGTGCCGACGTCGCATCGTGGATCGCCGAAGCAGCCAATTCGCGGAAACGGGCCGCGTAATGATCGTTCGATGTTGCTCTTGTTGAATGCTTTTCATCGAGCAAGCTCGCCGACCACGCGACGTCTATTGCAACAATGCTTGGACCTGCGAATGAAGAGGGCCGTTGGTTGCAAAGGCGTCGCCACCATGAATGGTCGGCTGGCCTTTCCAATCGGTGAAGCGTCCGCCGGCTTCCTGAATGACGGGCATGACCGCAGCGACATCCCAAGGATTGACGTACGGATCGACCATGATCTCGGCGCGTCCGGTGGCGACCAACAGATACCCGTAGGCATCACCCCAAGTCCTCGTGATCGAAGCGGTTGATTCAATGCTTTGATACGCCAACATCTTGTCTCGCTTACCAAAACTGTCGACCTGACTGGTCAGAAAAACGGATTCGTCCAGCCTGTCGCATTTGGACACCGATGCCGCTTGCCATGGCGAATCGTCTCGCTTGCGATGCCAAGCGCCCAGACCAACCGCGGCGACAATGGACTCACCCAAGGCGGGAATCACGATCATTCCACCGATTATTTCGTTGTTGTGTTCAAGGCCGACCAACGTCGAGTAGAGAGGAACTCCGCAGATAAAAGATTTGGTTCCATCAATGGGATCGATGATCCAGCGATAACCTGAATTCCCCGCAGTGTCGTCGAACTCTTCGCCCATGATGGCGTCTTCGGCGAACGCTTCGGAGAGGGTTTCGCGAATCAGCAATTCCGCACTGCGATCAGCTTGCGTCACCGGGGACTCGTCCCCCTTGCGATCGACCACCAGAGCGGGATCACCGAAGAAGTCGAGCGTGCGTTGACCAGCTCGCTGCGCCATATCAATCAAAGCGGCCAAGCGACCTTGATGCGAATCGGACCATTGGTTGGGATGCAGTAGGCTCATGTGGACGCTTTCTTCGTTTCCGGCTGAGTGAATTTTTTGGCGAGTGCTTCTTCATCGACCGGAAAAAACGATCGATAGAACAACATCGCGGCTCCGCACACCAGCATGCTGTCGGCGATGTTGAAGTTCGGCCATTTCAGATTGTCATTGGCTTGAAACAGGATCCAATCGCGCACGCCTGACCGCCATTGCGGGTCCATTCCAGGCTGCCACCACAAACCCAAACGATCATAAAGGTTGCCGATGATTCCAGCCATCACACAGCCCAGTGCAATGGTCATCAGCCACTGGATTGCGGCGCGTCGAACGAACAGCCAGATAAAGATAGCGATCGCCGCGACGACGGAGATCGCCGCGAACACGGGCCCTTTGCCCGCGCCGATTCCAAACACGGCCCCGATGTTGACGGCCGTTTCGATTCCCACATATCCATCGACGACCCAGTATGGCGGCTTCAGACCAGGCAAGCCTCGCCAAGCGAAGACCGCATGTTTCGTCCACAGATCGGCTATTGCTCCGGCCGATGCGATGGAGGCGAAAACAACATAGCGATTGAAAGGTATTTGAATTGTTGAGGCGGTCGCCAATGGCTCAGATGCTGGATCGGAATCCGGTCCCATGGCGTCCTCAGTGGGATTTGGAGGAGAGCTTGCTTGCACAGTCGATACAGTGAGGGGTAAAGGGGATCGCTTCCAAACGGAGCTTTCGGATGCGTTTGCCGCATGAAACACAGGTACCGTATTGTCCTTGACGAAATCGCTCAAGTGCGGCTTCGACCTGCGAAAGCGTTTCCTCGTCATTTTCCATCAACAACAGGTCAAATTCCTGTTCGTAGGTGTCCGAACCTGCGTCGGCGGGATGATTTCGAACACCGGTTGCGGGGTTGCCTGACGTTGGTTCGGTCGACAAAGCAGCTTGCCCTAGAGAGCGAATGTCGCCACGCAGACGTTGACGCAGCGCTACCAGCTGCTCGGCAAGCGGTTCATAGTTTGGCTTTGGCATTGGATTCCACCACGGTTCGTCGTTCGCGTTCTAATCAAATCCTCAAACTGTCCCAACCGGAAAACCGTTCAGCCTACCACAATTCAACGATTTCCGCTCAATGTTCGATTAAATCGGATGCTGGTGTAGCGACAAAAACGTCCGACCGATCTAATCTATATCAATGTTGAACGCAATTATTGTTATTTTGCCACAATCTCGTTCAGTTGATCCTTCGACGCAGCCGCTCTAGGATCAAAGACCGGCTTCCTTGGTGCCCCTTCAACGGAGCGGATACATGCCGACGAAGGTGTCATCGTGAATCGCGTTAGGTATAATCGTTATTCTCACACTTTTGCAGCGATCTTGCAAATTTGCTAGCTCTCGAATTCCGTGAATTCGCCGGCGATTGTCTCAGCGATCCGTTTCGTTCGGACAATCCATACGAGGTAAACATGCTTCAAACCACGACACCACCAAGTCAAAAAACCAAAGATATCGCGTTGCAACGATGTATCTCGCCCACATGTGGGGCGACATTTGAAACGCATTCCATCCGCACCAGCTGCGATCGCTGTGGCGATTTGGTTGACGTGACGTACGACTGGGATCGTGCTTCGATCCCGGCAAAGCTTCAAGACTTTGAACAATTTTGGACCCAGCGACACGATCGCCTACGCTTCAGCGGTGTCTGGCGATTTAAGGAACTGCTGCCGTTCGCTCCCGACGAAAAGATCGTCACCGTGGGCGAGGGACAAACGCTGCTTCAGCAAGCCAATTCGGTTGGCGAGTATGTCGGCATGAACGCTGGCCAGTTGTTCCTGCAATACGAGGGGATGAATCCGTCGGGAAGCTTCAAAGACAACGGCATGTGCGCCGCCTTCACGCACGCTCACATGATGGGAGCTCAACGCGCCGCCTGCGCCAGCACGGGGAATACCAGTGCTTCGTTGGCGATGTATTGTTCGGTCAGCCGCCTGATGAAGGCGATCATCTTCGTCGGCAGTGGAAAGATCGCGTACGGAAAACTGAGTCAAGCGCTGGAGTACGGTGCGTTGACGGTCCAGATCGCGGGTGACTTCGACGATGCGATGATTCGTGTTCGCCAAGTGAGCGACGAGTTGGGCATTTATTTGGTCAACAGCGTGAACCCATTCCGCTTGGAAGGCCAGAAAACGATCATGTATCGCGTTCTGGAAGCTTTGCGGTGGGAAGTCCCCGATTGGATTGTTGTCCCGGGGGGCAACTTGGGAAACAGCAGCGCGTTTGGCAAGGCGTTCGTGGAGTTGAAGCAGCTTGGCTTGATTGATCGCATGCCGCGTTTGGCCGTCATCAATGCTTCGGGAGCCGACACGCTCTACGAACTCTACGAGCGGCGCGGCGTGCGTTGGAATGGCGGCAATGTCGATATGGATCCGATCCGTTCGTTTTATGACGAGATGGATCGCACGGCATCAAAGGCCGATACGATCGCCAGCGCGATCGAGATCAATCGACCCGTCAACTTGAAGAAATGCTTGCGTGCCCTCGAAGCATGCGATGGGGTCGTCCGACAGGTCAGCGATCAAGACATTCTGGACGCCAAAGCGAAGGTCGGAGCCGGAGGAATCGGATGCGAACCGGCAAGCGCGGCGAGCGTTGCCGGTGCCAAGATGCTGCGACGCGAAGGGGTCATTGCCCCCAGTGATCGTGTTGTTTGCGTGTTGACCGGGCATCAACTGAAGGACCCGACGGCGACGGTTGCCTATCACACAACCGATCAAGAAATGTTCAACAACGTGCTGGGAAGCCGTGGGGTCCAGCGGGCCAGCTTTGCAAATCGCGCGGTCGCTTTGCCCAACGACCTGGACGAGATCATCAAGGCCATCCGGCTTTATTCCTAACAAGCAAACATCGTGTTGCGACGATTGACTCAGTGGATCGATCAATGGCGGTTCGGCACCATCGATCCGAAAGCTCCTTTGGGGCGTCGAGGCGAACAGGCCGCGGAGCGATTCCTTCGCAAGAAGGGATATCGAATCGTCGCCCAAAATGATCGCCAGGGTATCGGTGAAATCGATATCGTGGCGGTCGAGAATCGAACCGTCGTCTTTGTCGAAGTCAAAACACGATCCAGCGAACGCCGAGGGCATCCGGGCGATCATGTCGATCGCGACAAGGAACAACGGCTCACGCGTGCCGCTCTGTCGTTCTTGAAACGTCATCGGCTGCTCGAACATCGCGCGCGAATCGACGTGATCGCCGTTTGGTGGCCACCGGAACTGGACGAACCCGAGCGGATCGAACACTACGAGAATGCCGTCCAGCCAACCGGCAGATATCAATGGTTTAACTATGTAGGAGGCGAGTCTGCGATGCCTGCTTCACGACTTGGAATCTTCGGCGGATCGTTTGACCCAGTGCATACCGGGCACCTGATTCTTGCCGATCTCTGCCGCGAAGCGCTGTGTTTGGACAAAGTTCTTTGGGTTCCCGCCGCCAAATCGCCGCTCAAGCCGCGCGGCCCGGAGGCGTCCAACGCGGCGCGCTTGGAAATGCTCCAGCTCGCCATCGACGGCCATCCAGCTTTTCACGTTCACACCTGCGAACTGCAACACCCAGCGGTGTCGCCACCGCCGTCCGCGCTTCGCGATGAATATCCGCGAGCCGAATCTTTTTGCTGATGGGGGGCCGACTTGGCGAAGGAACTGCACGCCTGGAAACAGCCTGAATCGATCTTCGCCATCGCAGCGCCGGCCGTCTTGAATCGTGGCGGGCACCCTTCGGCGACGCTCGACGATATCAGGCCATTTCTCGATGAAACGACATTGGATCGTCCACGGTTTCTGCGGATGCCTCAGTTGGAGATCTCCAGCACCGATCTTCGGGAACGCATTCGTTCCGGCAAAAGCATTCGTTATCAAACGCCTCGAAAAGTGGAGGACTACATCCGCGCAAATCGCTTGTACGAAGCATCTGATGAGACTTGTGCAATGATGCTAAGCACCTCTTCTCAGCGACGACATATCAGGTGGTCACCACCCTGTCGAACGAAAGACATCGTGCGCAATGCTCTAAGACCGGCTGAAGATATTCGCTGGACCAAGCCGTCACACGGCAAGGTTCGATCGACAACCAGATGGAATCTTTCCGCGAACACCGCGAAAGCTGTCCACCGACCTCGAACAACGCCAAGCATCACGCAGGACTTCGACGGCCACTGCCCGGGTTGGCCAATAATGGAAGCCACCAGCCATCATCACGATCCTCGATCAGCAACGATGCCTAAATGCTTCACTGCACCGGCGCGTCAGAAGCCACCGGAGCATCAATTCGAGGTCCGCTTTGGGTGCGGACGGTTCGTCCTGAGCAGGATTTTCGGCTATTTCACATCAGCCTGCGGGTGCTCGAAAATGCAGTGATCGAGTTGCACGGCATGTGCGTCTAGTGCCAGTCGGGCGTTCGGTTGAGAATGATTCATAGAAATGCGAGAGTCCTGAGGGATGCGGGAAGAGTGGACCAAGATTGCTTTACTCAACTTCGCCATCGCTTACATCTAAGGTAAGATTCCACATAACCAACCAGACGCCAATAAGTCCCGCGGCGGAGCTCCAAGCATACGCTCACGCAGTTGGACATTGGAAGCAGTATGTCATCTACATCACTGATGTTCTTCACAGAAACCAACAACTTATTCGCAAGCGATTCCTCGTCGGATTTTGTGGGAAGGAATCGCCCAGAGTCGATATCCCGGTTGCGTCAAGGAGGTTTGACAATCCCGGAGTGAACTGGAACGCGAGAAAGCATAACGACGTGTCGTTCGGGATGAATTGTGTAGACGTGGCTTCCTCGCATCTCGACTTTCCAGTTCTCGCCTGCCGAAGAGAGCAAAAACTCAACAATACCTTCCCTACTGCAACACCGAACAAGTTGACCAATTGTTTCTCACTTAATGCAGAACAGTCGATTGGAGCTTTTAAGCAATCTAAGGGACCAGTTCCGAGATCGCCGCCGAAAACTTCTTCGTGTTTGTTTACATTTGCCTTGGTAGGTTTGCAAAAACTATCAAACTGCTCAGGGTCAACTTCATTCGGCATGCGAACCTCAGTTGTGATGTACAGCAGCCAGGTCATCGCCATTTCGGCGGCAGCTTCATTTGATACGCCGCAATTGAGTGCAGGCCATTGTAGTATGACTCGTGCTTCTTTTTGGAAACAGGCACGTCGCACAGATCCAGGTTCACGACCGTGGACAAGCTTCTTGACGTAGCCGTAAGCCGCAGCCTTGACTGATCGTTGGAACGGACTGAAACGAGTCTGCGCGACGATTGGTCATTGCTTACGCGGTCTGATGACGTCACATCGTTATGTGAAATGTGAACTCGCGTACCGTGAAGTCTCGATCCTTACGGCACGATAATTGAATCCGAGGAAGCAAATATGGCATTTTTTGAAATTCCGTGTCTACGGTGCGCGGCGAATGTCCAGTAAGTCACCTGGTATCACAAGACACCGCAAAGGGCGATCACTGGCGATACGCCAATGCCGATTGATGTGACGAAGAATAAACTTGTTCCCTGTTCTGCCTAATGTATTCCTTACGAACTTTTGTGCCACGCCTGAAACTTACGCTCGCGCGCTGCATGCTGTGGTTCTTCTGGGACGATGTCGTCCGAAGATCTGACAGATCGCCACTCATTACGCGTCCTCCATGAACCACTTCAAGGATATCTCGAATTAAGCGTGCCTGATCATCGTGACTCAACTCATCCAGAGTCCCCATCCATACAATAGTTGCGTTAATGCTTCGGCTTTACGTTGATTGACATCAGACGGCTTTACGCCCTTCACGCCTCCTGAAGACTTTGGAAAAATCGTGTTACGCTTAAATGCAACGATCCCCTCTTGCCTTGGCTTCGACAGACTCAAGCAGGGTTCCTTCATCGATAAGCTCGCATCAACCACATCACCGACGTCAGCCAGTTTTTTGTGTCACCGTACGTGTATGATCGTTTCCTTTGTATTCTCGCTTACATTTTCTCGCTTTTCCTCACGGGCAGTCTTTCCAACTGCCTTGTGCCGATTAGTGAATTGGCGAATTGCCGAATGCAACCATTTCACCATTGGTAATGTGGGTGGGCGAAGTTGTAGGACTCTCGATCGAGTTTGATTACACCTTCAAGCCCTTCGTGGACGTAAATCTGCGTCAGTTGCCGTAAGCGTCTGCTCAGAAATCTGGTAATCCATGAACGCGTTCGATCAGATAGCGCTGTGCATTCCCGATTCGAAGTAATACGCCTTGATGCTGTTAGGAAGTACTCGGGGTGTCCAGAACAAGTACGCCTCGAAAGCGAAAATGCCTCGGCTCATGCCTGGTGGTTTGCCAGCCAAATGTCTGCGGCACTCTAGTAATTGGTGTTTTTTATCGCGTTCGCAGTCTTCGGCTGATTGGTGAATACAATCGGGCGTGAAAGCAATTCCGTCAAATTCGACATTGAACTCGTCGGCCACCGGTCGAACGGGAGTTGTCAGACCAAGCTTCTCACGAGGCGATTTTCTGTTTTGGCTAGGCGCAATTCGGACGCCTGCCTTGATGTGTTTTCGAGTTGAAAGAGCAACGTCTTTCCGTTTTTGCCAAGATCGAATGGGTGTTGGTGTATGTAATCAGGGGTGGGTAGCGCGAGTTCCAAATCGTCTGCAGATAGTTGTCGCACACCTGTTCCAAGTCGACCAATTCTCGCTCCGTCTTCGCCAGTCTCGAGCGGATTCAACAAACTTGTGAGGAAATCGAACTTTGGGTTCATCTTTGATGTCCACCAAGGCAAGGACAGCTCAATACCCGACTCCGCCCGATTCATTCGTCCTATGTGAAATGTGGGCGGTTTGAAACCTTTCCATCTTCCTCAATTTCAAAGTCAATTCGCGATAGCGATCGAACGAGCAAAGCTCGTCGCGTGTGGAAACAGCAGAGACGAGCAGCTTTACTTCCGTACCGTGTCATTTCGTGCTCGCTCTGTCCAAATCCTTGCATCACCACTTACAATCTCTCATCCCCATCCGCATTCCACGCTGGCCTTTGACTCTCCAAGCGTCACGTCGGCTATCGTGCGAAAGTCATCACCCTCGCATTTCGATGATCAAAGTAATCCCAGTGAATTGAGCCACTGCAAACAACCCAATTCCATCTTCCCAATCAGCTTTCGGCCCTTGGGGCTATAGTCGGGATTGTTTCCCACGAAGTCATATGTAATGACCTGCCAACCCTCTCTGTATGCTTTGCACTACCCCGATTTTCCAGATCAGGTGTTCTAATACCTCCGGTGAAATGCCAATTCCATCGTCCTTTTACCGAGATTTCTGCAACCGAAGCGCATCTGTCTTGATCGTCATGTGTGTTGCATCAGCGTCGTACGCATTTGAGATGAGCTCGCGTAGGGCGGAAGCTGGCTGTCGATAAATGCCGTCAGTAATACGAGCCAATATTTTTTGAGATGTTTTTAACGGGATATCGACATGGTCCTGCCACTTTTTGTGGCGCGCATTGCCTCCGCTCTTATTTGATTTGGTCTTGCTCATGAAATGTCAACTCCGCAACTTCGCACAGAACCTCCAAAGCGACACGTGCTAAGGGAGGTGGAACCGCTTTGGTCGTTACTTGCCCCATTTGGTTCCAAAAGGGACCATAGACTCGAAAGTCATCAGGGGAATCCTTGCAGCCGCATGGCTTCGCGAACGGTGATACTTCGAGGTTGTTCATAATGCGGCGGCGGAGCTCGATGGCCTGAAATCAGTGTGTTGGAAGGTCGATCTGGGTGCAACTTGCGATACGACATAGGCCCTCCACCTTGTGGAATTGCTGCGATTTTCTCCATCACTTTGGCAGAATGCTGCATTGCGAGAAATGGTTAGTGATGGGACCCCTGTCTTCTTTGTCGGCATATTGATCCGGCCTTGGCTCTAGCCGGTAAATCTGCTAGTACGTCAATCACATTTACGGGCTTCTTCTTCCCGCATTTCAAAGCAAGACTTTCAGTGTGGATTCGTTGACGATTCGACGAGTAATCAAAAAATGCACGCTTGCGTCGTTTGCAACACCAAAATCTTCTGCGTTGAGCGTGACTTCACTGACGTGAAATCCAGCAGCATTGAACGTGTCGCTAAGCTTTTCCAATCGGGAAGAATGAATTGAGTCTAGATGCGATCGACATTTTCAGCAGAGCCTAACGTGGTCTCCGTACGATCGCGCGGAAGCGGCCAGAAGAATCGATTGCGAGAGTCATTGGGGTCTCTGGTAGAAACGTTGAAGAACCCCACGACAAGACCCGGAGACCACAATTGTTGGTTGGCGCATACGGTTCCTCTAGTAACTTTCTGCAATCGTCAATTATCGAAAGGATCGGACGCTCCCTTTTAGTGCAGTGCGTTAGGGAAATTCTCTTGAAACGTCCGTGTTGCGGAAGGCTCAACATCCACACCGGCAACCGTTGCATTCCAAGTTGTCGTGCACGGCAAGCAATGCCTCCCATACCACTACACAAATCCACAACCAGTGGAACTTGGAAAGTGAATCGGGAAGTCAGTTTCGGTTCGCTGAGGTCGAATAAACATCGCGACTTCACCGGGCATAGTGGGCACTTATTCTAGCTACCAAATTCACGGGTGGTGAGCCAAATTGTCATCAAGTAGAGGAACAAAACTTGAAGACTCGGTTTAGTCCCCCCTAGAAACAGTAGCAAATCTTTTGTTGTTGCGTTGCCATACTAGACAATCAGGCCAGCCTGACGCCTTCGACCACGCCGTGTGCTGAGCTTAACCTTTTTATCGCAATACAAAAAGGGTCGACAAGTCGACAGGAGCATAGCTCACCAGCACAGGGAGGGCGTGTCCTGGGGCAGTTGGCGATGGATTTCCAGCTTGGCGAGGCTGCACCGGTGGCCGACGCCGGAGTGCGTGACATGCGGCTTTTGCGGGTTGGCAGTTTGGTTGGTCGAATATGGCGGATGACAGGTAGTTTGCAACCGGTTTGTGGTGCGGTTGATTTGGGTGGCCGGGGTATTGATGGGCGTCGGCGGCGGAATGGAACGCAGGTGATGGGGATCGGTTGTGATGATGCCGGTTGCCGGACATGCGGAGTCCGTCGCTTTCGCGACTGATTGGGTGTGTTCCCCAGCGGCGGGAATTGGCTCGGTGAAGGCGATGCCGATTGGTGTCACGCAGCGGTGCAGAAGTTGGCTGGGACTCTGGATGTCGCGGAGGCATCTCTTCCAACAGATGGCGAAGCGCGAACTTGAGCCCGGTTTTGCGTTCACCATGAGGCGGGAATGGAGTCGACACTTGGCAATATCGTTTTGATTCATGCGTCAACAAACTGACTCGGCCTTGCCGGCCTAAGACGGTAACCCTTGAACCGAGCTGCTTTCATTCGGCTGCTTTCTTGCGGCTGCATTCTTGGATCGCTTCCTTGCGACCGCTTTCTTGGCTTGGCCGTTAGCTGTTTTCTGAGTCCGCGTTTGCTAGAATCTCGTAGACGTTGGCATTGGTAGGCGGTGCAATTCATGGAGACGGACATTAATGGCGGCTGCAACAGAGATTGAGACATCGGCTTCTTTGGTTTTCAAAGATGGTACATCCCATAAGTTCTGGCGAATCGAGTTGGATGGGAAAACGCATACCGTTTGTTTCGGTCGCGTCGGAACCGATGGGCAAACGCAAACCAAAGCTTTCGATTCAAAAGAGGCTGCGAAGAAGTCGTGCGATAAGTTAATCGCCGAGAAACGAAAAAAGGGCTATGTCGACGATGGGGCCAGCGGCGGCACAACGGCGGTCAGCAAATCAGCGACGCCCGCGAAATCCAAACCCGCCGCAACTTCAACATCAAAGGCCAAAGCCAAGGCGGATGCACCGGCAGCGGAGAAAGCTGTCAACGCAGTTCCCGGTCCTGTTGTGGTTACCGATGTGGTGCGTTCCATCGGACTCGAACCTGAAGATTGGTTTCGCGCCAAGTTCCGTAAAAGTGAGTCGCTCAAGCGCGGTGAACCAAGACCGTTTGACAAGGAGGCTTGTGTTAAGGCACTCGGGAAATTGAAAACGATCAACTACGGCTGGGACGCGAAGTGGGAAGATCTGCGTCTCCCGGCGGCACTTTCCAAAGAGGAGGCTCATTTTTGGTTGCTGGCGATGACCAAGGAGCGAGATCGCGATACCAAAATGGTCAAGTTCGCTGAAACAATCGAGAAATTAAAGGCCGATGGCAAAATCAAAGCGGCAGATGCATGGAGTCTGATCGAAAAGACGAAACGAACGGTTGAATCCGAAGTGATGCACGCGGTGTCGAATCTCTTCTCGCCCGAAGAAATCGTGAATTGGATGTTGACCGAACGCAAAGGGAAAGGAAAGCAACGCTGGCAGGAGGCAATTGACAATGCGGAACTCGTGACGGGATTTGATGCGTGGGTGCGACCGTATCTGAGCGACAAGGAACTGAAAGGATTGCAGAAGTTGGTGGCGGCGAAAATCGACCTTACCGCCGTGCCCGATGATTACGAAGCGTTTCCCATGGCTCATTATTTGGCTGCGTCTTTGGGCATGCACAAGGAACTGTTGAAGATAACTAGTGGCTGGGAAGATGGGTACTATCAAAAGCATCAGTACGCATCACACTATCAACAACCACAGATACTGGTTTGTGGTTTGGCATCAGCCGAGTTGGTTGAATCCGAATGGCGAAGATTGAAAATACGCATTTCGAGACCCGAACAAGCACGGGCCTTGATCGCGTGTACGGAGTATTCAGCGCTTGACTTGCTGGCGGATGAAATTTGCAAGTTAACGAATCGCGATGAGTGCGCGGCCTTATTGAAAGTGTTGGCGTTGGTTAACGCACCTGAGGCGGCTGAGCCAATTCTACGCTGCAAGGTCGAGAGCAAGTCGCCCATCATCGCGCGTGACTGGTTGGACACGAATGTCGGCAACGCAGTCAGCGGCCTGATCGACGTAGCGGGCGGACGGGGCAAGTTGGCCGATGCGGCGATCGAGTACCTGAGAAGCGTCAAACGCAATGGACTGGAGGATGTGATTGCCGCTGCGGTGAAGCAGGCGGGCAAGTCCGAGGCGGCGGCCAAAGTCCAAGCCGAAGTTCTGGATCGGGAGGAAAAGGTCTACGAACCGCATGATGCAAAGTCGACGCCAAAGTGGTTGTCCGAGGCACTGTCCAGAGCATCCGCCAGCAAGAAGAAAAAGTTGCCTGGTTGGGCTGCGGCTGCGCAGTTGCCACCTTTGATCGTCGGCGATCGTCGGTTGAATGACGAGCAGTTGGATATCGTGCTGCAGAAACTTGTCGCGACCAGCGTTACCGACAAGGACGAACTGCTCACGTTGCTGCGCGAGAAGGTTGAGAAAAGTGTTCGAGATGAATTTGCTTGGAAAGTTTTTCAGCACTGGCAAGACGATGGTTGTCCGAACAAAGAAAAGTGGGCAATGGGTGCGCTGGGCCACCTTGGCGATGACGGATGTGTGTTGAAGTTGACACCGATGATCCGAGTCTGGCCCGGAGAAAGCCAACACGCACGAGCCGTGTTTGGACTCGAATGCCTGCGCGCGATTGGCAGCAGTGTCGCGTTGATGCAATTGTCGGGAATCGCCCAGAAACTGAAGTTCAAAGGGCTAAAGACAAAGGCTGCGGAATTCGTCGATCAGATTGCGAAAGAGAAAGGTATGACGCGGGACGAATTGGAGGATCGAGTCGTGCCCGATTGCGGACTGGACGAGCAAGGGAAACGAGAGTTCTCATTCGGGCCGCGCAGTTTCTCGTTTGTGCTGGGTAGCGATCTCAAAGCGATGGTTCGCGATGAAACAGGCAAGGTTCGAACCGACTTGCCAAAGCCAAGCGGCAAAGATGATGCGACCGTGGCGAATGAGTCGGTGGCGGAGTGGAAGCTGCTGAAGAAGCAGATCAAGGAAGTCGCCACGATCCAGTCGGCAAGGCTGGAGAATGCGATGGTGACGGGGCGGCGTTGGGCTCAGGAAGATTTTCAGATGCTGGTCGTGCGGCATCCATTGATGACTCACCTCGCCCAGAAATTGATCTGGGCAACGTTTGACGCGAAGGGCAAGACTTCGTCGACGTTTCGAATTACTGAGGAACGGGATTACGCCGATGTCTCGGACGAAACACTCCATTTGCCGAAAGATCACGTCGTAGGGCTGGTGCATCCGTTGGAGATGTCGGAGGACGAACGAGCTGCGTGGGGCGAGGTTCTTAGTGACTATGAAATTGTTGCTCCGTTTGCGCAGTTGGGGCGGGATGTCAACCGACTGGAAAAGAGCGAAGAGAAAGCCCAATCGTTGGATCGGTTTAAGGGTCTTAAGTTGGTGGCGCCCACTCTGGTCTTTACGCTTGAAAAGATGGGTTGGGTTCGCGGTATCGGTATGGACGGCGGTTGCTTCGACGAACATTCGAAACAGTTCCCCGCGGCAAACGTCACGGCCGTGGTCCACTACGACGGCACGGTTGCGATGGGCTACATCGATCCCGATGAGATGCTGACGCTGGAGCAGATCTATTTCGTTCCAGGCATGCGACAGCCAAGCGGGTATGGTTGGGATGATAAGCATGCCAAGAAATCGAAGCTCGGAACGGTCAATCCAATCGTCATCAGCGAAGTGTTGGCCGATATGCAGGTGCTAAAGAGCAAGGCTAAGTGAGCTGTGATCGGGAAGTAAATACCCCTTTGACGATCGATACATCATTGGTACGGACACGCAACGCATGGCGAAAAAAGTTTCAGCATCGAAGATGGGAAGTCCCAGTGGCGGGAACTCGAAGAAGGGTGCGATTGAATCGGCGACAGGTGAATTACAACGACCGGCCGCCGAGATTCTTTACGCTGACGAATTGGGACGACTAGCAAAGGAAACGGCGTCGCTTCCAAAACCGCCCGGTTGGAAGGTGACGCCTCAGGCGGTCTTGGATTTCGTATTAGGGAACGAAGCCAAGGGGATCGGACCCAAGTTCGTGGGACGCCGATCGTTCATGGAACGGTGCGTTGTCTCGCTGGCCACAAACCGTGGGTTGATGTTGATCGGTGAACCAGGGACGGCCAAGAGTTATCTGAGCGAGTTGTTGGCCGCCGCGATCAGTGGTGACTCGACGTTGACGATTCAGGGGAGCGCCGGAACAACGGAAGATAACATCCGATACTCGTGGAACTATGCGTTACTGGTTTCAGACGGGCCCAGCGAACGATCGTTGGTCCCCGCGCCACTGTACACGGGAATGAAGCTTGGCAAGCTGGTTCGCTTTGAGGAAATCACACGGTGTCCGCTGGAGATTCAAGATGTGTTGCTGTCGGTGTTGAGCGATCGAGTGATGGCGATTCCTGAAATGGATTCGGAGGGCAAGTCATTGTTTGCTCGATCGGGCTTCAACATCATCGCCACGGCCAACACGCGCGATCGTGGCGTCAATGAAATGAGCGCGGCTCTGAAGCGGCGTTTCAACTTCGAAACTGTTCATCCAATCGCGGAGATTCGCGAAGAGATGGCGCTGGTCAGTCGCGAAGCCAACCGGCATTTGTCCAGGTCGGGTGTACCGGCTGCGATTCCCGATGACTTGACGGAGATCCTCGTGACGACGTTTCGCGAATTGCGGCAAGGAAAAACAATCGACGGCAAGGGAATCGAATCTCCTTCGACGGTTCTCAGCACGGCCGAAGCGGTTGGGACCGCGTGCGCCGCGGGGATGCATGCGTACTATTTCAGTGGTTCAAATATCGAGCCAAGTCACTTGGTGCAGTACATGGTTGGCTCCGTCTTGAAGGACAACCCGGACGACCTGAAGAAAGTGCGTCATTACTTTGAGAACGTGGTTAAGCGTCGCAAGTCGGGCGGCTGGCAGGGCTTTTACGACGCTCGTGGCGAACTGCAGTAGTCATGAAGTCGACGCCCATGAAAAAGACGTCCGCGAAAACGACGCCCCCGAAGACGAGCTTGCGAGGCCAGGTTGATTTCGAGCGTTTGCTGCATCGCTTGGTAGACGTCTCGCAAGATGTCATCTTCTTTCCGGTGCGTCATCATAGCCCAGTGTGTGCTGCGATGGTTGCGTCGCTGATCGAAGCGACACGTCCGGCGGCGGTTCTGATTGAAGGGCCAAGCGATTACAACGCACACCTTGAAGAATTGATGTTGGATCACGACCTTCCGATCGCGATTTACAGCTACTTTCGTCGCCCGGCGGAATCGACTTTGGATGGGCAAGTGATCGGTTCGCACAGCAGCGGCGCTTACTATCCGTTTTGTGAATACTCGCCCGAGTGGGTCGCGATGAAGGCGGCTCGTCAGGTAGATGCTCGCATCGCGTTCATTGACTTGCCGTGGCTGCAAACGGCCAGCTTGGACCAATGCTCGCATCGATACGCAGATGCGGAACTTCGTCGCGGCCATTATATCGAGGCCCTTTGCCAACGCATGCAGGTTGACGATTTCGATGAACTGTGGGACCGTTTGGTCGAATCCGATTGGACGTTGGACGTAGCCGAGTTTATGCGCAGGGTGCATGCGTTGTGTTTGCACATACGGTTTGGTGAATCGTCGATCAACCGTTCCGACTTGAGCCGCGAGTCGTTCATGCGGGAACAGATCGAACGCTACCGGGCCGAGTTGAACGGGCCGATTCTGGTCGTCACGGGTGGCTTTCACAGCAGCGCATTAGCTGCTCCCTTTGTCGGAATCACTCTTGGTGAAGCAGTCACCGAGAACTCCGACGCGGAAGAAGACGCCCCCAAAATCTCCGATGACGAGCAAGTGGTTTCTGGTATCGCGCTGACCACATACTCATACGAACGCCTGGACAACCTGACGGGATACAATTCGGGCATGCCCAATCCAGGTTTTTACGAGTGGGCATGGCGGTTTCGCCAAGGTAGTCAGACCTTCGATCATCACCCGTTGTTAATCGAATTGGCCGAACAGTTTCGAAAGAAAAAGCAAGTCGTCAGCACGGCCGACTTGATCGCCATCGAAACATCGGCATTGGGTCTGGCCGCCTTGCGTGGGCGTTCACATGTTTGGCGAAGCGACTTGGTGGATGCCGTTGGCTCGGCTTTGGTCAAGGACGAACTTCAGTACGGGGTACAGTCGCCTTTTCTGGACGCTGTTCACGCGATTCTAAGTGGTTGGCGACGCGGGCGATTGGCGGAAGGGACTCGGTTGCCTCCTCTGGTGGAGGACATTCAACAGCAGATGATTGCGTTCAACTTGGAAATGAAAAGAACGACGACCGAAATCACGCTGGAGTTGTCGGAACCGGCGGATTTACCGCGAAGCCGATTTTTCCATCGACTTCGGGCGCTGGGCATCGGCGGATTTAAGCTTGTCGATGGAACCAATTTTCTTCAGCGTGCAGACCTGAACCGATTGTGGGAAGCGTGGGAACTGCGTTGGACGCCCGAGTTTGATTCATCGTGCATCGAAGCGTCTCGCTATGGAACGACGCTGGTGGATGCGGCATCAATGCGACTGCTGGAACGATCGCGAGCCACCGATTTCAACGCGGCCGATGCGGCAAAGTTGCTGGTCGAAGCTTGTCGCGCGGGGATCGAGACGCTGTCCGAGGACTTGCTGGTTCAACTCGATCAGTTGATCGGCGGCGAGTCGGAGTTTACGACTGCCAGCGAGGCGCTTGGGCATTTGACGTATTTGTATTGCTACGACGAATCATTGGGTACCAAGCGTGCGACGCCGCTGGAACGTTTGCTGGCCGAATGCAATACGCGGTGTCTTTGGTTGCTGGATTCGTTGGGTGGTACGCTGCCTGACGAAGCCAAGGTGCTGGCTGGCATGCAGAAGGTTCAGGAAGTGGCCCAGCGCGCGGCGTCCGTGCTTCGCGAAGATCGTGTCGAGTTAAGTCAGACGTTCTCGCGGATACAAAACGATCATGAAAAACATCCGGCTGTACGCGGCGCGGCGGTCGGGATCCTTTGGAACCTTGGTGCCGCCGACTCTGACGGTATCCTCCAACAAATGCTTGGGTTTCAGAAACCCGAAGACCTTGGCGATTTTCTGTCGGGGCTATTTCTACTGGCTCGCGAAGTTGCCCAACGCCATCCACAAGTTGTTCAAACCGTCGATCGCCTGTTAATGGAATTCACCGGCGAAGGGTTTCAACACGCATTGCCCGCGTTGCGCCTGGCGTTCACCTATTTTACGCCGCGAGAAAAGCACCACATGCTGTCGACCCTGTTTGAGTCTCTGGGGCTCAAAGAGGTCAAGGCGCTTCCGCAATTGCAGGTTGCGCCGGAGGTTGCCGCGCAGGCGATGGCGGTGGAAGAAGCCATCTTCGCGGCGATTGAGAAGTATGGATTGGGGACAAATGATGAGTGATGACGCAGATCGAGATGCAGCCAACCGACAGGCGCGTTGGCGTTTGGTGATGGGTCCGGGGTCCGAGTCGTTGTGCGGCGACTTGAGCGGCGAAGATCAGCAGCGCGAAATGATGCTGGGGTTTCTGTACGATCGTGAATATGGCAAAGGACGAAACGTTCGTGGACGCGATTCCTCCGGACATCAGGGTGGATTAGGGGATTCCGCGCTATCGGTTCCGGATTGGATCAACCAGGTTCATCAGTTGTTTCCCAAGAAGACGATCGAGCGTTTGGAAAAGGATGCGCTCGAGCGTTATCAATTGGACGAGATGGTGACGAATCCCGATGTGCTGGCTCGCGCCCAGCCGAACTTGACGTTGCTGAAGGCGGTCTTGCGAACGAAGCACCTGATGAACCAGGAGGTCTTGAAAGCGGCTCATCTATTGGTCAAGCGCGCCGTGGAAGAGTTGATGCAACGACTGGCTCGCGAAGTACGTTCGGCTTTCACCGGTTCGATCGACCGACGAACTCGCAGCACCTTAAAAGTCGCAAAGAACTTCGATATTCGGACAACCATCCGGCGAAACCTGAAGCACTATGATCCCGACCATCGACGTCTTTTGATCGAGACCCCTTTCTTTTATTCACGTGTTCGCAAGCAAGTTGATCGCTGGCAATTGATTGTGTTGGTCGACGAATCCGGCAGCATGATGGACAGTGTGATCCATTCGGCCGTGACCGCTTCGATCTTTTATGCGATGAAGATGATGAAGGTCCACCTTTGCATCTTCGATACCAACGTGGTCGACTTGACCGACCAATGCGTCGATCCCGTTGAGACGCTGATGAAGGTCCAGCTTGGCGGCGGCACCGACATCGGACAGGCGGTTTCCTATTCCGCCGAACTGGTTGAAAACCCACGGAGGACGATTGTTGTTCTGATCACTGATTTCTATGAGGGAGCCCCTGAGCAACGACTTTTGACTGCCTCGCGAAAATTGGTCGAAAGCGGAGTTACTTGCTTGGGTTTGGCGGCTTTGGACGAGAACGCGAATCCAACGTACGACCGCGAGATGGCGGGACGGTTGGTGAGAATGGGTTGGCATGTGGCAGCGATGACTCCAGGTGAACTAGCGACTTGGGTAGCGGAAAAGGTGCGCACTTAAACCAATGGCACGCGACGACTTACTGAGCCTATCGATAGACGATCTTGCCTCGATGACCAACCGTGGAACGGTCAAGCGAGCTGAGAAAGAGCTGGCTGCCGGCGAGTTGAAATTCGACATTAAGGAAGGGAGCGATGGCCACTTGCTGGTGACTTGGTCGGATGGAATCGAGTGCGAATTTCAGCCGGGAGGATCGGTGCATGAGGCGCGGTGCAGCAGCGGTGCGCTGGGAATTACGAGGCACGTCGTTCGATCCGTTCTGGCTTATCAGATATTGAAGCTCAACAGTGAGGCACCCGCGGATGCCGACTCGAATGAAAGTTCAGACGGACGGGTTGATGTGGATTCGGGATCACCAATTGATCCAGTGAATCGAGCGACGGAATCACGCGATCCAAGCGATTCATCCGCCCGCGTGCAGGCGGACAATCCGGCTTCATGGGACCCAGGCGAAATTACCGACGACGCTTTGGTCGACTGTTTCGGATCGGCAGCCATCCGTCGGGCGCGTAAGCGGTTCGAAGAGGGAACGTTGGTTGAGTTGATGCGTGGCAATAAACCGTTCGCTTCCTTTTTGGATGAAAATTGTTTTGTACGTTTTATGGTTCGCGGCGACTTACGTTATGTCACGGCTGATTGCTCCGAAGCGACGCTCTCCCGCTTTGTTGCAATGGCCGTGTGGGCCTTTCGCGAACTACCAAAGGGCAAAGAGGTTGGATTGCTTTCTCTGCAACAAACACAGCCTGGGATTCCCGTCGCCTTGTTGAACCAGTTGCAAGAGTTGCTGATTGAATCGACCGTTCACGGTATTGCTCGAGCACCCAAAGTTTTGCTGGCTCGTTTGACCCGCTTAGAAGAAGCGATGCGAAAGGACTCGTTGGTGTGGCCCGCGGAACTGCTGGGCGAGCTGTCGCACCAGATCGAGCTGTACGCTCAACACGATGCGAGGTTTGAACCTCAGCGTGTGGTCCTGTTCGTTGGCGAACTAATTGCGAGGTCGCGGGCGATTCGTCGGAATGTGACATCCGTTCCACAGCTATTGATTCGCGGCAGCCGCTTTGATCGGCCTATCGATATATCAAGCGGACGCTATGTGGGTATTGGGATGTCGGTCCGACCGGGGCGAACGCAAACAACGTTCAACGCTTTTTTTCAAGACGCGGACACGGGAATTTTGGCGACCGTTGAACGCACGTTTTCCGATGAAACGGAGAGGACGTTTCAGACGCTTGCGGAATCGACCCTTTATCGAGGAATCACCTTGTCCGGGCTTGCAGGATCTCAAATGCTGCTGAAGTCGGGAAAGCGATTGGCCAGCGGCGAGCTTGTGTTACCAAGAAGCGCTTCCGCGTTTGCCTCGAACCCTCAAAGCTTTCAGTGGGAGCAACTCAAACCTCCGTTGGCTGCTGAAGATTTTGGTCAACTCTCCAGTCGCTGGACCTACCTGCCTCCATCGTATCTGCGACCGCGCCGGCGAACCGAAGGAGTGCATGTGGTGGCAATTTCAAGTGTGAAGAATGCCTATTTCAATTCGGTTCAGCAAAGAATTGAGGCGGATTTGGTGGACCACGGCGGTAAGATTGCGAAGCTGGTGTTGCCCTTCCACACGCGAGGAGCCAGCGGATTCAATCGCTTCCTCGAAGAACTTCAACATCATGGCGATGCGGCCAGATATATTTCTGGAAACGTTACGATGGCAAACCAACAGTTGACCATGCAGCCGCTGGCCGTGGTGATCGAATCGAGTGGGACGAGGCGCGCGATTCATCCTTACCGGAGCCAGGAACGCGATGCGAAACAGACGAAGACGAACGCCGCCGGAAGAAAGCAGCAACATGGGCGCTCCATCCGAGTATTTGGAAATGACAAATCCTTTGAACCAGTTCTTCGATCGCATTGAAGTCACCAATAGCGAGGTCATGTTGTTGGGAATTGAAGACGGTGCGAGCCACTGAGCGTCTAGCGTCTGAACTTGTCGAAGTGGCAACGTCCTTCGTTCTTATGAACGCGACCTTGATTGAGCAACTACAAAACGAACTGAGTGCCGCAAGAACGACTTCCGCCACGACATCACAAACGCGGTTCAGATAGCACACCAACTGTTGCTGGATCGGTCGGAATCGAAGCGATGTGAGAAGATGATCGATAAACTGTCCCACTTGGGCGGCGTGCCGACACGCCGGTCTTGAGTTGCTCAGGTGGTCGTGACCTGACGCAATTGGCTGTTAGGGGCTTCTGCTCAGCGGACTCGCTCCGGCAGCCAGTGTCGGACCTCTTGCACACGGCGATTTCCATCGACTTTATGCAGTTGGTTAAATTTCCTTCGGATGCGTACTGCGTGATCGCGGATCTGGAACGAGATGCAAGGCAGTCGAACGAGAGCAAAGTGCATCGAAGTTTGGACGCCGCTCTTTAGGCCAGTGTTTCTCCTCATCCCATGTTGACACATTTCCGCTTCGCCTCACCACCTCCGACCACGAAAGCGGATTTCCTTGTATGTGCCCTGAAACGAAGTCGCTGAGTTCAGCTGGAAGTCATGACCCGTAAGCTCTGGGAAAGGAATCTTTGAACGTATCATCCAGGTCGTCCAATGTCTGGTTCGCAGTAACGCAGTTAACGACCACGCTGCAAGTCGTCAAACTCCGCCTCCTCTCCATCCGCCACTTGGCATCGGTTCAGAGAAAAGTAAATCAAGTAGTGTTTCTGGTATGGAATAGGTTGACCATGCAGCCGCTGGCCGTGGTGATCGAATCGCGTGGGACGAGGCGCGCGATCTATCCTTACTGGAGCCAGGAACGCGATGCGAAACAGACGAAGACGAACGCCGCCGAAGAAAGCAGCAACATGGGCGCTCCATCCGCCGAGTATTTGGAAATGACAAATCCTTTGAACCAGTTCTTCGATCGGCTGTGTCACTTCAATAGCGAGGTCATGTTGTTGGGATTTGAAGACGGTGCGGAGCCGATTGAGCGTCTAGCGTCTGAACTTGTCGAAGTGGCAACGTCCTTCGGGTTCTTACGAATCGCGACCTTGATTGAGCAACTACAAAACGAACTGGTGCGCCGCAAGAACGACTTCCGCCACGACATCACAAACGCGGTTCAGATAGCACACCAACTGTTGCTGATCGGTCGAATCGAAGCGATGTGAGAAGACGATCGATAAACTGTCCCACTTGGGCGGCGTGCCGACACGCCGGTCTTGAATTGCTCAGGTGGCCGTGACCTGACGCAATTGGCTGTTAGGGCTTCCGCTCAGCGGACTCGCTCCGGCAGCCAGTGTCGGACCTCTTGCACACGGCGATTTCATCGACTTCATGCAGTCAACAAATTTCCTTCGACGCGCACTTCGCGCGATCGCGGATTCGAACGAGAATAAAGTGGTTCAAAAAGGAACGGAACGACGATAGGGCTCGCTTCGTATCTTGATCCTTAATGGAGCATGTATTCCCAAAAGTAGTCAAGGGCAGCTTTTCTCTCGACTTCGGATGCTGAAACAAGTGCTCTCAATCGAGACGGAACCTCTTCCGCCGTTCCATGGGATTGAGTCAGTTTCGCCCAGTCGATGGAATCCATATCATCAAACATTTGTCGTGTCACCAATCCCGTTGTGAATCTTCCGGTTCTCGAACCTCAAGATCTGGTCGTTTCTCGGTTTTATTATCTGGAACGAACTCAATCCGCATGCCCCATCCGGCGTACGTTCTGAGCAGCCGTCCAAAATCGTGAAGCGACAACTCTTGATCATCAATGCAGACAACCGAATCACCGAACTCATCATCTTCGATCAGGCACCGAAGCACGGAACCTCGAGGAACCCATTGGCCGCTTTCAGCCACGTAGCGAATCTGCGGCGAGCCGGAGGGGACTTCGACTGCGATGTGATTGTATGCCGCAGCAAGCTGTATTTGGGCAAGCATTGTTGCATTAAAGCAATCCAGAATCTCTTCGTCCGTCATGTCGCCCAGGTCAGGACCAATTTTGAGATGAGTCGTCGCTATCGTGCCGTCAACAAATTCGATGATCGCTATCTCGAATTCACGCGAAATGCGGACCTCTTCGAGCGTTGCAGGGTGTGGCCGATTGTGTCTCACGCGTGACATTCCAAAGGGTTTGATTGTGTGAGGCCTGCAAGTGCATGCGAACATGCTCAGACGACACACACCGCCATTCCAAGTACGACCTTCGTCGTACAACCAAAGTGCAATTATTGCACGGATTGCATTCTGCTATGGTCGCAACCGCGGTAAGGAGTCACCGCAATTGGCGTTTGCGAATGTACCGGGAATGCCTGCTCGGGCGATCGATTACGTCGATTTATTGATGGATCAGAATTCGCCGTCCATTGCGTATTGGGGCAATCGCAACCGAGGCAACTCGGCTGCTTACGCGGTGGGCGGCGATTCTTAATCGACTAAAGCTGATTTTGCATTGCTATCCAGGGGAAAAGCGATGCCCACCCGTTCCGCCATTCGAACGAGATCAGCGACCGATTCTGCTTGCATTTTTTGCATCACTCTTCCTCGATGCACCTTGATCGTTTTCTCAGCCGCACCGAGTTGATGCGCGATCTGCTTGTTGAGCAGACCGGCAACGACCAACATCATCACCTCGCGTTCTCGTTTGGTCAGCAAAGCAATGCGGGCATCCACTTGACGACGTTCGGCTCGTCGAAGCCTCGGCTCGCGATCTTCGATCATCGCGCGTTCGACTGATTCCAGCAATTGATTGGTGTCAAAGGGTTTTGAAATAAAGTCCGTTGCCCCGGCTTTCATGGCGCGCACGCTCCGCGGGACATCACCGTGTCCGGTCAGTATGATGGTTGGCACATCCATGCCGCGATCCCTCAGTTGGGCCTGCAGATCAAATCCGTTCAAGCCGGGCATCTCTAAATCAAGTATCAGGCATGCCGGTTCCGCGACGAGCTGGTCGAGAAATTCCTTGGCCAAAGAAAAGAGCTTGACGCGGTACCCGTGCGCACGAAAAAGGTTGCCGAGGGACATTCTTACTGCGTCATCGTCGTCAACGATGCAAACGAATGATTCGTCAGGATGCATGATGCCTATCTTACTGTGAAGCAGCATGTTCGATTTCGATGTAAACTGCACAACCCATGTGACTAAAGTCGGATACTTGATAAGTTTAGCGTGGTCTAGGGCAAAGAGTCAATCAAGTCTTCGGTTACGACTCAGCTGACAGCTTTTTCATTACTCCTTCATTGCACTGGCTGCATCATCTTGATGTTGATTTACTCGCTAGCGGTAGCGTGAATATGACTCGCCCGCCTGGCTGTTGCGGAACAGCGTACATCTCCCCTTGTGCGATTCGATAATCGACCTGCTGATGGCGAGGCCTGGCAGCCCAAGCCCGTTCGATTTAGAGGTAAAGAACGACTCGAACATCTTGTCAGCCAGTTCTTCCGTGATTCCCGACCAGTGTCACTCACAACCACTTCAATCGAATCGTCGCGACCTCGAACGACAATATCAACAACATGGTCGGTCAACTGCGGCCATCGCATCGCTCGCGTTGGTGACAAGATTGACGAGAACCTGTTCGATTTGCGTCGCATCAACATACAGTTTAGGGAGGTTGTCGGGGCAATCGATATTCAGTGCATCCAGAACGTGTCTCGTGGTGTGTTTTAAGATCGACAATGACTCGTCGAGAATATCCCCTATCGAAACCTCGCGATATTGCGAATTGCTTCGCGAGAAATCTTGAATGCCTGTAATGACCGCATTGATTCGTAAGGTCTGTTGTGAGATATCTCCCATCCATTGCTGCAACTCGGCCACGGATGCGGAGTCTTCGGCTGAGAGATTTCGGAGTTTGATCGAAACCGCGGATGCCAAACTGCCAATCGCGGTGAGAGGTTGTCGAATTCGTGCGAGATTCCAGCGACCATTTCACCGACCGCCGAGACTCGTCCCAAGTGATTCAACTCGATCTTTTTCCTCCAGGGCCAATTCGGCTTGCCGATATAGCGTGATGTCGCGTCCAACGGCTTGGTACCCGTAGTGTGTACCGGTCGAATCATAGAGTGCGTCCCACCCAGGATTCCCAGGCGGTCGACTCCATCCGGCCGCAAAGCTCGTGATTGAGAGGAATGCAGCGGATCGACTGGTTTGCCGCTTGAACTAGCTTTTTAATATCGTCGCGTTCGTCCGGATGAATCCTCCAGCCGAAGTGTCGGCCAATTACATCTTCCAGGGAGACATCATTGATTTCGCAATAGGCACGATTGGCAAACGTGATTTTGCTGTCGAGATCAAAACGAACGATCATGTCCTCTTGGTCTTCAACAATCGATCGGTAGCGTGCTTGGCTGATCTCCAAGCGGCTTTCCGCAGTCCGCCTTTGCCGGATTTCATTTCGCAATATCTCGACATACCTCAAGACTCCCGCTGACACCAGCGTTCCCATCAAAAGCATCAGCGTTTGAAACCACTGGGATTTCCAGAAAGGCGGCGTCACGTAGACAGCGAGCGTTGTTCCTGTCTCATTCCAGACCCCCGAACTGTTACAGGCTTGGATGTTCAGGCGATATCGTCCACCAGGGATCTTGGCATATCGTCCGCCACCCGTGCCGGACTCGATCCATTCCGAATGCAATCCTTCCAATCGGTAACGATACCGATTCAATTCCGGCATGGAATAGCTCAAAGCGGCCGCTTGAAACTCGAAATGGTCGTCCGGCCAACTGATACGGATTTCACGGGTACGAGCTGGGTCCACATTGACATCCAGTGGCTCTCCTCCCCGTGTCAGTGAAGTCAACGCAACAGGTGGGATGTAATTGCTGTGTGAAATATGATCGGGATTAAAATGGGTCACACCAGTCGGACCGCCAAACCAAAATTCATTATCTCGAGACTTGAATGCGGAAGTCAGCAAATAGAATCTTCTTCAGGCCGACCATCGTCACGCCAAAATGTCTGCGGAGGCACGTTCCCGGTCGGATCAAATGCGGTGATCCCATTCGGTGTGCTCAGTCACAATCGATTTCGACTTTCGAGAATTCCCAGGATATTGTTATCGGCGAGCCCTTGCTCCACCCCAAAGTGCTCGAATTTGCCGTCGTCGAAATCCGTCAAGCGATGCAAGCCTTTTGAGGTTCCGATCCAAAGATCTCCACGATCATCGCGATGCATCGCTTGAATGACCCCGGACTGCAGTCTGCCGGTTTGGGGCTGACCATCCCAAAAGTGGCGGAAACGATTTCCGTCAGGCAGCCAATAATCAAGTCCATTGTCCGTTCCCACCCACAATGCCGCATTGGCGTCTTGTATGATCGCACCGTAGCTGGCGGTGTCGCTGCAAAGGCTGTTTGGATCGGTCGGATCATGTTGAAAACGTTGTGCTGTACCGGATTCCGGATCGAACCGGACCAACCCTCCGCCCTGAGTGAGCAACCACAGTTTTCCCGGTTGCCCCTTCACCTCCAGTATTCGACGAATACAGTTCGATTCAGGAATGCCATCAGGGTTCATCGGATCGGGGCTGAATCGTTCGATTGTTCGTTCCTTGATTGGATCGAACCGGACCAAATCGCCACCGTAAATCCCCATCCAAAAACGGTCGCGGCTGTCCTCATAGAATGCGGTCACTAATTCACGTGCCAGTATTTCATCGCCCACCGTGATGGCTTTGCGACGCTCCTTGTCAAACTTCCGAAGTCCAGCGATCGCACCTAGCCACATGTTCCCCTCGTCGTCCTCGTACATTGGAAGCAGCCCACTGCCGAGCGAAACCATGCTAAAACCCACACTTTTCGGGTCGTACTTGACCAATCCATCGAGGCTAACGATCCAGAAAATTCCCGAGTCGTCCTCGAACATGGTCCGCGCCCCGCGCTGGCTCAGTTCTCCCGGCAAACTATCGCGCGTGCCAAAACGCGTGAATCGATTGGCTCGCGTGTCAAGTCGCGACAGACTGGCGTCTCCATTGAATGACGTTACCCAATAGTTGCCATCGCGGTCTTCGCGAATGTCCGTCACGATCGGTCCGCCCAGCGACGTCGGATCGTCATGGACGAATCGGTAGGACTCAATCTCGTTGGTCTCTGGATCGACGCGATCGAGTCCATTCTGAGTCCCGATCCACAGCCACCCACGATGATCCTCGTAAGCAGACCAAACGTGAGTGCTTCCCAGTCCGTCAGCAAGCCCTAGCGTCAAATCGACCGCTCGGGTTTCGGGATCAAACCGCGCAAATCCTCCTCCAAAGGTCGAGAGTAAAAGCTTTCCGTCGCGTGCCCCACTGACACGGTAAATGTTGTTGCTGGGAATCGAATCGTCGTCATTGGCTTCGCGTACGTACTTCTTTACCTCGTCAGTTTGAAGATCATAGGCCAACAGCCCATGTCCGTTGGTTCCTATCCAAATGATTTCGTCATCACCCGCGTACAACGTCCAAACGCCAATGGTACCGGTCTCCGTGTCTTCTGTAAGAAGAGGGATGCTCGAAAACTTGTTCGTGCGTTTGTCATAAGCGTTCAAACCGCTGAGGGTTCCGATCCAGATGACTCCATCGGAGTCTTGGTGCAACGCGGTCACGTTGCTATCGACCAAATCGCAATTGTTTTCGGAGAACCGCTTGAGCTCGCGACCGTCGTAGCGGAACAGACCGCCACCAAAAGTTCCTATCCACAAAAAACCATCGTGATCCTGGAGCCACGCCCCGGATAGTTCCGCCCCCACTCTGACCATATGCTCGAAAATCGGGCTGTCCCCCACCTGCGGAATATTTTGAAGAACTTCCGAGGGCTCTTTTGGTTTGACAATTCGTGCCACTGTTGACGCCGGTTGCAGCGGAACGCTGCTACGGAGACTCCATGGCAATAAAAAGCTAAGAACAACGCCAACACCAATCAACAGCCGTAACCACGAGATTCCACGGCGTTGATTTGTCGCGTTGTCTGATCCTAACATCGTGTCTCTTGTCACCACGTCAACCTGCTCTCTCGACTCTTTTGCCATCATCAATGATCGACTCTCCGTACCAGAATCCAATCTGTGCTGGCTGAACAAACCGATCTTTGGAAGTGATCATAATACCGAGTTTCGGTCCAGAACACTGACGTGAGTTTCGAGGATTCGTTTTGATCCTCCGGTGCCCCAGCACGAGGCAAAACCGATTGATGACATCCAGAGTTGCGGGGGCACGACGGTTGATAGGCCAAACGTCGAAGGAATCGTCGCAACGACCGAAAAACGGGATGATTTGCCTCGCCAGCCCAAAGTCGCCGGGGACGTTGATCTACCGCGAAACGATTTGATCAAGATCAACAATCACGATGATGTCCGTCTCGCTCAACACGGGATAACCATCGCGAGAACCGGTCGCCATCAGCTTCAAAACATGCTCTCCCGAAACAAGCTTCGATTCACCTGCTTTTAGGTGCAGGTTCCCATTTGTTTGCGACGGCTGCAGGGTGATGGGTTGAGCATGAAAACGCATCACCGCATCGCTTGTCTGACGCAATTGAATGGAGACTGGCCCCGTCAATTCGCCACTGCGAAAAATCGTGAACGGAATTTCAACGCCATCGGTTCTTAGCAGATACGGGACGGGTTGGTCATTAACTTTCAGCAGCGCTCCTTCGACGTTCATCGTGATCCGTTGTTTCATGCGGTTGACCAGATAGCGATTTGTTCCCGAAGCGTCGGGTACCTGGACGACGCTGTTGAGGATGATTCGAGATGTGCGATCGGTTTGCACCCATTCGGGAATCACCAAAGGAAAAATCGCTTCGTCCACATCGGCTGGAACCTGCACGGGATCGCCGTAAATTCCCTGTCGCACTCGGTCGGGGACTGCGGCCATCTGCAATTCAACCGGACCTTCGAAATCCTCCGACCGTTGAATGACAACCGGTGCTGGGTAAGTTGCTCCGCGATTGACCGTCCGCGCCCCATCAGGATATTTCGGTGTGATCACGACCGGCGGTGCCATGATCGGCGAAAGCAAGACGCGTGCCTTCCGTTGGATGGGGGACACGTTCTCGGTCGACAAACCTTCATCGGTTGTCGCCCCTTCGCCAGGATTCAGCTTCCGCGTTTCCGAGGATACCGATTTGCCGGGAATCGATTCAGCACTCACTTCGATCCATGTCGGTTCGGCAGACACGGATGCTTCGCAGTGAATGGGAATATCGATTCCCGAAGCCTTCTCCGGAACGATCATTTCTTCGGGGCAACCGTAGCCGTCTGGAAGACCGGTGATTGCGATGCGTATTTCATTCTCCAAGCCATCAATGCGATCAATGTCCAAACCAAGCACACCGACTTGTTGTTGCCCGCGTCTTCGCGTCTTACCGACCTTCACTTCGTCCGCGCCAATGAATGTTTCAACTTTCGATGGTGCGATCAATTCAAAATCGGGCCGAGGCTGGTTGATCTGTAACTGATAGAAGGCATCGCCTTGGTCGCCGTTGCCCGATAGATCGCCGATGGCGATGCTGTATTCGCCGTCCTGCGGAACCGACCATTTGCTTCGTACGCTCCCCACATTCGCGTCATCGGAGACAAATAATAATGTCTTCCCCGTTTCGTCGATGATCGAAAAGGCTGGGGACACGATGTGCGATCGGCCAATGGGGCGCAGATCGAACGACCACTCCTCCCCTTGTTTGCCGCTGAATCGATGAAAACCATAGCCGCTGTGATTGTTTAACCGACCTGCGAAGCGAACCGGAAGCGTTGAAACGGGGAGTTCATCAAGACGTCCAGGGCCCGGCGATTTTGGATCGAGCAAGGCGTCAGGCGAAACCATCCAGGTCGACGGCGAAACCGTGACATGCAACGATCCGGCGGGACCGTGATCGGTTTGTATCGCATGCACAAAGTCGCTCGCCTGCGAGTCGAGTGTTCGCGTGATCGAACCCAGTTGTGGTTGTCCGCTGGTGAGGCCATATCCAAACAGTCGAACCTCGGTTCGCGAATTCGGAGGGACGCTGGGGGGCAACATGGCGATGATCCGTGGTCCGTAGCGCAACGAAAGCCGATAGACCATTGACCGATCGCCACGATAATCGAGATCGAAAAGTGCGATCCTGTACTCTGTTCCCTTCGTCACAGCAAAGGTTTCGCAAATCCCGCGATGCGCCGGGTCGGCGACATCGAGAACTTTGTTTCCCGCGTTATCCTCAATTTGAATGACCGCGTCAAAACGCTGCGACAAACAATCGGTTGGTAACTGTAACGTGATCAGGCCCGACTGATCGGCGGTCCAACGATAATGATCGACCTCCTCCTTCTTGGCCAAACAACCGTTGATGACTATCGGAATCGCCGGCACGAGTCGGCCTCCGTCGCTCGCCGGTCGAAGCGAAGCTTCGGAGACTTCGGCGGTCGCATCGCCGATGATGATCGGTGCCGGATCGCTTGCGCCATTTGCATTGACTGCTTGCCAATAGACAACGCCGGTGGGCAAATCTGACGGACTCGTCAGCCGCGCCGTCGCTTCGCGCGCCAAGTAATACGGTTTGTAAGAATTCAATGCACGCGGGCCGAACCAATGCGGAGGACCGGGATACAGAATCGGTCCCGGTGGTGAAACGATCTCCATCGAGATTCGTTCATCGAGCATCAAGAAACGCGTATCGGGTGTCAGATCGTATCCACCCAGTTGAACCTCGATGGTTTGCCCCGGTTGAGAGCCCGGCGGAAAGACGTATCCCAGCGTTGGTCGTTGCTGTGCCGATGTCGGCGACGATCCACATATTGCGAGACCGATTGCAACATTCAAAGACAACGCCGCAATCGAAAAGAATGGTCGCATTGTCATCATACCAGCCCCGGAATCATGCGTCCGCCATCAAGAATGGGGACCGGTCGCCCCAGCGGCGTTTCGTAGGTTCGGTTGGTATCGATGCCCATCAACGTGTAAATCGTGCGGTGCAGGTCATCAATGGAAACAGGATCGCTGGTTGGCTCGCTCGCATATTTGTCGGTCGAACCGATGACTTGTCCGTTCTTGATACCGCCACCGGCGATAAGGATGCTTTGCGCCTTGCCCCAATGGTCGCGTCCGGCGCTATTGTTCACGCGAGGGGTCCTTCCCATCTCGCCCATCATGATGACAAGCGTGCTGTCGAGCATCCCGCGCTGTTCGAGATCGGTGACCAACGCGGCGAAGGCTTGGTCGGCTTGCGGAATCAGGTCATGCCGCAGCGATGGAAAACAATCGAAGTGTGTGTCCCAACCGGGATTGTCCACGCCAATAAATCGACAGCCAGCTTCGACCAAGCGTCTGGCCAGCAGTGCGCTTTGTCCAATCGTGCTGTGCCCGTAGAAGTCTCGCATCGATTGCGGTTCGCTCCGAATATCAAATGCCTTCTGCGCGGCGGGTGAGGTGATCAGTTCGTGGGCTTTGCGATAGTACGTGTTCATTTCATCAGCCGAGGAATCGAGCTGACGCTGCAAATCCTGAACGCCTGACAACAATTGTTGCCTGCGGCTCATCCGGCCCGCATTGATGCCGGAGGGCAATCGCAAGTCCTTCACCTCGAAATCGGGTTGTACCGGATCGCTGTCGATCACAAACGGAGCATACTGCGGTCCATAGAAACCGGGGCCACCCGCATCCATGGGGGCGGGCAAGTTCACGTAAGGAGGCACCTGTCCACCAAGTCCCAATTCGCGGGCGACTTTCGATCCGATCGATGGGAAGTGCGTATTGACCGGAATACGGTTGTTCGTTCCATCGGGAAAGTTCGCGCGTTGCCCGGTGAGCACATAGTAGTAACCCGTCACATGCCCATTGTCTTCATGGGAATGGCTGCGCACGATCGTGTATTTGTCGGCGACGCGAGCACATTGAGGGCAATATTCGCTGACGAACGTTCCCGCAACGTTCGTTGCAATCGGTCGGAAGGGGCCGCGAATCTCGGAGGGTGCGTCGGGCTTCATGTCCCACATGTCGATCGTGCTGGGACCTCCCTCCAAGAACAGCAGGATCACCGCTTTTGCTGATCCAAGCTTGCCGGATGAAGTTCGTGCGCGCTCGGCATTCTCGGCTGCGGAAGCTTCCCATTGTAAAACGTTCGGCAGTGACAGGCTGCTCAACAAACTTAAACCGCCCACGCGCAGCGCGCTGCGTCGCGACTGGCGACGTCCCAATTCAATTCGCAACACAGTTCAAGCTCCCAGCGATTAATGGTTGTAGAGAAACTCTTTACTATTGATCAGTGACCATAACATATCTTCAACGGCTTCGGTCCGTGTGATCTCTGGATTCTTCAGCAGCGCGATCAGCAACGCCTGCTCGTCGGTTGAAGGCATGCGATTAAGCGCGCTCAGATAGACCGTCCGAACCACTTCCTCGTCGGGCAGCGACGATTGAGCCAACCGCCGCGCGGCACCATGTCGATCACCGATCTTCGCCGCCAATTCGGGTGAATTCATCAGATGAAGCGCCTGCGTAATGCTCGGCGAATCCCCTCGTTCGCAACTGCAAACCGTCGTGCGGTTGGGACGGCCAAAGATTCGAAAGAAATAGGATGGCGTGCGGTTATCCCAGACTTCGATTGCTCGCGCGCCCAAGGGCCAACCATTAAACTTTTCAGGGACGTCGGTCACCTGACAAATGGCGTCCAGCAGGACCTCGGCGGGGATCGTTCGCGTCTGTGATCGCGAAAAGTATTGATGGTCATCGACATTGGTCGCATTCGATTCGCTCGACAACTGATAAACCCGCGATGTCAGCAACGTCCGCGTCAACGCTTTCAAGTCGAAATCGACGGCGCGAATATGTTCCGCCAATGCGTCCAGCAACGGTTCGTTCGTCGCCGGATTGGTTGCTCGCAAGTCATCGATCGGATCGACCAAGCCACGACCGAAATAGTGCGCCCAATATCGATTGGCGATCAGTCGTGCGAAAAACGGGTTGTCGTCGGCAGTCATCCAATCGGCTAACGAACGTCGACGATCATGTTGCAGCGCGGTTTGCTGAAGCAACGCAAAGTCAACGGCGGGACCGGATTCCGCGAACGATGCCTGAGCGATTGACTGAGCTCCCAAGCCGGCAGCGGGAACCGCCTCGCCCGTGCGTGGATGTGTCAAATCGTTCCCCGGTTGAAGCGTCAGCCAGACACTACCGTCCCCCTTTTTGTCTTGCTTGGTTCCGGTGAAGAAACTTGCGAATGCGTAAAAGTCCGATTGGCTCCAGCGTTCAAAAGGATGATGGTGGCACTGAGCACATTCGATGCGTACACCCAAGAACAATTGACTGATCGAACCGGCCGCCTCCTCGGCGTCCTTCAGCGTCGCATAGAAAGCAGCCGGACTGATCGCTTGCATATTGCCACGCGTCAGCAAGATGTCGCGAACCATTTCGTCGTAAGGACGGTTTTGTTCGAACTGCCGCTTCAGCCATCGATAGATTGCAAATGACCGGTTCGCATCAAGTCGATTCGCGTCGACTTGCAACAAGTCGGACCAACGCAATGCCCAGTAGGTCGCATACTCGGGACGATCGAGCAGCCAATCGATGAGTTTGTCTCGCTTTTGAGAATCGGTGTCGTTCAGGAAGTTGCGAGTTTGCTCAACCGTCGGAAGCGTGCCGATCGTGTCGATAAAGACGCGTCGCAAGAATGTGGCGTCATCGCAAGCTGGGCTCGGCTGGATTCCCACTTGCTCCAGCTTGTCCCAAACCAAACGGTCGACGAAGTTGTTCTCCGCTGGCCGAACAAATTGGGTCGCGGGACGCGGCACCGAGATTCGGCAGACCGTCACGTGTTCCATGTATCGAACCAAGATCGCCGCTTCGCCAGGAACTCCCGTTGCCGTTATACGACCGTGTGCGTCCACTTCCGCAATCGTGGATGCGTTCGATTCAAACGCGCACTCGGCCGTCACATCATGCTGGTTCCCATCGGCGTCCACGGCAAGCACTCGCAGTTGCTGCGATGCGGACGACGACAGATTCTCCGACGCTGGCCGGTCGGGCACATCGCTCGCCAATCCCTCGAAGGTGCGTGAAGGAGGATAAGCTTCGATCTTCGTAAAGGCCGATTCGGATGCGTCATCCAGAGTCGCTCCCTCACGAATCCAACGGAGCATCCGTCGATAAGACACGCTGTCCGGTTCGATCGCCGCTCCGCCACCATGCGGTAGCAGCCCGGCACCTTTCCGCAGAAACAAGCTTGATTCGGGCAACGCCAAATTGATACGCCGCGATCGCGCCTGTTGGGTCAGCGCGGCATGATCTCCCGCTGCGTCGAAGCCGAACAGGCTTAATCGAAAACCATTCTTGCCTTCCGCTTTGCCGTGACAACCGCCCGAGTTGCATCCCGATTTCGTTAGCACGGGATTAACATCCCGATGAAACGACACCGGAGGAGGCTGCTGAATTTGAACCGCTTCAACCCGCGCGACCGAAGTTTGTCCGTCGATGATCGCGGTCAATCGTGTGGTCCCTTGGCCGCGAACCACGATCAAGCCCGTTTCACTAACCTCAGCGATGCCGGAATCTTCAATTCTCAAAACGGCGGTCGATGTCACGTCGCGAGCCGACAACGCGTCGGCGTTCCGCGATTCAACGATCACTTGCACCGAGGACTCAGGCCCTCGCAAGATGATCGTTTCGGGAACGATACGCACGGTTTGGGCAAATGCCGCTTCCACAAAAACACAGAGACATATCGCCAGAGCCCAAACGTGGTTCGCAATTCGAGTTTGCCGGATGCGGAGGGACATAGCACGACTGTTGATAGTGATATGAAGCAGGTGAGGGAGGATGGCGGGACTTGTCAATTATCGAAGAGACAAAGAGGTGGTGTCAACCATTTAGACATCGTTTTGCTTACCCTGGGGGAATTATTCGATTTCGCATTCCGCCTGCCGCAATCCGAACGGGAAGCGTCTGTTAGGCGATCCGAAATAGGGAAAGGAAGCCGTTTCGCGGGTTGGATGGGGGGACGCACACGACAGCGCGGTGATGCCTGAAGGAGATAGGCGCGCTTCGGCAGTGCTCGAGGATAAAGCTAGTCGTTGGCCAGTAAGCTGCGCGCGAGTAGGTCGACGATGGCGTCATCAATTGCGCCGTTGGTTTCGATGTCATCTTCTTCAAGGGCTTCAGCCACGGGCGTCTCCCGAACAAAGAATTGATCGACGTCGTTCGTCCAATCCGAATCGATCTTGAACGTCGTGTTATCCAACAATGCGAGATCGACCTCATCGTCAACGACCAGGGACTCCGAAGGTTTCACGTGCTTCAATCCCTGCGTTTGCAGCGGCGAACCGACGGCAGTTTGCATCCCAGCGGACATGGTGGTCGACGAGGACAATGCGGACGGAGCTTCGCCTGACGATGACGTTCCGCCACGATTCAGGAAGTTGAGGATTTGCAGAGCGTCCAATGGCGTCAAGACATTGTTTGCGGACGTGTCAAAGAAGAAGCCAGGAAACTCGTCCAGTGTGCTGGGGTCGACCAATTGGCTGTTCGATTCCATGAATGTTCGTCGAGCGAGTTGATTTAAGATGACCAGGGCATCCAATGGTGTGACGGTCCCCGACGCGTTGATGTCGAACCGGTTGAGCGGATTCGTCCAACGTGAACCTGTCACTTGCAAGGCCGCTTCGCCCAGAGTGGCGATGACGTGCAACTGACCTGCGCCGACGATGGTCTCCGTGATGCGGAAGCCACTGTCGACGTTCAATTGATCCGCCGGATCGGTCTGAACGACAAGCGTCTTGCTGGAGGAGAGTTCGACAAGATCGGCAGCGGTCAAGCGCAACGTGTTGGTGCCGCGTCCCGTCAGGTTGACGTGTTCAATGCTTTCAAGCGTACCGTTGGCGCGCAGGCTTGTCAGATCAAGTGACTGATTGTTGGCAAATGGACGGAGCGTATCGACGGCTCCGGTCAGGTTTGCCGCGAGGCTTAACGATCCCAGGTCGCCCAGTTCCAGCAAGTCGAAGGTTTCCGTTCCCGAAATGTCAATCGTCCCCGCACTAGCGACCGGTGTGCGAGAGATTTCAGATCCATTCCTGCGGACGACGACTTCGGAGCCTTCAACGAAGACCTGAATCGTCGATGCGGGAGCGAACAGACTGCCGGTGCCGATCAGGCCACCTGGTTCGCCATCGGGTAAGGCCTCGAAGAATTTGGCCGTAAATGCATCAATGTCGTTTTGCGTGATCTCGCCGTCGCCATCAACATCCAGCAGCGGATTGAACCCAGCATCGCCAAGCTTGCTGCCGATCGCAGCGTTCAGACGCTGCTTGTCCCCAAGCGTCACCCAGCCATCGCCGTCCAGATCGGCCGGCAAGACATCGAAGCGGAATTCGAACGCTCCGCCGCTGGTCCCATCCCCCGATGTGGCCGCGCCCGAACCGGTCGTGAATTCACCATCAAGAGCGCGTCCGACGCGATCGACCACCGAATCGCGGAGCGTAATTTTCAACTTGTCGACGCCGATCGGAGCGCTCAACCGGATCGTGGCAATGAGCGTTACAGGATCGTAGTCGACCCCTTCGATCAGCGATCCGTAATCGGCAACGTTCACACCTTGCAGGGTGATGTCCGACGGATCGAGCGAGGTGCCGATGTCTTCGCTGAACTTGACGAAGACACGATCCAGGTTGTCCCAGGTCAATGAGTTCAACTGATCTCCATCAAACGGAACGCTGTAGCCAACCTTATCAACCGCGTCGACTTCGTCGATTAGTTCTGTTTCCCAGTCGGACGAACCGACTTTCACGTCAACGATTCGCGGCAACAGCGTGTCGGCGATCAATACCACGTCCTTACCTGACGGACCACCGGCATACGTGATCTGCATCAACGCATCCCCCATCGCCACCGCAGCCCCTTCGGGCAGATCAGCGAAGGTGCCCGTAACACCATGCGTCGTCTGCATGATCACGAATTCATTGTTGTCATCGGGTTCAAAGCCGCTCAGCGAAGCAAGCTCCAGCGTACCGCCAAGGTTCACCGTGCCGTTGTATCGCAGCGAATCGTACTGCCCACCTTTGGACATGCCACCAATCTCGATCGACAGCTTGCTCCCCGCGGCATATTCAACGCTGCCGCCAAAGACTTCGGCGGGGCTCAAGCCAGGAGCATCCGTACCGGTGATCGTGACATTATCGCGCGTCCCCACGCCCTTCAGATACCCTGTGACCGTGATCCGATTGGTTCCCGAAGCCCCATTGATCGCACCGTTATTGACAAACGGTTTGAACGGATCGTTTGGCGTGTCAAGCGTTCCAAAGCCTGTGACATTGTTTCCAGCGGGGATCAGCAGACCGCCTGCGGAAACAAGCGTTCCCGCATTGCTCACGCCCTCCCCGAGCGAAGTTTGCGAACCGAGAACCGCTTGGTTGGCGTCCAAAAGTGTAACGGTATGGCTTCCGGTTTCTAGTGTTCCTTCCGTTAGAAAGCCATCGGTTGCCGCAGCATCACCGATCGCCAGATCGCCCCCCGCCGCGACAATCTCCGATCCCGTTTGTCCAGCGACGCGGGCGGCAACGCTGCCGAAGCCAGTCAGTCGTTCGCTCCCTTCCAGAACCAGTGGACTGGTCGATTCGATGCGTCCCCCTGAGATTGACGTCACTTCACCAAGGTCGACCGGCGCGGCAACATCAAGCGTTAACGTGGCATCGCCAACATTGATGGATCCTTGCAAACTTAGCGTTTGCAGATCGCGAATTTCGAGAGGCTCGATGCCGGCAAAGCGAATCGTGCTGCTCTGCGAGCCATTGCTGGCCGTGAAGGTCCCTTCGGCAAGCGACCCACTGGCGGACACAAGCGTTCCCTGCGTCGTGGCCCGGTTGCCGACAATCGTCAGCGAGTCATTGCCTGTTCGCCCATCAATGACGATCGGATTGGGCAAAGCAAAGAAGCCGCCACTTTCAAAATCGATCGTGATCTTGTCGTCCACACCGATGCTGCCGGTGATCGTAATCGAATCGGTCGCATCGAGCGATTGGGACCGTACCACGGCGTTTCCGTTGGCGCGGTCGATAACCTCCAATAACGATCCGTTCAGCCGAATCAGAAGATCATCGCTGACCAGATTCGGCAAACTGACCTGAATGTTCTCGGTGACGGGTGTCGCGGCGACCGTGATTGGGAAGACTTGCATCAACGTCGCCCCGCCGCCATCGGTCGCCTGAACTCCCGCAAACAGAACCTGCCCCACCGTCAATCCCGACGTGTCGCTGATTTGCAGCTTGGAATCGACGATCGCGAAACGACCCGAATCAGGGCTGTTCACCGCATCGGTAACCAACGCAAGCGTGCTGGAATCGCCACGGTCAACGTCGGTTGTCGACAGCAAGCCGACGACGGTGCCCGAAGCAACCGATCGAGTGATTGTCGAGCGATCAGCGATGATTGCATAGGGCGAATCGTTTTCTCGACAATCGTCATCGTGACGGTCGCGTTCTCGCTGAATGCGCCCGTTGGCATCGCTGACTTGGTACGTAAAGCTGTCGGTCGTGGTTTCATTGAATGCCAACGATGCGAAGACTCCGTTGGGATCGTATTGATAACCGCCGTCCGCTTCAACACGCACGAGCGCCCCCGACGGCAAGAAAATTGTCTTCCCAACGACCGAAGCGTCACCTTGCACCGACGTAACTCGCAGCGAGTCGCTGGCGTCGACGTCGGTATCGTTGACGAAGTACGCCGAGCGCTCGATGGTGCAAATGTACTTCGTCGGCATCCAAAGCCACGTTGTACAACGCGACTTCGTCGATCGTGCCGGTGAAATAATCGCCAGCACTCGACGTGACCGCTCCGTCATGGAATCGACTGCCGCCAGTGCGTCCGCCAATCGACAGCGATCCGGGATGGCCTGAAACTTGAGAAAAGCTCACCTGCGAAACATCGGCCTGGAGACCGTTGATGAACAATTTCGCATCGGAACCATTCCACACCCCGACCACATGATACGTAACGTCTCGACGGACCAGTCCATGCACATGGTGCAGGGCTCCACCCGACCAAACGCCAAAGTACAACGCACCGTCATCGAGATACAGATTGAATCCGGCTGCGTCATTCCCTTGCGCGAAGAGAACTTGACGCGATTGGATGTCGTCCGCCTTGAACAATATTTCGAATGACTTGCTGGCCGATGTGCCTGTCAAGAACGCGCTGTCAGGAATTTCGATCAGCCCACCGCCATCAAACCTTGCCGATCGATTGGCGCTGGTTGGGTCAAGACTTGTCGCGCCGAGCGTGATTCCGTCGCCGATCACGCCATCGGGCGTGCCCGGTGACAATTCGTTACCAACCACAGTCCCATCGATCTCGCCCAATCGCCAGTACGCGGCAGGACCGATCCCCCGAACGACATCATCGAACTCGCCGGAACGAACGTTCGCGACATCGCCTGCGTACACGAAATTGTTGTCATCGACCGCCGTCGGCGCATCGTTGACGCCACGAATGGTAATCGACAGTGCCGACGCCACGTTGTCGGCTTCGTCGGTGATCAACGTCGCAAAGGTCTCCGTCAACGTATCGCCGAGGCCGAGACGTTGGACGTTTGGATTCGTGGAATCGAGCGTGTAGACATACGTTCCATCGACGGACCAATCGAGCGTACCATATTGCCCGACGACATCGACTGAGTCGTCCGTCACGCCGTTGATCTCAGCGACCGACAAACGCCGGGCAAAGAACTTGACTTCGTTCAGTCCGACGGCGTCGCCGCCAAGCAAGCCAGGCTCGCCAAAGTAGTTGTCGGTGATCGTCAGACGAATTGCGTTCGCAACGATCAATTCGTCAAACAGGAACTCATCCGGGACAGTATGTCCAAACAGCGACTTGCGCGTTCCATCGATCGCGCCGCTGAATGTTTGTCCGCCATCCTGAGAGAATTCGATGCGGAAGCTCTTCGCATCGCTAGCGGCTGGGCTGATTTGCATCAAGGAAGAACGACAGGAAGACAATGCCTTGCAGTTCAGATGTGCCTCCCAAATCAAATTCCAAAACCGGTGCAACGCCTGATTCAAAGTAATCCGAACCGCTTGATTGGGTCATCCATGCGTTCTGATCGCTGGCGACTGCGTCAGGAAAAAATGAGAAGATGTTTGTTGAGTTTTCAAAGATATTGATACCGCTGCTGTCGATCAAGCGGCCTATGGGGAACGCCTCACTGCTGGCGATTAAAGCAACATTCGCGGGCGTCACTAAGATCCGTTGATCGACATCGACATCATTCTCAACCAGATTGCCTGCGATGCTCTGCAATGAGTCTTCGTCAATTTCATTTCGATCGATCACTGGAATCGGCAGGTCGTTCACGCCACCAACCGGGACGGTTGCCGTAGCAATCGCTTGCCCACCCGCTTCGTCGGTGACAACGTATGTAAACGTGTCAAACACGCCATCGCCGAAGGGAATGGCATTAAGCGTTCGGAACTGGTTGGATCGAACGTGACGGTGCCATCTGGGTTGAGCGAGACGCGAGCACCATGGGTCGATAGCTGGCTGACCGAGAAGATCGAAAGCGTATCATTTGGTCCAACGTCAGTATCGTTACCCAATAGATCCGCAGCGGCGATGATGACGATCGTTTCTTCGTTACCGAAGCCAAGCGTGTCATCGTTTGCGACGGGTGCAGAATTCTCAATCCTGATTTCCGATTGAATCGAACGCACGCCACCATCACTGTCGGTGACGGTGATCGTTGCGGTGTAGATTCCGTCTTGAATGTAGGTGTGCGATTGGGCGATTCGTTTTGCGGGAGGGTTTAATTCCAGTGCAACGGTGAACGTTTCCGTTCGTCAACGCCGAACCATCGCCCCAATCGATTGAGTACGTGTGGGTATCATTGAGCCCAGCATCAAAAACTTCCGCCGTGAATTCAATCGGCTCGTTCTCGGTTCCTTCCACGCTGTCGGCGACGATCACGGGGGCAGCGTTCTCGACAACCAAGTTTAGATCGTTTGCGATGCGGGTAACGGACGTTGACAGTAACGTGTCAATGACGGTCAGCGAAATTGTGTAGCTGTCGTCTGCCGTTGCACGGATACTGAAGGTCTCGGGGTCGCTGGTCGGAACGATCTCAAACGTGTTGGGCGATACGCTCCACTGCACCTCTCGCTCGCCACGTGAATCGAGGGGCACAAGTCCAGCAATTGAGAACGTTAATAGATCGCCTTCGGACGCAGCAGCGTTCACGAGGGCCCCCGATGACGTTGCAGTCGTCGCTGCGACGATCGAGATTGTTGCTGCGGCATCGACGGTGAACGCGGTCGTTTCGGTCTGCGTGAGTCGCGATTGTTCGACGCCATCGGTTAGGAAGATATCATCGATCTTGAGAACTACGGTGTAAGATCCCGGTCGGTCAGGAACGAATTGGATGTCCGCCGAAGTTCCGACGACAGGTTGCGTACCGCCGGTGATCGTCCAGGCAAATTCACGCGTAACCGTTTGATTAGTCCCGCGAAGTCCGCCCGCCGGAGCAAGCAGGCTGGAATCGGCTGATGATAGCGTAACGATTGAACCGGTCACAGGATTCGATTCCGGCAAAGTGATTGCCACCGTTGGATTGACCGCGAACGTGGCGGCTGCAACCTGAGCCGAGTTGAGCGGATCAGGGAAGATCGAGATATCGCCATCGGAATCTGTAACAGTGAGCGTAACGATGTAGGTTCCAGCAAACTCCGGTGTGAAATCAAATTCGATCTCATCAGATGTCAGAATCGATTGTCCATTGTTGCTGGTGACTTCCCACAGGTAGGTCAAGGAATCGGTCACTCCTGGATCGATCACGTCCCGAGCGTCCATGCGAATCGGCGCACCGATGACGTAGGGGCCGACATCGCTGACGTTCAAATCGGTGATTGCTGGTGCAACATTCCCCACTGTGAACGTCGTCACAGACTCGTCGAAACCGCCATCGCCGTCGTCGGCGGTGACGGTCAGTGTATACGTTCCGTTGTCGGCGAAGGTCAGCGAACCGTCGAATGGGCTGGGTGTTTCGGAAGTCCAGGTTGGCGGTTGCTCGGTATCGTTGATCGTGGAATTTGGAAATCGTCCGGCCGGGAAATGGAAGCTGGCATCGAGTCCAAGCGGACCGCGATCAGCGACGGTCGTTCCCGCACCATCGTTCATCGGCAACCAAAGTCGCAAACTGGGCGAACCGGAATCGATCTTGCCCTGCATGACGTCGGCGATCTCGGCCGGAGTCAAGACACGACCGAAGATGGCAAGTTCATCGATCGCTCCATGAAACCTGGGATCTGGTGTTGGGCCGGACGGCGTGGCGTTTTGACCGACCACGAAGCCACCGTCAGCAAAATCGAGGGTTTCTAGCGGAGCATTGAATGTGTCAAAGCCTTCGGAGATGCCATCAACGAACAACTCCGCTCGCTGGTTTTGTTGGTCGCGAACGATTGCAATGTGATGGAACTCACCATCGGCTAGAGCATCGGTATTCCAGAAGACTCCTCCGCTGTCGGTGTCCAGCACGATCCCTCCATGGCCTGCGAAAACCGTCAGATAGTTTGAATCGGTCGCATCAAATCCTCTCATCACCGTTTCAATGGTTGCGTCCGGCTTCTTTAACCAGAAGGCTGTTGTCACATTCGATTGGCCATCAAAAACTTTGGTTTGCAGATCCAAGCGACTGTCATCGAAAGCGAGCGCTCGCGGCATCAGATCCGTCACAAACCACTGAGGATCGGTGATTGAGACTTGCAGCGAGTTGGCATTCACATTCCCACCGGGATCGGTAGCGACCAGATCGCCGACGGAAATCCCATCGACGAGGAAAGTCTGGCGGATTTCATTGGCCGTCAGCAAAGGCGTATCGTTCGAAAAGGATGCCTCATCGACGAGTTGACCATGGTGGTTGCCGGTACGATCCGCGACGATGTTCCCCTGACCTTCGTTGAATGACCAAGCAGCGACGAGGTTTGCTTCCGTTCCAGATACTTCACGATTCATGCGGCTTTGAATCTGCAACTCAGTCAGATTGGTATCCCACAATCGAATCTCATCAACGTTCCCCTGGAAGCGACCGCCGCCGCCACCCCCAATAAAGTAATCTCGCAGTGTGGACGTCCGAGGTATATATCGCCCTGTTGCACGCTCGGCCGCCAACACCCCGTCGACATACATCCGCATCGTCCCCGTGAAAGCACCGCTGGCATCGGCGGGCCCGTTCGCCTCGAAGGAAATCGCCAGATGCGTCCACTCGTTTAAGACGATATCCGGTCCCCGAAGCCCCGTCCCAAACCCACCATCTCTAGTCACAAAAAACCATCTATCGGTGATATCAGCAACCAGAAAAAAACCTGCACGAACACCATCAATGTTGTCGTCAGCGGAAACGATCGTGCGTTGTACTCCCTGGCGACCGGTCACCTTTGCCCACGCCTCAAACGTAAAGCTGCCATCAGGATTAAGGGCGGCGTCGAACGGGATATCAACTCGATCTTCGGGACCTGGGTTTAGAGCGTTCAAACTCAATGACTGCGGACCTCGCAGGCTGAGCTTTTTGCCCTTCATTGATGCCGATCAGTGATGGCATTTCGGCGATGGTCGGCGCGACATTGCGAGTTACGACGGGAAACGATCCTTCTGCCGTTTCAATGACTTGAACCCCCGGCGTCGTTCCGGTGACTTGGGTTCCAAATAGATTCCTCGTTTGTCCCTGAGCGATGACGAGGTTGACATCCACGTTGTTTCGATACCAGGCGATTTTGTCATCCGAGAACGACGCTGCGACCACGTCGAGGTCTCCGTCGCCATCGAAGTCGGCGGTCGCCAGTTCTTCACCTGTCTGATGTGCGGTCGAGATGACGGTCAAAGGTCCGAAATTCCCCGCACCATCATTTTCGTACCAAGCGACACTTGGACCAGTCAGCGAAACACTAAGAACATCCGTATCACCATCGTTGTCAAGATCAGCCGTCTTGACACTGAAAGCATTGTGGCCGAAGTGGTAATCACTTGTTCGGTGAAGGTTTGATCGCCGTTGTTCCGATACCAAGCGATTTTACTGTCGCCGATCGAGGAACTTAGAACATCCAGTTTGCCATCGCCGTTGACATCTGCGATCGCAACGCTTGACGCGAGATTAGCGGAGGCAGAGATCGTGTGCGTTGTGAAGTTCTCGTTTCCATCGTTCTCGTACCAAGCGATACGGTTGTCGTTTTGAGAGGAACTCGCCACATCGATATCGCCATCGCCATCAAGGTCGCCGGCAACAACACGGTTTGGAAAATCGGCGTCTGTCGCAACCGTGCGTTCCGAAAAGGTCTGGCTTCCGTTGTTCTCGAACCAGACAATCCGATCGCCGGAAGTCGATGCAGACAAGATGTCCATGTCGCCATCGCCATCGACGTCTGCCGAACTGATACTGAAGGCACCGATCACGGACGATGAGATAACATGAACGTCGAAACCACCGAGCCCATTCTTCTCGAACCACGTGATTCGGTTTGACGAAGCACTTAAGACATCGATATCACCATCACCGTCCAAGTCCACAGCCTGAACTTCTCTGGCACCCGTTTCCGCCGCTGATAGAACTTGCCGCGAGCCGAATGTTCCATTTCCTTGATTCTTGTACCAAGCAATCGTGCCATCATTGCTTGATGCACTGAGGACGTCGATATGCCCGTCGCCATCAAGATCGGCCGTGGCGACGCTCGTGGGTCCGTCCGACGCGGTGGAGATGATCTGTTGCTCGCCGAAGTTTTCCTCTTCTTCCGATATCTGCAGAACGCTCAACAGTGGCAATGCGGCAAGCGTGTCGAGCGTCGAAGCTGCGACAGGATCGATCCCCGTTCCCACCAGACGCAATTCACGAAGCGACTTCAAATTCGCTAGCGCAGAGATATCGGTGATGTTTGCTTGTCCGGTTAAATCTAGCGACTCAATCCTGCTCAAGCCGACAGACTCTTCCGCAAACAAAGGATCAGTGAGGCGTCGCGGAATCAATACATCTAGATCCTCATTCGCCAACCCGGCCACACTTGCCGTTGATAGGTCAAGACGTTCTAAATTGGAAAGATGCTGCAAGCCCTGTAGATCATCCGTATTCGCCTTTAAGTTGAATATCGAGAACAATTCTGATGCGAGAAATGTGGTATCGATCACTTGGGTGGTAGGGGTTGCCGCGTTTTCAAGTTGGATCGATGCTCCACCCACGATGGTGCCAGCGTTGCCGCTGCCACTTTGATCAGGAACACTCGTACCCACCACGTCATCAAACTGCCAATAACCGACGAGACTGGTCGTCGATATCGTATCGGGCAGCGTGTCGGTTTCGAACAGTTCGCGAATCTGTTCCGGCTGCAGGATTTCATCCCAGATTCGAACTTCGTCGATTTCGCCAGTATAGAATCCCTGCGTCGTCGGGCTTCCGGTACCGGTACCAATCTTAACGCCGGTTGTTATTGCGGGAGTATTTTTTCTCGTTGAATCGGTAAACACCAACTCCCCATTCTTATACAGCCGGAGCCCGAATTCAGGATCGAATGTGCCCGCAATGTGCTGCCACTGATCAACATCAATGTCAACTGCACCACTCAACCCGAACGTTCCGTCGCTGATCAGCCACTTCGGCCCCAGAACAGGATTATTTCTTATGCTCACCCGCCAACCGGCCAGCGACGCAGAGGAACCTGCTTCCGTGTAAACAACGGGGATTTCCTCAGGCGTAGCATTTTGATTCGATGGCTTTGCCCAAAACTCAAACGTTGCGCCAGTGGAATGATCGATGAGTGCTCCTGTGGAGACGGAATCGTTGATACCATCGAACGCTAGTGCAAAATCGTCTGGCGTGCCCGGCAATTGCTTCACACCGAGTCCCAGTCGCTCCGCGATAGCGACCTTCAACGAGGCGTTAGGAATGTCAACCGTTGGGTTTAAAACGGGCCCAGGATTTTCAAAGGTAGTCTCGGTAACAAGCATGCCAGACAGAACATCTGACGTGTCGCGATCACGAAATTCAATTGCCTCGGCAGAAATCGTATCGACCCCGCTGCCACCGAATATCGCATCCAGATCGTTGTTACCGAAGAGGATGTCATCGCCATCGCCACCATCGATTCGGTCACGATCCGGATGTGTGGGTGACTCGTGTGTTTGACCGCGAACAGGGGCTGCGAATTCAATGCGGAAGGGAGTCTCGCTGCCGTTGGACGCTGCGGCGTCGCGAGTGACACGCAGGTAGTAAGTTCCCGCTTCAAGCGTCCTCAGATCGAAGACGCGTTGCCCGACCGATATCACACCGCCAACAGCGTCGATCAAGTCCGCCTGCACACCTTCGTCAATGCGAATCGAATTGCCCCCCTTGCCATCGCCAAGGGTTGTGAACTGGAACCATCGTTCGTTGCCTTGCTCGACGATGAACGGATCACCACCATCGTCAAAGATTTCCACGCGTCCTGTTCCCCGATCCACCACGAACGAACCGCTGCCTGCGACCGAGAAGTTTTCGAGTACATCAAATATCCCAGGCAATTCAAGGCGAGCACGGCTGCCGTAGATGACGTAAGTTTCCGATCCGGTCGGAATCGAAAGATCGTAAAGGCCATCGGAGTTCAAGTCGACGGCGGAAGGAGAAACAACAGTCGATTGCGTCATCGCACCCAGCAGAACGAAGTTGGAGATCGAGGTATCGGTCTTTGTCAGCGTAACACTGTTGAGTTTTCGCAGGGGGTCGATGTGGAAGCGATGACCAAAGACCGCTGGATCGTTTGAATTCTGAAAATTGCCGCTAGAAGATCGATCCATACCGTCAATCAACTGGTAACGCACAGCATCGCCACTTGCCGTTCCATCGACTGGATTGTCGAACCAATCGGTAAAACGCGTTTCGAGCGAGACCGAACCATCGGCATAGTTCAACGTCAACTCAACATCGCTTTGGCCCTGAGCGGCAAAACCGAACAGTGTCAGTGATTCGATCTCTGATGCCGACACATTGAATGTGACGCTTTCACCGAGATCATTGAGTAGCACGGCGTTGTCGCCGTCATTATCGTTTCGGTATGCTAACTGTACGTCCGGATGAAACGCAGTTGCGGGGAAGAAGCCATCGTTTGGCAGCCCATTTCCATTGGCGTTCTGACTGATTGCCCACGCATCGGTAACAAGCAAGCCTTGGCTGTCATCGACTGGATCATTATCGTCGTCGTCAGTTCCGTTGGAGCGGTTACGAATGACATCGGCATTGAACACGCTGCTGAGATCAATGTGGTCAATACTCGACGACGCTTGTCCTGTGAAGGAAACAGTACGATCCGCGTCATCAAGTTCGAGATTTCCTGACTTACGACCGATTGCGTCGAAGATGTGAATCGAGTTTGAATTGTCTAGACCAATTGAAGTGAAAGCCAGATCGACTTCACCATCGCCATTGAAATCGCCAGCGGTTAGATGAAGCTGATCGCCAGTAACGGTCACCAGCGGGCTCGACAGCATCGCGACGGTATCCGCTTGACCAAGATAGACCTCCGAACGATCTTCGCTCGTCAACGCAAAATCGTCAAATCCATCGGAATTAAGATCGCCTAATCGCGTCAATTCTCTAGCCTGAAATGTGGGTGCCGTTGGATCCAATTCCACCACGGCAGTTGTCGGTTCAAGTCCTGCGAGAAACGTCTCGGTCGATGTGTTCAAAGGTGAAGACCCGTTCTGTTGAAGACTTTCAATCGTGTCGATCCTAAGCTCCCATTGATGCAGCAAACCTCCGTCTCCATCTCCATCGTCATGAATTTCTAAGGTCCACTGACCCTCGATGGATTTGCCGTCAAGGATCGAGAACGATTCTTCAGGACGGTACCCGCCGGGATTGGAGGTAAAGGGAGCAGTGCCGGATTCCACGGGAATGGCTCCCGCGTCCTCCGTAATTTCCATGCTACGAACAGCCCCGAAGCCAGGAGGGACACCAAAGTTCACGCCGTTCTTTCCAACGTCATCAAACAGTTTGACCCGTGTCCCATCAGGATGGATCAGGGTCACGTCCAAGTCTTCAGTAAACGTATGCTCGATCATCAGGAAGATTTTGACGTCAGAGATCAATCCAGCCGCCTCCGAAGCGTTCACGTTGATGGTCGAGGTGTAAGTTCCGGGACCGCTCGCGCTGATCGGCACTTGATTTAGAGAAGGCCTTATTAGCAAGTTGGTCGAGTAGGGGCTATTCCCCAGATCGAAGCACGCGTCGCTAGCGTCGAGGCTAAAACATGCAACATCAAGCGAAACGGCTTCTCCCTGTTCGACTGTCTGAAAGCCTACCTGTGAATCGTAGAAAACGCGACCGACCAACTCAGTCTGGCCAATCGCATCGTTGATCTGGCTGGATCGTTCGGCGGCCGACCCTGATGTTGGACCAGGCAGTGTGGCAACAACGTCGTTGTTAAGCGTGAGTGTCAGTTCATATTGTCCGCTAGTGAACGTCTGGTGAATGGGAGCGTCGATTGTTGCTGGGCCGGTGAAATGCGCCAGTGTGAGCGGAAGATCAATCCCGCCAAAAAATAGATCGTCGCGTCCATCGCCGTTGACATCGCCAGCGGTCACGATTGTCTGTTGCTTCGTGGCATCCGTCGTCATGACGGTTAAAACGCTATCCTTCGTCGAGAGGGATTCATTGCCCACCACATTGTTAATCGACGCACCAGAGAAAACGTAACCGAGCGGAAGGTTGCCTGAAGCGGTCGCATTGGCACCGATGCCGATGTCCGTTGATATCAGCAAATCAGCAAACTCGTCGCCATCAATGTTCAACAATGAAGTCGACAGTGTGCCGGAAGCTGACAGGACGCGTGCTGGCAGTTGCACCTGGACGACTGTTTGCGGGGAACTTTCCCGAAGATTGGCAAGAAACTCTGCATTCCACTCACGCTCCCATTGAAGCACGGAACCGCTGGCCAATCCCGCATCTTCCCCTCCAAAAATGACCGTCACGATGGACTCGAACTCGTCCCGGCGTGAAAGAACCAAATCGGCGATACCATCCGCATTGACATCACCACGAGTCGCACTGGGGCGCCCAGCGGATTCATGTTTGATCACGATGTTCGCGAGTTCAGAAGCGATTTCCAAATCATCCAGTACGACGGGACCAAAGATTAAAAAACTTTCTTCTGCATTGCTGACAATAAAATCGTCTGCGCCATCGTTATTGAAATCGCCAATGTTTGACAGGGCCGACACGAACCTCGTTGAATCCGCTTGGAAGCCGAATGACTCGCTGTTGATCTCGTCCACGATCTGTATGGGGTCGTTCAGATCGATCCCGCTTCGCGTAACGTCGAAAGGCAATGCGGGCGTCGCAAGATCGTAAGCGTACAACTCGGAAACAAATTGCCCGTGAACAAAACCATTTGGTTGTGTTGGCAGATGCGGGTAGGCTGTCTGAACGCTTGCGGGTGAGTGTCCGAAGATCGTGTCGTTGCCGCCGCCGCCTTGAATGTCGTCGTTGCCTAGCTGGCCTACGATCGTGTCATCGCCGGGACCTCCGATGATTGTGTCGTCCAGGACCGTTCCGAATGCAAAGTCGTTGCCTGATCCAAGATCGATCGTTAACGCCGCTTCGCTGGCTCCCTGCTCAAAGTCGCCGCGATCGATGCCCCACTCTTCAAACAGATCGGGATCGGCAGTAGCATCAATCACGGGCGTCACCCCGCTGACATCGATCGGCAGGAACTTGAACTCAGGGTCGGCATGAACGACATCGTCACCCGCTCGCGTCGAAAACTCGGTCGTCTCTATGTCGCGGGTTTGATAAAAAAGGAACTCTTGTTCATAAACGGTCCGGTCGGCGAAGTCGGTCGTCGTCACAAATGCCTGCTGCCCAATATCCCAAACCAGGCTCGTGAATTCATAGCGATGCAGACCCGTGTTGTAGCGAATCGACGCATAATCGGGGACCGGCAAACCACGTCGATCCAAGTCGCCGCCAAGGAACAAGACGCGATCTTCGCCATCGCCGCCGATGAATTGATCGCTGTAAGTCGGAATGAAGGTGTTCGTTGCAGGATCAAAATTCGTATCCGCCTGATTGCCCAGCAAAGGCAAAGCATCAGGAATGATTTGGAACGTGTCGTCACCGGGGCCGCCGAACAACAAGTCGCTGGCACCGCGATCACGCCCGCCGGTCAGGACGTCGTTGCCGAGGCCGCCAAAGATGAAGTCTTCGCCCGCGCCCCCTTGCAGGATGTCATTGCCGGCACCGCCCAAGATCACATCGCGTCGCACGGTGTCCGATCGCAACGACATCGCGATCGCTGGTGTTCCATCACCCGCCGTGACCGCTTCGCCGATCAAGTTGATTCGCAAGTCGTAAAGCGTCGGAATCTTGTTGCCGCTGACCTTCAACAAGTATCGCTGACCACCGGACAATCCCGCCAACGAGATCTCCGATCGGTCGCCCGTTCCAGTGACCGCAATTTCCGAAATCAAAGCGTCCTCATCGAACGAATTGTCAGCCGTCGCGTCAACTCGGAAAATTTCAAGGTCCAACGCATCGATGGCCGAACCGCTGGCAAGTTCAATCTTTGCGGCGGGATCAAAGTCGGCTTGGAACGTGAATGCGAACCAGTCCACATCGTCGGGACTGTCCAGTGACAGATCGTTGAAATTCACTGCTGGCGTTTCGAACGTTGATCCATTGAACACGCGATCAACCTGCGCGCCGACGGGGCCAGTCGGACTGACCAAGTCGAAGGCAAGCAACGGGATGTCATTGCGTCCAGCGATATTGGAGTTCACAGCACTGCGAGAGCTTTCTGCGCGGTCAACCAGAATCGCGTTGCCGCCTTGAATCGTGATCACGTCATCTCCCGCACCGCCATCGACCCACACGGTCTTCTGTACCGTCGGTCCGACATTGATGATGTCGTTTCCATCGAGAGCGTCGATCAAGATCACCAGGAAGTCACCTTCGGGTGGAATCAAGCTGGCGATCAACGCATCGGCAACGGGCGGTGCGACTCCCGAAGCCGCCACGCTGGCAAGCGTCTCGCCACGCGCCACTGGATCGGTTTCGCTTTGTAATTGGTGGTCAGCTTGAACGCCAGATCTTCAACCAAACCGCATTCCCTTCGCCATCGGTTGCGTTGAAGTCCAATTCGACTTGAGCGGCGAATGAAGTTGCCGTTGTTTTCAGTTAAGCGCGTGATCAAATGATGATCGGTCAGCAAGCCTGGTTCAGTAACGAAGTCGACGTTGATGCGATCCGCGCGTTCGTACCTCCGACATACCAAACTTGATCGGATTCCTTGGCGTATTCTTTCCACTCGTCACCGGCCAGCGATCCGTCAAGCGATTCAGAACGTCGTGCCCATCGCTGCGGAACAACACGTGCATCACCACCGTTGCCGTACATAAAGTCCAGCGTCGTGCCGCCGTACAATTCGTCCGCCTGCTCGCTGCCAAGCATCCGATTCAGGCCAGTGACTTCTTGCACACGCTGACGGACGGGACCGATCACGACCGCATCGTCAAGGTCAAGGATGCCATTGTCGTTCAGGTCGCCATCATCGGTTGCCAAGTTTCCTTGATCATCCACATACACGCCGAAGCCTTGCGTTGCCGCCGGATCATCGTCGATGCTGGCCGTCCGGAATCATCACGCCTCGGATCAAAGCTCCACGCGTACAATTCGTTCGTTCCCTGGCCACCGATCAAGTCGTCGTTTCCTTGCCCAGCGAACAGCACGTCGTGATCACTCGTCGAGCCGCCGCCACCCCCATCGCCCCATAGTCGATCGTCGCCGCCGAAGCCGAACAGCGTATCGCTGCCGATACCGCCGTCAAGTCGATCGCGACCGTCGCTGCCAACGAGCGTGTCGTTGCCGCTGTTGCCATCGAACACGCCCACAAAATCGTTCGATCGATTGGACAACGATGAAATGTCGCAACATCAAAATTGGTAGAAGTAACGAAAAACCATCCGGCAGTGCATCGGCGGTCTCCGCAACGTCCGTGTGGAGCCCAATCGTATCGTCACCCGCCAAACCGGCGATGCGGAATTGTTCGATCAGAAAATCGCCATTGCTATCCATCATGTTGACGATGATTTTCTTGTTCTGCCCAGAACCGTTGTCATAAAATACGACCGCCTTGCCAAATCGGCTCCAGCCTCGGTATTGGTTCCAATCAAAATCGTGTCATCACCGTTGGTGCCATCAATCGACAGGATATCGGTCGCGTTATCATCGGGCGTGGTGTCGCCGGGCGCATTGCCAACGTGACCTTTGATCGTATCGGTTCCTGGATCGAAATGCCCATCCGAACCAAGCGACGTTGGCAATACAAAGATGTCGATTCCTCCGCCGCCAAACTGAAGGTCGCTTCCCTGCTGGCCGTCAATGTAATCAGTCCCCGCTCCGCCCCCAGATCGTCGTCGCCACCGCCGCCGAAGGGTTGATCTTCGCCACTACCACCAAAGATTTTGTCGTCCGCTCCGTGTACATCCGCTTCGGTTCCGATGCCAGCCAACGCGTGCGGCAAGTAACCAGGCCCAACAAATTCGTCTCCTGCAATGAAATCGTTTCCACCGCCACCATCGAGGCACTTCCATTCGCGTTGCCATGCAGAAAGTCACCTCCCGAACCACCGAACAACTGATCACCGACGATCCCGTTCTGTGCTTCGTACACAGCAAAATTCGCCATCGCCGGCGAGGCGAACAGCGTATCGCGACCATCGCCGCCGAACAATCGTTGGCCAGACTGACTGGGTCCGTTACCTGCGTCTCCTTTAACAAGTCGTCGCCCGCATCGCCCAAGATATGATCGATGCCGTCACCACCCGACGGAACATCGTCTCCCGCACCGCCACGAATGACGTCGTCGCCTTCATTGCCTTCGACTTCCGAATCATTACCCGCTCCGGCGTCGATGTAGTCGATGCCATCGCCACCGAACAACTTGTCCGAATCGGCTCCGCCAAACATCACGTCATTGCCCGCTTGTCCTCGCAATACATCGCGACCATCCCCAGCGGTTCCATCAATCGAAAGGCCTTTCACAATCGTTGGTGTAATCAAAAAGACAGTCGGATCAAACGTGGATGGATGCAACGCCTCGGCATCTTCAAATTCAGGCGGCAATGTGAAGTCGTCGGTTCCGAGCTTGTATAGTCGCTCCTCACCCCAAGCGGCAGTCTGAACATCCGCATCATCGCCATCGCCACCATCGAGCTCGTCATCGCCGAGCATTCCGACAGAAAATCGTCGCCAGCTCCGCCGTGAAGATCGTCAATCCCGCCGCCACCGACGACATCGTCGTTTCCCGCACCGGCAAGGACCGTATTGTCACCATTGCCAGTGAAGACAATATCTCGTCCTGAACCTGTCGTAATGCGATCGTTGCCGTCCAGAGCGGTCAAGCAACGTCGATGATGTCGCCACGCCGATCACAAAGGTGATCAAGCCATCGTCGGCAAGGACGAAGTTACCACCGTCACCTACGTTAATCATCATCGCCGCCACCCGCGATGATCGCGCTCGGCCCGTCCCCAAGCGTGACAGCATCGTTGCCGCTCCGTGTCGAGATCATGCTGCGAGCAGACGTTGGCAAACCATTCAGCAGTTCCACGCGGCCCCGATCAGCGATCACCACATGCGACCGGTCGAATCGATCGCATCGTCGGCCACCGAGATCGTATCGGCACCGTTGCCCATGATCACGACATTGTTGCCGCCACCAAACGAAATCGTGTCGTTGCCACCATCAGCGGGCTGGATGCTTTGCATCGCAACAACCTGTCCGCCTGAAAGCGTCAGCAAGAACTTGGTCCCCCGCGATGAAGTTGTTTCCTCACCAGCGGTCACGCGGTCCGACCCCAAACCCGCCAGAAGAATGTTGTTTCCGTCGCAGCGGTAATCATTGTCGCTGGCCGTCGAGGCGTCGCTCGTCGAATTGTTGCGGTACTCCGGAAATCCCAGCAATCACGATTTCCGCGTCGTCACCGATGATCAGATTGTTCCACTTCGCCGCCGATCAACGTATCGGCGCTACCTGACCGATCAAACGGTTGCCGACGTTGCTGCCGGTGATTGTGTCCGCCACGCTGACGACCCAGTGACATCTTCAATCCCCGTGACGCGACCAACTTGATTCACGTTGTTCAGAAAGATCCCACAGCATTCAGACTCAGTCGTCCAAGCACTGAAGTCCAAGTGATCACGATTGCCCGCACCTCCATCCGGTCGTGCCCGTCAGGGCATCGACCCCCAGCGACATGACAAACGTGTCATCGCCAGCCCGTGCTGACGCTTTCCACCGAACTGAGTCGATCAACTGCGACGATGCCGAAATCCGACTGCGGCATTGCGTCCCAGAACATCGACACGCAACGCGGACGTTACCGATGACATATCGATCTGATCTTCATCGCTCGCGCTAATCGTCGTCGTTCCAATCAGTCTGCCGGTGATCGCGCCGGATGCCGCCACGACGAATCGATCATCGGCGTCACCTCCCTTCAAGTTCTCAAAACCCTCAAACGCCACGCTATCAGATCCTGAATTCGCATCCCTGACCGAACCGGAATTGATTCCCGTGATATTCCAACTTGAGTCGACGTTGCGTCCGACGAAGATATCCTCAGTGCTGGCACCCGCTCGGATAAGATCGATGCCGACGAACGAGCCGATGTTGTTGACCGTTCTTGCGGAAAGATTCACCGTCACACTTTGGGACGCGGCAAACGTCGAGTAGTCGAGCGTATCGATTCCCCCTTTTCCGTCGATAACGCCGACGACCCCGTCTTTCGCGTCGATCAAGAATTCATCTTGCTGAGGGCCGCCAACAAGGTTTTCAAATCCAGCAAAACGGAACTCGCCATTGATCTCACCTCGCCCGATGCCGGTCAGTTCCCAAACATTCTTCGTCGCCGAACCGATCACTTGACCAACCGTAAACGTATCGATCCCCGTGCCGGCGATGAATCTTTCGATTCCTTCGGTTCTCACCGTTTGTCCAGCTTCATTCTTGCCACCATCGACACGATTGCCGCCGCTGGTCACGGCGATGCTGCCGTACGCGACATCCAGAGACTGCGTCACGCCGCCAAAGTCAAACGTATCGTCCGTATCGGAACCGCCTTCGGGTTCGACAACGACATCAGTTCCCCAGTCGTTGCCAAAGATATAACGATCACTGCCCAATCCCCCTTCCATCCGATCGTTCCCCGTGCCGCCGGAGATGATGTCGTTGCCCGACCCACCGATCAGAATGTCGTCGCCGGCACCACCGATTAACCGCGTCGGAACCGTTACGCTGGCATCGATCGTAATCTTGTCATTGCCGTCGCCACCGCTGAAGTAAATCTCCCGCACGCCGGTGTAAGCCCGAACCACCGTGTCCGCGTCGCCATCTCGATTGGTGTAGTGGAACGTGACCTCCACGACCTGCTGACCGAAGGTCTCGCTTTCAGAATCCACATCGACAAACTGACGTACCGAGAATTCTTCGTTGATGTCATCGCCGTAAAGTGGTCCTCGGTCATCGGCCAATTCCCCAGCGAACAGCACCAGCGAGCCTTCGGAAATTTCCGAATCCGCCGTGCCCAGTTCGGCAATGCCGGGTGCCGCGCAATGATGGTTGAAGCTGAACAGTTCAATATCCGCGATGTCGATATTGAACTTCTTGAACGGGATCTTCAGATAGGCTCGCAGGAAGGCAGTGAACTCACCATGCGCGTCAAACACACAGACACCGGGAAAACCGCCACCACCTTCAGGCCGCAACTCAAACAGGTCGGCGATCTCATCCAGGTACAACTTGCCGTCGCCATCCAGATCGTTCCAATTGAGTCCGATATCGGCACGCAGCCCGCCTTCGATCCCAGCGCTGAACGGGCCTTTCTTGATCGCGGCCCCAACGGTTGCCTCCAATCCCAAGGCGAATTCGTCGATGTCCGGACCGCTGGTGATGTCCTCGAGATCACCAAAATAAAGACCGTCGATAAAGTTGTCCGTCTTGGCGATTCCGCGCGTATCAAAACCAACCGACAAGTCGATAAAGGCTTCCAACGCCGCACCGAAAGTTACGTACAGCGGACTCGGCTCGAACGGAATTGGCCCCAGTTCCATCTTAAACGGCACATCCAAATCGAGCGTCGGGATGTCCCACTGAATGATGTCCACCTTCTCCCCGGTGAACAGCTTGAAGATGTTTGATGGATCCGACAGCAGCGGGATCTTGATGCCAAATCCTCCCTTGCCGTTGCTGTCAGCCGATCCGGTCAGCTTGCTCAACGCGGATTTCGTTTTCGCTGAACCCGTCCTATTGGAGTTGCCTGTTTGCGTAAGCACATCGGGCGATAGGCCGTTATCCACACCCGGCGCGATCGTATCAAGGGAGCCTGCATCAGCCGCCACGTCCGCGTTGGGATCGGTCAAATCCTTTCCCGTAGTGTAGGTCGCGGTGATCGCGCCGGTGGGCGCAACATCGAACACGATCTTCGTCTTGTTTTCGCCATCTTCGATGAAGCGAACGATGTTGTAATTCTCCTCCGGCACCAGCACGCCATCGGCAAAGATTTGCACTACCGAACCGGTACGCGGATTTGATGGCAACAATCGCTGTGTCGCGTTCAGAACTTCGGTACCAACATTCGTCTCTGCTTGCGGCTTGCCTGTGACAAAGAAGGTTCCAAAGTTGATCTTGATTCCATCGGCATCGTCCCCCAACGCGTCGATCGAGTCGGTTAACACAAAGATTTCATTCAACATGCCGACCACTTGATTGGCGATCTTTGCCGCCTTGATCGAGTTTTCGTTGACCCCGGTACCCAGAATCCCCAGCGTCAGGAACGTGATCTTCGGACCGGAAACCAGTTCCGATAGATCATTGAGCCCCGGCACGGGAGATGCCAAAAACTGGATCAACGGTTTCAGCGATCCAACATGTTCGTCAAACTTTTTGATCAGTGGCACCAGCGTCGTTTCAAACATCGTGCCAACATCCAAGGTCACGTCATGCACGACAACGTCGGGCAAGCCACCGCCGACCAAGCCATCGCGAACCGTCAACGCGATCGCCCAATCGACCGTCAAGTCCGCGGTGACTTCCGGCAAACCAGCCAGATCGGTATCGGCCTTTAAAGCCAAATCAACATGCGCCTGGGTGCTGATGCCCGCGTTGAACAGATCCCTGAATCGCGTGCTGGTAAGTTCGCTGAAGGTCAACCGATTCTGTGGATCATCATCCGGGTTGTCGACATCAATGAAGATCGAGCCCGTCAGGCCGGTTCCCTTGCTGAAACGCCCGTCGCCGTTTAGATCCGCTTCGCTGAGCAGATCGTTCATGTCGCCGTCAAAGTTGTAATCGCGACCATCTTCGGCTTCGCTGAGTTTCGGACCATGACCAGGTTCGCCACCGCCATCGTTGATGATGCCGTCGCGGTTGAAGTCCTCGATGGCATTGCTTTCGGCCAACAGGTTCAGAAAGAATAACTCACCCCTGAGCGAGGTGCCGGGCTTCAAATTGACTTCCGCATTCAGGCCGATCTCCGGTTTCGGCAGTGCTTCACCCAACAACGGGAAGCCCGTGTCGTCGTAAGTGACATCCTGGTTCAATTGGAAGAAGAAACCCTCGGATACGTTGATGCCGAATCCAAAATCAAAGTTGTAATCCCAGCTTAGTTCAACGCCCCCCTGGGTTTCGATTTCAAACACCACCGCATCCAGACCCAGATCCAAATCGACATCGATCGTGTCGCGGCCGGCCAGATGCAGGTTGATAAACAGCTCAAGATCCCTCAGCGGCGTTGTCTTCAGATCCGAGACAAAGACCTCCACATCGCGGAACGTTGCGACTTCTCGATTGTCGGCAACGTTGGGATCGTTGTTGAACAGCGGATCGAGCGCCAAGATGTCGATCCCGCGCGGACCGAGCGCATCGTAGATCGCTTGCTGAATCCGACTGACGACTTCGGCGATCGACCCATTCCCGGTATCGATGGTTGATTCCAACTTGTCCAGCAGTCCGCGCAAGTCGCCGATGAAGCTTCCCCCCAGATCCACGCCGTCGCCAATCAACGGAAGCTTCTCCAACAGATCCGATTTCAACCCCGATTCGACGGTATCCAGAACGGCCCGCGTCCCCGTGATGATCTGACCAAGATTCAACTGGCTCGGGTCACTCAATTGATCCAACAGCGTGTTGACTCCGTCGAATGCAAACTGTGGCGACGTTGGGTGGTTCAGGCTCACACCCGCAAGAACCGCATCCTCGACCCGCAGTCCCGCGACATCCGCATCGAAAGAAACCGACGCCATGCCGTTGACCTCAAAATCAAACTTGTCGTTGATACGGGTATCGGTCGAAAGCAAATCCTTCAATGCGATTCGATGAACCTTGCCGTCGTCCGGCGCAAGCGCCGCATCGACCTCTATCGTAATCGTTGCGTTGTTGGGCGATTGGCCATCAGCCAACGCGATCGCATATTGAACCGTCGCCAGCGCCGGCGCGGCGGTGGCGAACGTGATCGTCGGCGGCGTTGTTGCGTTGTCCAAAACATAATCCACATCCGGGTCGGTGATGTTGCCCCCTCGTCGCAACACTTTGGTCCCATCATGCACGACCACCAAGTTATCGGCGGGCACATCGGGCAACAGAAACGATGTCGCGCCGCCGGGCACATTCCGCGTTACGCTTTGTTGCAGCAACAACCTGCCGTTCAAGCCCGCTTCGAGCGCCAAGATGCTGGCGTCGACATTAACCTGTGAATCGATCCCCGCGATCAGATCGAGTTTTGTCGAGCCAATGAGATACGGCGTAAACGTGTCGAATCGAAACCCGAAATCCAGATCCAACGTACCGCCAACGGTAAAGTCGACCTTCGCGTCGGTCGAGATCTCGATTGGCCCGAGCTTGGGAACATCGAAGTCGAAGTCGACACTCTCGGTCAGCGTCTTGGCAATCCGCAACCGAACGTCCACCGCGGCTTGTACGCCTGGTGTGGCATCATCGGCGTCGACGTATTCAAGACTCAACGTAAAGGCATCATCCGGCAAACCGAGTTCCGACTTGATCGCATCGCCGATGATCGTGCCGATGTTACGCCCCGACGCAATCGAATTGCCGATTTCGCTCACCTTATCAAACAGCGCGGACTTCCCGTTGGCATCCTCCGACAGATTGTTTACCGTGTCGCCGAGTCGCTGGATGGCTGCAACCAACTTCCCGGTACTGATAAAACTGATTCGTTGCACTTCGCTGGTCGAACCAAGCAGTCCTTGCGATAACGTTTCGGTTTGAACCGTCAACCCGGTGACGCTTCGTCCGGTCAGTTCTCCGACGTCTCCTTGGTTGGTTTCAAACGTAATCTCGTATGGGCCACCGCGCTGCCCCGTCACGCTTTTGATTACGCCTGCACCCAGCGATGCGACAAGTGCCGCGCGCACTTCGCCCGCCGATGCGTCAACATCCAGTGGTTCCGTTGTCTTCGTTTCCGAACCGCCAATGGCTAGTGCGAGCGTAAACAGATGATCCGGTGCGATGGCTGACTTGATCGCGACGATCTGATCTTTGATCGCACTGGTCTGCGAGGGTGTCCCAGCGAAGTCGTCCAGTAATGCTTCAAGTTCGGCGACCTTGGCATTCAGCGAATCAACATCAGGTCCGGTCAGCAATTTCTCCGCCGCCGCAGCCAATGAGTCGACGACATCCAAGACATCATTGGGAGTGCGATTAATCACTGGAATCGACGTATTCAATCCTTCGATGTCGCTGTTCCGTAACAGTTCGACAACATTTTGCACCACTTTGGCCAAGTCTTCCAACGAGAAGTTCTTGAATGATTGCAAGTTGTCTTGAAAGTTCGTGACGGCGAACTGAAGTTCGGGCCGAAGTGAATCGAATTGATTGGCAAGCGTCATGTCGATCGACATCGGCGGCGCGTCATCGGGCAGCAGATCAATGATCGATCCGCCAATGGGCAGATTCATTGTGCCCCCGTAGTTGAACGACGAAGACAGGATATTATCGATGCCAGCACCGGCCAAATCACGCAGGCGGGCAAAATCTCGTAGACGCAGTTTTTCATCCGCACTCTCGTCGATCTCGCTTGTCGCCGGATCGTCAAAATCATTCAGGGCGACGCTGGCATCGACCGAAAAGTTCGTTGCCCCGTCTACGATGCCGATGTCAAAGATGCCCAAGGCAGCAGTCAGATCGATGTTGTCGCCATCGACCAGCACATTCGCAAACACGCGACTGCGATCATTTCCTTCGGAGTCGACACCCGTGCGAATATAGAACTGGTCAATCCGATCGCCTTCAAAGATCGGATCGCCAAGCAGCGTGTCATTCGTGTTCGTTTCGTCGGTCTCGGTTTCGGGATCGTCGATCGATGATTTCAGAATCCGCAGGCTGGCGCCAATCGGACTCAGCCCCGCCACGCCGGAGGCCGCCGTCACCTTGAAGGGATGTTCACCCGTTCCGACAGACCGATCCACCAACTCAAGTTGATCATTGACGATGTTCACGGTGACCACGGAACCATCGCCGATCCCTTGAATCGCGTCAATCACATCACCGATGGTTTCCGCGAAATCGAGATTCACGTCATGCGCGGAGCCATCGCGCAGAAGAGCCTCAAGTCGGCAAGCGAACTTTTTGACCCGCTGCAAATCCGAGAAACGCGGACGTCTCTAAAGCGATTGTCAGTCCATTGACCGACGCTGCGTTGGCGATCAACATCAGTTTGCCATCATCCACTTGGACCTCAATGGGCTGGATCAGATCATCGTCGTCCAGTTCCAAACCCGGCAGATCGTTGTCAATCAGGAAGGTCCGCAGCGCGCGTTCAAATCGGCGGCGAGATCCTCCAAACTTGTGTTGTCTTCAACGAGTGGCTTGCTGACGTTGACCTCAACCAGATCGCTGGCATCGCCATACTGATCGACCCTTACCTTCAGCGTTAGCCCTTCATCGGGCACGGTCGACGGTCGTCCGCTGCTGCTGATCGTCGCTCCGATCACGCCAACATTAACCCTTGCGCCACGTCCGTTGTCCAATTCGCTCAGAAGCGTTGAACTTTCGATCGTCGTTCCGCTGCCCGGTCGCTGCAGATCGATGCCGACAGCTAGTTCAACCCCCGCTCGCGCGATGAATTCCGCTTGACCGGCACCGGCAACACTCAGTTCCGCGAAGCCAACGTCCAGCCCCTGGTTAAAGTTCAAATCGACCGAGCGTCGATACTCCGCCCCCAGGTCAATGTCGAAGGTCACCGTTCGCTTCGTCTGTCCTTCCTCTTGCGTTTCTTCGTAACCAAGCACCGTCGAAAACTCGACGAACTCATTTTCGGGAACGATTCCGCTCAGTGACTGCCGCAAAAATCCGTTCAGCGTATGCACTAGGTCTTGAATGGTGTTGACTCGGAAATCGGCTTCGGCAATCTGACCGCCGGCGAGTCCAAGTTCGGACGCAGCGGTGTTCGCGTCCTTTTCTTGGCTGGCGGCGAAGCCCAACTCTTCGGCTCCGCGGATCGATAGCGATTGCGAGCCACCTGCCAGAGAAACAAAGCGAATGAAGTCTCCGTGAACAATCGCTTGCACTTGTTTGTTCAGTTCCAGATCCAATAACGCGGCGTTGATTGAATCGACAAGGTCACCGATGGCAAGGTTGTCGGCCGTCGAATCGGCGGTGATCGTGACTTCATGCACCTGATCATCAATGACCAGTTCGAAAACCGAATCGGCTTGCAATTGAATGGGCGCGTCTCGTGAGGCGGTAACACTCAGCGTGCTGATCTCCATCGATACGCCTTCGGTCGGATCGACCGTGCGAATCGCCAGACGGTTCGCGTGATTGGCATCATGGATCGACAAAGATCGCCCGGCGTCGGTTCTTGGAACGGCTTGCTCTGCATCGAATCGGAAGGAAATTTCATGTTGCGTCAACTGGTCGATCACCGCCGATTGCGTCCGCCCCGCGATGTCGACATACTCGATCACATCGCCAACCCGCGAGCCCGCATTGAACAAGTCGATCGCTTCGTCCAGCGTTGCCGTAAAGCGAACGAAACCGACGGGCAGCGGCGCGATGGGTCCACCGGGAATGATCGCGTCGCCGATCGTCAGCGATTCGATTTGTGAACCGGTAACGGGAAGCTGGCGATCAGCGACAAGCGATCCGTCCAAACCCTGATCTCTTAACGCTTGATTGATGTCGGCATACAAATCATCAATTGACGTGTTGTCGACCGTCATCGCGGCCGGAATCGTCACGAAGACCGAATCGCTTCCTTCCAGCCGCACGGCGAAGAATGCATCGTCGCTCAATCGGCCATCGGTAACGGAGATCTCCGCGTCACCAATCAGCTTTGCGTTGAAATAGAGCTTGGGCGCCAGATCCTGTGTTGTATCGACAAAGTCCAACACTTCGCTGATCGCATCCTCAACGAACGGAATCCCACCGGGTACATCCAATTCGGACGCGGCCGCCTGAATCGAGTTGCCCAATTGCAGGAACATCGTGACCACGGAATCGGGCGACAATGAATCGAAGCTATTAAATGGGTTGTCCGAAACCACGATTTGGTTCATTACGCCATCGAGTTGTTGCGGATCGTTGAACGCTACGGGCCCCGAAGTCGAGATTGTGATCTCGCCCGGGATCAGCGCACCGGCCAATTCAGGTTTGATCGAGAGGCCTGCAATGTTCAGCGAACCTTCATAACCGACAAGCAACGATTCCGATACTGAAGCTTCGATTTCCGTGGTCGTTGCCCGAATATCATCCTTGGTGTTCCCATCGCCGTCGTCGACTGGATCAATAATGTTGATCGTAAGCGTCGTGTCGAGTTCAACAGCATCGCCGGATGACGTTTCGGTAAGTAAGGTTGTCAGGAAGCCAAGCGTCCCACGCGCTTGCGGCTTGTCCATGTCTGCCGTGATATCAACCGTTACTTCCGGTGCGGAATCCTCGATGATGAAGAGTCGATCGGCGGCGTTGATCGGCGCATCGGGATCAAGATTGAAACCGAGCGGCAACCGAATCGTGGGAGCAGCATTGACGATGATGTCACCCGATTCATCGAATTGTAGGTTCTTAAGCGAGTCGATCGATTCGCCAAAATCGAGCCGCGATTTGAACGTCAGCGGAGCGGGTGTAAAGGTCGCTGTTAGTTCGAGGAACTTATTGGTTTCGTCGAACGTAACGTTGTCAAGATCGAGTCCCATCGGACCTGAAAGTGCTTCCAGCAAGTTGCCGATCGAAGGAATCGCTTCGCCGTCGCGACCGAAGTTGCCCAGGGCGGAAAGCAACTGATTGCCGATTGTTCCCGATACGGAGAACGACAGAGACGGAGTCGCTGTGTTGGGCTGATCCGTGCGTGATGCGTCATAGCCGATCACGACCTGGTTGCCAGCGACGGATTCGACATTCGCGGTGAATCGATCGCCGTTGGTCGCCAAGAATCGGACAAGGTCACCCGGCTTGATACCCAGCGAAGAAGCATCGGTATCCAACGTCGCGGTGAATCGTTGACTGTCTTCATCAACGATGGGGGACGTCATTGAAAGGATTTGGCTTCCAGAAAACGTGCGCGGTTCGGCAGGTGATGTTAACAGTTCGCCGAGCGTCTTGTTGATCAACGGGATCTTTTGTGACAGCGTATCGGACGCGACCGCTTGATCCAGTGAAGTCGCCAGCCTTTTCAGACCTTCGACAACATGATCAGCGGGAAGATGCATGATCAACGGCGCAAGGTCGTGGTCGAACGTCTCGGCTTGCGTCTGATCCAGGACGTTCGAATCGGCAATCGTGACGCCCGGCAGGCTGCCCGGAACATTCGATCGATCTCCCAGGGAAGCATTGAACAAATTTGCGTCGAATGCGAACTGAATATCCAGCGGCGAAGCCAACTGCGTCACACCGATACGATCGACAACATCAGCCGCCGCAGCCGGGATCTCGATCGCGACACCTGCATCGACTGTGAAGGCAGTCGCGACAATGTTGCCATCAACGGGCCCCATGGAGAAGTCAAATTGAGACCCCGACGCGTCGATGGACGTATCGATGCTGAAGCGGTTGACTTCAATAAAGCCTTCGGACGCAATGGTCGGCAACTCCAACGGGTCGGATGGGTTATCCGACGACCCGCCGATTTCAACGCCGAATGAAACATCGAATATTAAGTTCGTTGTCACATCGATTGTCGACGTTGCGCCAAGTTCGACACCCAGTTCGGTCCATCGCGATCCGAGTGCGTCCAGCGAAGGGATCAATTGTTGAACCGACTCGTGTTCGATTTGAATGTCGAAGCGAAGCAGGTTCTCTTCGCTCAAGCCACCGGCAACGATGATTTGTTGTTCGGGAATTCCAAAGTCGGCGGTGACTGCCTTGAGGTGTTCAATCAACGCGTCGCGTAGACCGTCCGATGTCGCACGGGTGCCCACCGTCGAGATGTCGAACAGCGATTCATTTGATGGATCGAACCGACCGAAATAGCCTTGAGTCACGTGTTCCAGCTTCAGTAGGTCGCCCCATTGCGACCGCCCGTTCGATGGATCGGAGTCAAAGAGCTGATTTAAGTTTCCGCCAACGCCTGGCAACGGTGCATTCAGCGAAGCATCTTCGTTGACCTTTCGCGCGCCCGCATCCAATGATCGCAGGAGTGCGAGTACCTGGTCTTGTGAGATCGCGTCGATCTCTGAGTTGGTCAGATCGCCAGCGAGCAACATCCGTGGTTCCAGCGATTCGACCATGATTGTGGCACGTCGCCGACGTCTAGTCACTTTCTTTGTTGGTCGACCGCTTTTGCTTGGCCTTAGGGATTTGATGTGCTTCATATCGGTTGTGACTCTTTTGCCGAAGACAGTGAATGTTTCGCGTTCAGAGTGACTTACCCAACCAGAATTGAAGATCTACGAATGAAAACCAGATTTGGACTAAAGATTCAGCAATCGACGCAACGAACACACCGGATGGCAATTGCCCATGTTTGCACAAGTGTTGACGCGTGCAGTGTTCGAGCGACCAGCGTGGGCGTTGCGCGAAGAAATGCTGGATGGGAAAAGCTTTGAAGGCATCCAAAGTCGCGACGAATCAGCGCTCGGTATCGATCAAGAGCCTAACCGACAACCGAGAGCCGACAGCGCTAGCTGCGGGTCTTTCCTGGGTTTTCGCATGGATTTTAAGACGTCCCGCCAAGATGTGCGGGGATAAGAAGCAACCAGTGCTTACCAGTTCAATTCATCGATTGAATCGACCTTCAGTAATTGCAGAAGCAAACGATCGGCTGCTTCAACCGATTCGAGCTTCTCCACTCGATTGCGAGTTTCTCCAGAGACACCGCCGAATTTGGCGTGCATTAGCAGCAAAAGATCTTCGATCTTACCTTCGATCTTGCCTTCGATTTTGCCAATCTGGATTAAATCTTGGCCCAATTTCGTGTCGCGAATTTCGGGAAGTGAACCGACTAACATTGCTTCGATCTCCTGCCTGCCTTTATCAGCAAAACGCTGACCAAGCCAGTTGATAAAGACTTCCAACAGAGCCGTCTGCTGTACGTCGCTCAAATCGCTGGTCTTGATTTGATTGTACCGTATTGCCGCGGTTCTTTCGAGCGTAAAGTCGTCGGCAACCAACAATGGACTGAACACCGCCACCAACGGATGCTCGGGTTGCTGACGTTCCAAATGCTCCAATAGATCATTTAGATAAAACGATTTTATGATTTGACACCACGGCTGTGTCAGCGGATCGAGACTTTGGTCCAGAAACAGGATCAACCCACCGACATCTCGTCCATCGGTTTGCAGCAGTGACATCTCACGGACAACGCGGTTGTAAATCGACGGATCAAACTGAAACTGAATTTCCAAAACCCAAAGCGGCGCTTGAAGGTCCTCTGGGAACAAGACTCCGTCACTGGTGTGTTCGATCTCTTTGAACGAAAACGAACGAAACTCACACGGACCGGGCCTAGTGAGTTGCGTTAACTCGAACAGCCAACGCGGATTAGCGGCAAAGATCGAATAGATTTGCTTATCAGTCTTCATGCTAGGAATTGTAGGCTTATGGCATGCTAAGCATCAATCCGGTGGCCGTGAGTGGAGATCGCTAGCTGCCGGCGATTCTTGGCTTTTCGGATAGGTTCTAAACATCGATCCAAGGCCGAAGGCCTGGAAGGAAGCTGAGTTGGTAACACCGTTCGTTCCCGTTCGCCTGTGCCGATGCCAGCCACCGGCCAAAGACCCTGAAGTCGCACACTGCGCATCCACGAGAATCCAATAGTGTTGTTTCGTATAGTCTCTGATCGACCAAGTTTCCATCGACTATGATCGGAAGGTTGTTTCGCGAATCCAGCAAGGTTAGGCGGCATGCCAAGATGAACAGTTTCGAATCGTCCACGAGCGTCAGTTTGCTAGGCCGTCTGCAGCAGTCTCGCCAAGACGAATTCGCATGGCGTGAGTTCGTCGATCGATATGGCAAACGGATATTTGAGTGGTGCGAGAACCGCAGAATCCACGCCGACGATGCGGAGGATATCACTCAGGAGGTGCTGGTCCGCATGTGCAAGTACCTTCGCAGCTTCGAATATGATGCTCGTCTCAGCTTCACCGCCTATCTGCGTCGTGCAACCGAGAATGCGATCTCCGACTTTCTTTCGCATAAACATCGTCATGAAATGGCTGAAGGTGGCTCATCGATCATCTCGTGGATGAAGTCGGTGGAAGCACGAGAAGATTTGGCCAGTCGCCTGCAAGAGGTATTCGATTTGGAATTGCTTGAGCGTGCGATGGCCGACGTTAGGCGTCGCATCAATGACAGTCGATGGCAGGCATGGTACCAAACCACGATCCAGCAACGCGCGAATGTTGAGGTTGCCCACGAGTTGGGAATCAGCATCGGCACCCTCTACGCAGCCAAAAACCAAGTGGCCAACCTTATTCGCGATGAAATACAACGACTGGAACACCCAGGTGGCGGAACCGAGCAAACGAGCCATCTGATTCAGTGATGTTCGGATTTTTTCCAACATTGTCGTAGGAAACCTGCCGTGGACCGGTAAAACCTGGTTATACGCGTATACAAGCGTTCCGGAGAGGAACCGTCGCGTGTCCATTTTTGTTCCATGGATGACTTGACGGTAAGAAACGAATGAATGTCGCACGATTGATTGGGTGCTGAAATTGATGACCGGTACGTGTCCATCTGCCGAGACGCTAACAGCGTTAATGCTGGAGCAACTGACTGGGGCGGAACTTCTCGACGTGGATCGGCATTTGGCCCAGTGCAGTCGATGCCAACACAGTTTGGATGAACGGTGCAAGCGGTTGCTTCCGCAAGTCAAGGGATTTGAATCGGCGGCAATATCAGGACCTCGAAATTGGAATGAACAACTCGCGGTTCGTTTAACTGAAGCGATCTGCGAAACACGAGATCTTGCGATCCCAACCGACGACTCACGTGACAATGCAATGCCCGTGATTGCGGGACACACCGTTATCGACATCGTTGGCCAGGGGGGTATGGGAATCGTCTATCGTGGTGTTCAGTTGGACCTTAACCGCGAAGTCGCGATCAAAGTGATCGATATCAACTGTACCAGCGATGCACGGCAGTTGACTCGGCGATTCGCCCATGAAGCGGAAATCACGGCAAGCCTGAACCATCCGTCGATCGTAGCGGTACACGCCATTGGTCAAGATTCGGCTGGACGATGTTTTTACACCATGCGTCTGGTTCGAGGTCGTGAACTGAAGAGTATCTTGGAGTTGGCCAACCTCAATGTTGATGGCTGGAACTTTTCACGCGCCATCGGTGTGATGATCCGCATATGTCAAGCGATCGCCTTCGCGCATGCTAGCGGTGTCGTACATCGTGACTTGAAGCCATCGAATGTCATGGTTGGCGATCTCGGCGAAGTTTACGTGTTGGATTGGGGACTGGCCAAGGCGGTCGGGCGAGAAGAAGTGCGCGACATCCGCTTGCAGATGGATTCCGATAACGGTTCCGATAACGGTACCGATACGCTCCGCGTTTCGGCGGACAGTGACGAAACCGTAGCAACCACGCCGCGACCATTACTAACGATCGATGGTGCGGTCGTCGGAACTCCAAACTACATGCCTCCCGAACAGGCAATGGGGAAGTTGAACGAAGTGGATGAGCGTTCCGACGTCTATTCGCTGGGGGCGATGCTGTATCAAATGCTCGCGGGTGTTGCTCCCTATCGAGACGCTCACGAATCCTATTCACCTGCGGAAACGTTGAGGGGGGTGATCGCTGGACCGCCGCGACCGATCGATCAGCTTGCCGCAACGTCACCGCCGGAACTGATCGCGATTTGTCAAAAAGCGATGGCTCGGCATCGCGATGACCGTTACGAATCCGCATTGGAATTGGCCGAAGATTTAGAAGCGTTTCTCGATCGACGCGTTGTCAAGGCGTATCAACGCGGTGCCTTTGCCGAAGCAAAGAAATGGGTGATTCGCAATCGTGGCGTAGCGCTGGCCGGTTGCCTCGCCCTGTTGGCCGTGATCGGTGGATTGTCGTTCAACGCATGGCAAGAACACCAGTCGAACCAGCATTTGTTAGTGGCCAAGCAGAATGTGACCAATGCGCTGAACGAGCAGCAGCGAATTGGTGGCGAACTGGAACGAACCAATCAACGCCTTGGGGCGATCAACCAACAACTTGCGGTGGCCAATAGGGAAGCGACTGCGGCCAAGGAATCCGAGCAACGGGCCAAGCTTGAAGCGTATGAGTTGCTCGCGGAATCTTATGCCAACTTTGGAGAGCAGGAAGCGGCGCAGCAACACTTCGCGCGTGCTGCCCTTTGGTTCACCAAGGCGGCGGAATTGAGTGCGCAATCGCCCGATGTTCAACAAACACATTCCATGCGGGCGATGCAGTTCGGTCGCGCGGCACCGACACCGGTTACAGCGTGGTGGGACCGACAAGACTTTGATGAACGTGGATGGCTCCAGTGGCCAGCTACGACGCAATTCCTGTTCGATCCTTCCGATCGTTATCTGCTCCTTAAAGGTCGGCCAGGAACAACGATTATCGACACCCACAATGGGGACCAACAGTTCTGGGGCGCATCCTGGTTCGAGGTCGGTGCTTTTTCCCCCGATGGCCAACACGTGGCATTGTCCACAAAAAAAGGGCGGGTCTGCATCTATCGGCTCAACGACGGCGTGGAGTCGCAAACATTGCTTCCCGAGCAGCATAGACGACCGGTTCACGCACTCGAATTCAGCCACAATGGTCGACTGCTATTCGTCGGCACGGTTCCCGCGCAAATCTGGGATGTCGAACAGTCGCAGTTTCAGAAGGGAACCTATCCGATCGGGAATCATCTCATCGACGTCGGATTTAGCCGCGATGACCGACAGTTCCTGAGCGAATCGCAACATCAACTCACTGTATTCGACATCGTCGACGAAGATGGCTCGCACCAGCCCCATTCGGTTTCCCAAAAGGCGGATCATACGAAACCGGACGCCCAAGAACTCGCCGTTCAAAACAAAGAACTTCGTGCACGTTTTAGGTTGCGGCAGGTGATCACCAACCGCCTCGCGACGACGGCACCCGACGGTACGAATGTCCGCACGGAGTTTCTGGATCAGTTCGGCGGGCATGGCGATGTATCCGTTTCTTGTTCCGCGTTCGATTTCACGGGCCGACATCTGGCCATCGCCCACGGCCAGGGCATTGTCCGACTTTGGCAAACGCCGCCCCGGCCCTACTGGTTTCTTCGCACGCAGGGCTTGGCGCGGCCAGTATTCAGCCCCGACTCATCGCTGGTCGCGGCTGTCGGACACCTTGCTTTGAGTGACGATGAAGTCCCAGCGGCGCAGCGAAAGCCGGAGTTGCTCAGCACGCAGGCCTTCGATCCGGCGACCGGCCAGGCTCTTGGCCCCGAGATTTCTGTTGGTGCCCCAATCCTGGACGGCTGCTTTTCTCCTGATGGTCGCGTGATAGCCCTTGCATGTGCCGTACCGGAGAGGTCAAAAAAAACGGTCATGTTGGCCGATGGCAAAGGCGGCTTTGTGCAGATTTACGATTGGAAATCAGGCGAGCGACTGGGAGATCCGATCGCGATGCCATCGGAGCCACACGTGATCGCTTGGCATCCAACGAACGACCAGCTTGCAGTGGCATGCGCGGCTGGAGAGGTTCTCAAGATCGACGTGAATTCACATCAGGTGACGACTCTGTTTGAAGGTAAATGTGAACATCACACTTGGCGTATGCATCGTGGAGAGTGGGACGGTTGCAGCATGTCTTTCGCATTCAACGGAGAATTGCTCTTGTGGTGCTTCTGTGGCCAATCGCACGTGTTGGATTTTAATCGCGGAAGCATTCGCTATTCGCCCCCAAGATGGTCTAGCTACACTGCGGCCTTGACCTCTCGCAACGACGTCTTTCTGAATTCGTTTGTCAATCATCATCCTCGTGCCCTAAGGTTTATTCAGCAGAAAGGATGGAAATGGATCAAGACTGAAGACGACTCGGGCATTCTTCCTGTCGGCATTGGATCTGTCGCGAAGCTCAGTCGCGATGGTCGCTATGTGGTATCAAATGGAGTCGCCGCCCACGCAACGCGGGTCTGGGATCTCGAGCAACGTCGGATCGCTTGCCCGCCCTTTGGTGAAGGCGCACGCGATGTTGACTTCATTTACGGTACGCCCTATGTGATTACGGCAGTGGAGGGGAGACCTTGTTCAGTTCATTTTTGGGATCGTCTTCGCGGATGTATTGCCTCTCCAACGTTGGAGATACCGGGTAGTCATTCATTGACCTGGATTCGTGTCGCGGAGAGCGGACATTTCGCGGCGATGACCTGCGACCCTCATGGAATCCTGGTGTGCGATCTGCGTTCCTTTCACGACAAGCCGCAGCAAGGTATCTCGCCGGAGGATGCACGAATGCTCGCAGAAGTCAATTCGGGTGCCTGGATTGAAGCGGGAAGAATCACAAAACTCTCAGATGAAAAAGATTGGATCAATCGTTGGGATGATTTCAGGAATCGCCATCCGGACTATCACCGCCGGGAAATCCCAATTGAACTAGCAGTTCGCGATCACCAAACCCGCGCCGCTGAATTCGAATTTCTGAAAGATACAACCGCGGCTGAGTTTCACCGCCGCATGGCTGAACAATTGCTGGCTAAAAAGCGAGCGGCGCATCGCTGATCGATTTTAGAATCATACAAAATCACCTTGCATCACCAACATGATCATGCCCGAATGTCCTTCTGTCGAAATGCTCCAACAATTCGTTGAGGATCGACTTTCGGCGGATGCGAGTTCTCAATTGGAGGCTCACATTGGTGGGTGTGAAACCTGTCAAAACGAACTGGATAATCTCTGCACGAATGTCTTGCCCGCCGTGCGCGTGATACTCAATCAACAACACCCTCCCATTCCTCAAAGAGCTTGGAACCCAGTTCGCGCAAAACGTTTGGCGACGGCCGTTCGCAGAGCCAGTACTTCGCATCCTCAATCAGCATCAGGTATCAGCTCGGCAGTCTCTGCCGCCGACACCAACCACAGCGCTGACACTGGCATGGAAACGACGAGCGTCGAGGATTCGCGACTTCCGGAAACGATCGACCCAACAAGCGACTTCTCGCCAAATCCTGTTGCCCCTAGCTCTGCGAAGACTCGCCTCTCCGCCTCTTCATTGAGAATCGATGACTACGAAATCGTCGGCGAAATCGCTCGTGGCGGAATGGGAATCGTCTACAAAGCATGGGATGTCAAACTCAAATGCTTCTTGGCACTAAAAACAATCGTCTCGGGTGAACTGGCCAGCGAAAGCAACTTGTATCGGTTCCAACGCGAAGCCGAAGCGACGGCCAAGCTGCGACATCCGAACATCGTTCGGATTCATCGTGTCGGTGAATGCAACGGTTTGCACTATTTCACCATGGACTTCATTACCGGTCCTACGCTTCAGCAATTGGCCAAAAAGCAAGCGTTGAGCGAGTCTGATAGCGTGCGTTTGACGATCGAGATTTGTGACGCCATCGCCTACGCACATAAGAACGGCGTGTTGCATCGAGACCTGAAGCCCTCCAATGTGCTCACCGATGAAACAGGGCGTGCCATGGTCACCGATTTCGGATTGGCCAAATGTTTGGAGGATGACAGCGACTTCAGCCATACCGGTCAGGCGATTGGAACGCCCAGTTATATGCCTCCGGAACAAGCGGCGGGTCGCAAGAGCGAGATTGGATTCCAAAGCGACGTCTACTCCATCGGCGCTTTGTTATTCCATTTGCTGACCGGACGAGCACCCTTTGTGGGTGAAACACATCATTCGATCATCCATCAAGTGCTTGAGTCGGAAGCTATCTCTCCGCGAAGAATCAACCCCACGATCAGCCCTTCACTGGATGTCATTTGTCTGAAATGCTTGCAAAAAGAGAGTTCTCGTCGGTATGCCACAGCGCTCGATCTGAAGCAAGATTTGGAACGATTTTCATTGGGATATCCGGTCCTCGCCCGACGCGCGTCACCGCTTGATCGTTTGCGAAGTTGGTGCCGACGAAATCGTGCCGTCGCCTCAATGATTGTGATCACATTCGTAGCGATCGTCATTGGAATCACCATGACACGACATCGGAGCGGTATGGTTATCGACAACATGATGGCGCGCGTCGATTCGGCTTGGGAACGTTTGGATGCCGAGATGCAGACCGTCGAGTTGACGCACCAGTCTTCGCATGACGACCTCGTGCCGCGACGCGTGGGCATGGACGCCGATCAGTTGCAGTCCGCACTGAACGCTTACGACGAGGCGATCACGGCATGGCATGCATTCAATGGAGAGAGTGTATCGAGCGAGCAACAGCGATTCAGTATCGCCGAGGCATCGTATCGTGTCGCAAAGGCGAGCCGATTGCTTGGTGATTTCCCCCGCTCGGAGCATGCGTTTCAAACCGCAATCGATCGATTGCAGCGCTTGCATCAGCAGGTTCCGAGCAATCCACGATATGTGACGCTGCTCGGCGAAGCGCATGACTATCTCGGTGAATTGTACCGCGAGCATGGGTATCGTCAGCAAGCGGAGTCGGAATACCAGAAGTCGTTGTTGTTGCTCACGGAAGCTTATCAGACG
>JAWKTL010000012.1:0-174685 GCA_041399105.1 Pirellulaceae bacterium | reverse complement strand
TCATTTTCGGCCACGCGACGTATATACCGTGCGTGGTCCGGAATGATACCCTTGCGTCAAATGAAGCGAATCACCCCTTTCTCACCACGCGATCTATAAACGTCGCGTGAGCACAATCGAAATATTTCGGTGCTTCGGACATCGAACTCCTAACCGAGTATCGGTGCCGCGAGCGTTCAAGACCGCGAGAAACCACTGTCCAGAGCATTGCTGTCAAACATTTTAAAAAAATTCTGACCTATTCTCGCCAGTTTAGCTAGCGTTCATTGCGACGAACGTGTTCTGGTTTTGTCAAGGAATTCGCTGTTAAAATGAAACGACACGATTTGTCCATTTCCAACTTTCGGTACTGGATCAGGTAAAATTGTCGCTGGCCTAGGACCGAAATGTTTGACAACGGTGGACTAGCATTGTTAAAATCATCGGTTGTCTTTGACCGACTTGCAAAGTACACCTGCCCTACCTAAAACAAGCTGCTCAGGCACTTGATGTGCTTGATGGTTTCCCACCTCACAGTTAAGTGCGAGATGCATCTTTGCGAAAAGACGAATCGAGCATCATCCAACTGACGAGCAACCCTGTTTCGGGTGAACGTTCGTAACCTTTTGACCTCAACCTTCCGTTAGGAGCTTTCTGAGATGATTAAATGTAAAGGCAATCCAATCACACGTCGTGGTTTTGTCGCTGCAGGAACCTTCGGGGGCCTGGGTCTTTCACTTCCTCAATTGTTGTCGATGCAACAAGCGCAGGCCGATTTGAAGCAATACGACTTCATTGAAGCCAAGGCGCAAAGCGTCATTCACATCTATCTTCCCGGTGGTATGGCCCATCAGGAATCGTTCGATCCGAAGCCATACAGCCCGATCGAGTATCGGGGTGAAATGAAAACGATCAAGACGAACACCGGAGAAGTCTTCTCGGAGTCGATGCAAAAGCTTTCGCAGATCGCGGACAAGATTTGCGTCATCCGCTCGATGACCCACGGTGAAGCGGCCCACGAACGCGGCACGCATAATATGTTCACTGGTTACAAGCCCAGCCCAGCTTTGATCTTCCCAAGCTTTGGCAGCGTGATCAGCCACGAGTACGGACCACGAAACAATTTGCCACCTTACGTTTGCATTCCGAACCAGCCAAACGAATTTGCCGGCAGCGGATACCTAAGCAGTTCGTATGGGCCATTCTCGCTGGGAAGCGATCCAGCAGCCAACGGCTTCAAGGTGCGTGACCTCGATCTGTACAAGGGTGCTGAAGGGGAGCGATTCGCTCGTCGTCAAGCTGCATTGGATGTGGTCAATCAGCGGTTCGGTTCGCTCACCAGCAGTGATAACGTTGGCGCGATGGGAACGTTCTACGATCGAGCGTACAGCTTGCTCGGATCGGAACAAGCCAAAAGCGCCTTCGACTTGGACAAAGAAGACGACAAGATCAAGGACGCGTACGGCAAGAATCAAGCCGGTCTGCGTCTGTTGATGGCTCGACGTTTGGTTGAAGCCGGTTGTCGATTGGTCACGTTGACCTACGGCGGTTGGGACATGCATGCGAACATCACCAACAGCATGAAGAGCACAATGCCGCCGCTGGATCATGCGTTGGCGCAATTGATCAACGACTTGGAACAGCGTGGCTTGCTCGACACGACATTGATTATGGTCAGCAGCGAGTTTGGGCGTACGCCGAAGATCAACAAAGATGCTGGTCGCGATCACTATCCGAAGGTGTTCAGCGTGATGCTTGCTGGCGGTGGCATTAAGGGGGGCACGATCTATGGCTCCTCGAATGCGACGGCATCGGAACCCGAGTTCGATCCGGTTAGCCCGGAAGACTTGGCGACGACGATGTACCATCAGTTGGGTATCGTCGCCGACAAGGAACTGATGGCGCCCGGCGATCGTCCGATCGAAATTGTCGATGGTGGCAAAGTTATTAAAGACATCATCGCCTAAGTTGTTTAGAATGGAATGTCGCTGGAGCCGCACGCGCTCCAGCGACATTTTTCGCAATCGGACTCGGCGCAGTGGTCACTTCCTCCATTTTGGTGACCTTGTTCGGTATGCCGAGTCCCGATGCTTTACAACTCAATCCCCACTCCCTCCTTAGCCCCACCGATCGATATGAATAGAAGTCACTCGACACCGTCTCGCTCCGGTCGATATTCTCGTCTGCGTTGGGTTCCGACAAAGCTACTGGTCTTTATCTCGGTGGTGCTGTGTGCTGCCGTTGCTGTCCAGGCTGCTCAACCAAGGCTCACCGGATCCATTCCTCGCGGCATGCAGCGTGGAACAACGCAAAAAGTTGTCTTCACGGGCACGAGAATCAAAGATGGCCGCCAGCTCCTCATGGATATCCCTGGGATCAACGTTCTTTCGGTGACTCCAGTCGACAATTCCAAGGTTGAAGCGGAGTTGGAAGTTCCGGCTGACACTGTTCCTGGCTTGTATCCGGTCCGTCTGGTTACCGAATCGGACATCAGCGACATGCTCATGTTTGCCGTTGGTGCGATGCCGAACGTCAACGAAGTCGAGCCCAACAGCGAATTTGAGACGCCGCAAGTTATCGAAAACAATGTCACGATTGAAGGGACGATCGGGAATGAGGACGTTGATTATTTCGCGGTCGATCTGAAGAAGGGTGATCGCTTGACGGCGGAGGTGGAAGGAACGCGACTGCGACACGGTCGTGGTGATCCGTTCTTTGATCCATTCGTCGCCATTCTCAACAGCGAGCGTTTCGAGTTGTCAATCAGTGACGATGCTCCGCTGCTGCAGCAGGATTGTGTCTGCTCAATCGTTGCTCCTGAGGACGGCAAGTACATCGTCATGATTCGTGACAGTTCGTTCGGCGGTCGGAACGATCCATATCGCTTGCACATCGGTTCGTATCCGCGACCTTTGGGAGTTGTCCCCGCCGGCGGTGCTCCCGGCGAGTTGATTGATGCGACATTTATTGCGATCGACGGAAGCCAGTGGACCGAGAAGATTCAATTGCCAAGCGAACCGTCGGAAGCCTATCCGATTCTGGTCTCGAACGAGCAGGGCGTTGCTCCGTCACCGAATTACGTTCGCATTCAGCCGATGGCGAATTCTGTGGAGGTCGAGCCGAATAATTCTTTCAAGGAGTCGACTGCCGGAACGTTGCCCGCCGCGTTTTGCGGCGTGATCGCTGAATCGGGTGACGAGGATTACTTCAGTTTCGAGGCCAAGAAAGATCAAACGATTCACGTCAAGCTGTACGCGCGGAACGTGTTGCGATCGGAGCTTGACGGCGTTGTGAATATCTACAATGACAAAGGCGGACGCGTCGCTGGCAATGACGACTCGGGAGGCCCCGACAGCTTCTTGGAGTACAAGATCCCGGCCGATGGAGTTTACCACGCTGGCATTTCCGATCATCTTCGCGGTGGCGGGCCGGGTTATGCCTACCGCCTCGAAATCAAATACTCGGGACCGGAATTGACATTGTCGCTTCCCGATCGTCAACGATATGAAGCCACAATGATTGCGGTTCCGCAAGGGAATCGCTCGGCCGTGATGCTCAATGCAAGTCGCAAAGGATTCGGGGGTGCGATCGAGATTATCGCTCCCGATCTTCCGGCCGGCGTGACGCTAACGCCGATTCCGATGCCTGCGGATCGAACGACGATCCCCTTTCTGCTGACAGCCGCTGCGGATGCTCCCCTGGATGGAAAGCTGGTGAACATTGTTGGCAAGGTGGCCGAACGTGACGACATCCAGTCGGTCTTCGACCAACAGCATCAATTGGTCATCGGCCAAAACAACTCGGTTGCGTATGATTTTCGATCAAACCGCGCCGGAATTGCCGTTAGTAAAAAATCGCCGGCAACGATTTCAATCGTTCAGCCGCAGGTCCCGATCGTTCGCGATGGGGCAATGGATTTGGTGGTGAAGATCGATCGTGGCGATTACGACAACGATGTGGCCGTTCGGTTGCTGTATAATCCACCGGGTGTTGGTTCCAGCGGAAGTGTCAAGTTCGCGAAAGGAGAGAGCGAGGCTCGGATTCCGATCACGGCCAATGGCTCCGCCGCGATCGGCGAATGGCCTTTGATTGCCTACGCCGTACTAAGTGACGGCATAGGGGCGTATGAAATCGCTTCGGAACCCGTCACGCTTAAGATTGAGGACAAGATTTTCAATTTCGGCTTTCCCAAAGCTTCTTCTGAATTGGGAGGCGAGGCGACTGTGATCGTTGATGTTGACATCACGCGTCCATTTGAAGGGACTTGCGAGGTCGAACTGGTTGGTATTCCGGCCGGCGTAACTTGCGAGAACACGAAAGTCGCGGTCACCAACGAGACCGAACAGGTTTCGTTCCCGGTGAAGATTGCTCCGGATGCTCGTGTTGGTCAACACAAAACGCTCGTCGCTCGGGCCAGGATCGACAGCGAGAAGGGTCAAATCATGCAGACCCAGGGAACCGGAATCCTACAGATCGACAAGCCGCTTCCGGCCCCCGTCGCCAAGCCGGAACCGAAGAAGGAAGAGGCACCAAAAGAAACAAAACCTGCCGAACCAAAACCAAAACCTGAAAAGCCGTTGACGCGTCTGGAGCAACTCCGCCTGATGCGTGAAGAGGCGCGAAGCGAAATTAGGAACCTTTTCGCGACCCGCAAGCCGACAGCACTTGCTGAGGGTGTTTCTTGCGGTTTCAGATAGGTTCCAAGTTACTTCGTTCGCCGCACAAATAATCAAGGACGGAAAAGGACTTCCGTTGCTGAAAAAGCGAAGAGCCAGGATGCTCATCGTCACCGACCAACCGAAAATTTTTCGCCCTGAGGGTCATCGAAAATGCGTCATACATTACTAACACTCTCGTTTGCTCTGTGTGGGAGCCTGTTGTCGATCGCTGCCGAGCCGGCTGCGACCAGTTCGGACTCACAGGCCCCAGACAGCCCGTTGAAGTTGTCCGTTTTCCCTGAAGAGATTTCGCTCGATACAGCGCGAGACTATCAGAACTTCATCGCCGTCGTTCGGCGTCCAGACGATGTGACGTTGGATGTAACCCAGACCGCGAAGTGGACATTGGCTGACGACAAGATCGCAAAGCTGGATGGAACAAAATTGCTGCCCGTCGCCGAAGGAGCGACCGAGCTTGTTTGCAACTACGGTTCAAACGAGTTGCGAATTCCCGTTAAGGTGACTCGGCCTAACGAGAAGCTTCCCATCAGCTTTGAAAAAGACATTGTTCCAGTTTTGACGCGAAGCGGCTGCAATACGGGAAGTTGCCACGGAGCGAAGATCGGTAAAGACGGGTTCATGATCAGCCTGTTCGGATACGACCCAGCGGGTGACTACACGCGCATCACTCGCGAGATCGGTATGCGTCGGATCAACTTGGCGATTCCCGAAGACAGCTTGATGTTAACCAAAGCGACCGCCAAAGTGACGCATACCGGCGGCAAGCTTTTCGGCGAGGATAGCGTTTACTACGCCATGATGCTTGAATGGCTTAAGGACGGGGCTCCGGCGGATCCGACTCCTCCGCCGGCAGTGACAAAGTTGGAGGTCTATCCTCCGCAGTCGGTCATCGAGGGAGCGGGAAGTACGCAGAAGTTTATCGCTGTTGCTCACTATGCCGACGGCACAACGCGGGACGTGACGAACTTGGCCGCGTTCATGACCAACAACGAGACCTCCGCCAAGATCGACAAGGATGGTTTTGTCACAGCCGGAGCGCGTGGCGAAGCCTTCATCATGGCTCGGTTTGAAACCAAGACGGAAGGTCGGCAAGTTATTGTGCTTCCGGAAACGAATAACTATGAAGCTCCCGAGATCACCGGGAACTATGTCGATCAATTGGTCGGTAAAAAGCTGAACCAACTGCGCATCTTGCCCAGCGGCCTATGCACCGACGAGGAGTTCCTTCGCCGAATCACCATTGACATCACTGGAATGTTGCCGACCGAGCAGGAGTATGAAGCGTTCATGAATGACCAGGCTCCTAACAAGCGAGCCGAATTGATCGATCGGTTGCTCGAACGCAAAGAGTTCAGCGAGATTTGGGCGATGAAGTTTGCTCAACTGCTGATGATCAAGAGTTCGAATCAGGTGAGCTATAAGTCCGCGTTCTTGTACAACCAATGGCTGACGGATAAGTTCGCGCGGAATGTGCCTATTGATGAAATGGTTCGTGAACTGCTGGGCGCATCCGGTGGAACGTTCAGCAATCCCGCAACGAATTACTATCAAATCGAAACCGATACACTGAAGCGCTCGAGAATGTGGCTCAGGTCTTTATGGGGATCCGCACCCAATGTGCGCAATGCCATAATCATCCGTTCGATCGTTGGACGCAGAACGATTACTACAGCTTCGCCGCCTTCTTCTGCCAAGTCGGAACAAAGAACGCCGAGGACTATCGTGAAAAGATCATCTACGATCGACGCGGTGGAGAGGTCAGGCACGTCGTGACCAATCAAGTTTCTCAGCCGAAGTTCTTGGGAGGCGAGTTTGCGGACACCAATGGCAAAGACCGTCGGCAAGTGCTAGCCGAGTGGTTGACCAGTCCAGAGAACCCTTATTTCTCAACGAGCATCGCGAATCGCGTATGGGCACACTTCATGGGCGTTGGAATTGTCGATCCAGTGGACGACATTCGCGTCAGCAATCCACCGTCGAATCCCGAGTTGTTCCAAATGCTTGGACAAAAGCTTGGCGAATACAAGTTTGATTTCCGTCAGCTCGTGCGGGATATCTGCAACAGCCAAGCCTATCAACGTAGTTTGACCCCGAACGAGAGCAACAAGTCCGATACGCGAAATTTCGCCTACGCCACGGTTCGTCGTATCCCTGCTGAGATGCTCTTGGACTGCATCGGTCAGGTTACCAATACGAATGAAAAGTTCCGCGGCTTGCCCCTTGGAGCCCGCGCCGTTCAGATCGCCGACGGACGGACGTCGACGTACTTCCTGACAACGTTCGGACGCGCTCCACGTGATACGGTCTGTGATTGCGAAGCGTCAACGGATCCGTCTTTGTCGCAAGCGTTACACTTGCTTAACAGCAGCACGACCAGCGGCAAGATCTCGCAAGGGAAGGTGATTGACGAATTGTTGGCCGACAATGCAACCGCCGAGCAGGCGTTGGAAAGGCTGTACATCCGCTGCGTCGCTCGAAGGCCATCGGATGCCGAGAAGAAGGAGCTTCTGGCGTCGATTGAAAAAGCTGCCTCTCCGAAGGAAGGTCTCGAAGATATTTTCTGGGCTTTACTGAACAGCCGAGAATTTGTTTTCAATCACTAAAAAGCGTGTAGAATAGAGCTGCGATTGTTTGGCAACGTCGCGGTTAGATCAGCATCAAACGAAGGGCTTTCGAGCCCTTCGCTGCTTCACACTCCCACCTCCATTGCTACTGCCATGAAACGTACTCCCCTTCTGTTTCTTTTACTGAGTTCCATTCTGTGTTCGAACTCGAGTTCAGTGACGGCCGCCGACGAGAAGTCGACTGATAAGCCGAAGATCAATTACACCGATCATGTCTTGCCAATCTTTCGGCAGAACTGTCTGAAGTGTCACAATGCAAATGATGCCAAAGGCGGCTTGGCGATCGACAGCTACGCGGCTTTGATGGAAGGTGGCGGCAGTGGCGAGGTTGTCTTCGACGGAGACTCCGCGAGCAGTCGGCTGTATCAAGTGATGACGCATGAAGATACTCCGGTGATGCCTCCAAATTCTCCTCCTCTTCCCAAGGAGCAGCTTGATATCATCAAGCAATGGATCGACGGGGGAGTTCTCGAAAACAGCGGCAGTAAGGCGAAGAAACGCAAAGGGCCGTCCCTTTCATTTACATCTTTGGATGCGGGTGGCAAGCCTGAAATCATTTCAATGCCCGAGACGATGTGGCGTGTACCCGTTGTGACGACTTCACGCGCGGGCGCGGCCTCCGCCATCGCGACCAGTCCTTGGGCTCCGTTGGTGGCTGTTGGGGGACAACGGCAGGTTGCCCTTTATAACACCGATTCCGGGCAACTGGCGGGAGTGCTGCCATATCCTGAAGGCGTTCCGCAGACGATCCGCTTCAGTATTGATGGCGCATATTTAATGGTTGCTGGTGGAACGCATGCGTCCATGGGAGTTGCCGCCGTTTACGATGTTAAATCGGGGGAACGACTTTTCCGTGTGGGTGACGAACTCGATACCGTTTTCGGAGCCGACATCAACGACAATCTTTCGCGTGTCGCGCTGGGTGGTCCGCAGAAGATGCTGCGGATCTTTGACACCGCCACGGGTGAAGCGATTTTTGAAATTAAGAAGCATACGGACTGGATTTACTGCGTCGATTACAGTCCGGACGGAATTCTGATTGCCTCTGGGGATCGCGCCGGTGGTCTGCATGTCTGGGAAGCGGATACCGGTCGGTTGTACTTGGATCTTGTCGGGCACACCGCTGCGGTACGTGGAGTTGCTTGGCGAGCGGACTCAAACTTGCTGGCCAGTTGCAGTGAGGACGGCACCGTAAAACTGTGGGAAATGATTGAAGGCAAGCAGTTGAAAAGCTTCAACGTCCACGGTGGTGGAGCAACGGGAATTTCGATGTCGCGCGATGGGCGAATTGCGACCAGTGGCAAGGACAAGACTGTAAAAATCTGGAATGCGGATGGCTCGGCTGTTGCGACGATGCCCGCTTTTGCGGAACCCGCTCTTGAAGTGGCTTTGACGCACGATGCGGCAAAGGTTGTCGGAGGCGATTGGGCTGGACGAACGGTGGTGTGGAACATCGCCGATCCGAAGCAGGCATTGGAACTGGCTCCCAATCCACCGTCGATCGAGCAGCAACAGCAAGCTCAGGCGGCACATGTCGCAGTCATGCAGAAATCGCTCGACGACGCATCCGCTGCACTTACGAACGCTCAAGCCACGATGACGGCCGCTAAAACGGCGTATGATCAGGTTGTGGCGAAGCTCGCCGAGACAAAAACGGCTCTGGCGAAGGCGACTGCGGATAAGGCTGTCGCTGAGAAGCTGTTGGCCGATCTAAAGACGATGAAGACTGCGGAAGATGCGAATCTCGCGTCCACCAAGCAATCGGTTGCAGCGCTGGCGAAACAGATAGCTGATCAGGAAGCGATGCGGACTTCGTTCGCCAACCAAGCGGCCGAAGCTTTAAAGCGTCGCGATGCGGCTCGCGCCGAGTTGAAGAACGTGGAGGCCGCAATTGTGAAATTGAAGTCGGATCTGGAAGCCAAGACGGCCGCGAAGGTGGCGTCTGACGCGAAGGTTGCCGAACTCGCCAAACAGGAAGCTGATGCTGCGTTAGCGCAAAAGACTGCGACGGAAGCCGAGGCCAAGGCCGAAGCGGATCGGAAAGTGGCTGAGTCGGAAATTGCGAAGCTCGATCAGCAGATCAACGCGACGAATGCCGCGTCGGCGGAATTGACAAAGCAACAGCAGAATTATACCGCTGAACAAAAGAAGTTTGCCGACCAGGTCACCGATTTGACCGCGAAAGTCACCGAAGCTCAAAAGGTATTGGAGACAAAGAACGTGGCGGTTGCCGAGTTACAAAAGAAGTTGGATGCCGCCGCCGACGAGGCGGAAAAGAAAACGTTGACCGAGCAATTGACGAGCGCGCAAGCGGAGGCCAAGGTCGCCAGCGATGCGAAGGTCGCATTGGACGGTCAGTTGGCGACAGCAACCACAAGTAAGGCACAGCAAGACAAACTGTTGGCCGAGACTGGTCCGAAAATTGTCGCGGCTGAAAAGCAGAAGGTTGACCTGACCGCACAGAAACAGGCGTTGGAAGAACGGATGGCGGAGCTGGTTGCGTTGCGAGATGCTGAGAAAGCGAAGCGCGAGGCCGCTGCGGCCGTTGTGACAAAGATGGCTGCTGAGAAGGCTCCCGTAATGAAGGCGAGCGCTGACGCTCAGATCGAGATTGCCGCGATGACCAAGCAATCGACCGACATGGCCGCAAAGCAAAAGACGTTGCAGGAGACGGATGCGAAGGAAGAAGCCGCTCGCGTCGCTGCGGAAGCGAAGGTTGCGGAGCTTGTCAAGGCAAAGGAAGCTTTACAGCCAAAGCTGGTCAGCGCACAAGAGGCGGAAAAAGCCATCGCCGCCAAGATTGCGGACCTCGTCACGAAGATCGCGGCACAACCTGCGGAAGTTGCGAAGCAGGATGCGTTGATGAAGCAAAAGACCGCTGAAATTCCAACGGTCGAAAAGCAGATTGCGGATTCCAAAGCGAAGCTCGATGCGGACACCGCGACGGTCGCTAAGTTGACTGCGGATGTGGAAGCGGCAAAGGCGAATCTTGCTTCATCGCAGCAACACTTGGAAGGCTTGAAAACGGAGCTAGTGTCGTTCCAGAGCCATGCGGCGAAGCTCGCGGAGGCACAAGCCGCAGCCGAAGCAGCGGCTGCGACTCAAGCGAAAGCGATGGAGGCCGAAGCGGCGATTGCCGAGAAGTTGGCGACGGCCATGGCTGCTCGAGACACTCAGTTGAAAGAAATTGAGGAGTCGATGAAGAAGCTTCAAGCTCAGTTGGCGGAGATGCAAAAGGTTCAGACAGCGGACCAGCAGAGTTTGTCCGCTGCGCGAGCGAAGGTTGCCGAACTTCAGACCGCCAGCGAAGAGGCTCAGGCCAAGGCTGAGGAAGAGAAGCAAAAGGCTGAATTCTTCAAGTCGGCTTACGGCACTTAGTCGCCTTCAAGTACATCAAGAGACGAAAGATTAAGACGAGCGGGAGGGTGGATGAACTCCCGCGACTCTAATCCGATTTCATCAGCATCAACGCTTCTTTCAGCACGTCACGTTCGCGAGTCACTCTCGCGAGCTTCTCTTCCAACTCCGCGATTGTTGCGATCAAATCATCGTTGGTCGCGTCAAGGGAGACGGTTTCTCTTGTTTCAAAGCCCTTTATGGGTATCGAAACCGTTCGAGGCTGACTGTTGAAAATAAAGAATGCTTCCGCTAAGCCGACGATTCCTGTACCTCCGAGAATGAGGACTGCGTACTTGACATAGCGCTTGCGTTTAGACCGCTTCACATCTTCAAGCGGCACCGTTTTCTTCGGCTTTTCAGCTTCAGAACGGATCGTCGGCTCTGGAGGGTTGAAATGTTTTCGGAGAGCGGCATTTGCCGCCGCTGGGCCTGCTTGAGTTGGAGGGGGCGGTCCCTTGGGAACCGAGTCCGATTGGCGATTCGTACGTTCGATCGACATGTTAGCCTCAAATGAATCTGCCACGTTTGTACAGCAAAATCGAGCCCTCGGTCGGATAGTTGGAATCTATCGTCGGTCTCTTCGGATGTATACTGTTGCCGCCAAGATTCACTTAATCTTCATTGCTCCTTCACCTTCATCGCTAAGTCAACGGTACCTCGATATGCAACGCCGTGTTCGTCACCTATATTTCGATGCTGCGATTTAAGTTTACGCCTGGAAAGGTAAACCGATTTTCGTAGGGTGGGTTTCCCCCAAACCTACGCGTTCCCCGGTTCAAGAGGGGCTTCGCTCTCAGCTTTAACAACAACGGAAACCACAGTGACCCTGACTCGAGAAAACATACTTCGGCAGCTTCGTCAAAAGATCGCTTTAGGACAGCCGATTGTCGGTGGCGGTGCGGGAACCGGCATAAGCGCGAAGTGCGAAGAGGCGGCCGGAATTGATTTGATTGTGATTTACAATTCGGGTCGCTACCGAATGGCTGGTCGGGGGTCGCTCGCCGGCTTGCTTCCGTACGGAAATGCCAACGAGATCGTTAAAGAAATGGGAAGGGAGGTATTGCCGGTCGTTCGGCGGACGCCCGTTCTGGCCGGAGTGTGCGCGACGGACCCTTTCATGCTGCGCAATCAATTCTTGAATGAACTGAAGCAAATGGGGTTTGCCGGCATTCAGAACTTTCCGACTGTCGGATTGATCGATGGTCTCTTCCGCGCCAACTTGGAAGAGACTGGAATGGGGTTTTCGTTGGAGGTCGATTGCATCGCGGCAGCCCGTGATTTGGATTTGTTAACGACGCCGTACGCATTTGACGCTCAACAGGCGATTGATCTGACGAATGCCGGGGCCGACATCATCGTCGCTCATATGGGACTGACCACCAGCGGATCGATTGGCGCGACGACCGCTTTATCGCTCGATGAAAGCGTGGTCCGTGTTCGCGCCATCGCCGACGCCGCACACGCAACGCGTGACGATGTGATCGTTCTGTGTCACGGTGGCCCAATCGCGATGCCGTCCGACGTCCAATACGTACTCGATCGAGTCCCAAGTGTTGCGGGATTCTACGGAGCGAGCTCAATGGAACGCCTACCGACCGAACAAGCTCTCACCGCCCGTACGAAGGAATTCACTCAGTTAAAACGCAGCGTTAAGGAATCAACTTAGGACCGACCGAAGAGAAAGTGGCGTAAGCTTTCAGCTCGTGGTTGATGTAGGTCGACCCTTCCTCGGGTCGACCAATGTGCTCTCCAGTGGTAAAGGCGATGAGGACAGCTCCGATTATGGACGACGCCGCTTAGTGTTCATGATGTTGGCCAGCTGTATTGGCTGACCTGAGGACAGGCCAGCCTACGTGTAGGTCGGCCCGTCCTGGGTCGACCGGATGTGCTCTCCAGTGGCACGGCAAGATAGCTCCGATCGGCGTGATCGAAGCTGCTTTTCGTTGGCGATGTTGGTCGGCGTATTGGCTGACCTGAGGACAGGCCAGCCTACATGTAGGTCGACCTGTCCTCGGGTCGACCAATGCTCTCCAGTGGCAAGGTGGTAAGACAGCTTCGATAGAGGTGATCGAAGCTGCTTGCGTTTGTGATGTTGGTCGGCGTACTGGCTGACCTGGAGGACAGGCCAGCCTAGAGCATGTAGGTCGACCCGTCCTCGGGTCGACCGGATGTGCTCGCCAGTGGCAAGGTGGAGCAAGACAGCTCCGATAGAGGTGATCGAAGCTGCTTTGGGTTGGCGATGTTGGTTGAAGCGTACAGGCTGACCCGAGGACAGGCCAGCTCATTCTTGTAGGTCGGCCCGTCCTCGGGTCGACCAATATCCAGTGCGAGGTGGCAAGACAGCTCCGATAGAGGTGATCGAAGCTGCTCAGCGTTGGTGATGCTGGTCGGCGTATTGGCTGACCTGAGGACAGGCCAGCCTACATGTAGGTCGACCCGTCCTCGGGTTGACCGATTTGCTCTCCAGTGTATAGCAGGGCGGACAGCCCATAGAGGCAGATCGACGCTGCTTTGCGTTCATGATGTTAGCCAGCGTACAGGCTGGACCGGAGGACAGGCTGGGGCCTATGTGTAGGTCGGCCTGGCTCGGGTCGACCATGTGCTCGCCAGTGGCAGTATGGCCAGCCCGATTGGCGTGATCGAAGCTGCTCAGCGTTGGCAGGATGGGTACAGCGTACAGGCTGGACCTTGAGGACGGGCCAGCCTACGTGTAGGTCGGCCCGTCCCTGGGTCGACCAATGTGCTCTCCAGTGGCACGGCGCAAGACAGCTCCGATAGAGGTGATCAAAGCTGCTCGCGGCTTGTGATGTTGGTCGAGCGTATTGGCTGACCTGAGGACAGGCCAGCCTACGTGTCACCACTGCTACCGACGAGGGATTGATCTGACGCGCCCAATACAGCCGCCACGGTTCGCCCCGCTTCCGGTTCGTGTCTTCATTCGCGAACGTGGCATAACGGTGAAGCACCGGTTGAGCACTGGTTTATGCGGCGTTTCTTAGTGTTTGGTGTCGGGACGTGTAGCGGCTTGTACTCGTCGTATCGCATGTGCTTCACACGCTAGCGAATATAGCGATAGGCGGTCCAATAGGCATCCGTCTGAGCCTTGCTACGCTATAATCGCCGGACACTTGTAGGAGGTGGTTCCAGCACGGCTGCAACATGGCGATGACGCCACTAGCTTTCTTCGGATGCTTTAACTTCGGAGTGAGTCCACGCGTTGCCGCTCTTGCTGGACTCGTCATGCAAAACGTCGGCCATCTTCCAAACGCGTTCGGAGGCATGATAGTAGGCGGCAACGCGAATCCACGGAGCGGATGCTGCGTTCGGGCGTGCCCGTCGTAAGCCGTCAGCCGCGATCACATGCGCTTAGCGTGGCGGTGGTTGCCACTTCGGGCAGAATTGTTACGTTCTGCCGCAGCGTGATGTCGCCAAACGCGTTGTGTGCTGCCTGCATGTTATCTCCGTCCGCACCTGATCGCTGCAAGAGCGATACCACATGTCCTTGGGAAGTAGACGATATTCATCCGATTCGCAGACATTCTTGCTCGCTCCAACAGGCACATGTCAAGGCCAATAGAAACTTTTAACAGAGCCGTTTCCAATTGCACTAAAGGCAACCGACTAAGCTGTCTGAAAAACAACAGACGATCCGCACAACGGTCGGGCGCACCAACGCCCACACTGCGTTTGGGTTGCTGGTCGGCCTGCATCTACTGTGTTTGGAAATCAATGAATGCGAATGGCTAGGCGACGCGTTCGGGTCGACGTATCAAAGGATGGCGTGAAGCATTCCTTTCGCTTTGTCCCAGGTCTCCTGCTCCTCGCGCTCGGGGATGCTGCGGGAGGTGATTCCTCCACCGACGGGCAACTGCAACCATCCGTCACGGCAAGTGACCGTCCGTATCAAGATGTTCCAGTCCGACATGCCACCGGTGGAGATATAACCCAATGATCCGCAATAGGGACCGCGCGCCGTCGGCTCCAATTCGGCGATGATCTGGCATCGCGCGAACCTTGGAGCACCGGTCACCGAACTGCCGGGAAAGGTCGCCCTCAACAGGTCGACAACATCAATCTCTGGACGCAACGTTCCCTGTACATAAGAAACAAGATGCTGGACGTATTGGTATTGTTCGAGTTCACACAACCGCGAAACGACAATGGAGTCGTCGGTGCAAACACGCGGGATAGATCGTTCCGCATCAAATCGACGATCATGACGTTCTCTGCGGCGATCCTTCGCTGGAGATCAGTGCTTGGCCAAGCTCCAGATCGCGGGCGGGGCTCCGGTCCGAGGGCATGTTCCTTGATGGGACTCGTGCGAACAAAGCGATCATTAATCTGCAGAAAACGCCGGGCGATGCACTGATGACTCGCCAGGGGCCAACCATCGATGAATAGCCCGCCAACGGAGCGGATTGCGTCGCCGCATCCGCAGGTAAACGGCGGCCGCACCGTGCCGATCAGGACATAACAGTCTCTGGGCCAGATTGACTTGAAAGAGACTTCCCGTGCGCGAATGTAATCGATCACATCGCCGACGCGCGGCGAAACTCACCCTCCGCGAAACTGCTGTTAAAGATGGATCGATGGGCGTCGAGAACTGCGGTGCCGATCGGCCATCGCCAACGTCAAGATCGCGGTATCACGGCGAGGCAATGCTGTCGGCGTATTGCAGCCACCACTGCAATTGCTTCAGTCGTTTCGTCGCTTGAGTACGACGTCTTTGCGGATCGGACTCGGCCAGCCTTGACTGATGATCCATCCCTGTCGGCACTGGTGGTCGTAGCAAATCGTCCAGTCGTACAGCCCGAAGGCGATGGGTGGTGTCGGTAAATCATCGTGTTTAGCGGCCTCGATCGGCTCCAGCGTTCGACAGAGATCGTATCCCAGAACCCCGCAGATTCCTCCTTGAAAGGGAGGCAACCCGGCCAACGGCTTCTGTTGCAGCAATGCTTGATGCTTGCCGAGCAGGCCAAGCGGATCAGCACATGCTTTGTCGGCGGCTACGAACTCGAGGGGGTCGGCGGTCAAGAACGAGTATCGTCCCAGCGTTCCAATCTGTTTGGCGCTGTCCAGCCAGACGCAATGGGGAAGCTGGCACAGGCGCAGGAATGCATCGGATAGCTCAATCGATTCGGGAAGCGGCCACACCAACGGGGCTTCGCCCAATGTCGATTCATCGGGCAGAAACGCGTGCAGCGAGGCGGGCGCAATGGTAACCATCGACTTTAGGCTTCAACAGCGGAAAGCGGTTCGTCCGCGAAACTGGGTTCGACGGACGGGAGATTGCCGACGATGCGGGTTTCCCGCCACTTGCATCCCATCATGACGCAGTTGATTCCCGAGCCGATGCCCAACAAACTGATTCGTTGGTCAGGCAGAACGTGTTGATAGAAACCAGCCGCGGCGAGCGCCAGCGGCAGGGCGACCGATCCGGTGTTGCCCAGCCAAGGATAAACCACGGTATCGTTTCGCGGCGGCAAACGGAGCGTTTCAAGCATCAACGCGCGATGCCTTCCGCCGACCTGATGGCAAACGGTACGGTCGATGTCGGCTCGGTCCCAGCCCCCTTCGGCCAACAGTTTCTCGAACCCGGCCGCTCCGGCGGCGACGCCCGCGGCCAGCAAACGTTCCGAATCGGTATCCATCAACGGAGTCATATCCGAGCCGGCTGAATCGATGTCGCTGCGACAAAGGTTGTGTCCGTCGGTCGCCGCATGGGAAACGGCCACCTCCAAAGGTGAGCCTCCGTTACTGATGCGGCGATGTGTCAGCAGCACGGCGCAACTTCCCGATCCGATCGTCAGAGAGGCGAACGCCGGTTTGACGCTCTTGCGGGTGATCGACGCATCGGTGTTGAGTTGATCGATCGTGGCCTCCAACAGCGGACGGCTGTTCTCCGTGCCGACGACAATTCCCGCTTCGATCGCCCCGGTCTCAATCATGGTCGCAATCTGAACAATCCCATTGAGCAATCCCAAGCATGCGTTCGACACGTCGTAGACCCAGCAATCCGCCGGCAAACCGACGCCGTGGTGAACCCGTGATGCCGTGGCGGGTTCCAGGAAATCACGACACACACTGGCATGGATCAAGCAACCGATTCGGGGACGATCGATCTCCGCGGCCTCGATGGCCGACAAACAACTGGCAATGCTGGGGCCGCTGGGAAGCGTCCCGTGAGGCCATACGCGTCGTTCCGAAATGGAACTCATCAATTCCAGACGCCCTTCGGGCAATCGAAGTCGCTGGTACAGCGACGCCAAGCCGGTCTTCGATCCGCCGACTGGTCAAAATTTTTCTTCGGGCAAACGGACGCCCAACGCTTCAATACAGACGTTTTCAAAGTGCAAGAGAGGCCTCAAAGTTGTTGGCGGACAACCACATCAAGCGACAAATGCCGCAAAAAGCTTAAGATAACGCATTTTGAGCCTTTTGGTAAACCATTGGCGAGCGTGTTGGAGACGGAAGCGGAAAAAGGGAGTTCGGATCGTGCCGAACAGCGAAAAAATGCCTGCATGTTAAATGCTATTGTGCTTGCCAGCAAATGGGCGAAGGCATAAATGTGAGTCAGGTAGCTGATCGTTAAAATTCGCCGGTTAACATCTCGTCCCAGTCAGATGACGTGTCGCCCGTGACACGCCGCAACGACCTTCCCATTCATGAATGCTGGAACTGCCTATCGCTCATCGGACCCGTGCGGCTTCACAAGGCTCGGCTCATTTATTTGCCGGCAGTTCCCCACTCGCCTGACAACTCCAGTGATCTTTCGGACGACTATCGGGACTGATACCGAATCCGCAAGTTTGTCGAGACAGCAAATACAGATCGATTCAGGTTTGCCAACTGGTGAAGGTGATCAAGCCTTTGACAACGAAGAAACGGTTCGTGCGAACGGCGCAATTTTGAATGAGCGAAGATTTCATTAACGTTCACTCTGGAGAGGATTTTCAGATGACGTCATCTCGTCCACACTCATTGGTATTAACACCGACTACCGACCTGCTCAACAGAAAACTCCCGCCTACATCTACTTGGCGGCCGGCTACTACGAAAACATTCTCGCCGGCGGGGGAATCCCGTGATCTTGCCTCAACGATGACGTGGAAGCGATCCATGCAGCGTTGGACGCTTGGATGGATTAGTCGGCGGACAAGACCTCGATCCCACGCAACGACGGATACATGTTGCATCACAGCATGAAGCTGATGCACATTCCAAACGCGAAGCCTTCGATCGCACATTGCTCGCCAACGAAATCACCGAACGACGCATGCCGGTCTTCGGCATCGGTGGGGATGCAGTTGTTGAACATCGTTCAGGCGGGAACCTGTATTATCCCACATTCCCGAAGATTTGCCCAATTCCGTCCCGCATCGCGATCATCAGGACCCACTGCATCGGCTTTAACTTGATCGTCGAAGCAGTTCGTTGATTGGCGGTGTTTGTAGCGATGGCGAGATTCGGGTCGCCGGCCGACATCACATGGCGATCGATGAAGTCGCTCCCGGATTCCGCGTCACCGCGCGTTGCCCCGATGGCGTGATCGAAGCAGTTGAAAGTGAAATGATGGATTGGTTCGCGTTGGGAACGCAATTCCATCGGAATGCGAAGCAGCCTCGGCACGGACATTCGCATCTTCGAGAATTTCGTTAATGGTGTAAAGGAACGCCAAGCAGGCGACCTTCGCTTAGTGGCGTAATCGTTCTCGATCCACGCTCGACGACGTCGCGACGTCGCGAGCAAACATTGCCCGCCGCCGAATGATTCGGCGGAAAGTCATCCATGGTTGGGACGTCATCTTTGACAGCCCACGCAGCACGGATTGCTGCGTCATGGCTGGGGCGGCTTCGAGACCGAGTCTGCATCAAGCTGGGATCTCAACAAAAGTCAGGCTAAATCAGACGTTGAACGCTAGCTCACGGTTCCGGAAGACCGGAGGCTCTTTAACTCGCACGGCTGATTCCGTTTTATTCGAAACTAAACCGAGGTTCTGGGCAACCATCTGACAACCGAAAAAGACCTGCGGCTAGCCCTGTGGGCCGTCTCACGGTACCGGATAGGTTTTCCCATAAGAAAGCCATTCGTTGTCCATCAACGATCGGTGAATGCCTTCATTTCCAAGCTGCTTGACCTCGCGTTCCCATTGCTCTCGTTTGGCCGATGTCACGTCGCCGTCGGGCAGCAACGATCGTCGCGTCGTGTTCAGCAATGCCTGCAAGATCTGATACTTCCGCGTTGGCCCGGTCGCGGGGGCGATGATATCCTGGATCGTCAGCAGCGCTTCCCTCGGATTGTTTACCAGCTTAAACGCTTTGATCTGAGATCGCAGCGACGATGCGGCGGCCGAAACCGCCTTTCGAGTACTTCCTCGTCGACGTCTTCACCAACGATTCCCGATGTGCTCATCAAGTTCCGCCGGTTGCAACATCCAACGGATAAAGTCCCGTCGGTCGTCTCCTTCGGGATCGAGGACGGGAATGATCAATCGCGCCGATACGTCGGGACGTCGAATATCGGGAGACAACAAATGGATGCGAGCGGTCATCAACAGCCAAATCGCGACCACGCAATCGCGGGTCGCTCATCATCGCCGAATCTTTCCAGTCCGGCGTCGCTCCCGGTTCGTGGCCCCCCGGCGTCGACCCGTCGAACTGGGTATCCGCCTCGTCGACGAAAATAACGACCTTCTCCAGCGCTGTTACACGTCGCAAGCGTTCAAAGATGACATCGGTTTGTCCAAACCACTGACTGCGAATGCTCTTGAGCACCAACACCGGCACATCCAGCTCAGCGGCGACAGCTCAAAGATGAATGTCTTTCCGCCTCCAATCGGTCCGGCGACGGCCGGAAGGGCCTGTTCTCCTTCGCCTTGAATCGCGGAATTAACTCGCGACGCAGGAACGCCTTTAATTGAGTGGCTCCCACAATATCGTCGAGCCGATGATGCGGTTTTTTAAACTCGACGACGTCATCTCCAAGTTGGCTTTGAATGAACGCCTCCACCTTGTTCACCACTTGAGCGGGCGTCAGCGGTTGCCATACGCCGAACCGACCAACAACTGGCGTATCGCATGCATCGACAATCCGGCACAGAAGTCGGCCAGTTCCCGTGACGATCCCCACAACGAAGGCTTTGCAGACGGCGTTGATGAAATGATCGATGAAGTGTTCGCTGTGCCGCCGTCAGGAGGGAACATCGACCGGCCAGAACCTGCGGCAATTGCAGGATGCGCTGGTGCAACAGACTTCGCGATTCCGCAACCGACAAACCGAATCCTTTCCGTTGGTGAATTCGGGATCCACACCGAGCCAATCGTTCACGATACTGATGCGACGCATCTGCCGATCATTCCAATGTCGAGATGTCGCCATTGCCCGCAGGCAGCAACATGTCGGAGGCTTCAATGATGATGATCAGCAAGCTGCCGCGCAAGACCGCTCGCGAACGAGATCGTTAACTGCCGCAAGAACTCGGCAGCTGCGTTGCGTTACGCCCACGATCGATGTCAGCATGTAATGATCAAACTCGCTCGCAACTGCTCCGCGCCTGATTGTCTTTACTTCGCATCTCGCGAAGAATCAGCATCCGCGTCGACCCCCGTTTTCCACTGCACCCAGGCATCGCGAAGCAACCAGCATCGGCATCGGTCAGCCAGGTGGCCCGGTCAATTCGTAGACCAACTGGATGATATGGTCATGACCTTCGCCCTTGCAGATCAGTAAGTCAGCGGAACGTAGGCTTCCCCATCCCAGAACAGATCGTGGATGTTCCCCGCCAGAACGACGGCGCGGGATTGGCCGGAATTGATGATGCGTGCGAACTGCGAGAAGAATTCGTAGGAAACTTCCATTGCCATTGACCGTAACCGCGTGCCGATGTTTTTCCAGTGGATCTTGCGATGGCGTCAACGCCCGCTCTGCGTCTCGCCTTGCGTTTCAGCCGGAGCGATCGACGACTCGAGCACCAATTCGTCGCGCGCGGTTGCCGTCCCCGGCACAACACGAGGCTGGGCGAATGTTCGGCAATGATCTTCAACAGCTCTTCGCCGTCCATCGACTCGATCTCTAGCAAACGATGCGTGATCGCTTCCAGGGCGTGCGGCCGATCGCAAGGATCTCATTGGTCGCCCGCAGCACTCGTTGATGATGCGGCTGACCTCTTCGTCAATCTCTCGAGCGGTCTGTTCGCTGTGCATCGAGCGTAACTTCCGCCCCCGACGCTAAGAAGACCGACTGATTGCTCTGCCGATAATTGATCCTTCCCAATCAGCTCATGCCGTAATCCATCACCATCGCGCCGTCTGCGTGGCCCGTTCGAGGTCGTTCTGGGCTCCGGTGCTGATATCGGAGAAGACCATTTCCTCCGTCAGTGTTCCGCCAAGCAGCACCTTGATCTGACTTTCAAGCTCGCCCTGCGTCATCAGATATCGGTCGGCATCGGGTCGCTGCATCGTATATCCGAGCGCCGCCAAGCCTCGCGGAATAATGGAGACCTTATGAACCCGGTGCGTATTGGGCAAACTGCATGCAACCAACGCATGCCCCGCTTCGTGGTAGGCGACACGGACTTTTTCATCTTGGTCCATGACCCGATTCTTCTTTTCCAATCCAGCCGTAACCCGTTCGACGCCTTCGTTGAACTCCGTCATGCCGACCGATTTCTTGTCCGCTCGAGCGGCGAGCAAGGCCGCTTCATTCACCAAGTTCGCAAGGTCCGCCCCGACGAAACCGGGTGTTATCGAAGCGATTTCCTTCAGGTCGACATTCTCATCCAACTTGACGTTCTTGACGTGAACCTTCAGGATCTCCTCTCGTCCAGACACATCGGGACGATCGACCAACACATGCCGATCGAAACGTCCAGGTCGCAGCAGGGCGGGGTCAAGCGTTTCGGGGCGGTTCGTCGCGGCAATCACAATCACGCTGGTGTTGCTGTCAAAACCGTCCATTTCGACAAGCAACGCGTTCAATGTTTGTTCGCGTTCATCGTGTCCACCCATCATGTTGTTACCGCGGCTCTTTCCCAAAGCATCCATTTCGTCGATGAAGATGATGCAAGGTGCCCGACTGGCTGCTTGCTGGAACATGTCTCGAACCCGCGCCGCACCCACGCCGACAAACATCTCCACGAAGTCGCTTCCGGAAAGCCCGAAGAACGGCACGCCCGCTTCGCCGGCAATCGCTTTGGCCAACATGGTCTTGCCCGTTCCGGGAGGCCCGACCAACAGAACCCCTTTGGGAATCCGGCCCCCCAGTTTCTGATACTTGTCGCTGTGTTTGAGGAAATCGACCACTTCGCTGACCTCTTCGACCGCTTCGTCGATTCCGGCGACGTCTTTAAAGGTGATGGCAAGATCTTCCTGAGCGTACAACTTTCCCTTGCTGCGTCCGAATGACATCGGCGAACCGACGCCGCCGATTTTGCGGAACATGAAAATCGTCAAGGCAATGATGACGCCGATCATCAGCATCGGGGGGCCCCATTGCGTAAGGAAATCGCTTTTGACGCCGTAGCCCCACGAAATATTGGCCGAATCGAACATCGCCGTCAGCATCTGTTCGGCTTCCGCATTGGTCGCCGATCGAATCGTGCGGAAGTTGACTTCCTTCGGCTCCGCAACCGCTTTGCCGTTCTGAATGGGGCGATAATAAATCTCCCCCGTGATCACATTTTCAGCCAAGCTGATGTTATGCGGCTTGCTGTATTCCACATTCTGCGTCGGATTGCGAGGCGAAGGGGCAATCAGCCGACTTTCCGAACCTTTCTCCAGTTCCAGAGAGTTCGCTTTCACATACTTCGTGTCTTCGATCAACTTGACAAAGTCGGAGTACTGTATCGGTTGCTGATTGCTGTTGACCAAATAAGCGCAGGCCACGACCGTTGCCGTCACGGCCAATAACAGCCACAGGACCGCTCCGCCGCCGCGATTTTCGTCATCTTTGTTGTCTTTTCGATTATCACTCATCGATTTTCATCAACCTTTGATTGGTTTGATCACTTACGCTGTGAATGGCCGGAATGACCTATTTGCATCTTAGGGCGACCCCGTCGCAAGACCACCTGAAATCCTTAGACGCAACATAGCATCAAATGCGTTCATCATTGAAATAAAAGCCGGATCGCCTCGGTTCCCACCGCGCGACCTCTATCTTCCGCCAATGTTTCTCAGTTGATCTCGCGACGTGGTCGCTCTAAGATTGTTATTCCTTGCGTGGTCCGAAATGATGCCTTCACGTTATTCCGTGCGTGGTCCGAAATGATGTCTTCGCGTTCAATGAAGCGAATCAACTCATTTTTGACGACGCGACATATAAATGAAGCGAATCACGTCCTGACCACGCGACGTATACCGTGTCCTAACTGATATAGTACCTGAGTTGCAAAGTTTCCCGCCACCCAGCGACACTTGTTTCCCTGTTGAACGCATTGATGGCCGTATCAAATCGGAATGTCGCTATTCTCGGCGCAACCGGCAGTATTGGGCAAGCAACCCTAGATGTCGTTGCTTCCCTAGGTGACGGCTGGAATGTTTGGGGTGTTTCCGCACATTCCCGATTGGACGAATTGAGTCGCATCGTCCAACGGTTTTCCCCGAAATTTGCTGCGATTACCGGACCGTGCGAGCAAAATCCTTTCGCCGTCCATTCAACAACCAAACTTCTGACGGGAGCCGAATCGCTTGCCCAGATCGCCTCAAGCCCGGAGGTTGACATTGTGGTCGCCGCGATCGTCGGCTGTGCGGGACTGGAAAGCAGCCTCGCCGCTTTGGAAGCTGGCAAACGGGTTGCCCTTGCCAACAAGGAAGCTTTGGTTGTTGCTGGTCCCTTGATGAATGCGTTGCTTCCTCGTGGCGGCGAACTGCTTCCCGTCGACAGCGAACATTCAGCGATCTTTCAGTGCCTGACCAGTGGGGGAGGGAGTCTATCTGAAGGAAAAAAGGGCGTTCGTAAGCTGATTCTGACCAGCAGCGGCGGCCCTTTTCGGACCTGGACGACCGAACAAATGCAAGCAGCAACGGTCGAGGACGCCCTGAATCATCCGACTTGGGATATGGGACGAAAGATTTCCATTGATTCAGCAACCATGATGAATAAGGGGCTGGAAATCATCGAAGCCCGCTGGCTGTTCGACGTCCCAGCGGACAAGATTGAAGTGGTTGTTCATCCGCAATCGATCATTCACTCGATGGTCGAATTTGACGATGGGTCGATTTTGGCGCAATTAAGTCCGCCTGATATGCGTTTGCCAATACAATATGCTTTGACGTATCCTGAACGCAAAGCCTGTATTGCTCCAGCTTTCGACCGGTCCAAGAGTTGGAATCTTTCGCTTGATCCAGTCGATCACGAACGATTTCCCGCGATCGACCTGGCGTTTGAAGTCGCCCGCGTCGGCGGAACGGCTGGTGCCATTGTCAACGCGGCGAACGAACAGGCGGTCGCGTTGTTTTTGGAAGGACGTCTTCGGTTAACAGATATCGTGCCTGCATGTCGCATGGCGCTGGAAAATCATCATCATGAAAGCGAACCAACGCTTCAGCGGCTGTTGCAACTGGATCGTTGGGCTCGAGCGGAGGTACAGCGGTGGAGCTGTGGAACACAAGCGTAATGGAACTATTGGCGAACACGGACCCCAGTCTGTGGATGGTCATCATGACCAAGATCGGACTGTGGTTGAAGGTTGCCGTTGGAATCGGCTTGGTCATCTTTGTCCATGAACTGGGACACTTCGTCGCCGCGAAAAGCTGCGGCGTGAAGTGCGAGAAGTTCTACGTGGGCTTCGACGTGCCGATCCGCATTGGCCCGATCAAGTTTCCACGTACCCTGGGCAAATTCCGTTGGGGCGAAACTGAATACGGTTTGGGCATCATTCCGCTGGGGGGCTACGTCAAGATGCTCGGCCAAGATGACGATCCACGTCGCGCCGCCCAGGAAGCCGAGCGAATTCGCATCGCCAATGAAAACGCGCAGCCGGGGGACGACAGCGTCCCGCAATACACGCTCGATCCGCGAAGCTTTCAGGCCAAGAGCGTGCTTCAGCGGATGTTCATTATCAGCGCCGGGGTTATCGTCAACGTGGTCACTGCGGTGATGTTCGCCGCCGCCGCCTTCTGGTATGGCGTTCCCTACACCCCCGCCATCATCGGATCAACGCGCCCGGGCGATCCCGCTTGGGTGGACGGCCTCCCGCCAGGATCAAAGGTCGTTTCGGTCGGCACAATCGAGAACAATCCAAAGTTGCAATTCCGCGACATGACGATGGAGATACTCGAACAGGGATTGGCGAGCAAGGACCAGCCGATCACCTTGACCGCCGTCAAGGATGGCGAGGAAAAGAAGTTCGCGTTGGTGCCGACCTTGCGCTACGATCCAGATGAACTGCGGGTTGCCATCGGTGTCGCGTCGCAATCTTCAACAACGTTGATGGAGGATTTCGTCGCCTACCCAAACAGTTCGGCAGCCGAAGTCTTGGACGCATCATTCCGTGAAGCGTCGGCTGTCGCTCTGAATGGCGAAGCCCTTCCGGAAACCGATGGCGACATCTATTCGACGCCAATCGAAGAAGCGATGCGCAAGACGCCCGGCGAGCCGATCACGTTGACCTTTGCTTTGAAAGACGGTTCAGAAAAGCAAGTCACGCTGAACCCGCAGCCGTTGAAGACCTTCGGCGGCAGCTTCGAGGTCGGTCCCGTGACGGCGGTCGTTAAAGGAAGCAGTGCCGATAAGGCGGGGATCGTGCCGGGGGATCGCATCATTGAGTTCAATGACCACAAAGATTTGTCCGCCTTTGAACTGCGAACCCTCGCGTTCGCCCATGAAGGGACCGCTCAAGTCGTCGTTCGTCGAAGCTCAGGGGATGGCAAGACCGAAGAGCTTTCATTCGACTTGCAACCCGATGATTTGAACGCTGTGTCCGGGGAAGCGTTGATGGATCTCGCTTTGGGCCGATATGGCGTTGCCTACAGCGTTTCAAACAAGCTGGCCCACGTGGAACCAGGCTCGGATCTTGCCAAGTCTTTCTCGCCCGGCGATCTTGTCACCCGCATCGCCTTCGCTTGGAAAGAGGATCAAGCACAAGAGGACCTGTTGGATTTCATCAAGAAATCGCTGGGAGTCGTCCCGCCGATGCTGTCGGGTGAACCATGGGACATCGATTCCTATCACACTCCCGCGGCATTGGTCAGCATGCTGCAAATCATTCCCGAAGGAACGCCGATCCGTTTCTTGGGCAAGTCCAACGGAAAAGCATCGACGGCGAACGATGCGTCCAGTACCGAAGCCTCCGAGAAGGAAGTGTCCAACAAGGAAGCCTCCGAGAATGCAAGCGGAGGTTCAAAGGTGATCGATCAAGTGATCAAGGTGCAGGCCAGCGCGGACCGCTTCTGGCTCGAACGCGGTCTGCGATTCGAAATGCTCAGACGGGTTCACACTGCCGATTCCGTCGCCGAAGCGATCAGCTTGGGATACGGTGAAGCCGTGCATCGCGGAAAAGGAGTCCTCCGTTTTCTGAAGCTGCTGGTAACCGGTAACTTGAAGCCTGATCTTCTCGGCGGACCCGTGGCGATCTTTACGATCGCCGGCTCGCATGCCGCTGAAGGAATTCCGCGTCTGCTGATGTTCTTGACCTTCTTGAGCGTGAATTTGGCCATCTTGAACTTTCTTCCGATTCCCGCCCTCGATGGTGGACACATGGTCTTCCTGATCGCGGAAGCCGCGCTGGGTCGACCGGTTGATGAAGAGTGGCAAGCACGCTTGACGATGGTCGGTGTTTTGATGTTGTTAGGCTTGATGGCCTTCGCTTTCTACAACGACATCGCCCGCATGGTAAGCTGACGTCAAACGATGTCCAGCGGTCCATCCAGCCTGTCGTGCGGCGACGAAACCTGCCGCAATCGCGTTCGTGCCGCTCGCCGCGCCGGCTTGCTGCTGATCGGACACGGCACGCGCAACGATCAGGGAACGGGGGAATTCCTTGAACTGGCCGGCCTGCTTCAACAGGAGCTTCCATCGACACCGGTGGAAGCCTGTTTTCTGGAATTGCAATCTCCCGACATCGACCAGGCATGGCGGCAACTTTCCTCGCAAGGCGTCGATGCCATTGTCGCCGTTCCCTTGTTGTTGTTCGCCGCCGGACACGCCAAACGAGATATCCCCGACGCGCTGCAAGCGGCTTGCAGCGGATGTTCCTCGCGCGATCGGAAGCTTTGTTTCGTTCAGACCGATCCTTTGGCTTGCCATCCAATGTTGCTTGAGCTTTCCGAAGCGAGAACTCAGCAGGCGATCGAGTCATCAACTTTCCCAGTCGATCGCGCGCGGACGGCCTTGGTGATGGTTGGCCGCGGCAGTTTGGATGGCCATGCGACGGCGATGATGTTCCGCTTCAGCGAACTGCGAGGCCAATCGTTTCGCCCGGCGGTCGTACGAACCGGTTTTGTCGCAATGGCCGAACCGAAACTGCCGCAGGTCTTGGACGACGTCGGTCGACTGCCGCACATCGACACGGTGATCGTGCAACCGCATTTGTTGTTTCAAGGTGATTTGAATCAGCGCATTGAACAGATGATCGACGAAGCCGCCGCCCGCTTCACCGATCGCCGCTGGATCAAAGCGCAACGCCTCGGCCCCGATCCGCAATTGGCGCGAACGCTCGCCCAAATCGCCCAACCGTGGCTGAACGCCTGTCCGGCAATGTGAGCCGACGGCGCTAGGCGTGGTTTGGCAGGCGTCCGGTTTGTTCGGTGATCGAGTGCAACCACTGGGCGACGTCGTCGTTGAATCCATCGTCGGGACAACGCCACGCCCAGTTTCCTTCCGCCAGACCGGGAACGTTCATCCGCGCTTCGCTTCCCAGGCCCAAGACATCCTGCATCGGAATGATCGCGGTTTCCGATTGCGATTCGAGAACCGCACCGACCAGCCGACGATGTGGCTGCGGTGTGTCGCGTGGGACGACGGCGTCGAGCAAGGGATCATGTTCCAGCACCGCTCGGCGTTGGTTGTACCAACCCATCACCGTGTCGTTGTCGTGCGTTCCCGTGTAGGCAACGCTTTGCGGCGGGTAAGCCGATGGGCGATGATAAGGATCGTGTTCGTTGTCGAAACCGAACTGGAAGACTCTCATTCCGGGGAACTGCAGTTCCTCGCGAAGCGCATGAACTTCATCGGTGATCAATCCGAGATCTTCGGCGATGATCGTCAACGGACCGAGCGCCGCGCGAGCCGCCCGAAAGGGAGCCGCTCCCGGCCCCGGCTTCCAGCATCCGTCAACCGCCGTTTCCGCATCGGCCGGAATTTCCCAGTACGATTCAAAGGCTCGGAAGTGATCGATTCGCAACAGATCGTAGTAGCAAAACGCCGATTGCAGGCGATCGATCCACCATTCATAGCCATTGGCCTGCATGGCGTCCCAGCGATACAGGGGATTGCCCCACAATTGACCCGTTTCCGAAAAATAATCGGGAGGCACCCCGGCCACAACGTTGCGTTTGCCGGTCGCATCCAGATGAAACAGATTTTGATTCGACCAAACATCGGCGCTGTCGTAGGCGACAAAGATCGGCATGTCGCCAAAGATGCGGACGCCGTTCTGATTTGCGTACGTCTTGAGCGCTTGCCACTGCAACATGAACAAGTATTGCTGGTATTTGGCGAACTCGATCGGATAGGCCAATTGTTGGTCCCAGCGAGCCAACGCCTCTTCGCTGCGAGTCACCAGCCCGGCGTCGGGCCATTGGCTCCAGTCGCCGATGCCGAAATGGTCGCTGCACGCTTTGTAACGGGCGTAATCCTCCAGCCAAGGTTTGTTCACCGCGCAGAAACTCTTGAACCCTTCTCGCAGCGAGGCCCCGGCGGACGACTGAAATCGCTCGAAGGAAAGCTCTAACAACGGGATTCGCATGGCCGTCACCTGACCGTAATCGACGCGGCCTCCCGACGCCTTCAGCGGTTCAATATCTTCGGGACGCAGCAGACCGCGACGGACCAGATCGGTCGGACTGATCATCAGCGGGTTGGCGGCGAAGGCGGAATAACAACTGTACGGCGAGTCGCACTGAGCCGACGGTCCCAGCGGCAACAACTGCCACAAACTTTGCCCGCCGCGTTTGAGAAAATCGATGAATCGATAGGCGCCTTCGCCGAGATCGCCAATGCCAAATTCATTGGGAAGACTGGTGACGTGCAGCAGAATTCCAGAGGATCGTGGTAGTTGCATGGAAGCTGGGGGGATTGCGTTGAGTTTGCGGACTGCCTTTCGGCGTTACCGAGCGACTGAGCGCATCCTAGCGATAAATTCGGTTTTGCCCAATACCTTCAGCTTGCAAATTGCATCGCCCGTTTGGCGGAAGCTGTACCGATTATCGGTGTTATGCGACGTGCAAAATTCGTGCTGTATCAACCGGTCGGTATGTTCCGATTGTTCCAGTGAGTCCACTTCTTCCGTTTTTGTCGAGACGTCCCAATGCATCGTTTCCCATACCGCTGGCTGTTGCTCGTCGCGATCCTTCTGCTGAACCCATCGATCAACGCACAACAGCGTTACGCGAGCTGGCTCCCCAACGAAGATGCCGTCGCTTGGTTCGAGGCTGGCGCATTGATGCGATTCATTGATGGTCGCGATGCACCGAACTACGCACCGATTGCAGGAGACCCATCATTGAACGTTGGAGACTACGGCGAGGATATTCTCCCCGGCTGGAAGGTCGAAGGGGGGCACTGGCTGAAGTTCGGCTTTGGCATCCAAGCGGGGTTTTGGACGGTGGGAACGGAAGACACGTTTGGGATCAATGAGTATACCCGCACTTCCAGCTCCAATTCCAGCGTTAACGGCAGCCGACATCGAAACCGATTTCGACGTCTATGCTGCGGACGTTGCCGTTGTTATTCCTCTTGCTAGAACTACAAATCTCCACGGCAATCTATTGCTGGGATACTCCTTTTTCGGGCTTGATGACGCATTCAGTCTCTCGGCTACTGCTGTTACGGCAACAACTACGCCGGTCATGACAGTCCGAGACTTGTACTCAGTAGATAACCGGTTCCACGGGGGACAAATTGGTATTCAGAATAACTTCGGAGATGGTCGCTGGTCGATCTTGACTAATCTGATTGGTCACATCGGATCGATGGAGCAAATGGTATCCGTGCGAGGTCTGACAACCACGACAACAATTACGACGACCACACCAACGACGACGACAACAACCGTGCCATCGCCCGGCGCGCTCAACCTATCCGTCAATCAGGGCACTTTCACCCGCGACGTCTTCACCGCCATCCCGGAAGTCTTCCTCGGCTTCGAGTATCGCATCTTGGTCGATACCTCCGTCCGGCTGGGCTACAACTTCCTGTACGTTCCCGAAGTCGCATTTGCGGGCGATTTCGTCAACGACGGTCCCATCCGATTCCGCGATTCATCATTCACGATGCATGGGCTCGATTTCGGAGTCAGTATCTCGTATTGATCAACGACCAGTCAGTGTGAACGCGGCCCAGTAGAACGGATGAGCCGTCCCCAAGGTGCCGCGCCGATGTTCAATCATCGCGCGTTGGGCATCACACAAAGCGGCCGCCTTGCTCTTGCCGTCGCTCAAGTTGCGGAAGAACGCTTGCATCAACGGAACGGTTGCTTCATCGGGAATCTTCCACAACGACGATGCGACCGCTTCGGCACCGGCAAACTGAAACGCCTGTCGCAACCCGGCGACTCCTTCGCCGCACTGCACGTCGCCACGTCCCGTGTCGCAAGCGCTCAGCACCACCAATTCCGTCCCTCGCAAGTCGATACCGATCACTTCCAATCCGGTCAGAATCCCATCGTCCAGTCCGGCGTTTTCATCGCCATCATTTTGATTGCATCCGGCGAACAGCAAGCCACAGCGAAGCAGCGGGTTGCTCAGAACGTGGGCGTTCTTCCCCTGCGGGCGACTCGATCGCGAGGCTGCGGACAACGCGGACGCTCCGTTTTCCGAAGGCTTCTGATTCGCGAAGAAGAACCCATGCGTGCTCAGCACCAGGACACGCGGTCGATAGGCCGCTTTGACTTGCGCTTCGGTCGCCCGCTGGTCCATGAAGACTTGCGGCTGTTGACGAGTCAAACGTTCCAGTTCGGGAGCGATCAAGTTCGCTTCCACCGCCGTCCCCTTCAATCGTTCGGCGTTCTTCAAACTTCGCATGCTACGCATCGCGAACATCATCGGCGACGGTTGCGCCCGAGGCCGAGCGACTTCGGCATTGGCAAGCTGCGAACGCGAGAAGTCGTAATCGGGATCGGCCATGACAACCGGAGCGGACACGCCGACGCGCATCGGTTGGCGGACCACCAGTTCGCGTCCACTGACGACGTAGCGAATGTTGATTCGATCGATCAGAAAATCGCGTTGAACGGGAAGGGCTCCCCAGGGAACCAACCACAAGCCGGCGTCGGGACTGACAATCAGTTCATCGGCTTCATCCAAGTAAGGCAACAGCGGATCAAGAATCTTGCCGGCCAACTGCTTCATCAACGGAAGCAGGCGATCCATCGCGGCACGTTGTTGCTCGCGATTCATGTCGGGATTCTCGATCGCCATCTCGAAGAGAACATCCTGAGCAAGACGATCGATCGTCGCGGCGTCGCCCAGAGGAATGACCGCCACATCCCCTTCCCCGGCGGCGGGAATCACCCAAGCAACATAAGTCGGCTCGCCCCAGTTCGATTCCCCGTCCGCCAATTCCCCTTCAGGCCGAAAGGCATACGGCTTGAACTGAGCGATCTGCACCATCACCGAACCGCTGGGGATGCTGTCCGCAACTGGCCCGGCGAAACCCAGGGATCACGATCGGACATCCCCGTGCCGGCGGCGGCGATCTTGCGTTGCAGTTCCAATTGCTCCGCTTCCAACACCGCGATCTGTTCGCGTCGCGTCTGTTCTTCCGCGGCATCCGCGGCCGCGGTGCTCAACTGAGCCAACTTGGATCGAACCGTTCGCAGACGCCGGACATCGCCGGCCGTCTCCGGACGCGACAACAACGCTCCTTCAGCCAACGCTTCCTGGCCGATCGCTTTTCCATTGACCAGCCAACCGATCGACTGCAGGATCGTTCGTTCCGAATCGACGTTTCGCACGGCGAACGATAACGCGGTGGCGAACGCTTCGTTTTCGGTTTCCTCCAGAAACTGCATCTGCTCCGCACTGCTCAGCGTCGGCAGGACGCCGGCCAGATATCGGCGAACCATCCGCCGCGATTGTTGAATCTTTTGTCCGGCGGAATCGTTCCCCGCCATCACGTCCACCTCCGCGGCGGTCATCAAATTTCGAGCGATATGAATACTCTCTTCGCCGAACAGTCGTCGCAGGATCGATCGTGATTCGTCCAAGTCCTTCGCCGCCTCATCGAACCGCCCCATCGCTCGATACACCATCGCACGTTGATACATGGCGTCGGTGACGACCGAATGCTCGCGGCCGAAGGCCTTTTGACTGATGTTCAGCGACTGCTGAACGTAATCCAACGCTTGATCAAACTTCTTTTCCGCGACACAGACCGAGGCCAGGTCATTCAACAACATCGCGACGCGACTATTCTCTGCCCCCAATTTCGACTGAAAAATCTTCAGTGCCCGTTCATAATATTGACGAGCCGGTTCGTATTCTTCGCGACTGAGACACAAATAGCCCAGAGCCTGCAATGGGGCCGCCAGATACGTGTTGTCGGCGGCGTAGTTGTCTGAATAGACCTGCAAAGATTCCTCAAGTTGCGTTTGCGCCGCATCGTAGTTCCCCAAATTGATCGACAGCCAACCGAGTTGCTGCAGGATGTTGCCGATATCCGACGCCACGGGCTGCGGCTGCGCGCGAAAGATTCGCAACGCCGTCTCCAATTGAACCCGACCACCCGCATAGTCCCCCATCGTCGCGGTTACCTGCCCGAGCGTCGACAAGGCGCGAGCGAAGTCGGCATGGTCGTCACCGTGAATTTGCCTGTAAATCGCAGCCGCTTGATTCAGATTCGTCAACGCATTGGGATAATCGTCCAGATTGAACGCGACCAAGCCCAGATCATGCAATGTCGAGGCGACATCGACGTCCCCATCGCCGTACATCTCCTTCATGGTGCGCAGCGCCCGTTGATGGCAATCCAACGCGGCGTCAAAGTCTTCAAAGCTGTACGACAAAAGATTGCCCAAGCGATTCAGGCAGTATGCGACGTCGTAGCGATACGCTTCGCCGGCGGCTTCGTAAATCTTGATCGACTGTTCGATATATTCCTTCGACTTTTCACGTTGATCGCGTTCAAAAGCGATCACGCCCAGTTCCAACAGATTTTGAGCGATCTGGGGCGAATCGTCTTCCAGCAGTTTACGATGCAGCGACAGCGATCGCTCAGCAAACGTTTGAGCGTCCTGCAGCTTGCCGCGGAGGCGTGCCTGAACGCCCAAGTCGGCCAGCGCCTGGGCAACTTCAAGATCCTCCTCGCCGTTGATCTCAATCAACAGATCGAGTGCCCGCTGAAGTCTCGTTTCCGCCTCGTCGAACTGCGACATGTCTTGATAACACAAGCCAACGGCCTTCAGGCAGTAGACGTACTCTACGTCCAATTCGCCATACAGTTCGCGACAGATCGCCAACGCTTCCTCGCACACTTTCAGGGCGTCGCGTGGGAGGCTCATCGCTCGCAAACAGTCGCCGATTCCTCGCAAGGTGTTTGACACCTCATATGTTTTAAATCCCAGCGACGTTTCGTAAGCTTTGGCGGCTCGTTTGTAGAATTTCAATGCCTCAGGAAACTTATTTTCGTTGTAGCAAAGATCGCCGATCGCACTTAGGCTCTCGGCGGACAACTGACTCTGTTCCCCGTGCTTTTCAATGCGAACCTTCAACACACGGTCAAACAGTTTGCGAGCCTCTTCAGAATCGCCTGATTCTCTGGCCAGATCACCCATCGCCTGCAGTGTGCGAAGCGTCTCATCATCCTCTTCGCCGAAAAGCTTCCGTCGCTCTCGAAGGACTTCGTCCAGATAAGTCTTCGCCTGTTCATATTCCTCCAAATAGATACAGACATCCGCCAGGTTGTGAATCGTGTTGAGCGAATCGGGATTCTTGCGACCGACGACCCGTTCATAGATCGCCAACGCCTGAAGGTAATAATCGCGGGCCGGTTCGTACTGCGAGTTCCAAAAAAGGGACAATCCCAAGTTGTTCAGCGACGCGGCGACGTCGATGTTGTTCTGTCCGTAAACACTTCGATAGGCGCGGGCGGCTCGCTTCAGATAATCGATCGACGTGGGATAATCTCCTTCGTTGTAGCAAACGTCACCGATGTTGAACAACGCTAAGGCGGTTTCAGCGTGTTGTTCGCCGTAAACTTTCAAGCAGCGGCTGAGTTCTCGTTCAGCGTCGATGCGTTCGGCCGATTTTTCATCGGCGGCCAACTCGATCGACCAAAGGAATGTCGCGACGCAAATCGCAAGCAACATGCGGGATACGAAAGCAGATTTCATCGTTATCGACCTGTTAAAGTGAAAGCGGCCCAGAAAAATGGGTGTGCCACGCCCGATACGCTTCGCCTGTGCTGAATGATCTGACGCTGGGCATCGCACAGCGCCTTCACATGATCCTTTCCGTCGGCCAGATTCTGAAAGAATGCCTGCATCAGCATCACGGTCTGGTCATCCGGAATCGTCCACAACGTCGCGGCAACAGCGTCGGCTCCGGCGAACTGGAAGGCTTGCCGAAGACCCGCGATACCTTCGCCGCATTGAACACTCCCGCGACCGGTGTCGCAAGCGCTCAAGACGACCAACTCGGTACCTCGCAAGTCGATGCCGACAACTTCTAATCCGGTTAGCACGCCATCATCGGACACCGAATCGTCCAGTTTATCACGTTGATTGCACCCAGCCAGCAGCAGACCGCATCGCAACAGCGGATTGGCGACCAACGAACCGTCGCGCGATCGTAACGCTTCGGTTTTCGAGGACTCCGAATCGCGGTCATCCGCCTCCTCGGAAAGCTGTTGATCCTCGAACAGGAAGCCATGCGTGGAGAGGACCAGAATTTCGGGTCGGTACAGCGACTTGATTTGCGATTCCGTGGCGTCGGATCGCAACAAGACCTTCGGCTGGCGTCGCGTCACTTTTTCCAATTCCGGCGCGATCAACTTTGCTTCGACGGCCGTTCCCGGCAAACGCTCGACCGGTCCGATCACGTCGGCTGATCGCATGGCGAGCGTATTATAGGGGGTCGGCTCTTTCGTCGACGGTCTCGGGCGATCGATCAGTTCGCGAAGATTGATGTCGTAATCGGGGTCCGCGACAACAACCGGTTCGGACACGCCCGTCGCAGACCGCCTGGTTGCGACCAGTTCGCGTCCGCTGACGACGTAGCGAAGGTCGTAACGGTCGATGACATAGTCTTGCCCCACCGGCAACGCACCCCACGGAACCAACCACAACGCTCCGTCGGGGCATATGATCCATTGCTTCGCCGATTGAATGTGGGGATAGAGCGGCTTGAGCAATTCAGAGGCCAGCGATTGCAAGGTCGATCGGATGCCTCGTGTCGCCTCCTGTTCCTGCTCGCGACTCGGCTGAACCGGAACCTTCTTCATTTCGCGGACAGTCGAATCGACAAGCTGATCGATCGCTTTCGCGGTCCCCAGCGGAACGACATTCACATCCCCTTCGCCTGTCGCGGGGATGAGCCACGCGACATAAATCGATTCGCCAAACCGTGACGCTGAAGACGCTCCGGCCTTTCGATCGGGGAGACCATTGAAATCGTACGGTTCAATCCGGGCAATCTGAATCATTACCGACCCAGGAGGAAGGCTGTCTCGCAATTGTCCCGCCGAGATCCAGGGGTCGGCATTGGACATTCCCGTCCCCGCCGCCGCGATCTTGCGTTGCAAGTCGAGCTGTTCGGTTTCCAGGACCGCTATCTTTTCGCGACGCGTTTGCTCGTCGTCGGTCGAATCGAGACGGCTTCCCAAACGGGATAACATCGCCCGAACGACACGCAATCGACGAACATCGTCGATCGTCTCCGGTCGCGACAGCAACGCGCTTTCGGCCAATGCCTCTTGTCCGATACCCTTGCCATTGATCAGCCAGCCGAGCGACAACAGTTTGACGCGTTCGATGTCGGCGTGCTGGATCGCAAAGGTAAGGCATTTGTCAAAGCTCTCCGCCTCGGTGGTTTTGATGTACCGCACTTGTTCGACGGCGGACATTGTGGGGAGCACGCGAGCCAAACGCATCCGCGCGATCCGTCTGGCGAATTCAAAGTACTGCCCGGCCTGTTCAGGTTGCCGCGCCTGCGTTTCCAACTCGGCCAGTTGTATGTACACCCAGGAAATGGTCCCATGATCGGCAGGAAGCACCTGTTTGCGAATCTTCAGCGCGTTCAGGAACCCGGAACGAGCGCGATCCAGCTCTCCGCGATCTCGCTGAATCAACGCCAAGGTTTCTTGAACGTTGACGATTTCCAGATTCGATTCGCTGTATGTGTGCCGAAACGTCTCCAACGCTTTTTGCGCGGCCTCTTCGGCCTGCTGAAGCTCGCCCATGCGATGGTGGATATCCGACGCCATGCTGTATCGCCGCGCGACGTTGACATGCTTCTCACCCAGTAAGTCACGAATGCTCCGCAACGCCTGCTCGTTCACTTCCAGCGCCTGTTCGTACCGTTCTTGATCACGCAAGACCATGGCGATGTAGCCAAGCGTCTGCGCCACATAGGTCCCCTTGTTACCATAGATCTTCTTGTGAATCTGGAGAGCTTGTTGAAACAACGCCATCGACTTGTCGTAGTTTCCCAGCGTATGCTCCAAGTCCCCCAAGTTCGAGATTGAATCGGCGACGTACGAACTCTGTTCCCCGTAGACTTCCGTGCGAAGCGCCAGAGCCCGATCAAGATGAGCCCGAGCGGCAACCAGATCGCCGGCGTAGTGCGTTATATGTCCCAGCATGGTCAGCGTGTTCGCAACCTCGCTTCGGTTCACATCGCCAAGCCGTTCCAGTGTCGCCAGCGAACGGTCGAGATACTGTTTGGCCGCCACCAAATCGTCGACCCGCCATGCGACTTCACCGAGCTTCCGCAGGGTCGTGGCAACGGGAACACTCTCTTCACCAAGAGACTTCGTGAATACCTCCAACGCACGCAAATGATAGTCCTTGACGTCGTCGGCATCCTCCTGCGTGTCGGAGGCCACGCTTCCCAGCCAATTCAACGTTGCTCCGATAAGATATTGATCCGGGTTCGGCGATGCCTCCAAGATCGCAAGCGTCTCCAAGAACATCTCCTTGCTCCCCTTGATGTCATCGATTTCGTACCGGACCGACGCCCAGTCGAACAGCAAGTTTGCGAAACCTGGCGAGTTCGACGCATCGGCTGCGGCAAACGCTTTCGCCGATCGCTGATAGAACTCGATCGCGTCTTGGAATTCCTCCCGCCTCGCCTTCAGGATACCGCAATTCTGCAAAGCGACGGCCGTGTTGTAATCGTCTTCACCGAAAGCCTTCAAATGCGCCTTCAATGATCGCTCGTAGTAGCTTTCCGCTTTATCAAAGTCGTCGACACTGATCGCAGAATTACCGCAACTGGTCAGCAAGTACGCGACCTGATCGTGGCCTTCGCCGTGCAACTCAATCCTGATCGATAAAGCCTGTTCGTAACATGCCAGCGCTTCGTTGAACTTTCCCATTGAATACAGCGAGTCACCGCAATTGCCCCACGTTGTCGCTGTCTGTTCTTCTTTATCACCGAGCAACGTTCGGTACATTTCGAGCGCTTGACGAAACTGCAACACGGCTTGCTGAAACTCCGCCGCGTCGTAATGCACCAAGCCAAGCTGACTGATCGTATTGGCGACATCCATGTTGACCGGTTCGTCTTCGGTTTTGAATCCATCGACCGCGCGATTGTAGTAAGCCTTCGCGTCGTCCAACTTTCCTCGCAGATGACTCAATTCGCCCAGCGAAAACAATGTCGAAGCGGTACGCATGTGACCTTCTCCGAGGTACTTCTCGCAGATCGATAGCCCCTCTCGCAGCCCCTTCTCCGCCTCGTCGTAGCGTTCCAGCGTGATCATCGCCCGTGAAATACGAAGGGTCGACTGCGCGATATCGGGATGCTCGTCGCCAAAAATCTCTCGCTCGATCGCCAAGCATCGACGTCGCAGTTCCGCCGACTCAGCCAACTTGTTTTCCTCCTCCAACGCGTCGGCCCTGTTCCAATCGCGGTAGCCCGCCTTCAAGCGTTCCTGTTCCGATTGCGATGTGCCGATCTCGCGATACGCTTTCGCCCGAATATTGATCCAGCCTTTCAAGTCCGAATCAGGATCTTTGGCCAACGCCCACTGATCGCGTTGTTCCAGAAAATACAACCGCGTCCCGGCAGACAACGTCGTCAACGGTTCGTCACCGTTCATCAACCGGGTTGATTGTGTCAGTTCGACCATCGGTCCTTCGTCCCCCGCACAAGTCGCGCAAAACAGAAGAAGTGATGACGTTATGATTAAGCGATGCGATACAATCATGCGAAATGGGAACCTTTTAGGCCGTAAGGCTGATATGTAGCTTGCAGATGGCGTGAGCCACTGGATTGTTGGCTAAGGACGCGTTCCCCAGACCATCGCTCCTTTCCGCCGTCCGCCCGCCTGTACGCGGGCGGACGGCGGAAAGCGGGGCATCTCGGGGCCTTCTTTCTAGCTATCAGTCTACTTCACCCATGAGGCGAACTCATGGGGGTCGTTCGCAAAGCTCAGAACGCCAATACTGTGAGTTCTGTTTATACGTCGCGTGGTCAGAAATGCTGCCTTCGTGTTAAATGAAGCGAATCACCTCATTTCTGAACACGCGACGTATATCTCAACGAACCGTGTCCCACTTCAAAATCTGAACAATAAACAATGGGCGATGCGACGAAGGTTATCGCTGTGAGGTCTGTGGCGATGATGTGGAAAACATCAGCGACAGCGATCTCTATCTGAGGTTCGTCATTGGCGAACTGGAACCTGAGCGGCTGCACACGTCCCCGGAACGGCATATTCGTTGCAATCCGGTGCTGGCACAATTCATCGTCCATCCGATGTTCACGCCGGTTCGGTGTGACGGCCCGTGCGACAAGCAGCTTCTCGATCCGGAATATGTTCGTCGCCGCGAAATCCTCGCAAGCAAAGGCTTTGACCGACTGCGAGCCATCGAAGCTGACGGCCCTGAAGGAGACATCACAACCTATCCGCTGCCCGAGGTCATCGATCGCTACCGATAGACGTCAGCGCTGGATGGCGACAATTTCTTCGTCCAGCAAGGCCCAGACTTTGTCCGACGGCTGTCGCGAAATCGTCATCGCCCCTGTGAACTGCCCCAGTGCGGGAAGGATCAAGTTACGCTCGGTCTGCCAAAAGCAACGATATCTTCCGCTGATATCTCCCCATCGGATCTGCACGGCGGGATGCAAATGACCGGCGATTCGAAACCGATCCGTATTCCGCCGCCGAATCCGCCGTGGAAGGAGCTTCATGCAGCAGTTCGATCTTCGCAGCGATAAGCGGTCGTCTTCCACATGCATCCGCCAGTCCGCAGGCAAGTCACCCGCACTGCGATCATGATTGCCTGAGACAAGCGTTATCGACAGAGTGTGATGTTGTTCCATGAATCGTTGAAACAGGTCAATCACGTCTATTGCCAATGCCGACCGATTGTGAAACAGGTCGCCCAGAATAACAAGCTGTTCCGCCCGGCATCGTTGGAGCATTGCCGATACCCGAGCAAGCGTTTGACGCGATGCGCCTCGTGGAACCCCCAATCCCATGCGTGAAAAGCTTGCTTCCTTTCCCAGATGCAGATCGCTGCACAACAACATCGATTCACAGGGCCAATACATTCCTCCCTCGATCAGAAGCTCGAACGTTTCGTCGCCAAAATGAATCTGCATTGCGTTTGTGTCATCCCCTAACCAACGTGACGTTCAGATCCCGCCTGACCGTCGATCCGCCTGTGTCCAACGCGACAACAGCGTCCCGCCCATCCACGATACACTCATAAACATCGCGATGCCCAGCAGGGTTGCCATGCCGACGGCGGCGAAGGCTTCATCAGCTCGCAGTCGATCCATTCGCTGCGGCACCATGAAGCCCAACCCATGTCCTTGACTGCTGTTTCCCGCAAAGAATTCTCCCACGATCGCTCCGATCACCGCCAACCCGGCGGACGTCCGCATGCCGGTCACCAGATCGGGAATCGCATGGGGAATCTGAAGTTTGCAAATCGTCTGCCAACGTGAGGCGTTATTGAGTTGAAAGAGTTCCAACAAGCCCGCGGGAACGCGGCTCAGCCCGGCTGTGAAATTCGCGATGATCGGAAACAGGCTGACGATAAAAGCGATCAACACCACACTTCCAAACCCCGGACCACGTGTGTAGGTGATCAACGGCGCGATCGCGACGATCGGGACGGTTTGCAAAATAACGGCATAGGGAAAGCATCCCAATCGCAGCAAGCGGAACTGGCTGAACAGGATCGCAATGACCGCCCCGATCACTGTGCTCATGGCAAAGCCGCAAACAGCGGCCCGCGCCGTTAACCAAGTCGCTTCGGCCAGTTCACCGCGAATTCGAATCGCCGTTTCGATGACTTTCCATGGATACGGAACAAAGTAATCTCTGATTCCACCGAAATACTTCGCCGCCGACCATGCCGCCAATAATACGAACAACGCGACCAACATCGGCCAAAGGTTGGACGTGGCGAGCGCCAAACGCTTCGTCATCGCTCACCTCCGCGAAGCTGGGCGACGATCTTTTCGACAATCTGGTTGAATGCCGGCGTCGTCCGCAGCGAAGCCGAACGAGGGTATTCAAACGGTATGTCGAAGACCTCCGCGATCCGCGCTGGTCGATCGGTCAACACGATGACACGTTTGCTTAAGAAGATCGCTTCGCTGACGTGATGCGTGACGAAGACCCCCGTCCATTGCTGATCCTTCCACAAACGCAAGATCTCTTCATTCAAGCGACTTCGCAAAAGATCATCCAGCGCGGCGAAAGGTTCATCGAATAACATCACCTGCGGATGTGTTACAACGGCGCGAGCCAGCGAGACACGCATCCGCATGCCTCCCGAAAGCATCCTCGGGAATTTGGCAGCGTCGTCGTCTCGCAGACCGACCAATCGCAGGGCTTCTTCGGCCGCTTGATACGACTGGCGACCAGACTTGCCGGCCAATTCCAGCGGCAACACAATATTCTCAACGACCGTTCGCCACGGCAACAACGTTGAATCTTGAAAAACGTAAGCGATCTTTGGACGATCCATCGGTCCATCGGAAAGACGCAACTGCCGCGCGTCGGTGATTCCAAGCCGGCGATCATTCGCAAGAAGGACGTCTTTCCGCATCCGCTGGGACCGACGATCGCAACCAGTTCCCCCGCATCGACACGAACGCTCAGCGAATCGATGATCGCTTGTCCGTCAAACGCTAAATGGATGGAGTCCGCAACGATCGTATGCATGAAGTGACCGTCTATCCAAGTCTAAAACGTCGGCGGCTTGCCACCGTTGGGGCTGTAACCATCCGGGTCGCCAATGATTGGTAAGTGCGTGTATTCGACCGCTCGCCACAGACCGTCCGACTTGCGAAACTTGACGATCAGTCGGCGCGGCACACGGACATCGGTGTGCCCACCGCTTCGCAGCGAGACGATCACATTGATGTTGAAATCGGTGATCGCTTCAATCGGTTCAACATCACTGCGAACATCGAATCGCCGGAAGCTGCCGCGATTGACGAGAACCTGCTGGAACTCAAATCGAGGCAATTCACTCTTGGCGGCCAAAACAGCTTGATTCGCTTTCGGATCGATGTGCTTGAAAACGGTTTCATGATCGTTCGCTTCCAAAGCGGCGGCGATATCCATGATCGTTTGTTCGAGCGATTCACGATCGGTCACCCAGACGCGTTCAACGTACAGCCCGACGGGAATCAGGCCCAGAAAGATCGCGGCGATGATTAACAATGCGCGTTTGCCGGTTTGCATCCAAACAAAAGCAAAGACGCCCGCGATGACAAGCAACATCAGAACCAGCATGATGGGACGTTCAGCGATCACATTCATCATGGCGGATAGGTTCACAAAGCCGAGGTTGCGTCAGTTTTGGCGAGCGGCCGATAAGCGTACGCAGGATGGACTTCCAGTCCGTCCGTAAGTGTTAAGGACGGACTGGAAGTCCATCCTACCGTGAAAACGGCAGGTATACTTCTATTGGCCGCTCGCCTTGTCGACCCACCAGTCTAAGCGACATCTCGCTGCGAATCGACCTCGTTGGGCAGAATATGCGTCCCTAGCGTCTCAATTTCCAGCTTAAAGATCTCGTCGACCAAACCGCACGCCGTGGGACGCTCTTGAGGCCGGAGATGCGTCATCCGTTCGATCAAAGCGACCACCGAATCCGTAACGCCTGCTTCGTCAGAATGCTGAAATCCAATGGTCGAAGCGTCTCTTGCGGAAGCGTCTTGGCAAGTGTCTGATAGAAGACCATTCCCAGTGAATAGACGTCTCCCGATGGCATCGCCGCACCACCGGACTGGAACATCTCGGGTGCCGAGTAAATGGGCGTTCCTTGATAGCGATCCTCCGACGTTGTCTCGCCGCTGCGCCTTGCCGAACCGAGATCGATCAACGTCAGGTGCCCTCGCAAGTTGATCAGCATGTTCTCGGGTTTGATATCCGAATGAATCCAGCCAGCATCGTGCAGAGCCTGCAACGCCTGAGCGGCCTGCCGGATCCACCACAAACAAACGGGAACGGGTTGTGAATACTTTTGCGTCAGCCAAGCCGCCAATGTTTGTCCTTCAAGTCGTGGAAAGACCACATAAGGTCGCGGAGCGGAAAGCCTAGCATCCAGCAACGCTATCAAATTCGGATGGCGAACCGCTTTCGTACACGCAGCCTCTTGCCGCAATTGCAACTGACCTTCGACCTGCCGCATCAATGGTGTCGGTCACCATTTTGACGACATAATCAGCTCGAGGACTGCCGGCCGCTTCGGCGGGTTGAGCGTAGTACAAGTCGGTCCAGGGACCATGATGAAAGTGCTCGAGCAATCGCCAGATGCCAACACACTTGTTTACCTTGTTGTCGAGCTTGCGATCCGTCGCAAAACCTGTGTGATCCGTCATGCTGTCTCCGTTTGGCAATGCAACGCGGCATGTCGTGTTGTTTTATACCGTGCGTGGTCCGAAAAGAGTCCTTCGCGGTACATGAAGCGAATCACCTCGTTTCGGACCATGCAACGTACAACGTCGACCGCCGAGCCATTTGAACCAGTAGGCTGAACAAGCTGGCATTCTTCGATCAGCCCAATACCAGGAAACTCCATCGACCATTGAATCGCGACGCTGGATGTTTGCCAGTGCAACCGGCAAAGTCAACGCAATCGCACCGCAGTGGCATACGCGATCCTTTGAACCTATCCGAAGACGGTGAGCCGACAGCGCAGGTGCGGGACTTTCTGGGTATTCGGATAGTGCGACTGCGTCGCAAGATCAACGGAAGAAAGGTTTGCCGCAAGATACGATCAAAGACGTTCATCAATGATTTAAGCGACAAAACGTGCTTCGCCCTGAAAGCACTCGAAGGGGGCATCGAGCTATTGTTTGCTATAAAACATCGCACTATACTCCAATGAAAAGACGCATTTCTGTATCATGTGTAACATATGGCGTCAACCTTTGTTTCCTTCTCGATAGGCAACCAAACTGATATGAACAAAGACGATTTTGGTTTGATCGTGCGAGAAATTGCGGAAAAGCAAGGTTTCAGTCAGGTCGAATTGGCAAAGCGATCGGGTGTATCACGTGTTCAAATCAATCGAATTTTTGGCGGAGGAACGGGGAGCGTCCGGCCCGAGACGCGACACAAGATTGTGGCTGCGCTTGGGCTGAGCGAAGAACACTTGGCTGGCATGGATGTACTGCAACGTTACAGACGGAAGATGTACGAAAAACATCGCGTTAAATCACTCGGGCTAGGATTTGCGGAACTTCAAAAGCAACCACTGAACACGTTTTACGTTCCGCCGGCCGGCAGCGACGCATCTGGGGCTCAGCACCGATCAGACAGAGATGCGGATAGCTGCTTAAGTATGCCTGCGGGAAGCAAGGAGCATGTACCGGCAATTGATTTAATCAAGTCAAATCGACGGACGGTCATCCTAGGAGTGCCGGGGGCTGGCAAGACGACATTGGTTCAGTTCTTGGCAACCGAAGTTGCGACCGATGGCGTGGACGCCATGGATCTACCGATCGTGGTCCGACTTCCGGAATTTGCCTTGGCAATGTCCGAGCAGTCCGACCTAACGATACTCGATTGGGTTGTTTCTCAGGCGGAAGCAATGGAGTGTGTTGATATCGTCGAGCCATTGGAGCGTCAACTCCGGCAACTGCCTGGATCCGTTTTGGCGTTGTTCGATGGGCTAGATGAAGTTCTTGGTTCTGATGGGACCGAGACCGTCGACCGAGGCAATGTCAGTCTGCGGGCCAAATTGATTGACGCGATCAAGAGCTTTGTGAAGCGTTTCCCCAGTCAGCGTTATGTTGTCACATCGCGGGTGAGCGGTTTTGACGAATTGCCATGGAAGGAACTCGATTTTCAGATCGTCGAGTTGCAGGAATACGGTGACGATCAAATCCGAGAGGCGATCTCGAAATGGTCGACTATTCTGTCCAACTCCAAGCACGAGTCAGCGAACAAAATCGAAAGCGACTTGACGGATTCCATCTTTGAGAACCCACGCGTACGTCAATTGGCTGGCAACCCTCTCATTTTGACGATATTGATTGTCATGTGCAAAGCTCGTGGCTATGCCCTTCCCCGCAGACGCGTCGATCTGTACGAGAAGGTCACGGAAGTATTTTTGGATTCCTGGGAGAAGAGCAAGCGTAAAGAACACGGATTCCGAGAGACAGGGAACATTGATCTCGACACCCGCGAGTTGCGGTGGTTGATCGCGGAACTCGCGTTGGCAATGCAACGCGCGGGATTGTTTTCCGCCCATCGTTGGTGGGTCATCGAACACTTACACGGCACGCTTTGCAATCGACTTGGTTTTGATTCATCGACGGCAAAAAAACAGGCCGATCCGATCCTCCGGTTCGTTTCAGCGCGCGCCGGATTGTTGGATGAGCGTTTGCCCAGCGTGTTCGCCTTTACCCATCGGACAATGCAAGAGTACTTCGCCGCGATTGGATTGATTGAAGAATCCAACATCGACCCGATCCATGCGGGCCTGGCGCAAGTTGTCGGGCCGCACGTTTATCATCCGGAATGGTCCGAGGTCACTCGTTTGGTTGCCGCTCAGGTTAGCCCAAGTCCAGCGGAGGATTTGCTCAAGCTGATTGTCGATGATTGTGACCCCACGGGACGATTTCTTCGACGAGGGGAGTTACTCGCAATCAAATGCCTTGCCGACGGAGCAACGGTTTCGGATCGAAGTTTCATCCAGAGCATCTTTGAATCGTTGCGGAGTCTCGGAAGCAATCCATGGCTGGGTGTAACCATGGATGTTTTTGAGGCGTTGCGAATGCTTACCGGAACGCGTTACGAAGAAGTTGCCGCAGAAACAAAGGACATTATTCTGACAACCGCCGAACGGGACCTCCCGGATCGCCAATATCGAATGTTGATGTTTGCTGCCCAAGGCCCGTACTCGTTTGAAATCGAAGCGTCTACGGAAGAACAGAACTCCCCCGTCTTGAAACGAACCATGTCGGCCGGGAAACACCAAGAGATTCATTATTTTCCCAATTTGCCATTGTTTGTGAGCAAGTTCGATCGGTGGCAGGCGGAGGCTGCAACTTGGTTGAAGAAAAAGAACATCGACGATGATGCGAAAATAGCGATCATCCATCAAATGCGCTTTGCAAAGATGTTCGACGATGATATGGAGCACCGAAAGACAATCCTTGGCACGCTCTTAAAAACATTGCAATCGAAAAGCTCATCGCGGATTCGCGCTGCCGCTGCAGTCGCCATTGGTTCAATCGATTGGGAACTGCACTCCTGCAGTGACGAGTTGCGGGCGCTGCTTGGAGATCGTGCTGAACCACCAGACGTGCGAAGTTCCTGCGCGCTTGCTTTGGAGCACGGTGCCGTCGGTAGCGTGCCGTTGCAAGAGATGCTGATGGATATTTTTTCGGATGCAACGGAAGACGAGCGAGTTCGACGATACGCAGCCTACGCGCTGGAAGAAAGTGCTGTCGAATCACCGGAGGTTGAAGAGTTCCTGCTATCGAAAGCATCGGCTGAATCTGCGGACGATTTCTCGATCGCGGCCATCTCGTCGCTGTCGTCTGTTGCGGAAAAGCACCTCCGACTGTTCTGCGATTGGATCGATGAAGCAACGCTAAAATCATTCGCGGCCGCGAGGGTCTTGGCGGGGCATACGATCTCCGGGAAAATACCGTGGGATGCGAGTCTAGCGCTAAAGCTGGAGAGAATCCTCCGCGATGCGGGGAGTGGACCGTACATGGACTACAAACCGTGTGGGCACATTTTGATGGAGATTAAAGGGCTTGTCGACGAACGCGAACGTAGGGGTGGCTTTCAACGAGAGGCCGTCATCACGAGTTTGCTGCGACAACATGCGAAGAAGATTCGGTTTGCGTTCGTCTATGGATCCGTGGCGAGAAATGACCAGGGGCGAGACAGTGACATTGACTTAATGCTGATCGGAGATGTTTCGCAGAAGGAAATCGCTCCATCCATTAAAAGCATGCAATCCGCGCTTGGCCGCGAAGTGAATCCGACGATTTATTCCATGCAAACTTTCAGCGCGAAGTTTCGCAATGGAGAGGCGTTCGCAACGGAGGTCGTCAACAACCCTAAAAACTTTGTTCTTACGGATGATGTAGCCGCAACCGAAAGGGAGTTTTTCAATGAGCTTACAGGATTGGAAACGCAACCACTGGCTTAAAGAATCACCACCTACATTGGCCGAGATCACGCAATTGTTTGCGGTCGTTGATCGCGAAATCAGTGATGCGTCGATCTTGGGGTTGAGTGTCGACGGGCAATTCATGCATGCGTACGATGCTGCCTTGAACCTATGCGCGATCGCCTTGCGCGCGAGCGGCTACATGGTTGTGAAAGGGCAAGGGCACCACAAGCGAACGATTGAAGCGTTACCGTTTTGCCTCGGTAAAGAGTTTACGAAGATCGCTGACTTTATCGAAGTTTCCTCACGCCAACGCGGGCAAGCGATGTATGATCGCACCGGGGTGGTTGAAGCGAGAGATGCAACGGAACTGCTTGAAGTAGCAAAGGACTTGCGAGCGGCATTGATTCAATGGCTGATGAGGGAGCATGCTAACCTCATTTCCTCAACGCTAAAATGACGAATAACCATACGGACGCAGGCCTAACATTTTTGATGCGAAAAGGACTCGCGGTTTCCTGGTGACTGCACATCGTTCTCGAAATGCGAATGCGTTATGTGCGACGGTCCCTAGAGCGACCACATCGCAAGATCAACCTGCCGAGGCCGTGAGTTCGGCCTACGTCGGCGTCGGTTCCTGTATCGCCCGCTGTGTAAGAACGAGCAGATCTAACCGTTGCGCGAAAGGTTGTCAATGAACGTTCCGTTGAAGTGTCAATAAATGGGTATTCACACAAAACTCGTACGATTCCGGTTTTGTTTCGTCGGTTTCGTCGGGCAACTGTCTTTTGGAATCGTCGTGACGGGACGATGTCGTTTATATGTCGCGTGGTCAGAAATGAGGTGATTCGCTTCATTTAACGTGAAGGCATCATTGCAGACCAAGCACGGCATAACCCCCAGGTTTCAACCTGGGGAATGGGCTTATGCCTTGCGGTTTCATTCTTTAAGAGGCTCGCATTTGGCTGGGGTTCTTGCCGGTGATTCGCTTGAATGCACGGTAGAACGTCGTCAAGTCTTCAAAGCCACATTGAAAAGCGACGGACGTCACTTTGCTGTCCGCCTGTTTGAGAAGAATTTCCGCATGTCGAATTCTCAGGACATTTACATACTCAAGCCATGTGGTTCCCGTTCGTGCTTTGAAACGATTGGTGAACGTGCGTCGCGACATTCCCGTGGCGATGGCGGCATCGTTGAGTGTCAACGATTCGTAAAAATTGCGGTGCAGCCAGGCGAGATATGTTTCCAGCAACGGATCGTCAGGCAAATCCTCATCTTGCCCGCTGCGTGTCGAACCGATGGGGCGGTCTTTAATGCCCCGCGAGTTCGTGGTGGGTTGAGAGCTAACGAAAGCTCCGCCAGCAGGTCGAGTGCCGTGGCGATGCTGCTGAGCTGGCCGGCGGCGTCGTTCTGATCGTTCAGATAGAGGAGTTTTCGTAATCGTTGCTCGATTCTGAGGGTGCGAAACATGCTTTCGCCATAAACGCCAGGCTGAAGGTCCTCGAGAATTGAGACGACCGAAGGGAGTTGCTGGAGCGAGACACCAAGTCCGTACAAAGATAGCGGGGAGCGAGGAAGATCGACGACGCGATGTCGAATGTTTGCGGGAACGATGATCAGATCACCTTGCCGACATGGCTTTTGCTCACCTTCAATTTCGACTCCGCCGGCTCCTTCGCGAATCAGAAGTAACTTGAAGAACGGGTGAATGGTCGCCGGCATGACGAATTTTGAATCGTGGCGACTTTCAAACGCCCACAACCCATGGGCTCGAACATCGGGCGGAACGGGGGTCGTTCGGGTTTGACCAGGACTTTGAAATGGAGCTGGCTGGCGTGTCATGCATGGGAACCAAGTAGCGGTGGAACGATCGAGGGACCTTCAGTCGACTGCCGGATGTCGAACGATCGTAACTCTGTTTTGCCCGAAACGCCAGTCGTTGCTGCTTGATTCGCCAAGACGTCGAGTGATCCGCCGCATAGACTGGCGGACATGATGAACAACACCCCTCCCATACGCTATCGTCGCAAGATCACCGGCATGTCGGCGATCCTTCTTCCTTTGCTGTCTGACACCGAGATCGATTGGTCGGGATTCCGCGATCACGTCGCGCGAACGAAGGAGGCCGGACTCATTCCAGCCGTCAATATGGACACTGGATACGGTAACCTGATCGGTACCGGGGATCGTCTGAAAGTCTTGCAATTGACGCAGGAGACCGTTGGCGACGGAGCGTTCGTTGCCGGAGCGTTTGTCGGCGATGTTCCCGGCGATTCGTTCAACCTGGATCAATACCGGCAAAGGATCGACGAGATCCGATCGCACGGTGGAATACCGGTAATCTTTCAAAGCTACGGACTGACGCGACAGTCCCCGGATCGGATCATCGAATCGTATACGGAGATTGGACGGCACGCTGACGAATTTTATGCGTTTGAATTAGGGACGATGTTCGCCCCCTTTGGTGCAATTTACGATTTGGACGTGTACGAGCAATTGATGCGCGTTCCGCAATGCTTGGGAGCGAAGCATTCCTCGTTGAATCGTCAGCTCGAATGGCGGCGATTGCAGTTGCGCGATGCCATCCGTCCAGACTTTAGGGTGTTGACGGGCAACGATCTGGCGATCGATATGGTGATGTATGGCAGCGATTATTTGCTGGGGCTGAGTACCTTCGCTCCCGCCGAATTCGCTCGTCGCGACGCGATGTGGGAACAAGGTGACAGCGCTTTTTATGAACTGAACGATCTGCTGCAATACTTGGGGTTTCTCGCCTTTCGTTCGCCCGTTCCCGCTTATAAACACAATGCGGCTCAGTTCCTGAAATTGCGTGGCTGGATTCAAACCTCGTTGACGCATCCCAACAGTCCGAAGCGTCCCGATTCGGATGTGGCGATCTTGGATGAGATTCTCGGGAGGCTCGCACCATGAAACTTCCTCCTCTGCGAATCGCCATGCATGGTGTGACTGGCCGGATGGGAACCAATCAGCATTTGATTCGTTCGATTTTGGCAATCGTGCGAGAAGGCGGTGTGACGCTTGCGTCGGGTGATGTCCAGCCGATTGAGCCTATTTTGGTTGGGCGAAACGCCGCGAAGCTCCAACAACTTGCCGAAGGGATCGCGACTCGTGAAATTGGACGCTCGATCGATTGGAGTACCGATCTCGATCGTGTGATTTCCGATCCCGATGTCGCCATCGTTTTCGATGCGGCCAGTACCCAGATGCGTCCAGACATTCTTCGTAAGGCGATGAACAATGGAAAGGCTGTCTATTGTGAAAAGCCCATTTCAACGGACGCCGATGAAGCGCACCGTTTGGCTGAACTCGCCGCGCGGACCGGTGTCAAGAACGGCGTCGTCCAGGACAAGCTGTGGCTGCCGGGCATTCGGAAACTGAGGCTGCTTCGCGATCAAGGATTCTTTGGTGACATCCTCAGCGTCCGTGCGGAATTTGGTTACTGGGTCTTTTCCGGCCATGATGGCGATCAACCGGCTCAACGCCCGTCGTGGAACTATCGAAGCGAAGATGGCGGCGGCATGATGATCGACATGTTCTGCCACTGGGAATACTTGATTAGCGATTTGTTCGGGCGAATCGATCGAGTGTTGGCGCATGCCACGACGGAACTGCCCGAGCGCATCGACGAATTGGGTTCGCCTTACAAATGCACCGCCGACGACGCAGCCTACGCGATCTTTGTCCTCGAAAACGGTGTGACCTGTCAGTTCAACAGTTCTTGGACGACGCGTGTACGCCGCGATGATTTGCTGACCATTCAAGTCGATGGCACCAATGGTTCGGCGGTCGCAGGACTTCGTGAATGTTGGATTCAGGGGGCTGCGGCAACCCCCAAGCCGGTTTGGAATCCAGACATCGCGCAGCCGATTGATTTTTATGAGAGTTGGCAGCAACTGCCTAATGCGATTGAATACGACAACGCATTCAAAATTCAATGGGAACAATTCATCCGACACTGTGTCAGCGATGAACCGTTTCGCTGGAACATCGAATCGGCTGCGGCGGGCGTTCGCTTGGCAGAGGCGGGAATACGATCGGTTCGCGAGCGACGTTGGGTCGAACTGGCGGAGTTCAGCGAACCGGCGGGAAATCGGGAGGCGGAAAATCGGGCCATCCATGGACACTGAAGCCGAGTCTCCGCTGTCTTTGGACCGACTGGCCGTGCATACGATCACCACGAAGCCATGGCCGCTCGAAGTCGCGGCGGAGCAGTATGCCGCCGCCGGAGTGCGGGGAATGAGCATTTGGGTCGATGCCCTCGCGGGAATGACCGCGACAACGGCTCGGTCGATTGTTGCTGCTGCGGGATTAAGAATCCCCGCTCTTGTTCGAGGCGGTTTCTTCTGTGATGTGAACAGCGAAGAACGCTTACGGAGGATCGATCAAAATCGCCGGTTGATTGAGATGGCGGGTGAGATGTCCGCGGAAATGTTGGTGTTGGTTGTTGGAGCAACCCCCGGAACGTCATTGGCCACGCAGCGTGGCTGGGTTCAAGATGGCATCGAACATTTGATCGAGGATGCTGTCGCCGCCAATGTTCGGCTGGCGATCGAGCCGTTGCATCCGATGTACTCCGCGGACAAATCGTGCATCAATCGATTGACCGATGCGCGCCTGATGTGCGAAACGATGGGGCACCCAATCGTGGGCGTGGCGGTCGACGTCTATCACGTTTGGTGGGACTCTGATTTGGCGGAGGAAATCAAACTGCTCGGGAAACTGAATGCATTGTTTGCCTTCCATCTTTGCGACTGGCGCGTCCCCACAAGAGACTTCCTGAACGACCGAGCCCTAATGGGGGATGGCTGCATCGATCTGAGATTCATTCGTCAGTTGATGGATGCTTCTGGTTTCGACGGTTGGCGTGAGGTCGAAATCTTTTCCCAAGAACATTGGGCACGTGAGCAGGCTTCGTTCTTAAACGATATCGTATCGCGTTATCAGCACTGCTGTTGACACGATCCATCGTCTCTTCAGCGACATCATTGAATGCTCGCCTCCATGGGATCACGCAATATCCACATGCGGCCAAGACCAGATCGAACGATCACGATGTCCTCACCTTGGTGGAACTGCACGCTACTGACGGACGTTCTGCCTTCGGGAAGCACTCGCCACTGGGTCACTTTGCCACTGTCGCGATCCTGGCGAAACGCGGTTGCATTGAACTTGCGGTGCCACCAAATGACTGAATCATCACGCCAAATCGGTGCTGCCGATCGAGCTTGCTTTTCCTCGGGAGCCGGAAAGTTTTGAAACTGTCTGTTTGTCAAATCAAAGACTGTCCAAGTCCGGGCACGCGAGTCCGCATCGAGACGAGGGATCGCGATCTGAAACGGCTGTAACAAACAGGCTTGCTGTCCGTTGGTCGCAATATTCGTTTGCTCGAATGAATGTTCTTTAGGATCGTAAATCCAAAGACCGACTCGAGAATGATCCGATCGCGTTTCGCGACCCACCATCACCATTGCCAATTCATTGTTGGGTGCGGGTGTCATCAAGTCGCACCAAGCACCGGGAAAGTTCTCCAGTGGCGAAAGGGGTTGCTGGCGCTGGCAGGACACCAACAATCGCACTTCGCGTGTGGTGAGGTCGATGGCGACAAGATTTGCAAACATCGTTCGCTCTCCCACCCAAGCGTAGACCGTCGTCGCTATTGCCGCAACTTGTTGGATGTAGTTCGACGGTAGGCCCGATTCAGCGTCGAATGCATATGGCGGTTCGCCATTCTTTGGAGCAACGATCAGGCCAGCACGTGCCGTGGGAATCAGCACCGCAGATTCAGAGAAACGAATTTCATGCTGATCGAATGAATGCGAAAGGAATTCGGGACTGAAATGTCGTTGGCCGCCGGGTCCTTCTTCAGGCTTCATCCTTGCATCGACAAGAGACTGAGAAAAATCGAAATGACTTACCAGTTCTAGTTCGCGATCATCGTAAAGGTTCTTTCGATGGATCTGCAAAACGAGCTTGGCATGTTGCCGATCGAAGTGCTGCGATTGAACATAAAAATGCGTATTGTTGATTGCTGAATTCAGAATCTCGCATCGAACCCTGTTCTGCTTCGGGAGCAATACTTCTTGAACATGCTTCCACCCAAGCGGCAAATCGCCATCATTGGTCATGGGTGAACTGCGAGCGATGGGGCTTACCAGGGAATCACGCTTTCGCATTAATCGCGACAGGATTTGATCGCCGTTCTGAAATGCATTGGTCTGAGATTTGAATAGCGCTACGGCCTTGTCGATCGTGTCTTTCGTCGATGCATCGCGACTAGCGGAAGATAGCATCACTGTCAGGCAATATGGAATGACATGCCCGTTCTCTAGGCCTAACAGAAACGCTCTGTTGGAACTAGCATTACGGCGTGTTAAATCCGGAATCAACTCGATCGTTCGTCCAATCACATTGTTTAAACATGTATGTTGCTCGCCAAGCCGAAAGCCAAGTGACTCTGCTGATACAAATTGGGTGGTGACTTGGTCATCCGAGGATTGAACGTACTGGTCCACCAACCGGTCCAGCATTACTTCCACCTGCTGATCGACGCCTGCATCGGAATCGTAAGGCGCATCGAGATTTCGAGAAATACGAGCCTGCAAGCGAATGAAGTGCAACACCAATGCCAACCGAGGATGCATCGATTTGTCAACGCCATCAAACCTGTCGATCAATCCGGTGAGTACGGCATCTGGCAAATACTCGACGGCTCGCAAGATACTGTCGCAGTGAACCAACCAGTTTTCATTGTCGAGATTCTCGGTGAAGCGTATTGCAAAGCGTTCAGGCCAATCGGAAGCGAAGTACCTCAATTCGTTCTTGGACCAACAATTTAATCGACATGCTTTGAGTTCCGTCTCAAACCGGTGTAAGTCATCGGCCGTCAACTTGTGTCGTGCGTCAGCGGCAAACTCATCGAAGATCAATCTCTCCGCTTGTACGAGATAATCGTTAACAGCATCTCGTGCCGCAGTCTGTGTGGGAAGATCGACGTGTGCATAGTTCAGCGACGGAAACAGGCCGAATTGCAAAATGAAGTCGGACGTCAAGCGGTCAGCCGGAAATCGGCTGGGTTGATTTACAAACGGCCAGCTCGGTCGGAGCATCTGCTGGCGATGTGACTCACGCAGATACTGCAAGCGGTACGTCGCCAGCTTAGCAAGGTCAATCCACTGCGGTTCCGATAATGTCTTGATTGCGTTGGGCCGCGCATGGAGGAGAGTCTCCGTTCGAACTTGATTGTCCAGTGCATGGACCATCATGTTGGAAAGGTTCCCCCGAGCCCCCAAGACATAAGCGGATTCAAAGCAGAGCGCAGCGGAAGCGAAGCTGGAACTCGCCTGCAAACGAATGCCTTCCTCAACCAGTTTTGCAATCTCGTGATCACGATTGCTGACATCATCCGCATTTCGCGGCAACTTGGTCAACAAATCCAGAACTGCATCGCATACTACATTGGTATCGCCAGTCGGTAGCACTTGAACACTCGTTTGCTCTAATGGCTTATTCCTTTGCTGTTTGGCAAATACTTTTACAGCGATGCCATTGCCTTGAGTCGAGATTTCCAACGTGAGAAGGGTGGCAGCGGCAAGCAACTCGGCTTGACGTTGTGCCAGCGGCAGATTGGATTCCAGTGCCACATACCGCAGCTTGGTCCGTTCCAGCAGAGTCAAATCGGGCTGCGTTGCAATGGCTTGCTCGATCGCTGAGACCGTTTGCGATATCTCGTGTTGTCGACTTGGTGGGAGGTCGACATTGCGAACCGACAGAATCGAAACCAGTTGTTGACCGGTATTGCCAGTCTGTTGTTGCTCCAGTGATTGAATATGCAGTGAGATATTTCTAACGACTTTCAACGCATCGCCTGCACTGAAAGAGCGATCACTCAAGCGAACACCGCGTTTGCCATCCAAAACGATCAGTCGACCGGCGGTTCCGTGGATGGAACTTTCCCACAACAAATTTATCCACACCAAGCAAGCTGCCCAGCAGCAACGTGTCCGAATCGTTCCCAAACACCGACAGACGATGCTCGGTCAGCACTTGGTCTATTCGCGAGCGGTCGACCAGATTAAACCCGTCAATTTGCGACAACTCGGCTTCCAACAGATCGGCAATCGCCGCGCCAGACTGGTCGGTTGGGAAAACCGCCACGGTTTCTGCAACCAGAGTCGACGAAACGAACTGGCTGCAAAGAATTATCAAGATAACTATCCGAAGTTTCATTTGCTTTACCAGTTTGGGAAGTATGCGTTCGATTAAGTTGCGGGCTGCTTCTTGAAGGCCTGACTTGGCGGCGATTTGTTCGGCCAAGTCGATGCCGATTGTGGTTTCGTGGTCCGATGTCACAACGCTTCCATTCTCTTGATGCGATACCTGAATTTCGACCCGGCACTTGACCGACGCGATGTCGCCTAATCGAAACACGAAATCTTATACCAAGTTCAACTACCTGAAATGCCAATTGCTCGAAACGCGATGTCAACAATCACCACTCAATTCTCACCGGGTACTGTTGAAACACGGCATCTGCACTCACCAAAGTTGCCGCTTCGACACACGCTACGGCCGCGATGAGTCGGTCGAAAGGATCGTTATGTATTAACGGAAGTTGATCGACGTGGTACACGTAATCCGCCGTGACCGGTAGGACGACAAGGCCGTTTATCTGCTCATTCTGCTGAACCATCGCGGGCAAAGGGACGCGTAGTTGTAGCTTTCCCAACATCGATTTGATTTGGATTTCCCAGAGGCTTGTCACGCTGAGAAACAGATCGTTGCTGGGTTCTGTTATCAGCGACTTGGCGGTCGCCGAGAGTTTTGCAGGGGTCGGCGTCCATCCACAAGAACGTGTGCGTGTCAAGCAGGAGTTTCATCGCCCGCGTCCTTCCCTAGCCAAAACGATTCGGGTAACGGCTTGTCGAAATCTTCGCTCATTGTGACTGTGCCTTGATGTAATCCGAGGACTCGCGGGGCCGTTGGACGACCGGGCTGAAGTTTCGGTTCAATGCGGACATGCACAACTTGGCCGTCGGCGAACGGAAGCTGCTCTAAGGTAAGTTCACCTTGCGGCCCAACCTTCGCATCGGTTTCGTAAGTCTTCATGTTTTTAGTTTACCTTCGCACTCAGCAATGGGCAAACGCGTGCAACGCTGATCGCGAGACGCCGCCAGCCCGCCAGTGGGCGTATTATTTACTTTGCCAGTTTGGGAAGTATGCGTTCGATTAAGTTGCGGGCTGCTTCTTGAAGGCCTGACTTGGCGGCGATTTGTTCGGCCAAGTCGATGCCGATTGTGGTTTCTCGGTCCGATGTCACGACGCTTCCATTCTCTTGATGCGATACCTGAACTTCGACCCGGCACTTGACCGACGCGATGTCGCCTATTCGTGTCGCGGTTTGCGATATCGCTTCTCCTTTGATTACGATGTCGGCTCGCACAGCATTGGCACTGCTGGCTGCGATCACGTTGAACCCTAGTTCGGTCAGCAGATGTTCGCATTCGATTTGAGCGGCAGGGTCAAAGGTTTGCTGCCCAATATGGCGTTCAGCAATCGAAACGGTAACGCTCGGCAAGTCCTTGCCATCGAGCTTCTTCTTGGCATTGGCAATCCAGTCTTTTGGCGTCTCCACCTTGGGCAGCAACGTCGCTGATTTTTCAGCAACGATTGTTTCAATTTCTTCGGCAAGTTGCCTTGCCAGATCACCCAAATCCGAACTAATCGCACCCTTCACCGAAGCGCCCGACAATCGGCTTGTCTCCGTACCAATAACCTTAGCGACCAAATAAAGATCGCCATTGACCTGCAAGACGGAACCGGAAATGAGCAGCTTGGCACCGGTGAGCTTTCCAACTTGCGTCGCCTCGTCGGTCTTCACAACTCCCGATTTATTGAGTTGCAGTTCGTTGAAAACATTCTCGATCTCATCCCGCTCGACCAACGCAAGGTGTTCTGAAGCGATGAGATTTGCAAACAACAAGTCTGCCATTTGCGAAGCCTCTTCTTTCACATCACCTCGGCTGGCAAAAGGCAGAATCGCAGCAGGAATCGGTAACGGTTCTTGAGCCACCAATTTGCAGTTGCTTGTTAAGGCTGTCAAGATGAGGATGCTTAACCAAAGCGGTTTCTTATGCGGTACGTTTTGTAGACACATGATTTTATTCCTTGATGTTAAGTGACGATTCGCCTGCCGACGCAAGCTTTCGAGCGTGAACGAGAGCGTGCGACAGCAATACGCGCGGGACCGGTGATGCGTTCCACCGATGGATGACGGGCACACCGATAAACAGCAGGCCGCCGCGATGTTCCTTAAGGTGATACTCGGCAAGTTGCCACACCTGAGGTCCAATCTGCGGAGAAATGAACAATTCGTTCTTTTCGACGAACAACTGCAGGCCCGGTGCCGCTTCGTGATGCTTCGGCCAGAAAGCGGTGTCGAGTTTCTTGGGCGACCAATCACTTTGGCTTAAATGCGAGAACGACAACCGGTGACCGCCACCCGAAAGGTTCATGGGAAACTTCGAATCCGTATCCGCCCGCAGTACGATCACCCATTTGCCTTCCGCCGCAAGCTCATTGATGGATGCAATCAGACGTCGATCCCAAACAGTCGCTTCGCCAATCAAAACGAGCGATTCCGACCTGACATCGCGCAGCGAAGTCACAAACGTTGGCCTCAAAGACAGCTTCTCGAATGCAGCTTCTACGTTGCCAAGTGGATCATAAACGGCCAGGCCGCTTTCTTGCAGAAGATTTTGAACGTGGACAAACGGATCGACATTTCGAAGCCGGAGAAGCTGTTGCTGCTGCAGCGACGGATCGCCAAAGTGATAAAACAGGTCGACATCAAGAACCACACCGATTCACCTCGGGTGTCGCTATCGTAAATTGTAAATTCCTGAACTGTCGGCTTTAAGATCACTGACACCCTGCCCCAGCGTGCGGCCGTCGGTCGTCATCCGACGACTTGTTGTGCGGGGGCGTCGCGACGTTCTAGCGTGAGGCTGCACTTGCGCCAGCAAAATGATCTGTCTGACCTGGACGCAGTTGTCCGTTTGTGCATCCAACAATCCCAGAATTAGCAGGAAAACGTGGTACTGCGCAGCGAAAGCCGCCACGACAATTGATCGATTATCAGTATTACCGGACGACGCAACTCTAGGCGACCGTCAGGTTGATGACCGTTTGCAGCATCAATCGTCGTGTTTATGGCACTCATCATTTTTGCGGTTTTCTATGGCACCATCGAGGCGGGTATCGGTTTTTCATCGCAATATCCTTTAGACGTCGCGGCCGAAAACGAGGTGATTCTGCTTCCTTGAATGTCAAAGATCATTTGACCACGCACGGTATAACTATCGCCTCGTTACAACAGCGAGACCTTTGTGAGTCGCGATCCACAGTTGATCGTTCACCCAAACACCGTAGGTTTTGTAATAGCCATCCAGTTTGAAACCGTCGCGTGGTCCATAGGCGAAGTATTCACCAGTTCGCTTGCCGACACGAAACAGACCGCTGTCGGCGAAACGCATGCGTGGCTCTCCGCCGAACCAGATTTTATTTTCTCGTTCAATCACAAACATGACGTCGTATCCTGATTTGTAGCGACGCTGCGGATACCAAGCCTGCTTGAAAAAGTCGTGAGCGACATTCGGTTGCTCGATTGGAAACAGCGTCCGTAGCTGCTTGATCCCCAGATGCCATTTGTTCCCGGAAAGATTTGAGGTGCGAAGTTTTGGTCATTGGCAGTCGTTTTGGCGACTGCGGATTAAAATCGAACTCCGCCAATGCATTAGCACTGCTGACCACCAAGCGATTGCCCAGCACAACCGCAGACGTGACGGCCATGCTGAAAAGTGTGCTTTCGCTTCTGAAGACTTGATCGATCCATCATCTTCCACTTTCACCAAGCCGCCCGCCGGTAACGATCCGATCCCCGCAAGCAGGTTTTGTCGTGTTGTGACCGACTGATATGCAGATCGGGAAGCCCTTCCTCCAATCCCCAGCGATGCCATTTTTCGACACCCATGTCATACCGCCAAAGTCCGTCGTTGTCGGTTCCAACCCACAACTGCCCTTGGGAATAATCGAGACACGTGATGCGATGAAAGTTGCGACCGATCGAGGCCCAGACGCCATTTTGCGTATCGTATTTCAGCATGACGTAACCTTCTTTGTCGCGACCTTCGCAAAAATATACGAAGCATCGGTCGCAAGCGACTTTGCAGCCATACGATTGCGCTTCGTTTTCGCGACATAGCGAACATCTATTTGGCGATCTTCGTCCAGCGGAACTCCTCCAGCTTCTTCGATCGTGCGACGCACATCCCAGCTATTGCTCAAGTGCGGAACTTCCTCGGCCGCCCGCACAGTATAGATCGAGGGCTTCGTCCTCATGCCCTAGCAGACCGAGGCAGCGGCCCCGTTCAAAGTCGTAATATCCACGATTTAGCGACTCGCGATCATTCGGCGTAAATGAGCCTAGCACACGCATCGCCTGCTTGACTTCACCGGCGGTCCGCCAATAAGTGGCAAAGGAATCAAACAATTTTTGAATTCCGTACGATCTGGCCGGCAACTCGCTGCTGTCAAACGCTGGCCTGCGCGCTCCTGCCACCTTGCAGCGGCAACGTAGTCGCGATTTCTGATTGCTTGGTACGAAAGATAGAGCGAGCCCGCATTCCGTTTCCAATTGTTGTCACTTTCGGTCCAATGAACTATCAGTTCGTGAGCTTTGCGAATCTTCTGAACAATGCCATCCGCTTAGTTTCTTTCGCCAACAACCGCTTCAACATCGGACTCTCAACTTCGTCGATGCGTTGTTCCGCCAGCTTCATCACAGGCATAAGCGGGAAGCCCCGTCAGTTCCATGCTGCGAGGATCGAGCATCCGTAAGAAGTATTCCAGCTTAGGTCCGATACGGCGGCATCTTTTTCGAACGCAAACCGAATGTTCTCGTACGACATCCGGCTCAGATCCGCCGAGACTTTCTGATTCACGCCCAGTGAATGATGTCGACCGATCCAAGCGAGCAAGTGCAACGCCCGGGCACCCAAGTCGCCTTCGGGATCATGTTCATACACGCGATGCACTAACTCCACCGCACGCTGACGATTAACAATGCCGTCGAAATCGTGATGAAAGCAAAACGCCAACGCATAAGCAGCAACAAGATTGTCGGGTTCGATAAACAATAGTGTTTGCAATCGGTCGATCGACTTCTTCAGCAGATGTTTTCCTAACAAGGAATCTGATTTTGCACGGTGACTCGATAGCAGGGTGACTGCGTGCTCGTTGGCGATCCGCCACTGGAGTCCGGCAAGTGATCATCAAAACGAATTCCTGAACGCGAAAGCTGCCTGTGCCGCCATGAACTGACCGCTTGAAAACGATAGAGATCCGAAGCGTTTGTTCGAGAAGTTGACGTGTTTCTTTTTGATATGTTGAATCCGCAGAAATCGATGTCGTCGGTGGACTCGGTAATTCAGCACAAACTTTCAAGTCGCCTCGGCGATGTTGACCGCAACACGCTTCAATTCAATAGGCATTTGCTTGGGCAGGGCTTGGAATTGAAACTCATAAATGAACAAATCGGTCAAAGCCCGAGTAACCTTCCTGAAACAAGAACCTTCAATTCGCCTTGCGAGGTTATCTTCGTCGATCGTTCCTGTGGATAAGTAGGCAGCAGAACGAGGGATTCAAATCTTGTCAGTGGATACTGGTTGGGATCTTTTGATAGATCTGCCATCAGCGGCGGACGTGTCGTCGGTCTGAAGAGCGGCTCGATCGTCGGTCAATCCAGCCGAAATTAGCTCCATCTCGCGGACGATCTCATATTCGATCGCTGCATGACGAAATTGCTGTAAGCAGATTAATTCTGTCGTCAGCAAATCGCGTATTCCCGTTTCCAGCGGACGCAGTCGCAAATAAACCTTGCGGTGCATTCAAATTTTTGCCGACGGCAGCAGTAACGTCCGCCAGTTGGGCGAAGCAATCACCTTTTTGTAAATAATTGGTGACATCGCTTGCCGAATCAACCATCGAGACTTCATCCAGACTGACAACAGCACTGCCGCGAAGTACGCCTGTCTTTGCTTCGACGATTCGTATCAACGCCTCAGGTCCAGCATGTTCACGCTCAGGCAGCAGGTTTGCGATATACGTCCTTTGTCAGAAATGAGGTGATTCTCTCATTTAATATGAAGGCATCATTGCGGACCACGCACGGTATAACAATTAGATCTGCCGACATCAGCTTGCCAAATTGAAGCGACTCGGTACGGTCGAGAGCGAGCGTGTTACTGAGGATCTGTTCCCCCCGCATCACGACATCTAATTGCATCCGCTGAACGATCGAGACCGATGTCAGCTGACTGACTTGCGATTCAAGCAAATCCAGAAAAGAATTGACAATGCATTGTTGCTGAGCGTTGTCGTCATTTTGAATCGTGGTTGTCAGAGCGACCGTCGTGACTGCGTTTTCCGCACGCGACTGACCGCACAGAATCACCAACAAGATGGCCGCTGCAACAGGCCGGCAAAAACGAGACGGGCACATTTAGATCACTCCCTTTTGGCAAGGGTTCAGTAATTCATATAAATCACCAGCAACCGCGTATCTCGACCCGCCAAATCTTGATTCCAAACAACCGCAGGCTGATTCGCAACGCATCGCAATTCGCGGGACTGACTGGTTGCGGAGACTTTCGACTCGGTTGCATCGGTCGACACGTCGATCTCCGCCCACAGCGAATCGTCGGGCAACAGATGCGACCAATACTGAACAGTCATTCCCTTGGATTCGGATATTTTAAATTGATGATCCTTCCCACCGATTACTTCTTCGCTTTGCACCGTGGTCCAGTTGCCGTCTTCGTTACGCTGCTGCAACACAAATCGGAGCACGACACGCGACGAACTGCTATCGGAAACCGGACGGTTGGAAATGTTGAATTCGAGCTGCTGATTGTGCATGTGTATCAATTGCAACTGGTTTTCGAAGACGGAATCAAGTTCGCAAACCAAACGCCGCGTGCGTTGCAATTCGTCGGATGTGAAGCGATATGTGTCCGATGCGGCAACAGGCGACTGAGAATTTGCAATGGGTTGTTGAGTCGGCAATCGACTGGGCCACAGTGTCCACGCGATGATACAGGCAATACAAGCGGCGATGGCGCTGCAGGCCTCAACCAAGCGGTGATAGCCTTTACCATTGTGGCCAGTCGCGACCCCTTGCGTGAGACGACAACGTACTGTCGGCGTGCTGGAGAATCTATTTCAAGATGCGTTGGTTTCGCAGTGTCGTCACATTCCAAACTGTTGCGCTACTGGCGAAGTCGCTGATCGATCTGCTGGTCATCGGGTTTCATTGTGTCACAACCTTTTTACTCGTACCAAATCTCTTGCAGTTGCGGTTCTTTACGAAGCGACTTCCTGGTTTCCGACACGCTGCTGGTAGACCGCGTCGACCGAACACTTTTCCATCTGAGCAACCTCGGACAGGTCGAGAATCCTTCAAGCGTCATCAAGACCAATGCCGTTCGTTGCTTCTCGGACAGCCCGGCCATCGCCCGAGCGATCCGATCGCGATTGTCGTCTGCGTTGGCTGTTGATCGAATTCGCCGTGTGCTCGCAGATGCTGAACATTCATTCCGCTAACGACTCGCTTGCGTTGGCTTGCTTGTTTCGGAAAGTGAGTGCGAATGGTGTTCAACAAGATCGGCAGGACCACGTCTGAAAGCTGGCGCCGCGTTGAATGAATCGATCGAATGAATCACCTTACCATTGCATCTTGAACCACATCTTCGGCGTCGACAGCCAAGGAGCAACATGCCATGTGCTGCACCGAAGAACGGCCCTGGTGTGCCGCTGCACCAGCGTACCCTAGCCTGATCGTCCCCTTTCGCCAGCGATCAACCAGTTCTTCGTCGGATGCAGACATAGATTCAGGCTGGCAAGGAATGTTCTCGAAGCAATAAATCAATAATGAACGCGTTTGATGTTATCTGTGCGCTAATGTTTTTCAGTTGATTCTGCGACGTGGTCGCTCTAGGGAATGTGAACAAAGACTTATACGCAGCGAGTCCCCGTCCCTGAGATGAAATCTGGAAAAAATCGGACAGTTCGCGCTAATTGCCAGCTTGTCCTGCAACGATTGACGAGCCTTTGGATTGGCAAAATGTCGTCAAACACCCAATTCCAAAAAATTCTACGGGCGGCATCGAACATGGTGGCGATCACCGCGAAGTGACGTAACCATCGGATTGCGAGCAATCAAGCTTCTACTTCCTAGGTGCTTCGTGCTCTCCTGGTCGATCGCTCTTGACCGTAGCGGGCTGCTTGTCTTAATGTCGATTTGTCAGGAATCTGGGATGGTTCCAACCAAAATCAAGTAAGCCAAGGAAGGCAATTGCCATGGCGGATCAAACGAATGTGCCATTGTTGGATGTAGGACGCGGGAACGCTCCCTTGCGTCAGGAAATGCTCGACGCGATCGGCCAAGTGATCGACAGTGGAAGGTTTTTGTATGGGCCCGATGTTGTCGAACTCGAAAAAGAAATCGCTCAATTGTGCCAAGTCGATCACGCGATTGGATGCGCGTCGGGGAGCGATGCGTTGCTGCTGGCTTTGATGGCGTTGAATATTGGACCTGGGGATGAAGTGATCGTCCCCAGCTTCACCTTCTTCGCTAGCGTCAGTTGCATTGAGCGACTGGGGGCGACACCGGTGTTCGCCGATATCTTGCCCGATACGTTTAACGTCGATCCAGCAGCGGTCGAGGCCGCGATTACAAAGCGAACACGCGCCATCATTCCGGTACACTTGTTCGGCCAGTGCGCGGCCATCGACAAGATCTGCCAGATTGGCGAAAAGCACAGCATTGCGATTGTCGAAGATGCCGCGCAAGCGATCGCGGCTGCATATCACAGTCGTCCAGCCGGAAGCTGGGGACAGGTCGGCTGCTTCAGCTTCTATCCCACAAAGAATCTTGGTGGCATGGGCGATGGCGGCATGATGACCACGAACGATCCACAACTTGCCGATCGATTGCGTCTGTTGTCAGCGCACGGTATGCGGCCACGGTATTATCACCGTGCTGTCGGCATTAACAGTCGATTGGATTCATTTCAGGCGGCCGTCCTTCGGGTGAAGCTGAAACGGTTGCCTGAGGCAACCGTCGAGCGACAGAAGAATGCGCTGCGTTATCGTGACATGTTGATTGCCGAAGGGTTGGACAAGCATGTCGGCCTGCCGGCGCTTGATCCTCATGCGTATCATGTTTGGAATCAATATTCGATCCGCGTGTCCGATGGTCGTCGAGATGCCGTGCGTGAACATCTCACCCAGCAGGGCGTTGGCGCGGAGATCTATTATCCGGTACCGATGCACAAACAGGAATGCTTCACGCATGTTGCTTACAAGAAAGGGTCGCTGCCTCAGACAGAGCGTGCGGCTGCTGAAATCTTGAATTTGCCAATCTTTCCCGAGCTGACGGTCGCGGAACAGGAACGCGTCGTCGCATCGTTGAAAAGCTTTTTCGCGGGAAAGCAACTGGCTGCCGCCTAGGGTCGGCCATGGAATAAATCGACTTGCGAATCAGGGAGGTCCCCGCCGAGAATCTCGGCAGGGATCGCTGAATCCGATCAGTCACCGATGAGTTCCAACAGCTCGTCGGTTGACAGGATTGGGATGCCCAGCTTCGATGCTTTTTCGCTCTTCGATCCGCTCCCCGAGCCGGCGATCAAGTAGTTCGTCTTTTTCGAGACGCTGCCGGTACATTTCGCCCCGAGGTCTTCAACCCGCTGTTCCCAGAAGCGTTTGCCTTCGGGAAAACCGCCACTGAAGCAGAAGACTTTGCCTGACAGGCTTCCCGTCTTCGGAAGGATCGGCTCAACGTACTGCAACAGGTCGTCAATCGCCGCGGCATTCGCGTTCAAATAGGAATGAATGTTTTCAGCGGTCTTGTCACCCACGTCGCCGACTTCGACAAGCTGTTCGTCGTAGCATTGCGAATGGCTTCGAAGCTGCTGAAATGATCGACGAGCCGCCTTTCCCGCCGACTTGCCGGCCGACTCGATTCCGAAGGCCGCGAACAACTGCCACAAAGGAACTTGCTTCTTCGTGTCGCGAGACGCCTCAATCGCTTGAGCCAGCGGCTCGTTCTCGAATTTGTCCGGAGCGGGAATCATGTGAACAGCGGCCAGGGCAAGCAGCGATTGGCGTTGGCTGAGCCCACATTGCATTGCGTCTTCAACGCTTAATCGATAGAAGTCGGCGTAGCTTGCGATCTTCCCTCCGTCGACGAGCGTGCGAACGCGACTTTCGCCGAGTCCGATGACTCCGAAGGTGCTCAAGAAGTGGACCAGTGAGTGGACGTTTTGCGCAGAGCAGTCGGGATTGTTGCAAACCAGTTCGAGCATCTCTTCCGAACCTCCCGTTTGCAAATGCGTCGGTGCATTGCACGCGGGACAATGCGATGGGAACTCGGGCTGTCCTTGACCGGCGATCACTCCGGTGACTTTGGGAATGATCTTTCCCGCTTTACGAACTTTGATTGTCGACCCGATCGTAATCTCATTGCGCTGCATGAAACCGGCATTGTGCAGCGTCGCGCGGGTCACGTTGGTTCCCGCCAGCCGAACGGGATCGAAGATCGCCACCGCCACGATCTTTCCGGTTCGACCGGTTTGCCACTGGATGTCACGGATCGTTGGCGTCGCTTCCTCTTCGCGAAATTTCCAAGCAATCTTGCCCTTCGGATTTCCGGTCGCCCGATCGCCGTGGCGTCCAAGCTGCTCTTGGTCCTCCAGGTTGTCGACACCGATGATCACGCCGTCGACTTCAATGTCCAGGGTGTCGACAGCGTCCTCCATGGCCTGGAGGTCCTCGAAGCGAAACGATTCGGTGTGAATGTAATCGATGCCGAGAGAATCGCGGCACCATCGGGCGCGTTGCCGTTCTGTTTCGTATGGGGGATTGTCGAGACTTTCGATCGAATATGCGATAAAGCTGATTCGCATGCGAGCGGTTTTGTCCGGCTGTTTGAATTGTCGAATTCCACCGGCGGTATGATTTCGCGGATTTGCGCGAAGTTTCTCTCCTTCGGCGGCAAGTTCTTCCTGGACTTTGGCAAAATCGGACAGCTTGCAAATCAATTCGCCTCGGACCGAACAGGTTACGGGCAAAGGTAACTGCGTGGGAACTCCCGAAACGTACTGCACCTGAGCCGTGACGTCCTCTCCATTGATGCCATCGCGAGGTCGCAATCCGGCTCGAATCAGCTTGCCGTTCTCGTAGTAAATTGCAATTGCCACGCCATCGAGCTTGTATGCGGCATAGAATCGCTCGGTGCCGTAACGCACAGGCTGCCCATTGAACGTCTTTCCAGAGACGATGCATTGTTCGTCCGATGGCTCATCGGCCGAGTCGAGCCATTTGAATAACATCTGCTCCTGCACATCAATATCTTCGTGGCTTGCCTTTTCGATGGAAGTCATCGGCGGATCGTGGACGACCTTGGCAACCCCGCTTTCCAAACTCGAAGCGGTCGCGAAATCGAACAACGCCGACTGTGGCTTTAAAGTCTGCAGTTCGCGTCGCAGGGCGTCGTATTCGCCATCGGAAACGAGGACTCCTGTATCTGGATGCGTACACGGAACGCCTTGTTCATACTGAGTGTCCAGGTGTGTGATGATTTGTTCCAGCTTGCTGGCGCGATCAACGATTGTCTCAGCCATCTTTCTGCAACCTTGTATCAATAATGAACGCGTTCGATGTTATCTTCCGCAAATGTTTCTCAGATGATCTTGCAACGGGGTCGCTCGATGCAAGGACTTGCGGCAGTGAATGCCGTAAAATGTAGTCTGCCTGCGCTTGCGGGTGAATCGTGCAACTGGTCGGAAAGGGGCTCGCGAACTGCGGCAACCGGGACAAAGTGTCGGCAGGATTCGCTTAATTTGCGTAATCGGGCGATCCTGCCTAGTCGTTGCAACAACGGAAATCGACGGCCCGATGGGCCTAAATTTTGTGTCAAGCACTTGGGTGAAGGGGCTTGGACGGTATAAGATAGGGCTCAAGCTCAGCATATCTTTTACAAAAGATCACTTGTCAGCTCTCTGAGTGGTGGAATCCACCTCCTTTTTAATCCGCAAACAGTTGCGAAATGCAAACGATGGAATCCCAAAAACACGCCGCTTATATGCAGCAAGAGACTCCGACAATCGACTACTTGGGCGTGCTCTGGCGGCAGCGTCTGCTGTTGTTGTTCGGGACAGTGCTCGGGTTAGGGCTTGGTTACCTTTGGTACACAAAGCAGCCACCGGTTTACCGTTCACAAGCCGAGATTCAGATCACCAGTCCAAATACCTCGCAGAATCTGCCGATTGAAGGTTTGGCGATGCAAGCCAATGCGAATCCGCTGGGGGACGAACTTCGCGTGATTCGTAGCGAACTGGTGCTACGGATTGCGGCGGAACTCGGCGACCTTTCAAAGACAAAGACGTTCAGTGGAATGTCGCATGACTCCATTGCCGCCAGTCTATCTGCAAGTGGTGCTTTGTCCTTGGATCCGGTCAATGGCAATGCGATGGGAATGATTGTGGTTTCGTATTCGTGCGGCGACCCCAACGAATCCCAACGGATTGTGCAGTCCGTCGTCGATGCGTACAGCAAACACCTGCAAAGCCAACATCGCAACGTCGGAGAAGAGACGCTCGGGTACATTGACGAGGCGCGTGGTGAGGTAAAGGAGAAGCTGGACAAACTGGAGAAGGAATATGACTTGTTTAAGCAACGGACGCCTTTAGTCAATCGCGGTGGAACGCAAACAAGCTTGCATCGCGAGAACGCGGACCGCTGGTTAACCGAGAAGCAGAAGCTGATGATTGAACGAACAACGCTGTTCGGTCAGCAACAAGCCATACGAAGTGCGATCGAAACGAAACATCCTCCCGAGGCGATTCTTGCGATGCTGAGGAATGCACTCGGTGAATCGTTGTTGAACGATGCGGACGTCGCTGACGAGACGAATCAGAGTAATCTGACGGCTCTCGGAGAAATTAAGTTGCCCGGCAAGGTGTTACAGACTGGTGCCAAGCGTTCGGAGCAAATGCGGCAGGGGGAACTGTTTCAACTCAAGTTAAAAGAGAAAGAGTTCTTAAGCACGCTGGCTCCCTCCCATCCGGCGGTTGTCTCGTTGCAGATAAAGATTAAGGGAGTCGAGGAATTAATCGCGGAACTGGAAGAAAGCGAAAGAAACCTTGAGAAGGAGATGGAAAAGGAGCTTGCCAAGCTGCGCGCAGATGCTGAGAAAACGGCTAAAGCCAGACTTGAAAATGCGAGTACACCTGTTGATCCAGCCGCAGAATTGCAACGGCAGATCGATATTCGGAAACTTGCACTCGACCAGCGTTTGCAAACATTAGACCAGCAATTGATCGTGATAGGCGATGCGTACAATATTGAACGCGAGTATGCAAAAAATGAAGAGAGTGCGGAGATTCAAGCTGCGGGATTTGAGCGAGATATCGCTCGGCAACGCGACCTGTACGAACGCATTCTCGCTCGACTTGATGAAATCCATATTGTCTCGGATTTTGATGGTCGCGTCGTTTCGGTTCTGAATTCGGCGAAGCGAGGCTGGCAAACGGCACCTTCGTTGTCGCGCAATTTAACGATGGGTTGTTTCCTGGGGCTGATGGGGGCCGCTGGAATTGGTTATCTACGCGAATGGTTGGACAAGACCTACCACGGTCCTGAAGAGATTGCGGAACACTTGCAGATGCCGGTCATTGGTCAGATTCCAGCCGTTGTTCCCGACATGGATAAAGTGGCCGCGATGAATGCGAAGCTTGATCCTTCGTTGTGTACATTCTATCAGCCGCGCAGCACCTTCTCGGAAGCCTATCGCGCGATTCGAACCGCTCTGTATTTCAGCAATCGCAGCAGCGAATCGACGGTCAAAGTCATTCAGGTAACCAGTGCGGTTCCATCGGATGGGAAATCGACGATTATTGCGAATTTGGCCGTCACCGCAGCCCAGTCTGGAAAGAATGTGTTGCTGATCGATTGCGATTTCGACGTCCTCGCGTGCATCAGTTGTTCAAGCTCGGAAAGCGAGAAAAGGTTGCTTGGCTGGTTGAGAATCTGCCGGATAATTACAGCAAGACGGGAGCCGATTTGGTCGGGGAAGCGGTCTGCGAGACCGATGTCCCCAATCTTTCCGTCATGCCTTGCGGCAAGCAGCCGGCAAATCCCGCCGAACTGCTGTCATCGAATAAGTTCGCTCACATGTTGACGCTGTTGCGAGACAAGTTTGATCTCGTCTTCGTTGATAGTCCACCTCTGTTGGCGGTCACCGACCCAAGCAACATTGCCGGGCGAGTCGATGGCGTGATCCTGGTGATCCGGATTCGCAAGGTTATCCGTCCAATGGCCATTCGAGCATCGAAGATGTTGCAAACTCTTGGCGCCAACAGCCTGGGGGTCGTGGTCAACGGTATCGGGCACCGCGATTCTTACGGTTACGGCACGAAGTATTACCGCAGCCGCGGCAGCTACATTGGTGGCTCTTACTACACTTCCGGCTACGGTTATTCGTATGGCAATTCCTACGGGATCGGTGACGACGAAGATTACGGCAGCTACTACGAAGTTCCCTCGCAGGAAGATTCCGCCGCGCGTCGTAAGACGCAGCAGGTCAATGGAAAAGCCCACAAGGGTGCCGGCGACAGCGTGCTGCGATAGGTATCAAGTTGAACCATCGACGTTCGGTGAATAATCTGAGTTTTCCGATTGAAGACAAGTCTCAGTTATTGCGTGAGCGGTAGAGAAACGCGTCGGATGTCAACAGCGAGGTGAGTAACGCTTTCATGCTGCCACCATTGGATTTGTAGGCGCGGTGGGCGTCTTGAAGCACGGGAGCATCGTTGAGCGATTCGTTGCGACCCATCCAAAAACGGAATGCGTGTCGGACGAAGACTTGTTCGGCTCGTTCGCTGGCGGCAATCTTTTGAATCATCTCAATGGCGTTGGCAACCTCGCCGTCGAGCGAAGGATCGCCTGAATCGATGATCTCGCCCGTCGTATCCACCGCTGCATTCAGTTCCGTCTCGCGATACACGCCCGCGTGATTGTACATTTCAAACGGCAGCCCCAATGGATCCATCTTCTTGTGACATGACCAGCAGTAAGCTTCTCGCGTTACCCGCATGCGTTGGCGAAGCGTGCTCTCAGGCTCGTCGGGAAGCATTGCATCGACGGTGATCGGAACATCGGGGATTCCGCCGCCAAGCAAGCGTTCGCGGACCCATCGCCCACGCAGAATCGCGTGGTTGTCCATCGCGTCGGAATGGGAGACGAGCCAGCTAGGGTGTGTCAGAATTCCCAAACGCTCTCCTTCCGGTACGGTTGCGAGTACGCGTTCGGGCTTCATTGATCCGCTCCCAAAGCTGCGACGACTTACTCGGGCGAAAAGCTTGGGGCCTGTCAAATTTGCGGGAACAATTTTGTGATTCTCATTCCGCGGTTGATTCTTTTTGGGCTTGGGCGGTTTCTTTCCTGGATTCGCTTTCTTCCAAGCCTCCAGGTCGGCCGCGGCTTGTCGTTCGGCTTCGACCGCTGCTTTCTTCGCGGCCGCGACTGCCGCGGCAATCTCCTCCGTTGATCGCAGTCTGCCGAAGTAGAAATTGTCGGTCCCGGTGGCGACAACCTTGTCGGTCGTTAACAGTTGTTTCAAGACATCCCTGTCTTCCCGCAAAATCAGCTCGATCAAGCGATCCGTGCTGGCCGTCGCATCGAACATCGCCTCATAATGCGACGTTCCCCTCGTGTTGACGCCGGTCTCCGCAAGCGCCTTGGAATCCTTGCAAATGTAGCCTCCCAGGTCGTAGTCGAAGTACTCGCGGAAGAACCGCAGAACGCGCGGCTTGCGAATCGTGTCGTCGTCGAGCATCCGTTTGACTTCACGAGCAACGTCCTCCTTCGTCCGCATCCGCCCACTAACAATCGCTTCTCGCAGTGCTTCGTCAGGACGGATATATCGGAGGGCATGATTGACAGCCAGACCGAGTTCCCAATCTTGAAGCATGATCCTTCCGTGAGGATCGGGGTTGTCGTCTTCGACAAGTTCGGGGCGAAAGAGGGCGTCGCGGTCGAGGAAGATCGACGACAGACCCAACATCGCGCCATCGTTCTTTCCGATCTTGGCAATTGAATCCTTGACGATCGACAAATATGCGTCCGATTCCTTTTCGCTGGGTGGGCGAAACGTCAACGCTTCGAACAAGTAGTCAACCGCAGCACGCAAACGGTCGTCCGTCACGCCGTCCTCCTTCATCAATTCATAAACCGGCGTCAGCGGGCGGACGATCTTGGTGCTGTAGACGATGCTTGTCGGCAACCCACGGATGTCTCCCTTCATCTGGTAGGTGCCGGGATTGTCGGTGATCTGTTCCGGATTCGCGATGCTCAGCGGTCCGTAGGCCATATATCGAAGGATGTCTTCGGCGACACTCAGAATCTGCGTCGCTTCGGCACTGTTGACCGAATAGAAATCGGGATAGTTCTCCAAACCGTGGAGGCGGGCGGAGGACAGGACGGCCGGAACGCTTTTGACGGCCGTGGCGTAGGCAACCGTACCTCCCTGCCATTTGATGATGCGATCGGTTCCGAAATAGAGTTTCAACTCGCCGCCATGATTGGTGGGAACGACATCGCCGTGCGTGCGCAAGCCAGGCTTCTGGGGATCATATGTCGGCTCGGTATTGATCAATTCATTCAGCCGTGTGATATGCTCCTGCGGAGTGACGCGCCAAAGTCGCGCCGGCGACGATGTCGGTGCCAGCTGAATTTCCTCGGGAAGCGGCCCGAACAATAACTCGTGATTGACAAAGTTTCCTTTTTGTGGATCAAGGTGTGCGCGAAATCCGCCTTGATCGCGCAGGGCGTCCGTCAATTCGGAAACGATCCCGTCGGTAAATCGCAAGCGGTCGACAACTTTCGGTTGCTCCGCGTCGGCAGGCGGCATTTCTCCGAGCGCGACCTGAGCCCAGATGGAATTCCATGTTCCCGCGTTGATATCGTTGACAGGTTCTAGATCATGCAGCGAGAAATTCCCTTCCGGAGCCGATTCGCCATGACAGTCGAGACAGTGATCGACGAGAAAACTCCGCGAAAAGCTCTTGAAATTCTGGTCGATCTTCTGTCCGAGAGTGTACGTTTCGCAGAACGCTGTCGAAACACTGACGCAGGAATACAACGCGGCAAGGGCGAAGCGAACCTTTCTCATGCCAACACTTCCTTCAGCGGTCCGGTCCCGGAATCAAACTTTCTCGCCAACGTTTCACTCATGTTGAATCGATCGACATTCTCTCCGGCGATCCGCAGCAACGAAGTGAACAAGGCGTTGATCGGACGCTTGCCGTCCAACTGAGTGAAACAGCCGGTCTTGATGGCACCATCGAAATCGCCCAACAAAACGACCGGCCAGTTCGCGCCGTCGGTGTGTTGCTTGTCCGCATTATTGCTGGTGTAGACGATCAACGTGTGATCCATCATCGTACCGCTTCCTTCGGGAATGCTCTCCAACGCTTCGATGATCTTCACCAACATGCGACAGTTGTATTGCCGAATCTTGATCCAGATCGGATTGTTGGGTTGTTCAATGTGGCCCAGGTTGTGCCCCTGCTGCTCAATCCCCAGCCCTTTCCAGGCTCCGAAAATTTCGCCACGCCCCGAGCCGATTGTTAGCGTATTCGTAATGCCCGACGTGAGCGCCGAGATGCCAAGCTCCAACAACACATCATGCCAATCGGTTTCAAACTTTGGGCTGCTGTATCGTTCGTCGACCTTGGGGGCAAACTTGCGCAGATGATCCGCGACGGTGTCGAGCCGGTCTCGCAACCCGTTGACTTCTTCAAATCCCTGGACGAACTGACCGTATCGCTGTTGGTCGGTCGGTGGGAGTGACCTTCGCCGAAGCCAACTTTTCGATCTCAGTCAACATGTTGGACCGCGCCTCGTGCTGCTTTCGGATGTCTCCGGTCGAGATGCCTCCATAGAGTGTTTGATAAAGCTGATTGGGGTCCGAATACATAAAAATCGGTTGACCCGCACCACTGGCCGACAAAGTCGCAAGCGTCGGCTTGGTCGTCATGTTCTCAATCGAGTCCATGCCGATACACAAATGAGGCAGCAACGTCTGAGGCAGAATCTTGCTCAGTTGATAATCGACGGTCGCACCGCTTGGTGGAACTCCGTCCCCTCCGCGATAGCCCCCAGTGCGCCGAAGAAGGCGCTGTGCGACGGGCTGGTGTGGCGACCATGCAGACCGTTGATGATGTGCATTCGCTCCTTGAAAGGCTCCAATGCCTCAATCGGTTCAGGAAGCTTGGCCTTTGCCAGCGACTGATTGCGGGTCATCCCTTCCGGAACGCACGTCTTGGGATCGAAACCCTGATTCTGCATGAAAAAGATGATTCGTTTCGAATTCGTCCCGTGGCCGGAGGAGGCCTGCGATGTGCCGGGAAGAAGCGTCGCACCCAGCGAAACGCCAACGCCGGACGCGATTCCCTGCAACATGTCTCTGCGGTTAAGCATGATCATTCTTCTGAAAAAAGGTTTGCGATTCGTCGACTGAAGAACCTAGTCTACCACACTTTCGATATCGGCGTGATTCCTCTTTCAGGCAAGCCGAATGGGAGGGAATGCCCAATCCGTGTTCAGACAATCGCTTGCACTATCGCAATCATCTGAAGTCGCGAACAATCCTCAACTTTCATTGGCCGCTCTGACCCAACGGCGGACGAGCCGTCGGCAGTCGAGCGTTACATTCCCGCAAGCGTGCGTCGAGCAATCGTCGCAAACGTCCTGCGACTTCGGGGTCGCCGATTCCGCGATCGTGCTGTTCGGCTGGGTCCGTCGGCAAATGATACAGCTCGTCGCGGTTGTCTTCATAAAAATGAAGCAGCTTCCACGGCCCGAGGCGGAGCGCCGAATGGGGGCGAGTTTGACTTGTGTATCCGTCATTAATGCCGATTTCCGCAGGCGCGTCGGCAAATCCGCCTTCCGGATGGTAGTACGGGAAATGCCACAACAAAGCATGCTCGTCGCGTGGTGGGGTGGGTTCGTCAAACACAAACGCGAACGAATGCCCATCCAGGTTCGTCGGCGGTTCCGCTCCGGCGATGTTCGCGAGCGTCGGCAACAGATCGATTCCGCAGACGGGCCGGTTCGAGACGCTGTTTGCGCGGATGCGTCCCGGCCAGCGAATGATCAACGGGACGCGTATCCCACCTTCGTACAAATTCCATTTGGAACCTCGCAGCGGCGCGTTGCCGTAGTACTCCGGATGGCCGCCGTTGTCCGATGTGAATACGACCATTGTCGACCGCGTTTGACCAGCATCCTCCAGTGCTTGCAGTAAGCGACCGACCAAGTGATCAAGCGTCACGACCATGGCACCGTAGTGCGCGAGTGCTTCACGCCGAGGATGATTCGCGGGAATCCGTGCAAGATTGCGATCATACAACCAGCGAGCGCGTGTATGCACCGGCGTATGAACAAAGAACTGAGACACCATCAAAAAGAACGGTCGGTCGTGTGGCTGATGCAAGAACTCGCCAGCGCGACGAATCATCGTATCTTCGGGAAACTCATCCGTCGCCAGGTCGATGAACGTGCGATCGCTTCGGTTGTTCCAATACGAATAAGGATGGCTTCCAAAGTCTTCTTCGGCAGTCTCGAAGCCTTGCGCGACCGGACCGTGCGTCGGGCTCCAGCCAAGATATCGCTTGTAATGCCGATTCAGATGCCACTTGCCGAAGAAGGCGGTCTTGTATCCGGCCTCCCGCAAGACCTCCGCGACCGTCTCCTCCTTCAACGGCAAGTCCAAGGTGAAAGGAGGTGCCCGCAACGGCGCTTCAACCGGCTGGAAACCCGGTTCGTTCTTGGTCACAAACTCGAATCCCAGGCGAGCTGGCGTCTTCCCCGTCAGTAGCCCCGCTCGCGACGCCGAACAGATCGGAGCCGCCGCATAAGCATCCGTAAACCGCATGCCCTGTTCCGCCAATCGATCCAAATGCGGCGTATCAAACCAGGGATTGCCGTAGCACGTCAAGTCCCGCCAACCGAGATCATCCGCCAGGATCAAGAGAATATTCGGCTGTACGTGTTCGTCGGTGCTTCGCTGGGCGCGCTCTTGCTCGGCAGGCTTCTGAGCGGATGCGCACGAGCAACAAGCTGTCAGCACGATCGTAGCGATCGTCGCGCGGAACCTATCGATTCGAGATGACCCAGCGCGATCATGTCGCAAGATCAACTGAAAAACGTGATCACTAATAACATCAAACGCGTTCATCATGGATAACAGATGTTCGATTTCGTTCGTTCTGTTTCGACTACTTGGGGACATTCGCTGCGGCGTTTTCCCCGGTCGCGTCGCTACTCACCGCGTTGACCTCGGCGTAGACTGCGAACGCGGTGTCCCAGCTTGCATCTTCGCGAGGAGCGGTGAACACGGTATTCCAAGTTTTGCCGTCGGTACTGCGTTTGATATCGTAGCGTCGACGTTCGACATTGATGATCGTGCCGGTTTTTGATTCCACGAATCTGCCGCCGGGAGTCGACTCCGGCAAATCTCGCCAGTGAATACCGTCCGCACTCGCACGACCGTGACTGCCGCGCTGCGCCGTCAGCCAAAACTCGCCACGGACAAAACTCAGTCCACGCCATGACTTGTTTTTTCCCTGCAAGCCGTGCTTGTGAGTCGTCCAAGTAACGCCGCCGTCGGCGGAACGAGCGACATGCTCCGGGTAGCTGACTAAGAAGACCCCATTGCCGAACGCGATAACATCCTGTCCCTCCCCCGCCTCGGCGGGGATTCGTACATGTCGCCACGTCGCACAATCGTCATCGCTGACGAAGACGTGACGATTGTCGCCGACCACCAAAAAGCGACCGCCATCGTAATCACCAAAACCGCTGATCATATGATGTGTTTTATCACCCTCCAGTAACGGCATCACCTTATAGGGCTGTCCACTCGATCTGCGATTGATTTGAACTGGTCATGCCGCGCCACTGGTCAGCGCTGGTCAACAGAATCCCGTTCCCTCCGGCCGCCCCCCACACGCTGCCAAGCTTCGTCGGTTGTTGATTGAGATGACCCCAGTGCAGCCCATCGTCCGAGCCAATGTAAACGCCGGGGGTTCCCCATCCCGAGAAGACACCGATGACGCCGCGTGTCGCGGCTATCTGTAGACCGCAAACGTTCCATGCCATCCGCCGTCCTCAAGAGATTCCGTTGCCAGGAACGTTTGTCGCCACGATTTGCCATCGTCGCGCGAAACCAAAATCCGCATGCCTTGCTTCGAGCAAACCGCAAACACGGGCTCTTCCATGCGGGGATTCAACGGTCGACCGTATGGAATCCGCTCCGGCACGGCAACATGCTTTTTTGCGCCGCCGCCTGCGTGAAGCAGAGATGGCAACAAATAGTACGAAGAATGCCGGTGTCGATGGAAATGCGTTTCGCATGCCTAATTCAAAATCCTGTCGTGTTGCGGAGTTCAGTCATCACCTATCGTCGCTGAGGGACAGCATGATTCCAGAGCAATGGTCGGATCATGATTATATTGTGCGTGGTCCGAAATGATGCCTTCACGCTAAATAAAGCGAATCACTTCATTTCTGACCACGCGACGTATATACTCCAGCCGCAGCGAATGCCCAGTTCTTCGCCGCCATGCTGGAATCGCAATGCCACGTCGGCTGAATTCCCCTTACTGGACAAGGAATGGCTGCGTCGCCCCCGAGAGCCTCACGCGTTTAATCAATCCCTAAGCGAAACGAGAACCAGCGTTGCCACAATTAAGTAAACACCCCATCGAACGAACCATTTCGCGTGCATCCAGCCGGGCACAGTGGCGAACACCAACATGGCAAGCGGGATGATTTTGTTCACGCTTAACATCGATCGGTTCCCCGTTGGCTCGGATCATTCGGAAGAACATAAACACATAGATGCATGCCAACAAACCAGCCACCGTCGCAATCACCATGACTTCAAGGTAGCGGAATATGCGATTGGTCATGAGAAATCGGTCAGTGTCAGTCGATATGCGTGTGTCGTCCCAACAGGCAGTCGATCCCCCGCAAAGATGAGACAGGCCACCAACAAGCAGCCGATCGCGATCGGAGGTGATGTCAGCATTACGTCGATCGAAATCAACTTGCTCACAAGTTCCGCACGTTGTTCGGGCGATTTGTCATTCAGGTCGGGATACTTTGCAAGGATTTCGTCAACGGCTTTCTCGCAGCGTTTCGTTTGCGAACCCAGCCTCGGCGCAAGCTGTTCGATTTGTTCGGCGTTGCCGCGTGCGATCGTTCGCTAATTGGCTGCGATTCCGTAGACGGCAACCGCACAATGGTCATCAACAATCCCGCGACCAAACCCACCGCCACCGCCTGCCGAATGTCTTGAGGGCGAACAAGTCGGCGGATCATTACGCCCAAAACAAACAGAATGGAATGCTCACCAAGGTCAATGGAGTGACGAACAATTTTGGAGGTCGCAACCACCACGGTTCCACAATTCCAGACGAAGAAAGTTCCGTTGCCAACGCGTTCAGATTAAACGGAGCCCCTGACCTGACGAACAACTGATTGGCGAAACCGCTGTACAGCGGCACGCCCAAGGCGAGTCCGCCAATAACGCCAAGTAACATGGCTCCGACGACGGATCGCAGTTGGTCGCTGATCAAGTCTCCACAAATCGCAAGCAGCGCTTTTGGTTTCACGGAAACCGCTCCACCAGCCAGCCAGTTCACGAGGTCGCTCTTTAGTTGTTCGGCCGATGCATATCTTTCAGCCGAATCGCGAGCCAAACACTTCATGCATATCAATTCCAGCGTCCTATCAACCTTGGGATTCAACCGACTTGGCGGGACCACCTCCCCCTTGGCCGCTTGCAAGAGGGTTGCAACCGCCGACTCGGCTTGGTGTGGAGGCCGTCCGGTCAGGCCTTCATAAAGAATGGCCCCCAACGCATAGATGTCGACCGCAGTGGTGATCTCTTTGGAAGCGCTGGCCTGTTCAGGTGGCATATAAGCTGGTGTGCCAACGATGGCTCCTGTGCCTGTAAGGTTGCTGTCGCTTTCGGTGTGCTTTGCCAAGCCGAGGTCCGTGACGATCGGTTTGTCCTCATCATCGATCAAGATGTTGGCTGGTTTCAAGTCTCGATGCAAAATTCCACGACGATGGGCGTAGTCAATTGCATCGGCGACAGAAGCCAACAATTGCACAAGAGCTCGTTCATCTTCGCGAAAACGGGGCATCTTGTCCGACAGCGAGCCACCCTTGATCAGCTTCATTGCGAAAAAATGGTGGCCATCCTGTTGACCAATTTCATAGATGGGAACGATGCCGGGGTGATCGAGCGCGGCTGCGGATTCGGCTTCCAGATGAAATCGCCGCACATCATTTTCGGAAGCAAACCCACCACTCAAAATCAGCTTTAACGCAACTTCACGTCCCAAGGTTTGATGGCGAGCATGGTAGACGACTCCCATTCCTCCACGCGCTATCTCACCGAAGATCGTATAGCTGCCGAGCACTTTCGACCCGATTGCGGGCTGCGTGCTTGATGCTCTCTGCGGAGCATCCGTATCAAGCGTTTCGGCAATCCCTTGATCGGCCGACCTGTGAGCATCCGACTTGTTCTGTTGATCAGCGTCCGACGCCAGCAAGCATCGCGGACACCGTCCCTGGCTCAATGCGTTGCTAACCTCCGAACCGCACGACGCACACGGCTTACTCGAATGACTAGGAGCCATCGAATCCTGCTCTATCAAATGTTGGCGGCGAACAAAACAAAACCATGTAACCCTATGAAGCAAAGTCGGGAGGGGCGTTCCAATCTATCTCGAAAAAGCCTTAAAGACAATTGCAACTTCCGCGTGTTTGCCCATGGCCCTGTCACGCTTCCGACGCAGTATCCGCAGCAACACCACCAAGGGCGATGGACCGAAACGAACCAAATGCGAACCTTGCTCGGGGTTCTCGACTAACGACTCATATAAGTCGCACAAATACGTGCATCAACTCGATTGTGCTGGCAACAAGCAATTGTCGGTGACGCGAACGGTAATGCCGAACCCCGGGAATAACATCGTCGTCGACTTGCCAGCCGAATTCTGAATCATACCCGGTATCGTCAGTTGGTTCCTTCATTAGCTGGCGACACACGCGATAAGCACACTCGTCCGGATTGTCGCAAATTACATAGCCAGTGATGATGCCAAATGCGTGTCCACGACCATACTTGCAACTCGCGAAACGGTTCACGCCGTTTCGAACGTATTCTCGTGCTAAGGAATTATCCTTGCTGGTGATTCGCTTACACTCCATTGTCAGATACACAGAAGCGTCCCAGTCGTACCGGACCATGATATCGATCAATCCGGTTGGCGCATCAAGTTCAGGGTCGTCGGATTGAGGCTCGCGCAAGAACGTCAAGTGTGGAGGCGGGCTAATGCGACTCTTCGCGTCCTCCATTTGCCATCGAAGAACATCCGTTATCGAATCTTCGTCCGCGGTCCGAGTCACTCGCGAATCAGCGATTGTGAACGGCCACGCATCATGGAAAATGCGAAGCACGAGGTGCACAATTCCTTGCTGAGCTTTACTTCGCAGTTTGGGATTCAGACGGCCACTTCGGCTGAGTGCTACCAATGCTACTCTCCTCCTCGACACAGTTCGCCAAAGATGGCATCGGCGTCATCGTAGGCGCGTGCGCGAGACCAAAAACGTTTCTGCGCGAGCTTCACGATGATGCATCGATCGTCGTCGAAATGCACGAGTGAACGGCGAAGCTGAACTTCGGCGGTGAGCGGAGCGTAAAGTAACTCGGCAATCCGAGCACTGAAATCGTCGTCTGCCATTTGCGTGAATCTTACACCACGGTTGTGACTTTCTATCGAACCGAACCACCACGCAGTGGAGATCCGATAAACCGGTAACGATGTCCGCATTTACCGACAGTTCGCTTGACACAGATTGCTTCGGATGAATTTCACGATTGTGTCAGCATAAAGCCGCAACGCATCGTCATCGGCTGGAAGAACGCTGGATGATCGGTTGCCATGACGAACGAAATCAAGGTCGAAAATCAGAGTGTCGGTGATGTACTCGCGTTGCCAAGCGCTCAATTTCGTAGAACTGAAACACCGCATCATCGAGCAACGCGAGGTCCGGTTCCCGCTTCGCCTTCCAACTGCTCGAGAATTTCCGAAGAGGCTGGCACTTGCCGCAGAATCAACCGTCCGAAACGGGGAGGCGATCGAAGTCGTTTTGCTCAGCGATCTGTTTGTCCACTCCAAATCGCGTGGCCGTCATGAAGAAACAGTACATTGCCAGAGATGAATTGAGGTAAGCATTGACAAGATCAAGTCGCCAGCGATCACTCGACTGTATCGGAATTCCAAAATACGTACGTGAGTAAACGAGGTCCTCTTCAGATACTGCCGCAACAAGTCGGTCGTTCTTGTAGACTTTGCTGTACGAGGCAGGCAGGGCCATTGTAAATGCTGCTCGTACGTGGCCGCTCAAGTTTATCGTCATCAAACTTCTCCAGTATCTCTGTGTTTTGAAGAAATCTTGCTTAACTGACGATCTTCGAGCCTCTTGGCCGGAAATCCGTTGGGCACATCGCGGCTTAGGTTGCCCGGATGAAGCCTTGATTGAGTGATGTCCCCCAATTCTTCAGCACACCCTCCAACGATTCCAAAGAATCGGAAAGATGCTTTAGAATTGCTCGATCGCGCGGGTGCCGTACGACGCAATCTTGAACAGATTCGGCTCTTCGAGAATGCGGTGAATCGGCAAGTGATTGAGCCGTTCAAGGAACAACTCAACAATGCCGTGCTGGAATGTCTCGCTTCGCTCTGTTGACGCGAAAACCAGCCGATCTCCGTTTTTCGCTTTGCAATTTTCTGCAACAAAAATCATCGCAGGCTGTTCCGCTGATGGGAACAGTTTCTGTTGTGCAACACCGACAAGTTGAGCATGACACGCTTTGTTGCAGTTCGGAAAATAGCTGCTGCTTCGACTTTAGTGACTGTTCTTCTTGGCTGAAGAAGTTCTTCGCGTCGAGGATCAATCCCACGCGACCAGACTCTTGCAGAAAGTCTCTGCTTCGCCAGATAAAGGCTTGATCGATGGGCGAACGAAATGGTAGTTCGATAGCAGGTACTTGTTGCGCGCAGTATTCGATGTGTGACCGCGAAGATGCTTCGGCAGAGGATCGCCCACCCTTGGCTTGTTCCAAGGAGATTCCCAACGACAACGGCGAACTGCTTGGTACGAAACGCCTTTTCCACGAATCCCTCTGTTGAGAACGCATCTCCAACAAAGAGATTCCGTTCCTTCAAACTATGGCGAAACTTCAAGTGCTGCGCTGACCGAGGCGACGGATCAAGCTCAAAGGCGGTCAGGCATACAGACTGAAGGCCGATCTCAATAGCGGTTTCAGAAACATCTACACCGTAGACTTGTTCGGACAGAACATTTCGACCAGTGTTCGAGTTAACTTTTCGCCTCAGCGATTCTTCGAGCTACGAGCCGCCGGAAGGCGTCCACCAGAAAGACGCCCGAGCCGCATGCAAGATCAACAACCTTTGCATCAGCCGGTAACTTCATCGAGAACAGATGGTCGTCAAAGACTTGAGAAAAACCAAGTCAACCAGGTTCACCGGGGTGTAATGTGTTCCACGTGCCTTCGCAACCGATTGATCGTCCGCGTAGATGAACCGCTCATAAATTGAACTGATCAGTTCGATGGGAATGACTTCAAAATCGTATTGCCAAAAATCAAACGTCTGCTGTCCGGAACGCAGGCCCTGCCGCGTTACGATTGCCCGAGCGACATCCAAATGATCTTTGGAGAAGGAATACGATTCAGCTTCCTCATTCTCGTAGGCGGAGGCGGGAACAAGTCTCCATTAAACGTTTTCGCGCATCCGATTGAAAAACGTGCGTGTCTCACCGACCCGTTTTAGACCTCTCCAAACGAAGTCGCCTGGAAGTCCTTCAAACAGATCAGTTGGTAGAACGCCACGCTTCAAGATACGCGGTAAACAAAGTTCCGGAAGCATTAAACGGTGTGCCTGCAGTGGCTCGCATTCACGTTCGACAAGAATCTCGCAGCAGCGGTCTGCAGATCACTTACAAGCTCTGCATCAATGCGTGTGTTCTTGGTGATGCGTCGACCAGCATTCGTATCCCAAAACTGGCCGCTTTCCAAGCTAATTCGGTCGAGTTCGAAGCGTCGAAGTTGCTCCAAATCAGTGACGCTGCACCGTAGAGCTTGCTGGGTGCCGTTGTTCATCGGGAGTTCAGAAGCGCAAACGCATTGAACACCCGAATTATTGTGGGGGTTACAATCCACAGCATATGCCCGAGGCCATGATCTCCACGCAGTTCGATGCCAGGTGCGTATCGCGTCAGCATCAGGTCTCCGCTCAGGCTCTTCATGTAAATACATGGAGTCCCGTTGATCTCAAATACGTCGGTGACACCTAGCTTTTCCGGACTGAGTACGCCGCATATCGAAATCGTCGGTCGTCGAGACCGTCGCCAGAGGATTTCGCAAGGAAGGTCATCTCCGTTAATAAATCCCGTCTCAGGATTGCCATTCCTAAAACCGAGTTCATTTAAGAGGTCTCGATACCGACTTGTTTGCTCGGTCGCCACGCTTGGCCTCACCCTTCAGGCGACTGACTTTTTGTTGGATTTCTTACGCGAAACGGAGTATTCAGCTCTTGATTCAGCCAACGCCGTTTCAAATTGCTCCCAACCCGTTGACTTGGAACGCGCTCCGAGCAAAGCCTTCACGAAACACCTAGATCGCTCGTCTGCGAGCAGTTCACTCAATGAGCGCGGGGACAACACCGCTCAAATGAAGATATTCCAATTCGTCGGAGTTGAGTGCATTGGCCAACGCTGTGACAACTTCAGGGGAGATGCCTGATCCGGCGCGCCCCGTTTCGATTTTAGTGATGTAAGAGAAACTGATTCGGGATTTTTCCGCGAGTTGACGAACTGTCAAGCCAGCATTTCGTCGATCTTTCCGCAAACGAGAGGCAAACTCAATCATTGAATCATCCTGGTCAGAGTCTCTTAAGCATAAACATCTGCGGCAATTGCCAGTCAACAGCAGTTATCGGGCCAGAATGGTCAGTCCCATACTGCATGGTCGATGTTATACATCGCGGGTCCGAAATGATGCCTTCACGCTAAATAAAGAATCACCCTACTTCTGACTACGCGACGTATAGAGCGATGGCGACGACAGGATTCGTCCAACTTGAAGATATGGCTTGATAACTCTCGCGTCTCCGAGCAATCGCCACGGAAGATAGGCGATGTTCCAGGCGTCGTCGTCACTGCGGTGATGGATCTCTTGCAACTGAAGACCCAGCATCTGGTACGCTGTTTTGTCCGACCTTGTGTTTCAGGCCGAGTGAGCCGGGTGACTAGAACCTGTCGGGCGTCAACGTGGCGAGTTTCTGTGCAGAACGAACTAATTGTCGAACACTTCGCGGAACGCATCCAGATTGATTTTACTTTACGGCTCCTTGCCGGGGATTGCGAAGATGATCTCACGATTCCGCCAGCGTCCTTCTCGATCGCCAATTTCGCCGTTCGCGATGCCATCGCGGGATCACCGCCAAAAGCGCCGCAGCCCCAGGCACCCAGCAGCAAATGTTTCATACCTCGGTCTCGTGCGATGCGAAGCACATTTCGCCATCGCCTCTCGAATGTTCGTTCGAGGTCTTCGATACCGTTCGCGTTGCTTCTTAAAAATGGGCCACTGTTTGGCGCAGGTGCCGTAATGACCGAAACGAAAAACGGCTGCGCGAGCAAGTCTCCTGTGCCGCGTGTCTTGAAGAACGGAACGTTGGGACTGAAGATTGCGTGATCGGTGTAGAGCAGCGATGATTGTCTACGATTTGCCTCTGCAATAGTCCATGCACTGAAGTAAACAGGGATACAAACCGCCACAGCGACAAAGGTCCTCTTCTGAGTCGCGCCGTTCAAGAATCCGCCGCCAGGGTTTCGAGCCGATGCGAAGTTTAGTAGAGCAGCATCGCCGCGCTTGGTCAGGGTTTGGGCAACGACTTGTGCCGTCCCGTCAACCACGCGAACGGACTGCTTTCCATCGGCTGGCGAAGCGGGAATCGATTCAATATCGTTGGGGCGGTAGAGGTGTGTGCCCAGGACGGCGGAGACTTGCTGGTCGGCAAAACGCACCGTCCGACCATTGGCTTCTGCATTCGCCCAAGTCGAGCGTTTCTTGTGCAAGGCGTTTCAGTGTCATGTTGAAATCCTCCCTTCGAGTTTTGCTTATACCGTGCGTGGTCCGAAATGATTTCGCGTTAAATGAAGCGAATTACCTCATTTCTGAACACGCGACGTATAAATCATGACAGGACACGAGTCTCGGTGTTTTGGTTCGCCAAAATGGTATGCTTTGTAGTGGTTGAGAATCCGTCAAAGTCAACATCCACGAGGAAACGTCAGTGACGCTGAATACGTTGATTTACAGTGTCGGCACGCAGGTGGTCGCTCAGAAAGATGTCATGGCGGCAAACGATCGCGTTGCGCACCCGGCAGGCGCTGTCGGTGTGATCGTCCGCTCGCCGGCAGATCGCACCCATGCCTACCGCGTGAAGTTCAGTGACGGATTCGAAGCTCCGATTCATCATGACCAACTCGTTCGGCTGGCGGAGTTCGTGGGAAAGGCTGAGTCGGCAGAAAGCTTTCACCCTTCTGCCTTCAACTCTCAGCCTTTATGGGATCGCGTCATCTTTCGCTGCGTGATCGGATCGCGAGCTTACGGACTTGACGACGAGGCCTCGGATACCGATCGTCGTGGGATCTACCTGCCGACTGCCGATCTGCATTGGTCATTGTATGGCGTACCCGAGCAAATCGAGAATGACGAGACTCAAGAAGTGTACTGGGAATTGCAAAAATTCCTTGTGCTTGCATTGAAAGCGAACCCGAATGTACTCGAGTGTCTCTATTCTCCAATCGTTGAGTCGACGACCCCGCTGGGCGAAGAACTGTTGGCGATGCGCTCAGCTTTCCTGTCGAAGCTCATCTTCCAAACGTTTTCCGGCTATGTCGCATCGCAGTTCAAGAAGATGCAGACCGACATTCGCAATCAGGGACGCGTGAAGTGGAAACACGTGATGCACCTGATTCGGTTGTTGCTGTCGGGAACCCACGTCCTGCGATCGGGTGAGATGATGGTCGACGTGGGCAGCAAGCGTGATCGATTGTTGACGATTAAACGGGGTGAAATGCCGTTTGCCGAAGCAGACTCGTGGCGGAAGGAACTGCAAAACGATTTTGAGTCGGCATTCCAAATAACCAAGCTTCCTGACCGTCCCGCCTACGAGCGTATCAACGCGTTCCTAATCGACGCTCGCCGGCGTGCGATAGTGGAGAAACTTCCATAGTGGACGAGTCAATGAGTCCATCGGATAATGAACGCTTCGAATCGGGGACTCCGCGTGTCGTCCACTACCATGAACCTTCCACACGAAAAACTGTTTCAGCACGTCGAGTCGCATCCGTATCCGCTGTTGTTCGCAACCATCAGCGGAGCGCACCTTTACGGATTCCCGTCACCCGATTCAGACTTTGATCTGCGTGGCGTCCATGTGCTACCACTTCAGACCGTCGTCGGACTTGCAGATGGCGACCAGACCGTTGAGAAGGAGGGTATCTACGACGGCCTGGAAATCGATTTGGTCACGCACGACGTGGAGAAGTTCTTTCGGTTGTTGCTGAAGCGAAATGGCTATGTGCTTGAGCAAGTCTTCTCGCCGCTGGTTGTGTACAGCAGTCCCGAACACGAGGAACTCAAGTCCATCGCTAAGGACTGCATCACGCGACACCACGCACATCACTATCTCGGTTTTGCCGCGACGCAGTGGAAGCTCTTTGCAAAGGAGTCGCCTCCACGCGTCAAGCCGCTGCTGTATGTCTATCGCGTCCTGCTGACCGGGATTCACTTGATGCGTACCGGCAAGGTCGAAGCGAACCTGAACACCCTGAACGCGTTATCAAAGCTCTCGTACATCGACGAATTGGCTGACCGCAAGCGATCAGGGCCAGAGAAAGGAACTTTGCAAGCCGCTGACCTGGAATTCCACACTCGCGAATACGAGCGGCTCACCGCCGAACTCGAGTTGGCTCACGAGACCTCCAGGCTTCCCGAGATGCCATCGGCACGTGGCGAGCTGAACGATTTGCTTGTCAGGTTGCGTTTGCGTTGCGTTTAGATGGCGGGATCGAAGCCTACCCCTCGCTACTGCGTCTTCGTATCCGTTCATCGGACGCTCGTACACGGTAAGATGACACTTCTCGGCAATCGCCCTTCCCTAGCCGAGCAATCTCCGCATTGCGGAGGCGACACCGAGGGTGACTTCGGTCATTCTGGGATAGTCAAGCGTGTCTGGTGTATCAGTGGCTTGATGGTAGTGCGGGTTGCGCAGGAAGCTTGTATCGGTAAGCATCAAAGCCGGGTAGCCCTGATCCCAGAATGAACTGTTGTCGCTTAGGCGGATCTCGTGAATCTTCTCGGGTAGGCAAATGGAGAACAGGGGCAAGCGTCGAGTGCCTCGTTTGAATCCTCGCCGGAATCTCCAGCACAGTTTCCAGGATGGCATGTTGCCGACGGCCGCCAGGAAGTTGCCTCGCTGCGGAAAGAACCGGTGCATCCATTGGGGAATTCCTGGTGGAACGGTCTGCGACCCTTTGGCGAGGCTGTAATAGCCGACCATTTCCAGGCACAGCATGCCGACGATTTTGTCGCCGCGCTGACGCGACTGGCGAGCGTGGTGCTGGCTGCCCATCGAATCCATGTTGAAGTAGGGTGGCTCTTCGCAAGCGAATGCGACGAATCGGGCGGTGCGCTTGCCCGAGTGCTCGCGCAGCAAGCGGCTGACTTCGATCAGCACTGCCACGGCGGAGGCGTTGTCATCAGCGCCGGGAGTGCTGAACACGGTGTCATAATGAGCACCGAGCAAAACGATCTCATCAGGTCGCTTGGTGCCGGGGTGCTCGACGATCAGATTCCGTCGCCTCGTCCCCATTGCGTCGTAACACTCTCGCGAGTGTTTGTACCCATCGCCGACCACTGACCTTCGATGTAGCCGATCGTGGCCTGAATCGTTTTGGGTTTGCTCAAGGTGCGGACCGATCAGTCCCGCAAGCCGATCGACATGCAGTCTTAGGTTGTTCTCGATGGCTAATCGGTCAATGGTCATTGGAGCAGGGACGGAGAAATGCAAATTGTGAAATCAACATTACAGACTGGCTAATACGATTGTTTGCTTGGGAGGTCGTAGGCCTCTTTGTCTAAGACATGTTCTATATGAAACTCGCGGGCGGAGTTATTGAAAGGCTTGTGCGTATTTGCGTATTTCGGTGGCGGGAGATTGGAGTGCGAATGTCGTCTGGAAGTGGTCAAAGTCCACAGCCCACCTGCATCGTGAAGCAACGCGGCTTTGGTTGTGACGATTGGTTGGAACACGGTACGCACTCACTGGCTCTGGTCGCTGGCGATTGCGGCAAGGAACTGGTCGACCAATCCTTCGGGAGCTTTGACGATATGCTCAGGTCCCGGAAAGTTCCCGCTTTGGACATCTTTGATGAAGTCGCGAAAGCCTTCGATTCGCTCGTCTTGTATCGCTTGCTCCATCTTAAAGAGGTTTCGATACTGTTTGGTGTGTCGAGGATAAGGCGGTGCGTGATTGCCCAAGATGTCTTCGGCAAACATAAATTGAATATCACCGCCACCCCCCGCGCCGATCGATGAGGTCACCAATCGCGTACGACTGGAAATTTGTTTCAGTAGTTCAGCAGGAATGACTTCGACTTCTACCGCCCAGGCTCCCGCTTCCTCGAATGATCGAATTTGTTTGAATATCCAGATTGCTTCTTCCATCGTTTTCCCGACGGCTTTAAGGCCGCCCGTCCAAGTGGAAAGTCGCGGCACCAAACCAGCGTGAGCTTGCACGGGAATTCCAACACGAGAAACAGCGCGAATGAATTCCTGGCCCCATTGGCACATGATTCCATCAGCACCAGCCTCCATGGCGTCAAAGCCAGCGCGGACCGCTTCGTCCTCCGTCGCGACCTTGGTCAGCCCAATGCAGAATGTCATGAATGTATTCGGAGCCGCTTTTCGGATCGCAATGGCACTGGCGGGATTCCTCGGATCGAACTTAACTTTCAGGGTATCGATTCCCGCCTCTTCAGCCGCCGCCGCCTCTTTGGTCGTAAAAGGCATGGTCTCGGTCAGAACCGCTTTTCCCTTCAGGTCTTGAATGTGTTTGATGGTGTAATTGCGAGTTGCATATTGGCCACCAAGAGTCATCGTCCGGTGCAAACCTCGTTTGTGCGCGTCTCTGGGAGGTAGCTCATTCGATGGGGTTCCGTCAGGATTCATGGGCTTGTTTTTCTGTTCGAGTTAATGGTTTTCAGAGACAATGGTGCTTCATCCGGCCGATGAATTCGTATCGTATCGATTGACGATGTCCAAGTGCATTTCGCGCATCGTAAGCCAGAAGTCATTCTTCAGCGCAGGATCGTTGGAGCGAACGATGTTGAGACTGATTTGAAGCTTCTTGAGCGCTGTTTCAAACTGGCTCTTCGTGCATCCGAGTTCCTCCATTGCTCGCTTTCGCAGCGGACCGGTAAACGCTGGCTCCAGGCGGATCAATTCGTAGACTTGCCGTGCAAGTTCATCCAAATCGCTGACAGGTTGGAACGATGCTGGATAATGCGTTTCACGAAAGTACCGCATTTCCATGAGCACCGCATCGCCGCCTTGGATTTTGCCATAGTAGACCCGCTCAGGATAGGTCTGGGGAATGCGAGTTTTCCAGTCCCAGACAGCGACGACTTTGGGACTCCAACCTCCCGCCTTGGGTTTCTTTTCAGACAGATCGGTGTTGTCCCACAGCGACGGGTGTGGCGAACCTTTGCTGCCGAAGACAGTGCAGACCTTATGGTCGATGACAAACTGAAAGGCCTCTTCAAACGTTTTGATCATTTCGTTCTCGTGACACAAGTTTCATAGGCGGCAGTTATACGTCGCGTGGTCAGAAATGAGGTGATTCGCTTCATTTGACGCCAGAGCATCATTCCAGACCACGCACGGTATAAGCACTCTGGACGAAGTTTCTTGGTTCAACGGCAAGCGGCAGGCGTCCCATAGGCTGGTAAATCGCAGATGCGTTCGGCACGCTATGATCAAACATTATTGGCTTCTGTCGCTTCGCGAATTCTAGGTCGCCATCAACGGTTCCGTTGTGGGGCTGTATTGTTACCGGGCCATAACTCGCCGCTCAACCGGTCGCAAAAGCGAATCAGATCGCGGAACTCCGGACTGTCGTTGTCGCCTCGTTGAAAGAATGCGACTCCGGGCATCTCTGGGTAACGTTCCTTCAATTCCTCGGCTCTCTCGCGTAGCCAGGTTGATGTCAGCCGCTGGCCGTTCCGTTGCGCTCCGGCGGTAATGTGACCGAAACAGAAGATTGTCTTGTCGATCAAACCCGCCTCCTTCATCGCGTCGCAACGCCGCAAGCCGCCTTCCCAACTGGTCGTGAGTGTCGCAGGCTCGCTGGGTGCCACGTGCGTGTATCCCTCGACGATCACCAAGTCGACAGTTTCTTCGTGCACCAGTGCAAACAGGGGCGGTGTTGGGTCAGTTACCCAAACGGATATGAAAATCTCGGGATTGGCCTTGCGACCGGCACGCAAGCCATCGGCGAGCCAGCTTGGGTTGTCTTTCAGTATGGGAGGAACCCATTCGTCAACTGCGATGCCAGCCGACACAAAGTGCTTCCCTTTCGTCCGTTCCGTCGTCGAACATGCGTTTCGCCAGTAGTCCGACGATTTCGCCCAAGGGTGCTGCAAGCCATAAACCCAGTCAAGCGTCGTCTTGCCAGCGGCTTCAGCAAGTCGGGGATCAAGCCAGCCGCTCGCATCGATCGTCATTTGCTCGTAGAGATCGATGTCACGATGAAACAGCCCCGGTTGAAACCAGACACGGTAAGGCGGGACGGGGCGACGCGCCGACGTCGACTCCACGTCGCCTTTGTCGGTGGTGTTGTCGATCGCGCTGCCGACCATCGGCGCAAACGCTGTCAAACCAACGAATCCGCCGACAAACAACCGTCTAGGCATTTGGTCAGGTTTGCTGCTTGGAATTAGCTTCTTCATTTCGTCTCCTTTTCGACGCTCCCCATGTCGACATGAAGCTCGCCATGCCAGCCTAACTCGAAAGCCGGACAACTCGATGTTCCGTCCTGGGATTGATCCACCCGGTGGGCACTTCATCGCTGCGGTTTGCCGCCGGTTGAGCATCAGCTATTTTGCCAACGACTGGAGTATGAGGCTCGCTGGCTCGGCAATCCCCAGTCAACAGGCCAAACGTCACCAAACGCACCGGCAGATCCAATAGTTTTTTGCCCATCTCGGATTCGCGACGGACATTGTTTCGACCGATCAACCGAATGCCGAGCAAACCTGACGAGTTGGTTTCGGGCTCGGATCACGCGATCTTAGCATAGTGCGTATACGCAGTCGTTAGAAGTGGAAAACCTCGTTGAGTCCGAAGTGACCGATTCTCTCGGCGCACCGCCCTGTTAACCTTCCCCTTGCACCGGCAGTCGATTCAGACGCCGCCGTTCGCTATTGCGATAGATTCAGAGCGTCGTCTCGTGTTTCTTAATCGAGTCGATGACCTCCGAGTCGTGAATCCAATCAGTTGCTGGACCGTCAAGTAGATTGGGGTTGACGTGAATTTAGATCGTATTATTTTTGACCGGCGATCGGCAACTCAAGACGAAGGCGCGCCCGATATTGCTTCCGTCCGGGCTTGCCCCGGCGGAGCCTTGTCTCTGCTGGGTTCGCTTCGCAGTGTCGATCGCGACATAGATCAGAAACGCTGACTCCGATATCATGCCGGTCGACTCGTTCACAACTGCACATCTCGTTCGTTACAACATCATTTGAATCTCGTTAAAGCAGGTAACAGCAAATGAATCAATTTGGTCGAATTGTGATGGGATACCACGGTTGCCCAGCTGATCGACCAGATGCGCTTACGTTTTATCCAAGGACTAATTGCGGGCACACATCGGGTTACTGATTGGCGACCGAGCAGTAATGAGTACGACTGGCTCGGTGGCGGCATCTACTTTTGGGAGTTCGGTCCGGAAAGGGCTCGGCAATGGGCAAAGGAAGACGGAGAGGTCATCGGTGCGTTGATTCAGTTGGGGAACTGTTTCGACCTGACCGATCCTGGTTATGAATCACTCTTGAAAGCGACGTTTGACACGCTTTCCAAAAATACCAATCGGAAGGAAAAACGCTTCCAAACAACGAGGCCGCAAAAGGGTTTTCGAGAAAGCTTGATCGGCTTGTTTTAGATACCGCGATGGAACTTGTTGACAGCACTGCCTTCGAGAACCGACAACCCGAGGCGGCTTTTCAGACCGTGCGATGTGCGTTTGAGGAAGGGGAAGAAGCGTTTCCAGGCTCAATGTTGCGAACTCAGACTCACATTCAGATAGCGGTTCGTGACCGGAAATGTATACTGGGAGTGTTCCGTCCTAACTTCGACTCAGCTTCAGATCCACATCCGTTGAGGATCCAAACATGACCGATCGTGAAATGCAGACTATTTTTCGGAATGCTATCGACGCGTTCGCAGCTCAGCCCTCCAATGAATCTCTACGCGATCTTCAACGCATCGGGTTGATTGATCAAAATGGCGATGTTTTACAACGGGACTTCAGCGACTCGCAAGCATGGGATGCATTTCTCGCCATCGTGGCGACGAATGCCACAGACGGAACAGCCGCGACTCACTACCGATGCCGTAAACCCGCATTTGGAAAACCAGGTTTGGCTGAAATCGACGTGCCTCGCGAATCAGTGCTTCGATACTTGAATGAAGGCAAGAGAATCGTCACGGCAGTCGTAGATCCCAGTAGCGGTGCTCTTCGCGAAGGTTCTCGCGTTCATTGCGTTCAGGGACGCTTTCTGCGAACTGATGCAAAGGAAATAGCAGACGACAATCTTGATGAATTGCCAACGTTCCATCGCGTCAACACGGGGGTGTAGCCGAGTTGCAAGCTTCGTCATTGACAGATACCGCCTCGAAGGCATTGGTGAACGCGTTGTGGTAGCTGTGGTGATTGTCGACCATTGCCATCGATCGCACAAACGTCAGTCGTCCGCCCATCCAACCATGGAATGCGCGGCTACGCTCCATCGGCGGTAACGATCGAATCCTCGGGCGCCTGATCATCCAGCCATCGTTCGGATGCTTCCAGTCACAGCTCTTGGATCAGCGGCTGTTCGTCGCGCATCTGGCTTGAGAGCGAGGGGATGGGCAGATGTTAATGCGCTCGTTGCACGGTTGTGAGCGAGGCTTCGATCAGTCGGAAGAATTTCTGCTTATGGAAGGCGTTGTCTTGATCAATCGTTGTTGTCCGCCTCATACTACTGGAGCGGCCACGTCGCAAGATCAACTGAAATACATTAGCGTAAGACAGCATCAGACGCGTTCATCATTGATTTAGAATGGCAGTCGTTATCGAGCCATCGAGTGGGAAAGCGCGTTGCGTAGACTGTGAGGCGGATGCTGGCGGCGTGGTGGCTTATTGTTGGTGCAACAATCGGAACCGTTCCTTGCGAGAAATCGGTCATGACGCAGCGTGAAAACGAGACGTTCGACGTGGGAGTCGAGTCACGGCGGAGCTTTCGCGTCGCTGGCTGCGAGATCTGTCATGCGGCCTGTGTTCGCGAAGCGGATCGATCATGGCGATGCACGTTGACGGTGCGGTCACGCGACTCGGAAGTGAACACGATCGAAGGGGCGGGGCAACATCGTGATGACGCCATCTCCGCAGCCATCTCGATCCTGTGCATCCATCCGATCACGTTCCGAAGTTGCCGGGTTACGGACGGTGGGCAGGGTTTCGCGCAGGCCATCGTCGGAATTGCTGCGTCGGGCAAGGACCAGCGTGCGGGGGTGGGACGCGGTGCTGATGAAGTGGAAGAAATCGCTGTCATTATTGCTACGTTGCGTGCGGCTCATCACGCCGGATTGCTGAAGGCTGCGTACCGAGCGAACCATCAGAAGCAACTGCGTCAGTGGACGAAGGAATTGGTTGAGCAGATTGTCGAAGTGTTTGGTAATAATGAAAGCGAGTTCTGTTCGTCGCAACAGCGTCTGGAAGCGGAAGCCCTCGTCCTTGATCAGATGAATCGTGTTGCGTCGTCGGCGGTGATTACGGCTGCGAACAGTTCTCGCCCTGAAACGATCTTGAGCTTGTTCGACACCAGTGCCTGGTTATTTCATGACGATGGACGACGTCGCGACGCGTTTACCGAAACCGATTTTTGGCTCGCTTGGTATCCCGGCATTGCGAACGACGAGCAGACGGTGCAGGAGGTCATCGATTCGATGCCGGCGGCTCCAGCCACGGCGATTCCTTTTGTTGTGCGGCTGTTCGAGAACCCCGCCAGTTGGATTCGATTCCGAGGGGCCATCGATCTGGACGATCATGATCGTCTTGCATGTGTTGCTGGGACGAGGCTTGCAGGATCAAGACGAAGCATTTGTGTTGGGATTCGCAATGGGGACGGCGAAACGGGTCAGTTGGCTTCAGTATCGAATCTTCAAAACGGTCTTGGCACGGCTCTATCCCGAACCGTATCGCATACCGACCTACCTGCTCCCCGCGTTCGACCTGGGCGTGGAATGCGGCCAAACAACCGGGAACAAGAACCTTTACAAAAGATCGTTGCACCCGTTGCGGCAGCTTTCCGTTGCCGAAGCACGCGTCCACGCGGGCATTGATGTCGATGTACTGCGAAGCTTTTTTCAGCGAGAACAAGAAGCGGTTCCGCTGACGGTGGCCAGCATGCGTTTGCCGTAAAGGCGTCGATGAAGATTTCTCACCGAATCTTGTCGCTGAATTGCCAGTGTTGTAGATTCAGATGAAAGGAACCGTTCGAGGTTTCGCTAGCGTTCGTCAGCATTCAGCCAAGATCGAGAACAGCCATGCCATGCGTTCATCTCAACCAGTTGTTTAAGCTTTGCCGAGAAAATGATGTCCGGCTGAGCAGTTCGGACTTGATCAACGTCGTTTGTAAACAGTGCGGCAAGCAAGAGGTTTGCCCTGATACGTTGATCGATCAGGTTGAATCAGTCGCGACAGACCAGGCCAACGATCATCCCGACCCACATCACCATGAACAGAGCGATGCCTAATTGAAGTGCTTGCATGTTATGTTGACTTTCGGAAGAACAAGGAGTGGAGAGAGCTTATGCCGGTTGTGGCACTCGTCGCTGCAAAGCGTTTCGTTTGATCGGCGTTTGAAGCAACCGATCGGCTGCCGCATGGCCGCTGGCGACGCATGCTGGGATGCCGACACCGTGATAGGCACTTCCGGCCAAGGCGACGTCGGCGTTAACCTTGCTTCGATGCGACGGACACGATCTTGATGGCCAATGGTGTACTGAGGCAATGCCCGACAATGACGTTTGATCTGTGTCAGCAGCGGTTCTCCTCGAATGCCCAGCAAGTCACTGACTTCCAATTTAGCCAGCGTGATCAAATCGTCATGAGGCAACCTCAGCAGCCCGGCTTGACAGTCACCACCCAGGAAAACGCGCATCAGCACGGTTGAATCGGGAGCACGCCCAGCGTATTTCACGCTGCTGAAGTTACAAGCCAAAATCGAACGCTGCTCCACTAGCGGCACCACGAATCCGAATGCGTCGAGCGAATGTTCGATCTGTTTGCGGTCATACGCAAGAGATACGACGGCGCAACTGGCGTATTCGACTTGCCGCAGTTCCAGTGAAAGCTTGGCGTCGAATTCATCGAGTATGGTCGCCGCACGATGAGCCGGCGTGGCGATGATGACACCGTCGAAAGTATCGGCGGTCTGCCCTGGCTGACAGCCGCCAACGAGCCAGCGACCATCTTCGGTAGGCCTTACGAATTCAACCGGCGAATTCAGTCGAATGTTCTCGTCGGGAAGCTTCGCCGCAAGACGTTCGATCATGGATGCCATGCCGCCACGTGGGGCGACGAAACTGGCATAGCGAGCGGGGCGCTTCCGGCTTCGGATGGCTTGGTCGCCGCGCGACTCCGCTTTCGCTGCTTCATCGCCGCCGGAATCAGGCTGCCCGATTCTCGTTCCATGGTGCGAAAACGCGGCATCGTGGCGTTACCGCTCAACCGATCGGGATCGCCACTGTAGATGCCAACAACCAGCGGTTGCACCAATGCGTCGAAAACTTCGCGACCTAAACGCCAGCGCACAAAGGCGGCCAACGATTCGTCACCATCATCTCTTCGCGGCGGGATGAATGCCTCCGCAAGCAGGCAGCGGTTGCCTTTCCAGCTAAGAATCGGCGTGGACAGAATCGGCCAGACTTTGTTTGGCGACATCACCATGAAGCCATCGGGAACTGGCTGAAGCCGATCGTCGTGAACGACAAATGCTTTACGATGATTTTGATCGGGGGAAACGAGGTCCGCCGATAGACCGATTTCATCACATAGCTTCAACGCCGAATCCGGATGCACCAAGAAGTTGTCCGCCGCGGACTCGATCATGAAGCCGTCGCGGTGAGTGGTGTCGATCACGCCTCCCAATCGGTTGGATGCTTCCAATAAGACGACTTTCGCGTTGTGGTCCGATCGCGTCAGTCGGACGGCGGCCGCCAGCCCAGAAATGCCTCCGCCAATGACCGCAAATTTTCGACGCATGGGAAGGTCTCCCTTTGGCTTGAGAAAGCAACCGGGTGTTGGACAGCGATGCTCCGGCATCGATCTAAAGATAACCGATCAATAATGGATATAAAGGTCCAGATGTGATTTATCGGTCAACTGCGCCGTTCTGCCGCATTTCCTCACGGTGCCTGACGGAACAACCACTCCTTTTGCTGGCAATGCATACAGACCGCCGAACGCTTGCGGGAAAGGGAATTTCCGTCACCCGACTCGCATACAAGGCGAACGCTGACTATAAAAAGGGCCACTTTGTCACGCTGTCGTCATCTCTCCAACCCACCACTTGCCACATGCGTCCGATCCGAAAATTGCTGGCCGCCAACCGCAGCGAAATCGCCACACGCGTCTTCCGCAGCGCCCACGAACTGGGAATCCGCACGGTTGCCATCTATTCCTACGAAGACCGCTATGCGTTGCACCGATTCAAGGCCGACGAAGCCTATCAAATCGGACGACCAGGAGAACCGATCCGGTCCTACCTGGATATTGAAGGGATCGTCAAAACGTGCGTGAAGTACGAAATCGATGCCGTTCATCCCGGCTATGGCTTTCTTTCCGAGAGGGCGGAGTTTGCAAAAGCGCTTCAGGAAGCCGGCATCACGTTTGTCGGGCCGAGCGTCAATTCGTTGGAACAACTGGGAGACAAAGTCGCGGCCAGAAAGATCGCTGAGGCGGTCGGAGTCCCCGTCCTTGGAGGCACGAACAAAGCGTTGGCCGATGTCGATGATGCGTTGAGTCAAGCCGAGGCGGTCGGGTTTCCCGTAATGCTTAAAGCGAGCAAGGGGGGAGGCGGTCGCGGAATGCGCGTCGTGCGAACCAAAGACGAATTGGCCGCCAGTTTTGAACAGGCGCAGCGCGAAGCCTTAACCGCTTTCGGAAGCGACGAAGTATTTGTTGAACGATTTGTCGAACGCGCCCGACATATCGAAGTCCAATTGCTGGGAGACCAGCATGGGAACCTGCTGCATCTGTACGAACGTGATTGCAGCGTCCAGCGACGCCATCAAAAGGTCGTCGAACTTGCGCCAGCGCCGAACTTGAAACCCGAGACCCGCCAAGCTTTATGCGATGCGGCTCTGGCAATTGGCAACAAAGTTGGATACGAGAACGCTGGTACCGTCGAATTCTTGCTGGACGTTGATTCGGGCGACTTCTTTTTCATTGAAGTCAATCCTCGAATTCAGGTCGAACATACCGTCACCGAAGAGGTGACCGGCATCGATCTGGTGAAGTCGCAGATCCTTGTCGCCAGCGGTGTCGCCCTGACCGATCCGACGCTAGATTTACCCCCGCAAAACGAAATCAAGACGATCGGTTTCGCGATGCAATGCCGTGTGACGACGGAGGATCCGGAGAATCAGTTTCTTCCCGATTATGGACGGATCACGCATTATCGTTCGGCGGGAGGTCTGGGGATTCGCTTGGACGCGGGGAGCGCTTTCAGCGGCGCGGTCGTCAATCCATTCTACGATTCGATGTTGGTTAAAGTATCCGCGCGAGGTCGCACGCTGGCCGAGTCGGCTTCGCGGATGGAACGTTGCCTGCAGGAGTTTCGCATCCGCGGCGTGAAGACAAACATCCCGTTCTTGATTCGACTGATAAAGAACGAAAAGTTCCTCACCGGAAACGCAACAACGCGTTTGATCGACACGACTCCCGAATTGTTCAAGCTTCCCCGGCGACGTGATCGCGCCACGAAGCTGTTGAAGTACTTGGGCGAAGTGATCGTCAACGGAAATCCGCTGGTGCTCGATCGCCCCGTCGCCACGCGGCGTTTGCCCGCCCCACTTCCAGAACTCGATATCGCCAAGAAGCCTCCCGCCGGTTCGCGGGACGTCTTTCTGAAGAATGGCGTCAACGGTCTGGTGGAATGGATCAACGGCCAGTCGGGCTTGCTGCTGACCGACACAACGATGCGCGACGCGCATCAGTCGCTGTTGGCGACCCGCGTTCGAACGTACGACATGCTGCAGATCGCACCAGCATACGCTCACCTCACGCCGCAATTGTTTTCGCTGGAAATGTGGGGCGGGGCAACGTTCGACACATCAATGCGATTCTTGAATGAGTGCCCCTGGAATCGCTTGGTCGATCTGCGTGCGGCGGTTCCCAACATTCTGTTTCAGATGTTGCTGCGCGCCTCCAATGCCGTCGGCTACACCAATTACCCCGACAATGTCGTCCAGTTGTTCGTCAAGGAAGCGGCCGCTGCCGGGATGGATGTGTTCCGCGTCTTCGATGCGTTGAACTGGGTTCCCAACATGAAGGTCGCGATGGATGCGGTGATCAACGCTGGAGGAATTTGCGAAGCCGCCATCTGCTACACCGGCGACATTCAAGATCCGACGCGGACGAAATATTCCCTTCAGTATTACGTCGACCTGGCGAAAGAGCTGGAGAAACTGGGGGCTCACCTGCTAGCGATCAAGGACATGGCCGGATTGCTGAAACCTCAGGCGGCCCGCGTTCTTGTCAAAACGCTAAAGGAGAATGTCGGTATTCCGATACACTTCCACACCCACGACACCGCCGGGATTCAGGGGGCTTCGATCTTGGCGGCGGCGGACGAAGGCTTGCAGATCGCCGATGCGGCGTTGGCCCCAATGTCCGGCGGAACATCGCAAGTGAATCTGAACACGTTGGTCGAATCGCTGAGAAACACGCCTCGTCAAAGCGATCTTTCAACCGAAGCGTTGACTTCATTGGCCACTTACTGGCAGGCGGCTCGCGAATTTTATACTCCCTTTGAAAGTCTGGTGTTACCGGCAACGGGGGATCTCTACGAGCATGAGATGCCCGGCGGACAGTACACCAACCTGTTTCAACAAGCCCGCGCCTTAGGTTTAAGTGATCGTTGGGCGGAAGTTTGCAAGACGTATGCTCAGTGCAATCGCTTGCTGGGCGACATCGTGAAGGTCACGCCGACCTCGAAAGCAGTCGGCGACTTGGCATTGTTCATGGTTGCCAACGAAATGAATGCCGACGATGTTCTGCGCGCCGACAAACCGATCGCCTTTCCCGCGTCGGTTGTTGATCTTGTTGGCGGTCGCATGGGGCAACCGCCCGGCGGTTTTCCGCAACGCGTGATGGACATCGTTTTGCAGGGAGAGAAACCGGTTACCGGTCGACCGGGCGAATCGCTCCCCCGCCGACATCGCCGCCGCCAAAGCTGAAGCCGCCGAAAAAATCGGTTCCGATTCAGATCGCCACGCCGCTTCCGTGTTGCTGTATCCTAAAGTCTTCACCGACTATGCGAAGCATCGCAACGAGTACGGTGATGTCAGCAACATCCCGACTCCCAATTTTTTCTACGGAGCCATTCCCGGTGAAGAGATCACGGTGGAGATCGAGCCGGGCAAGAAGTTGATCGTTAAATATCTGGCAACCGGGGAGCCGCATCCCGACGGGCATCGAACTGTCTTCTTTGAACTCAATGGGCAGCCTCGCGAGATCGTGGTCGTCGATCGAGCATTGGAGCCGGAGAATGCGAAGGCGGTGAAAGCCGATCCAGGCGACGCCAATCAAGTTGCGGCGAACATGCCCGGCATGGTTGTCAGTTTGGCGGTCAGCGAAGGGGACAAGGTCAAAGCAGGTCAAAAGCTAATGGTGCTTGAAGCGATGAAGATGGAAACCACCATTGCGTCGCCTCACAAAGGCGTCATCAAGAAATTGGTTGTGAAGCCAGGCAGTCAAGTTGATACCGGCGATCTTGTCGTCGTCCTGGAAACATAACGAGTGCAAAATAACATCAAACGCGTTTATCATTGATTGATATAGATATTGCGGTGTTGCGACGTTAGGCTTGTTGTTAAGGGCTTTGAATGGAGCGCGTTCTCCATTTGCCGATCGGATGCGCGAGGTCGCCATCGGATCGTGAAAGTGCGAGGCAATTTGGCGGAATCTTTCTTCGACAGGCAGATACGTTGATGAACAATGCGACCGAAGAACTGCTGAAATCACAAAAGACATCCGGTCCCTCGGAAGCGGAAGGGCTGTTTGCTTTGATGTATGACGATTTCATTCGTTTGGCCGGCAGTTACCTACGGAATGAAAATGATCGCGACAAATTGAGCGCGACCTCGTTGGTTCATGAAGCTTATTTCCGCATGATCGACCAGGAACGTGTCGACTGGTCGGGCAAGACACATTTCTTTGCGATCGGCGCTCGCGTAATGCGTCGCATCTTGGTCGATCACGCGCGTCGCGTGCATGCTCAGAAACGAGGTGGCCATTGGGGACGCGTGGATTTGGACTCGGTATCGATGTTTTCCATGGATCGCGACAGCGATGTCTTGGCGCTTAACGATATGCTGGAAACGTTGCATCAACTCGACGCCGTGCAGGCACGGATCGTGGAGATGCGGTTCTTTGGTGGCATGACGATGAAGGAGATCTCCGGCGCGCTGCAGATGGGACTCCGCACGGTCGAAAAAGAGTGGGCGATGGCGCGCGCATGGATGCGTCAGACCATGGAAGAAGGTGCTAACGAATGACACCCGAACAATACGCGCGTGTCAAGAAAATATTCGTTGCCGTCGAAGATGCGTCCCCTGATGAACAGCCCGCATTGTTGGCCAAACTTTGCAATGGGGATGACGCCTTGCGCGAGGCGGTCGAAAAACTGCTGAGGCACCATGATTCCGAGGCCGCCGCGCGAGAGGGAGGAACGCTGATCCAGGATCGGAATTTGCAGACGGTCATCCATCAGGGAGCCATCACGGCCAAGATGCGGTTGGGCGACCATACAGCTTCCGAGCGACCCAACTGGCTGCAGCGACGACGCTCACGCAGTGCGGTCTTGATCGTCGCCCTGTTGATCGCAATGACATTGGCTTGGTTCATCGATCGGCAGATCGGTCGACAGAGCCTTCTTTGGCGGCAGACGCGGTTGCAGGCGAATGCCCAGGAAACGGCTTCGATGCTCCACCGATGGGCCGATCAATTTCGTGAGAACGGCAAGCACTGGGGCGAAGAACCCGAACTCATCGAGCTTTGCCGACAGCTTGTTGAACTGGGGGCGGATTCGGATCGCGATGCTTTGCGGAACAGTGAATACGCGTTGCAGCTTCGACAATTCGCCGCCGACACGTTCGGGTCCGATGCGCGATACGTGGTCTGGAATCGACAGGGGCTCACGTTGGCCAGTTGGCAATCGGACATGGCGGACGTGGGACATCCACTTCCTCCCGAAGCGATGGTGGAATTGACGCGAGCTTTTGCCGGTGAACCGCAGTTGCAATTCCCAACGATGATTGCACATACGACCGAAGGCTTTGAGCCGGAAGAACCGATGAACATGTGGATCACATTTCCGGTCGTTGCCGAAGATGAGGAAAAAGCAATCGCCGCGATGCTGGTTCGCGACCCAAGTTGGCTCGATGACTTTCAATCGATGTTCGACATGCAACATGCAGGCGATTCGGCGGATACCTTTTGTTTGAACGCCGACGCCTATATGCTGACGCGATCTCGTCACGCCGATTCTTGGCCGACACTTGGGCTTGCCAAGCCGTCCTCCGTTGAATCCGAATCGGCATCCGATTGGGTTCGCGTCGTTGATCCCGGTGGAGACCTTGCCGATGGGTATCGTCCTGAACGATCCCGACAAACCCTTCCGTTGACCGAATCGGCGGCGCGGGTCGTCGCCGGCGAGAGCGGTTACAGTTTGTCGCCGTATCGAGACGTTCGGGGGCGGGAGGTCATCGGAGCATGGCAATGGGTTCCCGAATTGAATCTTGGAATTGTCAGCGAACTTGAACTTCGGGAGGCTTACGCTTTCACGCGGCAGATGCGGACGGGGCTGATTGCGATGTTCTTGCTGCCAGCCGGATTGATCGGCCTTTACAACTACACGCAACGACAGCCCCATGCTTGGAGTCCGCAAGACGGAATCAAGGAAAAGCGTATCGGCGCTTATGAACTGATGGAACGGGTTGGCGAGGGGGGAATGGGGCAGGTCTTTCGTGCTCGCCACGCGTTATTAAAGCGGTCCAGCGCGATCAAGATTCTGCGTCCGGATCGCTTGACGACGGTCGATGTCGCACGTTTCGACCGGGAGGTCAAGCTGGCCGCGCAACTTACCAGCCCGCATACGATTCGAATCCTCGATTACGGCGAGACCGAAGAGGGGCTGATCTACTTCGCGATGGAGTATCTTGACGGGTTGACGATGTCGTCGGTAGTTCAGCGAAGCGGATGTTTATCGGCCGCGCGAACCGTTCACCTGCTGATTCAGTTATGCAAGTCCATCGAAGAAGCTCACACGGCGGGTCTGATTCATCGCGACATAAAGCCCGAAAACATTATGGTGACGCGTCGTGGGAACGAGGCCGACTGGCTGATCTTGTTTGATTTCGGCCTGGCGAAATCGTTGGAGCCCGATCAACGCGAATTCCGAACGCGGGAAACGATCTGGGCGGGAACGCCCATGTTTATGTCACCCGAGCGCGTTCGCACGCCCGCGGCGGTCGATCCCCGAATGGACATCTATGCGATCGGTGCGGTCGGCTATTTCATGTTGACCGGCGAACCGCCATTCATGGCCGCCGATCCCGAAATGGTTTTCGAGCAAATCTTGAACGTTATGCCGCAGCCACCCAGTCAGCTCGACGACAGTCAATCGATTCCGGAACTGGACGATATCCTGTTGCGTTGCCTTGCGAAATCGCCCGACGACCGACCCGACAGCGCGCTGCAATTGCGTAAACAACTTCAGTCGCTGACCTTTGATTCGCCCTGGACGGACGATGAGGCGAATGCTTGGTGGAACACCAATTCACGTCTTCGTTAATCTTCGTTTTCTTGACCGCGATTGGGCTGTTGTGGTTGCGGTTTTTCAGCGGGTGGCGGTTCGGGACGCCTGCTTTCGTTCGCTTCCGGCTTTTTGTTTCCAGGCCAAGGACGCAGCATTGCCGCAAGCGCCTGCATCGATTCGGCATTCATCGGCATCTTCAACGACTGAACGACGACGGTTGTGTCCGGTTTCGCGTTCTCGTCGAGATACTCAATCATCTCTTCAATGCTTGGCATCCAATCTTCCTGCGCCGAGACGATGATCGAGTTCGACAATTTATCGACGCCGACGGATAGCGCTCCTTCAAAGGAAGCCTTTACCTTCGTCGGTTTTTCATCCTTGTCGTCATCGCCACCGAAGATGCGAAAGGTGCGCGAGCTTGAACTTTGCTTGTCCTTGTCGCCGGTTCCGGCAAACTCCTTGTCCTTGGAGGACAGCAGATCGCGAAAAACGTCTTTGATCGTGGTCGCCACGACCTCCGCGTCGGAGTACTTCAGCTTGAATGCCTTCAATCGACGCGCGCTGATCGATTCTTCCGAAGGGGCTTTGTCGTAGATTTCGATCAGTTCTTCGATCGTTTCCATCTGCTGGGGCGTGGCGTCGCGGACCAGCACGGAATTCGTGTCGATATCGTAAATGAACCGGACAGGTCTGCGGCGGGACAAGCCCCCCAGTTCCGGTTGCTCGTCTTTGAAGTCCATGTCATACCAAGCACGCATCCAGTTTTCTTCGCTGCTGACCCCCTTTTCATCCTCGAAGTACTCTTCAAGATTGAGCGTCACCATCGATGCCAGCGCATACTGCAAATAGAACACGCGATGTTTTTTTGGCGGAGGGGCCAGGCGATTGATGAGTTCCTCCAGTGCGTCCAACGCCTCCGTATCGGCTGAACTGAGGATCAACCGTCCGTCAGCGGTCACGGAAATCGTGATCGGTGGGCGAGCAGACTCTTGAGTCTCCTGGTTCTTATTCGCCGTCGCGTTCTCGCCGGAATCAGCGTCGGTCGTCGACGAACTGTTGCCGTCTGACTTGCCACTGGGAATTGGCGTCTCGGCTTGAACGAACGTCTGCAGTCCAGTCAGTCGCGTCGTGGTTCCACCACGCGTGTCTATCGAGTTACTTCGCCTGGTTTCCAGTACGTTGGGATCGGTCGTTGCGGGCTGCTCACGATTTTCTTGCTGATCGTTTTGCTTGGCGTCAGGTTCCGAGTTTTCAGACCCTTGCGTGTCCACGGTACCGATCGACTCGATCCTCAGCGGGTTTGCACCTTCCGGCCAAAGCTGTTTGAGCTGTCGCAGCAAAGCCGCCGTCGACTTATCGCCACGACTGTCCTGAACGCGAATCGTGTTGGGGTTTCCATGTTCCCCCGGCAGTTCCCCGAGCTTCACCAACAAATGGTTGACCGCTTCCAATTCCGATTTGTTGGCATACAGAAGCAGCCGATTGTTCTCGATATCTGCCTCGACGCGGAACTCGGATTCTGGTTCATCATCACCATCGTCATCGTTGTATCGCCACGAATAATAGCTGCGTCGTTCCTCCTTTTTTCCTTCTTGCCGACCAACAGATTGCGAATCGTGATTGCCGCTTGGTCAGCGGGTAAGCGTTTCAACCAGACGACTTCGATTTCACGCCCCGATCCATCCAGTTTGTCGATGATTGCGGAGATCTTATCGTGGTCTCGCGCCGTCGCGCTGGCGAATATGACTTTCGCATCGGTGTCCATTTGCAACATCGTTCGCGGATCGAGGTCGCCGATTTCCTTTAGCGCATTGACGACCGATTCGGGCTTCAGGCTGATCAATGCATAGCGTCGCATTTCAACCGATTCATCATCGCGTGTTCCGGACGCGACCATGCTTCCTCCCGCCGATCCGCTGGGCACATCCAATTGCTCGATCGCTCGCTCGATTTTGACAAGTTCGGCCGGCGGTGCGTTCACCAAGACGCTGTTGACTCGTTTATTGACCGTTACAAAAACGGTGGGAGCATCGTCGCCCCGCAGGAATTTGGTCACGTCCTTGCCGCGTTGCTGCATTTGCATGAACAACTGCAGACGTTGTTGCTCCACCTGCAATTCATCGGGACTTCGCCTGGACGAAGGATCAAGCCCCAACAAGATCATCACCTGATCGGCCACATAGTCAGCGCGAACATGTTGAATGTGAAACTCTCTGGGAACCAAATGGGAATCGGCGGCCGCATGCTCCGCATTCACCAACCGGCTGACTTCCCGTAAATTCGCCACCGCATCAATCACCAACAAGCGATTGGATGCGACAAGCGGTTGCACTTTTCCGTTGGGACTCAGCAGGGCCTTTGCATCTTCCGAGATCATCTCCGCCTTCAGCTTCAACGGCAGCGTGAACGTAATCTTCGCAAATTCATGCGGTGGCATGTCGAGGAGCGATGCCTCATCTTCGACGCGAGGCAACAGACTAGGATCGAGCTTGTCCAATTTAACAACGGAAAGCACCTGTCCTTGCAACAGGATTGTGTATCCGCGATCAAGCAACAGACGATTGACCAAGTCACGCGCTTCGCTGACCGTGTAGCTTCGATTCGTCACCAGGTTCAAATATCCGCCGGGCATCTGCTGCCAGTCGAGGCTGTATCCGCTGACTTCGGCCAACCATTGCAGAAAGTCGGGCCACGGTTGATTGCGAAACCGAAACTGCAATCGTCCATCAGGGTCAGGCCGCAGATCAAATTCCTTGGGATCAGGGGGCTCCGGCGGCTCGCCTGGACGCATCACCGCCTCGACCTTCTGCCCATCCTTGTCTTTGGCGGCATCTTTCGATTTGTCCGCATTTCCATCCTTGTCGGCCTTGTTGTCCGGTGCCCCCTCACCAGGTTTTTCCGGATTCTGTGACGGGGTTTCGCCACCGTCCGGCTTTGCTTCCGATGAGGGGCGTGATCGCGGTGATCCTTCACGCGGCGAAGATTGCGCAAAAAGATCGCGATGAGAAGGGAGGAACGCTGCCGACAAAAACAGCATGCACAGGGCTCGTCCTGCGGGACCGAGTCGTTTCATTTGGGGGAATCCTTCGCGAAGTGACCGTACGTCGGTGATGTCCGATCACGCACGCGTCTGTTGGGGTGTTGGGGCGATTGAGCTTGCGTCCAATAGCGTTCAGCATGGGGACTACAGTTTAGTCTCTTTCCGTTTCTTCCGTGGCTTGTGATTCTTCTTGGGCTCAAGGCGTTTCAGCTTCGTTTTCAACGTTTCAATCTCGTCCTCCAATTCCTTTTGACGAATATTGCCACCTTCGTTCTGTTCGATCAGCAAAGCGTTCTGCTTCTTCAAGGCGACGGTTTCGGATGATTTGGCGTCCAACTGCGAAACCAGAGTCGCATGTCGAACTTCCAATTTCTTGGCGATCTCGGCCTGTTGCTTGACCTCGTCATCGCGCAGCTTTAACGTCAACGACAACTTTTCCTGGTCCGCCTTCAAATTGGCGATCATCTGCTCGGCAGCTTTGAGCGCGGAGGCACACGATACCTGTTGCTTCGACTTTGCATCAAGTTCCAATTGCATGGCGGTGATCTTCTCTTCGGCGATCGCCAATTGCTCGGCACGACGTTGATACTTTTCGACCATCTCGGTGAGGTGTTCAATCCGTTGAGACACCTGATTCATATCATGCTGATGCTCCGAGCGTGCTTTTCTGAACTCCGCCTCCCAATCTTTAGCCTCGGAGATATTAACACCATCGGATTTTGCTGCGGGCTGCGGAGTTGCCGTAGGCGGAGGGAGCAAGACCGACTTCTCGCCAACATTGTCTGGAAGCTTTGATCCGCAATCGCCTTCCGGACAGGCTGGCGTAACCCCGACAACGCTTTGCACGACGGGAGTCGGTAGCGGCTGTGAGGAACGAGAAATCACGGGCCCCACCGAAATGATGCGCTCGCCACCGATTAAGGCTTGCTGAGCCTTGACGCCGGACTGGATCAGCAGGATGTTCGAGATAACGACAGAGAAGTTGATAATACCGCGTGTAGTCAACACCGAGAGGATCCTTTTACGTCGGGAAAGAGGAGAGGCAACTGATCCTTATTTTGAGTGATCGGGCGACCAAACGCAAACGAAAACCTAAACAGACCCGCAGCTAGCGATTCCGGCTCACGGTTTTCGGATAGGTTCGTAGACTCGTGGACGGCTGCCACACGTGGCCATGTTCCACTAATATCCGCGTTGCAAGCCGGGCTGGATGTCGGCGTCTAAATCGGCATAGCCGTGTTGCTGGATCTGTTCAATCGCCACCGCTCCCATGACGGCATTGTCCGTGCAAAGCTCGCGAGGGGCGATAATCAGTTCCCAGCGATCGGTTTGGGCGGCCATCGCCAACGCGTCACGAAGACGCTCGTTCGCCGCGACCCCTCCGCCGACGCAAAGCTTTGCATACCCGGTCTTGCGGATCGCCTGTCGGCTTTTCGCAACCAGACAGTCGACGACGGCCTGTTCAAACGACGCGCACGTATCGGCAAGCTCTTGCTCTGTTAAACGCACCTCGGCGAAATCCTGTTTCCCCGGTCCGACCAAGCTGTATCGAACGGCGGTCTTGAGCCCGCTGAAGCTGAAATTCAGGTGATCTTCGTGGATCATCGATCGCGGAAAATCATACGTCCGCGGATTTCCCGATGCGGCCAGTTTTGAGACCGACGGGCCACCGGGAAACGGCAGCCCCAACATGGCTCCCACCTTATCGAACGCCTCGCCGGCGGCGTCATCAATGGTGCCCCCCAAATAATCGAGCTGCGTCGCACTTTGACAGGCATAAAGGCTGGTGTGACCGCCGCTGACAATCAATCCGACACACGGATAGATGCCCGCTGAAGCAACCATTTGACAGGCGTAGATGTGTGCGTGCAAATGATTGATGGTCACCAACGGTTTTCGCCAAGCGATGCACAACGTCTTTGCGGCAACCAGCCCCACCATCAACGATCCGGCCAGCCCCGGCGAATTGGCAACAGCGATCGCATCGAGCTGGCGGCTGTCGAGGCCGGCCTTTCGCATCGCCTCATCAATCACGGGCAGGATGCGTTGCACATGCGCTCGTGCGGCAACCTCGGGAACGACCCCTTGAAAACGGGCGTGCAACTCCGTTTGGGTCGCTAGAGCGGAACCGAGCACTTCGACTGGCGGGCCGGAGCGAATAATCGCCGCGGCAGTCTCATCGCACGTCGATTCGATAGTCAATATAATCATGGCCTTCTTGGACCGCCGGTTCACAAAACATGGAATAGCCGAACAGACTTACATGGACAATCAGTCAGAATTTCAACAAGCCCTCGACCAGCATCGCATTTCGCTTCCAGACGATCAACGGGTCCGTTTGCAAGCATACGCTCAATTGATGTGGGACTGGAACGAGAAGATTAATTTGACGCGACACACCTCCTGGCAACTGTTTGCGTCGCGCGACATGCTCGACGTCACTCAGCTTGCCGCGCTGATACCCGATGGCCACGAAGTCCTTGACCTGGGATCGGGCTGCGGTGTGCCCGGCATTCCACTGGCGATTATTCGACCCGACCTCACGGTTTCCTTGGCCGAATCGGTTGGCAAGAAGGCTCAGGCACTCAACGACATCGTCAGCCAACTCGATCTGCCCATCACCGTCTATGCCGCTCGCGCCGAGGACCTGCTGGAGGATTTGCGTTTCGACACGATCGTCGTTCGCGCCGTCGGTTCGCTTCGCAAACTATGTGTCTGGCTGCAACCACATTGGTCGTCGGTGGGACAAGTGCTCGCCATCAAAGGACCGAAATGGGTCGATGAACGCAACGAAGCGCGACATCATGGCGTGATGAAGGGGCTGCAATTGCGTAAAGCGGCAAGCTACAAGATGGCCGAAACGGAAAACGAAGGGGTCATCCTGCAATTGTGGAAGCATGGAACTCCGCAAGTGCGAAACGCGACGCAAAAATAACGCGAGTGATTCATGCCGCGTTCAGGAACGGTTCAACCAAATGCAGCAAGCCGATCGCTTGCAGTTCGGCATTGACGTCCTGGGGCGTCGGCGATTCGAGCGTGTCGGTTACTTCATCGGCAAGCAACTGGGCGAATCGTCGTCGTGCGGCAACCAGGCCCGTTTTAACCTGTTCGGGTTTGATCGCCGTGCCAAACTCATTCGACAAACGAACCGCCAGCATGGATGCCGTGTCGCCCGGATGGTCGTCCGAACCACGCAGCAGGTGATACTCCCAGTTGTTGGGATTCGCATGGGAAAAGCGTTCCATCGATCGCCAGACACGCGCCAACAAACATTCTTGCCAGTTCCGAATCCAGTCCGGCGAATCGATCTTCATTGCATCAACGGGAGGCGGGGTCGGTGTTGGTTCTCGTTTATATTGGGCCGCGGCGGCTGATCTCGCCGAACGCAGAAGGTAATCGCGCAGACGCCCCTTCTCCGAGGAACCGAAGCCTTTCGCCGCCAGGTGATTGATCAGCAACACGAGCGCGTTATCGACGGCTTCACCATCATCCCACAATTCGATCAGATAGTTCCGCATTGCCGTCAGGTAACGCATCGTGTATCCCCCCGCGCTATCGGCCTGCGACCAACGCGTCGATTGGCGTGCAAGAGTGACGGCGGGTTCAGAGGGGGAATTTCGATTCATCGGCTTTAAGCGTCACTCTTCAGATGCAACGTTGGAACACTTTCAATCTGCTGCGATTCCTTGGAATGAAAGATGATCTCTTGTTCGTGTTTGCTTTGCGAAACGATAACAAAAGTGACCTGGTTGGACGAGAGCGACTTCAAATAGGCGTCCAGCTCGTTTCCGAAAAAGCGGACATTGTCGCTCCCTTTTCCAGCCAATTGACCGTTGGAATTGTCGATCGTTGCGCTGCACAGATACTTCGCTTTATTCAGTCCTTGCGTCAGTGGCGTCTTGTCCCAAACAAGGGCCTCACCTCCTGAATCGGTCCACGGCGCCTGATGCGTGGCGTCCAAGGCGTACAATCGCAATTCCAGTTTTGCCTGAACGCCTCCCTTCACCGCCAGACTGACAACCGCGTCGCGAATCCGAGGCAGGGACTGCTTCACGGAGTTCAAATCAAACTGCAACATCGCATACTTCAACGCCCCGTCTTTGTTACTGGACTGCTGAACGCTGAGCGAATCACTTTCGCCAGCAGCGCTGGCTTGCCCCCGCGCCACCGTCGTATCGGCACCACCGCCGGTGCGCGTCGTGATTTTTTGAAACCCACTGAGCGGACCGCTGGAATAATCGGCGTCGATCCCGATCCTTGTTTCCGCCTCGGAGGCGACCTGATCAGACGTCGTCATCACGCGAAACGAAACTTTGTAATCATCGGGAACGATCTCCGTCGTTTCAAAGCGGGCGAAGAAATCGAGATTCTTGCCGGGGCGAGGGATGCGGCTGCCGGCAATCCGCATTGGAAACATCGGCGCGGGACGCTCCGCACCGCTACGGCTTGGCGTCAGGAAGACCTTCACAACCGCGGCGATTGGCACGTTTGCAACCTGCACGCTCGGATCATCCTGTTTGCTGGTTGCCGTGTTGACCAGACGGAACTTGATCAGCACTGGATTTCCAGCGCCGAAGCGTTCCGATTCGGGAACGATTGACTCGATACGCAGCGGTGACAGCAATGCGGCGGTGACATTCACCGGTTTTGGCTTTTCGGCCACCGGCACCGGTGCCGGCGCTACGGTTTGGGCGGGCTGTCGATTTCCCGGTCGCAGTAAAGCAAAAGCGAGTACGCCAATGACCAACATCAAACCGGCCGCCACGGCAACGATCATCGGTGTGGACGACTGGCGCTTGCGAGGAACGACCGTTGCACGCGGTGTGTTCTCATCGACGACATCAATAACGAATGGGGTCGCCGTCTCGTTTACTTCGTTTTCCGTTCCGGTCGATTCAGCGGCGTTTGCGATTCGCTTCAATTCTTCGGTCAAGGCATCGGCGTCGCGCGGTCGATCTTTCGGTTCCTTGGAAAGCATGCGGTCGATGAGTTCGGAAAGTTCGTCGGGAACGTGCTCGCAAAATTCGTTCAGCGAACGAGGGGCGTGCGTGGCGATCGCAATCAACATCATCGCGACACTGCTGTGTCGGAAGGGGAGCATCCCACAACACATCTCGTACATCACGATGCCAAGACTGTAGATATCCGACCGATCGTCGACCGGTTCGTCGCACGCTTGTTCGGGCGACAGATAACCAGGAGTGCCGACAACGGCACCACGTCGTGATAACGTGTCGACAGGACCCGCCGTTGCGGCCAATCCGAAGTCGAGAATCTTGGGACGACCCTTGTCCGATTCGATCCAGATGTTGGCCGGTTTGATATCGCGATGCACGATCCCTCGGGCATGCGCCGCGCCAAGCCCCCGCGCAACCTGGCGTCCCAGTGCGAGCACCTGTTTGGGGCTGAAGCGGTATCCCTTGCGAAGCGCCTCTTCGAGCGACTGACCACGCAACAATTCCATCGCCAAGAAAGGTGTGTCGTTCTGTTCGTCAACTTCAAAGATTGTCGCCACGTTGTCGTGGTGAACCGCGCCTGAGCCCGGGCCTCACGCAGAAATCGTTGCCGAGAATTCTTCGAGGCGGCAATCCGTTGGCTCATCACTTTCAGGGCCACTTGCCGTTGCAGACGCTGATCCTCGGCAAGAAAAACTTTGCCCATGCCCCCTTCGCCAATCAACTCCAGAACACGATATGACCCCAGCCGCCCGATTTCGTCGGGTTGTTCAGCAGGTGACAAGAAAGAATAGGTTCGTGTTGGAGGCGTCATCCGGTTTACCGGTTACTTCGGCTCGTCAGTTTATACGGTGCGTGGTCTGAAATGATGCTTTTGCATTTATACTGTGCGTGGTCTGAAATGATGCTTTGCATTAAATGAAGCGAATCACGTCATTTTCGGTCACGCGACGTTTAATGAAGCGAATCACCTCATGTTCGGCCACGCGACGTTTACATCGTTGAAAAGTCGGTCATGGGGACGGAGGCTAGCTTCAGCCTAAGTCGCGAACCCAAGCGGTTCAACGGTAGAATATCATAATGATTGAAGTTCGTGCCGTTTCGCAACGTTCGTCGTCCGGCTATGGTGGTACCTCGCGTCGGCGGAAACAGGGGAATCGCTTTGTTCGGATGCGACGGTGTCATTTCAGGCCACGCGATGTATATCTTGCGGCGGTATTTCTCAGTTGATCTTTGCAACGTGGTAGCTCTATGGAAGTATCATCAGAACTCGCCGACGCGATTGTACGTTTTGTTCACGCTGACGAATATCGCCCCAGCAAGCCGAAGCAGATTATGCGGGGCCTGCAATTGTCGGAGGATCAGTATCGCGAAGTCCGTCGAACCGTGAAATGGCTGGTCCAGCGGGGCCAGTTGCAGTATGCCGCAAATCACCTGGTCTTTCCCGTCGACGCGGAAACGGGAGGGCAACGCTCACCATTGGTGCGGGGTGTCTTTCGGTTGACCCAGGCCGGGTTTGGCTTCATTCGACAGCAATTGACCGATGCCGACGCCACCCCGCTGGAGGATGTCTTCGTTCCCGAACGCCATGTGGCCGGAGCGTTTGATGGTGATCTCGTCGAAGCACGCTTGAAGCCGAACCGTTCTCGAGGACGCGGGTCCGTCGAGGGGCATATCGAGCGCATTCTGGAACGCGGCACGCGGCAATTTTCAGGAACGTTCCTTCGTCAAGGGAAACAGAATTTGGTGCTTCTTGACGGGACGCATCTCAAGCAGCCGATCGAAGTTGGAGACACTCGCGGTCTGCCCCTGAAGAACGACGACAAAGTGGTCGTTGAAGTCGTCCGCTTCCCCAAATCGGACGGCAGCGGCGGTGAAGGGGTGATCATGGAGGTCTTGGGAAGCAGCAAGAACCCAGCCGTCGATACGATGGCCGTCATGCGACAATATGACCTTCCGGAGACTTTCCCGGAAGATGTTCTCGATGCCGCCAGAGTTCAAGCGGACCAGTTTGATGAATCGATTCCCGAAGGGCGTCGTGACCTGACCGATCGATTGACATTAACGATCGATCCCTTTGATGCTCGCGATTTTGATGACGCCATCTCGCTCGAACCGATCGAAAACGGGCACTGGTTGTTGTCGGTTCATATTGCTGATGTTTCGCATTTCATTCCCGAAGGATCGGTGCTTGATCGCGATGCGCGCCAGCGGGCGACCAGCGTCTACCTTCCCGATCGCGTGGTGCCGATGATTCCCGAGATCATCAGCAACCATCTGGCGAGCTTGCAACCCGATCGCGTTCGATACGCAAAGACGGTCGAAATCGAATACACCGGCAATGGAACGCTTGTCAACACGGAGGTCTTCAGCAGCGCGATCCGCAGCGATTGCCGACTGAATTATGAACAGGTCGACCAGTTCTTGGGGAATCCCGATTCGATTCGCGGGAAGGTTGGGGACGCCGTCTGCGAATTGCTGCAACGGATGCACACATTGGCGATGAAGTTGCGTGAACGTCGGATGCAGCAAGGGGCATTGGAAATGGACCTTCCCGAAATCAAGATCGATCTCGATTCGGGGGGCAAGGTGCAGGGGGCGCATCTGGTTGAACATACCCAGAGCCATCAGATCATCGAAGAATTCATGTTGGCCGCCAATGAAGCGGTGGCAACTTGGTTGGACGACATGAAACTGAATTTTCTGCGACGGGTTCATCCCGCCCCCGAGCGACGCAAGCTGAGGCAATTGGCTCAGTTCATCAAGGACCTCGGCATTCAGGGAGACGATTTGGAAAACCGCTTCGCCGTTCGTCGCGTCCTCAAGCAAGTCAAAGGAACGCCGCTCGATTATGCCGTGAACTATGCGGTGTTGAAAGCGACCAACAAGGCGATCTATGCCCCGCATCGGGAAGGGCACTACGCGTTGGCGATGGAACACTATTGCCACTTCACCAGCCCCATCCGTCGTTATCCCGATCTGACGATCCACCGCATCGTGCAGAAACTGGCCGATGGCTTGAAAACCCCCAGCGACCCGCTGCCGATGCTGGTTCGCCTGGGGCATCATTGCAGCGATCAAGAGCGAAACGCGGAAGCCGCCGAACGCGAATTGATCAAGATTAAACTGCTGCATCACATGAACAAGCACATCGGCGAGACACTTCCCGCCGTGATCACACGCGTCCATCCCGATGGTGTCTTGGCGCGTGGAATCAAACTGCCCGCCGAAGGGTATATCCCGGTCGAGAAGCTTCCTCCCGATACGTACCGATATGAACGTCGCGGACAACGTCTGGAAGGTTTCCGCGCCGGTAACACCTTCCGTTTGGGAGACCGACTTATCGTCAAGATCGCGCGTGTCGATATGCAAGCCCGCGAGTTGTTCTACGACTTGGTCAAGACCGACAGGCGAAAGGACAAGCCATCCAAGGCCGATCTTCCGGGTTCCGGCAAGAAGGGATCAAAAAAGGCCAAGAAGAGCAAACTGAAGGCGACGACGGTTCGCGGAAAGAAAAAGAGCAAGCGAAAGCAGAAGAAAAAACGTTAGGGGCCGCCAAGAATCGACCGTGCGTGGTCCGTAGTGACGCCTTCGCGTTAAATGAAGCCAATCACCTCATTTCTGACCACGCAACGTATAAATCCTTGCACTGAGGCCATCGCGAAAGTCCCCCACCCTCTCGACAAATCGAATAAGATATGGAATCGCGGCAATGGTCGCCGTCGTGTTCCGCCATCCTCCACCTTCCCTCACAACGAGAGTTCCCGCCATGCATTCCCGTCCGATTGCCTGTTGCTTGATCGCATTGTCATTTATGTCGGCCGGGGTGACTGTCCGCGGACAGGATCCCAAGCTGAATCTGATTTCGCTTGACAGCCATTTTCCGATGGCCGTTCCCGCCGACAAGGAAGCGGTGGAAAAGCAAAACGAACATATCCGCAAGATGATTCGGTTGGCGTGCGGCTTGATTCCGTCGCCTCCATTGGCCGAGCCAAAACCGGTGATCCATAACCGTCGCGAATTTGATGGTTACAGTGTCGAAGCCCTTTATTTCGAGAGCCTTCCCGGCCTGTACGTGACCGGCAGTCTATATCGTCCCTCCGACGCGGGAGATTCGGTGCCGATCGTCGTCTGCCCTCACGGTCACTGGCGCGATGGTCGCTTCGGCGATGCGGGCGAAGCATCGGCCCGTCAATCGTTGGCCTCCGGAGCGGACCGATTTGAAGCAGCCGCGCGCAATCACATTCAAGCCCGTTGCGTTCAGTTCGCACGCATGGGATGCATGGCGATTGCATGGGACATGATCGGCAGTGCCGACAACCAACAAGTCACGTGGGAACGACTGCATGGATTTAAGAGTCAACCCGCTGAAACCGAGAACACAAAGGACGGCTGGCTTCTTTTCAGCCCGCAAGCGGAATCGCATGGTCAATCGCCGCTGGCGTTGCAGATCATCAATGCTTTGCAGGTCGTGCGTGTGGCAAAGCAATTGCCCGGCGTTGACCCGAAACGAATCGCCATAACCGGTGCCAGTGGTGGCGGCACACAGACGTTCTTGACCGCGGCGATCGAACCGGCCATCGCCGCCGCGTTTCCAGCCGTGATGGTCAGCACCGGCATGCAAGGTGGCTGCACGTGTGAAAACGCTTGTTACCTGCGTGTCGATGGCGGAAACATTCACATCGCTTCCTGCATCGTTCCTCGCTGGCTGGGACTGACCGCCGCCGATGACTGGACGCGCACCATGCCGTCGGACGGTTATCCCGAGCTGCAGCAGGTTTACGATTTGTTTGGTGTCAAGAATCGGATTAGTCTGACGGCGGCGATTCATTTCAAGCACAACTACAATCACATCAGCCGCGTTGGCTGCTATGCAATGTTGAATAAGGCCTTTCAACTCGGCTTTACCGAACCGGTTCTCGAATCCGATTTCGAGAGGATGACGGCTGAAGAGCTAACCGTTTGGAATGATCAACATCCGGCACCCCCCGCCGGTCTGGAGGCCGAACGACGAATCCTCCGCGATTGGCATCAAGCAACACAGGATGCGATCCAGCAGACGATCGATCGAGCCGGTGACGACAAGGGGGCCGCGTTCGAGAGCATTGTGGGAACGGCGGTCGATGCCATGCTGGGGCATCACGCGGGGGAAGCGATTCCCGGCCCCATCGAATATGAGCAGTCCGATAAGGTTGCCGACGGAAACGGCCTGAAAATGACGGGAACCTTGTCGTGGCCTGGTCGCGAGGGAACGCTGAGCGTCGCTTTTCGTTACCCCGAGAATTTCAATGGCCAGGTGATCATTGTCGCTGATCCGCAGGGGATTGCCGGCGTCACGCAGCGGTTGGGCGATCCGCAATCCGAGTTGGCGAAGTTGCTGGGCGAAGGCTACTGCATCGCCGCATGTGACCCGATCGGACAGCAAGCGTTCGCGGAATCGGGAAAGCAACCTCTCGTAAGACAAGATCGTTTGGCCGCCTGTTTCACTTATGGATACAACCGTCCGTTGATGCTTCGCCAAGCCAGCGACTTGCTGGCCATGGTTCAATTTGCTCGAAACGATGAACGAAAACCGAAACGAATCGAACTGTACGGACTTGGTGAAGCCGGACCGCTTGTTGCGTTCGCTGGTGCCGCCGCCGGGGACTGGGTCGATGCATGTGTTGTCGAAGACGGGGATTTCCGATTTGGTGACGTCTCCAATATCGCGGACTATCGCTTTGTTCCAGGGGCGGCTCGATATCTCGATTTGCCCGGCATCTTGGCATTGCACGCTCCGAGGACGCTGACGATTCGCGGTGTATCGAAAGACAAGTTGCAGCCAACGGTGGCGATGTATCAGGCCAAGCAGGCGTCCGACAACCTGACGATCACACCTTGAACCGAGGGTGGTCGGAAATCACGCCTTCGCATCACGTAAACGTTAATTCAAGCGAAAATATGCTTCATCAACAAATCAGTCTGGCTGTTGTCGCCTTCTTGTTCGCGATTCCAGCCTTCGGAATTGATGACGATCTCCCGCAACCTGGTTTGATCGGCGTGTATCGAGACCAGCACGGTAGGACCGCCGAGCGACATGATGTCGGCTTGTCTTTCCATTGGTCAGCCGACTCACCCGACGAGCGGCTTGGCGGCGGCAAGTTCTCGGCGGAATGGACTGGGCAACTGCTGATTCGAGCATCCGGCGAATACCGCTTCGCCTCCGAGAGTATCGGCAGCGTCGTAATGCAGATCGACGATCAGGTTGTTCTGGATGCGCAAGCGGACCCGGCAAAGCAATCGCAGTCGCAATGGATCGCGTCCGACAAGGCATCGCTGCGAGCCGGGATGCACGATGTCGCTGTGCGATTTGAAAAGCGGCGCGAACAGGTGGCGATGCATCTGTTTTGGTCGAGCGACAAGTTTGCGTGGGAGCCGCTCAACCCGGCAAACACTCTTGTCGATCCGTATGACATTCCCGAAAACAACTTTGAGCGAGGACGCTCGTTGGTGGAAGCATATCGCTGCTCCGCCTGCCACGTGCATCCGGCCCTGCATGCTCCGCTCAACGCACCGTCGCTGGCGCGGCTGAACGGTAATCTGCAACCGCAATGGCTTGTCCAGCGTCTGATGGAACAATCGCCGCACGTCGCGGACGATCAAGCGTCTTCCGAGAACAACATCCGTCAGACGAGGATGCCGCACTTCGCGATGGATCGCGATGATGCAAAGGCCATCGCCGCGTTTCTTTATGATCAGTCGAAGGGGCACAAGCCCAAATCGCTGGGTAAAGTAAAGCCCCCGAAGGCCAAGCGGGGAGAGACCATTGAGAGCGATCCGATCAAACGGGGCGAAGTGTTGTTCGCTAGCCTGGGATGCTTGGCATGCCACGCGATCAACGACCTTGGCTCCGACGATTTGCTTTCGGGAGGGCGTCTGGATGTGGCGGGGGACAAACGTCCCGAAGGGTTCTTCGCACGGTGGCTGCTCGATCCGGCGGCGATCAATTCGCTGCATCGCATGCCGCAGTTTGCGCTTACGCCCAATGAAGCTTCCGATTTGGACGACTATTTGTCAGCGAAGCAGACGAAAGCGTCGGACGAGCAGGGTGATGCGAATTCCAGTCGGTCGAATCGGTCGCTTGAGTGGATGAAGGATGTGGCGATGATTCGTCGCGCGCGAAGCTGTTCGCCCAACAACGTTGTGCATCCTGTCATCAATTAAACGTCGACGGACCTTCGTCCAGCGATCAGCCTCGCATTGCGTTGACGAAAACGGTTCGCTGGGATCAGTCGTGCCTTGAACCTTCGCAAGGGAAGCGACCTTTCGTAGCACTCAAGGAGACCGATCGCGAGGCCGTGAAAGAATTCTTCAATCAAGCCGCCGTGTCGACGACGGTTGACGCGGATCGATGGCATGATCGCACATTGACGGGAGCCGATGTGCTGCGGCGTAATCAATGCCTGGCATGTCATCGTCGCCAAACAACCAGCGGGAACGCCACATTGTGATGCAGGTTGCCGCGCATTTTGGAGACCGCGTGGAACATGTCGCCGCGCTGACGCCGCCATCGCTGAGCAGCATTGGGGATAAGTTGAAAGACGATTCGCTGCTTGAATCGATTCAGGGAAAAGCGAATCGGCGGCGACCGTGGCTGAATGTGCGGATGCCGAAGTTTCGATTCAGTGACGGCAACGAAAAAAAGCTTGCCGAGTGGTTGATCGATCAGATCGCCTCCCCGAAGATGCAAGCAGGAGCATCGCCGCCGCCGAATCAAAGTCGAATGAACTGAGTGAATCGGCGTTGCTCGCCGTTGGACCGCGATTGGTGACCAAGCGCCGGGTTCGGGCTGCGTCAGTTGTCACGCCATCGGTAGCGTTTCACCGGCCAAAGCACCGATCGATTCAAAGGGGCCGAATTTACGGCTGGCCTGGGCGAACACATCAGGAAGGAATGGTTTGACCGTTGGGTTGCCGATCCGCTTCGGATTGTGCCGCGCGTCGAGATGCCCGCGATTCGAATTCCCGTTGGCGGTCTGCTGAATGAACATTTGCCGAGGCAGATCGATGCCGTGTGGCATGTCTTGAATTTGGATGGCTTTCGCCCCCGAAGCCCGATCCTGTGCGAACGGTCAGGCACGATGGACAATCAAGCGAGGCGAAGACGCATCTTCTGACCGATCTGTTGCGTGTCGACGATCAACGGTTGATCAAGCCGTTTTTGCTTGGTCTGCCGAACCGGCATAACGTCTTGTTTGATTTGGAGCAAGGAAGACTGGCGGGCTGGTGGACCGGCGATACCGCGTCGCAATATACCGAAGGAAAATCATGGTTTTGGGAAGTGGGGGGCGTAAACCTGCTGCAAACGTCCGGCGGGGATTCGACGTTTGCGTTGATTGGCGACAAGTCAAAAGAAGTTTTGCAACCGACGCGGATCGGGCAGTTTGTCACTTCGGTCGACCGCTGGCGACACATCCCTGGTGGCTTGTCGCTGGCGTATCGATTGCACTTTGACGCCGATGGAAGCCAGGAAAGCTTTGCGGTCCACATCGCGGAGCAGATCACGGCGATCGGCGACGAGGCAACCGATGCCGAAGGGAAAGGATCGGGCTGGCAAAGGACGATTTCCGTGGGGGCGTTGCCCGACGGATTTATTTGCGTTTTCTGACTTCAGACGATCGGTTTGAAACCGACCGATGATGGCGGTTTACGTCATCGGGATCGCACGCAACTGAGAATTCAACTGGCGTCAAAGAACGCACGATTTGTGGATGATCGAGCGTTACGCATTAACGCTGAATCAAAGCGTTGTTCTGAATTACATTGCCGATCTGCCGGTCGACACGTTTGTTCAACCGGTTGTTGCCGAGCAGACGCCTGAGCCACTTTTGACGTTGTTCCGGGTGCATCGCGGCGACGCAGTTGGGTTTGCCGAGCGATATCTTGCCGGTATGTTTGGTGTGGCGCGACGTCCGCACGCTGTTCGTCGCTGATCTGAAAGGACGCGTGTTTCGCGTCGTCGATACCGATGGCGACAAGATGCTCGACGAAGTGACACAATACAGCGATGAACTCGCCGCTCCGTTCGACCGTACGCCGGACCCGATTATGTCGACGTGATTACGAAGTTTGCTTTTATTGCGATTGCATGACGACCCTGATGGCGATCGTGCCGAGCGTGCGGAAACCTTGGTCGCCGGCTGGGGACACACGACCGATTATCACGACTGGGCAACCGGTCTGCCAAAAAGACAAAGATGGCTGATACCAGAGGCAGTTCTCGTGTCAACAGGATGATCGTAGCGAAGTACTATGGCGAGATCGGGGGAAAGTTGTCGAACTGGTGCCGCGCGAGCCGACGGGGAAGAATCCTTATCATTTCGATATCAACTTGTTGAGCGGAGGGCATCGATTTCCAATCGGCATCGCTCGCAATCGTCAAGGCGATCTTTTCGTGACGGACAACCAGGGGAACTACAATCCGTATAACGAACTGAATCATGTGATGCCGGGACATCGTTACGGCTTCTTGAACAAGCTGGAACGTCGCGAGGGATTCGAGTTGCCACTGACGCCTCCGGCAATCGACATTCCGCATCCGTGGACGCGCAGCGTCAACGGCATTTGTTTCTTGGAATCGCCCGCCGGCGACGGAGTGTTTGGCGCTTGGGAAGGGCATTTGGTCGGCTGTGAGTATGACACGCAGCGTTTAATTCGGATGAGTCTTCAAAATGTCGGCGGTACGCTGCAGGGGGCTGCATAAATTGTTGAGTTACGACATTATCGCCGCCGAGCGGTCCGGCGATGCTTGGCCCGATTATTCGTGGCGTTGCACCGGATGGGCGCGTTGTTTGTCGGCAACATCCGCGAGAGCGGGCTGGGGAGCGGGACAGAACATGGGGAACTTGGTGCGACTGATTTTCAGCAAGCGAGTCCACCGAAAGCGGGATTGCGGAGGTGCGTGCGACATCGAACGGCTTTTTCCATACGATTTACCGGAAAGATCTCTTTATGGAGCATGCGACTGATGCAAAGCGTTATTCAATCGAATCGGCGACCCGCACGTCGACGCCAGCGTACGGCGGTGACGATCAGAATCGGCGTGCCGAGCGAATTGAATCGATTGTCTACGACGCGGTGAATCAAACCGCGAGGATCGAATTGAGCGACGCTCTTCGTGAAGGGTATGTCTACGACATCGGCATTGATTCGTTGTGTGAAGAAGCTCAGGCGATGTTCTTTCCCGCGCAGGCGTTTTACACGATGAGGAAGGTTCCCAAATAGACGTTGCGATGGTCGACGGGTTGATCAGATCAATGGCATGGGACATAACAAACTGTCGAAGTCTGTTGTTCGATTCGACGCCCCGCCAATTAAGAAAGAGAGACCATGGTTCGCACTGCCAGCACAATGCTCCCATTGGGAACGCTAATTCCTCCGTTTTCTTTAACCGACACCGAAGGAAAGACCGTTACGCCGGACGACTTTGCCGACGCGAAGGCGCTGTTGAGATCTTCTTTGCAATCACTGTCCCTACGTAAAAACATGTTGCCCCCGAGTTGAGCCGCTTGTCGCAGGAATACGCCGCGAAGGGGGTGGCGATTGTCGGAATCAGCAGCAACGACGCCGACAAGTATCCGGACGATTCACCCGAAAAGATGGCGGCGGAAAAGGCCGAGCAAGGTTATCATTTTCCCTATTTGTACGACGCCGATCAGTCGGTCGCCAAGACATACCATGCGGCATGCACTCCCGATTTCTTTCTGTTCGATGGGAATCGTCAGCTCGTCTATCGCGGGCAATTGGATGACAGTCGCCCGAAGAACGATGTCCCGTTGACCGGTAAAGACCTTCGCGAAGCGATCGACGCGATATTGAACGGACATGGCGTTTCGGAAACGCAAAAACCGAGCATCGGATGTAACATTAAATGGAAGCCGGGCAATGAGCCGGAATATTTCAATGCCTCGGGAATTGGTTAGTGGTTCGTCAAGTTTCAGTTTTAGGGTACGACGGACTTCCAGTCCGCCGATCGAACACGCCTCCTCTTGATTGAATTTTCAGGTTGGTCCGCCAATTATAGGTCGCGTGGTCAGAAATGAGGTGGTTTGCTTCATTTAAGGCGAAGGCATCATTTCGGACCACGCACGGTATGATTTACAATTCCCAATATGCAAAACGCCGTTTACTATCTGGATCGCCCTGGTGGGCAGTTTACTTTGCAACACGAACCGATTGGTCAACCGGGGCCAGGCGAGGTGCGGTTGCGCGTCGATAAGACATCGGTCTGCCAGTCGGATGTCGTGATCTATAAGGTTGGGCTGCCGCGAATCCGTCAATGGCCGGCGATCTTGTTGCACGAAGTCGCGTGTATCGTCGATGCTGTCGGAGAAGGGGTCGATAAGTTCGCGCCCGGCGATCTGGTCGGCCTCGGTTGCGACATCCCGTGCGGAAACACGGAGTGTATTTACTGCGGAACCGATGGTACCGGTGATTGGACCAGTTGCCCGAACACACAGGCCACCGGACATGAGTTTCCCGGGTTTGCTCGATCACACGCGATCTTGCCGAAGTGGTTTGTCGACAGCGGACCGATCGTGAAGTTCCCCGCGGGTTTCAATCCCAACCATGCGTGCCAACTGGAACCGTTGGCGTGCTGCTTGGAGGGGATGACGCGAGTGAACAACTGCATCGAGAACCGGATCGTGGTGTTGATTGGTGCCGGATCGCAAAGCACCTACGCTTTGCAATGCGCTCAGGCGATGAAGGCGAGGAAGATCATTCTGATCAATCGCGGGCGGGAGCGACTTGAACGCGTCTTGTCCGATTTTGGAGACCATCGCGTTGTCGGCGTTCGCTGGGACGAGCATGTGGTCGAAAATACGCTCGCGCATTGCAAGCCGTTCAACGAGCCACACTTTGTCATGGTCAACGCCCCCGTGAAGGAAGCGTATGACTTGGCGCCGAAGCTGATGGGATATGGGACCGTGCTGGATGGACATGCGGGCGTGAAGGGAGCCGACGGGAAACCTCGCATTGCCCATGAAATCGATTTAAACAACGATATTCATTATCGTTTGCAATGTTATCAGGCAACGCATGGCAGCAGCATGCATGGGATTCGGTTCGCGCATCGGTTCCTATCCGAAGGCCTGTTGCCCAAGATTGATCTGATGACCAACGAGACGGAGGTCTTCGGACGGGATCAGATTCACGCCGCAATCAGTCGCGCCGCCGACAAGGACAGCTTGAAAGTCATCATCGATTGGCAAAAATAGTCGCACACTTTCGATCCATTCGACTTCATCATCAAATCAAGGTGCCTCATGAAATCCAGCGTTCGCTTTTTATTCGTTGTCTTGCTCGCACTGCTGGTCGCCAGCGGATGCCGTCGCGATCCGCCGACCTTCACGACTGACGCTGCGGGAACTTCAGAAACGACGAGGACCATCGGATATTCCGCAATGACGCTGACCAATCCGTTTTTCAAAGTGATCGCCGATACGATGACGGATGAAGCGAAGCAGCATGGCTACGAGGTGCAGGTTGTGTCGGCTGATGGCAATGTTAAGAAACAGTCGGACCAAATCGACGACTTTATCGTAAAGGGTGTCTCGGTAATCGTCCTTAATCCCGTCGACTCGCATTCCATCGGACCGGCGATTCAACGGGCAAACAAAGCCGGTATTCCGGTCTTTACCAACGATCTGGGATACGCGGGGAATGATGCGGAGATCGTCAGCCACATTGCAACGGATAACCTTCAGGGAGGGCAGTTGGTGGGGCAGGCGATGGTCAAGGCAATCGGAGATTCGGGAGGAAAAGTGGCGATTGTCGATTACCCGCAGGCGGAATCGTGTCAGTTGCGTGTGAAAGGATTCATGGAATCGATCGATGCACATAACGCGGAACCCGATTCCGCAAAGATTGAAGTGGTCGCTCGACTGGACGGTGGAGGCGACCTCAACCAAGGGCATGCCGCGACGAAGGACATCATCGAATCGAATCCCGATCTGGCTGGCCTGTTTGCAATCAACGACCCTTCGGCCCAGGGTGCCTATCAGGCGCTGGTCGCGGCTGGCAAAGCCGAACAGGTCACGATCGTCGGATTCGATGGTCAGGAAGACGCCAAAAAAGCGATTCTGAGAGGCGAGATTTTGTGTGATGGCATTCAGTATCCAGATAAGATCGGTCGCATAACGATCGAGCAGATCATTGCCCACTTCTCGGGTGAGGAAGTGGAATCGGAAGTCTTGATTCCATCGGGGCTGTATTACAAGGAAGATGTCGAGAAGGAATTCGGATCGGCGGTTGAAGCTGAAGCGGAGCAGCAGTAATCCAGTCAACGTTTTGCCTGTCTAGTCGATAAAGACGCCATCGAGTTAGAGGACGCGAAGTCATTCATTTTTGTCCGCCCGATGGATAGAATGGATTGATCGTCTCTTTCGGTCGAAGGATGTTTCATGAATACCAGTCCGCGATTTATCACGTCGTATACCTACGAAGACTATCAGCTTTGGGAAGGGGACTGGCAATTGATCGATGGTGTGGCGGTGGCCATGACCCCGTCCCCGTTCGGGCGGCATGAAAGGGTTGTCGGTGAGATCTTTGGCGAACTGCGGCAACAGCTCAAGGATCAGGGATGCGATTGCCGCGTTTATACGGGGCTGGATTGGATTGTCAGCAAGGACACCGTCGTTCGGCCTGATGTGATGGTGGTTTGCGGCCAGCAGCCGGATCGATATCTCGAGCGGCCGCCGGTCTTAGCGGTGGAAGTCCTGTCGTCGTCGACACGCGGATTGGACTTAACCACAAAGCGAGCGATCTATCAATCGGCTGGTGTGGCCTATTACTTGATCGTCGATCCGGAGGGGGAGACTGTCGAACTGTGCGACTACCGCGAGGGTAAGCTTTCTTCACAACACGGCCATGGCGACAAGTTCGATCTGCGACTCGATGATCATTGCCACGCGACGCTGGTTGTGGAAGCGATGTTTCGGTAATAACCAACCGGCCGCGGTTCGACTACGCATCGATTGACCGGGAGTTGTATCGCACCAGATACCAACCGCGAGCCAGAGGCGTTGTTGACTGCAAATCGTAGGTGTTGCCCAACCCTCCAACAAAGGATTTGGGGCGGCTGCCAACGGGATGCCATTGAGCCCAGTCGTCGTGCCCGATGCTGCTCAGTTGGAGACGTATCGATCCATCAGCACCCCGTTCAATCGCGCTGACGCAAAGCCCTGTTCCCGAAAGGGCGGGGGGTTCCAGCAGGATTAAGGTTATTGGGCGACCGAAAGGGTAAGCCATGAAGGGTCCGATTTCCGGAAGCTCGCCATCGACCCGAGGCCATTCATCTCGCAAGGGCTGAACGAAATGTTCCAATTGCTGAACTTGGATCGCAACGCGGAGCCGTTTGCCCTGCCAAGCAAGCGATGGATAGTTGATCGCCAGACCGCACCAGACGGCTATGGTTGTCGTAATCGCAAGCAACGATGCAATGGAGCGTGATTGTAATCCTTTCGTCGATCGAAAGATGTTGACGGTCAGCATCGCCAGCGAAAGGAATCCAACGGAAACGATCACGAGCAAGAAGACGGGGCGCATGCTTCCGACAAGTTGAGTCGTCGACTGTACCGTTGTACCTGGATCAACGATGATCGATCTCATCGACCGTACAAGAGACTCGAACTGCAGGTCGAGCATTGCCCAGACGATGAGGCTCAAGATCGTTGCGATCTGAATCAGCCAAAGACGAATCGTTCGCATAGCCTACGTAATTTCAAGATCTTATTGGCAATACGATAGGGCCATTAAAGCGAAGGCAGTCGCGAGGTTCTTTTCGTTTTCAAACCATCGTCGATTGTCGTTGCTCCACGATCCGTCGTCGTTTTGTCGTGATCCCAGTTCAGAGACCAAGTCGGCCTTCCAGTCATGCTTCATACCCTCGGCATCTTCGACCATCGTGACTCCCGCGGCTTTCAGCGCGGCGGCAAATGTGTGGTAATAGTAATACAAACCGGCCGATCCCATCCCAGGGTTCTTCTCCACGGAGTAATGATCGGTGATCCACTTGACCGCCGCCGTCACGCGTGGATCGTTCGCCGTGAGGCCGGCGAAGATCATGCTCTTGAGGCCCGTGTACGTCATCGACCCGTAACTGCGTAGTCCACCATTGGGCGTAAATCGCTCTTCCGATGTGCTCGGATCGATCTTGGTCGTTGGGATTTCGTAATAGAAACCACCGTCATCGACCTTCGCGGCAAAGGCGGTGTCGTTGAACTTGCTGTCCAAGTTTTGACATCGCGAGACAAATGCGAGGGCTCGTTGGATGGCCGGATCGTTCGGTTCGGTTTCCACCGCACGGAGGGCCTCGATCATGTAACCGGTGTTGGACAGATCAGGCCGACCCGCTCCACCGTAACCAACGCCACCATACCATGGATCGGATGGATCACGTTCCCCTTCACCATATTGAAAGCCGGTGACGAACTGTTTCGCCCGATTCAAGATTTCGTTGTATTCACCGTTCTTGTTCGCTTCTGAAAAGCAAAGCATCGCGACGCACGTTTCATAATTTCGCAAACGTCCGTCACCATAGATTCCGCCATCAGGCTTTACGAATCCTTCGAGTGCTTTAAGTCCCTTGGCAACCATCGGATCAGAGACATCGCGACCATTGCGGAGTGCGGCCGTCAGGGCCAACGCCGTCAAACCTGGACCGGCTTTGGGAGAGAACGTCCCTTCCTCGGTTTGTCCTTGTTCGGCAAGGTACTTCAGTCCTTTGTCAACGATCGCCTGGCGTCGTTTCTGAAGTTCGGTAGCGGTCGCGTTTTCCTGAGCGTTCGCTTGCGAAAGGCCAACGAACATTGATGCGATAACGACAACCAGAAGGCTCGTTGGCGGAGAAAAGGTGATCGTCGCGGTGAGATGCGGTTGAGCCGTATTGGACGACGCGCGGTTAAACCATCGCGCGTGGCGGAATTTCCGTCGTTCAGTCATTCTGGGTTTCCTGGGAAGGGTTGCAATAAACAGTCCGCAAATCAAAAGCCGACGTTGCTTCAGCCGCTTTAATTCAGAGCATTCGCTGGCGGGACGTTCCTCAGGTTAGCACGCCGTGTACCAAATAGCTCACGCCACCCTTCCGCCAGTCTGGTCCCAGGTCGCTCGGCGGGAGACCGACGCGAATCTCGGCGGCAACCGCCGAGCTAGGTTAGGTTAAGTCAACTCTTCGACGGATCACTTCGCCAAGCTGATCGTTCGCGGTGGATCGCCGACCCTTGCCTCGTTGACGACAACCTTATCAGCGGAGTCCTTGCCCGCTTTGATGATGAACGTCTTGCCTTCGGGAGCACCGGGCGTAATGGTCTTCCCATCGGCACGGACGGTGTAAAGAATCGCTTTGGTTTGAGCGTCGACAAGCTGTACCACGGGGTCTTCGACATCGAACGTCAATGCGCCAAGCTTTCTCCAGGAGGGAGGGTTATAGTTGTCGAATTGGGAAATCGTCCGTGGCCAGCCGGGATACTGTTTGGAGGCGGGCGAGGTGATATCGACATTTCGAGGCCAGCATTCCATGGTGATCTGACGCGTCTTTGTATTGAGGCGAACGATTCCGTAGCCAGCGGCGCGGGTATTGAGCAAACTGCCGGCGGGCTTCTTCTCGGGATTCGCCGCCGCATAGTTCGTGACTTTGTTGTCGAATCCGTCAAGATGGTCGCCGGTGTACTCGGGCGCTCCGTTCTCGCGGTTTTTGCCGGGCTGCAGCGGCTCCCACCAGCGAAGGTAAAGGTTGGCGATCGATGGAACACAGAAAGACCAGATTCCGTCGCGATGCTCGTCAATTCCGTGATGAAAGATCGTCGCCAGATGTTGATCGCCAGCGTAGTGAAAGGCAAATGCCTTGCGCAATGCGGCGATCGCCCGGTTGCGGCCCGACTGCGGCCATCCATTGGAATCCATGTCAGCATGCAGTCGGCCATTGGCGGCACCATGAATGTGGGCTCCACCGCAAAAGATTGTTTGTGAAAGGGCGATCTTCATATCGGCCCGTCGCCAGTCCTGTGCCCAATCGTCGATGAACTTCAGTTGGCGATCCCCCAGCAGCACGGCCCCAGGAATGTCCACGCTGGCGGGATCATAGTCCGGGTTGCGAATGTGATCCGGACGCGGTCCTTGCTTGGGGACGCGCCCGGCGGGTCCGGTTTTGAACTTGCGGTCCTCCAGAATCGCAAAGTCAACATTGCCCCAGTTTAAGTTCGTGTAGTAGACGCCGATTCCCTGACCGATCTTGTGCGGATCGACCGGATCGGGGAAGTGACTGGTTTGGGCGCGTTCGACTTCTTGAACGTAGACGCCGGGTCTCGCGTATCCACCATCGGCGGCTCCGGGCAGTGTTGATATCTTGCCGCTTTCGCCCCACAAATTCGGCTGACCGACGTCATGATCATCGGGCAAAGTGATCGTGGGACGATCCTTAATAATCGGTCCGAAGTCGCGACCGAACTTGAGCCATGCGGCATAGTGACGATTGTGATCGTAGACTTGGTCCCCGGAGAAGAAGAGCACGTCGGCATCGATTTTGTTTACGTTGTCGATGATGTCTTGTCGCGAGATGTCCCCTCCGTGTGCAGGCTGGATGGAGTTGCCGGTAAATCCTGCGACGATGATTTCATCCTTGTCGACCGGATTCTTGCGAATGGTTCCCTCATACGTTGCATCGTCGCCGTGAACAACGCGATACTTGGATGCTTTTGAATCGTCCCAATTTTCAACGCGAAACGGAGCCGTCCAACCTTGTTCGATCACCTGTGTCGAAGCGACGTCTCGCCATTGTCCATCGTTCTCGATCTGCAAGCGAACCGTCCTCGAATCGTCCGCGTCCAGAGGATACAACTGGGCGGTCAGTTTCAGCGTCTTGTCATGGACGGTGTAAAGAGCAAAGCAAATGATGTCTTTCTTTTCGACATCGGGAATCGCCAACAAGTCGCGACCAGCTCGCCGAGGACGATTTTGCTGAGCCTCGGCATGGTGAAAAACGGTGCTCGCTGTTACGCAAAAAATGGCTAGTGATATGTAAAACTTCATTATTTATCCTGGTGAGTTCCTTCGATGATGGTGAGTCCAACCGAATTTTCAATTCGTCGTGTCACACCGAGATTATATCGTGCCTGGTTCGAGATGACACAATCGTTGTTCCGCTCTCGCCTCGTCTGCTGTGTAATGCCATATCAGAAAAGGTACAGCGGAATGATAAAGTGCGGGGCGCGAAGCACCGCCTCGTGGACAAACTGATCCGCCCCCAATAGTTCAAGCTCCATGACATCCCCGCGGCCGGACGTGCGACAGCCGTCAAGAATCCCCAAGCGACCGCATACATCGCGCAATAGCGTCGAATCGGCGGAATGAACAAGCCAACGCAAACGATGAAATCGAGCATGCCGGCAATTCGCAAGAAGGTTTGTGCGGTCTCATACTCCACGTGCAGGATCACGCTTGTCATCGCGTAGAACGTCGCGGGCGTCGGCCATAAGCCGATTGCGTAACTTCCGTGCCCAGCGAAGGTCGTCACAAAGGCAATGATCGCAAGAATGATGGTCGCGCGATGGCGAACACCCAGCGCAAGGGCGGACACAAGCACGACGGGCATCAGCATCTGACCACCATGTTCAACGAACATGGGCAATTGACGTTGCGCCGACAGGAACTTGGCATAGCTCAGAATGACAAGCAGCATGCTGCCGCAAACCAATCCGACCATCTGAAGCCACGCATGTTTGCGAACCGTCAACGCAACCACGGCACAGGTCAGATACAGCCATCCAATACGCCCCATCCAGGTTTGCACAAGTCCGTCGTTCGCCCCCGATCCGACGAAATCATCCCAGCTAATACCGAATCGGCTCGCCCATTGGTAGGTCGCGTCATGCCACAGCAGAATGCCGTAGGGAGCTTCCCAATAAAGATGCACCCACGTCCATCCGGCGAAGCAAAAGAACACGCCCATCCGAAGGAGGACGATCAACCCATGATCGATCTTGGGCACAGACAATTCCGGCATCGGTTGACTATCTTCGGACCTAGTAGAAGACATTGTTGTTTGTTGAATGGATCACGAAACACATCAGCGTTGCTCGGTCGACGTCCAAGTAAAACGCTTTGAAAAGCTCATCTTATTCAAAAAGCGGCTGGGCGTCCGCGCAGCAGACATCAAATCCAGTCGTTAAGGGGCGGTGCGAAGAAAATTTTCAAGAAAAGTTGATTTTTTTCGCCACTGAAGCCAGCTCGGGATTGCTGTGGAGCACGCTTGTAACGTGTGCGAAGTAGCACAATCTTGATCGAGTCTCAGGTTGCGATCAAGGTAAAGGAAGATCGCATTTAGGGGGTTCGCTTTTCCCTTCGCGGGTACTTCGATGCGTGAAGTCTCGCATTCGTCCAGAATGCGTTCCGACGTGTCGCACCGTGTCGACACAGGTTGTGCGAAAACCGTCCCCCGTCGACGACAAACCGGCACATTTATCAATCTTTCGCTAACGGACGCGAACGGCATTCTTGTTGCTGGATTCGATTCTGTTTCCCGGAGAAAGGTTCACAGAATCTTCAATTTCCTCTAAGCTATCGTTCGATAGGTCCCCTGCATCGCCCAATCCAAGGGTTTCGTTGCCAGGGTTTACCGTTTTGTTAGGGAATGGAATCCGCGAATCCATTGGTGACGAAACCATGAGCGAAGTTCGACGCGATCCATTGACCGACGCATGGGTGATCGTAGCACCCGACAGGGACCACCGTCCCGACGAACTTGTCGAAGCGCAGTTGTCGGGAAGCCCGGTCATCGCCTGTCCTTTTTGCGCCGGCAACGAGCAACTGACGCCTCAGCCGACCTTCACAATTCTCGACGATGACGGCGATCCAGAGAACTGGTCCGTTCGCGTCGTCCCCAACAAGTATCCCGCGGTCGAATTGCAGAACGGAAAGGTTTCACCGGAGGCCTGCGTTCCCGGGGGTGTCTTCGAGGCGTTTGCTTTAACGGGAGGACACGAGGTTTTCATCGAATCACCTTTGCACGTTCAGAGCCTGACGGAGTTGAGCGAAGCGCGGATGATCGACGTCTTCACCGCATACCTTCAGAGAATGCGTTATTGGCGAGAACGGGATGACGTCGACTATCATATTCTCTTCAAGAACGTCGGTGCCGCTGGCGGGAGCATCGTTGCGGCATACGCACAGTCAATTAATCGCCACCAGCGTGATGCCTGGATCGATCAGTGCCTTGATGTCGCGGCTGGGGCAGCATCACGGTCGAACCGGTCAATGCATGGTGTGCAATCTTTCGGGCGAAGAACAAGCCAGTGGCAAGCGGATCATCACGATGACCGATCACTTCGTGGCGCTTTGTCCTTTCGCCAGCCGCGTCCCCTACTTGATGCGATTGATTCCTCGCCGACATCAAGATTCGTTCGAGGCGATCGAACACGAACAACTTGTCGACCTCGCGATGCTGGTCCGTAAGCTGCTTCAAATGCTGGAAAGCATTCTTGTTCCAGCGGCCTACAACTTTATCATTCACACGCGACCGACCGCTTTCCACGACGCGGCAGCCTTCCATTGGTGGATGGAGATCTTCCCACGCGTCACAAAACTTGCGGGCTTTGAATGGGGTTCGGATTGTTACATCAATCCGGTCTTGCCCGAGTCCGCCGCCACGCACTTGCGAAGCTTGGCGAAGCAACTCGATCGAGCCGCGAAGAAACGCCCTCGAAAGAAGGCAATCGGTTCTTAATCCCGACGCCGTACATGATGCTCGCTGTAAGGATCACTCAAACCTTCCAAGGCCGGTTCGTTTGAAGGCATGTCCGTCGATCGCTCGACAAAAATAAAAACGGCTTGCAAAGAAACAATTCTCTGCAAGCCGTTTGAATTAGCGTTTGATTTCATTCGCAAGTGAATTGCCGTTTTCAATTCACCGGAAGGTGCGGCGACTTAAACGCCGGGCCTTCGCAACCGAGATTCATTACTCGGAAGCCTCATCCGAATCACCCCCGGCACTGGCACCGACTGGTTCTTGAGGTGCCGCCTCTTCGCGTCGCTTTTCACCATGGAACTTCAAGCGAACGGTCTTGCCGGTGTCATCCTGAACCGCATCGACAACAATCGTGTCGGAGCCTTCGAAGGCGCCTTGCAGCAATTCTTCGCTCAGCGGATCTTCGATGCGTTGCTCCAGGGCACGACGCAGCGGTCGAGCACCGTAATCGAGATTCGCACCCATCTTGATCAAGAATTCCTTCGATTCATCGCTGAGAACCAAATCGAATCCTCGATCGCTGAGGCGCTCGCGAACCTTCGACATTTCGAAGTCGATGACGCGTTTGAGATCATCCTTTGTCAAGTGTCGGAAGATGATCGTATCGTCCAAACGGTTGAGGAACTCCGGACGGAAGACGCGTTCAATCTGATCCATGACGCGTTGCTTCATGCTTTCGTAAGAAGCATCGTCATCGGGCCGTTGGAAACCGAAGGCCGACTCGTTCTTGATCGCATCCGCACCCGCGTTCGTGGTCATGATCAAAATGCAGTTTCGGAAGTCGACATGTCGACCAAAGGAATCGGTCAAGCGTCCTTCCTCCATCACCTGCAGCAACATATTGAACACGTCGGGGTGCGCTTTTTCGATTTCGTCCAGCAGCACCACGGCGTACGGTCGTCGTCGAATCTTCTCGGTCAATTGACCTCCTTCTTCGTAACCGACATATCCGGGAGGGGCACCGATCAAGCGACTGACGTTGTGCTTCTCCATGTACTCGCTCATGTCGATGTGAATCAACGCATCGGAGTCGCCGAACATGAACTCGGCCAACGATTTGGCGAGCAAGGTCTTACCGACACCCGTCGGACCAGCGAAGACGAAACAACCGGTCGGTCGTTTCGGATCTTTCAACCCGCTACGACTTCGACGGACTGCTTTCGCAATCGCACTGACGGCGGCGTCTTGGCTGACCACGCGCTTGTGAAGTTCGTCTTCCATCTTCATCAAACGCAGGCTGTCCTCGGTCGACAAACGAGTCAACGGAATGCCCGTCATCTTGCTGACGACTTCGGCAATCACCTCTTCATCGACGACACCATCGGTCTGCTGGCTTTTCTCCCGCCATTCGATGGTGATCTGCTCTTTCTTCTTACGAAGTTTCTCGGCTTGATCACGCAGCGAAGCGGCTTTCTCAAAGTCCTGATTGGCGACCGCATCCTCCTTGCTCTTGTTCAAGGCATCGACTTCCTCGTCGATTTCCTTCAAGTCCGGCGGACGGGTCATCGTGCGCAGTCGCACCCGGGCACCCGATTCATCAATCACGTCGATCGCCTTGTCAGGCAGGCAACGGGCGGTGATGTATCGCTCGCTCATCTCGACGGCGGCTACAACCGCATCGTCGGTGATCTGCACACGATGATGTTCTTCGTAGCGTTCCCGCAATCCTTTGAGAATCTCGATCGTTTCCTTCTTGCCGGTCGGATCAACGATGATCTCTTGAAAACGACGAGCCAGTGCGCTGTCCTTTTCAATGTATTTGCGATACTCGTCCAAGGTGGTCGCACCGATGCACTGAATTTCACCACGAGCGAGCGCGGGTTTGAGAACATTCGCGGCATCGATCGCGCCTTCGGCACCACCGGCACCAACCAGCGTATGCAATTCGTCGATGAACAGAATCGTGTTCTTGGCGTGCGTCGCACTTCGTTCATGACCGCTTTGATGCGTTCTTCGAATTGACCACGATACTTCGTACCGGCGACCATCATCGCCAAGTCGAGAACGACGATACGCTTTTCAGCCAAGATCTCCGGACTTCTCCTTCGACCACGCGTTGGGCGAACCCTTCCACGATCGCCGTCTTGCCGACACCCGCTTCGCCAAGCAGCACGGGATTGTTTTTCGTGCGACGGCAGAGAACTTGAATCGCTCGTTCGATCTCTCGTTCACGTCCGATCACCGGATCGAGTTCACCTTTCTTCGCCAACTCGGTGAGATCGCGTCCGAAGCTATCCAAGGCGGGCGTCTTCGACTTGCTCCCCTTGCCGGATGAACTTCCTTCGCCACTTCCTTCGCGGCCTCCGCGGTCACCGACTTCAGCCCCCTCAAGCCCGTGACCAAGCAGGTTCAAGACTTCCTCGCGAACGTCTTCCAGCTTCAAGCCGAGGTTCATCAAGACCTGAGCGGCGACACCTTCCTGTTCTCGCAGCAAGCCAAGCAAAATATGCTCGGTGCCGACATAGTTGTGATTCAGGTTCCGCGCCTCCTCCATCGAATACTCGATGACCTTCTTGGCGCGTGGCGTTTGCGGCAGCTTGCCCATCGTGACCATTTCCGGGCCACTTTGAACCAACTTCTCGACTTCAAGCCGAATCTTCCGAAGATCGACTTCTAAATTTTTCAAAACATTGGCTGCAACTCCGCTCCCCTCTTTCACAAGTCCCAACAGGATGTGCTCGGTGCCAATGTATTCGTGATTGAATCGCTGAGCCTCTTGATTGGCCAGTTGCATCACTTTGCGGGCGCGGTCGGTAAATCTTTCGTACATTCTTGGACCCTCTGGATCGTGGTCGCACACAGTGCGATCAGCCGTTGCATGGATGCGATTGCTGAAAGCGTTTCCAAATCAATCCTATGTCTGCGACAAGCGACTGATTTCATACAAATTCAAAACCTTCGCTGACAAACTGCCAGTTCGGCTTATTCCTCAAGTTTCTTCGTATCTGAGCAAAAAATACGCCGCAACCATCGGCTGCGGGCGAACTAGTTTACGTAAGCAGGCGACTTCTTGTCGCAAGTTGCTCTCAAACACAGTCTAAAACGATTCTACCGTTTTCATCGAACAACGGGGATAGGACGTCGCCAGCCGATCTGCCGGATCTGCCATTTCTGCCGCCGTTTTTTACGATTGATCCTCCTTCACATCGATCGCAACCATGGATGCTGCCAGTTCGGCAGCAATTTTTTCCGTTTTATTTTTTGCTTCTTCGCTGGACGCTCTGTCAGCATCATTGGAATTGCGTTCTCCAGCAGCTTCCCCATCGCCTGACGACGACAATTCGACAACCCTATCCACTGCTTCAGATTGCTTCGCCGCCGCTTCCTTCGCCGCCGTTTCCTTCGCTTCCGCTTCCTTCGCTTCCGATCCCTTCAATTCAGCGTCTTTCGCCGCCGCTTCCTTCGCTTCCTTCAATTCGTTGATCGCTCGCTCCAGCCGACGTTCTTCGGTTTCCCGCTCCAACCACCAGGCATCCCCTGTTTCCAACGCCGCCAGCGCGTCGAGGGTCTGTGCCGCGGCCGACAAGCGATTCGTCTTGCGGTAAACGCTTGCTAGCAATAGCATCGCCAGCGCGTCTCGCGGGTCGACGTCCAGACATTGAGCCAACAACGCCTCCGATTCAAACCAACGTCCCTTCAGGAACTCGGTTCGTGCCGCGTCGTAGTGATCTTTCACGCCAGCAGCACGTCGTGGTGCCAGCAACCCCGGCAAGGTGCGTGTTGCTCGCAGGAAAGCGACGAACCAGATACCGACAAATCCCCAAAAAACGGAGCGAACTAGTAAAGGCTCAAGCCACTGAGGATAGATGAATCTTGCGATCAGCAATCCGTTGAGCGCTACTGCGAACAGAATTGCGGCCGGCAGCGCGGAAACGCGTCCGCGAAACCAAAGTTCCGGCAATCCAGGCCACATGCAGCAAAGGTAATGAGACAACGGCATCGCAGATTTGACAAACAACCAATGAAAACTTCTTTATACGTCGCGTGGCCGAAAATGAGATGATTCGCTTCATTTAGCGCGAAGGCATCATTTCGGTCCACGCATGGTATAAACGTCGCGTGGTCGAAAATGAGGTGATTCGCTTCATTTGACGCGAAGGCATCATTTCGGTCCACGCATGGTATAACGTGCGTGAACCGCGCGGCGGCACGCGATTCTAAGGGGAATGTCCCGTAGAAGCCTAGACCGGAATCAGGTTCTTTTTACGTTACATCTTTGCCGCGACGATGCGTTTCCCAGACACGCCAATACGCGGGCTCGGCGTTGCGACGCGACAGATCCCTGCAATGGCGGCGAAGACTCCCGCCAATCCCCAGCCAGATGTGATTCGACGAGCGGCCGAAAGTCTCCTGAAGCTACGAAAAGCGTTTGTCCCGTGACGGCTTCAAAAACAAGCTTTCCCGTCAAGATCACGCCCGCCGCAACGCACGCCGCCAGCCAATTCCTGTCGCGTCGCTTCCAAGCGTATGCAACCTCGTCGACAAGCAGCCAAGCGAACAATCCGGTGTCCAGACCACTCAGGCCACGGTATATGTCGATGTCGGGGCAGGCGAAATGGATCGCAAGAGAAATGACAGTTGCCATTGTCGCCAGTGAAATTGCAAACGTACGCGGATGTCGCCATTCGCAGATCGTTCCCAAGATGACGAACATCAGAAGATCCCAGAACAGATGACTGGCACCGAAATGTGTTGCATGCCCCGTCAACATCCGCCACCACTGTCCTTCGGCAACCCGTGCGAAATCAAGTTGAAGGGTCGCGTTGATCGAAGGTGAAGCGAAAGCAAGGATCGATAATGCGGCAATCAAAATCGTGGTGGGTGTTTTCATCGGATTGAACTCGTAACAGTCGTTGCTCGAACATTCCAACGGCGGTTCAGATGGCACCGCCGCTTCAAATTGTTTTATACGTGCGTCGTTTGGAGTGATGCTTTTGCATCAAATGAAGCGAATCACCTCATTTTCGGCCACGCGACGTATATACCGTGCGTCGTCTGGAATGATGCTTTTGCATTTAATGAAGCGAATCACCTCATTTTCGGCCACGCGACGTATATGTTTTATCGCTAGCCACGTTTGCGACGACGGACAAACCCCATTCCAGCCGCTCCGATCGCTAGCAATGCGGTGAACGGTTCGATCGCCCCGCCCCCTCCGCCGCCGAAATCCAGATCGATGCCGCGACGGGACGACTGAGGCATCGGTGCCGACGGAACCTGTCGTTGCACGTTCGGATTCGACGGTTGCCCGCCAGCCTGCGAATCCGTTTGGCTTGCCGGAGCAGTCGGCTGGGAAACGAGCTTCTCGCCGCGATTCACCTCAAAATTTTGTTCGCTTCGCCGACGAAGTTCCGTCAGCTTTTGCTGAACGACATCGCGAGCAGCTCGATCGCGAGCGACTCGGAGGGCGTTGCGTTGTTCAATCTTCCAACGCTTGTACTCGTTGTCATTCTCCAGCACCAGCAGCGAAGCGTGTGGCGAAACGATGGAGTAGCCTTCGCACAGCCTGACAATTTCTTCGCGTTGCGAGCCCTTCCCTTCACGTTCAATGCCCAACAGTCGAGAGACGCGTTGCTGAGCCCACATCCTTTCGATTTCAGGATTCTTTGACTCCTGCTTGGTAAAGTCCAGAGTAACGGTTTGTTCCCACGGGGCACCTTGCACCTGACCACGAAGCGTCGCTTCCACGACTTCGTCCGTCCGATAGCGTCCGAACAATCGCAAAGGAGTCCCAAAGAAAAGATCGCCCAACGCCAAAGGTTCAACGTCGTAGACCTTGGCCCCTTCAAACGAAACAGTCACCCCTTCAATTGCCGGTCGCACGAGCTTTTGCCGCATCAGCTTGGCTTGTCGAGCGAAACTTTCTTCAGTGGAAACGAACGCCGCCAAGCCTCCCGCTTGCCGGGCCATTTGATCCAGCAATGGTCGATTCACTTCGTTCCCAACGCCCACACAAAAAACGCGAACGCCGTCGGGACGCGAATTGATCAACCGCAGCAACTCCGATTGCTCGCCGGCATCGGTCATGCCATCGCTCAGCAACACAACATTCAACGGTCGATCGTTGTCGCGATAGGCATAGGCCGCCGACAAAGCAGGCTGCAGGATCGTTCCCCTTTTGCTCGCTGGTTTGAAAAGAATTCACCAGCGGAGGTGAGATTTGCCGCGTCCGCCGCCATCAACTGCTTGAACAACGGGGTGGGTGCCAAGTTGAACGCCAAGCAGTCGAATCGGTCGTCGGGACCCAGCGATTCGATGAAAGCCATCACGCTTTGCCGACTGATCGCCAGCTTGTCGTCGCGAGCCATGCTGCCTGACACGTCCAACAGGAAGACGTAGTCCATCGGTTCGGCCGTGTTGCTGAGATCTTCTCCGGGCGTGAGCGTCATCATAAAGTATCCGTCTTCGCCGACCGGATGGCTTGTGACCACATCCAGACCTGTTCGCGGACGCTTCATTTCAATCGCCAAGACGATGTCGCGAGAAAGATCGCCTTCGGTCAGTTCCATCGCGGCTTGTGCATACTGATCGTTGTGCGTTGCGACGACGAAATCGTCCGCGTGGGATTCGCTTTTGATTTCTTTGATCGGAACTTCACTCTTCACATCGACCGCCATTGAAAAGCGGCCACGGACGCGCGTGTCGATCGACTTCGTTCGCGTGTCGGTGGCGAGAGGATAGACGTACGTGGCCCAATCGTGATCGATGTCGAGCTGTTGATAGTATTCGATCCGAATACGCTGTTCGGCCCCGGCGGGAATGGGGAAAATGCGCATTTCAAACTGCTTGAAGTCGACTTGTTCGAGCAAGCCTGGGTCGCGCTTTTGTTGTTTGTAACTGTTGTAAATCTGGCGAGCACGCTCTTTCTCGACCACCTCGCCGATCATTTCCTTGCCGCCAATCCACATGCTGAAGTTTGAGACGCTCGCTTCACGCGGCACGGGAAAGGTGTAAAGCGCTTCGACTTGGCGATTCTCCGTGTTCAGGAACACCTGATCAATCTGTGTTACGGCGATCGAGTTGTTGATCGTGACTCGAACATCCTGTTGCTTGATTTCGAGAACGCCACCGAATCCCCCGTCCGCAACGAGCAGTCCGGCTGCGGAAAGCTTTGCGTTATAGATGCAGATCGAACACAGCAGTACCAAGCCCGTCGTCCACGCTTGCCGTCGGCTGATTCGACGGGGTCGATCCGTCGCGAGGAATTCATCCGCTGAAGGTTGCATGGCATCATGCAATTGCGCCCGATGCGGTAATTTGTTGCTTGTCATTGTTCCAATCTCCCTAGGTACGTTGATAAGGAAACCCGAAACATTCGGTTCCCTTCAATCACGGAGCCCTGAGGAGGCGATGCCAAGCGCTCGATTCTGACATTTTTTCATGCCGCTTGGTCCGCATGCTGTGCGGCGGACAGATTAAACGCAGCAGCAACGGCATCTTATCGTGGCTACAATAGCGGCATAATCGAGTTGCTTCTCTGTTTTAAAGCGAAAAGGTTGTTGCGTGAACCAATTTCAAAATGTTTGCTGCGTCATGGCGTTTGGCTGTTTAATGCTGCTTGGTTGCGGGGCGAAAAATCCGCCGACGTATCCTGTTTCGGGGACGGTGAAGTATCCCGACGGGAAACTGCTCACCGATGGGACGGTTGAATTCGAGTTGATCAGCAGCGACGAAACGATCTCCGCCAGCGGAGTCATTGATGCCGACGGACACTTCGAGTTGGGAACGTTTGATTCGAACGATGGGGCTCGCCCTGGAAAACATCGCGTGGCGGTGTTTGCGCCGAACGTCATCGGCAGCGGCTATGAACGACCCGGCCTGATCGAAAAGTCGACGCTTGATCCGCGTTTCAGTGACTTTCGTTCTTCCGGAATTGAGATTGAAGTTCGCGAGGAATCGAACGAAGTGACGATCGAGGTTGACTACGCCACGGAGGAATAGCCAGCGACGGCACCGCTACCGTTCGGCTTCGCACGGGTTTGCGAATCGGAAGCCGACGGGTATAGATATGGCTTTTTCTACATGCGTGGTCCGAAATGATGCCTTCGCGTTAAATGAAGCGAATCACCTCTTTCCGCCACGCGACGTACAAGGCTGCAACAGGAGCATGCGATTGTGAACCGACCTCTTGATCAAATTCGCGAAGTCACTATCGAACGTTATTATTTGAGTTCGTCGCCGGGGAGCGTTTTATATCGTTCCGGAGAGACGGTTGTGCTGTGTACCGCTTCGGTCTCGACCACATTGCCCGCCTGGCGCGAGGGATCGGGCAAGGGCTGGGTGACCGCCGAATACAACATGCTCCCTCACAGCACGTCGTCGCGCAAGTCTCGCGATCGAGGAGGCAAGGTCGATGGACGGACGACGGAGATTCAGCGGTTGATCGGTCGCAGCCTGAGAGCCGTGGTCGATCATGAAGCCCTGGGAGAACTGGCCGTCCAAATCGACTGCGATGTTCTTCAGGCCGACGGTGGAACGCGAACGGCTTCGATAACCGGTGGGTTCATCGCGCTGGTCGATGCCGTCCGAACGGTCTTTCCGGATCTAGTGATCGGAGTCGGACCGATTCGGGATTATGTTGCCGCCATTAGCGCGGGCGTGATTGACGATCAAGTTGTGCTCGACCTCGATTATCGTCTCGATTCGGCGGCCGATGTCGACATGAACATCGTGATGACGGGCGAAGGGAGGTTTGTCGAACTTCAAGGAACCGGAGAGGAAGCGACCTTCGACAGCGATCAATTGCAGCAGTTGCTGGCGGTGGGCAAGATCAGGAATCAACCAACTGGTCGCTTTACAGAAACAGGCATTGGACCGTTGAAGACTTATTTAATCTCACTTTGGGATACATTACGGTCGGGATACTGGTTCATTCCCGCTTGCGTTTGTTTGGCGACGGCGACACTGGCCATCATTATCCCGATATTCGAGCTTCAGTTCACCGACAGCGGATCGTTGATCGCCCCGGCTTGGCTGCGAACGACGCATGAATCGGCGGTAACGATGCTGTCGTCGATTTTCGGGGCGATGATTACGGTCATCGGTACGGTTTTTTCGATAACAATCGTTGCGTTGTCACTGACCTCCCAGCAGTTTGGTCCGCGCTTGCTGCGTCAATTCATGAGCGACAGGACGACTCAATGGACGCTTGGTTTCTTCATTGCGACAGCGACCTATTGTTTGCTGCTGCTGCGGGTGCTCGACAAGAACCGCACCGCCGATCAGCTTCCGCACTTGAGTGTGGCCGTGGGAGTGGGGTTGGCGATCATCAGCATCGCGGTTCTGATCCATTTCATTCACCACGTTGCCGTTCACATTCAGGCCCCGAGCGTTGTCGCGGCCGTTGCCTCGGAACTGGACGCATCGATTGAAAGGCTGTTTCCCGTACGCGTCGGTTGCACGGATGAAAATCAATCCCTGGGTGTCACCGATGATTTGGGGAATCCCAGTGCAACGATCCTGTCACGGCATGAGGGCTATATCCAGGCGATCGACGCCGAAGGTCTGCTGTCGTTCTGCTGCGAGAACCAGTTCATCGTCAAGCTCTTGTGCCGACCGGGCGATTTCATTTCGGAGGGGACCGCATTGTTGGGAATTTGGTGCGCGGGAGCGGAGGCGCGCCAGTGGCTGGAAAGCGACGCCGCCCAACACGATTCCCAAACGACCGCACGAGATGTCGCCGAACATCAAGTCAACGATCTATTTATTGTCGGAAGAATCCGAACGCCTCGACAGGATGCTCGATGTGCCGTCGATGAGTTGGTGGAGGTTGCGGTACGTTCGTTGTCGCCGGGTATCAACGATCCGTTCACGGCTTGCAATTGCATCGACCGCCTGAGTGCGGCGCTGGCCAAACTGAGTGAACGTGAAATGCCCTCTCCCTATCGATACGATTCCGACAATCGCTTGCGTGTGATCGCTCCGGCGGTTCGCTTTCAGGAACTGCTCGACGCCGCTTTCGATCCCATCCGCCGCAACGGAGCTGATTGCGTCCAAGTATTGATCCGCTTGATGGTCATGTTGGAAAAGCTTGACGTTCGCGCGGCTCGGGAAGAAGACCGCGAAGCGATCGGGCGACACGCCGGTCTTGTCGCCCAGTGCGGGGAGCGATTGACTTCCGATTATGACGTATCATGCATCGCCGACGCGTACGAACGCTTTCAGGCGAGACCATCGTCGTCAATTTCGTCACAATAAGCTCGATCGGACCCGCTTGCCAAATCGGTGGTCTTTTCCTGGGTCGATCAACTAGCCCTCGGCGCGAAAAGTTTGCTTCTTAGTAGGCTGCAATTGCTAGCCATGCCGTCTTGCTTTGACCGAACAACGAGTTAGGCACCAGCCCCGCGCCAAACCGGTGGTGGGCCTGAACGAAACTTTTGGCGGACGACACTATCGGCGAACGGCAGCGACAACAAAATGGTTTGCCGGTCGACGCTTACTTCTTAACGGAGACTCTCCAGTGGTAAAAAAGCATACCTCCCATTGCTTGATCCTCTCGATTGCATTGATCCAACAATTCACCTTATCCGAAAGCGTGACGCAGGCCCAAACACGCTTCAGCATGTCGGCGGGGGCCTGGGTTCCGGTCCTTCCTGAGTATGAAGCCGGCTTGCGCGGCGATTCGGCGAACTTGGCCGGCCCACATGCGGACTTGTACCGCGATGACCAAACCGGTGTTGGGGGCCAGTTGAATCTGACCAGTTTCTATCACTTTGCCGGAACACGCACCATGTTCGAGTCGGACCTGCAGCTTGCCGGTATCGACTCGCTCGGATCGGGACGCCGATTCGACGACGCTGGACCGGGACAGTCCGTGCTGTTTGCCGGACTGGATGGAGCAAGCCAGGTTGCGACCATGGCTGGGCAGTCAATGACTATCGGTGTCGAGAATGATGTGTTTCATCTGCATAAGTACATCGGTTTGCGCGATCGTTTCAATCTAGACTGGATCGGACTGGGGAAGATCGACTTGGGGTTCGGTTTCAGCTACATGTTGTTTGACCAAGATATCGATACCACGGCGACGCTCAGCACCGGTGCCATCAGTCGTTACAAGGAAGATCTCGATTCAACATACTTGGGCGGCGAATTCCGCAGCACGTTGATCCAGCCCGTTTTCGGAAAGCTGTTTTACTTCGATGCACGATTCGGAATTTACGAGATGGACGCGGACTACGCCGGAATCAGCAATATCCAGTCGCTGCCAGGTGGAGCCCTCACCCGTGGAACCGCACTGGACACGTTGACGCAAACCACGACGACATTTGATCTCGCGATCCGAACCGATATGTATATCTGGGGCATGCATTGCCGCCCCACCGTCGGCTTCAAATACTTCGACGACATGGCGTCGATCGATCATCCGGCGGGCATCGGAGTCGGCGACTCAGCCACTCTTCGCACAGGCCAAGCCTACTTCTACAATGCCACGCTTGAGTTCTTGTTCTAGGCTGCATGTCTGATCTGTGAATCTCAGTGTACGACGGACTTCCTTATCTCGCGAATCGTTCGGCAATCGCCACCATCAACGGGCTCCAAAGTCCGTCGTACACAACGTAGCCCGGCGGTCTCCGCCGAGCCGCCAACGGAATTCGCGTTCGCACATTGATCGCAGTGTTCGGTCAATTCAAAAAAATCGAACGCGGGCATTTCGATCGCATGTCTTTACGATTAGGGTTGGTAAGGTCTGTTGCAAAGTCCTTACACCTGAGCCCCGGCATGCCTGAACCAAACGACCGTCGCGATTTCTTGAAGGTCAGCAGTTTCTTCGCCGCCACCGGATTGACTGGCGGAGCAATGGCTCAAGAGTCGGAATCGAATCCCCCCGTCTCCGAAATCATCCCACCTTCTTCCGGCTCCGCAAATGGTCCGGCAAGCCCCGTTGTTCCACCTGGTTCTGATGCAGAAGCGGTGATCGATGGTTTCAGCCGTTTCAAACCTTCGCGAGGTAACGATCCGGAATCCCCTTATTACATCGGAAAGATGATGCCCGGTTTTCGCCCGGCGTCCGCTGGCCCGGCCCCGTTCGATGCTCCTGAAATTCCGAAACTTCCCTGGAAAATGGTCGATGGCGCGAAACAATTTGATCTGCGACCAATGGCTGTGGAGCGAGAGTTCTTGCCGGGATATTACATGAATGTCTACGGCTACAACGACAGCATGCCTGGTCCCACGATCGAGGTAACCCAGGGAGACCGAGTTCGCATCATTGTCACCAACGAACTTCCCGAACCGACATTCGTTCATTGGCACGGTTTCGAGTTGCCCATCCAGTACGACGGAGCGGCGACGCTGACGCAAAACCCGATCGAGCCAGGCAAGTCTTTCGTCTATGAATTCGACATCCACGAGGAAGGAACCTTTTTCTATCATTCCCACATGCCGATGCAGGAAGCATTCGGACAGGTTGGCTGGTTCATCGTGCATCCGAAAGAGGTCTACGCCCCGCCCGTCGACCGTGATTTCGGATTGCTTTTCCAGAATTTTCACATTCCACCAACACACACCGTCTCGGATTCTTGGGCGATGGAATGGAACTGGCACACGATCAACGGTCGCAGTGGTCCCTACGCTCCTCCGCTGGTCTGCAAACATGGCGAGCGCGTTCGCATCCGCATTCTCGATTTCTCACCGATGCAGCATCATCCGATCCATTTGCATGGTCACACGTTTTGGGTGACGGGGCATGAAGGGGCCCGTATTCCACCTTCGGCATGGGTACCACGCAATACCGAACTGATTGCCGTCGCGCAAGCCAGCACCTTGGAGTTCATTGCGAATAACCCAGGGGATTGGATGCTGCATTGTCACATGATTCACCACATGATGAATCACATGGTCCGACACGTTGGACCAAGGATGCGGCAGGATGCTTCCGTTGATGACTACTTGCGCAACACTTCGACGCGTCCGGCGGCCGACTTCACAAGGGAAAGCCAAGCCTGGGACACTCCAGGATATCCACAGAAAATGCAGGGACAGGAACGCACCGAGGCACAAATGGAAAAGATTTGGAGTCGTCGCGAGGTCAAAGGGATGCGAGCGAACTTTCCAATGGGACTTAAAGCATTGATGACCGCGGTTCGCGTGCTGCCCGACGACCTTTACCGATTGGTCATGGAGTCGGATGAACAGGTCGAGAAAGGAGCGGTATTCGAGGAGATCGTCCGTCGTTTCGGCGAGCCCGAGAAATATGTACCCGCTCCCAATAAAATGAATATGTAGCGCGCGATTCTCATTATCGAGGCTTCGGTACCGCGGAGATGTGTCCCGGAGGCTGCGGCCCTGTGGGAGGCATGAGCCCACCGTTAAGTAGATATCCCACCATCAATGTTTCGTTGCTACGCCACGCGACCAAGTGCTGGATGTAGGCGGTGCGGAGTTGGTAGTATTCGATCTGCGCCTGCAAGACTTGCGGCCAATCAACACGATCCTCCTCGTATGCATCCAACAGAACTTCGTAGGCTCGACGCCCTTCGGGGATCATCACCTCCTGATAGCTTCGGACATTTTGAAACGCTGTCAGATAACGCTGGTAAACTTGGGCCAATTGTCGCTGCAACGAAAACGCGATCCGCTCGATTTCACCATGCTGTCGCACGACATCCGCTTCGGCTTGCCGGATCGTCCCCTGATTCCAATCGTAAACCGGTATCTCAAGCTGCAAAGAGGTGTTGTGCGTATTCTCTTGAGCCTCGAAATTGTGGCCGTATCCGTAGGTGACAATCAGATCAGGAATCGGTTCGACGGTCTCCCTCTTGACCTTGATCCGATCGGCTTGCAGTTTCGCTCTCGCGGCCAGGATTTGAGGGCTTTCCGAAAGCAGGCGTTCCAATGCGACATCGAACTCGATCAGCGTTGCCGGCGCTTCCAACGCCCCATTTAAGAGGGTCGGTTCTTGTCGCAAGCCCGCGATGGCGGTCAACTCATACCAGTTGGATTTAAGTTGATTGCGAACCATCAGAAGATCCAGCCGAGCCCGCTGCAATTGGATATTCGCTCGATGCATTTCCGCCCGAGTGGCCTGCCCGAGGTTATATAGTTCCCGCGCCGTAATGACCGCGTCCTCGGCGTTCTTCAGCATTTCGTTGTGAATTTCAACCAACGCTTGCTGGCCGAGCGTCATCCAGAATTGAATGCGTAGATCGTTCAGAACTTGATATTGCTGTTCGAGGGCTCGCCACTCGGCCACTCGTGTGAGCTGAAGGAACTTTGCCCGACTCAATTGCAGTTTGCGAGCGGTGACGATGCGCTGCTGAAACTGAGCCCCTTGCCATTCACCCGCCGTTCCACCGACACCCCACTGTTCGCCGACATAGATCAAATTTGGATTGGGAACCAAGCCCGCTTGGATCGCCTTTCCCAATTCCGCCTGGATCTGAGCTTGTGCTTGAGCCAACGTCGGGTTCCGAGAACAAGCAAACGATTCCAGATCCAGTAACGACATCGGTTGCGGACTCCCATCAAAAACGGGATCGAGCAACGATTGTGGTACAGGTGGAACAGGGGGTGGCTCGGTAAAACGTTCTCCCGCCCTCGGACGTTGATCGTCTGGACTGGTCACGGGGTTGGGATCAAAAACCGGAGAGGGCAAATCGCTTAACTGAGTCGATTCCGTCGTCGGTTGCTGCGCATTTGTGGGTTTCCAGACCAGTATTACAAGAACGATTAGAATTGGGATGCGAAGTAACTTAGGCGTCATGCGTCGATCCTTCGATTGCGGTAAGTTATCGGAGTACTTCAGTAATGCGCTTCTTGCGAAGAACCATGCGTAAGGCGTGGTCATACCAATGATTCGTCTTTGGATCGGTGATTCGCGGATACAGCGACAAGACAGGGTCGTCGTCGCTCGGATTCGTTCGGTAGTAAAGTCGCGGCGAACAGTCTCGATAGTCCGGTCCCATGCAGTCAAGAATCGGTCGCATCGAGCAACCGGAAGTTTGAACCGAAATGGAGGGGAGGAATGCACTGCCGGCGGGAGCCAATGGAAGCGTCTCACCTTCTCCTCTGAGACTCAACGGCAATTCCGGAGCCTGTCGTTTTGCGGCCACCTCTGACCGGGTTGCGATTCCTTCTCTGGGCGAATTCAGGACGAGCTGCGGGGCCTCGGACACTGCGGCATTTGGCAGTGGTGTTGGTGGTTCCGCCATAACAAGATGGTTTGGTGCAACGATGGCCACCGCCAAAATGGCGTATCCCCATAAGCAAAACCGGTTTGAAACGGAAAGCATCTCTTAGCTCCACTCGCGTAAAAACGTGATGGCGTTACCATCACAAATCAGCTCTAAAAGGGGTACTGGATGTCTCAACCGACGGAGGAACGTAAAAATACGCAGATCCCGAACATGCGCAATTGCCCGCATCCGGTTGTAACGATTACACGCTTCCTGGAAACGTATCGTTTCGTATTCCTTGCATTTTGTTTGCCTAGCGAACACCCGTTACATCGTGCGTCCGCGTGGATCAACCAATCCGTCACTGCGGGCAAGAAGTCGACGCAGACGATATGCTCAATCAAGACGCTCAAGTTAGGTATGCAAACTGCTTGGTATTCGGACTTGAACGCGACGAACTGCCGGAGAACCTGTCCAACAATTTGCCCTGTGCGTGGAGCGACGTTGACCCGTTTACACGACCGCTGAGCGAGTCACTTTAATAAATTCGCACACGCGACCCACATGAGGAAACGATGTCTGAAGCGAACGCCACAGCGATTGATCCGGTCTGCGGAATGACGGTGAACACGAACGAAAGTCTTTGCCGTCAGCATGACGGGAAAGACTATTACTTCTGTTGCGCTGGGTGTGCGGCGAAGTTTTCCGACGATCCGGCCGGTGTACTCGCCAACCGAGCCGAGAAGGATTTGATCCAGATCGGCCAGCAAGGTGACAAACATTGTTGCGGTGGTGGCGGAAAGGGGAGCCCAAGATTGACAAGTCTGAGCACCGGGACCCGTCGGACCGCCGGGGCCAAGGGCGGGCGCGTCTATACCTGCCCGATGCACTTGGAGATCGAGCAGATTGGACCGGGGGCGTGCCCGAAATGCGGCATGGACCTCGAACCGAAGGATCCGTCGTCGGCGGATGACGATGGTCGGGCGCAAAGTCGCGACATGCAGCGCCGGTTCTGGGTTGGAGTCGCCTTGTCCGTTCCGTTGGTTGCGGTGGCGATGGGACCGATGCTCGGTTGGGATCTCACGCGATTCGTCTCGCCAAGAAGCCTGGGCATCTTGCAATGGGGACTCGCCACCCCCGTCGTTTTCTGGTGCGGTTGGCCATTGCTTGCCCGAGGCGCCAAGTCTTTTCAAACGTTCAACCTGAACATGTTCTCGTTGATCATGGTTGGCGGCTTGGCGGCCTATCTGTTCAGCGTCGTTGTTGTGATCGCTCCTGGACTGATTCCCGAAGCGTTCTATGAACATGGCGTTCCACCTTTGTATTTTGAAGCGTCAGCCGTCATCGTGACGCTTGTCTTGCTTGGCCAAGTGCTGGAACTTCGCGCTAGAGAACAGACGGGGGGCGCAATCCGCGAATTGATGCAACTTGCACCGGAGTTCGCTCATCGCATCAGTTCGTCGGGTGAAGAGAATGATATCCTGCTTTCTGAAGTCAAGAAGCACGATCGCCTGCGTATCCGCCCCGGCGAGAAGATACCCGTCGACTCGACCGTTGTCGGTGGGAAGTCGACCGTCGATGAGTCGATGCTCACTGGCGAACCGATTCCCGTTGCGAAGGGTCAAGGGGATCATGTCACCGGGGGAACGGTGAATCAAAGTGGTTCGCTGGTCGTTGAAGCTGTTCATGTTGGCGACCAGACCGTGCTCAGTCGTATCGTTCAGATGGTCGCGGAGGCGCAACGAAGTCGCGCACCGATTCAAAGACTTGTCGATATCGTTGCTCAATACTTCGTTCCGGCTGTCATCGGTTGCTCAATTCTGGCATTTGTCGGTTGGGCGACCTGGGGTCCCGAGCCCAGGTTGGCGCATGCATTCGTCGCCGCTGTCGCTGTCTTGATCATCGCATGTCCATGCGCCCTCGGATTGGCGACTCCCATGTCGATCATGGTCGGTGTCGGACGCGGGGCGCGCGATGGCGTATTGATCAAGAACGCGGAAGTTCTGGAAGTGATGGAGAAGATCGATACGGTCGTCGTCGACAAAACCGGCACGCTGACCGAAGGCCGCCCTGAGGTCACTTTCGTTGAAGCGATCGATGGCGGGGACGAGAATGAATTGTTGTCCCTTGCCGCTGCGGTGGAGCATCAAAGCGAACATCCTTTGGCCAGAGCAGTCGTTCGCAAGGCCGAGGCACAAGGGATTGAGATCGTTGATGCGGAAAACTTCAATGCGATGACCGGCGTTGGCGTTGCGGCCATGGTGGGAAATCTTCGAGTCTTGATCGGCGGCGACAAGTTGCTTCGTGAACGATCCATCGAACTTGACGAACCGCTGACTCAAGCCGCCGCTGCGCGGCAGACGTCCGGCGCAACGGTCGTCTACGTTGTTGTCGATGATCAGTTAGCCGGCTGGATCGCGATTTCGGATCCCATCAAGAAAAGCACTCCGGCGGCGCTGCGGACCTTGCACGATCTTGGCTTGAACGTGGTGATGTTGACCGGGGATGCGAAGCCGACGGCTCAAGCGGTTGCCGAAGAGTTGGGACTGGACGAATTCCATGCCGGAGTATCCCCCGAGGCGAAACATGATTTTGTTCGTCAACTGAAACAGCAAGGAAAGCTGGTCGCAATGGCGGGCGATGGCATCAACGATGCGCCCGCACTGGCCGCCGCCGACGTGGGGCTGGCAATGGGGACCGGTACGGGAGTCGCGATCGAATCGGCCGGCATCACTCTCGTCGGCGGAGATCTTCGCGGTATCGCGGCGGCCAGCATTCTTAGCCGGAAAACGATGCGAAACATTCGTCAGAATCTGTTTTTCGCCTTCGTTTACAACGCTTTGGGGATTCCGATTGCCGCAGGCCTGCTGTTTCCATTCTTCGGAATTTTGCTCAGTCCAATGATCGCAGCGGCCGCGATGAGCTTCAGCAGTGTATCCGTGATTGGCAATGCGTTGCGACTGCGGCGGGTCGAATTACGTTAAGGCGACTGCTCGGTCCCCAGCACCGTGGCCAGTAGGCCGCCGGCCCGCTGTTGAAGTCGCTGCAACGAGCCGGTGTTTTCTGTCTGAAGTTCTCTTTGTTGAAGCATTGCCCGCGTCAATTCAGGATGCTTTCGCCAATCGTTGATATCGAAGTCGCGAATATCGGCGTAGTGCCGGTCAGCCCTGGACTGACCTTGCGGATTAGACGCGTTCCATCGTCGAATCGCACGACGTGAAAGTTCATGGTGGTGTAGAGCGTTCCCGCACCGACCACCGCACCAAGCAGAAACGATCCGAAGCGTCCCATTTTGAAATCCTTTGCGTTCGACGATGGCAACCCAATCCGTTCTCATACAGCATCATTGTCGTTCGATGCAAGATAAATTCCGCGATGGAAGTATTCGCATCAGCGCGATGGAAGGCAAGTCGAATGGATGGCGGTGCCGTCGCTCGGGTGTGCGGATTGGAACAGGGTGTGCGGAGGCGGGCGCGATCACAGCGACAGGGCCTTGTCGCTGGGGTTTGGCACGGTGGCGAGCGTTTAGGCGAGCGGCAGACAAAAGCGTACAGTAGGATGGACTTCCAGTCCGTCCTTAAGTGTTAAGGACGGACTGGAAGTCCATCCTACGGTAAAAACGGCAGGTAAATTTTTATTTGCCGCTCGCCTTATAACTTGCGTGGTCTGGGATGATGCTTTTGCACTTAATGAAGCGAATCACCTCATTTATGACCACGCGACGTTCTAAGCGGGTGTGTTTGAATTCGTTATTTGGTTGGCGTGACGATAAGCCGCTACGAATTGATGTTGAATAAGCTCTGGATTTGGCTGATAACTACCCGTAGAGAAAGGGACATTTTCAATATGTCCACTTCTAGGCACTCTCTTGAACTGGGATATCCCGTTGCACGACAGCCGTTTCAGGCCGTCGAGTCCCGCCAAGCGGCGGTTGAGTAGAGGGCCTCATACGGTTTTGGATTTTGAAAACCTTCGTTAGACAGAGATATTGGACGTCCATGGCTACAACCGACGTTAAATCGTCCGACCAACCGCAACCGCAGATTGCGGCCGATGGTGAATTGGAACACTTTTCGTATGACGACGCGATTGTTCGCATGTTTGCAACGGCCACGATCCTGTGGGCTGTTGTGGCAACATTAGCGGGGCTGATAGTCGGTGTCATTTTGGTGATGCCGCAGTTGACCGGCGGTCTGCCTTGGTTCTCCTTTGGAAGGCTTCGTCCATTGCACACCAATGCGGCGATCTTTGCTTTCGCCGGCAATGCGATCTTCGCGGCTGTTTATTACAGCACCCAGCGGCTTTGCAAGACGCGGATGTGGAGCGATGCGTTGAGCCGACTTCACTTTTGGGGATGGCAACTGATTATCGTCGCGGCGGCGATCACCCTGCCGCTTGGTGTGACTCAGGGTCGTGAGTACGCCGAACTGGAATGGCCGATCGACATTGCCATCGCGGTGGTTTGGTTGTTCATCTTCGGCGGCAATTTCTTGATGACGTTGATCAATCGTCGCGAACGACACATGTATGTGGCGTTGTGGTTTTATATCGCCACGATCGTCACCGTCGCGTTGCTGCACGTGTTCAACAACCTTGTCGTTCCCGCCGGGCTCTTCAAGGGCTACAGTGTCTACGCCGGTGTTCAAGATGCGTTCATGCAATGGTGGTACGGTCACAACGCGGTGGCGTTCTTTCTGACGACCCCGTTTCTCGGATTGATGTATTACTTCTTGCCCAAGGCGGCGGAGCGACCGGTGTTCAGCTACAAGCTGAGTATCATTCACTTTTGGTCGTTGGTCTTCATTTACATTTGGGCGGGGCCCCACCATTTGCACTACACGGCTTTGCCGGAATGGGCCAGCACGCTCGGCATGCTCTTCAGTTTGATGTTGTGGATGCCCAGTTGGGGCGGCATGATCAACGGTCTGCTTACGTTGCGGGGGGCTTGGCACAAGGTCGCCACCGATCCCGTGCTGAAGTTCTTTGTCGTCGGTATCACGTTCTATGGCATGAGCACGTTTGAAGGACCGATGCTGTCGATCAAAGCGGTCAACGCCTTGAGCCACTACACCGACTGGACCATCGCCCACGTTCATTCGGGAGCGTTGGGCTGGAATGGATTTATGGCCTTTGGCATGTTGTACTGGCTGCTGCCACGGTTATATCAAACAAAGATCTGGAGCCCGAAGCTGGTAAGTCTTCATTTCTGGACGGGAACGATCGGCATTCTGCTGTACATCATTCCGATCTACATGGCTGGATTGATGAAGCTTGATGTGGCGTGCGATGGATGAGACCGGGCAACTCGTTTACGGCGACTTCATCGAGGTGATTCAGTCGATCGTACCGTTGTGGTGGTTGCGTGTCGTGGGCGGTTTGCTTTACGTCGTTGGCGTCGTGATGTTGGCCATCAACGCGTTAATGACTTGGCTTGGACGACCGAGCGTTTACGAAGTGCCGGTCCATTCGGCTCCGCGATTGAGCAAGCACTACGTCGATTCCCCCGCTCCCAACAGCGATTTGGAGAATGCTCCGGTCTTGGAACTTGGCAAAAAGCTGGATTCCTGGAGCAAGATGGGCTGGCACCGGCAATGGGAACGTCTTCCTGTTAAGTTTACGGTGATCACGACTGTGGCTGTGGTTGCCGCGACCCTGTTTGAAGTCATCCCGACATTCCTGATCCGAGCGAATGTGCCAACGATCGCGACGGTCAAGCCCTACACGCCGCTTGAGCTTGCCGGTCGACATATCTACTTGGCCGAGGGATGTTACAATTGCCATTCGCAAATGGTGCGTCCGATGGTTGCCGAAACGAAACGATACGGCGAATACAGCAAGCCGGGTGAGTTCATCTACGATCGACCGTTTCAATGGGGCAGTCGACGAATTGGTCCCGATGTGCATCGCGAAGGTGGAAAGCAAAGTAGTTTCTGGCACTGGACGCACTTCGAAGACCCCAACCTTTATCTCCTGGATCGGTCATGCCGAGCTTCCGCCATCTGTTGGAACAGGACTTGAACTTCAAGGCGATCTTGCCGCATGTTCAGGCAACCGCCTTCTTGGGCGCTCCGTACACTGACGAAGAATTGAACAACACGGAAGCCGTTGCGTCCGCGCCAAGCGGAAGTGGTGGCGGCCGATATCGTCAAGCAAGGTGGCCCGGCAAGCAAGAAAAGCAGGCGATCGCTCTGATTGCCTATTTGCAGCGGTTGGGTGTCGACCTGTTTGCGACTCCCGAACCCGAAACGCAGCCGACCGAAGGGGAGGCGGCTCCCGAAGAAAATTCTCCCGTTGCCGAGAACCCCGCCGGCGAAACGGCAACAACCGATGTTTCCAGTACGGAGAAGCCGGACATCACGGTCGCGGCGGCACCGTAGTATGATTGAATGTATGTAGTATCGTTCTTACTTTAAGGCGGCGAAGCGGCAATCCGTCGTGGATCTTGTTAAAGATCCTACCGCCCTACAAATTGTTCCACCCGTTTTGACTCCCTTGGATTAACAAATTCACCCGATGATAAAAGACCTTGTGTCCGCACTCGATTACTCGAGCTTTGCCGAAATCGCCTTAGGGCTCTTTGTGGCCGCGTTTTTGGTGATGTTGTACGGCACGTTGCGGTTAAGCCGTGGCGCGCCCGATCGTTTCTTCGATTCCATTGAGCGACAAGGTGGAGGATCCACGCGATGACCGATAGCCCCAACAATCCTTACGAACAAAAGTTTGGGAGCGTGCCCAACGATCCCAAAACGGACCACGCCTATGACGGCATCCGAGGAGTTCGACAATCCGTTGCCAGGCTGGTGGAAGTGGTTGTTTATCGCCACGATTGTCTTCAGCCCCGTGTATTGGATGTTCTTTCACGGCGGTGCGGAAAGTCGTAGTGTTACGGAACTGTACGACGTGGCCTTGGCCGAGAATACGCGGCTTCAGTTTGCGGAGATCGGCAATCTCGAACCCAATGCCGAGACGATCATGCGATTCACGGAGAAGGACAGTTGGCTGCGTGTGGGCGAAGTTGTCTTTAAAACCAATTGCATTTCGTGCCACGGTCGCGACGCCGAGGGGAAAGTTGGTCCGAACTTAACGGACGACTTTTACAAGAACGTCACCAATGTTGAAGATATCGCGCGCGTTATCAATAACGGAGCCGGTGGGAATGCGATGCCCGCTTGGAAGACCCGACTGCATCAAGACGAAGTCGTGCTCGTCTCCGCCTACGTTGCCTCTTTGCGAGGAACAAATGCCGAAGGAGGCAAAGGTCCCGATGGACGTGAAATCGCTCCGTGGCCTGAACCGCCGCCTCCCGAAGCTGAACCCGCCGAGGGGGCACCTGGTACGTGACGTGCATCGAATCAAGGTGACACACTTTTTCTGTCACTGGAATAGATCATGACAACGAAAACTTCTTTGCCAATCGCCCAGTCGCCTCGCAGTCACGAGGCGCTCTTGGCTCCCAATGAGCATGTGCTCAGCACTCTGGAACAAGACGGCAGCCGTCGTTGGCTTCGCCCGAAATTGTCCACTGGCCAATGGTGGCGACGACGACGTGTGATCGCCTATCTTCTGATGGTCGTTTTTGTCGCCGTGCCGCACATTCGCATCTCGGGCAAGCCGCTGATTCTGATCGATATTCCGGCACGCGAATTCACGGTGTTCGGCATGACCTTTCTGCCCACCGATACGCTGCTGTTGGCGTTGTTGATATTGAGTGTTTTCATCTCGATCGTGCTGATCACGGCGATCACGGGTCGAGCTTGGTGCGGATGGGCGTGCCCGCAAACCGTTTACATGGAATTCCTCTTTCGCCCGATCGATCGTTTGTTTGAAGGGACTCGCGGCAAGGGGGGCAATCCGAAAGCCGCGATGTCCGGCTTGCGGCAGGTGGCACGTCTTGTCGTCTATCTGTTGTTATGCATGTTTCTGGCGCATACCTTTCTGGCCTACTTCGTCGGAACCGAACGGCTGAGCCTGTGGATGCGAAGTTCGCCCGTCCAGCATCCGATGGCCTTTCTGGTGATGGCGGGAACTGACCAGTTTGATGTTGTTCGACTTCCTTTTCTTTCGCGAACAAATGTGTCTGATCGCTTGTCCCTACGGACGCTTTCAGTCGGTGATGCTGGACGAGCAATCGAAGATCGTGGCCTACGATCCGGTTCGCGGCGAACCGCGCATGAAAGGGAAACGACAGCCTGATGACAATGCCGGCGATTGCGTTGACTGCAATCAATGCGTGGTGGTCTGTCCGACCGGGATCGATATCCGGAAAGGCTTGCAGATGGAATGCATCAATTGCACGCAGTGCATCGACGCGTGCGACGATGTCATGGATCGCGTCGGCAAGCCGCGCGGCCTGATTCGCTACAGCTCGCAAGACGCGATCGCCCGCAAACCTCGCCGCTTGGTCCGCGGCAGAACGATCATCTATCAATCATCCTGCTGGGTGTGTTGTCGGGACTGGCCTACGCCGTGTCGACAAAGTCCAGCTTTGACGCACGCATCATCCGCGGCAAGGGGGCTCCATTTACGAGCGTCCAACGTGGGCTGATCAGCAACACGTTCACCCTTCGGCTTGTCAACCGATCCGAGCAGGCACAAGTTTACTCGTTGCGGATGCTCCAGCCCGACAAAGTGACGATCGAGGTTATCGACGAGTCTGGTTTGACATTGCAGCCCGGCGAAACGTCGTTGGTTCCCTTGAATGCCGATTCAGCAGTGGCTTGACCTTTGGCGATGGTAATGTGTCGGCAGTGCTTGAAATTCGCGATCAATCCACAACTCTTGCATCGATTTCTCACTTCTAGGTCCGCGACAATGACACAGACAACATCGGACTACCAAAACGCTCGATCGGAACAAATGCGAGCTGAACGCAAAGCCAAGTGGTTTTGGGTGTCGTTGATCGTTTTGTTGCTTGGATTGCAACTCGCGATCGGCGGCGTCGCTCTGGTCTTGGCGACCGGTGATGCTTCGGCGGCGATTATTCCCAATTACCATGAGGCGGCGCTCAATTGGGATCAGGCGCGTCGCGAGCGCACCGCCGCACAACGACTTGGTTGGGACGTCGATCTGGATGTTTCAGATGTCGCCGATGGTAATGGACTCCGTGCAATGCGGCTATATATCAAAGATCGATTTGGAATGCCGATCAACCATTTGGATGTCACCGTCACGTTCTATCATCTCGCGCATGGCAACGACATTCAGGAATTGAAGATTCAACCGATTGACGATGGCGGTTATCAGGCGATGGCGTCGATGCCGCGCACGGGTCTGTGGCAGGTGAATCTGAATATAAAACAGATGGACGAGACGATCGCCATCCACGATGTCATTGAACTCTAGCGGATCGGCGGGCAACGATGTATCTGTTGGCAACTGCGGTTTTGACGGCCAGCCTGCTTGGAAGCATGCATTGCGTCGGCATGTGTGGACCGCTGGCTATCTGGGCCAGCGGAGCGAGCGAAAACTTGCCTAAGCGAAAAGTTTGGTCGGCTGGGCTCCTCTATCATCTCGGACGCCTGATCACCTATACGCTTGCCGGGCTGTTGGCCGGAGGAATCGGCAGCCTCGTCGACTTGGGTGGGCAAGCGTTGGGGTATCAATTGATGGCGGCACGCCTTGTCGGCGGCGCGATGATCGCCGTCGGCCTCTATCGCCTGTGGTCGATGCTTGTTCCAAGCCGTGTCAACACTGCGGCCGCTCCGTCCCGGATTGGCGGTCTGCTTGTGCGGATGCGCCCCTACATCTTCCGTTTGCCCCTTCCGGGACGGGCCTTGGCGACCGGCCTGTTGACAACGCTTTTGCCCTGCGGATGGCTTTATCTGTTCGCTCTGGTCGCGGCGGGAACGGGCAGCATTGTTCTGGGCCCGGTCGTGATGATCGCTTTCTGGATCGGGACGGTTCCCGCTCTGGTCGCGTTGGTCGCGGGGACGCAGTTGCTATCACGCCGTTTCACGCTAGCAATTCCAGCCTTCGCCGCTCTTCTGCTTGTCGTTGGCGGCTGCTTCACGGCATCAGGACGTGGATTTGCCAGCTTGGGTTCTTTGAACCAGTTGCACTCCGCAGTCGAAGAGTCTCAGGCTGGTTTGCAGACGACCGATGCTCAAATCGAGTCGATTTCGCAAACACCTCTCCCTTGCTGTCAAGCGAGACAAGCCAAGCTGAACAAGAGCGAAGAAAAGTAGCGAGACTTCGTCAAAATCACTCGACTTCCGTCGCTTCCATCTCGTAAATCGCCATGTACTTCCCGTTGGGATATCGGTACTCGTCGGTCACGCGAAACTTCCCTTTAACCGCGACGGGGCGAGTAGAAAACGTGGCGGAGTTGTCCCCAGCCATCTTCACCATGATGCAGTCATACAGCGCGGCCCCCGGTCCAAAACAACATTCCTGATTGTCCCGGACGAGTACGAATTGCTTGATACCGACTTGCTGGAAAACAGACGCGGGAAGGATAAAGCCGCGAATCTTCACCACCTTCCCTTCCAACGCACGAATCTCCTTTGTGATCATGCTCGGTTCAAACGGCTCCTCTTTGTCCATTTCAAACAGAATGGTGTCAAACGAGATCTCGCCTTTTCGCTTCGGTGGCACACGTCGGGGGGAAGGTCCGACTTCGGTGCGTCTCTGTGCCTGGGTGGCGGAGTCACGTTGGGGAGTGTCGGTATTCGATGTCGCCTGCGCGTCCGATGCCCCACGTTCCGCAGGACCCGCCGAAGAAGTGTCGCTTGCAAAGGCTAGCACTGCGATACACAACAGGCTTGCCATCAGAGTTTGGGATAGACGATGCATCAGCGGAAGTGAGGCGATTCGGTTCGTATGGCGCGAACGCATCAATTTGGTACACGCATGGTGGAAGGTCATCACAGAACTCTTTGGGTTCGAAGGATCGAAAGAGGCGATTTGTTTACTTCACATAATCGGCTCGCAAACGATAGAACAATGCGTTGTCGATATCTTTTTTAACGCGAAGCGACTTATTCAACTCGAATTCGCCAGCGAGCTTCAGTTTAGTACGTCCGTACCGAACGGTCTTCGTACCGGTCAAAGTCACCTCGATCATGCTACTTGATCGCGGTTGTCCACCGAAACAGCAGGTTCCCAGATCGGGCACTAAAATGAACTGCCGAAGCGGCCCTTCACCTGACGCGGGATGGATATATCCCTTCAGAAAGATGTTTTGCCCGTCAATCTCGACGGCCTTTTCCGTGGGAGCGTCTGGACCTTCGGTCCGCTCCAATTCGTAAAAACCGACACGCACATACCCGTCGGGAACCTCCGTCAGATAAATGTACGTATGCTCACCGATTCCGCCAACCATGAGGGCAACGTTCAATGCAACCCCCGATTTCGCCAGGGCCAGGCCATCGTATTCCTCGGGAAATTGATGGATCGACCGTACTGCGAGAACTCCGCTGATGGCACCCAGAAAAGCAAGTGCCAAGATTGGTTCAAACAGCGGGATCAATCCAAACAGCCCGACGACGAACAGACAGATCGAAGCGATCGCCAACTTGCTGACCGCCCGATAAGGAAAGTAAATCGGATCCACCGGGGCGGACATGGATTCAACTGGACTGGGTGCGAGTTCGGTAGCCATGAAACTTGAATTTCCCGAGAATCAAGGAATGCAATGCGATCCACGCCCTTAATCGTGAACCGGCAATGTCCCGCCACGCAGGATCAACCACATGGTGATCATCAGACTGGCGGCAGTTAAACCTGTTACGAAAAGTAGTCGCAAGGGGTTCACGCCGGGAAACGCGGCCACATTCATTTCGATTGGGCGGGGACCGGACACTGCGGTCGATTCCGCTAAAGCTTCACCTGATTGCAAAGCGAATGCCAAAAGCGAGCCACGATTTTGAAGCCGCATCGAAGTCTTTGCGTCGTCGGTCTCCTTATTACCAGCAGCGGGGAAGGGGAAGAAGGTGTTGGCCCGTCGCACCGCGGCGGGATCAACCTCCTCCAGTTCCTTCAATGCAGCCGCCGCTTCGGGCAACGGACAGGCGCGAAGGTAATTGATGACCGGCACGCGGACCCAGTTGTTCCCCGCGTCGGCGGACTTGAATAGTTCCACCAACGAATCGATCTGTGACCAATCACCCCAACGAGCCAAATCGGGAATGACCAGATCAGCCAACTGAGGACGTTGCAGAACATGATGGAGCGATTCGACCAACTTTTCCTTTTTGATCACATCCGTCTCGGTACCATGAAATCGCAGCGCCATGATCGCGGCGTAGGTGTCGGCGTATTCCGATTTCGGATTGTTCAAGAAAAGTTCATCGACGACGGGCAAGCCTTCAGCGCCATTCAGGGTCAGATAACACGCAATCAAAGCGTCGAGCCCGCTGCGGGTGCTTTTCTGCGTGCTCTTCAGCATCGCCTCAAGCATCGGCACATCTTTTTCGTCGCCACAAACGCCCAGCATCGTTAAATAAAGACGGCGTCGATCGGAAGCAACTTCAGGGTCCTGAATCCAGGCAACCAACTGATCGTGATCCATGTCGGGTGCTAAAGCTTTCACCTCCGCATAAGGAGCGATCGCGAATTCGTCGTAAGCGTCGCGGGCCAACAACGAATCTTCATCCTCTAAATATTCTTGATAAAACTTCAGTCGTTTCAGTCCCTCTTCGGGAAGCTTCATGACCTGTTGAAGATAGTTCTCGGATCGCTTCGTTACCGGCAACGGCGACGACCACATCAATTCGGGCGGATCGACGCCGGTGAGCATGAACCGACGCCCCTTTTCTGCTTTGCCAAAGTAAATCGACTTCACCACATCGTCGACCTTGACCAAATCGTCACCTTTGATGACCGTTTTGACGGTCAGTTCGACCTCTCCTGATTCCGATGGCTCGATGTCATTAATTGCTTCGGCGATCACCACCGCATCCATGGACGACATTTCCTGTCGCAAGGTTTGTGAAACCGCTGAACAGAATGGGCATGCAAACAATTGGGTTGTTTGTCCGAACAATGCGAAGATCAGAATCAGGGGAACGATGCGACGTTCCATAGCGTTAACCTCGTCAAGCAGGTGGGAAGTATCAGGGACCAGCGAACGGTGGACGCGGAGATTCGTCCTTTCAATCGCCAAGGCTCTCCTTTCATCATAGGTGATTGACCGGCGAAAAATCACCCGTCGTTAGATTGGAATTCTAAAATTTGCTTGCAAACACCGCTTAATCGTCAGACTTTGCGGTTTGCGAACCCTTCGCGTGACCCAATCGCGAAACGGACTTCTCGGCGACCGAGCCGACGGGGTCGAAGAGCCCACGGCGTTGCGCTTCGTGTTGCAACAGCCAACGCTTCGCCGCCAGACCTCCGCCGTAACCGGTCAACGACCCGTTGGCTCCGATCACCCGGTGACACGGAACGATGATCGAAATCGGATTGCGACCATTGGCGGCCCCTACCGCGCGAGAGGCATCTTTGTTGCCAAGTCGCGTTGCCAACTCGCCATACGACCACGTGACGCCGTACGGAATCTCGCGTAGGCATCGCCAAACGCGCTGTTGAAACGGGGTCCCTTCAAGATTCAGCGACAAGTCAAAGGCTATCCGCTCGCCTGCGAAGTATTCCTCCAACTGTTGGATCGCCGTCGACAATCGCATCGGCGCGTGACGATCTCCGGCGGAAAGCTTCGGGGCATGCGTTTGCTCCCGAATGTAGACGCCCGTCAAACAATCGTCTAAACCGATCAACAGCAGTTCCCCCAACGGAGATGCCATCGTTGCGTAGTACCGCGACGTTGATGAAGTTGAAATCATGGTAGTCCCCATTTTGCGAACGGATCGCTCTAAGTGTTGAAGAACCCCGAAGCATTCCAAAGGTGCATCACAGCGTAGGCTCGCCACGGACGCCAAGCTTGGCTGTGCTGTTCGATCTCTTTGGGCGACATCGGATGCAACTGGCGACGCACCACCAAATCGCCTGCGATGAACGCATCGGGCCAATCGAGGATTCGCATTCCGAAATAATGAGCGGTCCACGGCCCAATGCCACGAATGGTTTGAAGCTGGGCGATCATGCGTTCCGGGTCGACGCAATGTTCCAGTTGAATCTCTCCTTCGACGATCGCACGCGATAAACCTAAGATGGCTTCGGCCCGCCCCGTGTTCAATCCCAGCGGTGCCAGCGTATCGACCGATTGAGATGCAATTTGCTCGACTTGGATTGTCCCTGAATTCAGCTCCGGCCACGGTGTTTCGATCGGTTGACCAAACTTGCGAACGATCCGTCCCATCACCGTTGTTGCCGCGACAACGGAAACCTGTTGACCGACAATCGTTCGCACCGCGTCTCGTAACGGCCGACCGCCGCCGGCAGTCGCAAACCGGGAGCGCGTCGAAGCGACGGACGCAACAATCGGTCACTCGACAATACCGCTTGAATCGACTGTGGCGAAGCGTTCAAGTCGAACGCTTTGCGAACGCGTGTGATGATCGCCGGGACGACCGGCAACAGGCTCGATGCGATTTCCAATATCAATTGATCACGCGCGGCATCGTGCGAAACCGAAAGCCAACCGGAATGCTCACCGATCTCGACCGTCCGTCGATACACGCTCGCGTCCATCGATTCGACGCCGGGAATGATTCTCGCGCGAATGTATCGCATGATCTCATCCCACGCGTACGGCGGTCGATATCCCAGCGACAACGTCATGCTCAACCGACGATGTCGACTGGTGTGAACGTTTCCGACGCTGGCCCGAAAATCGGTCGGCGACATTTGAAACTGTTCGCGGAACAGAGCATTCATGCGACGAACACTCTGAAAGCCGCTCACCCCCGCGACTTCGGTCATTCGCAGGTTCGTTTCCGTCAGCAAACGCTTGGCCATCAGCAGACGCGAAGTTTGCATCCATTGCACGGGACTAACGCCGACGTGCTCTTGAACAGTCGTCGCAGATGACGCGACGTGACTCCCGAGGTGGCGTAAGATGTTCGACACACAAACGATCATCGAGCCGTTCTGTTCGATTTGATCGACGGCGGCGGCAACGATCGTCGACCCGAAATCAATCGACGTCAAACCGGGTGCTTGTTCAGGACGACAACGCTTGCATGGCCGAAAGCCCGCCTGCTGAGCAAGGCTGGCATTGGGAAAGAAACGACAGTTCTTCGGTTTGGGCTGCGCCGGGCAGATCGGACGGCAATAGATTCCCGTCGAGGTCACCCCGACGAAGAAGCGTCCGTCAAAGCGAGCATCTCGAGCGGTCAACGCGCGTCGGCAGGTATCGTCATCCAGATCGTTCATGCCATGCAATTTAGCAGCCTTCCGTCGCAAACGCTCGCCGAAATCGGACCTGGAATCCGAACAAAAACAAATCGGAACAGCGTCAAACCTTGGCCATTGCACTATCGAAACCGCTTCCCATCCCCACGCTTCGGCCCCGTCACAGCGACCCGCCCTCGGCCCGAGGCGGCGTTCGATGCAATACGAAGTACTGATCGTCGAAGTACGATCGTCGAAGTACTGATCGTCGGCTGGAACGTACACTGGCCGTACCGACGGGATTCCTGTTCGGACGCGTCCTGAAGCGGACCGAGGAAATCAATTTAGCGGCAACCGGGTGCCCAGCACATGGTCGCGTAGGGCGTGAACGATTCGCATTCCTCGAACCGCTCCGCTGCCGCATCGTCATCGGCCCGAGTCCAAACGTCGTAATCCGCCGGTTCAATACCGTCGGTCCACACCAACAGCTGCAGCGATTCAGCTCGGCAAGCGTAACTCCTGGCTAGCAGGTGGTTTACCACCTCGACCGGCTTCATCGGGAACAACTGCGCGGCCCGAGCATCGGCCGAACGTGCGTCGGTCCGTCCTCGTTGTTGACCCGCAATTTCACGTTCACGAACTCGTAGAAAGTCAATCAAACACCCATCTTGTTCTCTCCGCAGAGTAAAAATCGCAGCGAACGCTCCCCGCCTACTTCGTTATTCCGCTATCGGTCCGGTTTCTGAATTTGGTTCGAAATAGCCCAGCTAGTCGTGTACGGTAGTCTTCTATGCTCTTACGTTCGCATTGGCGATCGATGCGTCCGCTACTTGCCGAAACGGGTGCTTCGCAGGATACTTTTCTCAAAATGAAACAAGTAACACGGAGGCGAAAGTACATGCCCAAAGGACTGACTAACGCTACGGCGGTCGATTTATTCTGTGGAGCTGGCGGTCTTTCCCTTGGATTTAGACGCTGGCTTTGATGTGGTTCAAGCCCATGACTGCTGGAAGCCTGCGGTCCTCACCTATCGCGAGAATCTCGGACACACACTGACCCAGAGAGATCTCCGAGGATCTCGAACTCCGAGAAGCGACAATTTTCTGCGGAGGACCGCCATGCCAGGGATTCTCGTCAGCCGGCCGCAGAAAGTCTGACGACGAACGAAATTCTTTGGTTTCAGTCTACGGCGATTTGATCGCTAAGTATCGCCCAGTTGGATCTTCGTGTTCGAGAATGTTGAGGGCTTTCTCACCGGGGCCAAAGGACAATTCGTTTTCGAAGTTCCAGATCGAGTTATTGAAGCCGGCTACGTCGCGTGCATCTTCGCAAGATCAATGCCGCGTATTTCGGAGTTCCACAGCATCGAAAACGCGTCGTTGCGATTGCGGGCTTGATTGGGACCCCTTATCCTGAACATACCCACGCCGCAATCGGTGCCCCTGGGGTACATCGAGGCAATATTGGCTCGCAACTGCCTACGCCAACTTTGCGGAGGCACTGGCGTGCCTGGGTGAGGCCGTGCCGGTTAATTCGTGTGAAGCGAACGAAGATCATTCATACAAACCATTGGTAGGAGACGACCTACGAAGAGCTGAGGCCATGCTACCTGGCCAACGGATGCGTGATCTTCCAGAAGAACTTTGGCGTGAGAGTTACAGAAAGCGAGCATTTCGAAGGGTCAAAGATGGAACACCAACCGAGAAACGTGGCGGTGCTCCGTCCGGAATTCGGCGTTTGTCATCGGACGAGCCTCAAGGCTATCACCGGAGGCGCGTTGAGAGACTTCTTGCACCCAACTGAAGATCGAATGCTTACGATTCGTGAAGTGTGCAACTCTTCAAACGTTCCCCGCCGATTTTGTCTTCCATGGATCAAAGGCTGACCGCATTCAACTGATAGGAAATGCTGTTCCGCCTTTGCTTGGGAAGTCATCGGGAGAAGTTTGCTGCGAGATTTAGAAACCGCCACCACAGACGAAGAACGGGGCGGAGCGCTCTTAAGTTTCATCCCACATTCTCGCCGACGGAATGAGTCCCATTCTCGAGTCAGTTACGAAACAGGTTCGCAAGAGATATCCGCAGGATAAACGCTGCATATTACAGGGAATGCTAAGAGGACTGACGAAAGCCGCAAGCACAGATTTGGCAAAAGCACGTTCAATGGGTAATGGCGGACAGGCTTTCCGTCTGGACGACGACATGTGTCGTTACTTGATTGCTCGAATCGTCTACGACCTCAAACTGGAATCAGAGTTTCCGGAGTTTCCTCAGCCACCTTGCGAGTTCTTTACCAGATCGAGTTCGACCGAGCTCGTGATCGAGGGTAGTGATGCAAAATTACTTTACGAGCGACTGGTGCAAGCAAATCAAGATGCGGATACGAGCTTTCGCCTGCTTGAGCCAACTGCGAAGGCACGCCTCAAGTACGAAAAGATTTTGAGTGCGCAGCCAGTCCCAATCTTGGAACAGGTCGGCCCCCGTAGTCTGCTGCAATTTGGAAAGCTTGATACTGATTCGCTTGTTGGGCTTCTCTTCTGGAGGAAGTGGTTCTACGACATCGATAATAGAGCTGGCCAGGAAACGGGATATTTGTTTGAACCGATCCTCGCTCATGCAGTAGGTGGCTTCCTGCGTCCGCATCCAAGAGCCCAGTCAAGCGGAGAAGTAATTCAAAGAAGGGACGCCAAGTCGACTGCATCTTGGATGACAAAGCGTACGAGATGAAGATCCGAGTCACGATCGCTGCGTCCGGGCAGGGGCGATGGGGCGAAGAGCTTGAGTTCCCAGAGGACTGCAAAGCAAGTGGTTTCACTCCGATGCTTGTATGTATGGACGGAACTCCCAACCCCAAATTAGATGCGCTCATCAAAGCGTTTGAGGATTGTGGTGGGCAGGTTTTCATCGGAGAGAACGCATGGCGTCATCTTGATGAGCTTGCTGGCGAAACAATGTCACGGTTCGTTGAGCGATACGTTCGTGCCCCAATTCAAGATTTGTTGTCTCGGGGCGTCGAGCGGCTTCCAGAATTGATCGCGCGTGAGTCAGATGATTCGATCGAGTTGACCATCGGGCAGGATTCCCTGCTGATCATTCGTGAAACTGAGTCCGACACGACTCGTCCGAATCCGATCCCGTTCCAGATGATGTGGAAGACGATCTGTACAACGTCTAGGTCGATGTTTGACATTGAAGTTGTCCTCGCTTCCACTCAAAACCGACCCGCGTCACACGCGGACCCCGTTTGTCATCGCGGATTACAACCGAGAAAAAGATCGAACAACGGTTGAGCAGACGTTTGCCGCGTTGATCGCCCTGGCTGAAAGCCTGATGCCGAGCAGCAGAGAACGGTCGAGGAAGGACTTACGCCGGAAGAGACTGGCAATCTTCGATTTGATCAAACGCGACAAGCTCTCACAGAAGGATCGCGAGAAAGTGAAGCAGGCGAGCCAATCTCTTTGGCGAGCATCCGCGAGTTGCTGACGCCGATGGAGCATTGGACCAGAATGCGCAAACGCAGGCTGAAGTCGAGACATCTATCTTGGATTGGTTGTTCGAAAACCCTTCCCCGCCCACCGTTCAGTGACGAAGAAACTAACAGAGTTGGCGGCCGCTTGTACGAACACGTTTGGCAGCAGAGCGAGGCTGGGCTGATGAAATCGGGAGTCGATGCATCATGAGTTGCCTTCGCCGAACGATGAAGGCCATCTCGAAAGCGGAAACGCAACATGTTTGCTGGATCGACCCGGACCCGGAATATTGGGTGCCGATCGAAATCTCACGGCCACGGGCGTTTCCGTCGGTGCAGGGCGAGGACCGACGTTTGCCGTATGCTGAATCACCACCCGCACAGGTTCAAGTGGTTGAGGACAAATATCCGTCCGCCGCCATGATGACCGTTTAAGTGCATGTTAAATTCGCTGGGTTGCTGGCCAACCGATCGTTCATGTCGCGGATGGGGATCGTTTGAACCCGGATGCACGAAGCGCCTCAGCTTCCCGTGCGAAACATACCCCACAATGACGCCGAATCGATTCCAAATCGGTCGTTTGAGGGTGGCAAACGCTTCGTAAACGTTTCCATAAGGTGCCCCCAGGGCTGCATCATTTTGCCGCTTCGCTGCTTTGAGCATCGTCGAACCACATGATCACATGTCTAGAAGGGGAGACATGGATTTTACCGCAGTTGGCGGTCTGTTGGAATTTCATCGAACGATCTCGGGCGATTCCCTATTCCTGCATTGCCTCTGGGTTCATCCAAAACATTCCCCACACGTGACCGTCCGGGTCAGCGAAATCGCGGCTGTACATGAAGCCCAGGTCCTGCTTGGGATTGATGTCGGCCGTCCCGCCGTTTCGAGATGCAATGTCGTTCAGTTTGTCGACGGTTTCGCGACTGTCGCAGGTCAGGTTCAGTGCAACCTCGCTTGCGGTTGCAGGCGGAATTGGGCGGCTGGTGAACGTCTTCCATTTGTCGTGCGTTAAGAGCATCACAAAGATCGTCTCACTCCACGCCATGCACGCCGCCGTCTCATCGGTGAATTGCTTATTGTTCACGAAACCGAGCGCTTCGTAGAAGGCCATCGACGCGGGAAGGTCGGAAACGGGCAAGTTGACAAAGATATGTTTGCTCATTGGTTTTCCTCTTGGAATGAAGTTGTACGGTTTGTCTATGAAGTAGTCGTGCGAAGGTCGGCGAAATCGACAGCGTGGTCGCTTTTTCTTTCTGAACGGTCACTCGATATCGTTCGTCGCGCGACCGGATCACGCCAACCGTTCAGTGGTGCCGGACTCAACGCTCCAAGCAATTTGCAGGATAAGTGCTTGCGTGGCGAATCCTGGCGAAAGGGGAAGCCAGTGTTCGATCCACCGTTGAGGGTTCCTCGCGATTCGGAAGAACCAAAGGATGGATGGGACGTCTCAATATTGATGGCGATCCGAAGCGGAAGATCGAGGTGGCGGGTAACGGAATGGGCCACCATGCTTCAGGAGACGACGGCGTTCAGCACTTGTTACTTGGCGCTGACGATGTTCACTCGCAATCGCGGCTGGGCACCACCTAGAACCTGATTGAGTAACGCGGGCGTGTGAACGATTGAAAGTGGTTGCTTGCTGCGATCATCTTCCAATCGCAAGTGGCAATCGTCGAGATTCTTGCCAGCGAACCGCCAGCGAATCAGATGGGGGCCTTTCGGCAAATCAATCGTCCCCACGCGACGACCAGGTTCCGCCTCGTCTTGCAACGGCACCTGTTGTTTGTCGACAACAATCGAAACGGTGTCGGCGGGATCTTTCCCCGTGCTGGTGTAAAAGCGAACGGTTGTGTCTTCCTGCAAGTTCAGCACGCCAACAAACTCCAGCGACAACGCACCCGCTTGAATTTGCAATTGATTGAGGATTTGCGAGAAGACATCGCGTGTTAGTCGCAGGCCTGGGTCGTACCGCAAGAGCGCGCTCACATCAAGGCCATCCGCCTTCATGCGACCAAGCATTCCATTCAGGTTTGCCACAGCCAACGGTGCTGCTGCGGGAGGGGCCGCCGCCGGCATCGAAGAGGATGTCGGGCGTCGCAGATCGGAAGGCAACTTTGCATCGATATCGCTAATCGCCCGTTCCAAATCTTTCGCCTTCAAGCCGGTCGCCTTGTACATCGCACCCGTCGCCAAGTCACGGCAATGAAGCAAGATCGCTTCTTCGCCGCGTCCTCGCAGGTCGGCGGCACATTCGAGCCATAATTGAATCAGCGGCAGAATGCGTTCAGGATCGTCACTTAAGGCAAGCTCTTCCGCGGACGCTTTCGCCAATTTGGGCGTCGAACCGGCGGTCAGCCAAGGCAAGCCTTTCTCCCACTGGTGCAAGTACAGACAAAGGTACCTGCCGACCGAATTTGCCGTCGAAGCGGAGGCCGACTGGGGCGTCGCATCAGCCATTGCGGCGGATGCCGAACCGCACATCCGTTTGGCCTGTTTGATCGTATCGCTCTGCTGATTGACGCGCGATCGCAAATCCGCGTTGCCAAGTTTCACGGCAACGGTTGTTAGCTCACGGACGACAGTACTCGCCGCATCGAAGCTTTCTTCACGCAGAAGAGCCTCGCTGGTTCCAATTCCCCACGTAATCGCTCGTTCTTTTTGTGTGATTGACTGCGCCCGCTCAATCAACGGACTCATGAGCAATTCTCGAATCGCGGTCAGCGATGTTTGATACTCCGTTTCCAGTTCGATCAGCGCTTGCTCGGCTTCGGCGAACCGTCCGATCAAGATCAGTTGCTGGGCTGACTCGAGAAGCAGAACCCAGCGATCCGCCGATCCCGCTTCGCTGAGCGTTGCGGTTTGCAAGAGTTCGCGAACATTCGACAGGATCTCGGCATCGCTTTGCACGTTCGGGAGATCGGCTTGCAGTCGAGCCAACCGATCACGAGCGATCTTGAGCGCGTCGGCCTCCGGCTTGGCGAACCGTCGGTCATCGGCCGCAGGTGCCGCAGCGGGAGCCTGTGGGTTGATCGGTCGATTTTCATCGATATCGCGGTTTGTATCCGTGTTCTTGGCGACGCTTTCAACCCCCGCGTTGTCGCGTTCGGCGCGGGCCTGGGCGAACGGATTGGGAGCAGCTTCGGGGTCAACGGAGGCAATGCCCTTTCCGGAATCAAGATTCGAGTTGCCATCCGGACTCGGGTTGCCATCGACATTTGGGTCGGTCGTACGCTCGGCTTCCTCATCGTCTGCGGGCTCGCCTGGGTCTATTTCAGGAGCCGCAGGTTGAGTTTCCGAACCCGAAGCCGACTTCTTGATAAATGGTTCCTGCTTAGCATCAAGCATCGGTTCGACAAACGGACCGAGTGGCTGAACGATTGGCGCGTCGGGGTCAACGTCGGCTTGTCCCGTTTTAGCCGACGATTCGAGATCCGTACCCGCTGTCGTTTGCGGAGCGACCTGAGCGGCGTCGGAGGCTTGGAAGGCTTGAGCGAAGGGCCCCGGTTTGGCGGGCGCGGGTTCCGTATCCGTCGCGTATCCACTGTCCGCGGGTTCTGCTGCAGCGATGGCCGCATTCCCGGTCGCAATGCTCGAAGCCGGTTCGGACGAAACAGTCGGGACGCTCGAAGATTGAGATGGCTGCAAGCGCTGCGATGGATCGGATTCCTCGCCGGAGCGCATCAGCATCAGTCCGCCGACGAAAAGAACCAAGCCGATCAAAACGATGCCGCTGACGGTCGCGGCGCGTCTTGAGATGCCCTTGTCTTTCAATATGGTCAGTATCGAGTCGACGGTAGTGACCGGTTCGCCGATCAATGGTTCGTATTGAACGTCGACCGCCGACGGATCGAAGCGATCACGCGTCGGTTCGTTGTTAACAAATGTCGCATGCCTCGCCTTCCACCACGGTTTGATCTCCGCAGGGGGAGACTCGACATGCAGCAACTGCACGCGTTGCAAAAGCTCAACGCGTCCCCGTGGGTCGAGCAACCGATAGGTCGACGCCGCGATCTGTGCAATACGGCGATCGCTTCCCGATCGCGCTGGCCCGTCCAACCGCTGAACCAATTCGGCTGTCGCGTCCCCCGCGGCGCGGCGAATGACGCCAACTCGAGCTTCACGGATATCGATACCCAAGCGCAAGAAGTCGTCCAAGCGAACGCGAGGGCGTTCGATCGGAGGAGGGTTATCGGTGTCGGTAAGGCTGGTGGACATAACGGTTCAGCAATCAGAGTTTGATACCGTGCGTGGGCTGAAATGAGGCATATATCAGTGATGAACGCGTTTGATGTTATCTAACGACATTCGTCTTCCAGTCGATCTTGCGACGTGGTCGCTCTAGGCATCAATGGAATGCGAATCACCGCATTTCCCCACACGACGCATCATCGTTTACTGAAAGCAATGCTACGGGTGAAGGAGGCAGGGCAACATGACTTCAAGGCGGGAACGGCAACCATCGCCGTGAATACGTTATTCAGTGCGTTGTTCGGAATAACGCCTTCACGTCGCTGATCGATTATAACGTCGGTCCTAGGTTCATAGACACCGCAATCTATCGTCAGGTTCCGGTTGTCACTGAAACTTCGTCGATGTAATCGTGTCGATTACACGTCGCAGACCCTTGCGGCGTGCGCAAGGGCGGCGATCGGGTCCTTCCAGGTTGGAATAAATTCTTGTGCCACAAAGCCGGAATATCCTGTTTCCAAGATCGCCCGCATGACGGCTGGGTAGTTGATCTCCTGCTGATCGTCCAATTCACCTCGGCCAGGATTGCCCGCCGTATGGTAATGCCCAATCAGCGGGTGGTATTGGCGAATCCGCCGGATCACGTCACCATTCATGATTTGAACGTGATAGACATCGAAAAGCAACTTAAAATTTGGTGAATCGACTTCTTTAATCAAATCGATGCACAATTCAACGTCATCACCCCAATATCCGGGATGCCCCTTCATCGGATGCGTATCGTCGCGACTGTTCAAATGTTCAAGAACCAGCGTCACGTTGTGCTTTTCGGCGTAAGGCAAAACCCGTTTCCACAGCCGCAGGCAATTGGCCCGTGCTTGCTTGTCATCGATCCCCTTGGTTTTCATCCCGGTAAAGGTGATCACACTGGGCGATTCAAATCGGACCGCATTGTCGATCGCTTCGCGCAGCTTCGCCTCGTTCATGGCATGGTTGTCGGGATTTAGTGGCCCATCTTTAAAGCCATGACTGCCGACCAACGATATGTCCAGCCCAAGGGCTTTGATGTCGGGATAGGCTTCCGCCGAAATTCCCTCCATGGCAACCAAGCCAATCGCTTTGCAGTGTTTCGCAAGTTCTTGCGGCGGCATCGGATTAAAACACCAGCCCATCACCGACTGTCGAATGCGTCCCTTCGTAACGGCCGGCAACTGCAATCCCTCAGGCTCCACGCCGGAAACCTCCTGGGCATTCAGTCGATGATTGAAACAAGCAGCGGCCAGCGCGGCGCTTCCGGTTGTCAATAATTCGCGTCGTGAGAAGCTCATGTTGAATCCGCCTTTCGTGGAAATGGAAATGATTGCCGCGTCCTGAGTTCAATCGCGAACGTTGGAACGAAATGAAATACCGTGCTTATACCACGCGACGTATAAACCAAAATGACGTGACTGCAATCGGTCGAGCGAATCACCTCATTCCGCCATCGCGACGTCAGCACCTCGGCACAAGCTTTCCGGAGCCTGCTCCGGACGCACTCGGCTATTTTACACTCTCACTCACGCTTTGGCCGCACGCGAGGTTTGCTTTCGAGCCCATGCGGCACAGCCCAAGGCGGTGGCATCGTCGCCAAGTTCAGCTTGTACGACCTTAAATCGATCGCGATAGGGAGCCAGAACGGCCTTCTTTGCGGTTCGATTCACGGTTCCAATGATCAAGTCCGGCATCGCTTCGACCAGACCGCCCCCCATCACAATCGTATCGGGAGCCAGCAGATGGACGATGTTGACAACCGCCAGTCCAATGGTCCGTGAAGCCTCTTCAATCAGTTCCTTCACTTCCGTGTCGCCGTTCTTGACTGAATCGGCCAGCACTCCGCTCCGGATCTCCGAGATTTCGGTCCCCACGGCTTTGTAAAGGTGAGGCGCCATGCCGCGATACGCCGCTTTGCCCGCCTCGGCGGCGATCGCCAGTCGACTGGCTTCGGCTTCCAATGTTCCCGAAAGATCGTAGCCCGACGTCCGCGAGCCGCTGCTGATTCTTGTGTGGCCGATCTCCATGCAGGTGATATCCGCGCCGTGCAGGATCGTGTCTTCATAAACACAGCCGCCACCGATTCCGGTTCCCGGAAAGATACCGACCGCGCATCGGGACGAACGCGCCGCCCCGCCGACATACTCGCCGTAGACACCCGCATCAACATCGTTCAGAACCTGCACCGGACAGCCGAAGTGCTTGCTTAAGATCTTCCCGATATTGACATTCTCCCACCCCAGATTGACGCACAGATGGACCAAACCGGTATTCGGATCGACCGGTCCAGGGCATCCGATGCCAATCCCCGCCAAAGATTCAACGCTGGTGTCGGTTTCATCGAGCGCCTTTTGGATCGCCCCGACAATCCGCTCGATGACTGTTTCGGCTCCTGAATTCCCCTTGGTGCGACGTCGACGGCGTCCTAAAGGCTTTAAGTCGCTATCATAGACGACGGCCAACATTTTGGTCCCGCCAAGGTCAAATCCGATCCATTTGTCTTTATCCATTGCAAGCCTGAAAGTCTCGTGAACGGTTACACATTGTTGTCAGCAATCCTCTCAGGGAAGAATAGTTGCTTGGGCGGTTCATTTACAGCCCTTGCGAGTGCAGCAGGCCGTCGACCGCTTCGTATTTACGACGACCCATTGAGCGCAAAGCCCATTATTGTTTGACGTTATACCTTGCGTGGTCCGAAATGATGCCTTTGCGTTAAATAAAGCGAATCACCTCATTTCTGACCACGCGAAGTATATTGTGACAAGAACACACTTCGATTTCTACGTGCCTGCTTCCATCGACAACAGGATAACCGACTGATGCCATCGACGCCAATTTCCCGTCGCTCCGCACTTGGTTCGCTGACAGCCTCTGCAACGCTCGCCTTCCGGAACCGAGCATCCGCGGCGAATGGAACGTCGGAAACGCCACCCACGAGGCAAATCACGCAAGGTCCCCTGCATCACTGGTTCGGCTACTACGACAAGATGCAGTTCGATCCGACGAATCGGTACGTTCTGTCCAATGAAGTTGCGTTTGAACATCGAACGCCGAGGGCGGACGACACCATCCGCATCGGTATGATCGATCTGGAAAATGATGACCAATGGATACGCTTGGGAAGCTGTAGTGCTTGGGGCTGGCAGCAAGGTTGCATGCTGCAATGGAGACCGGGAAGCGAATCAGAAGTCGTCTGGAATGATCGTCAAGGAGATCAACATGTCTGTCGAGTGCTGGACGTGAAGACGGGACAAATGCGAACGCTGCCCCGACCGATCTATGCACTCAGCCCGGACGGAACGTTTGCCGTAACCGCTGATTTTTCACGTATCCAACGCATGCGTCCAGGATACGGCTACGTTGGTCTACAGGATCCCCTTCGCACCCAGCGTGCCCCCGAAGAATCGGGAGTCTGGCGAATGGACATGCGGACCGGGGAATCGAAGTTAATTTTTTCGCTGGCCGACGCCGCGAGGATCGATCACTATGGCAAGTCGCTCGCGGACAAGTGGAACTATTTCAATCATTTGCTCGTCAGTCCGGATGCCTCCCGCTTTATCGTCCTGCATCGCTGGCGTGACAGCACCGGCGAAGGCCCCGACGCCGAACCGACCGGGCGATTCATAACACGCATGTTTACCGTGGCGACGGACGGGTCGGACCGCCACATCCTCGATCCGTCGGGTAATACATCGCACTTCATCTGGCGCGACCCACAACATATCTGTGCCTGGACACGTCCTGAAGGTAAACCGGCCGCGTTTTACCTGTTCAAAGATCAAACCGATCAGGTCGAGGTTGTCGGCGAAGGAGTGATGACGGAGAACGGACACAACACCTATGTCCCGGAGACCGACAACGAATGGATTTTAAACGACACCTATCCCAGCAAGGATGGCCGCTTTCAAAATCCGTACCTCTACCATGTGCCAAGCAAGCGGAAAGTTTCCCTTGGTAAGTTCCATTCGCCACCGATCTACACGGGCGAATGGCGATGCGATACGCACCCGCGAAACAGCAACGACGGGAAAAGCGTGGTCATCGATTCACCCCACAACGAAGGTCGCCAACTCCACTTGATCGATATCCGCGAAATTGTTGGGTGACTTCAATGGAGGTTATCAAACGCTGATTTCTTTGTTTTCACCTCCAACTGTACCGCCCACTGGGAATAGAGGGGCCAACCTGCAGCACACGTTGTGATCAAGCGAATCAAGTCACTTTATCATGCGTCGTTAACTTTCGATTGCAACTCGAAGTTGACAGTGTTGTCGCCAGATGCAACCTCGGCCTTCAATTGCGTGTTATCATGGTAATTGGGAGGCAACAACTCTTTTCGTGCCTCGACGGATGGAGCGTCTCCCTCACTACTAAATCCGTCGCGGGCCGTGGTAATTCGCACTTTGTGAGCCCCAAGAAGGGCACCCGAGGCATCGTTGGTAAACTGAAGCGAATACTCTCCGCTGGCATCGGTAACACCAATTGATGGCCGTCCCGAGTCAGGAATGAATTCCACGTTTGCACCTTCGAGCGGCTGACCATCAAGCGTGACCTTTCCATGCACTTGACCTAAAGGCGGGGTCGAAGGTCCGCAACCAATAATCAGCATTGAAACGAAAGATACGCAAGCGAAAGAACGCAGTGAACGATTGTGAGTCATCTGGAAGTTGCTTTGTGAAAATAAAGGAGATTGGCAATAAAAATGCCCGCCAAGGGAGGTGTCAAGGCGGACATGGATATAAGGATAGATTAAGCAGCGTCAGTTCTACGGAATTGTCGCTGGGACGCCGTCTTGAATACCGACGAGTGCTTCCAGGACGCTATTTACAGACCACGCGCCATCATTACTCAATTCGATCGTATCGGAGACGAATCGGACGGCACCATCAGCCGCTGCGAATTGTGCCCCGCCAGGATGCAAGCTGCTGAACGTTGCTTTTTTGTCGGAACTGCCAACTTCCGAGGGCAAGATTACATTGTTGATCGGATAACGCACCGTGCCTGAAATCGTCATGACTCCCTGATTCCACGAGACCGAAGTGTTGTCCTGGGCAGTTGGTCCAACGCCAAGGTTATCGCGCACAACGAGCATCGTTGCCGCTGAACTTCGAATTCCGCCTGCTCGCGTATGGTACCGTTCTCCAATCATCAAAGTGGAGGACGTTCCGTCGAGGATGTCTCGCAACCCAGCGGTCGGCTCGCCCTGGATGCCTCGCCAGAATATTCCAATTGTTCCCGTTGTCCCCACCGTCATATTGGTTGCTTTCCGCATGCGAGGATTCGCAATATTCCCGACAACGATGTAGTTCGATACGGCAAGACCAGTATTGGTACCGGCGGTCGTATCGATGCAGTAGCCCGGATCAACTGCTGGGTCGTGGATCTTTGGCTGTGGCGAGGAGGGACAAACGTGCGCCTCGATCGACTCCTGAAAAAGCTCAGGATTCGTCGTGATTGTGACGCGAGCTTTGATGTTGCCAACATTCAAAGCATCAAAACGAGGCTGCTGCTCGATCATCGGCAATGTCATAGCCGACCAAGCCCAGTGGCCTCCGTCATCAGTGACGGTAGTGTCGTGAATGTACATTGGCGGCAACACCTTATATATGT
>JAWKTL010000011.1:0-182060 GCA_041399105.1 Pirellulaceae bacterium | reverse complement strand
GCCACCACCGAGAAGTACTACGGCGCGACGCGGTCGGCTCAGGCCGCCGCAAGCGAAGTACGTCAAAAGATGACCACTGAAGCACCTACGGATGCATTAGTGGGTCGATTAGTGGGTCGAAATGAAAAAGCTCCCGAGCTGAATGCTGAGGAGCTTTTGAAGCTAAAGGCTTTGCTGGAAAGGCTTTAGGAGAATACACCCCAGAGGATTCGAACCTCTAACCTTCGGTTCCGTAGACCGATGCTCTATCCAATTGAGCTAGGGGTGCGTGAGTTGAGTCTTTGCTTCTGGAGTGAGTGTAAATTTGTGCGGCAATGGTTGCAAGGGCAGCAGATCTTTTTTCGCGGTTGCATAGTGAGATTGACTAGTGCCGCTTTGCCCGTTTGCTGGCTAGCCAATCGCCTGACTGGTTTCCGTGCCTGAATGGTTTACGTCAGACGCTGGCCCCAGACCGCTTCGCTGAAGAATTTGGTGAATCCACAGTCGCGATAGATCGCAATTGCGGGAGAATTCGTACGGTCGACACCTAGGTTTATGGAGCTTAACGAACGGGCCTGCGCCAGTCGCTGCGTTTCGGCGACCAGCTCGAGTCCCCAGCGGTGGCCGCGTCCTTCGGGGACAATGCCCATGTAGGTAATCTCAATCGCATCGGACGACGGGAAAGGCGTTGTCAAAACGCACCCAACCGGAGTTCCTTGATGAAACGCGATTCGCCAAGCCGTAACGTCATAATTTGCAGCCGCACGGTAGGAGGCAAGCGTTTCGTCGGCATTTCGATATTCGTTCATGATGGGACAATCGAGCGTTCCCAAATACGTTTCGCTCAACAGGGCCGACAACCGTTCGTCGGTAAGTTCGGAGGCGGGACCAAAGGAAATCGCATCCGTGGGAGAAACCCGAATCGCCGAAGTGTCCGCCGAAAGGTAATCTAGATCCGCCAGATGATTCAATTCGATTGCACGCCATTCCCGCGGAGTGTTCTCGGGATCACAGATCGCCTGAATGAAGGTGACTCCCAGTGCATGCAGGTATCGGGATAACGCCTGATACAGGAGGCTGGCGACTTCAAGATCTGCTTTGCTGTCAATCCTCAGGCCGATGAGAACTCCGGTTCCGCCGGGCATCGCACTGGCAATGGTGGCACCGGCAACGCGTTTGTCGTTTGCAGCGACCAGACCGATGGTCTTCGCGTTCGGATTATTCAACGCGCCGGAAACGGATGACGTAATCAGATGCCGCCTCATTTCCGATTCGCCATCTGTCAGCAAGCGAACAATCTCCGCGGTTTCCTCGTGCCGGGGCGGACGAACTTCGAGCCGATCGGCTGCGGAAGGTTTCACTTTGTCGAACTCCGTTTTTCCGTTACACTTTACTAAGTTGACGCCGCTTCGATCAGAGGGAGTCCAGCAATGCGGCGGCGAAATATCCGGTTTTCGAAACCCTCACCAAAAGGACTGACCATGGCAATGCACTTCTGGAACGCTTCCAACCGACAAATTCTTCGAACCTTTGTCGCGCGTTGGCTAATGCTATCGAAAGCCGTGTTGCTGTCTTTTTTGACGGTCTACGGACAGGAGGCACCTCGACTTCAACCGGTCCCGTCGGTTCCGCCAGTCGTGATTGGCGAGACCCCGGAGACAGGCACACGCGAGCCGGCTCCTTTACCGCCAACAATCGCGCGTCCAGATGACGAGGCGCAACCGCCAAGCAATCCACTTCCCCGTCCGGTGTTGCTTGACGCCGAAGAAGCCGAGGAACGACCACGTCCATCATTGGGCATCGTTGCCGAGGAACGCCCTGACAAGACGGGGTTAACCATTATCGATATACGAGACGGTTCGCCCGCGGATACCGCAGGTGTGCGTTTGGGAGATCGATTGACAAGGCTCAATGGGCAACAAACACGGACAATTGAAGATGTTTCCAAGGCCCTGTCGACACTGCGTGCTGGTGATCCGACAACGATTGAAGTCTTTCGCAGCGGGTCGTTGTACGAGTTGAAGGCGGTCATGAGCGACGCGCCACCACCTTCCGTCGATGCCACGGAGAACGACGATTCATCGATTGAACGTCCGCGTTCAATGTCCCGTGAACGCGGAGTGCTTGGGATTTCCGTCGAGGATGCGGGCCGCCTGCAAACCGGAAGCAGCGCCTTGCGCGGTGCTTTGATCACGGCGGTCGTTTCCGGTTCGCCCGCCGAAGCAAGTGGCCTTCAACCTGGCGATGTCGTGGTCTCCATTGATGGCCGCGTGATGTACGGGGCTCGGGAATTGACTGGCTACATGCAATCGGCTCGCGGCGGCGATCAGGTTGAAGTCGGCTACTACCGAGGTCGCGTCTTGCATCGCGCGCAGGTCACACTGGCCGGGTCTGGGGAAGCTATGGCGGATGCAACCGACTTGGAACCAGGTGTCATTCCAGTGCCAAGGGACTTTCCAGGCGGTGCCCTTCCAGGTCGCTTTGATTCGGAGTTGGACGAACGGGGGCCGATCGTGATCCGACCGGGAAGCAGCGTGGGAGAAATCCTGGAAGGGGTCGGCAAAACGATCGACAATTTCATGGGTCCACGGAGCGGTCGCGGAATCCTGAATCCTCAAGCCGAATCGTCACGACGTTCGTCGCAAGCAGGACGCCTGACCATTCCGACACCGCGTGCTGAAACGGAGGAACGCCCCATCCCGGTGCCGCCACCGGTATCGTCAAGCGACACGGATATTCCGAAAGCAACGACCGGCAACGAGTCGGCGGAAGTCCTGGAACTGCGACGTCAGATGCAAGTGATGATGCAGCGAATGGAGATGCTGGAACGCGAGTTGGAAAAGGCAAAGCAAACGCAGTGAGCTTCGCCGATCAACGCGCGCTCAGATGCATGATCGCGAAGTAATCGTCCGCGTCGGTCCACACTTCGTCTGGAACAAGGCCCGCGAGTTCGGCCATGGATGTAAAGGTTTCGATGTCATATTTGTGGGAGTATTCGGTCAAGATTCGGTCGCCCGCATCGAATTGGAACGTTGAATTCTCAATCCGAACAGACTGGTCGATACAGCTCTCGATATAGATTTCGATCCGTGACATGGCATCGTTGTAGACCGCAACATGTCTGAACTGGTCCACATCGACTTCGGCATCAAGTTCGCGATTCATACGATGCAGAAGATTTAAATTGAATTGGGCGGTAACACCCTGGCTGTCATCATATGCGGCTTGCAGGATGTCAGGGTTCTTCTTGAGGTCAAACCCAATCAGCAGCCCGCCTCCGGGTTGGCATTGATCCGCAATGCTTTGAAGCAGGACGACCGCCGCGTCGGGTTCAAGGTTTCCGATCGTCGAACCGGGGAAGTAAACGGTGTTACACGATGCGGAGTCCGAAGCAACGCCTGGAGAACTTTCGGAATGCAATGCGTCGCTTCCGCCAGTGCGGCGTTTAATGGTGCGGCGGAACGGATGCGGAAGCGAGAAGGGAGCGGTGAAATCAGCCACCACTGGGTGAATATCGATGTGCGGATAATCCTCGCGAAGCTTGTTCGCCGTTTGCAACAAATGCTCTCTTGATATATCGACCGGGACGTAGGCGTGCGGTTGGACTAAGTGATCGAGCAGCAAACGTGTCTTCGTGCTGCTGCCGCTTCCATACTCCACGATCACGGCATCGGAACCGATGCGTCGCGCGATGGCGTCGACGTTGTCCGCCATAATGCCAGCCTCGGTTCGTGTCGGATAGTATTCCGGCAATTCGCAGATTTGATCGAAAAGGAGCGAACCGCGTCGATCATAAAAATACTTGCAAGGCAATTGACGTTTCGACTGCGACAACCCCTGAAGAACGTCACGGCGAAAGGATTCAAGAGACGATCGAACGGCCTCTTCTGATGATATAGCAAGCGAAGTCGGGGGTGCTGGGGCAATCAAGATCGATGAAGAGCAAGCGTTCGAGTGAGGCATGAGGTTTTTCTTGAAGTAAGGTAAGGTGGGTGAAGGTGAGACCTGACGATTGTAAGCCAGCGACCACCGCTGACGATTCACTTGTCGCGATGGAATCGCGCGATGGTACAATCACTTCAGGCTTCTGCGTCTGAGCCCGAGGATATGCAACAACGCAGAGACAGCAGGGACGGCAAAGCAAATGACATTCCATAATTTGCCGATCGCACCGGAAGGCAACGTTTAACAAGGTCTTTAATTCTAGCGAGAAGACAATGGACGACCATTCCTAGCGTAGATTAAAATCTCGTCGTCGACTGTCGACTGTCTCAATTCACCCCGTTCCTGAAGGAGCAACCTAATTATGAGACTTCACGTATTCAGCCTGGTGATCATGGCGCTGTTGATTTCACCCGCCATTGCCGAAGAGAAAGAAAAGAAGGGCAAGAAAAATCGCCCTCAACGTTCCGCCGCCGCTCAGATTTTGAAGCAACTTGAACCGGTTGGCTTGACTGAAGAGCAAACCGCAAAGGTCAACGCGATCTTCAAGGCTGCTGACGAAGAAATGAAACAGATCCGCACTGAAGCCGGAATCACTCCCGAACTGATGAAGAAGCGAGCGGAAGTTGCCAAGTCGATGGCTGACTCGGATCTGAAAGGCAAGGAACGTGCCGCCGCGATCGACAAAGAGGCTGGAATGAACGAAGCCCAAGCAGCGGCCATGGCAAAGCTGAATACGTTGCGAACAAAACTGATGAAGGAAACGATTGCTTTGCTGTCCGCCGAGCAAAAAGAGAAATTGCCGAAGCAGTTCGCACGTGCCGCCCAGGCCGGCAACAAGAAGCCAGGCGGAAAGAAGAAAAAAGACGCCGCGTAGTAATCGCTTGCTGGAAGCTTACGCCACTTATACCGTGCGTGGTCTGGAATGATGCTTTTGCATTTAATGAAGCGAATCACCTCATTTTCGAACGCATATAATGAAGCGAATCTCCTCATTTTCGGCCACGCGACGTATATTCCCAGGACGGTCCTCAAGCTCGGCGACTGAATTCGATTCGTCGATCTCGCCGAGTTTCATTCTTTCCGTCAAATCAGCCGTTGAACGCTTGCTCACGGTTTCCGAGAACGGGACGCCAATCCGTTCCGGCTGATTCCGCTTTGATGAATGACTTGTGCCATCGGTGCTTACTACTTCTTAACCACTGAGAATCACGGCTGAGTCAGAAGCGATCGACGCTGGAAGAGGGCACCCAAGCGTCACGTCCATCTTGAATGCGGACACGAAGCCATTGATCTCGATCTTCCACAATCTCGACTTCCGCACCACTGGGCAGGGGTTCCGCAAATCTTGGCGGCGCATTCACGGAATCGGCCGATCTGGCCACGGTATCTGGAATGGTGACAACAGCCATCATCCCTTGCATCGATCGTTCATCAAGGAACGCCAAGGCCAGCAGGCCGCACCAGCAAGTCATGAACAGAATCGACAGATTGCGAAAGCCGACACGTTGGAAACGAATGGAGATCGCAAAGCATACCGCTGCGATGACAAACACGATGGACGCTGCCTGCAAGAGATCATCCCGCGATCGTTTGGTGAGCGACGTCAAAAGCGAATCGAAGTTTCCATCCGCTGATTCGGGACGCGGCACCCAGTCAGGGAGCAAGGATCTCGCGTACATTAGATTCTGTTCCGCTTTTCGATTTGCAGGGTCGATCTGCAAGGCGCGACGATAGGCGACGATGGCGGGGCCGAGATGCTGCGCGCCCAACGCTGCGTTTCCCAAGTTGACATACAAATCAGCATTCTCAACACGTGAGGCTTCAATCGCCTGTTCAAATTGAACCTCAGCGCGTTGAAAAAGATTCAAACGTTTGTCTCGGTCGACCGCATCCAATGCGGCTGAATAATCGTTGATCGCGTTTTGCAATATCCGCGCCGCGTCGGTCGTCGACGACGGTTGCGCCGATGCAGCGCCCGACAAATAGATCATCCATCCAACCATGATCACAACAAGTCCGCGTCGCGCGGCGAGCAATGAGACCATTCGCTGCTTGTCGTGCAAATGCGTTGTTTCGGCCCACCCACGGGATAGGTTTTCCGATTCGTTCATCATTTCCTTTCAGACGTCTTGCGATCAAGAAAGAGATTGGCCAAGTCCGACGCTTGTTGCACGATATCCGATGGAATCGCATCCCCTTGCTGTTCGAGAGGCTGATAGGCAATGGCGTCGCACCGGCTGATAAGCGACTCGGTTTCATCCCGACAATCGTCTCCATCAATCGTCAGCAGGACTCGCAGTGCCGAAGCGATTTGCGAAGCCCCTTGTTTTTTCGGTTTCGATGCCGCATCAGCGATCAAAGCTTGTTGCTGCTTGATCAACTTTTGATCTTGCTTCACCAGCGGATCTTGTCGGCTTCGGCGATTATCAACCCACGCAAGCACAATCATCGCGACGCCGACGGCGTAAGAGACGGTTTGCACCGTCATCGAAGAAGCGCCTTTTCCCGTAGCCCGCAGCAGAAGTGACGGATCGGTTTGAATGGCAAGTTCCGCATCGTTAAGCAGCATGGACATCGCGCGATCCGACGGACCCGACGGTTTCGTTGGCGACATCTCTTGATTCAACGATGGAGTCGATTTCGTCGGGTTGGCGGCCGCGGATACGACGTCGTCCGCACCGGTGACTTGCGCGGGCATGACTCGCAATGCGATTGGGTCGGAGCGCGTCGTTCGATACTCTTTCGCATCCGTATCGAACCACGAATAGGCGATCGACGGAATCTCGCTCACCGATTCATTCTCGACGCGAACGGAAACCGAAAACGACTTCTCTCCTTCCCCAAGTTCTCCCGCCACGTCCCCTTCAGGCAAGCGGAAATCTTGAGGGTCCAGGCCACCATCGGCCGAAAGGGAGGGTAATCGCGCGTTTTGCAAATTGCCATCACCACGCAAGCGGATGTTCAATCGAATCGGATCGCCGACACGAACGACGGTTCGATCGGCGGCAACATCAATCGAGAAACCTTGCCCAACGGCACCGATGAAACTTGCCGGCTTCCCATCATCGGGAAATCCACCGATCGTGATTTTCAGAGGTTCGCCGAGCGCTCGAAACGCTTCGATTCCCTTAACGTAAGTTTCCACTTGATCGAAAATGCCAAATCCGAAACTATCGCTGCTGCGCCGTTGACCGACGATTTGTCGACGGATGACAACCTCGATTGGATCGATCGAATAGGTGCCGATGCGATCAGGGATCATTGTTCGCCGGGCGGTGAAGACGCGGAAGCGTTTGCCATCACGGGCTTCTTCGCGGACGGTCGCTTGCAGATCCACGCTGCCATCTTCGGTATCGATCGGCAGCAGTGCCTGACGAACTTTCGAAGGCTGTTCATCTTCGAACGTGAACGTGTCGAACAAATCCGACGAAATCGAAACGCTTGTGTTGGAAAGCTCACCGGCATACCACCATTCAATTTCCACCGGCACTCGCTGATCGGGAAAGTATGGGCCGTCGGGCAGTCGCAAGAAAATCCGCATGTTTTCCGTCGTCGGGACTTCCTCAAAGGTCAACTCAATCGGATCGACCCTTTGCTTGTACGATCCATCCGTGATCTCAAAAGGTCCAATTTTCAAAGTCCCCGCCTTCTTCGCGGTAAATCGGAAGACGAAGTCGTACTTTGATTGCGACACGATCCGTCCGTTGTTGTTGAATCGCATGTAGGTTGGATTCTTGGCGATCAAGTTCCAGCGAAGATCGTCGCGTTCCTCCCCCTCATCGTCGTCGGCGATCACCGTGATTTCCGGCTCCTGCCGATCAGAGACTCCAGCGGCCGTTACCTGAACTGCGACGGGGAGGCCGACGAAATAAGGTCCAGCCGCAGCCACGACCTTCGTTTCCAGTTCGTCCGCCCCCGGCGCGACCACTGCGCGGCAGCAGAAAATGACGACGCATAGAACAATTCGGCCAAGGGGAGTGGCGCAACAGTGGATCAATGGACAATAACGTTTCATGATGAAGCTCTTAGAACGACCGCGTCGCAAGATCAACTGAAAAACATTGGCGGAAGATATACCGTGCGTGGTCTGGAATGATGCTTTTGCATTTAATGAAACGAATCACCTCATTTTCGGCCACGCGATGTATAACATCAAACGCATTCATTACTGATAGAGACTCCCAAATTAACGCCCGACGCCTTACCCGAGCAATCGCAGATCGCGAAATTGTCGCTCAAACCAACGAATTGCTATAGGTCGCGTGGTCAGAAATGAGGTGATTCGCTTCATTTAACGCGAAGGCATCATTTCGGACCACGCACGGTATAAATACGAATGGTGCTGTCTAAAGATGATTATACCCGCAATTGAGAATCTATCCGAAAACCTAGGAAAGACCCGCAGCCAGCGCTGACGGCACACGGATTCCGGTCTGACGATCTGGGCGACAGCGGCTATATCTATATCAGTTATCGAAGCGTTTGTTGTTTTCTTGAAATCAATTTGTAGTGGATCTTGCGATGTGGTTTCGCTAGCTGTTCACGGGGAAGCCGAGGGACCATTGAAGGCGAATCTGAGCTTGGTTGTAATCCATCACCGCCCGCAGGTAAGCGCGTTGAGCTGACTCCAAGGCTTGAGCGGATTGAAGTACTTCGAGGGGAAGTCCCTCGCCGTCGCGGATGCGTTCGAGATTGCGACGGTACGAATCCTCGGCGTTCTTGATGGCTCCGAGCGTGATGTCGATTTGGCGACGACGAAAGGCGACTTGCGAATGCGATTCACTGACCTCGCGAGCGACCTGGTCCATCACACGGAGCTTCTCGAATCTTGCTTGTTGGACGCGCGCGGATTGCTCGCGGCGAGCGGCCTTCTCACCCAATCCAAGATTGCGAATCTCCCAGGCGAGGAGGGCGTCAAAGTCGTATCGACCGTCGACATCGTCCAAGTTGTTGCCCAGTCCGCCGCCGAAGCCACCGGTACTGAAACCGAGCAACACGCTGGGAACAAACGGTGCGTATTTTTCGCGCTGAAAAGCCTCGCACGCGGCGGCGACAAGCGCCTGCGATTCCTTGAGTTCCGGACGCGTTCGCAATGCGGTGGCGATCAGTGAATCCTGCCCGGCGGCGGCGCTTGTCAGATCGAGCGGAATGGCGTTCACATCGGTTGGCACGATCGTTCCGGTTCCGTTGAGACTGATTGCCTGGGCCAATCGCGCGGCGGCGACGGCAACACGTTCCTCGGTGCCGACGAGTCGACTGTCGATGAGCGCGAGTTCCGTTCGCAAGCGGTCAGCGTCGGCCTGCAAGCCTTCACCCGCCTCCGCAAAGTCGACGGTAATGTTCGCCACTTCGGAGAATCTTTGGCGAGACTGTTCGACGATCCGCAAGTCTTGATGCGCGTCGACGAGATCGAAATAAGCGGACGCGGCGTTGAGCAGTTGATCGTTCAGTGCGGCGTTTGCGGCGTGCCCCTGAGCCCAGGCGGATTTCTTGGTCACCTTGGGAAGAAAGATCGCATCGGCAAGGTGAAACTGAACGATGATGCCGGGACGCGTGTTCGTGGTTCCGGCTCCGGTTGCGCCCGCGCCAAGTCCATACTGAAACGAGTTGCGATTCACATCGACGATGTCTCCATTGCTGGCTTGGTAGTTTCCGTCGTGACGATGGAAGCTGAATCCGGCCTGAATCGATGGCAACCACAAGACCCGAGCCTGATCGTGTCGGGCGTAGGCTTGCTGAACTCGCCATCTCGCTTGTCCGACCACGGGATGTCCGCTGTCGATAGCCGCGAGGACCGAAGGAAGATTGAGTGGTATGGGTTGCTCAATTGGTGGCGAAATCGGCAACTGGAAAGAGCCTTCGGTAAAAGGGGGCACGTCATGACTGATCGCTTCGGACGACTCGTCGATGAACATATGGGCGGCGGTTTCGACGAACGCATTCTCCTGGGTTGAACCGGCCACAGTCGTAATGTTATGGACGAAGTGCGTAAACGACGCGACAGCGAACTGGCGGCGAAGAAAGCGGTCATCTCGGCGGTGGCCGCCGCGGAAGCCGAAGTAGGTGTGTCGGAAGCCGAGAAGTCCGCTGCCGAAGCTCGCCTAAAGATGTCGCACTCAAAAACCGAGGTGGCCCGGCGTCAGCTCGATGAATTGCAAGTCACGCTCGATTTCGCGAGCGTGACCGCTCCGTTTGATGGCATGGTTACGCAGCGTCATGTCGATCCGGGGGATTTGATTGAAAGTCGCGGCGGTGGCGATGCGAAGCCCCTTTTCGTGGTAAGCAAAGTCGACAAGCTGCGTGTTCGTGTTCCCGTGCCCGAAGTGGACGCACCGTTCGTCGAGCCGGGCGATCCGATCATTTTCACCTTCCCCTCGTTTGCGGCAGAACCGCCGCTGGAGGCGACCGTGACTCGCCGCTCTGGAAGCCTCGATCCAAGCACGCGCACGATGATCGTCGAGGCGGAGATTGAAAACACCGAGGGCAGACTATTGCCGGGTATGTTTGGACAGGCGACGATCACACTTGAAACAAAAGTCGCGGCGACGATGCTCCCCTCGCGAGCTGTTCGTTTTGATGAATCGGGTCGCGCGTATGTTTACCTTCTCGACGAGAATGATACGGTCAAGCTGGCCGACATAACTCCTGGTGTCGATACGGGAACGGAAATTGAAATCGTCACGGGGTTGCAGGCCGGCGACGTGGTCATCGGTCCTCACTTAAAGCGATTCCGTGAAGGACAGCAGGTCAAGCCTCTGTAACATTGCGAACGACGAAACGCTTTGCGTCGTTCGATCTTCGCCATTGCCGTTCGCATCTCCATTCAACCGTAAGCCTTTTATATCAATCATGAACGCGTTTGATGTTATACCGTGCGTGGTCCGAAATGATGCTTTTGCATCAGATGAAGCGAATCACCTTATTTTCGGCCACGCGACGTACATCTTGCGTCAAGATTTCTCAGTTGATCTTGCGACGTGGTCGCTCTAGGGAAACCTTACATGGGACTTGTTAAATTCTCTTTGAACAACCGGTTTGCGGTTTTATCCGCCGTGATTGCACTGTGCGTGCTTGGCGCTGCCGTGATACCGGGAATCACGATCGATATCTTGCCGGACTTTAAGAAGCCGGTGGTCGTCAGCTTCTTTTCGTATCCAGGACTACCGACGATGGACATGGAGAAGTCCGTCACATCGCGTGTGGAACGCGCCCTTACGCTGGCTGGAAAGATTGAACATCAAGAATCGCGTACGGTTCCCGGGGCGGCGGTGATCAAAGTTTTCTTTCAACCAGGGGCCGATGCAAGTTCGGCGATGAACGATATTGTGAACCTGGAAGCCAGTGATATGTTTCACTTGCCGCCGGGGATCGAATGGCCATTTACGCTCCGCAGCGAACCATCGAACCTTCCAGTCGTGCTTGCCGCGATCTCGGGAGAAGGCCTTAGTGAGTCGGAACTTTATACGATTGGCTACTATGCGGTGCGAAACAAGATGGGCGGGTTGAAGGGAGTTCAGATTCCGCATCCCTTCGGTGGGAAGTTTCGGCAGATGATGGTCTATGTCGACCCGGACAAACTTCGCGGCTATCACATCAGCGCGACCGATGTCGTCGAGGCATTGAAGAAGTCCAATTTGGTATTGGCATCGGGAACCGCTGAGATTGGCGACACCGACTATCAAATCCATCCACGTAACACGCTTCCCGATCCAGCGGAAATCGAAAACATCCCGATCGTCGTACGTGATGAACAGCCGATCTTTATCCGCGACGTTGCGCGTGTTGTCGACGATGCGGCGCTTCAATACAACATTGTCCGCGTGAACGGAAATCGAAGCGTTTACTGTCCATTGCTGCGAGAACCCGGTGAAAACACGATTGCCGTTGTCGACCGCATTTACGAAGGAATCGCCTCGGAAATTCCCAAAATGAAGGAGCGCGGCGATATCCCGGAAGCGACCGAGGTGACATTGGTGTCCGATCAGTCGGGATACATTCGTAACGCGATGCGTAGCCTGATGTGGCAAATTGGCCTGGGAGCCGCGTTGGTTGCGGTTGTTGTGTTTGTGTTCCTGCGACGTTTGCTGCCGACCGTGATCATCGTCGCCACCATTCTTTTTGCGATCTTGATCGGATCGCTCGCATTCGCATTCACCGGCCAAACGATCAACGTGATGACGCTCGGAGGCCTCGCATTGGCGATCGGAACGGTCGTCGATGCGGGAATCGTGGTGGTTGAAAATGTGATTCGCCACCAACGGATGGGCAAGACAACCATGCAAGCGGCGATGGATGGTACCTCCGAAGTTTCCGGGGCGATCCTCGCCGGCACCATCACGACACTTGCGGTTTTCCTCCCCGCTGTTTTTCTCACGGGGATGATCAAATATCTGTTCATGCCATTGTCGCTGGCCGCGACCTTCACGATCGGAGCATCATACGTCCTGGCGTTGACCGTGGTTCCGGCGTTCTGCGCCACGTTTGTGCGAAGCAAGGTTCTCGCTTCGCGTGACGAAGATCGATCCGATGGTGCTGATCCGAAAGGTTTGTATGGCCATACGCTGGCCGTCGCGTTACGAGCGCCGGGGTTAACCTCCGTTGTCATTGTGGGACTCGTCGCGGCTTCCTTCTTGGTGTGCCCCCGTTTGGGCACGGAACTGTTTCCCAGCGTTGACGCGGGAACTTTTGAAATCCGTTTGAAGACACTCCCCGGCACGAAGCTTCAAGAGACGGAAAGCCTCGTCGCGCGCGTCGAAGAATCGATCCGAGAAGTCATTCCTGAGAACGAAATCGACACGCTCATTTCCAATATTGGGCTTCCGGTCGGTAAAGGTGCCGGCTTCTCGACCGTGCTGAGTTCCAATTCGGGACCGGATACCGCCTACATCATCGTCAACCTCGACCAGGCGAATCGCTCAACGGCGACAGCCGACTACATCGGACGGCTGCGCGAGAGGCTAGCCGCCCAATACCCGCTGGAGGAATTTCTGTTTGTCTCCGGTGGAATTGTCAACATGGCGCTCAACGAAGGTGTGCCGACGCCGATCAGCATTCAAGTCTCGGCCGGTTCTCTCGGTCAATGCCGTGACGCAGCGGAACGGATCGTGGCCGCGGTCGAGCCAATTCCCGGGGCGGCGGACGTTCAAATAGCGCAGTCGCTTGATTATCCGCAATTCGATGTGCAGGTCGATCGAACGCGAGCAAAGTTTTTGGGGGTCGATCAGGAGCAGGTCGCTCAAACGATTCTTACCGCGCTCGGTTCAAGCGTCGGATACTCACCGACGATTTGGATCGACCCGAAGTCGGGCGTCGACTTCTTCATGGGCGTGCAGTACGAGAACAACAAGTTCCAGTCGCTGAGCGAAATACACAACATGCCCCTCTCGCTCGATACACCCAACGGACCGATGACGATACCGCTTTCAAATATCGCGACCGTTCGACGCGTCAACATCCCAGGTGAGATTGCTCATTACAACATTTCACGTGTAAACGACGTTCATGTTAACGTCGCCGGACGCGACTTGGGGAGTGTTGCAAGTGACATCGAACGTGCTCTCAACGATCTGAAGTTCGAAAACGGTGTCTCGGTGACGCTTCGTGGCCCGGTCGAGAAGATGGAGTCCGGAATGAACCTGCTTGGGATCGGACTCGCTGTCGCAACGCTCCTGGTCTATTTGGTGTTGATGGCTCAATTCCGTTCGTTTGTCGATCCGCTGATCATCATGCTCGCCGTTCCACTGGGGATTGGTGGTGTCGTTCTGGTGCTGTTCCTGACCGATACCTATGTCAACATCCAATCGTTAATGGGTACATTGATGATGATCGGTGTCGTCGTCAACAACTCGATCCTGTTGGTGGAATTCGCCAATCGGCGCAAAGCCGAAGGTTTTTCGCCCAAAGACGCCGCCCTCTCGGCCGCCCAAGTTCGACTTCGCCCGATCTTGATGACATCGTTGACACTGATCGCTTCGATGCTGCCGCTTTCCTTTCAGCTTGCTCCCGGAAATGAAGCGATGGTTCCTCTTGCAAGAGCGTTGCTCGGCGGCATGGTTGCATCCACATTGCTGACGCTGATCCTTGTCCCCTGCGTCTATTCCGTGGTCCATCGGCGAGAAGTCGACGGAACCAGCAAGAATGTTGAAACCGCTTAGCCCCGGCGTCAGCCGGGATTTGCTCTCGCCTCCGGCCTGATCACGGGAACTCGTTACAATAGGGCCATGTAAACGAGCTATAGGAAGCTTGGATGACGACGCGGTGATGATCGACGGCGCTGCGTCCGACGCATTATCGTACGGCGGGATCTTTGGACATGCGTGACATTACCCGATTGTTGAGTCAGATGGATGGTCGCGATCCCTCGGTCGCCGACAAACTGCTTCCGCTCGTCTACAACGAATTGAGAGCGCTCGCGGCTGCGAAACTGGATCATGAGAAAGCGGGGCAGACGCTGCAGGCAACCGCTTTGGTCCATGAAGCCTACGTCCGGTTGGTTGATGTTGATTACAAACAGGACTGGAAGAGCCGACGGCATTTCTTTGGGGCGGCCGCCGAAGCGATGCGACGTATCCTGGTCGATCGGGCGCGTCGCCGTGGCCGGATGAAACATGGTGGTGATCTGCAACGGATCGATTTAGATCCCGATCTAATCCCAGCAGCCACCGGCGATCATTTAATCGAAGCGCTCGACGATGCGTTGAATCGGTTTGCCGAACGCGAGCCGGTCGCCTGCGAACTCGTGAAGCTACGTTATTTTGCCGGTCTGAGTTTGCGAGATGCCGCCAGCGCGTTGGAGCTGTCGCCACGAACAGCCGACCGCCTTTGGGCCTATTCCAAAGCCTGGCTGATGCTGGAAATTCAGGATGGCAACGATCAAGATACGCATGCCGGGCGTGGTCCGAAATGATACCGATGCATCGTGTTTAGAGAATCGCCTCGGTTCCCTCTCGAGGTGCTCATCGCAAACTTTTCTTCGAAGTTATCAAGGAAATCGCGGAAAAAACAAGAATTCACAAATATTTTTGGCGTACCTTTGACCTCGAGATCGCCAAGGATTGTACGGACAAAAAGCGGATAAAGTCGACTGTCGACGCAAACGTGGGTGACAGCGAACTATCGAGGAATGGTGCCATGAATGAACAAGAGATTTTCTTGAAAGCAATCGAGATCGAAGATCGCGAACAACGTGCGAATTTCGTTCAGGAATCGTGCGGCGACGACCAGAAGCTGAAAGAGCGTCTGAACGCGCTGCTGCAAGCTCATGATCAGGCCAGCCGGTTCATGGAGACCCCCGCCGCAGTGGAACCAGGCTTGCAAGAAACAACGATTGCCGAATCGGGCGGATTATGTGACGCCAACGATGTTGAAACGTCGGACGTCCAGGCCGCGTTCCTGCGGTTGCTCGATCCGCCGACGCGTGAAGGCTGGCTGGGACGACTTGGGCACTATGAGATCGAAGAGATTCTCGGCCAAGGAGCTTTTGGGATCGTTGCCAAAGCGTTCGACGAAAAATTGCATCGAGTCGTCGCCATTAAAATGATGAGCCCCGCGTTGGCAGCGACGTCTCCGCCACGGAAACGCTTTCTGCGCGAAGCGCGAACCTCCGCGGCGGTGCAGCACGAGAATATTGTCGGCATTCATGCTGTCGAAGAGCAACCCATCCCTTTTTTGGTGATGGAGTATATTGCCGGCCAAACCTTACAACAGCGGATGGATGGCCACGGACCGTTCACGCCCGAAGAAGTCATCACGTTTGGTCAACAGATTGCCGCCGGACTCGCTGCTGCTCACGCCGTCAACCTCATTCACCGGGATATCAAACCGTCGAACATTCTCCTCACGGACGGACCCAATGAACGTGCAAAGATCACAGATTTCGGCTTGGCTCGCGCCGTTGATGACGCCAGCATGACGCGGACGGGCACGATTGCGGGGACACCGATGTATATGGCCCCCGAACAAGTTCAGGGGGAGACACTCGACCACCGGGCCGATCTGTTCAGTTTGGGAAGCGTCTTGTATCAAATGGCCAGCGGGCGTCCTCCGTTTCGCGCCAGCAACACCATTGCGGTTCTCAAACGCGTTTGCGATGACACTCCCCGACCGATCAACGACATCATTCCCGGCACTCCCGATTGGCTATGCGGGATCATTGCCCGTCTGCTGGAAAAGGATCGGAGCAACCGATTCCAAACCGCTGAAGAGGTTGCCGGAGTCCTGGGCCAATGTCAACGGGAACTCGATCTTCACGGCAAAGTGGTCTCCTTTTCCGGAACAAAGAAATCACGCCACGGTCTTTTTCAGCGATCAAGCACCAGCAGTCGACGACTTAACGAACCCGCGCGCTCTTCGCGAGGTGTTCTTGTTGGCGCAATACTTCTGATGCTTGCGCTCCCACTGGCGATTGGCATCGCGCCGCGAGTTGCTCGTTGGATGGACACTCCGGTTCCGAAATTGCCCGCCGCGGAAGTTTTGGGAGGCCTGTCCTTCGACGGCAAGGATGATTGGGTCGAGTTTCCCCAAGTCATGTGGAACTATCCACAATTCACCATCGAGGCGATGGTCACCTCGCGAGCCGACAGCGACAACGGAACGATCGTGCAACTGGCGGGCGGTGACGGCGAGGACCACGAATCGATGTCGCTCTACGATGGCGGCCAGTCCGGTCCCGACCGACGCATCAGCGGCGCTGCGATCAAGGGGAAGACGCCGTTTGAAAATGCCTACGCTCCTCTGGTCGCAGGCGAGCGTCAGCACCGAGCATTGGTCTACGACGGCCGACATTTACATTACTACATCAACGGTGTCTGGCAAGGCAAACGATACGCTCAGCCCCACGAGGGACTTCAGTGGAAAATGAAGCGACTGCGGATCGGTTGCGACCGTGGCGGACGCCGGTTCTGGCAAGGCACGATCGACGGACTACGCGTCTCGCGCGTGGCCCGCTATGAAGACAACTTTGCTCCCGTCACGTTGCTGCCACCTGACGAGGTTACGCTCGCCGCCTATGACTTCTCCACAGGCCAAGGACCGACCCTCAAAGACCTTTCGGGAAACGGACTCGACGGAACGATTCACGGAGCCAAATGGCTGCAATCTTCAAATGAAGACGTCGAGAAATCTGATCGAGAACCTTCACCGCCAATAGTCCCTTCAGACGTTCAACGTGCCGCAGCGGTCGCCGTGATCAACGCCGGTGGCAGTGTTGCGGGACATGCGGATCGGCCCAATGCTGGGTTTCATGCGGACACGATCTCTGAGTTGCCTTCCGTGCCCTTCGTCATCGAGTGGGTGAATATTGCGCCAACACAAACGTCACTGGATGAGGTTTTCGACGCGTTGGGCAGGCTACCACATTTGGACCAGCTATACGCTGGCGGATGCTCCATCACAGACGAGAACTTAAGCAATCTTACAGACCTCGATTTGCGGATGGTCGTCCTTAGCAACACATTCGTGACTGATCGCTCCGCCGATGTGATCGCAAGCTGGAAACGACTAGTATCGCTTCAATTAAGCGGTGGCGCCGTCGGCGATGATACTTGCATTGCACTTGCCGAAAATGGCTCGCTCGCGCAACTCCGTCTGTCGGGAATCGGAGACCCCAATGCGCTGACCGAACGGGGATTCGAGGCTTTGGCCAAGTGTTCCAATCTTTCACTGCTCGTGATCAATAACTTCAGTGAATTCCGCGCAGAGCAATTGCGACACCTCTCGAAGCTGTCCAATCTCCGGCGACTTGATTTATTCTCGACCGCACTCGGCGACGAGGCAATCAATGAGCTCGCTCAGTTGCAGCATGTGGGCCTGATCCGGCTTTGGTCACCGTCGCAAGGTCCCGGCACATCCGTTGTCTCTGCTGATGCGGCAACGCGATTGCAAGACAAAATGCCACGGACGCGAATCGATCACCCAGCGGTGTCGACATCACCCGAAGAGATCGATTTCGCCCATTGGGTCCTTAGCAATCATCCAAGCAAAGCTCTTGACGCATCCGGTAAGTCGGTGGATCAAGAAAACCTCCTCGTCATCGAGAATCTGGTCTTCGATCAAGCGAGTCCTTCCGGCAACGATGCATCGCTCGTTTCCCAAGCTCGATGTCTGGCTTCGCTAACGTGGCCCAACTTGCAACAGGCGGATCAGGCTCTGGAGTCTCTGGCCAAAGGCGAAGCGGTCTATTGGACGCTTCGCATTTCCGATTCCGATATCACAAGTGAAGGACTCAAGCACCTCAGTTCATTAAGCAACTTGAATCAGTTGTGGCTGGATCGATGCGAGCGTCTCGACGACGAGGCGCTTTCTTCCTTCCCCGACATGCTGAGTCTCTGGCGACTCGGGCTGCGAGGCGGCGCTCCGCTTGGTGAGGGATTGCAATACCTTTCGAAGTTTCCAAATCTTCAAGAGCTCGAGTTTGAGCGAAAACAACTTGATCCCAGCGCCCTGCGACATCTCATATCACTTGCCAAACTGCGACGCGTCAGCTTGATGGATACAAACATTGATGATTCCGCAATCGAGCACCTCAGCAAAATTCCTTCACTTCGCTTCGTCGATCTGTCAGGCAATTCGATTTCTCAGGAAGCAATCGAACGACTTCACCGAGCGATTCCCAAGTGTGCCATCCGCTGGAACAAAGAGTTGGTCATTCCCGCATTTGAACGTGGCGATGCGTCGGCTGAGGCCTTGGAGAAGTCACCGACAGCTCAACTGTCAACTTCAACAGATCCGCAACGTGTCGCGGCTGAAGCGGTGATTCAGGCGGGTGGCATTGCCTTTGGCTACGCAAAGCATCTCAAATTCAGAAGCGAGCAAGCTAGAGGAATTGCCCGACGGAGTTATGGTTGTCGAGTCGGTGCGGCTGGAGAACATTTCGAGTCCGCTTGGTGATGTCTGCGCGAAGATCGGTCGGCTTCCGAGCATCAATTCCATCTGGTTCCATGGTTCGTCACTAACTGATTCAGATCTGGTTCATTTGGAAAGACTCTCGCCCAGTAACGTGGGTCTCAATGGAACAATGATCACCGATCGTGCAGCGAAGTCGCTGGAGGCTTGGAAACACATTGAAGGGATTGACTTGGGGAACACCAAGGTAGGTGACGATGTTTGTCGCGTTTTGGCTCAGTGTCCCACGCTCTCGACACTGCAATTGGGCTACACTTCGATTACCGACCAAGGCTGCTTATGGAATTAAGCGCAAAAGCCAAAGATTGCGTTTCCTGAGCTTTAAACGGATGCAAACGATTTACGTCAAAGGGAATTTCAGAACTTGAGTCATTGCTGTACCTGTCTCGGTTGGAACTGGGATCAACTGCACTTGACGATGGTCTTGGTCGACGCACTGGCACCGATCAAGCAATTGCACATGCTTCAGCTTTGGTCACCACGAGCCGGAGATGGCACCAAGGTCGTTAGTGACGAGAATCATGTGCACGCAGACTGCGGGATATAAAGGGTCAGGTTCTTCTTGTTGCAAAGAGTCCTGACCCCCTTGCATTTTTCCTGACCCCTTTGCATTTTTCCTGACCCCTTTGCATTTTTCTGACCCCTTTGCATTTTTCTTTGTTGCAAAGAGTCCTGACCCCTTGCATTTTCCATTTTTCCCTGTTGCAAGAGCCCCAGACCCCTTTGCATTTTCCATAGCCTGGGGCGCTGCGAGCCCAGGTGTGGGATAGCCACAAAGAGGAAGTTGCGGAGCAGCGAAAGCATCGTCGCGCTTTCAGCGCTGCTCCGCAGTTTCCCGATCCGACACGATGGATCCTGGGACCCTGCGCCCCAGGCTGATTGCGATCGGGCGCTCCGCCGGTTGGTCCTTTTGATAAACCTTGACGAATAAGCGATGAACCCGATCGCGACTCTACCAAGCGCATAAACGATGTCATGCCCTTCGGTTCCCGCAAAAACCGCATGCTAATGCACTCCGGCTGATTAAAAACCGGTACCTTACTTGCGGACGAGTCCCTAGTTCCAGCTTCAGCCGAGATTTGATCTTACGTTCGACGGATCGTCATCCGAGCGATCACGGCACCCGCGATCGCACCAGCCAGATGTCCGTCCCACGATATTTGCGAACCGACCGTCGGCAGGACGCCGACCAACAGGGTGCTGCCGTAGACGAAAGCGACGGCGATGGCAACGACAATCGACAGAAAACGTCGCTCCAGAACTCCGGCCACAATCAAGAAAGCGATCAATCCATAGATCAGACCGCTGGCACCGACATGCACGGTCGTGACGCCCGACGCCGCACCGCGACCGATCACCCACAGCAGACCGCCGCTGGCAAGAATGATCGCCGCCACCGTAGGGCGAGAGTCGGCGCGCGATCCGGCCAGCAGCGTCAACAAAACAGCAAGCGGCACCGTGTTGCCGGCCAAATGTGTAAGGTTGGCGTGCAGGAACGGAGAGATCGGAATTCCAATCAGCCCTCGCAGGCTGCGGGGGACGACACCGTATTGATTCAGGTCAATTGGCAACACCCAATCGATCAGGAAGACACCCCACATCACGCCAATGAAGATCGCAATACCCTGAAGTTCGTCTTGAATTCCGTGTCGTGTCATAAAAGTGCCGACACCGTTCGCTGGTCCCTGTTAGCGATAAACGTCGCGGTATGTTGTACCTTGGCTGACGCGCGGAACATAGCCGACTGGTGGCGTATAGCTGGAACTGTTCGGCGGCGCGTACGATGCATTCCCCGAACCGGGCGTAGCGGCGGGTATCGCGTATGCGGAGGGAGGCTGAGAGGACGTGGCGGCTTGCGGATAGGGAGGAATGGCATACCCATTCAGTGTGGGAGGCGTCACGGTTGGCGTGGTGGCGGTGGCAACCGGCTGAGGCGGCCCCAACGTGGTCAGATCGATCGGACGTTCGTTGCCGTCTTGCGGCATGGCGAACAAACGAGGATCGTCGGAAAGAAGCTGGTTCACCGAATAGGAACCGACTTCGATTTTGAGCGCCAACGGTTCGCCTCCGTTTGGCGTCAGCCGAAGCTGAACATCGTGAGGCAGGCTGCATTCGGTTTGTTCAAAGAAGCGAAAGTCGTCGCATGTCGCATTGGCCAGCAACCGTCCGTCAGGTCCGTAAAGCAACAGTTCGGTGATCACGCCCCGTCTGCCATCGATCACCATCACGCGGCGATACGTTCCATCGACCATCGGCTGGACAAGCTTCAATTCGAGTTTGCCGTCGCTGCGGACGATCGGTCCTTCTTCAATTTGATTGACGTCGATTCGCGCCATGCCCAGCGCGTCGACAAGCCATGTCGGATCGACCGGCAGGATCGCCCGTTGCAATTGCTGCTGATAGGCATCGTGCCGCGCGAAGTACAGGCTCGTCCCCATTCCTTCGGGGATCTTCATCCAAAACAGTTCCTCATTGCTGCCCAAATCCATTCCGCTTCCCATAACGACGGGCAAGCTCGCTCGCATGCGGATGCGACGCGGCCGCTCCAGCGCCAGATTCGCTCGCAAACTCGGAAGGGCGGGCATGCTGAGAACCTTGATCGACGCGGAATTGCTTTGCAGTTTCTCGATTCGATCGGTCCGATTGACCGCCGCGGCCAGCTCTTCGCGAGTCGGCGTCCCTTCAAAAATTTCCGGCGGGGGAGTGAAATCAGTTACCGCCTTGCCGCGATAGCAGGTGGCTCCCCCGGCAACCCAGGTTACCGCCAGCGTGAGAAGGACGTTCACCCACGGAAGTTTCGAGATCATGCGTCCTCCACTTCGCAGTACAACAGGTCGGAAAGTTCGTCCCGAATTTGATCGCGCTGTTGCCGTGGGATCTCGCATTCGTTGACTTCGATTTGCGAACCGTCGGCGGTGACCTGTAAGACCAGTTTTCCTGGCGTTGCCTCTTCCGGCTCGTGATCGACGGGCTGGACCACGCGTTTCCGCATCAACATTAACGCCAACAGATACCGTACCGCTTCGCGATGCGGTTCGTCCGACATTTGCCTGAGCATGTCGAGCAAGACGTGATTGGGAGCCAGCTTCATCTTGCCGGTGCCCGCTTCGGGCATCTTTCCCCGCCACCAACCGATCGCCCCTTCGGGAGGGCCTTGCCACGCTTCATCCGAGATGTCCTTGCGAATGAATTCCTCGTCCTCCTCAAAGACAACGGAATAGAACGCCTCGCCAGGCTTCAGAGGCCTGTCAAGCGAACTGCAACGGCGAGAGCAACGGCTGACTTTGTATTCGGACAACATGCGTCGTGTGGTACCAAACCGACGCCGTCCAAAGCAAGAGGCAATCCGCTGATGCTAGCGTTTTCGCTCGCCTCAAAATTTCCGAGTCATCGAAATCCGTTTGCGGTCGATGTCGACTTCCAGAACCTTGACCTTCACGAGGTCGCCAACCGATACCACTTCGCTGGGGTCTTCGACAAATCGATCGGCAAGTTGCGAGATATGCACCAAGCCGTCTTGATGGACGCCGATGTCGACGAATGCGCCAAAGTGCGTGACGTTTGTGACGATGCCCTCCAAAATCAAGCCGGGCTTGAGGTCTTCGAGCGTGTTGACCGAGTCATCAAACTTCACTGCGCGGAACTCGCGACGCGGATCGCGACCGGGCTTGGCCAATTCGTGAATAATATCGACAACGGTCGGAAGTCCGAACGGACCGTCGACGAAGTCCTGAGGTTTCAGCTTCTGACTCAGCGTCGCGTTTCCGACCAATGTCTGCGTTTGCGTCCCCAGTTTCTTTGCCATGCGATCAACGATCGGATAGCTTTCCGGATGCACGGCGGAATTGTCCAGCGGTTGTTTGCCGTCACGAATGCGAAGGAATCCGGCGGCTTGCTCGAACGCCTTCTTTCCCAGTTTGGGCACTTTCGTCAACTGCTTGCGGTCGGTGAATCGTCCATTCTCATCGCGATACCGGACAATATTTTCAGCCAGCTTCGGACCGATGCCCGCAACATGCGACAACAGCGCCACGCTGGCGATGTTCAAATCGACGCCGACATTGTTCACACACGACTCCACGACACGATCGAGACACTTTCGCAATTGGATTTGATTCACGTCGTGCTGATACTGCCCGACGCCGATCGATTTCGGATCGGTCTTCACCAGTTCGGCTAGCGGATCTTGCAGTCGTCTGGCGATGCTGATCGCGCCGCGCACGGTGATGTCCAAATCGGGAAACTCCTTGCCAGCCAGTTCACTTGCCGAATAGATTGAAGCTCCCGCCTCGCTGACCATTGCTTTGGTGACGTTTAACTTATGTTTTCGGATGACGTCGCTTACGAACGCGTCGGTTTCGCGAGAGGCCGTGCCATTGCCGATCGCGATCAGTTCGACCTTATGCTTGGCGATCAACTTCAGCAATGAAGCTTCCGCCGCCGCCACGTCGCTCTTCGGAGGCGTCGGATAGATCGTCGTGTTGGCCAGGTATTTGCCCGTTTCATCCACGACAGCCACCTTGCAACCGGTGCGAAATCCCGGGTCGATACCGATCGTGACTCGCGGGCCGGCCGGGGGAGACATCAACAATTCCTGGAGGTTCTTGCCGAAGACAGCGATCGCTTCCTCATCGGCTTGCTGCTTAAGTTGTTGCAGCACGCTTGACTGGGTGGCGGGCAACAACAGCCGTTGATAACAATCGTCGACCGTGCGGAGCAGTTCTTGTTGAAACGGGTTTTTACCTTGAGGAACCAACTTCGGCTTCAATGTTCGCAGCAGTTGTTCGTCGTCGACTTCGATGTTGATCTTCAAGACCCCTTCGGCTTCGCCACGTAACATCGCCAACAAACGATGCGACGGAATTTTCTTCGCCGATTCCCGATGATCGATGTACTGCTCGAATTTCGCCGCCTCGTCTTTCTTGCCACGCTTGATCTGCGATGTGATGCTTCCGGTCGCCGAAGCTTGATTGGCCATCCAGGTCCGTGTTTGCGCATCCTCGGACCACTGTTCGGCAACGATATCGAGCGCGCCCTGCAACGCCACCTCCGCATCGGGAACGTCTTTGCCGGCGTCAACGAATCGCTTGAGAATATCCTCCCGGGAACCTTTCGCGTTGCCTGGAGACAACAGCAGTTCGGCCAGTGGTTGCAGTCCTCGCTCGCGTGCGACGGTTGCTCGCGTTCGCCGTTTCGGCTTGAAGGGAAGATACAGCATTTCGAGCGTTTGCATGTCGCGGCACGATTCGATCTGGCGACGTAAAGCGTCCGTCAAAGCGCCTTGCTCGTCGATCGTCTTTAAAACCGTTGCCTTACGAGCAGCCAAAGCGAGCGACTTTTCCAACGCGGTCTCGATATCGCGCAGAGCGATTTCGTCGAGTCCGCCGGTCGCCTCCTTCCGGTAGCGTGCGATGAACGGAACGGTGTTTCCCGCATCGAGCAATTCCAGCGCGGCCTGAACTTGCTTCACGGGAAGCTTCAAGTCCTCGGCAATTTGTTGCGCGGCGGCGCGGAGATCGAACGAAGCATCCGATTTTGACGTCGTGGTCATAGGGCGAAGTTCTCGATAAATTGAAGCAGGGAGGTGTCCAAGCGATCCGCGTGAAGACCACGCGCGATTTAACGCTTCATCGGCATCGAGTATAACGCGGCATCGGCCATGAAGTGTGCTTCGTCACCGATGGCAAAACCGATCCAGCCATCGCGAAGTTCAAATTGAGTGATCGCCAAGCCTTCCATTGCCGGATGCGACAGCAGTTTGTCGCTCGTCAATTGCAGTGGACGATTGGCCGTCAGAACGCGATTGAAGATCGTTCGCACGGCCACACGATCTCCCATGCCCATGCGTGGTCCGCTGATATTGAGCGGTCCATCGCGAACGAGCATCGGTCGCACGCCATCGATTTGAGGCACGTAGGTCGCTTTCACGATGAAGTTACGCAGATTGATGCCGTCCGTCTGATCCAACCGAACGATGCGCATGGTCAGCACCAACGCATCGTCGGCAATTTCGACCGTAACCGGTCGCGTCGAGGTGAACTGAATCGAAACGTCGTCGGGCATCGCGTCGGCTGCGGCGGTCCCTGCAAAGCCGAACACCTGCAACGCCCGACCGACCGCCTGATCAACCGGGACCGCTTCGCCGAAGGGAACCAACCGGGCGATCGCATTGTTCAGCGTCGACTGATGCAACTGCAAACTCATCAGGCTGGTCGACGGGGCTCGTGGTCGGGGCGTAAAGCTTCCCAGTTGCCAATCTCCGGACAATCGGTATCGCACGGTCAAGCGATCATCGGTTGTCGACATATCGACGACCGTCGGCTTCATTCCCAACATCGCTAGAGGGCCGATCAAACGGGACGAGAAAGATTCTTCGGCATCATTGAGCTGTTGCTGTAATGAAGCGACCATCTGTTGTTCGACTTGCGAGCGGATTTTGTTGCGACTGTAAGCGTTCGCGTAGCCGCGAGTCTCGTTGTGTCGCTGTTTGACATATTCACGCACCAGAGGTCCCAAAATGGGAAAGCCATCGTAATCGGTACGCAAACGTCGCAACTGTTGATTCGATTCCACAGCCACTTGCGGTTGGCTGATGTCGACGCCCCCGCGATCGACTTGGATCACCGTGGCCGCGTCAAATCCGGCGTTACCCGTATGGCTGAGCGTTGCGGGGCCTTGTGAACTGCGCGTCGACGTCGTCACGTTTCCTCGGCTCAGCAAACGTATCCGCCATGCATCCGGGGACGGTTGCAGTTCGACATGCAGATCGGCCTTCGTGACGCTGGTTCCCAGTACCGACGCTCCCAAGACGTGATCGCGAATCGGTTGCTGCTGGGACGGGACGTCGGGCAACATGCGATTGAGCATTTCCGAAGAGATCGACAATCGCAGATTTGCGTTGCGATAATGCCTGTTGATCGCTTCGGCAACGGCATACGTTTGCTGATGATTCGAGAATCGAAGCGTTTGCATCGTGGCCGCAATCCGCCCGCCGTCGCGGTCAATCGCGTCGGTTTCCTGCACTTCGATTTGATCAAGCAACGCGACATAGTCGACCGGTCCATGCGCCCACGATCGAATCATCTCACCAAGTTGTTTGCAATCGGATTCTCGCAGCCATTCACGCTGCGTTTCACTCAGTTCGGTGTACTGAACACGCGAAAGATAGCGCTGAGCGATCAATCGCCTTTGCGCATCGCTGACGTTCCCCTTGCTGGCCGCTTCGATTTCATCGAGCATCAAGAAGCGTTGCCAATCGGCGGTATCGCGAGTGTACGTCACTTGCTGGCGCAGGTTGGCGATCAATTGCGAGACATTCGCAATCGCCTCCGGACGATCTTGACGCACTCCCGTCGTCGCGGTGTAGATGTTGTTCCAAACAGCGTGCCACACATCAACGCGTCGCTCCAAGGCGTAAGCTGCCGCCACCCAGATCCGCTGCTCGGTCAGGTCGGCGTCTTCATCGAAAAAGCCATAAGCCTCTTCGGACAAGCAACGCAAACGTTCGATCAGTTCTCCGGCACGGGGAGTACCCAGCTTCGGTTCCTGTTGTAGGTCGACGATCGTTTGCCGAACTTGGTTGCTCCAGGGAACGCCCCCATCATTCAGCGATTCGACACGTTTGAGCAACGCATCCAACGCGGGTGTTTGTGGCCACTGGGTCGGCTGACGCACCAGTTCCGATCGCTGCAAGGGGCTCTCCACGCTGGGCTGGACGGCCGGATTGGGTTCGGGATAGGTTGCCGATTCGGGCGACGGCGACGGAGAGGTCGCTTCGGGAACACGCTGCAAAGGATCAACCCGATTGCTGCTCATCCGCATCTGCGGGAACGGATCTTCAATCGCTTGTGGCGGGGCCAACCCAGCCAGTTCATCCTGCTCGTCCACGATCGGTGCCGAAAGAACCGCCGTTGGCGTCTCGAGTGTCAACGGTTCGCGCTCGGTGTCGGACGATTGAACGGCATTTGCCGGTCCTTCGATCAACAAGACGGACGGTACTTCCGGGGGCATGTAGGCGAATTCCGTGTCGTCGGATGCGTGATTATCGCCACTCACACCGGCCGTGTTGCTCTCTAACGTTTCGATGACGACCGGACGATCGATCTTTGGACGCGTTGCATTCTTTAAGTCCTTGGCGTCCCGAGTCTCTTGCCGATCGACTTTGCTAGCGAGGTCCGCAGGCGGTGGCGGATTCAGATCGATCCCGCTGGCCGGGGGAAAGGGATATGTAAGTTCATCGCGTGCGAACGGTTCGCGGCTGAGCGACGGTCCCGTCCAAGCAACTCGCGGTCCAGGTTTCTTTTCGTTGTCGGAAATCGTTGTCGGACGAAGCATCGGCGCGGTGCTGGCTCTTCGTTCACTGTGCGAGACCTGATGCTGGGATTGCTCGCGCTCGAAGACAAACAACAGACCGATGACGGCTGCGGATGCGGCCGTCGGCCAGAAGATGATCCGAAATTTTCGTAGAGGGCCCATGCCCGCACTCCTTGCTGATGCCACCATCCCTAGGATCGCTCGTCGCGATGCCGCCCCATCACATCGGCGATACTTTCCTGTTAGTCGATCGGAAAGAAGCGATGGCCAAGTAGAGACAAACCGCTACGGTTGGAAGAATCGACATTTTCTTAACAGTCACATGCGACTAGGTTTCCTGCTGGCAAGGATGCCTGCGATAAACTGTGCGATGTATATCAGTCATGAACGCCTTGATGCTAGCAATGAAGTCGCGCGGGAACGGAGGTCGAAAACGGGTAATGAGCCGTTGCTATCCGCCGCAGGCAATTGTCGGTCGGACAGCAAGTTGCCATTGGCCGCATGATGTCTTCCCAGTTATACCGTGCGTGGCCACCGGAAACTCCCTTCCCGCATCCATTCAAAACAGAGCACCTTCCCATGCGTTTAACACTTGCGATTCTTGCGGCAACATTCATAACAGCGGGTGGGTGTCGGGGATACCGAACTCCGTTCAACACTGCTCCTGGAACGACGCAGCAACAACGGTTTGAAGCGGTGGCACACGACCCCTATCCGCAAGACGACTTGGGGCCTGAAGTGACCGGCGGCCGCCCTCGGGACTATCAAAATCCGGTCGCCGAACCGGTGCGACAAGATGTATTACGAGAAAAACCATTGGTTCCAGAATTAATCGTCTGAACCATCCTATTCATTAAGCATGGCTTTCCGTTATTGTTGTCATTATACGTCGCGTGGTCAGAAATGAAGTGATTCGCTTCATTTAACGCGAAGGCATCATTTCGGACAACGCACGGTATATACGTCGCGTGGCCGAAAATGAGGTGATTCGCTTCATTGAATGCAAGAGCATCATTCCAGACAACGCACGGTATATACGTCGCGTGGTCGAATGAGGTGATTCGCTTCATTCAACGCAAAGCATCATTTCGGACAACGCACGGTATAACGTCGCTCTGAGATGCAAAGTTGTCGTATCGGACCGCGCGACGCATCATTTAGACGACCGTCACCGGCTGCCAATTGCAAAGCCAGCATCATGCCCCGTCCGCCCAAGAAAAAGAACGCCCCATCGGCTTCCGACTCAGAGAAGCCCTCTTCATCCGAAATACGACTGCAACGCGTTTTGGCGAATGCGGGCTTCGGAAGCCGTCGTAAATGCGAAGAACTGATTGCCGAAGGACGCATCGAAGTCGACGGTGAAATCGTCACGCAACTGGGCACCCGCGTGAACCCTCGCACGTCGAAAATCCGCGTCGATGGTGTTCCCATCAAGCAGCCGAAGCTGGTTTATTTTGCCTTGAACAAACCGGTGGGGATCGTCACAACCAATCGCGATCCGCAGGGCCGACCTCGCGTGATCGATATGATCAACGAACCCGAACGCGTCTTTCCGGTGGGGCGTCTGGATCGCAGCAGCGAAGGCTTGATTCTATTGACCAACGACGGTGAACTCGCCGACGGATTGGCCCATCCGCGACACGGGATCACCAAGAAGTATCTGGTCACCGTCGCTGGAATCGTTGAAAAAGAAACGATGAAGCAGATGCGCGAAGGCATTCACTTCGCCGAAGGACGTTTTCAGGTCGAGGGAGTCCGTTTCCTGCGGACTCGCGGTCAAGCGACCGAGTTGGAGATCGTCCTTCGAGAAGGGAAGAATCGTGAAATTCGACGCATCCTGGCCCGGCTCGGACACAAGGTTCTTCAGTTAAAGAGAATCGCCATCGGCAGCTTGAAACTGGGTGATCTGCCGACGGGGGCGTATCGTTCGCTGGATCACCGCGAGCTTAAGAAGCTGCAGGAAGAACTTTCCGCGTCGGGGGACCCGACATCCGAGGTTCCGCGACGCCGCAAATCGGTCGCCGGCAAATCGAAGTCGACCGTCGGTCGTGGTTCCAAGAAGGTGGGCACGCGCGGCCCATCGGGGACATTAAAACGCGGACCGAAGTCGGCGAAGTCGACCAACCGCAAACGCGAAGGTTCGGATATCATTATCTCTTCAGAACCCTCGGGCCTCACCTCGGGGACCGTGATCGGCGCGCCCGACTTGGAAAAATCGCGTTCTCGAAAAGAGACGGGCAACCGCAAGGGAACGCCGCGACAAAAGAAAAGCAAACAAGGTTCTTCGAGGTCCAAAGGTGGCCCGAAGAAGCGTCGTTGATGCTTCTCGTTTGATTCCAGCACCTCGACAACGTTGACTTTCATGAACAACCCTCTTCATGCCGCGTACTATGCCGATTCAGCCGTTGCCTTACAGGCGGTCGTGACCGCTTCGGATGAGGTTGCCTACAAAACGTACCGATTGCGAATATTGGCTCCGGAAATCGCTGGCGGGATCGTTCCCGGACAGTTTGTGATGCTGCGATTGGACGGTTTCGATGATCCTTTAATCGGTCGTGCATTGGCGGTCTATCGCGTGGTTCGCGATGGCGGCAATCGGGCCGAAGAGCTTGAGGTTGTCTACGTCGCCAAAGGAAAGTTAACAACACGACTTGCAAATCTTGACCCGGGGCAGCGAGTCGGCATCTGGGGACCGCTGGGAAACGGCTTCGAACCGCGGGCATGCGACCATTTAATCATGGTGGCTGGCGGAATCGGACAAACACCCTTCTTGGCTTTGGGAGCCGAAGCGATCGGAACGGAGAAGTTCCCTGAAAGAGAGAATGGCTACGCGAAGCGAGTCACTTTGATCTACGGAACACGCAGTGCAAACTTAATCGCCGGCGAAGCGGATTTCTTGTCCGCTGGAATTGCACTGGATCTATGTACCGATGACGGCAGTCGTGGTACTCGTGGGCTGGTCCCTGATCGACTGGCCGCGTTGCTGGATGATCGCGATCCGACGCAGCAGACCCGTGTCGTCTGCTGCGGCCCCGAAATCATGATGCAACGCGTCGCCGAGGTATGTCAAACTCGCCAAGTGCCTTGTCAGGTCTCCCTGGAAACTCCCATGGCCTGCGGTATCGGCATTTGCTTTTCTTGTGTCGCAAAAATCAAGCAAGCCGACGGAGAATGGGATTACAAACGGACATGTGTTGAAGGTCCGGTTTTCGATGCGGACAAGGTTGTTTGGTAGCGAAGCGTCACACCCTCCCTGAGGTGTTTATACGTCGCCGGGTCAGCAATGAGGTTGCTGGCTTCATTTGACGCGAATCACCTCATTTTCGGCCACGCGACGTATATCTTGCGCCAATGTTTCTCAGTTGACTTGCGACGTGGTCGCACTGGAATAAAATGCTTTGCAAACCTGGATGCCCAACGGAACGAAACAACAATGACGATGATTGAACGTGCGTGTTGCTTGATTGCTTGGATTCTGTGGATGCCGTCGTTCGCGTTGGCGGACGCTGAGCAGCCAAATGTTATTCTTTTTATCGCGGACGACATCAGTTGGAACGACTTCGGATGCTATGGCAACGCGGCTGCTCGAACGCCCAACATCGATCGACTTGCCGCCGGAGGAATCCGATTCGATCAGGCGTACCTGACGGCGAGCAGTTGCAGTCCGTCGCGAGCAAGCATCGTGACCGGACGTTACCCTCACAACAACGGCGCGGCGGCTGAATTGCATCTGCCGATCGCGCTCATTTGCCTTGGTTCCCCGAGAAGCTCCGCGAAGTCGGCTATTACACCGCGCTATCGGGAAAGAATCACATGTCGGTTGGTGTTGATAAGCAATCCAAGGACAAGCGTCCTCCCGCGTTCGACTCCATCGACGGCGGACGAGGACCAAACAACAGCGGCGGGCACGCAAACTGGGTGACCGTCACACGTGAGCGGCCTCGTGACAAACCTTTCTTCTTTTGGTTTGCCTCCTACGACGCCCATCGCGATTGGGATGCCGATGGCCAATGGGATGCGTCCGCATTCGGGCCGATGCATCGTGCTGAAGATGTCATCGTCCCCCCGTTTCTGATCGACGATTTGCCGACGCGGCGGGATCTGGCTTCGTATTACAACGAGGTCACGCGTTTTGATTACTTCATTGGCGAGGTTGTCCGGGAATTGAAAGATCAAGACGTTTTTGAGAACACGTTGATCTTTGTGTTGGCCGACAACGGACGCCCCTTTCCGCGTGCCAAGACGCGGTTGCACGATTCGGGCATGAAGACGGCGTTGATCGCGCATTGGCCCGCGGGAATGAAGCAACCCGCCGCCAGTGATAGCTTGGTCAGCGTGATCGATATCGCGCCGACGGTTCTGTCGATCGCTGATGCCAACGTTCCTGAAACGATGCAGGGCGTGACGATGCAACCGCTGTTCGCCGATCCGTCGACCGAGGTTCGCAAGTATGCCTTCTCGGAACATAACTGGCACGATTACGAAGCGCATGGTCGGAGCGTTCGCGATGGCCGTTTTCTTTACATTCAGAACAATCGAGTGGACACTGCTTGGCAGGGACCCGCCGATTCAGTCCGTTCCCCGTCGCATCGTCAATTGCGGGGTCAGCGTGATCGACAAGAATTGTCTCCCGCCCAGCAAGATGTCTTTCTGGCACCGCGTCCGTCCGAAGAACTGTATCTGACATCCGCCGACCCTCATCAATTGAATAATCTTATCGACGACGAAGCGTATGCCGACGACGTCGCCAGGCTCCGTGAAGTCATGGCGGAATGGACCCAGCGGACCGGTGACACGGTCCCCGAACAAATTTCCGCCGATGCATTCGATCGCGAGACGGGAGAATCATTGAAGCAAGCCAAGCAATCGTATCGGGGAACGACGCCGGGTGAGGAACGAAAGGCTTCGCGAATCAATCATCCGGGACCGAGGTGACCAGTGACGCGTCCTCGCTATCGACTTGGTTGCCCGGTTTGGGCTTGCCCTGAGTGGCAGGGAAGCCTTTACAAACGCGGTTCAAATCGCGAGCAGTGGCTGACGCAATACAGTCGCGTTTTCATGACCGTCGAAGGAAACAGCACGTTTTACGGATTGCCTGATTCGAAGACGGCGATCCGCTGGTGTCGCGGCACCGCCGACGGCTTCCGCTTTGCGCTCAAGTTTCCTCGCAGCGTCACCCACGACGCCATGTTGGAGGGGCCCCTCGACGAACTGGATCCGTTCTTGGACCTGTTGGGAATTCTCGAACAACATGATCGCCTGGGGCCCTCGCTGCTGCAGTTGCCACCGAATTTCGATGGGCAAAGATTGAGTGTTTTGCAACGGTTCTTGGAATCCTTGCCAAGCGAGTTTCCCGTAGCGGTCGAAGTGCGACACGCGGATTACTTTGATCAAGGTCCCATCGAAAACAAACTGCATCGGTTGCTGAAACGCTTGAAGATCGACCAGGCATTGTTTGACAGTCGCCCGTTGTTCAGCGAACCTCCCGACGACGAGATCGAACGCGTCTCGCAATCTCGCAAACCGCGATCACCCTTGCGAACGCATCGGATTGGTCGTCATCCGATGTTACGCTTGGTGGGACGCAATCGATTGGAGAAGGTCACGCCGTGGCTGGATTCGTGGGCTCAAGTCGTTGCCCAGTGGATTCATGATGGCGGCGAGCCGTACGTCTTCACGCATGCTCCTGATGACCGCTACGCTCCCGTGATGGCGTCGATGTTTCACGATGCGTTGACTCAATACATTCCCGATCTGCCGGAAATGCCGACCTGGCTGGGACGTCTGCAGCCGATGCAGTTGGAACTGTTCTGATCAAGCAGATGCCTGACGACGAAGATCGTTCTTTGTTACGCTGAGGCGCATGCGTTTTCGATCCCCAACGACAAAGAAAGATGTCAAACGAACAAGAACAAACCATCCGGAAATACTGGACCCTGATTGAAATCAATGCCTCGGCGCACGCGATTCATTCGGCTCGCGAGGTTGGCTTGCTGGATGCATTGCTGTCCGGTCAGAAAACCTTCGGCGAACTTGTCGAAACATGTGACGTTCAACCCGACTTGGCGAACCGAACGCTCGATGTCTTGTTGGCCACGGGGTTGATCGAACAATATGCCGAATACTATGCGGCTTCTCAGACCCTACGGCTGCTTGCCAAGTACGACACCGATCTGGGAAATCATTATTTGGAAAGCTTGACCGACCAACTGCGTTGCAATGCTCCCTCGGGAAGCGGCGAGGCGTTTCGGCAACATCAGGTCGCTCGCGGCTGGACGCGAACGCCGCTTGCGATGCAGGCCGCCTCGATTCTGGATTTTGGTAGTTCGCGCAAAGACCTGCGGATTCTCGAAATCGGCTGTGGCTCGGGCGTCTGGACATCGACGATGGCTTTCCGCGATCCGGGAACGACCATTGTGGCGGTCGACTTTCCCGATGCTTTGTCCGAGGCGCGAAAGATGGTGCAAAGCATCGATCTGGATCGACGCTGGACCGCCTTCGAAGCGGACCCGGCCAGTGGTGAATTGCCCGACGGTCCGTTCGATCTTGTCGTCGTTCCCGAATTGTTGCAGCGTTTGGACGACGCCGCGGCCGTCGCCGTGCTCGGACGCGCCGCCGATGTGACTCGGCCTGAAGGGGAAGTCTTGGTGATCGATTTCTTCGATCACGAGCAGGCAAACAATCGATCGATCGCCACCGCCGTCCATAACCTGGAACTCGGCCTGCGCACACCATTGGGTCGCTTGCGAACGCCGCCTCAAGTCAGCCAATTGATGTCCGGAGCCGGGCTAACATCGATTCAGTGGGCTCCATTGACGCACGCTTCGCAGAACGCGGGACTCTTATTGGCGGTGCGACCAGCGCAACTTTTTTAATGATGAAACGCAACCTAACAAAAAGGAAAGTTCATGCGTATCGCCTCAACTGTCGAATCGGTCCTCATGCGAACATGCTCCCGTGCGTGGTCCAGAGGAAAAGGTTTGAATCCTATCGAATGCTTCGTCTTATTTCCGTTGGCCCGACGCACACCCATTCGACATTGCCTCATTGCCTGCGGTCTATTCATCGCATCCGCGTCAGGGGCGGAGCCGTTTGCTTTGTCGCGTTGCGAGATTATGCCATTGCCCAATCATCAAGCATCTTTTCAAATCGATGGCGTCGAGGCGACGGGATGGCACTTTGGGACCGATCATCCGCGTCCCTTCTTTTACCCTTTAAATGGTCCATCCGGGACTTCCTTGACACGAATGGGGCATCCCGGTGCCGCCAATCACGATCACCATCTGAGCGTATGGTTCGCCCATCACGATGTCGACGGGTTCACCTTCTGGGCTGATGGCAAAGGAACATCGATTCGTCAGAAGCAATGGTACGCGTATGAGGACGGCGATGCGGAATCGATCATGGCATGCCAACTGGGTTGGTATGACCCCGACGGAAACGAGCGGATGCGGCAAGATCTTGTCGCCTGCGTGATCCCTGGCGAAGGCGGACAATTCGCGTTGGAACTGCAGTCCGATTTTCGTCCGGCATCGGGACGCGAAGCGGTGCGAATCGGTCAGACGAATTTTGGGTTTCTGGCGGTCCGTGTTGCGAAAACGTTGTCGGTTCATTTTGGTGGTGGGATGTTGACCAGCAGCGAGGGGACCCAAGGAGAACCGGATATCTTCGGAAAGCCGGCTCGATGGATGGACTACAGCGGGCCGGTGGCTCGGGGTACGGGGGACAATCGAACTGCAATCATTGAAGGAATCACCTATTTCGATCATCCGTCCAATCCGCGATATCCGACATCGTGGCACGTCCGCTCGGACGGTTGGATGGGTGCTTCATTCGCAATGCATGAAGGCTTGGAAGTCACGAACGAACAGCCTCTGCGATTGCGATATCTCTTGCAGGTCCACGCTGGCGGATATTCCCAAACCGAATGCGAAGCCATCCATCGAGCGTTCGCGGATCGCAAGGCATTTGAGATCGAAAAAGGAGGACGCTCTCATACTCAATTTACGGTCAGCCGCGCTGAAGAATGAAGCATGCCGATCGCCGTCACGACGCATCGTCATTCGTCAGATTTCGCACAACCGTCGCCGATCGTGAAACATCCGCTGAAGCTCTTCAATTTGATTGTGAATGCCCTGAAGCGATTCGGGGTTGATGCGGGTTTGAACAGCCATTTGCCGCACGGACGCTTCGAGGTTGGATGCTGCTTCAATCAGTTGATGATCGATGTTAAGCAACACCGATGGCAGCGATGGGGACACGTCGGGTTGCTCCAAATCATCCAGAGCATCATCGCTTAAACGCTCCGAGACGATGGTTTGTCGAAGGTGATCGATGCGTGTTTTCAGTCGCTCACCCAACGGAAGACTGTGGAGCACACCTTGATCGACTTGCTCGGCCAAGGCTCGTTCGATGTGCTGATGGATCGAACGCAATTTTGCGGCAAGCGCATCACGCACAAGACGATCGCTTTTGCCCCGTTCATGCGGCACGGCGTATCCCGCATAGTCAGGCATCTGGTCGGACAGATGATTCAAGCGGCTTAGGATTTCAGTGTCAACGTTCATGTCATGCATGATCAATGCATTCTTGGTTTAATGGAATCCAGAAACTTCGGCACGTACTATCTTAATGCAAGGTGCGAAACATTGTCGCACCCCCAGGAGCAAAATCATGTGCAAATATCGCGACTTTTTCCGGTGCTTTTGGCTGCTGATCGTCGGCGGTTTGATATCGATCGCGCCAACGTCGCTCGTGGCCGACAATGTTCCGCGGCGGCCCAACGTGATTCTGATCGTTACCGACGACCAACGTCCCGACACAATCGCCGCGTTGGGCAATCCGGTGATCAAGACGCCCACGCTTGATGCTCTTGTTCGGCAGGGAAGCGTGATGACACGCGCGACATGCGCCAACCCGATCTGCACCCCAAGTCGCGCTGAACTGTTGACCGGTTGCAGCGGATTCCGCACGGGCGTTCTTGATTTTGGCAAGCCGGTGAGCGATGGCTTTCCTGGAATCGCCAAACCGTTGCGCGACAGCGGCTATCAAACGTTCTATGTCGGAAAGTGGCACAATGCTGGGAAGCCGAAAGACTTTGGATATCAGAAGACCGAAGGGCTCTTCGCCGGTGGTGGCGGACGCTGGTGGAAAGATCAAGTCGACGCGCATGGTCGCCCCGTGACCGGGTATCGCGGCTGGGTGTTTCAAACCGACGATGGCCTTAAACAACCGGAACTTGGTGTGGGGCTGACCCCTGAGATCAGCCGGCACTTCGCCGACGCCGCGATTCGGTGTGTCGAGCAAGCTGATACCGCCCCGTTCTTTGTGCATGTGAATTTCACGTCGCCGCACGATCCGCTGCTGATGCCCCCGGCAATGGAAGGCGTCTACGATCCGCAAGATGTTTCGTTGCCGAAGAATTTTTTGCCTCGACATCCCTTCCCGACGGGAAACCTCGACGGTCGCGATGAACAATTATTGCCGATGCCCCGCACGGAATCCGACGTGCGTCGCGACATCGCCGTCTACTATGCGGTGATCACCTACTTGGATCAGCAGGTCGGTCGCATTCTCGAAGCACTCGAAGCAACCAATCAAAGCGATAACACGATCGTGATCTTCACCAGCGATCACGGATTGGCGATGGGGAGCCATGGCCTACGCGGCAAGCAGAATATGTACGAGCATACGATCGGCGTTCCGATGATTCTTGCCGGCCCAGGCATTCCGAAGGGAAAACGCTTTGATGCACCGATGTATTTGCGCGACCTTTACCCGACCATTTGTGAACTGACAGCCTCGACAATCCCCGACGCTATTGATGGACGAAGCATCGTGCCGATCCTTTCCGGCGAACAAGCTCGGGTCCACGATCATATCTTCGGTTACTTCCGCAATTTTCAGCGGATGATACGAACCGACCGATGGAAGCTGATTCACTATCCCCAAATTGAACAATGGCAGTTATTCGATCTCGTCTCCGACCCAGATGAACAAACGAACTTGATCGACCATCCGCAACATCAAGATCAAGTCACTTTGCTGCGACGGAAACTGAAAGAGTGGCAAGTCTCCGTTGACGACCCTTGTGGTGAATTCAACCGTTAAGCGTCGCGTGGTCAGAAATGAGGTGATTCGCTTCATTTGACGCGAGGGCATCATTCCGGACCACGCACGGTATAAGCGTTGGCTCACGGTTCCCGAGAACCGGACGCTCGCGCGGCCCGGCTGATTCCGTTTCGTTGCCGTTACGTGTGCTGTCGTGCTTAAAAGCTGCCCATCATCTCCCCATCGGCACGATGCCCCAAATTTTCATACAGCTTTGGCTCGATGGTCTCCGTCAGAAAACGAACCGAACCGTCCCCCAAGCAGAACTGAGCGCCTCCCGGATGCAAACTCCCAAAGCCACCGACCTCCAACGGACCCAAGCTTGTCGGACCAACCCCAGAATTAAGTTCCTCCCAGGCAAAACTTCCGATCGGTGAGCCGGTGTTGCGAAGGGATGCTCGCGTCCCCGAGGCCCAACCGAGTGAGTCCATTCTTGGGAGCATCTCGCCGAGCAAGATGGTGTTGCTGCTGCCATCAATGATTTCGCCATAGCCAACTTCACTGTTAAGGAACAGCAAGCCGGTATTGTCATCGTCGATTGGCGCTTCCAAGTGATGATGGCAACCCGCGTAATTCGTGAGGCCGGCGGATTGATCGTCGTTGGTGTAATACGGAAAGGACGGGCAAGTGATACTTGATATTTCAACTGCTCGTGGTGCCGCGTTCGCCGGAGCATACGTACCCGCCGCGACATCGAATCGTTTCGCAATCCCGGTTGGCTCCTTGTAAGGGAGCAAAGCGACGTGGAAACCGACATGCTGTCCGATCGCTTCGCTACGAATTGGTCCGGTCGGATTAATCACTCCCGCGGGAAGATGTTCCATCGAAAACTCAAAATAGTGAATCGCCAATCCCAATTGAGCTAAGTTGTTTCCGCACGAACACCGTCTCGCCGCTTCGCGAGCCGCCTGAACCGCGGGGAGCAACAGTCCAACGAGAATACCAATGATCGCTATCACGACAAGCAACTCGACCAGCGTGAAGCCATATCCGCGGCTTCCCAACCGCACAGCGCGGTCACGATCGATCGGACGACGCCAGCAACATTCCGAGTGCCGCGTCGGGAAATGGGACATCATTCGCTGGATTCGTTGAAGTTGTTTCGTTTTGGAACACGCATGAAAAATGTCAGTTCTCGCCATCCGTTGTTTCCTTGTTGTTAATTGTAAAAACTCTTGAACGTTGAACGGGTTTGCCGGTTTGTTTGCCGCCGGCGAGCTTCGCGGTGACGCGAACACGAACGTTGTCGTCCGTCCTCCGCATGACAGCGGTTTCGACTTCGGCAACGGAGAAATCGGGAAGTTGCGGATCGACCGACCAAGTTTCGGTTTCGAAATCTGGATCGGTCGCCACCTTGTCGATCGGCGGGTGACTCCCGCGTCCAGCAACCAGCGCGTCTGTTCAAGCTGCCTTTCCAGACTCAATTGCCGGCGGGTGCTCAAGCTGGCACGCATCGCGGTCAGGGTGATCGCCAACGCGATGCCGATACAGACCAACACCGCGATCAAGACCGTTCCGCGCCTCGATTGACGTCGAATGATTGGTGACCAGCGACGACCTTCAGAAGACTTGATCATGGCGAAAGCTCCACTTGCGCGTCGGGCCAGCGATTGCACGAAGCTTGAAAATAGAAATCGACGGACGCCGACGAAGTCGCCGAGGCCGGATCGGTCGGCGTCTCATCGGTTGCTGAGCGATGGGTCGTTTGCAGGGGCGATGGTTGACGCACGGTCAACGACACCGTATCGGGCATTGCATCGGATCGCCAAATTGCAACGGAACCTGGAATCAGTTCGAACCGTTCGCTCTTCGTCGCCTCACGCTCGCGAAACACGGTTTTCAACACAACCGAGCCCTCAATGGTGTAAACGATTGTCTCCGAATCACTGTTGGCAATTTGCAATGACTGACCGTCTTTCATTGAAAGAGTTTTCCCCAAGTTCACATCGTCGCGAAGCTCACGCGACAATCGCAGCAACGATTGGTGTGCATGTTGACGATCCCGCATCTTGGACGCGAACTTCATCGACTGGTGAATCCAGCTCACGCAAAGGGTCATCAACGTGGCTGTCACGGAAACGACCACGATGATTTCCAGCATGGAAACACCCGACCGATCCGCTCTTGTTCGTCGGATCGTTCGTTGCGCGAGGCCATTCCTTTGACCGCTGGATCGGATTGTGTGATCGAGGCTTTGTGACAGACGTGGAACACTCATTCGTCATCCTCCTGGCCGTCTTCGGTGCCGCTGGAGACCCAGGCGACCATACGCATGGGTTTCCCCCCGTGGCGACGTTGCCAGTCAAGTTGCAGGGTGATGCGAGTGAGGGAGCCTTCTTCCTGAAGTTCCGCTGAAAGCGAAACGTTGGGCAATGCTTCCGCAACCGCACTGGATGGCATTAGGTTGTTGATCGCGTCGGGAAGCTGTTCGACGGGCGTACGCGTGAGCACTTCCAATTGATTTGAAAGCTCGGTCATGGCGACACGATGATGTCGGACATCAATCCAAACGCGATCAACACGAAAAGCCATCGACGCAACCAATGACATCACGCCGAACAAAATCATCGCACTGATCACCATCTCGATCATCGTAAAAGCTTGACGATCGCGAACCTCGCATCTTCGAACGGTTGGGGTGGTGGCGGATCTCATGCCAATGCTCCTATCAGGCTAAACAGAGGAAGCAAAACCGCGATGGCTGTCCAGATGACAACAAATCCCACAAAAATCATGATGGCCATGGAAAGCGTTCGAGTCATCACATAGACCCCTTGTCGATACCGCTGGTAACGTCGAAGCATCATCCGGTGCAGCAGCCATGATTGCCCCTCTCTGGAACCCGCGGTCCCTAACGCGTGGGCTTCGTGCTTCATCAGCAAGCCTGCTCGGGCGAGGGCCAACACGGGGTCTTCCCCTTTGTCCAATGCCGCATGAACCCGTGAAAGTCGCGCTCGCATTTTGGAGGACGCATTGCGTGAAAGAATCGCAACCATCGACGACCAGGAACAACCCAGTTTCGTTGAAAACGCGGCCAGCGCAAGAAAGCGAATGTTAGATGGGACATATCGCTGGATTGAGGAAGCGGGGGCAAAGAAACGTCGCAGGGAAGCGGCGATCTCCGGCAATCTGAACAAAGTAAAAATGAGGACGACAAACAATCCGACGAGACCGAACAACGAAAGTGGGTGTGAAGCCCGCTTTAACGCACGTGTCGGCGTCGGCAAGGCGAGATCAAACTCGATAAACATTTGTTCGATTATCGGAAACAGTTTGAGCACAATGAACGACACAATCACAAAGGCAACAGACACCTGTACCGCCAGCCGCCAGCATTCCGATCCCGCGCTTTCCCACGGACGTTCATTCTCCGCGTCCGCGATCTCCGCAGTCGACAACAAAGCGTCATAAGCGGCGGGCATACGGTCAACTTCCGACGCAAGACGCAATGCGGCGATACCGCTCGGTTCAAGAAGGCCGGGAACGCGTTCGATCGCATCGAGTAACGATTGACCTGCTTCCATTTCGCGGACGAGCATCCGTAGTCTTAGGCTAGCGCCGCCTGGCAATTCGTCGCTTAAAGCACGCAGGTACGGTCCGGGCGATTCGCCTTGTTGATGTGCAAATTTCAACGTTCGAATAAGTGCGCGATCCGCAACGGATGTGGCGGCCAAGCCAGAGTCAAAGGAATTCTTCGTTGCGAGTTGTTTCATGTTGAATGGTCATCCCAACGCAGAGATTAAAGAAACCAACGGCATCAATAATGCAGCCAGCATGGTCACCGCCAACGTACCCGCGAGGACGACCGTCAACGGAGTTAAGAGAGCGAGTCCCCAGTGGGAGACGCGACTCTGTCTTTCCCCATGAATGGACGCCAGTTCGCGCAGCAACGAGATCGTGTCGGCATTCTTTTCCAACAGCATCGCTTGAAAAAGCAAACCTTTGGCATTGGCAGACAGCGGTGGCGTCCCGGTGCCGCTTGACAACGCTTGTCCACAGGCCTCGGCTTCCCTGCGTGCTTGCGAATGCCCCGCCGCATCGCCCGCGATTTCCAACGCCCGCCGACGAGAGAAGCCAGCGTCGATCAACAACGCGAGGTGCCATGCCATTCCCGACATCGCGACACGTCGATTTTTCCAAACACGCCCCCACATTCGAGCACCGGACGACGTACTCCTCACCCACACCAATGCGACCAAGATCAGGATCAACATCGCGGCAAAGACCGCCACAATTGGGATCAAGAACGTTCGCAAGAAATCGGAAACCGACAACACCAAATTTGTGGCGATTGGCAATTCCAAGTCGAAATCCTTGAACATGGCTCCGAAAATGGGGACCAGAAACAGACTGTAACCGACGAAAATCAATGCCGTGAGAGCAAGGATCATTGACGGATAAATCAACAGTGAGCAGCCTCCACGCGATGCTTGCGACGCTTGCGGCATGTTGGTCATCGCAACCGCGACGGCCGCATCGATTTGCCGGGGACTGTTGATCGGAGACTCTTGCCGCGCCAGCGGAACAAGAACCGCCAGCGCATCGACATCTCGGATCGCGTCGTTCAACGAAAGATCGCTACGCATTCGTTCGCTTAAACGAAACATTCGCTGACGCAGAGCGCTGGGCAAGTTGGCCGCTCCGTGTCGCAGCGCGGTCACGATTTCCTGACGATGCGTCAACGCCACCTGTAGTCGTTCTTCGGCCTCACGATCTTCGAGCGCCTCGTCAATGGGCTGGTTTGTTGTCAACGTTAAGCTCCCGGCACGGCAAGTTCATGCAGCGTTTCGACAATCGGTAGGAACACCGCCCAGCAATAGAAGAGGGCGAAGCTACCACCGACAAGACAAAGCAACGCCATTGGAACGGCCGCGCGAAGCCAAGCCAGCCGTCCAAGAGCAATCCGCCGATATCTATCCGCAAGCACATGGAGCGAAACCCCTTGGTCTAGATAGACGCCCCAGTCGGCAATCGTGTTTCTCGTTCGCGCATCAGCCGAAACAAGATCGCTCGCCCATTGAAACGCCACTTCTTTCGCAATCCCACGTTTCCGCAGTTCTTCCACAATACGTACCGCCGAAATCAAGACCCAGGCGCGTTCGTAGGTTCGCCCGCCGAGCCAGCGACTGATCCACCCGGTCCCTCCCGTGACAACTAGGATCGGCCCAACCCAAATTAGATTGGCCAAGCAAAAAACGACGATCGGCAACCAACGTTGCTCGCCAAGCGCTGGCAATTGCTCGGTTCCGCCATTCACGAACGACACGCGTCGCAAGTCCGCGCGTAGACTATGGATGGTCGGATTGATCTTGTCGTTGAACAGATAAAGTCCCAGAAAGCCGACAGCGATCAACAACGAAAGGTAAAGGATCGTGGGCGTCAATGCGCGACGCAGTTGCTGCCGCGCATGCTGCTTCGCCGTCAGCCCATCGAGGACAACTTCGATCGACTCGGTCTCCTGGAAAACTTGCAGCGCGGATCGGTAAGCGTCCGGCAGGTCCGAGAGATCATCCTGTAATTCCGTCACGCTTTCCCCCGCGATCAATCGCTGTTGGACTTGATCAAAGTCGTAATGCGGAATTTGGGCACCGTCGATGCGAGCCGCCTGCAAGTCGGCGTGAAAGCCGGACCAGTCCGGTGGCATGAGCGTCGCATCGAGAACGTTGGAAGCCATGAATTGAAAAGTCCGACGAGGGGTATACGGATAAGCGAGTTTCTCAATCCCGAAATCATAGCAGAAATCATCTTATACTGTGCGTGGTCGCTGTAGGAAGCAAATCACCTCATTTCTGACCACGCAACGTCCTAGGGCGACCAGGTCGCAAGATCAACTGAGACACATTGGCGAAAGCTAACATCAAACACGTTGATTATTGATATAAAGGTTTTGCAATCAGCAGCAAATTCCGATACATTACGCCTATGCCCTGTTCCTAAGGTTCATCCGTCCTGCCTTTTTTCGCGGAGCCCATGCGACCATGTTGATGCATCCAAAAATTCCTCGCCGTCAGGCGATTCAAGCGGGAGCGATCGGTTTACTTGGTTTGGGGATGAATCACGTTGATCGGCTTCGAGCGGAAGCGTCGGCGGCCGGCGGAAGTCGTGGAAAAGCGAAGAATGTGATTTACATCTTTCTTTCCGGCGGGCTGGCGCAGCACGAAAGCTTTGACATGAAGCCGGATGCACCGGCGGAGATTCGAGGGGAATTCAAACCAATCGCCACGCGTACGCCAGGCTTACAAATTTGCGAACACTTGCCCAAATTGGCGGCATGCAGCGACAAGTGGTCTTTGGTGCGCAGCTTGACGCATCCTTACAACGAACATTCGCAGGGGCACATGGTCATGCTGTCGGGCCGATCGGACATGCCGACCGGATTCAGTCCAAGCATGCCGAAAGAGACCGATCATCCGTCGATTGCGGCCATCGCCGGACAGGTTACTCAGTCCGCGAACAACCTTCCCGCCGCGATCATGCTTCCTGAAAAACTGGTGCATCGCACCGGTCGCGTGATCCCTGGCCAATTTGCCGGTCAGCTCGGTACCGGTCGCGACCCGTTCTTGCTCGAATGCTGCCGCTACAATCCGCAGACCTACGGATCGTGGCCGGAATACGGATTTCATCATCAGCGCGGTGCTGAAAATCCCAAAGGCTTGAACTTTGATTTGCCGAGCCTTCAGTTGCCCGCGGCGATCTCGAAGGACAGACTTTCCAATCGAGTTGACCTGTTGTCCGATTTGCAGGATCAACAGCGAAGCCTTCGGCAGTTGGCGGAAGTGGATGATTTCGATCGCTTCCAGCAACGCGCCCTATCGATGCTCAGCGACGGAAACATGCGCGACGTGCTCGATGTCGTCAAGGCGGACGACAAGACGCTCGATCGTTACGGTCGGCATGTCTTCGGTTGGTCGATGTTGCTGGCCCGAAGACTGATCACCGCAGGCGTCAACCTCGTGCAGGTCAATCTGGGCAACAACGAGACCTGGGACACACATGGCAACGCATTTCCGAATCTGAAGAACTATCTGCTGCCGCCAATGGATCAAGCAGTCTCGGCATTGTTACATGACCTCGATTCGACCGGACAATTGGACGAAACACTCGTCGTGATGGCGGGTGAGTTTGGGCGAACGCCGAAGATCACGCACTTGGCCAGCGCGTACGCCTTGCCTGGTCGCGATCACTGGGGGGCGGTTCAATCCGTCTTCCTCGCCGGCGGCGGAATCCAAGGGGGACGGATCGTCGGATCGTCCGACTCACACGGCGGCTGGCCGAAGGACGACCCGCAGACGCCGGAGAACTTTGCCGCGACAATCTATTCCGCGTTGGGGCTGCCAAGATCGGCGCACTGGTACGACTTGTTAGACCGCCCAATGCCTGTCTATCATGGCGATCCGTTCCCAGGACTGACGTAATTTGCAGGAACCACGAAAGCTTCTCCGGCGGCTGAGCCTGGCATTTTACATCGCGTGGCCACGAATGAGGTGATTCGCTTCATTTAACGCGAAGGCATCGTTTCGGACGACGCACGGTATAAGCACAACATGGCAAACAAGCTAACCAATGCCGAGCGAATTGCGGTCGCGCTCGATCACCTTGGCATCCAGACGGAAAAGTATCTTCCCGTTCTCGATGAGCATCGCGAATCGAATACTTCGACCGATCAGATCATTACGCATCTGGAACAGACATACGTCATCGATCCAACCTTCGGCAAGCAAGTTCGCGATTGGATCGAAACGTTTCCCGCCGATGCTTCGTTGGAGGAAATACGAAGTTGCATCGCGGAAGCTTGGCGAACGCTCCCGCCGGAGACTGCGTCCGATGACGCCCAGGAAGGGAGCGCCGCGGATGATTCAAAGCGAGACTCATCCTTTCAATCCGACATCAGCACGGTCGTTCCGCAAGAGCCGACCGATCCTTATCAAACGATTGCCGGCGATCCGACCGAAACGTCCGGCGACGACGACGGTGCCGGACGGGAAGGAACGTCAGCGGGCTACTCCGAAGCCGCCCGTTTTCGCAAGATTCGGCAGCACGCCGAAGGCGGTCTGGGAACGGTTTCGTTGGCGCAAGACCTGGACTTCGGTCGAGACGTGGCGATCAAAGAAATCAAAGCACGCTTCGCCGACGTTGTCGAAAGCCAATCACGGTTCATCTACGAAGCGGAGGTCACAGGTCGACTGGAGCACCCCGGCATCGTTCCGGTCTATGCGTTGGGCCGTTACAAAGACGGCAGGCCGTTTTATGCGATGCGATTCATCACCGGCAGCAGCTTGGCCGACGAAATCGCCGCGCTGCATTCACCTGAAAACGAAGCCGCGTTCGCCGGTCGATTGCGCAGCCTGCTGAATCGATTCCAGAGCGTCTGCAATACGATCGAGTATGCACACAGTCGCGGCGTGATCCATCGCGATTTGAAACCCGCCAACATCATGCTGGGTGAGTACGGGGAAAACCTTGTCGTTGACTGGGGCTTGGCGAAAGCGACGCAGTCCGAATCCTCGACCCCCGATGCAAGTGGCGCGACGGCGTTCATCGAGTCCGGTGGTTCGCAGACGCGACATGGCACGATCGTGGGGACGCCGTTCTATATGTCCCCTGAACAAGCTTCCGGAGAGCTAAACGAAGTCGGTCCGCAGGCCGATGTGTACAGCCTAGGAGCAACCCTGTATCAAGTGTTGACCGGCTCCGCCCCGTTTTCCACAAGCAAATATGATTCGGTCGACGACCTGCTGGACGACGTCCGCCGCGGAAACTTGCCCAGTCCGCGAGCCGTCCACGGCAGAGTCCCCAAACCGCTCAATGCGATCTGCTTGGCCGCGATGCAACCCGATCGCAAGGATCGCTACAAATCGGCGCGTGAACTGGCCGACGATATCGATCGCTATCTGGCCGACGAGAAAGTTTCGGTTGTTCGCGAATCGATGTTTAATCGTATGGGACGTTGGGCTCGTAAGAATCGCAGTTGGAGCGCCGCGTTGGTGGCGTCGACCTTTGTGATTGCGGTCGCCACGTCGGTCGCCACCTTGATCACATTGAATGCGTTGGAGGAGACGAAGTCGGCGCAGCGGGCGGTGGTTGCGGCCAACAACAAGCTGCAGGATCAACTTGATCTGGCTCGCACCGAACAAGAATTCGATCGTTTAATCGTCGACGAAGAGAAACGACAGAGCCTGCCGTCATTGCAGTCCGACGCGCTGCGGATCGACGACGCCGTCACACAAAGTTTGATCGAACGACTCGAAGAGATCGAAGCTCTTCGCGGTCGGATTGCGGAAAACCAAGAGGATGATTTGCGTCGCTTGCGGCTGCTGAACGTGTGGGCGAATCCGATTTCGCTGATGATCGATCAGCCAACGTTGACGTTCGGTGCCGAACAGGGCATCCTTGAAGAAATCGAGCGACTTCGCAAACGCTATCCGTGGCCGCAATCGGATGCGTTTCAAAGCAGCCTTGCTTCGGTTCAGGAACGATTGGATCGACGTTTGAAGCAATGGCGGCCCCTCCCGGTGGCGGAACTTGCCGGTGATGCATTCAACAAGCAAGACGACCATTGGGTCCGACTGCCGGTTGATTTCAGTGATCAATGGATGCTTCCAATCGAAGCGTGTCCGGCGGGGAACGTTTCGATAAGCGTGCAATTTCGCGAGTCGTCTTTGCAGACTCCGGCCATCGGATTGGCTCTCAATGTGGACGATCTGAGTTGTTATCAGTTTGTGCTCGCTGATGAAAGCTACGACCCGGCTTATTTACCCGACGATTCCATTTCAATCGCCGAGGCGAATCGGCTCGATCGACTGAGGATGTACATCGTTCGCAAGGATCCAGTACGCGGGGACAGTGTTCTGAGGCAACAACCCGTCTCGCTCGGCGGTAGTCTCCAATTGCGAGCGCGTCGCGAGGGAGTGACCGGTTTAACATTCGCGGTGGGGCGTCGCAACGTGATGGAGTTTCAAGACCCCTTTCCGCTCAGTCCTTCGCGATCGGGAGCCTACGGCGTGATTTGCCCGCCCGACGCCTCGATCGATCTGCCCATTCTGGAATATCAAGTGATCGATCCAACGGCTTTCGCGATCAACCGCGAGATCCAATTGGGCGACGAGGCCTTCGCGGCCGGCGACATCGGCGAGGCGCGGGCACAATACTCCAAGCGACCGCAAGATGTCGAAGCGCTGTTTAAACTTGCTTTGACGTACGAATACGATCAGCCAAGCGAATATTTTCGTCAGTTGGAGCAAATCGTCGACAACCATTCGCCGAGCGGTTCGGCCGATCAAGACGCCTCGCGATGGTATCTGTATGCCGCCATCCGGTTATTGTCCGCCTACAACGATGACCCGACGTTGCGGGTTCGGATGTCGGTGCTTCAGGACGAATTGCAGACGTGGTATTCGATGGAGGATATCCAGCGTTTGGTTCCCACGTCCGATAAAGCCGTCTTCTCCAAAATGTTGATCAAGTCGGGACAGAGATCGCGACTGGCGTTCTTGAACGAAGGCAACTCGGAATCGTTGCGTTCGGCGATCGACTTATTCAGCGACGATGCTCAGGTGCGCCGGATGGCCATTTGGCGTTGGTGTGATTCGATCCGATGCGATCCCCGCTCGACTCCGCATGAAGCTAGGTTGCAGGCGATTCCCGAATTGAAGAAGTTGCTGGCGGAGATCGATGCGTTGCCCCGACCGGACGAAATGGAACGCGTCGCCATCATCAGCGATTTGATTTGGATGTTGCTTCTGGAGCAGCAATTCGACGAAGCATCACAAATCATCGAACCATGGCTGGAAGGACCCATCGACCAGATTCGATCAGACCACTTGCCGCTGTTGTTGGACCGGGCACGGATCGCGTACGCGCGGCAAGACCTCGCCTCGGCAAAGCAGGACTTGGAGGCCTTCTTGCAACGGATCGATCCGGCCATGCCAACCGAAGGCATTCATTACGCCCACTTCAGCGAAGCATGCGGCATGCTGGGAATCATCCACGAGGATCAAGGGAATCTCGCGACCGCCGAAGACCTGTGGCGGCGTGGTCGCATCCGCAATTGGTATGAAGGCTGGCCGACACCGCAAGAACTTTCCAGCATCTCCGGCTATCGGATGGTCCTTGAATCGCAAAACGCTGAACCGATCCTGGTCTGCTGGAGCGACGGTTACCGCGACGGCGAACTGCGACAGGTCATCGAAGGTGTTCTGGGAGGTTCGGGAGTCGATGATCGCGTGATCTTGAACATCATTCTGCGCAGTGAGAAGATCCCGATCGAATGGATCGAGAAGATTTCGGCCAACGTGAACAACGGTCCGCGCGGCCGAGCGATCGGTCGCGCGAAACTGATGCGTCAGGATTCGATGCGGGATACGTTCTTGCTGCCGCTGAACATGATTCTGTATCAGGCAATTCTGCAAATCGCTTTTGAAGGCGAGGAGACACTCGAAAAGTATCCTGAATGCGACGCCTTGCTGTACAGCCAATGCGTTTCATTGGTCGAACATTTTCAACAGGGCGATTTCTATCAACGGGAGATGCAGTTCATTTTGGGAGCGTGGACGGGGCACGATTGGAACGCGAAGACCTTCGAAGAATTATCGACTCGTTTGGACGACGTCGAACTATCCGCTGGCCTGGCGCTCGTTTTTGCCACACAAATGATCAAGCATCACGGTAAACTCGAATTGGGCACGGAGGTCCTTCAAAAGTATGTCTTCGATCGGCGCGATCAAGTTCCCCCGCTCTATATCCAAATGGCGAGCGATGCGATCAGCGACGGGAAGGATCGACTGTAAGCACCAAGGCACACGTTTTTGAACATAACGCACACTAGCAGCCAATCGCGTAAATGTTGGCGCTTCGTGTTCTCAGCCCGGAAGAGCGGACACAGGAACCGCCGTCGGCGGAAGACGACCGATACGTTCCATCAGGTCCGCAGCAGCGATTTCAGATAGCGACTGGTGGGTGTTTCAGGACCAGCGATAATGTCTTCAGGGACACCTTCGGCCACCAATTGACCGCCGGCTTGACCTCCTTCAGGGCCAAGCTCGACGATCCAATCGCAACACTTGATAACGTCGAGGTTGTGTTCGATCACGATCACCGTATTGCCGCGATCAACCAGCGAGTTCAACACTTCAATCAACCGACGCACATCCTCGAAATGAAGTCCCGTTGTCGGTTCGTCCAGCAGGTACAGCGTATTGCCGGTCTCCAATCGCGCCAATTCGGTGGCGAGCTTGATTCGCTGCGCCTCACCGCCACTGAGCGTCGTCGAGGGTTGCCCCAGATGCAAGTATCCCAGGCCAACACTCTGCAAACTGGTCAGCACACGCTCGATCTTCGGAAAACTTTCAAAGAACGCGGCCGCATCGTCGATTGTCATTTCGAGAACATCGGCAATCGAGTTGCCTTTGAACCGTACCGAAAGCGTTTGGCGATTGAATCGCTTGCCTCCACACATCGAGCAGCGAATGTATAGGTCAGCCAGGAAGTTCATTTCGATCTTTTCCTGTCCCTGTCCCAAACACTGTTCGCAGCGTCCCGGCTTGGCGTTGAAGCTGAAACGATTCGCAGCGAAGCCGCGTTGTTTCGCGTCGCGTGTTTCGGCAAAGACTTTTCGAATCAAATCGAGAGCCCCGGTGTACGTCGCTGGACAACTGCGCGGTGTGCGACCGATCGGCTGCTGATCGATTCGGATCAGCTTGTCAATCGACTCGGCCCCCAACAGTTCGCCGTGCGAACCGGGCTTGGGGGACTGCAAGCCAAGCGACCGAGCGAGAGCCGGGTAGAGTGTGTCGTTAACGATCGAACTCTTTCCGCTGCCACTGACCCCGGCGACGCCGATCAGGCATCCCAGGGGAAACCTCGCGGTCACCTGTTTCAAGTTATGAGTTGTCGCCTCGGTTAGCGTGACGGTTCGATCCGGGTTGGCCGACCGACGTTGAGAGGGAACCGCAATCTTCCGCCGCCCCGTCAAGTAATCGGCGGTCATCGATTGACACGCGTCGATCTCCGCCGGCGAGTCAACAAACAGAATTTCACCACCTTGATGTCCCGCTCCGGGGCCCATGTCGATCAACAAATCGGCGTGACGCATCATCGATTAGTCATGTTCAACCACCAGCACCGTGTTCCCTTGCCGCTGCAAATCCCGCAGCGCCGCGATCAAGCGGTCATTATCACGCTGATGCAATCCGATGGAGGGTTCATCCAGGATATAGCAAACGCCGACGAGTCCGCTGCCGATGCTGGTCGCCAAGCGAACGCGTTGCAATTCGCCGCCGCTGAGCGTGTCGGCCGATCGCCCGAGCGTCAAATACCCGACGCCGACTTGATCAAGAAATCGGAGCCGCTTGTTGATCTCCAGCAGAATCGGACGCGCGATCTTGCGTTGAGACGGCGACAGATGCCCACCGACCCGATACTCCGATGATGCTTCCGCGGCGATTGCCGACTCGTATTCGTCATGCAATCCGTTCGAAGATGACGTCTGCTCGGCGGTCGTCGCTTCGGAAGGCGTCTTTGAAGCTCGTTTGGTCGATCGCTTTTGCTTCATCTTTTCGTTCGCGGCATCACGATCCGCGTCGCACTCGGCCTGCAATCCAGCGAAGAATTTCGTCGCCTGCGATGCGGCCATCGAAACGATGTGGCCGATGTTTTGCCCGGCCAGGGTAACGCTAAGCGCTTCGCGACGCAGCCGCGCCCCGCCGCACGCCTCACAAGCGACCGCGCCGATAAAGTCATTCAACTCCGCTTGCCTTGCTTCCGAGAGGGACTTCTTTTGCAGTTCACGCTGTAATGGTTCAATCATTGCCGAAATTAAACCGGGTCGCTGATCGCTGGGTAATTGCTGGAGCGGTTGATCCCAGTCACCTCCTCCGGCCTCGATCCGCTGGCGAAGTTGTTTCCCAACTCGATTACGCGTCGCCGCCGTCGCTCCCTTCCAAGCCGTCAGAACGACATTCTTGGCGACTCCGTTCCAATCCGGAATCAACAGTTCCGGATCGAACGCTTCGATGTGCCCCAGTCCGTCGCACGCGCTACAAGCTCCGTAGGGACTGTTGAAACTGAACGTTCGCGGTTCCAGTTCCTCGAAGTTGACATCACATTCGGGACATGCGTATCGCGAGCTGAGTGTTCGTTGTTCCCAATCATCCGATGTGGGTGTTTCATAGTACGCGACAAGAAGCCCGTCGCTTAACTTCAGCGTGGTGGCGATCGATTCGGTCAGCCGCGACTGGATGCCTTCACGAATGATCAGCCGATCGACGACCGCTTCGATCGTATGATTCTTCCGCAACGAAAGCTTTGGCAAGTCATCAATGTCATGCATTGCATCGTCGATGCGGACGCGAACCAAACCGGCTTTGCGGATTTGCTGAAACGTTTCTTCGTGCATTCCCTTCCTTCCGCGCACCATGGGCGCCAACAAGATCAGACGCGTTTCCTCGGGCAGATTCATCAGCGAAGCCAGCATCTGCTCGCCGGTCTGCTGCAGGATCGCGGCCCCGCAATGATAACAGTGCGGTATGCCGACACGAGCCATCAACAGCCGCAGATAATCGTAGACTTCAGTTACCGTCGCCACGGTGCTTCGCGGGTTGTTGGTTCCCGATTTCTGATCGATACACAATGTCGGCTCAAGACCATCGATGTGATCGCAATCGGGGCGCGGCAATTGCTGAACGAATTGCCGAGCGTATGTCGACATGCTTTCGATATATTGACGCTGCCCTTCGGCATAGATCGTGTCGAATGCTAGCGAACTCTTGCCGCTGCCGCTGACCCCCGTCACAACGATCAACTGATTTCGCGGCAGATCGAGATCGACACCTTTCAGATTGTGAACCCGCGCGCCACGAATCCGCAGCATCGGGTCGGTCGGAGCACTTCGAATATCGGACAGTGCGGAATCTGTTGGTGAATCCAAGGTGCTGGTCATAAAAGCCATTCAAGATCGATGTGGTTTGGGATCGCGACAAACGTCTATACTGAGGAAGGATTCTTCAAAGGCGACCACGTCGCGAGATTCACTGAAAAACATTAACGCGAGATGTACGTCGCGTGGCCGAAAATGAGGTGATTCGCTTCATTAAATGCAAAAGCATCATTTCAGACCACGCACGGTATAACATCAAACGCGTTCATTATTGAAATACGGGCTTCGGAACGGACACGAAAGCCCAGATCGAACAAGGGTGCAACTCAGGAACAGCGTGGAACATGCGAGCTTCAATCATCATAGGACTGTGGGCTACTGTACAGGCAGTCGTCGCTGTTGCTCAACCGTACCAGACCGATCCGCGGCCGATCTCGATCATTCAACCCGGGACGATCGTCGATGCGGGCCCTCCCGAAGGCTGGACTCATCTGATCGTTAAAAGCTTCCCCCGCGTTGCGTCGGGCGACGTGAACCAGATCCCTGAACGGGACATGAGGCTCGCCGGTTTGATGTTCACCGCATTAACGGCGCGCGTGCAACAGGGGAGCGACGGCGTGTGGCGGTTCAGCGAAGTCGCCACCGGGGCCGGAACATCCATAAATGGACGAGACGTCGTCATCGACAGCCGCACGCAAAAGCAACTCGGGGCCAACTTTGGCATTCTCGAACGGATGCTGCTTAAGGAATTCGACGCCAAGCAATCCCAAGCGGTCTACAAGGTCATCAATCAAAACTTCCTTGTGGTCGATACCGTCGGTGCCTTCCGTGCCCAGGGAGTCAATCGCATGCTGCCGCTTCGATACGCCATGCTGACCGATCCGCGGACGGGACGTGTCGATACCTTTTGTTGGCTGATGGACGCCGATTCTTCCGGCGTCAGCACCCAGGCCATGGGCGAATTGCAGTGGCTTCCGCCATCGCTGATTTTCGTTCCGCAGTTGCATGTTGACGCCAGTCAATATAATTTTTTGGGCATCCCGTCCGACACTGCCTTTTGTTCCACCAATATCCCGCCGGGGCGGATTACGATGAAGATACCCGCTGAGGCATCGAAACCGCTCGGAAAAGCGGTGCTTAACGCGGACGATGCCCAAGCGATGCATCAATGGCTCGGGCAGATTGTCTCTTCGATGCGTCCGCATTATGAAGCCGCGCTTGTACAACCCAGGACCGAACAAAGAAAATGACTTTATTCAACGTCCACGTCACGATCCGTATTGCCACCATCTTGCTGAGTGTCCTTCTGGTCACTCTCGCCGCCGAAGCCACCGAACTGGGGTTGAATGTGAGATGGAACGGAAAAGAAACCACCGCCGCCGCCGGGAACTCCACCCATACCTCCGCCCATTCCTCCGCCGCCTGTACCAGGCATACCGGCACTCCCACCAAACCCGCCGGTCGCTGAGTTGCCAAGTCCACTGACCTGTGCATCGTTCTCTCCAGTCAACCAATCGCCGATCATCTGCGACTGTTGTTGGACAATGTCGCTGACATCGTAGACACGAATTGTTTGAGCAACATTTGCCTTTGCCTGCTCACGTCCCTGACCACTCGCTTGCAAAGCGGGCAGCGACAAGATCGAAGCGATCCCCATCAAGATCGAACAGTAAGTTTTCATTTTCATCGTCGTTACTCCTTGTTTCAGAGACCCATTGAAAAGCGGGACCAGCCCAACGTTGCAATCGTTGTTGAGCGGTCAGTAAAGCAGGCGACAAATCGTATCGCTGCTGTGCATAGTTCAGGAACTGATGGTTGCGAGGTCGATCACGCACCATCAATGCCTGATAAGCCACCACGCGACGGCGACCTTGAGTGATCATCTCCATGAACAATTGATCAACCTGAGGCGACTCGATCGAAGCCAGGACGAACGCCGCGGCAGCCTGTTGCGGAGGCGATTCGTTGTCGATCCGATCCAGTAAATCGATGGCGGCATCGACGTTCAATTTCTCAGCCGCTTGTTCGATCGAAGGTCGCCACGGCGCAAGGCTGGACATCGAAACAAGTTGATCCAAGCCTCCCGATTGCCACGCGTCGACCCACCGGCGGCACAGCAGCGTTCGTTCATCGTCCGACTTCGCCAGGCGAACGAGCTCGTTCCACTGAACCGATGTGCTCGACCGGACCAGCGATTCCCAAGCGTCACCGCGAGTGGCCGACATCGACAACCAGTGGACTTGAATCGACGTCGCGTCGTTGCCAGCGGCCGCGGAAAGGACCGCCATCGCAAGCTTACGGTGCTGATTGTTCCCCCATTGCGAAATTCCATTAATCAGCTCCGTTGCCTGTTGCCAACTCAGCCGCCGAAGATCAGCAATCAACTGTAACCGCGCGACCCGATCATCGACCGGCAGGTCTTCGATTTCCGCGTGAAAGCGGCTCAACAACGTCGACTCGTCAGCGACCGTATCGCTTGCGGGATGATCATTCTTGTTTTGTTCGGCAGGCACATTCGAGGCAATATCACGTCTCACTCGGTCTTCCGAAATTGGCTTCGGTTGTAAATCGCTGCCGGATAATCCATCGCCAGGCACATCGGATGGATCCGTTGATCGTTCCTTCATGTGCGGCGCGTCAGCGTGCTGGACAATCTTTGTGTTCGAATGAATCCAAATCGATCGACCGCCGATCGACAACAGCAGGCATGCCGCCGTCACCCAAGCGACATTGGCGACCAAACGCTTCCTTTTTCTTCGTTGGTTAACACATTGTCCCCAGTGATCGCGAAGCATCTCGACCGACCGGGACGACGAACCGGGATCGGCTTGACGAATCCAGCGGTCCAGAGTTTCATCATCCGGCAGGTCGTTCGATAAATCGGATTCAGTTTGACGATCTTGATTCATCACGCATCCTTCAGCAGTTGTTTTAATCTTGAGCGCGCCGCATGCAGGTTCGCGTAAACATTTTGCTTGCTGATCCGCAACAGTTCGGCGATCTGCTCGGTCGATTTACCTTCCCACAGCGACAATGCCAGCACTTCGCGTTGCCGATCGGGGAGTTGTCCGATCGCCAATCGAACTTGTTCTCGACGTTCATCGGCCAGCGTCTGCTCGACCGGGCCTAGTTGCCGACTTACATCTTGCCGATTGTCTTCTTGAATGGATTCGTGCAATCGGCCTCGTTTCCTCAATTGGTCGGCGACGCAGCGAATCAGAATCCGCGTCATCCACGTTTCCAAAGCGGCTTCGCCACGAAACCGCTTCCATGATCGGGAAACCTTCAGCAAAGCATCCTGCAACGCGTCTTCGGCGACGTCCGCGTTGCCGCTCAATCGTGTCGCCAGCCGCAGCAAGCGAGGGAGCGCATCATGGATACGATGTTCAAGCTCCGCATCGCTTAGCGGTTTGGGCATCGAAACATCCTCGCTGATAGTCGCCGTTTGAGGAATCGCAAAAGCTTCCATCGAATTTTACCGTGCGTACTCCGAAATGATGCCGTCGCGTTAAATGAAGCGAATCACCTCATTTCTGACCACGCGATGTATATACGTTCACCAAAGCTTTCTTGATCGATGTGGCTCACGCTCGAGTCGACGTGCTGAAACATCAATTCCCACTTGCCTTATTGTCGTTCGATCGGCTTTTGTTTCAGTGAGATAAGACACAACCCGACAATTTCTCCGAATTATGCCGTGCGTGTCCGAACCGCTATCGTTGCATTTGATGGTGCGAATCACCTCAGTTCATTCACGCGACACCTAGTGGTTGGTCCCGCTAACGCGTCAGTACCGCATGGTGAAATCGGTCCGCAATACGTACTCAGCGAAATGACGTTCTGAAACCGCGAACAGTCCGCCACAGCCGAACTCATACTTTCCGCAAACGAGAAAACGCGTCCCAGGACCCAAATACATGTACGTTTCATTGTTTGCCGACTGCTGACCGAGAACTGGATCAGTGAACGATCCATGCTGAAATGACCAGCCAACAAAATCGAGGTTCATGGTCATTAGATTGTCTTGATCGCGTTGCCAAAGGATGCGATTCCAAGCGATGCCCCAGCGAAGCAAGGCCCCCGCGTAATCGGTGTCGCCACCCAGAGGAATCCACTCGGCGACCTGTGCTTGCATGAAATCCTTGCTGGTCAGTGCGAGTCCGAACAATAACGCCGGTTCCAACGAAACGTGCCCCGTCCCCAGCCCAAACTTTGCATTGCCCGCCGGAATGGATGTCGTCATTTGCAGCGTGACCTGCAGCAGCGGCGTGTCATGAAGCATGCTCTTGGTGCCAACCTGAATATCGCCGAATCCAGCCGCATGACCCGCTTCATTCATATACAACGATCGATATGGTGTCAGCGTGAACACGGAGAACGCTCCATGAGCCGTCTCGGTATACATGCTTAACTCGTGATAATCGAGTTCGTTTACCGTTGCCGATCCCGGTTGCGGATCAGGCCCCAGCCGACCGACACGCGCCCAGAAGTATTCCGCGCGATCGGGCAAGATCATTCCCAAGCCGTAGTCCCAGCGGGCTCGAACCCGATTCTGGGTCCGTGCCGAATCGACCCAGAACGACGACGATTCGATTAAATGCCAGCTTGGCTGATAGCATGGGTCACTGCCGCACAAGGCATCGGTCAATGCGTCATACAACCGACCACAAAAGGTTTGATTTCTCCGACGACTGCGGCATTGCATGCAATCGCCTCCAGTGCAGCCAATCGAGTCGCAATTGCTTCCGCTTTCGGACTGGAAATCGTCAAAAAGAATCGGCTCATCCGTCGCCGAATCGGGATATTCCGGTCGATCTTGAGTCCATCCAATGCAAGCAATCAAGCACAGCGATAGTGCGATCGAGCAGCGGTATGGGAACAGCAGCGACATTTCGGCAAGACGATTGCTCGGGTGACTGAATGAAGCGATGGTCGAACCTCACAAGTTCGAAGGACGCGCTTCATCTATTGTCTCGGCTTGTAAACGAATTTTGAAATCAGGTTCAAGCCCGATCCAAGCATTTGCTAGTCAACCCTAGAGCGACCACGTGGCAAGATCAACTGAGAAATACTGACGCAAGACAACATCAAACGCGTTCATTATTGCGAAACGTCCCCCAGTCCTTAGCGGTTCTTCGACCCGCCCCGTTGCTGTTCATTCTTTCCCGTCAAGACACGAATGGCGGCATCCAAGCCCTTGCCCTCTTTGGCCGTCAACACGGCCCCGCCCACTTTGATCGCCGTTCCAAGAACATCACTGACCGAGAAGGCATCGTCCTCTTGATCGGCTTCGATCTCGCGTGCGGAGCGGGGCGGAACGGGTTCCATATCGGAAACGGCGGTCGACAATGGATCGGGGCCGCCCGTCTGACGGTTGACGGATGAAACCGTGCTCGCCAATCGAGGCCCTGATTTTTTCGTTCGTCCGCTGCGTGCCGCTTCGATCTGTTCGATCAAAGCATTGAGCTGCTCGGTGGGACGGCGAAAGAATTCAAGGCTCCAAATTCGATACATGCTCCAGCCTTGACCGACCAGAACTCCCATCCGTGTCCGATCGCGATCGCGCGCGCTGCGAGCCGCTCGATATGAATCCCCGTCGACATCAATGCCCAACAGATATCGGTCGGGATTATCCGGGTCGACGACCGCCAAGTCAACGAACACTCCCGCGATGCCGACGTGTGACTCCACTTCATAACCTCGTTCGATCAGTTCACGGCGCAAAACGCGGACTAGATGGTCTCCGGATTTCTTGGCGGGATCGTGATCGTCGGATGATTCCAGCGGGTCGATGCCCTGATCACTGAGCTGAGCGAACTTCAAATACTCGCGAAACACCGCCGGGCCACGTCCGGTAGCCCGAGTCGTATCGATGTCCTCGGCATGCATGGATGAAAAGATCTCGCAGACGCGTTTGGCGCGTGTCATCAATACATTCAATCGTCGCTCGCCACCCGAAGAGGAGACCGGTCCGAAATTCATTGAAACCTTGCCGTCCTCCCCCGGTCCGTATCCGACCGAGACAAAGATCACATCCCGTTCGTCACCTTGAATGTTTTCCAGGTTCTTCACGAAGAACGGATCGGGAGCATTGGGATCAAAAAACGCCTCCTGTTTCGGATGGTCGCGACGCAGCGTTTCAAGTTCCTTCAAAATCGCATCGCGTTGAGAAACGCTGAACGCTCCGACGCCCAACGTCCAGTCCGGTCGTTCCAGAGCGTGCCGCATGATCGCTTCGGCAACCACCTTCGCCTCGATGGCGTTCTTCCCTTTGATGAACCTCCCACCCTCGACGAAATGCCACTTCACGCCCAATTCGCCACTTCGTTCAGGACTGGGAATCACATACAACTGACTTTCGTAAAACTCCTTGTTGGAAACCGCGATCAACGATTCGTGCTTACTGCGATAATGCCAACGCAACATCCGTTGCGGCATGTTTCGCGCGATGCACAATCCCAAGACGCTCTCCACGTCACCGGCCTGCATTGCCGGCGAATCACCGTCGTCCAATTGAACATCACCAACGACCACGCCGAAGAACTGTGTTGGCGGCATCTGTTTATCGTCCCCGACACAGATCATCTGTCGGCAACGCGCGGCCGCCCCCAGCGCTTCAACCGGACGAACTTGGCTCGCTTCGTCGATCAACAGCATGTCAAACTCCAAGCCTCCCGCTTCCAGGAACTGGGCAACCGAAAGCGGACTCATCATGAAGACCGGCTTGACCGCCTGGATCGCGGCCCCCGCGCGCGACAGCAGTTGACGCAGCGGCAGATGACGCCGCTTCTTCTGCATCTCATGCTTTAACAACGCCACCGCGTCGGCCATGTTCTCTTCTCGACGCCGACCGATGCCTGACCAATGGGCGGCGGCGACTTCGGCTCGGGCTAATTCAAGACGGCGAATATCCAAATCGCAGAACTCACCAACGATGTCTTCGTACCTTGCCGCGTCAAATGATTCGAGTCCCGGAAGTTGCTTCAGCATGTCGCGGAGAATCGCTTCAGCGCACGCAAATCGGAAGATCCGAGGTGCTTGAGCCGCAGGCATCTTGCCGCTGTTCAGTCCTTGAACCAAGACGCCGTCACCAATCGTCGCAATCGCCGCGCGCGACCGTCGATAGGTCTGCCAGTGCTGTAGCCCCTCGGGGTTTTCCCCCCAGGCCACCATCCGACGGCGAAGATCGACCAGCGATGTCCGGTCCGCCGGTGCCAGCTTTTGAAGTCGAGCATCGAGATCCTTCGCCGGAGCGTTCGCATCCGGAGTCTCTTCCTCTTCTGGACGCTCGATCGACTGAGCCGTCTGGCCATCGGAGGGCGTCTGTTTCGCAGCGGTCCGGTTCGATGAATGCTCCGAGAATGCGACGGAGCAATCGATCTTCAGCGCCTCGCACAGTCGTGCAAAACCGTCGAGAAAGTCGTCCAGCTTCGCTGCCGTCTCGCCAACGGACGCTTCAACACCAGCGGAATCCTCCAACAAGGCGGGCATTTCGCGGAAACGTCGCGATGTGTCGTCAGCGGCCGTTTGCGTATCCCAACTTTCCCAGTCAACAAGACGCCGCCAATCGGTTTTCACTCCCAGCCAGAATCGTCCAAACGCTTGTTCTCCCAACGTGTCGGATTCCCCCAAATCCTTCTTCGCTTTCTGGTATCCGTAGAGAAGTTCCAGGATTTCCATTCGATCGGCAAACGCGTCCGGTTGAGGACCCGTCAAGAGTCCTTTGAGAAGCCGTCGCGCATTTCGATACGACGATCGAAACATGCGAAAGAACGATTCGCCGTACAGCGAATAAGCCTGTCTCGCCTCAGCGACATCGGTATCCCAAGCAGCATCCGACACGCGATCTTTCAGTTTGTCCTTCGCCAACAAAATCGAACGGGCACTGTCGGCCAACGCCTTGATCGCCGCGCGATGATCGCGCCACACCGTGCCACGAAAAGCCTGCGCGTCCAACTCGGGAGCAGCCAACAACGCCAATGCGGTTCGCAACAGCCGACCGACCCCGGCAAGTGATGCCGGAGGATCGTCGTTCAATCGAGTCGCCAAGCCACTGGCCGACTTTGTCAGCGCATCGAGCGATTCGATTTCACGCGGTGCGGCGACCAGCAATCGCTCCAGATCCAATGGAAGGATTTGATCCAATTCGGACCCACGCCATGGATGCTCTTCCGGCGAACCGATATTTTCAATGACTTCGGAAAGCTCGGAAACCGCCTCGAAGTTTCGCTCAAATTCCTCCTTCGTCCATGCTGCCGCTTCTTCAAGCTGAAAGTCGGGCAGGCGAACGTCATCGGCGCGCAGATCGATCAACTCCGATAACACCTCATAAGGCGAACGCTCACTTGGCCGCAGTGGTGTGTGCAAGTTATCAACATGCGCATTCAACTCGTCGCGACGACGCTTGAGTTGCTTGACGGTGTCGGACAATTCGCCGGGAAGGATCGGTGACCCAAGCTTCAACGTCCGATCGATCTCCTCCAAGACGGCCCGCTTGTTCGCCTTGTTGCTGTGCAGTTCGAGGCACATATCGCCGATTCCGATGTTGTCCAACCGACGTTTGACAACCTCCAATGCGGCCATCTTCTCCGCCACAAAGAGAATGGTCTTCCCCGACTGAACGGCGGCGGCGATCAAGTTGGTGATCGTTTGCGATTTCCCGGTTCCCGGAGGTCCTTGGATCACCAGACTGCGGCCGCGACAAGCTTCTTCGATCACCAAAGATTGCGAACTGTCGCAGTCGATGACGTGCGCGGTCTGTGACGGTTCAAACAACGGATCGATGATGTCCCCTTCACCACACAATGGTTCGACGGGGGGAAATCCATCTTGAAGCAATTGACGGATCAGCGGACGCTCCTCCAACCGCTTCGAGCCGGTCCAGGTCTCCGGGTCCAAGTCTCGATACATCAGCAGTTTTGTGAACGAGAAAAACCAGAGCAGCATATCGTCAGCCAGCACTTCCCACGTCTTCTGGCCGGCAATTGCTTCGCTGACTTCCTTGAAATAAACAACCGGCGAAAGGTCTTCCGTATCCGGGACGGTGGGCAAGTCGATACCGAAGTCGATTTTCAAGCGAATCTGCAACGTCAGATTCGTCTCGATTTCATCTCCGGTGTACTTCAGCGTATAGCGACTTCCCCCTTTATCTCGGACCAGCGTCACGGGAATCAGCAGCAGAGGGGCATCGCGTGGCTTGTCCGCCTCGTCGGCGTCGTACCACCGCAACATCCCCATCGCAAGAAACAGGACGTTGATCCCTTTTTCCTCGAAGGATGCGGTGGAATCCGAAACCAGCGACATCAATCGCTCATCAAGCTCTTCCGGTTCCAGTTCGGTATGCAGCAACGCATCGGTCGTTCGATCGGCTGACTCGGATTGCTTCGATGATGATCGCTTCTTCGTCGTACGGCGTTTCCTCCCATCGGTCTCTTCCGCTTCAACCCCTTGTTCAAAGTGCATCTGTTTCTTTTCGGAAACCAACATCCGGAAGACCTCCGCCGAGACTTCATCCTTGATTTCGACGCTCGATCCGCGTGCGGCGTCTCGCGGCGTGTTCAGCAGACGATTGGCTGTCGAAAGGTCGAGCAAATCGCGGCGTGCGAGTTCCAGTTGTCGGATCAAAGAGTCTTCTGCGGTCATGGTTCTGCGTCTTCTCGATCAATTCGAGGCTGATGGGGACGAAAAGTGTTAAACGTCGCTTGGCCGAAAATGAGGTGATTCGCTTCATTTAATGCAATCGCATCATTCCAGACCACGCACGGTAAAAGGTTTGAGGACACTTTACCCTTTAATGCATGGGCAGGCTAGCAATGCAGCGCGAAGATTCGTCCCGACAAGAAGACATGGCGTGTCGGTTGGGACGGCGGCCCGTAAGATACATGCCGGGCCGGGCGTGAATGAACGCAATTGATGTCCGGTTACGGCTTGTCGCCAAAACTTCATCCCTTCCGGGACAAAAGATCGGCAGCAATCACGCAGCCGCGACGGTGATCATTCGGTAGAGACCAAGTGTTGGAAGCAACCGTTCAAAAACGTTACGCAGCGGCTCGGCTCTCGAATTCGATGCGAAGAGCGTAGCGAAGTGGTTGTTCGTCGGTGGCGACAACCTGACAGCCGAGTTGCCGATCCAAATTAATCACGATCGGAGCTTGAAGGTTTGTGGTCAGGTGTCCCACATGCCCCGCGACCGTCGTGACAATGTATGTGCGATCGGTCGGACGAATTTGAAGGCAAGCTAAATCACGCGATGCAACACATGCTCGATAGCCTTCGACGAAGGCTCGAGGACTGATCACGGCGACGGCCTGCTGAGCCCGGGAAACCGATTGCAACCAGGCAACCGCCGGACTGCTGGGATCGGGAACCAAGCACCAAACTTTCAGCGACTCCAAGCCGATCAGTCCCTGGGGAAAGTTGAACAGTTCGTTTTCGGCAAGGTCTAACGTTCCGAATCGACTGGTGTTGATGCGCATGGTTGCGTCCTTGCAACTGAAGTTTAGGTTGGATGGTGCGATGCCCCATCCTTTCATTCGGCATTCTTCCGACGATGCATTGAAAAAATGCTACAAAAAGCTCAAGACTGTTAACTGCGAAATTTGAGCGGTCACCTGCAGACTCGCCTGCAAGGCTTGTTGTCGCGCGGTCATTTCAGAGATGACCTGAGCGAAGTCAGCATCCAATTGATTCGATAACTGCGAATCCAGTTCAATCGAAAACTCTTCGGTCTGCTGACGGACCGTCTGCAAATTCTGCACTCGCGAACCAACATCCGCCCGCATCATGACTGATCGTTCCAGGTGGCCCTCCATTTTGGCGGCAAGCCGCGTGATCGTGGAGATGTCACCCGTTTCGATCGCCGATTGAATTCGCAACAAAGTGTCGATCGCACTTCCCGTCTCCACCGGTCGGTAATCGACGCCCTGCAGAGTGGCGGTCGTCCCATCGTCGGTCGCTTGCGCCTCCGTCATGCCTCGGGGAATGATTCCCAACGAGACCGCCGCGTTGCTGCCGTTTGGCTGGGCGACGGATAATACCGAGGCTCCGACGGCGCTTGCCAATTGATCCCGTTTGCATCCGAACGCAGGGAGGCCGTTACGACGGCGGGGCCAACGTTATCAACGTGATTGTTGATCCGATCGAGCACGTCGGCAATCGTGTTCGCTCCCTCAAGATCGATTTCCAGCGTGGAACCGTCGGTGCGTGTGATCGTGAAATCGGCTCCCGTCGCCATGTCGACACCCAGGCCACGATTCAGTTCAGCTAGAGTTGTATTCGCCGTTGCGGTACGAAGACCCAACAACTCAGCCGCGTTTCCACCATTCTCTGAGATCGAGTAGTCGACACCGTTGGCTAAACCGACGACCTCCAATTGCCCCGAGGCGGGCGAAAGGCTCGCGCGAACGTCGGCTCCGGAAAGGTTGATCGCCACAACGACATCTTCGATCGTCGTCGCTTGGCTCAGATCAACAACAAAGGTGGCGTCCCCCTGCTTGATCTTCAGTCCCGCACTCAGATCGAGCCCAGCACCTCCAGCCAAGTCAGCTAGTTCAACAAGGGGCGACAATGTCGGGTCGAGCGAATGCGAGGTCAAAGGGAGTCCGGAAAAGCCCAGAGGATTACGAATTCCCAACGATTCGGCGGTCTTTCCTTCGCCAACGTCGTCGATGGACAAGGTTCCCCCCAATCCATCGGCGTAATCGATGCTGATCCCTTCGGGGGAAATGTCCACCTGCAAGCTGCGGCCATCCAAGTCGATCGACTGCAAGGCATCTTGAAGATCGCCAATCGTTTTCGCATCACGCAAGTCGACATCGTATCGATTCTGTCCAGCCCCCAAACGGATGACGCCTGGCGTGATTCCTTGCCCGGCATAAATATCGGTCAGCGATGTCGCGGTCGTTACGGCAACGTCCAGATCGTCGCTCTTCCCTATCGTCGCCCCGACTCCCAAGGCCTGGTTCGCTTGAATGCCGGTTTCCAGCAACCATTCGCGGCTTATCCGCGTCGACTGCAGCGAAGGCTGGCCGGACCAAACAATGGCGACTCCCTCTCGTGAAAGGGGTGCTTGCTTGTCGATCGCTCCCCCCAGGACATAATGCCCCCGATAGGTAGCGTTCGACGCGGTCACGATTCGGTCGGTAATCCGCTCGAGTTCCTCGGCATACGCCCCTCGTTCGGCATCGCTGAGGGGCGTTTGAGCCGCCAGCAGAATGGTTCCTTGGGCTTCGTTGAGTGCGTTGTGAATGTCCGACGACGCGGTATCGGTCACATTCAAATAACCTTCCGCCGAATCGGCGTTGCGAAGCATCTGATCCGAATATTCCTTCGATGCCTGCAACGAAATCGCTGAAATCGCCGAGGCCGGATCGTCGCTGAGCGTGTTCACGCGTCGACCCGTGCTTAGCTGCGTGTACAAACCCTCCAGCGTTTGGTTGTCGCTGTTGAGTTGGCGAACCAGGCGCAGTTGCGTCAGAATGTCAGCCGTTCGCGGCGTCGCAATGGGCAGCAAGCTCATGAATCATCCAACATCACGTTCAAGCGGAAGGTGCGTCGCGCGGTAAGCACCACGCAATCGGTGGCGGCCGTTCAACTCCAACAACCCAATCCTTCGATATATCTTCGGAATTGCGATTTGTCTGAATTCAGCAAATCCCCTCTGGCCATTGATGCAGAAGCCCGATCCAAATGAAGCCTTCCGATTTTGCCATCGACCAGTTAAAATGGGAGGTTTGCAAAGGCTTGGCGTCCGTTTCATGCAGTAACCCGAATTCCGAATAGGCTTTCACCTTTCACCGGATGGTTTCAACCGGAGTCGCAAGGACGCGTTTCACCTCAGTGCCCTACCGATCCTTCGTTAAACGCATTGGTGTCGTGGCACTGAACCTTTGGATCGTGTGGCATTTCTTCGCCATCTGCACGGCACCAGCATCGATACCTCCCTCAACGGAGCTCGCCCGCAGCGCCTGGAGGAAATGCAGCGGATATCTGCAACTGCTGTATCTGAATCACGGATACCACTTCTTCGCGCCCCAACCAGGGGGCTCGACTCTGCTTTCGTATGAGGTGACTCGGGCCGACGGGTCGGTTCATTGGGACCGCCGTCCCAACCGAGAGTATTGGCCTCGGTTGCGATATCATCGCCACTTCTTGTTGACCGAACACATGGCGGCGATGTTTCAAGCCCGTCCCGACTTGAAACCCTTGATCGTGGAGACGTATGCCGCCGAGGTGGCTCGGCAAAACGAAGGTGCTTCGGTCGTCGTATCGCATGTGCAGCACGAACTTTCCACGCCCGATCAGTATCGATCCGGAAGGCCGCTGGACGACCCCATCACATACAACGAACTTTGGCTGGGCGAGTTTCGATGGAAGCAACCGTAACGCGACGACTGAGCAAGCATGTTGGTCGTCGCTGGCGGTTGATTTGCGATGCCTGGAATCGGTTCTGGTATCAACCGGACGACCCGATCGCCATTTGCTTGCTGCGGATAGTGACCGGATTGGTCCTGTTGTACACCCTCGCTGTTTGGACGCTCGACCTTTCCGCGTTCTTCGGAAATCGAATCGGTTGGCAAGCCGAGAGGCTGGTGAGTCAATTGCAAGCCGATCAGTGGGCGTTTTCGTTTTGGTGGTTCGTTCCAGACGGCTACCTGTGGCTCGCCCACGCGGTCTGCATCGCCGTCGTCTTGGCCCTAACGATTGGACTGTGGACACAAGTCACGAAGTTCGCGACCTTTGTCATTTGCATTTCGTACGCCAACCGAATTCCGATGGCCCATTTCGGCCTGGATCAGGTCACCGCCGCGTGGCTGCTGTACCTTTGCCTTAGTCCCTGCGGTGCGCGCCTTTCGGTGGATCAATGGCTACGCCGTCGCCGCAATCCCTCCGCCGAAAAGCAACCGCCACCGGATCTCAAATGCTCCGCCGCCAGATTGACCATGCGGATGGTTCAGGTTCACCTGTGCGTGATTTACTTCTGGGCGGGCGTCAGCAAACTGCAAGGCGAATCGTGGATGTCGGGCGAAGCGATCTGGTGGATCGCGTCGAACTACGAACATCAACACGCCAGCATGACTTGGCTGGCCTACGTTCCCTGGCTGTATCAGATCTTGACAATCGGCACCTGGGTTTGGGAAGTCGCTTTCCCCTTCCTGATCTGGAATCGATGGCTACGGTTGCCGATGCTGATCGTCGGTATCGGCATGCATGCGGGGATCGGCATCTTTTTGGGTTTATGGCCGTTCGCCCTGATCATGATCTGCGGCTATATCAGCTTTGTGCCGACGGCCATGTTGAATCAATGGCTGGAAACTCTAACGATCGCCATGCGTCGACGTCAAACGCCACTTGAGGCGGCGATCGTTGATCAGCCACCCCCGACGGTGGTCCTACCGGTCGCGTCCGCTGTCGCCACCGAGCCGGAGCCCCTGCGGGAAACCACGAATTTCCCGTCGCAACTTGCGTTGTCGACCTCGCCCAATCAGGATGCTATACCGTGCGTGGACCGAAATGATGCCTTCGCGTTAAATGAAGCGAATCACCTCAATTCTGACCACGCGACGCATAAGCAAGCAGGGGCGATCGCAATCACGCCTCGCGTCGTCCGAAGAATTAAGAAAGTGAAGCCAATGTTCGTTGAAAACGACCGCGACAACATGGTCTTGTTCGTGGAGCGATCCGCGCGGCGGCGGTGCAGCCTGATCCGAGCATTGGAGGATTACGGCTATCGTTGCATCGGCCTGGATGCTTGGCCGGAAACGATCGAAGTTTACAACGTGCTCAAGCCGCGATGCATCATGTGCAATGGATACCGAACCCCCGCCAGCGAGCTTCGTTTTTGGCGGTCGCAGTTGGACGAACGAGAAGACTCCGTCTTCGTTGTCTTGGTCGAGCCACAGTATGTATCGCAGATCACCAGCGACGATGGACGCACGGTCGGCGTCGCGGTGCCGGCTTCCTTTGAACAAATTTGCGCCGCGCTCGACGGAACGGGGAGACCTTCGGGCGGCGATCCGCCACCTCGACCGATCGCCGCGCCCGATGACGCCGGGGACGATCAGGCCGATCAAATCTTTTCGCTTTCGACCCGCAATCGACCTCGTTGACGATGACGCTTTATTTTCAAAACCGCGTGATGTTCATTTCATCGGCGACGACGGGACGCTTCATCGTTGCCTGCGTCGGCCTCGCATGGCTGCTCGCCAGCTTGATCGGTTGCGGCGAGCGATCGCTATCTCCGGCGGAGATGCTTCAGCGGGGTAAGTACTTGTCCGACGCGAATCGGGCGAGCGAAGCGATCACGTTGTTTGACCAAGTCGTTCAAAGCGAGCCCAACAACGCCGAAGCGTTCTATTTGCGTGGTTTGGCCAACGAGCGAACGGACAATGTCGACGCCGCTTTGAAAGACTACGACACGGCGATCGCCAAGAATCCACGCTACGTGGAGGCGTTCAACAATCGAGCCGTTCTCTACGCGCAGCAGGGAGAATTCGCCAAGGCGATCGACGACTTCAGCAAGGTCCTGGCTGCGTCTCCGAAGTTTGCACTGGGATATAAGAACCGAGGTCTCGCGTACCACGATGTCGGAAACTTTGCGTCCGCCATGGACGACCTGACGCGGGCGATCGAACTGAGCCCCGACGCGCAGGGATACTTCCTGCGAGCCAATCTTCACCTCGAGCAAAAGCACTACGCCGATGCCATCGACGATTACGACAAGGCGTTGGAGCTGGACGACACCAATTCCCGCGCGTGGCTCAATCGCGGAATGGCGTTGGCTCGGCTGGGCAAGACATCCGAAGCGCGCAAGAGCCTGCAGGAGGCCTCGCTGATGGATAACGAAATCGTCTCGAAGGAGATCGTCTTGGCTTTGCGTTCGTTGTCCCTTGATCCTTCGGTCGGGTTGGATATCGAATTGGAGGATGTCCAGCAAGCGGTCGATGCTTCGGGGTGGACGGCGAGCCGTAGTGACGACCCGCATTTCCCCTACACGCTTCGGAAACAGCAAGCAGAGCGAAAGCTTTTCGTCGCGCTGATGGATATCGATCAGGAAAGCATCATGATCGCGGCGGACTCACGCATGCTGCTGCTGGACCCGAAGATTCCCAAAAGTTTGCTGATCGCCACCGACTCGGGTTTGCAGGGGGGAAGCTGGCGGTTTGTCGAGAATTGGCAGCCCACCCGTGAACAGATGAGTCTCGCCACGGTGAAGGTGGCGATCCAGCGCGAGCCCTTGTTGCCGAAGACCGAACTTCAAGGGGAAGGTGATGCGGAGGAGCCGAAAAAAAATGCGGCACTGCCGACGAATGCCGACAGTGCCGCTGCCCCTTCAAGTTAGTGAAAACAAGCTTCACCATGATGAGTATTCGGCGCATCAGCGACCGGCGTCGAATGTTTGTGACTAAATCGCGGTAAGCGGCAATTTAATGGTGGATAGCCGCAAGACTTACGTCAAATCAAGCGTCCGCAACGCTTCCAAATTCTGCACGTCCCAGTCCTTCGATGTATCAGGGTCGGTCCCTTTGGGTGTCTCCAGATACATCGGGCAGTCGCGAAAGAATGGATGCTTCAACACGCGTCGAAATCCGTCGAGGGTCACATACCCGCGACCGATGTGTTCGTGACGGTCGACGCGAGAACCGCAAGGCTTCTTGCTGTCGTTCAGATGCAACGCGCGGATCGCCGACGACGGCAGTTCACTTTCGATGGCGGAGACCAGTTCGTCGAAGCCTTCGTCGGTGGTGAGGTCGTAACCCGATGCCAACGCATGGCAGGTATCAAAGCAGATTCCAACCGCCGCAGGATTGTCGATGGCCTGCAGCATGATGCTCAGGTGAAGGATCGAATGTCCCAAACAGGAACCTTGCCCAGCGGTGTTTTCCAGCAACAGTCGGCACGCCTTCGGTTCGACTCGATCGATCACTTCACGAACGGCATCGCCAATCCGCGCGAGCCCTTCCGATTCGGTGCTGTCGGTGTGAGCCCCCGGATGAACCACCAGACCGTCCAGACCAAGCTGCTCGGCCCGTTGCCATTCGACGACCAAAGCGTCAATCGACTTGCGGTAGAGTTCGTCGTTGGGGGACGCCAGGTTGATCAAATAGGACGCATGCGCGATCGGATCGGTGATGGCGTATTCAACCAGGGCGTTCCGCCAAAGTTCGATGCCTTCATCGGTTAACGGTTTGGCTCGCCACTGGTTGTTGTTCTTGGTGAAGATCTGAACAACGCTGCACCCAGCCTGTTTCGCCCGCTCGACCGCCTTCTCCAAGCCGCCAGCTATCGACATGTGAGCGCCAAGACGCAGCGGAAGGGGATCGGGCATCGTTTTGTAATTGGTTTGATTAAAAGGTGTACAAAAGTTTGGGTATGAGCGGGCATCTTCACGCCGGGCGGCAATCAATGCAAGGGCATCCTAGCGAATGAGGCAACCATGCGACAGCGTGTCTAGGCATTCCGGCGAGCCTGTGGCATGCGATTCCGATAAGCTTCGCGGTTCGAGGGGATATTGACGGCTGGGGTGTTTGAAACTACATTTCGCCGAGCTATACCGTGCGCGGTCCATTCACTCGACACGATTACGTAGGTTTCGCTTCCGATTGCGAACGAATAACGAACCCATCCTATCGCGCTCATCGATGTTCGATTCCGAATGTCTGGCCTTTTTCTAGCCAAAGCAACGTTGCGCTGAGCGTCCGGAAAGACCCCCTTTTTTCAAATACAAGCACTCGAACTACGCAGAGGCTCACTGAAATGGCAAAGAATTCATCGGCTGGATCAGCCGACAAGATGGTTTATTACTTCGGCAAGACCAAGACCGAGGGTAAAGGCGTCGGCAAAGCGATCCTTGGCGGCAAAGGGATCAACCTGGCGGAAATGACCAATATTGGACTTCCCGTCCCTCCCGGTTTCACCATCACCACCACATGCTGCGACGCGTATTACAAGAACGGCAAGAACTTGCCGGAGAAGTTGATGGCCGAAGTTCACGAAGCCGTCGCCACCTTGGAGAAGGAACTTGGCAAGAAGTTCGGCGACAACGAAAACCCCTTGTTGGTGTCGGTTCGATCGGGAGCCGCGGTTTCAATGCCGGGCATGATGAACACGATCTTGAACCTTGGCCTCAACGATGTCGCCACCGAAGGGCTGGCGAAGGCAACGGATAATCCGCGATTTGCTTACGACGCTTATCGCCGCTTGATCAACATGTATGGCGACGTGGTGATGGGAATCGACCACGAACAATTCGAGCACGCGTTCGACAAGGTCAAATCGAAATACAAGGTCACGCAGGACACCGAGGTCCCCGCGGAAGGCTTGAAGGAGTTGTGCGATGAGTACAAGAAGGTCTTCAAGAAGCATGGTGGCGAAGACTTCCCGCAAGACCCAATGCACCAGTTGAAGTTGGCGATTGAAGCGGTCTTCGGCAGTTGGATGACCGAGCGCGCCGTTCGCTATCGCGAGATCGAGAATATTCGCGGCTTGTTGGGAACAGCGGTGAATGTCCAGTCGATGGTTTATGGAAACATGGGTGATGACAGCGGCACCGGAGTTGCTTTCACCCGCGACCCGTCCAGCGGGCAGAACAAGTTCTTCGGTGAGTTCTTGATCAACGCGCAAGGCGAAGACGTCGTGGCCGGTATTCGCACACCGCTGCCTGTGATCGAAATGAAGAAGTGGAACAAGGAAGTGCATGCCGAACTGTTGGCGATCAAGGATAAGCTCGAAAAGCACTACAAGGACGTCCAAGACATCGAGTTCACGATCGAAAAAGGGAAGCTGTACATGTTGCAGACCCGCGATGGAAAGCGAACCGGCATCGCGGCGGTCAAAATTGCCGTCGACATGGTGAAGGAGGGTCTGATCGATGAAAAGACGGCCGTCTTGCGGATCCCCGCGAACGACTTGACACAATGCCTGCTTCCAAGCTTCACCGCCGCGGCAAAGAAAAAAGCGAACGTCTTGGCAACGGGCTTGCCCGCATCGCCGGGAGCGGCGGTTGGCAAACTGGCGTTCACCGCGGCCGAAGCCAAGCAACGCTCCGACGCCGGCGAATCGGTGTTGTTGGTGCGTAAGGAAACAAGTCCGGAAGATGTGGACGGCATGCATTGCTCCGCCGGCATTTTGACCAGCACCGGCGGTATGACCAGCCATGCGGCGGTCGTTGCTCGCGGTTGGGGTAAATGCTGTGTGGCCGGTGCGGGAAGCATCGAGATCAACGAAAAGGGAAAGAAGATCACGGTCAACGGCAAGACATACGGTGCCAACGACACGTTGAGCCTCGATGGGACGACCGGCGAAGTGATGGAAGGAGCCGTTGAACGTCAAGAGCCGAAGCTCGGTGGCGACTTTGGCACCGTGATGGGCTGGGCGGACAACTTCCGGACATTAGGCGTTCGTACAAACGCCGATACGCCGGAAGACAGCAAGCGTGCCCGCGACTTTGGTGCCGAAGGTATTGGTCTGTGCCGTACCGAGCACATGTTCTTCGAAGGTGACCGCATCGGTCACATGCGAGCGATGATCTTGGCGACGAACGAAAACGATCGACGCAAGGCATTGGCCAAACTGTTGCCGTTCCAACGCAAGGACTTCACGGGAATCTTCACCGCGATGAAGGGCTTGCCCGTCACCATTCGCTTGCTCGACCCACCGTTGCATGAGTTCCTTCCGCACGAAAAAGCGGCCCAGAAGGAAATGGCCGAAGCACTGGGAATTTCTCCCAACGAAGTCAAGAAGCGAGCGGAACAATTGCATGAGATGAACCCCATGTTGGGACATCGCGGTTGTCGATTGAGCGTGACGTATCCGGAAATCTTGGAAATGCAGGTAACGGCAATCACCGAAGCAGTGATCGCCTGCAAGAGCAAAAAGATCGACGCCAAAGCGGAAATCATGATTCCCTTGGTCGGTACGCAAGCAGAACTGAAGATGCTTCGCGAAAAGGTCGAGGTTACGATCGAAGACACCAAAGCCGCGAAGAAATACACCGGCGACTTGAACATCTTGATCGGTACGATGATCGAGATCCCACGTGCGGCGTTGACCGCAAACGAAGTTGCCGAGCATGCTGACTTCTTCAGCTTCGGCACCAACGACCTGACTCAAATGACCTTCGGGTACAGTCGCGATGACATCAACACGTTCCTTCCCGATTACTTGAAGCAGGACATGTTGCCTTGCGATCCGTTCCAATCATTGGACACCACGGGCGTCGGTCAGTTGGTCGAAATGGGAGTTTCGAAAGGTCGTGGCACGAAGAAAGATCTCAAGTGTGGCATCTGTGGCGAACACGGTGGCGATCCGGCATCGATCGCGTTCTGTCATGATGTCGGACTGAACTATGTTAGCTGCAGTCCTTTCCGCGTGCCGATCGCTCGCTTGGCCGCCGCTCAAGCAGCACTAAAGAAGTAGACCACAACGATACGAGCGGCCCGGTGTCGCCTTACACGTCGCGATTGATTCGATGACGATCAGGGACCCGGGCATATATCAATAATGAACGCGTTTGATGTTATCTTGCGGCAATATTTCTCAGTTGATCTTGCGACGTGGTTGCTCTAGGTAATTGAACGAAACGGAATTTGCCGCAGCGCGTTGGAGAGCGTCCTGCTTAGGCCGAAGGCCGACACATTCCGTTAAGGCGAACGGCCAATAGAAGTGTACCTGCCGTTTTCACGGTAGGATGGACTTCCAGTCCGTCCTTATCACTTACGGACGGACTGGAAGTCCATCCTACGGTACGCTTTTATCGACCGCTCGCCTTAAAACTCGGACTTGTGCCTATTCATCGTCCCGGCTGAGCGATCCATGCATCCCATTGCTGTTTCAGCCACGCTGGATCGGGGCGAGCATCGTAAACCAAGTATCGATACCGCCCGTGAAACGGGAGGCTTGCGTGATTTCAAAGGCTTCGCGACACATGGCGCAAAGCAGAAGTAGGGCTTTGTCGGATGAAGACGCACCATCTGCGGAGAACGAAAGTTTTCGGGATGCGACATGACCGAGATGCTGACTTCCCGCCCGTCTTGGGTTCCCGAAAGTGTGACCCATCGAGCTGGCTGATGATTCCCCGCAAGGCGATCCGAGGCCGCGTCGGTGAACAACCGAGGCTTGGCGGCGGCATCGGCATTTGAATCCGAAGCATCCGATTTTCCAGGGACAATCCATTGAGCAGGTCCCCGCAGGGCGACGCCTCCGTAGTGATACTTGCTGACGATTAATGGCTTTTCGGTGATCGCGTTTTGCGTCGTCTGCAAGTCGAAACAAAAGTAGTCTTCCTCGCGTGGATGGACGGTGACTTTCCAGCGCTCGCGAAGCACATCGACCTGAGGTTCGGCGACGATCCGATGGATCAATTCGACTTCAAATCCGACGGTCTTCTTTTCATCCGAATCGTCGTCGTATGTCGCAACCACGCGATCATGCAAGACGCGACCGGTTTTGCCCGGCAAATTCCAGAAGTCGATTTCACGACCATCGTAGTTCGTACGCACCCAAGCGGCAAAGATTCCGTCCTGATGGGCGTGGTCGGGCGGATACACGTCGGTCACCGTCAGGCCTTGCGGAGAACGGACTGGATGGATGAATCCACTACGTTTGTAAATGGGATTCATTCCCTCGGGAAGCGTGGGAGCCTGCTTGTTGTAAACCAAAACAACGGTGTCGCCCGACCGGACCGTGATCGCGGCATCGGTTTCCTCCAGCCGCAAGTCATCGCCCCGCGACGCGATTGGACAGATGGCCAGCAACAGAATCGCAAATCGCATTCGCTGGGAAAGAAGTCGTGTCATGCGCCGTGCTCCCGATTCGGATTCAATTCGCGGATTTCTTAAACACGCCATTGTCACCCAAGACGATCTCTTTGCAATCATCCGTCCGACGGATCGCTTCGGTGCTTAAACGCGCAAACAGATTGCCGGAAATCACCACCCCCTGACATCCCTCCAGCAAAATCCCGGCGGCTTCGTTCGGATTCTCTTCCGTCTTGCTCGGCTCGTCGGGACGACGTTGTTGCGGATTTCCCGAGTCATCTTTTCCGGTAAACGTATCGCTGAAATTATTACCGCTGACGGTGATGTTTCCCGACTGCTTCCGGACCGCCAAAGCGACCTTCTTGACAATCGTAAACGTGTTGGCGGAAACCGCGCATCCATGTGCGTCTCGCAAATCGATGCCGCCTGAAAAGTCGTGCGCGATCACATTGGCGGACATCGTGATGCCATAACAGTCGCGATCAAGAACCATTGCCCAGCCCTGGCACTCCTCGATCATATTCCCTGACACAACCGAACCGTAGGTGTTTTCGATCACGATCCCGTGCCCCAGATGATCGTCGAGGTTGTTTCCATTGATCGTCAGGTTGAACGCGTCGAGGCACTGCACCGCATCTTGGTTTTCCTCGAACTGATTGTCGGAAACGATGATGTCGTGGCAGCCTTCAATATAAAGGCCACAACGCTTGTTATATGTAAACAAGTTGTTGCTCACCCGTGGGTCTTCGTAGCAGAAGTAGAGCCGAACCCCATCACCGCCGTGATAGCTGCTGCTGACGCCCTGAATGTGGATCTCTTCAACATACCGAGCCTCAATGCCGGGGCCACTCTTGGCGTTCCCCGTTAACCGCAAATCTTTAACGCTGACGCGCCACAACCGATCTTTGATGGCGTCGATTGACCTGCGTACGCCGGATTCTCAATCAGCAATGCGGGCAGGCCTTCTTCGTTCTTGTTGACGATATTCGTCGCCGTCCCGAAGCCGATGATCTGCGTATCGCCCGTCTTGATGCGGATCGGTTCGTTGATCTCATAATTGCCTGGCGGAATCCGCAGCACACCTCCCGATTGGGGAATTGCGTTGGCCGCCGCCTGCAACGAATCAAATTGACCGGCGTCGATGATTGCATCATTTGCATCAACCGATGCAACGGGAAATGCATTGAAGATCGAAAGGGCAAGCAAGATCAGGACATAGCGCATAAGGAACCTCACAGATTTTTTCAGCGTCGCTCGGGTCGCAACCGATTCACTTGCGATCAATACTACTTAAAACTTCCGCCGCCGCTTGGCTTTTGTTCAACACATACAGGTGCAAGCCATCAACACCACGTTCGAGCAAATCGTTCGTCTGGCGGCATGCATGTTCGACACCAACTTGAACTTGCCATTGCGGATCGTCGTTTTCGTTGAACTTTTCAACAAGCAATTGCGGCAACTTGGCTTTGCACATCGACGCGATCCGTTTGGCCTGATCAAAGTTTGTAATTGGCAACAGTCCGGGGACGATTGGAATTTGAATCCCGGCGGCGTGACAGGCGTCACGAAACCTGAAGAAGTCGTCGTTGTCATAAAACAACTGCGTGATGATGCAGTCCGCTCCGGCGTCAACCTTCCGCTTGAGGTTTTCCAAATCGACTTCCGCGCTGACCGCTTCCTGATGCACTTCGGGATAGCCCGCGACGGCGATGCCAAGCGTCGAGAATTCGGCACGAATCAGCGCGACCAGTTCGTTCGCATAACGCAGCCCCCCCGCGACCGCTTCGAAGGACGTTTGTCCCTTCGGCGGATCGCCTCGCAGGGCAACGATATAATCGACGCCCCCGCCTACGGCTTGCTGAAGGTAATTGCGAAGCTGCTCGATCGTCGAGCCGACGCACGTAAGGTGCGAGGCCACCGGCTTCCCGGTGATTCGCTTCACTTCCCGAACGACATCCAGAGTTGAATCCCTCGTGGACCCGCCGGCTCCATAAGTGCATGTAAAGAAAGCGGGACCGAATTGATTTAACTTTTCAACATTCTCATATAACGCGGAAAAACCTGCTTCGGTTTTAGGCGGGAAGAGTTCGAACGAGATCGGACAAGCGTTGTTCGCAAATTGAGCGGATAGCGACATTATGTTAACTGAGAGGCTTTCTGAAGGGTGGTCGTGTATTGATTGAATGTTCCGGACACCGAAACCACGTTCTTGATTGTGACGCATCGGTCCGGTTGCGACAATCGGCGACGTGGGGTTGCGACCGCGGCTGCGGACCTACATCAATTTAAATGAAACAGCGGGATGCCGGCCAAGATCGCCAACAGCATCGTGCTGATGATGTAGAGCCCCGCGTGAACGACGCCACCTCCTGTTTCCAACTCAAAGGCGACCACCGAACAGACCGTCCCGATGGTCAACATGGCGGCCAGAGCGACGAAGACCGCGCCGATCGGCAATTCGCTGACGCTCTTGTAGTCCATCACATAAGCGGGGACGAACGCATACAGCAACCACAAGGCGGCAAACAATACCGAACAGATGGCGACGCGACCGTACAATTCGTTGCCGGTGAAAGGCTCCAATTCTTGATCACGCGCAAAGGTGTAACCAGCCCAAACCAAAGGCGGACCCAGCAACAACGCTCCCAGGGGCGGGATAAACGCCGGAACCGATTCCATCGTTCGCAAGAAGATCGCCGTTCCAATAGCCGCGACGATCGACGCGGCAACTGCTAAAATGCCCCATTTCGTGACGCGAACCTCCTCACGCTCGATCGGCTTCAGAATACTGCGGCCTTTGGAATCCTTGGGGCCTTCGTCCTTCGGCGCATGAACGATTACCTCTTCCGTTTTGTCCGGGATCTGAATCGTTTCTTTGCACTTTGGGCACGGCCCTTTCTTTCCAGCAAATTTGTCACTGACGTTGAACCGCGTCAGGCATTTCCCACAGGTTACTCGAATTGCCATGATGAATGATAAGTCGCCAGAATTGTCTGATCCGAATGAAAAGGCCGTTAGTGTGCCCCAAGAGGCACCCTGTTTGCAAGTCGACTCGCCTCCTGTTCATGTTGTACTGTACCAGCCCGAAATACCACAGAATACCGGCAACATTGGCCGAACGTGCGTCGCAATTGGAGCAAAACTTTGGCTCATCAAACCTCTGGGCTTTAAAATCGACGCACAAAGCGTCCGCCGTGCCGGTGTCGACTATTGGCACTTGTTAAATCTGCAAGTTGTCGATTCGATGGCCGACGTCATCAACGCCTTACCCGATCGACAATTCTGGTACTTCAGTCGCTTCGCACACCGCAGCTTGTGGGATCCGGAAATCGACATTCGCTTGGGGGATGTGATTGTCTTCGGAAGCGAATCGTCGGGGCTCCCCCGGGATTTGCTTGATGTCGACTCGCCATTCGCAATTCGTATCCCAACGACGAAGGAAGTTCGCAGCCTGAACCTTTCCAATACCGCCGCCATTGCTGTCTACGAAGTTCTTCGCCGTGCTGGTCGACTGGCGTAAACGCCCCTTGAGCAAAGCTAATCTTTGTAGTCATCGCGGAGCATCGTAAACAGGATGAAAAGATTCCCGAAAATATTCATAAATCCGTGTTTATCTTGGCGTACCGGGAGTTAGTATGGCATTGCTGTTCATCTGATCCTTCGTGTTTATTGTCATTGCGTCCGATGATCCGATCATTCCTGCGTCCAAAGCTCGGTTATCGATCCAACCGATCGGTCTCGCCATTGTTGTTGACTGAACGACAATTTGCTCGCGAGCTGTTGCGCGAACGATGCCGAGCCGATCGACGGCAGGCCCCCTTTTGCCTAATCGATGTCAATCTTGCTCGCGGGAAGTCATTCGAGAAAGGATTTGCAACAGGTTGCGCGTCGCCTGCACAAGCGGCTGCGAATCACGGACGTTTCCGGTCATCGTGGCCCCGTGACCATTGGAGTCTTGCTGACGGACACGCCGGAATCGGGCGGTCGCGTTGTTTTTTCCGACCTGGAGAATCTGCTTGCGTCGGCTGGACTGAACTGCGACTTGGAACTTTTCGTTTACGATCCAACCGATGGCGACTCGGGACTTTCACCCGCCGGTGAACGAACCGAACGCGAAACTTCTTCCGATCATCGGTCCCCTCCATCAACGCACGTCGGCGGAACGAAAGCGTTCGCCAAACGATTCGTCGACATCGTCGGATCGGTGATCGGTTTGATCGTCGCCGCGGTCCCGATCGCGGTTGCGGCCCTCGCCATCAAAGCAACCTCTCCTGGTCCGGTCATCTTTCGTCAAGTTCGCGAAGGAGCAAACGGTCGCCGATTTACGATCTTCAAGCTTCGCACCATGATCGCCGACGCCGAAGCGCAGCAAGCTTCGCTGCTGCAACACAATGAACGCAACGGCCCAGCCTTTAAGATGACACGCGATCCACGCGTCACTTCGGTCGGCAAAGTGCTGCGAGCGACATGCATCGACGAATTACCGCAACTGGTCAATGTCCTATGGGGAGACATGTCGCTGGTGGGTCCGCGTCCATTGCCTTGGTCCGAAAGCCGAGCGGTGCAGCCATGGCAACGCCGACGACTGGCGGTGAAACCCGGTATCACGGGAATTTGGCAGACGGAGAAACATGAAGCCATATCGTTCGATGAATGATGCGCATGGACTTGCGATACGTCGATCACGGCACATTCTGGCTGGACATCCAGCTCCTGTTAAAGACTCTGCTGGTCCCACTAAAGCGTCGCGGCAATGCATAGAGGTCCGTTGATCCGGCGGGGTGGCACTGTTAACAACGGTTTGTGTTGGTGTGCCACTGGCTTTGCCAGTGTTTCTTCTAAACGAAGCAATGGGGCTCGAATCACCTTGCGACCATTCCAGTGTCAGTTAGGCTACAATAGCCTCTTCATGATCGCATTTCGATTCTTAAACGGATCCGTATGTGACACCCTCCAAAGGGACGGAGCTGATGACATGGTTTCCGAGCCACATCGAAAACGAGTTAAGCATTACCATCAAGCTGGGCATCTCCATGAGTTAACTTTCTCTTGCTATCGAAGAATGCCCTTGCTGACGAATGACTCGTGGCGACGTGAGTTGTCACGAGCGATCCACCAAGCTTGCCATCAAAACAAGTTTCAGCTTGTCGCCTTTGTTTTCATGCCAGAGCATGTTCACTTGCTGGTGCTGCCAGTCCTTTCAGATCCTGATATCGGGCGATATCTGGCTTCTTTCAAGCAGCCCTTTTCTAAAAAGATTAAAGAAGTTTTAGTCGAGAAAAGCAGTCCCTTACTGGATCGACTGACTGTTCGTGAGCGACCTGGCAAGACAAGCTTTCGATTCTGGCAGGAAGGACCTATATCAACAATGAACGCGTTTGATGTTTTCTTGCGGCAATATTTTTCAGTTGACCTAACGACGTGGTCGCTCTAGGTTTGATCGAAATATCTATTCGGCAAAGGCAATTGCTGCGTCAATCGACTATATTCACAGCAATCCGGTGAAGCGTGGGCTTTGTAAGCAAGCGGTTGACTGGAATTGGTCGAGTGCTCGATACTACCTGCTTGAGCCGATGTTCCAGCAGTATCCTGAATTGCCGTTGATCACACATCTGGCGCCAGAAGCCTTTGACGACTTTGGCAGAATTAACTGATTTGCAGCGCACAATGAATGCCATTGCAGACACGATTGCGTGTTCAAACTTTGGGACTTCGATCAGGAAACACTGGCAAAGCCAGTGGCACACCGAAATCGAACTGTTAAGCCAGTGCCACCCCGCCGGTCCCGCGAGTCGCATCACTCAGCCATTCGGAGGATATAATCGCGGAGTGTACTCAGCGGCAAAGCGGGCAAGAGATCGAAACGTCGATGCACTAGCTTGTTTTGGAGATGATTTCACGACCGAGCCAATCAAGTCGTATCCAGAAAATGATCAGGTCGATGAAATTATGACGACGCTGGCGTTACCTACGAAGGACGTCCAACGTTTGATCCGTTCTTTCAAAGATCAGACAACGCCAGGCGATTCGAAAGGCACTTCGCAGGCGTTACTCGTTCCTGTCAGGTCGCGACGAATAAAGCTGCGGAATTTCGAGAGAGTGGCGAGGTGCGGTCGATTCCATGTCAGTTGAACGAATCGTCACGTGCGGCCCACCAGTCGGCATAGGGCGTATTCTTGATAAGGTGGCGGTTGTAGTCGGTGTCATCTTCCCACCAGGTCGGGCCTCGTTCGCCGAGAGCGACCTTAACGGCGTGGACCTTTTTCGAGCAGCGGTTCGCGAGGCTTCGTCACCGGCTCGGTTGGTGGCGGCGACTTCACGGCGAGCAGCCATCAGTTCGTTCACCAAACGCTGACGCGTCTCGTCGTCAAGCTTCGGATCGGTGCAGCGCCAAAGCCGTTCGTTGCAAACGAAATATCGACCGTCCGGTGTAGTTGGGTATTTCAATCCAGTGATCCTTCTCGCGTCATCCGTATGGCTAGCTACGTCCGCCGACGGTCGTGGGCAAGGCAGGTGCCGGGACGTCCCATCGCGCTGAATTTAGAGCTTCGATTGGTTATAATCGGTAGGCAATCCGTGGAAGCGGCGTTTCGCGAACCGTCTGACGACGATTTTTACAATTCAGGAAAAGCTCCATGTTGTCTGAATCGACGACTTCCAGTTTTATCGATCGACTCCGTGCGGAAAAACCAAACGGGGAGGATGAACTCGCGTATCTTGCGTATCAGGCGAATTGTGGCCTGTTTTGCGACATGTATGGTCCGCTGATACGTTCGTGGGCGGTGACACGTTTGCATCTGCAAGACTCCGACGCCGATGATTTCGTGCAGGAAGTGCTGGTGGTCGCGTTGGACAAGATCCATCAATTTCAAGTACGCGACAGTTTTCGAGGCTGGCTTTGGACCATTCTGAAGAATCAGGTACGGATGTGGCGGCGCAAGCACCAGCACGATCCTGTCGTCCGAGGGGGGAGCACGTTTCATGAGATTATTGAATCCTTGCCCGACCACGCACCTCGGGCCGAAACCGACCGTGTGGAACTGGATGAGGGAGAACTCGTTGAACGCCTTCGACAGCACGGCTGTAACCAAACCGAGCCAACGTTGCGAGCCTTTATCCATTATTGCATTTTCGGGCGTGACCCCGGCGATGTGGCCGAGGACTTGGGCATGTCGATAAGTAGCGTCTATCAAGCCAAAAAGAGGGTCGGCGATTCGCTTTCGGCGCGTTAAGTGGTGTTCGGTGTCAGACGCAGGCATTCATTCCGATGAGCGGGACATTTCATGCGGCGATTAGCGAGCATAGAGCTGGCAAGTGCAATCATCGGCCAGTGGCGCTGCGTTGAACGATGGTGCCGCATGATTGCACGACTGATCGTGCGGCAGCCCATGCCCAACCCCATTTCAGGTCATTTATTATGTCGGCGAGTTGCCCTGATCGCGAAACCCTTCAAGTTTGGCTAGAGACCGACGATGCGGTCGTATCGGGCCACGTGGATACATGCCGCCATTGCCAAACGACGGTGCAGTTGCTGTTGGAAACGTACGACGACGCGGTTTCATCCTTTCGCGAGATTGCGGTCCTGGCGGCGGCAGCGGACTTGTCACAGAAAACCGCGATGGAAACCATCAAGGCTCGAGTGCTGCAGACCACCTGCGGCCCTCGTTCTCGAAGTATCGACAGTGAAGATGATTGGCTCGGGAAAACGCTCGGCAGCTACCGAATTGAAGCATTGGTCGGACAGGGGGGGATGGGCCGCGTCTATCGTGCGCGTCATCTTCATCTGCAAAAGCAGGTGGCGCTGAAGATCCTGCATGCGTCCGGCGCTTCGCGGCAAACCGCCTTGCAGCGATTCGTGCGCGAATGGGTGGCGTCGGCAAGCGTCAGCCATCGACATGTTGTCCAGGCACTGGACGCCGGTGAAACGAATGGAAACGCCTTTCTGGTCTTGGAACTTCTGCAAGGGATCGATCTAGCATCGCTGGTCAAACGAATCGGGAGACTGGACGTCGGAACCGCATGTGAAGTCGTGCGACAAGCGAGTCTGGGACTCGAAGCCATTCGAGACGTCGGCTTGGTTCATCGAGATGTCAAACCTTCCAACTTGATGCTTACGAATGACGGAATCATAAAGCTGTTGGACCTCGGTCTGGCTCGATTTAGCGACCATGAAGCTCGACACCACGGTGATCTGACGGGCAGCCAAATTGTCTTGGGGACGATGAAGTACATGGCACCCGAGCAATGGCACAGTCCATCGGAAGCGGATATTCGCTCCGATTTGTATTCACTTGGATGCACACTTCATTACCTGTTATCAGGCACATCTCCTTTTCATGGAGGGCGATACGAAACACTCTATGGCATCATGCAAGCCCATATCTCCGATGCAGCGCCATCGATCCGGCATTTTCGAGATGATGTCCCATTGCAGGTCGAAGCAATCATGGAACGCTTGCTTGCCAAGTCGCCCTCAGATCGATTCGCCAATCCCGCTGAACTAAGCCAGGCACTCGTCCCGTATGCGGATCGCAAACGCCTTGAATCGATTGCATCGGAGGTCGTTGCGCCGAATCCGTCCGAACCGAATCAAGCTCTCGGCGAAAGCGGGTCGGTACGATCGGCTTCTTCCAAATCAGTCGCGGCGGGACCGACAACGATTATTGAACAGCGACGCACACCGAACGATCCATCAAGGCAACGCCGCCGATGGCTCGCGTTCGCATCAGCGATCATTGCGGTGGCCTTATTGATTGCGACACCCGCTGGACGGGGATTCCTTCGGCGATTGCGAGAACAAACGAAAAGGTCACAGGCGAGAGCGGTGATCCCCCCGGCGGTTTCGAGCCCGTCGGCAAACACTCGAAGTTCAGAGCGCATGGCTCCAACAGGCGACGTTCCCGACAGCCAAATCGCTTGGACCGCGCTGGTGACACGACCGGAAAAGCTCCCAGGAGTTCGGTCGTGGACGATCGACACCGTTAAACCCCGCGGTAGTGTTACGCATGCTCGGCTCAATTCGGATGCGAGTCTCGTTGCGGTCGCGGGAACCGATGGCACGGTCCGCATCCACGACGCCAAGACATTGTCGCTGCAAAGCATGTTCCCAGGCCTGACTTCGATCGTGTCCATGAGTTGGTCGCCGGATGGTCGATATATTGCTGCGGGCGATTCAAATTGCCGCGTCCGGGTATGGGAGGTCGATACTGGAATTGTATTGCGACAATTCGAGTTCTCGGGGGTCAAGCAACGCGTTCCGCTTTCCATCGCTTGGTCGTCCGATGGCGATACACTAGCGGTGCGGGACCCTGAGAACGGAACGATTTTGTATGACTTGGTTCACGAGGCCGCTGACACAGAAATCTTTGATCCCGACCAATCCGCAGTGATTGCATGGAGCCACGATGGGACGCGGCTCGCAGTAGGTTGCGCGCATGAGGTCAGGTTAAGGGACGTCCGAACGCGGGAGCTTCGAGGCTTGCTTCGTCAGGGTCCGCCCGACATGACATCTCTTTCGTGGTCACCCAACGATCAGTATGTCGCTGTCGGCACGCATCAGCAGACCCTCTTTGTTTGGAATATGAAAGGTGAACTCGTTCTGTCCACGAGCGGTCAGTTCTGCACATGGTCGCACGATTCTCGTCAGCTAATTGTCGCCGCTGAAAACAAACTGATCCTGTGGGATACAGAGACATGGATGCGGATTGAAGCCGTCCCATCCGCCGGCGCGAATGCCGATGGGCAGTGTGATCAGGTGGGGATGAGTTGGCATACGCGCAGTCGTTTTGGTCGACGTTCAGTGTGGGGCGTCTTGCGGATCGCAACTTCAGGCACTCGCCCAATGGGCATTTCGGTAGTCATCCCGTATTGTCGTGGAGCCCCGAGGGGACGCGAATCGCATCCATTCACAAGTCGAATGAGATCGTCCTCTTCGATCCCGAAATGCCCGACGCCGTTCGGATTGAAAAAACCAATGACTCTGGATTGAATGGCAAACCGCAACTTGCTTGGGACCCAAGCGGAAATCGCGTTGCCTACGGTGGCAACGCAACACTGGCGGTCATGCAATGGAATGGTGGCAATCCATCCGCTTTTAAAGCCGCCAAAACAAACGCCGCGACACTTGCGATAGCCATGTCGGATGATCGGCTTGCGTCGTTGGATCAAAAGGGAACGGTAACGATTCGAGATTGCCAGACGCTTCAACTGTTGGAGCAATTGGATTCGGAAGCCTCCTCGGCGGGAGCGATTCGATGGGCTCCCGATGGACTGCGGTTCGCGTGCGGCGTCAACGGTAGGCTGCGGATGTGGGATTGGCCAACGGTCTCGTTGAGCCGCGAAGTCGCGGACCTGGGTGGATATTCGTCGACCTTCTGCTTCTCGCCGGATGGGAAATCGGTCTGTATTGCAAAGCATGCAAGGCTTTTCAAGAAACACTTGTCATCCGGTGTGACGAAGGAGTTTCGTCGCGGCCGACGCACCGCACATGACGACTGTATCTGGTCGGTTGTGTGGACCGACGATGGCAAACATCTCATCTCCCATGGTGACACACACGTGAGGGTTTGGGACGCCGATAGTTGCGTCTTGGAACGTGAAATCGGCTCTACGCAGGCTTCATGGCAAGCCTCATCCATGGATGTCTCGGCCGACGGTCGGGTGATTGGTGTCTGCGGCATGGATCGTGTTGTTCGTTTATCCAATGCACATGAGGGTGCCCCCTTGCTGAATTATCTCACGCTTGATGGAGGCAAATGGATGGTCGTCATGCCCAACGGCGACTGGATCGGTTCCGAAGATGCGGATGCTGAAATACGCTACCTAATCGAAGCCGAGGACGGCATCTCTTCTTTGACCACCGACCAGATGGAGCAGACATTCAATTGGCGACCAGACAAGCAAAGGGTTCGCGAATTCCTCCGCGACAGCTTGCCCAAGGCTTCGATGCGAAAGTAAGGCGAACGGCAAAAACAAAACGCATTCTTCTGCGGGTGACCGGGAGTGCGAAGCTCTCGTTGAGCCGCTGCATGCCGCTCGCCTAAGCATTTTCCGGCCAGCGAAAGTGCCTTTCTAGTTTTTTTCGCCAATAGTGTCAAATCGGTGCATTCGTCTTTCGTGGCGATACGTTTGGCCTGTTCAGCCCATCGGGAGGCTACGTTCGTCGTTTTGATCGCCAGTCAGGATTCGTACACCAACGCACGGGAGAAATCGATTGGCAAAGCATCTCCTCTCAACCTGCAAAATTGAATTGGCGCAGCCGTGGAATGTCGAACAGCTTCGCAATATCGCGGCGAGTTTTCCATGTCCACAATGTGAACAACCGCTCAAACTGGTCAACGCTCAGCCGGAAGCGAGCGCCGAGATCCAACCACTGAGATGTGATGGCTGCGGTGCAACGGAGATGTTGATGCAGTCGTCCTCCGATGGCGTTCTCCGTCTGTACCAGAAATCCGCCGATCCAATCGCGTCCGAAGATTGGTTTGATGACCCATCGTTTGAAGGCTTCGATTTGCCGCTCGCGAACGATGACGAAACAATCCCCGAATTGGGATGTGTCAACGCTGCAAGTTTTTCACCAGCCATGTTTCCCGTCAATGACGCGGTCAAGAGTGCTGCGCCGATTACCTCTCAAAATGATTCGGTAGACGGGCGCACAAAAGGCGTCGTGCCCCAAAACATTTTGACTGTGACCTGCGTCCTAGGCGGAATCCTTTTCTGGATTTTCGCGGGATGGGCCACCATGAATCTATTCAAACGACCTCAGTCGGCAAGCGAGGCGGTCGCGGCGATCGACCCTGCGGAATCGCTGGAACATTCGACACCAGGGATTCAAGCTCTATCGGAGACGATGCTTGGTGAGTTTCTTGTCACAATCGACGCGCAGATTCAAGACGGACAAACTTACGAACATCGTTTGATGACACGGAAGCCTCAACTTGTGGTGACGAAACTTGCCGAAGAAGGGAAATACGAGGTTACATGGTTCGGTAAGCGACAGGTACTCGAATTGGAAGACGCGGCGACGTTCGAACTACAATCGCCGATCGCGGATTCGGAACGATTGCTTGCCGGTTGCGAACACTTGCTGCGAAACGAGGCAATGCTGATTTTGAGGCTGAACACTACTGAAAACCACTGGCAAGTCTTGCTGTCAGGTCAAAATGAACCGCGTTCTGAACATGTTGAGAAAGACTTGCTCGACACCACCCGAACGGAATTGACAAAAGCATTGCCTGCGGGAACGCGTGTCGTTCAGGTTGCGCGAATGGTCGGCAGGTCAAGGGGCGTCCATCGCGTCGAACATCCTCCGCTCGTTCGAGCTCAGACGGTCGTCATTCGGCCCCTCAGGACGAATGACGGTTACCTCTCGGAAACACAGTTTGTTGAATATCATTATCCGGAGATCGCAGGCTTCGCTAGTGTCAACTTCAGCCTGATTCCGAAAGATCAAATCGACAAAAATGAATCATCCGATGGCGAGCTTGCCTCATCCTTTCCACAGAACATTGAGGTGGCTCGCGCCGTCGCAATCCAACTGAAAGGGATCGACAAGATTCATCAGATTGTGGACATCGGTAATGAACGAGTCGCGATACGAGGAAGCGAATCCGTTCACATCTGGGATATTGCACGCCAGGAGGTAGTGGCGACTTACGACTCAAAGAAGAATAGCCAGGGTTTGCAGGGACGCAAACCGATGCTGCTGCAAACGCTCCCAGAATACCATCAATTAGCCATCTTGCACGAGCCAGGACGCTCGGCATCGCATAGCGTCGATTATTTGGATACTCAGACGTTGTCTTGGCGGCGGGTGGAATATGCGCAGGTGGATCGAAGGCATTCGATTGCGTTTGTCTTAGCAACCTCTTCCGGCTTAAGCCTTGCCGCAACCGACGCGCGTGGATCGATCCGTTGGGTAAGAATCCATCAGACGGATATTGATGCACAGAACGGTGAGTTTGGCACAGACATCGCCAAGCAATATGCAGTGAGCGACATTCGAACACTCTCTTCCGACCGGCGATATGCAGTTGTTCAGACCTCCGATAGCACTGAAATGCTGATCGATCTATCGACTGGCATCAGCCATGCAACTTGGCAAGTGAGCCAGCATCGGGAGCAGTCTCTCGGATGCGCCAAGGATGCCGACTGCATGGTCGTTGCGGGATACACGGCCGGTCAGTCCGAGATCCATGTTCGCTTGATCTCGCTGAGCAACCCCTCGTCGCCGAGCACGTTCGTTGTCGAACACAGCATGAAGGACTTTCACAACTTGGAAATAAGCGCCTCGGGGCGATACCTCGTCGTTGTCGGCATCACCGAGACCCATGTTTATGACTTGGAGAATCGTCAATGGATTCGAGACCCTCCGAAAGGACCGCGACTACCGTTATCTTTGCCGAACTCCAGCCTAGCCGGTCCGTCCACCGTCGATGAAGTTGCAATCATGGCCAGTCCCAGTCGATTGAGCTTCCTATCGCGAGATCGCAATGCGTTTGTCCAACACGTCGTTCTTCCGTCACCCGTCGTCGGCACTTCATGTTTGACCAGCGAAGGACACTTGTTTGTAACACTCGGAAACTCCACGTTTGGCTGGGCCGCGTCCCTCGCGGCACTCGTCAGAACAGAGCGGTCGGACAATCTCTCAGTTCGTGGGACGCCCCCATCCAAGCAGCACAATTCAATCCACGAGAACGAATCAAGTGAATCTGAATCAGAGCCAATTATGGCACCTCCGATGCACGCGTTGTCGTGGTTGGATCAACCGCCCATAGGGTCTGGAATCGCGCATACACTGCACGTTGCAGTCAGTCGCCCAGTCGGCCTAGCGACCTTGCAGGATGGGTCAGCGGTCAGCTTCAGCACCGAACATTTAGGCGTGGTTGCCGAACTTAAACGGCTCAAAGTCAGCAGCCTTCGCTTTGATGGACAAGCCGTCTCCGCCAACGGCAACATTATCGCTCTGGCATGGCACGAACGTAGCGACACCGAAGCATCGCTCGCCGTATATCAGTCCTCCACCGGTCGGCAACTTCAAGCCTGGAATCACTTGAAAGGTTCGGTCTCCAAGCTTCGACTCAGCGATGATGGACGCTTGCTGGCGTGCTGTCTAGCCGATGAGAAACACAGCACGTCCCACAAACTTCTCTATGCAGACATTCCATCCGGTGACATCTTTCAACATGAGAAAGTCTACTCGTGCAATTTCGCTGCGGTGGAATTTGACTTTCAACGCGAGATCGCGTACACGGTCGATGATGCCGGACTGGACCGAATCCATCTTCGAACCGGAGAGACAGTCGATAAAACGTGGTTCGGCGGCGAGAGGGTCGACAGCATCGCACTGAGTCCGAATGGAGAACGACTTGTCGTTCTAAAGGACTTGAAGAAGGGCGGGGTCATCCTCGATTCAAGCAACGGATCGCAAGTTTGTGAACTGCAAGAATCTTTTCGTGGTGGCCAATTGACAGGCTTCTCTCCCGATTCGAAGAAACTACTTGTTTGTGATTTTGATCGTCTTCGTATTCTGGACGTGGAAACGGGAAGAACGCTATCAAGCGTTTCCCTAGAAAGATCTTCCCTGAACTCATTTGGACACGAAATCAGGTTTTGGCCGCATAGTTCTTCAATGGTTATTTCCGGTAGTTTGCTCGCCGAACCGACACTGAAGGATCGAATCGTCGCAGCCAATCGCGACCGTGCGGTCAAACAACTGGAGGACGGTCCGCCAGGATTGCTCGTCACACACTCCAGCTTGCGCGACATTCATGCACTGACACGAGACAATAAACTGGTTGCCGTTTCCACAAATAAAGTGCGTTTCCACGACCTTGTCACGGCGGAGGTGCTGCACACGCTGAACATCGACGCCTTTTATGGAAACATCATTGATGATGTTCAGCTCTCACCTGATGGTGAACTGATCATGGTCGGCGGACGTTCAAAAGGTCCGGGTTTCCTGACAATCGAAGATCGAAGCAAGTTCGGACGTGCTGCCCGTAGCTCAACAAAAGGTCCGCAGGTTGTCGTTTACGAAATCAAGACGGGAAAGCTACTATTCTCGGCGGATGTGAATAACCCAAAAGCTATCGGTTTTTCACCCGATGGAAGCCGATTTGCAATCTTATCACGCGAGAATGCAAAAACGAACTCGGCGGTCGATCACGTGCTGTTATACGATCGGGATACCGCCACGCTGAACGGAAGCTTCGATGTTCCCGTTAAATCACAGAATGGACAGTTAACGAACACATTCATTGCACTGTCTTACGGAAACTTCTTTCAAAGCTTTCGGCTATCCGATGGTCAGGCGGAACGGTCAGCAAACGGTGTCAGGCAACTTTACGTACGCGCGTCTTCGCTTGCGCCAAATGGTCGCTACTTGGCGTTTAAGATGAACTCAGAACTTACCGTCTCGTCTGGAACGAATGGCAAAGAGCGAACCATTCCGATGAAACTGGATGTCACCGACCTAAAGGTAACCGGTCGAGACGTCTGTGTGATGGCGACATCCGACAACCAGATCTTGGTCTGGCCAGTCGATGCATCCAAGCCGAGCCTTCAAACGAAAATCCCCGGAAGACCGACGCGACTCGTCGTAAGCGACGATGGAGCTTTGCTAGCCGTTGACTTAGAAGGAATCGGATGTACGGTGTACAAGATAGGCGATCCCTCACCGCGTAACGTGCGTACTAGCCCCATTTTGAACGGCAACTAAGCCCCTCGGCACAAGTCATTGAGGCGTTAGAGTGGAAAAGATTCCGTTTGCGGAACGAATGCAAGGATGTATTGCCGGCCAGTCCATAGCCGATGGCATTGCGTTCCTACTGCATGGCCACTCACTTGAGACAATCGTCGAATGGGCTGATTCAGAAGTCCTTTCGTGGCTATCTGGACAAGAAATACCCGACGCGTTGTATATCTCCGACGGGACTCAATTGAGCTGGGACCTGCTCGGCCTTTTCCATGAGACCGGTACGTTTGAACCGCACGCATTTGCCAATCGCCTCGCATGGAGAGTCTCGAAGAATCGACTCATGGGGCGTTATGCGGAGACGCATTTTGCGGCGAAGAATCTTCGCAATCCTAGAGACTGGCGAGTGGCTGGCGTGCAGTCGCTCGGAAGTGGAGGAGTTCATCGTGCGCCCGTCATTGGAACGCTCTTTCATGATCGGCCCGCAGACCTGATGAAAGCATCGCAGGAACAGTCGATGATCACGCACAAGAGTCCTCTTGCGATGGCGACCAGCATGCTTGTAAGCGATTTAGTTGCCAAGATCTGTAACGGAGAAGTCGGTCCGGATGCCGAAGTCCTCCCCATAGCGATCCCCCACCATTCGCCCGAACTGGAATCCGTCATGGCACACATTCCCAGCTTGCTGGGTCTGGAACCATCGGCTGCGCGAACACAAGTTGTTCAAATGGTGGACGCTGATACTCAAGGCAGCGTCTTGCCCGACCATGTCATCGCAAGTGTGATGTGGTGTTTCTATTGTGTGCTGACGTCGCGTTGGGATTATGCTCGATCGCTTCAACTCGCTTTAAAGGGTGGAGGAAATGATTGCACCAGCGGCCTTGGTTGGGGCGATGTGCGGAGCAGCCGCAAGGCATGCGTTGCATTCCTCGAAACCTTCTTCGAAAGGTCTCAGACCAAGGCATTGTCGGCTCCGATAGAATTCTGGAGATCGTAACACAGATTAACAAAAGATAGTGGCAAGTGGAGGTGACGACCACAATCCGTCAGATAACCCGCACACAGGTTTGTCTCGCGCGAACTCACTGCTGTTCATTATTGTCTTCGGATCGTCGTACCCTACACGCTTCGGACCACTACGTACGGCATTACGATCGCGGGCGAAGCGACTGGCTGTGCTTTGAGAGTTGTTGATGTCGGTCGCGGAAGCGTTGTGTAATCCACTGAACTTCGGATTCCAATCGGCGCTGCGCTACTTCGGATCGCTGGTCGCTTGGCGAATCGTCGTCGCGCCCGTTCGCAACATAGGACGGGGGCTCCATCGTCAACGCGGATGTTGAATCGTCGCGCTCGCCGCCATCGACCCGCGTGAAGACCCGTTCCAACTTCGCACGATCGGAATTCGCTCCCACCGATTGAATGATTGGACTGGACCATTGCAGTTTCTGGTGGACCACTTCCGGATCGGAGTGGTTTAGCCGCATTTGGTCGATCAATTCAATTCGCTTTTGCGCCTCGGCGATACTCGCGTCCCACAACATGATCCACTGGTCGCGTTCGATGCGATATGCAAGCTCGTGTAATCCGCAGAAACCTTGCAGAAATCGATCGAGTTGCATCATGGAAGCCTGCGAAGTCGACTCGTCCGTTTCGATCGTATTGACGGCCACCATGGCGACGGTGTGTGTATGCTGTGGCGGATTGGAGACGCCGGGCAAATTCTGTATCGCCGGTCCCGATTCGATACGTCGAATCGGACGCCTCCGCAACGACGAACTGGGCCGCAATGATGGCTTCACGGGAGATGCGGGAAGCACCATTTCACGCCACATCGCAAAGCTACCGACGACGGACGAAAGCCCTCCCACGGGAAGCTCCAGTCCGAACCGAGTGCCTCGGCCATGTTCGCTCTCTACCGTCACGTGCGTACAGTGCAAGGCCGCGATTTGGCGGCAGATCGTCAGACCCAAACCATTTCCGCCTTGGTGACTGACGCCACGATTGCCCAGTTCCTTCAGTTGTTCGGCAGTCAAACCCGGCCCGGCGTCTTCGACGGTTAAGCGGATGCGGTCATTCGTTCTGGCCAACTCGGTTCGGATATTGATTTGGCCCGCGTCGGGTGTCACTCGGATCGCATTGTCGATCAGATTGACGAGCAGGCGTTTAATCTTGTCGGTATCGGCGAACATGGCTGGAAGTTCTTCCTCGAAACCGATCCATTGAAGTTCGATCTCGCGACGCGAAAGCTTTGATTCGACCAAAGGCTGAACCATCGCGGGAAGTTCGCACGCCCGAAGCCAGATTCTGAAAAGCTTCGGCGTCCCGGTACGAGCACATTCAAATTGCAGCATGTCGTCGATTAAACGTTGCATGTCGTTGCAACGCGCAACCACGGCTTCCAAATGTTCGCGTTGCTCCGGTGACACGGGACCCTCGATTCCGTCGGCAACCAATTGCGTCAGTTCACGCGCAGCGGCCAGTGGCGATCGAAGATCATGAGCGGTGTCGCTAAGCAGATGTCCGGCAAGATCGAGCGCGACGCGGGACGCTTCGAGGGCATTGCTCTCACTGCCGGCAAGCGTCGGCTGAAACATCGTCAAATTCGGCATCAGATTTCTTCCCTGAAAGCAGTTGGCGAATGCGGCATTCGCATCGCATGTCGATTTGCTGGCGTGACACGATCTGCTCGGATCAAGCCCGTCAAGATTCGACGGAATCCATGGAAAGAGATATCGGCAATTCAGGCTGGAGGATTCCCCATCGAACCGCGATAGTGTTGTAACGATCCGACGTCACTGAACGATTGATCCGATTGTATCGGTTGCAACGACAACGATTCGCGCGCGATAGCACGCAATGCCATGCTTTATACCGTGCGTGGTCCGAAATGATGCCTTCGCGTCAAATGAAGCGAATCACCTCATTTCTGACCACGCGACGTATAAAAGGAATGTCATTGAGCCTGCGCGATGAAGTTGACCTTCATCCGCAGGCTTTGAGATGTGCGTTAAGGCACGCCATCGCAGCACACAGGTGCGATTAGGCTCGCTCAATTATGGAGCCGCGTCCGCAAACTCCGCCAAGATATCCATGGTGGAAATGATCCCCAGCAAGCGTTCGTCGGCATCGACAACCGGCAGATGATGGACCTGATTTCGGAGCATCTCGCGAGCAGCTTTGCCAATCGGCGTATCGACGTCGACCGTTGTTACCGCTTCGCTCATGAAGGACTGCACCGTTTCGCTTCCCATGCTGTGCGCGAGCTTGTCGAGCATGAAGCGTTGACTGGACGGATCAAGCAAATCCATATTGTAAATGTCGTCGTCAACATCCCGAGTCATATCAACAAGGTCGGAGGTGGATAAGATTCCCACACAGTGATTCTTGCTGTCGACGACGGGCAGGGCGGACACGCGGTTTTCGCCCATCAGAGAAAGCGCTTCATGAATCGTATCGCCAACGTTGATCGTCACTACTTCGCGGCTCATGATGTCCTTAACACGACGGGCATAGATGTCGTTGTCGCTCATCGGTCTATCTCCTATAAGTGATTCGTTCGGTTTGGGGAACGCCCTGCGATGTAAGCAAGAATTAGACCAAATACGATACGAAGCCTTCAACCGACAAGCGATAAAGGACAAGGTCCGGTTGTATTCTCAGGGATTCTGGACGTCCAACAATTGCCGCATCGCCGAGGTGAGGACGGCTTCGACACCGGGAGCCACGTTGCTGGCCCCGGAACTGGTTTCGTAGCCACCCTGTTCGTATGCGATTTCAGTTCCGATGTATCCCGGCCCATATTCGCCGTAAGCCGCCATGGCGACATGCAGATCGGGACGCATCTTTTTCGCGGCCAACTGATATTCGACAAACAATTCCCCCGGCATGTGCAGGATGCGGATGTCCTTCGCTTGCAGGCAGCCGACGTCAATGCGATGCCCCTGATTGCAACGCTGCAACCAAGCGAGTTGATCGGCTTTGGCGATGTAACCTTTCGCGGGCTCCGTCTTGATCGCTTCAATCAAGGCTGCTTCATTTAAATGCTCCGCAACGGGAAGTTCCACCGAAACGGTTCGCAAGTCGATGTCGTTCGCCGCAACCGGTTGTTTTTCCGTATTCTCCCACGCTTGACGCATCGCATCGGCCAGTCGCAACGCAAGCGTCATGCGGTTTTCCTTGGAGCCATCGTTATATTTCCCCGCACCAATGTTTCCCCCGGCACCATTGAAATGGACGTGCAACGCTTCAGGAACGGCCTGACCACGCACGAATCGGGCGATCCCCGGGAAGTCGGGGCTCGGAATACCCATGCGATAATAGCTTTGAGGGTGACACGCGTAATAGCTGAGCACCGCAACCGGCTTTTCCCCGTTCCAAAACGAAACAAGATTGACTTCCGGATCGATGACGCCATCGGGCAACGCGCGCAACGCCGGGTCTCGGGTGGCGGTGTAACGTGTAGCGCGAACGCGTCCGTCGTCGCCAAGAATGCGACGATTCGAGGCAATGTCTTTAACTTTGGCGACGCCCCAGCCGATGTCCGTGATCGATTGTGCATTCGGCAACGCCGATTCGATGGCCGTCGCGGCGCGGCGGATCACTTCACGATGGAAGCTCCCTTCGAATCGTCCATAGTTGGCAACCCCCAATTCTCGAATGATGCGTTCAGCCGTGAAGTCGCAACCGGGCGCGTCGTGCTGATGCAAGGCATGAACAAGGACGCGTTGCCGAACCGTTCCCGCGGCTTCCGCCAAAGCATCGCGAAACGCATCCTGCCCTTCGTTGGCGATCCCAATCCAATCCACGGCGCAGAGCACGATCGGTTGTTCAGCCCCAAGCAAGACGATTCCTCGACACCGCAGCGTCAGTTCGTCAATCCGTTTCACGGGATCATAGGCCATCGCGGAACCGACGGGAGGCGTTGCATCCACGTCAAAGGTGCAAACTCGCAACTCGAGCGCTGATCGGTCCGCATCCGCGGCGTCGACGTAGCCGGAGCAAAACGCTTGGCTCAGAAGAAACAAGATCACAGTTCGTCGAACAGTCAACATATTGTCGGCTCCGGATTAACTTGGCTAAAAGAAAAAACCGCATGGCTGCGCCACGCGGTTTTCATTGATCAGACATCCGCCGTCGCGCAAGTGGCGACAACCAGTTTAGTTGAGAATATCCAACAATTCGACCTCGAAGATCAACGCTTCGTTGGGCCCGATGGTGGGAGGCACACTTGGATCGGGAGAGGGCGATCCACGTCGGCCATAGCCCAACTCCGGCGGAATGTAGAGCATCCACTTGCCACCGACCTTCATTTTCTGCAATGCTTCGGTCCAACCGCGGATCACTTGCCCGACACCAAATTGTGCGGGCGTACCGCGTTCCACCGAACTGTCGAAGACTTCGCCATTGAGTAGCTTACCGGTGTAGTGAACACTGACCGTGCTTTGAGCCGTTGGGGAGGAACCAGTTCCTTTCCGCAGCACCTTGTATTGCAGGCCGCTGGGAAGCGTCACAACCCCTTCCTTTTTAGAGTTCGCAGCCAAGAACGCGTCGGCCTTTTGCTTGTTAGGTCCGGCCACCGCTTCCATTTGCTGTTCTCGTTCGCGTACTTTCTGTTCCATCCGCGCTTGCAACTTCTCGTCGATCGCTTTGAAAGCCGCCTGAATCTGTTCTTGTGTGATCTTCGGCTTCGCCTTGCTAATCGCGTCCAGGATGCCCGCCGCGACCGATTCGGGATTAAGGTCGGCGGCTTCAAAGCCTTGAGCGCGAAGCTGCGATCCCATTTCGAGCCCCAAGGCGTAGCTGTTTACATCCTGAACACCAGGTGTCGCCGGAGCGGGAATGGCATCTTGAGCATTTGTTTGTTTGTCAATGGTCATTAGTAATCCGGTCCAAAGCGTCCCGAACATTATGAGCCGCATCATGGCAGGTTTCCTTCAAGGGTGGGAAAAAGCGGGCATCCGTCGGCCCGCGCGTCTAATATGTCGTGCGTGATCGGAAATCTCTTGCCACGCGACAATTCTGTCGTGCGTGGTCTGAAACGATGACGTCACATTCCATGAAGCGAATCACTTCATTACCGTCCACGCAACATTTAGCCCTTAAGAATAACAGGCTTTCCCGTTTTGTGCGACGCACCCCCGGACAACCCATCCAAACATGAACCGATGTTGTCGAATTGCTTGCTATTACGAGGCGACATGCAGTTGTTCGACCAGCCCGGCACCAAAATAGCGACAATAGGCAACCTCGACGATTCGAGCAACCAAACCTGACATGGTGTATCCGGCGGTGGTCGCCCCCTTCACATACGATCCGCCGTCACCCAGTGACGCCATTGAATTGATCTCCAACACGTACGGATTGCCTTGAAGATCGATACGGATGTCGACCCGAGCGTAATCCTTTAAATGACATGCATGGAAGGTCGCGATCGCAAGCCGCTGCAGTTCCTGATTCTGTTTCTCCGGCAACGGAGCAGGACAGATCTTCGTCGGTTCATCCAGCCGCTTGTGATACTTGTCATCCCATGTCATCAGCTTCAAGGCTCGACCACTGAAATCGAGTTCGACCGTCGGCAAAGCTTCGACATCCTCGTTGCCTAGCAGCCCGATCGCTACTTCGCGACCATCGATGTACTCTTCGACAAGGGCGGGCTGGCGATACATGTCGACGATGGCCGAGACCGCACTGCGCAACTCTTTCCCGTTGTGAACGATCTCCAATCCGTAACTGGTCGACTCGTGGACCGGCTTGACAATCAAAGGATATCGCAAGCCATCGTCATTCCAGGCTGAACCGTCCATCGTTTTGAATGCCGGCGTCGGAACTCCGGCATGCTGCATCAAGATCTTGGTGATCACCTTGTCGAGCTGCCAGTGAATGTCCCATCGGGCTCGAACCGGTGTAGGGGATTCCCGCCATTTCAAGCATTGCGGGAACGTGTGTGTAACGATTCTCGCCTTGAATACCGTAGGCCATGTTGAAGACCATTCCCGTGGGCGCTCCGCTAACAGGATCGGCCGGCATGAAGCTTTCCAATTGCTGCAACAAATACTTATCGGCTTGCAGGACAACAACGTCATGTCCAGCTTCAAGCAACGAAGCTTCGACAAGATCGATATGTTTCTGAGCATAATTCTCCGGGCAAGGCTGACCGAAATTGGCGATCACGCCCGTCTTGTCACTGTTGTGAACGATGGCAATTTTCATAAGTTTAAAACTCTGTCTCTTCGATTTGTAAGGGGCTTGTGGGTTCTTTCGTTCGGACGGATCGCTGAGGAAGAAAGCACCTCGGAATAAGTTCCTGAATTCAAGTCAGCCGCCGAGTGTTAGCTCACGGTTCTGGTGAACCGGATGCAAACGTGTTCCGGCTGATTCCGTTTTAACTGTTTGTGCCGACGTGCTTATACCGTGCGTGGTCCGGAATGATGCCTTCGCGTCAAATGAAGCGAATCACGTCATTTCTGACCACGCGTTGCTTAACTGCTTTTGAAGACCGGCTCGAACTCTTCGACCTCCTCTTCTTCCTCATCTTCGGTAACCGCCGATGGATTCAAGAACGCAAAGCATCGCCAGCCACAGAACTTGCACAGGAAAACAATTCCCGCGATCTGCGTGAGCAAAATTTCCGGGTATGCCAACAATGCATCGCGGACGACTTGCATGCCGATCAGGCCGGTCAGCAGCACCGCCACCAGGGCGGTCATCAGCCCGCGAAACAACGCGGACCGAATCCCCTCGCGATTCTTCGTTCGGGCGAATGCGTCTCCGACCAGACACAAGACCACGATCGGGAAATAGGCGATACCTTGAAGAAGCCGCCAGTCCAGCCAAGTGCTGGCGAGCGTCCCCACCGTCATCATCGCCGCCGTGATGCTGAGCATGATCGTGATGCGTCCGAAGTACGGCAGTCGCAACAAGACGATGGGTTCGCGAAGGAAGACAACAATGGCGGTCGTGATCACCAAGAAGACACATCCCAAGACAACGCCCGTCGCATGAAAAGCGATCGCCAACAAGATGGAACGAAATGGTCCCAGCACCCGCAGCCCAAGGCTCACACGCGTGAAGACAACCACCAAACCGGCGACGGGGACCATCAGAATACCCAAAATCTCTCGTTGAATATTCTCCGGCATTTGTCGCAGGGTAAAGTTTTTATCCAGCATGTCGCTCCATGGACCGCTGATGTTCTTCAGGGCAATCAGGATCGCCGGGACTAGCGTTAATGCAAGGATCAGACCGATTGTCTCGCGAACCGACACAAACTCGAACGAAGATGGTTCGGTCGGTGCTTCGATCGGCAATGTTTGCGATTCGACGGTGTAAACAGCGGACATCGTTTAACGGACCTCCTGAACGAGCGTTTGTGCCGGGGTGGGGACCAGATCGATGCTTCTGGGCAACGACACCGGATGCACGGGAAGTTGTGGTCGATGGGCTTGCTTCGGTCGACTGAGCAATTCAGCTAGCGGCTGTTCATAGAAGAACTGTGATTGCCCGAAAGCCGGCTTCAGGTCGTCGATCCAATGCGCCGCCGGATCGAACTTGGCGAAGAAGGGTCGCTTGCACCAATGCGGATCGCGCGCTTGCAAAAAGGACAGGACGAAGACATGTTCGCCGCCGACTTCGGCGGTTCCGTCGATGCTGATCTTGCCGGGCAGCGCCGACATCACGGGACCGCGCGCCGTGCGTCCCAGCCCCGACGTCCCGGTGATCGCTTCCCGATAGATCTCCAGGGCCCGATAGAGCGGAACGCGGAAATACCGTTTCGCTCCCGTATCGCGCTCGGCAAACATGTAATACGGAATCACGCCCAACCGAATCTGTTCATTCCACATCCGCGACCAAACCGCGCCGTCGTCGTTGATGTGTCGAACCAACGGAGATTGCGAACGTATCGTCGCGCCGACGCCGCGCAACCGAGCGATCGCCCGCCTTGCGGGTTCCGGCATCAGTTCCTGCCAATGGTTGAAGTGAGCCATGATCGCCAAATGCTTCCCGGCGGAAACGACCCGTTCCAACAACCGCATTAGTTCATCGGAGTCGTCGTCGGACAAGTAACGGTAGGGCCAATAAGACAACGATTTCGTACCGATCCGAATCGTCCGAATGTGGTCGAATTCAGGCGATAAAAACGGCTCGATATACCGGCTCAGCACCTCCGTCCGCATCACCATCGGATCGCCGCCTGTGAACAGCAAATCGGTAATCTCGCGACGGTTGGCGACGTAATCGCGGAATCGCATCGCTTCGTCGGTCGCGAACTTCAATCCTGGAATACCGACGAACTGCGCCCAGCGGAAGCAGAATGTGCAGTACGCGTGGCAGGTTTGCCCCGCCGACGGAAAGATCAAGCAGGTTTCGTCGTATTTGTGTTGCACACCCATGACAGGCTCTTCGTCGAGCAAAGGGACATTGTGCGATACTTGGCCCGATGGATGGGGATTTAGTTGCATGCGAATGGCGTCGGCCGTCTGACGGATCTCTCGCGCCGATCCACCTCGATCAAGCACCGCCGCCATGGTGGTGAACTGCTCGGGGGAAAGCATGTCTTGTTGCGGAAAGGTCAATTGAAAGATCGGGTCGGAAGGGACCGCGTCCCAATCGATCAGACTGTCGATCACATAGCTGTTGACGCGAAAGGGGAGCACGCTGCCGACGACCGACATCGCGCGTCGATGATCGGACGAAAGCCGTTGCAGTTGAGGCAGTTTTTCGAGATCGCGTTGGGCGTGGAATTTGATCTTTGGATTCGTCGGGAGGCTCATAGGCTTTACTCATTTACGTGGCGAACTGCGAGACCACGGTCCGGCCCGTCGACGAGATCACGTTCGACATACGACGGGACAACCGTTGTTTCGCTTTGATTTTTGGAAGGCAACACAACATGCACGTGTCCAGCACAGCGCAGCGACGAACGCCAACGTCTGTCATGGAGAACGCAAACCGCGGCTTGAACAAACCGCTTCATCGAACTTGTCGCCTGTGAATCGAGACCCCTTCTGTTCAGCCGACTTTGGACTGGCGGGTTGATGGATCGGGCTTGACCATAACCATGGATCAACAAGCACGAATTCGCACCCACCCGGCATGACGCAGGTGTTCAAGAAGGCAAGCAACACAGCAATCGCTCAAAAACATCCAGCTCAACGGCGATCGACTACTCGTTGAACTTGGGAACACTTGGGAACGAAAACTGATTTACATGAATTACCTGTTGAGAAATGTTGTTGAACTTCGCATGTGCCGACGCGTCAAAATGAAAGCAATTTCAATCCGACCGATCAAACACACCCGCTGGAAGTTGGAGGAAAAGTTGAGTTAGCAGAACTCATCTGCAACTTTAGCTTCGGCATTCAGTTTGGCAAGATGCAATTTTTGTTTTGCGAACGATTCCTTCAGACCATGACGCGTCGCCCCGCACCGGACACTGCAAATGGTGGGTTCCCATCTGGGACAAGCCCGTTCAATCGTATACGCTTCTAGAATCTTGCCGTGCGTGGTCCAAAATGATGCCTTCGCGTTAAATGAAGCGAATCACCTCATTCTCGGCCACGCGACGTATAACAAGTCGAAGGATTCTTGAAGACAACGATGGACGCAACGAAACTTAAACGCGGTGATTGGATGATCTACCGCAAGCAAAAGAGCAGCACTTCGCCGGGGGCTCGCGCGACCGACGTGCATCCGACAACCGGCGGAGACACATACCATTATCTGGTCGACAAGTTTTGGGTTGTTGAAGAAGTGATCGATGGTGAACAGGTTCGCTTGCGGACGCGACGCGGCAAGCAAAACACGATCGCCATCTCCGATCCACGACTGCGCCGCCCCAATTGGTGGGAGCGGCTGCTTTACCGGAATCGGTTTCGCGCGATCGAATTGTAGATGTCACGTGGCCGAAATTGAGATGATTCGCTTCATTTAACGCGAAAGCATCATTCCAGAGCACGCACGGTATAACTCGCTTGGACGGAGCCTTACGCCGCGACAACCCCTTCCCGCTGGCAAGCCCACGCGATCCAGTCGTTGACTTCCGCAAGGTCGGGAGCCTGTGCGCCTCGCAAGATGCGTTTGCCTTCGTCACTGCGTGCGATTGGTTTGACTTCGGCCAGCAACCATTCAGCGTCGCACTGGGCCAATTGTTCCACCGACGTGACCCCCGCCGCGACGAGTAGCTGAACATCGTGACCGCGCAACATCGGCGAAGTACACATTAAACGAGCCTGTTGCTGCCACGCCAAAACCGTATCGGCATCGATGCGCCGATGATCGAGTTTCTCGGCGACGACCGAAGGATCCGCGTTCAAGAGATCACGTACGGTGTAAATCCCCAAGCCTTCCAGCCGTTCCGCCGTTCGTGAACCGATCGATGGGGCGTCGACAATCGCGCTCTCTTTTCCCAGGTAGTATCGCAGCACACGTTCATTGCTTTGACGTTCGAGGGGACCGTATTCCGCCTGATCGACCGCTGCGCGTCGTGCGGACGGTTCGTGTTCGTCTCGATCCGGTGCGTTCGCTGTTGTTGTCTCGTCCGCCACGCGACGAACCGCTGGTGAATGAACGTCTTTCCCCGTCACGAGAATACGCATCACGGTCGTTCTCGGTCGTTCGGTCGGAAGAAGTGGCGGCACGATCACTGGTGGAATAGCCGTATGAGGCGTCCCTGGTTCCACTGTCCTGCGATCGTCGACGCCGACGCGTTGTCCGAACTGTTCGACGCGAGCCATCCGATCCGCGTGACGATCGTTCGCGTTCATCATGATCGACCACGTTTCGCGTTACCGTACGACGAATCGTTGTGCCTCCATCATCGCGTACCGTCCGATTTCGCAGCACCGATCGGCTGGCCGAAGCAATCCAGGTCGTCAGCCGCGATAATTCATAGCTCGTTCCGCTACGAAGGGTTTCACGTCCCAGGTCGGTCGACAAGAAGTGCTCGACCTTTTCCAGAAGCTCCGTCGGATGCAACTGTGACAACTGCTGAGGTCGCGAGATCCCACAACCGACAAGCACCCGCGAATCGAAGGGACGTAGCCCCGGCACGCGGCAAACCAAGTCCGCTTCGATCTGCCACCGCTTGATGGTTTGATCATTGACACCGGCAAGCCCGAGGCGAGCGGCGATATTCGCGGCGTTGGCCGTCAACAAATCGCCAACCGATTCGATACCGATGCCGCGTAGACGGGCTGCGGCGACCGAATCGACCGAAGGGCGCCAAATCGATATGACTTTCAGGTGTCAAGAAATGTCGTCCGATCAACGTTTCACCGTCGATGGTCCGGCCGGAATGCGCGTCTTGACGATGTTTCGGTTCGTAGTATCCTCGCTGCGATCGACGTCGCGGATAATTAAACGACGGGCTCCATCCGGTCCCGGGCGTATGCGAAGGGTTGTCATAAACCGTACGATTCTCGCCAAGCCATGTCCAAGAATCGATTGACGTCATACAGATCGCTGCCGGCGGCACCACCGGAAAGTTGGGCACGGGCCGGCAGTGCGTCCGTCCAGGCTCCTGATCACTGAGGTCGTCGACGACGCCTTGACTGCGTGTCAACACAACGACTTGGTTCCCGGCCGCGGAGAATTCCACCAACGTCCATGCGCGACGCTTCGGTGATCGTGGTGATGCACAACCGGATCATCGATCACCAACGGAATGCCCGTGCGATTCTCGTTCATCAGACAACAAACGGCCATCCGCAACGCGAGCGCCGCCGTGCGCCGTTCATCGGACGAAATATCCGTTTCACGTCGTCCATCGACCCGCACTTGATCGCCGCCCAGAAGTTCGATCATCCGCAAACGACCCGCCGTCAATCGCGTGAGCCAATGATTGGCGCAGGCCGTCAACGGAGATTGTGTGGAATGCCCTGCCGCTTCCAGTCGACGCAGTTCATCGTCCAGGCGAGTGCGTTCACGACGCAAAGCTTCAAGCGAATCAAGCCATTCCAAACGACGACGGACGTCGGAAAGTTCGTTGCGCAAATGAGCCATTCGATCCGAATCGACGACCGCGCGACGTTCGATCGGGCACGCCGCCAAATCACGCTGAAGGTTGTCGATCTGACGAACGACGCTCGCCAATTGGTCGTCGGTCTGATTCTGTTCGGCTCGCAAATCAGTCAATTCGTCCTGCAATCGCTGACGCCGTCCCATCACCGCTTCGCCCGCCGCGACACTGGGAGGACAATGTTCACTGACCAACCAATCACGCAGATGAGGTGTATCGGTATACGGATTCCAGTCGCCGTAGGCCGAAGAAAGCTGATCCAAGGGAACGTTGTGTTCTCGAGCGGCAAGGCGCATCAAGTCGCTCCGCTCGGCAATCAAGCGTTCAATCGCCGACATCAATTCGTGCTCACAGCGACGCAATTGAGCGATCTCATCGTCGAACGCACCATGCCAAGAATGCGTCCCGCGACGACCAATGCCCTCCCGCACACGATGCAGTTCGTCGCGCAAGGCGTGCAGACTACGCGCCTGTGACGTGGCGTCGTTGCCATATCGGTAATAGCCATCGGTGTAGCACTCCGCCAATGCATCGATCTGTCGCTGAGCGTGATCGATACGACTTTCCAGACTGCCCAAATAGTCCAACGGCTCGGAGCGTGCGGGGTCGTCGTTGCGATGAAACTCGCGTGACGATGTTTCATAACGGCCCGACCGATCGATGGAGATCTCCAAACGCTCCCGCAGTGATCGCACCTCCTGCATCGTCCGACGCCAGCGAACCAACTGGGCGTCAAGGTCTTCCAGTTGCAGACGGTAATCTTCATTGATCGTCCAACGCGGCGGATCGCTTTGCGGAACGCGCGTCAGACGATCCATTTCGTCCTGGACATCGGCAACCGAATCGCGCAGTTCATCTTGGAACCGACGAAGCCGCGACGCTTCCTGCTGTGCCGAACTTAAAGCGTGCTCCAAACGAACCCGATCGCGATGATCGATGCTGGGCTCTCGGGGCGCTCCGTCGCGTTCGAGCGTTTCCAATTCGGTCGACAATCGACGGCGTCGCATCTCCAGGTCGTCGCGGTTCTCCGTACCGCGATAGTCCCGACTGATTTGCGCATCAATGTCGGTCAAGCGCATTTTCAGTCGTTGAATCTCTTCGGAAGGACGGTTCGATGCGCGTCCCAGATCGAAACCGACCGAAGCGGCCGCTTCAAAGATCCGCGCGATCGACGTTTCGCGACTGTCGGGGGCGACCACCAAATCAACCAAAGCCGGCGGAATCGCATCGGGACGGCGGGAGTGATATCCGTAATGCCGAAATCGTTCGTCGGCATAAGCGGCGTCACGCGGTGAAAAATCGATTAACAAGCGACCGTCGTACGTTCCATCCGACTCGCGCTGGCAGTGATAGAGACCGCGATGATCCGCCCACGTCACGCGTCCCACGGTGGCCCCGTGACGGTCATGCTGATTACCCAACATGACTCCGCGAATGAAATCGACAATCGCCGTCTTCCCGGAGCCTTCCGGCCCCCAGATTGCGTTGATTCCATTTGAGAAAGGCCCGATATTCTTCTTACCGAATGGGCCGTAGACGTCGATGTCTAAACGTTCCAACAACATGGGTCTGGCTCCTCCTTGGCCACAATACAAACCGATTCCATCGATTTACGGGAACATGAAGGATAGCGAGCGTTCGACCTTGCACAAAGATCGTTTTGACAAAAAATGACCGATAAAGTCAGAAATCGTTAAAGTTTTACGGAATCCCATTTCACAGTCCGATTTGCTAGCATCCGCGAACGAATCGAAAACCATTCCGCGTGCGAAGCCCCAACGGGACGACAGGACTCTCCACGCGATCGATACACGTCGCCCCACCCGGGGTTCCTTGATCGTATCGTTCCACGCAACCATGGCTTGCGAATGGCCACAAGGTTGCGACATCATTGAGATATCGGCGGCGTCTTGCGACGAAGCGAAATTCCTGAACTTGCTGTTGACAGCCTTTTTCGGTCCCGAACATTGCCGGACGCTTCATGACACATGAAGAACTCAACTGTTTAATTCGTGATCCGCTTCTGCGGGGGCGTTCATCGGCCATCGACGTGCTCAAGCGATACGGTTGGCTGCTGATTCCTGATGTCCGCGTGGACCTTCTTCGCTGGGTGATCAAGGACTTTTTCACAGCGTCAGGCTCGATGAGAAGACCGAAGTGGACTTCGCCGTACGAACGATGGCAAGGTCGTCTGCATTGGCAGTTCGTTCAGGTCGCTTCTCCTTCCGCAAGAATTATCGAGGGCTCACAGCCGTCCGCTGAATTCCAGCATTCACTTGAACAAGTCGACGGCTGGCGACGACTGATCCGCCAAAACGGAATTCCCGGGCACCTGCTTCGTCGGCGGCTTGATGGCGTTCGGTTGCGGATCAGCTACCGCATCATCGGGCAGAGCCAACGACAGTCAAGCGAAGAGCAGGCATTGGTTCGGCAGTCCCGAGAGAATGATCTGCGAATCCGCAGCTTCAACTGGCTGCTGGAGAAACCGGTTCACTATTCCAAACGAGAACTGGAACTGCTTGCCGAATGCGGTGTCCCGATCGATGGTGGTCAGCAAACTTGACCTTTGTTGCAGGCAAGCTGATCACGGCAAGCGCCGCATCGCCGATCCAGACGCTCCGATAAACCAAACGTCTTCGGTTTTGGGAATCTTGCCACCTTCATCTGGGGCCAAGCAGGTTATAATGGGCGTGTTCGGGCGTACGACTTTTCAAACCGACGTTGATTTCAGCGGTCGTTCGAGCAGATCGCTTGAAGTTGACTGACAAGGCATTTGGCTTAGATCACTGACGGACATTTGATGAACAACCTTCAATCACGTTCCATCCGCAAGCGTCATCGCTTGATTGGTCAAACTTGGGAAAAGCTTGAACCGCGACTGTTGTTGGCGGGTGATCTGCGCAATCCGTATCAACCTCTCGATGCAAACTTGACCCGCAGGTTGCCGAATCGGATGCTTTGGCGGTGATAGCATATTTGTCAGCTAGGTCGACCAATTCGGCTCCGAATCCTGGATTCTTTCCGGACGTCAGTGGAAATGGGACGGTGACGCCACTGGATCCCTTGCTCATCCTGAATCAATTGCATCTGGGGATACCAACGATCGCGTCGCGACTTGCCAATGATTCGTCCTTTGGTGATGCTTCAAATTTTGATCTGCTGACAAATGATCCTGGAATCGAAGTTTGGTCGTCCGACTTCCTTGATGAACTTGAGATGTCCATCAATGGCCAACGGTTTACCGATCTCGACGCGTACATCGTCGATGACGCCTTGCGTTTGTCCGCCGGACAAATCGACGCCTTGCTCGGTTCCGAGCTGCCTGACGGTGTTCATCAGGTGCAGCTTGAAGTCCCTGGAAAGGTCTCCGCCGTGTCGTTTCAAATCACGCTCGATCGGACCGCTCCGGTGGTGACGTTGGAGTCGGGGGGAAACAGCTTCAAGCTGAAGCAGCGGCAACTTGGACCTTGTGGCGAGTGAACCGCTGGCGTCGCAATCGATGGATCGCGATCTCTACACCGTTCGGGTTTCCGGGGGCGTCAGTGACACAGTCGCGGTCACGGGGTTACAAGAACGACTTGGCCAGGGGCTTCGTATTGATTTGGCGACTCGACTCGAAAATGGAACGTATCAGATCGAACTCTCCGATTTGATCTGCGATCTTGCGGGCAACCCCGTCACGCTGACATCTCAGACGTTTCACGTCGATCAATCGGCTGAGATGATGATCGATCCCGCATCGCAGTTGGTCACGGTGCAAGCCGAGAATCGGACCGTCTCGGTGATTTGGGATCAAGCCGCCCAGCAAGCCGTGATCGCGACATCACCAGGCCCCACCATTGCCTCTCGGGCCTACGCGATGGTGCATACCGCAATGTTCGACGCCTGGTCGGCCTATGATCCAGTTGCGGTGTCCACACAGTTGAGTGATACGTTGCAACGCCCACCGGCGGAGAACGTGGACAGTCTCAAGGCCGAAGCGATGAGCCACGCCGCTTACGCCGTCCTCACCGATTTGTTTCCCAGCGAGGTCGAGCAGTTCAGAAGCGTGATGTCCAACCTTGGATTCGAGATCGATCGGACGTCCGACGATACGTCGACGCCAATTGGTATCGGGAATGTGATGGCCGACGCCCTTATCGCCGCGCGTCGTAACGATGGGTCGAATCAATCGGGAGAGAGTGCCGATGGGACCCCGGGCGTCCCCTATTCCAACAACACGTTTTACAGCAGCGTCAACGAACCGCGTAACACAACCGTCATTGATCGCTGGACCCCTGAACCGGTTCCGATTTTCGCGGAGCCGGGAACCGAACACCACGTCCAGCAGTTCCTTACGCCACACTGGGGACAGGTCTCACCCTTTGCTTTGACGAATCTCGATCAACTTCGGCCACCGGCGCCTGAGCCGTTTCTGTTGGTGGACGGAGTGGTTGATCTCGCGAACGCAACGATTACCTTGTCCGGCGGCGCGAGCGTAGCGATCGATTCGTCAATTGTGGGATCGATCATCAACCCAGCCTTTATCGCACAAGCGGAACATGTTGTTCAGGCGAGCGCCAACCTGACCGACAAACAGAAGTTGATCGCCGAATTCTGGGAGGACGCAAAACATACCTCGTTCCCGCCCGGAACATGGATGACATTCGGACAATTCGTGTCTGGACGAGATCAGCATTCTTTGGACGACGATGCGAAACTGTTCTTTGCGCTCTCCAACGCGATCTTCGATGCAAGCATCGCAACCTGGGATGCAAAGACGCACTACGATTATGTGCGTCCGGTCCGGGCGATTCGCGACTTGGGAACGCTCGGCCTGATCGGTGAGTTCGATGAAACCTTAGGCGGCTACGCAATCGACGCTTGGTCACCGGGGATGGGAACGCAAACGATCCTCGCCACCGACTTCCTGACCTATCAGACCCCTGGCGGCGATCCATCACCTCCTTTTTCCGAATACACCTCGGGGCACAGCAGCTTCAGCGCCGCTGGCGCGACGATTCTGGAGTTGTTTACCGGCGACGAACTGTTTGGCGGCACCGTCGCCTTCGAACGCGGATCATCGCGATTCGAGCCAACTTCAACGCCCGCAACCGAAATCGAATTGGCTTGGGACACCTTTCGCGACGCAGCGGACGAAGCTGGCTTGTCGCGAATCTACGGCGGCATCCACTTCTCCGACGGCGATCTGAACGGGCGCAGCCTGGGGAACGAGGTCGCTGAGGCAGTGTGGCGCAAAAGCCAGGAATACATCACCGGCAGCGTATCAGCGCCGTGAGCCTTCCATGCCGATTAAACATAGAGCGACCACGTCGCCAGATCAACTGAAAAACATATGTGCAAGATATACTTCGCGTGGGCATAAATGAGGTGAATCGCTTCATTCAACGCGAATGCCGCATTTCGGACCACGCACGGTATAACATCTGGCGCGTTCATAATTGATAGAAGGCAGACTGCCGGGTCCGATGATCGACTGGCCACCCAACACCACGAAAGACAGGCACCATGAATTCTTGGTTTTATTCGAATCGACGCATTTTCATTTGCATGATTGTTGCGGCTGCTCAGTTCGGCGTAAGCCGGGCCGCTCAACCAAACATTGTTTTCTTGATTTCGGAAGACAATTCGATGCATTATCTGAAAATGTTCGATCCGCATGGCGCGGCGACACCGCGAATCGAGTCGCTTGCCGCGGCGGGAGTCATCTTTGATCATGCGTTCTCCAACGCACCGGTTTGCTCCGTGGCGCGAACGACGCTGATCACCGGTTGCTACGCTCCGCGAATCGGAACACAGTTTCATCGTCACAGCAGGATCGCCGCAATGCCGGAGGGGCTTCGCATGTGGCCGGCCTATCTTCGAGACGCGGGATATCACACGAGTAACAACAGCAAGAAAGACTATAACGCCATCGAAGGTTCAGGTGTCTGGAGCGAATCGAGCCAACGGGCGTCGTGGCGTCATCGCGAGCCTGGGCAACCATTCTTTCATCAGCAAACGTTCACGACAACGCATGAGAGTTCGCTGCATTTCCCTGAGAAGGACGTGAAGGAGAAGCCGACGACCACCGATCCAAAAAGCATCTTTGTTCCGCCTTACCATCCCGACACGGAGACCTTTCGATATACGGTGGCTCGATATCACGATCGCATTTCGCTGGTCGATCAACAGATCGGCGAGGTCATCGACGCGCTGCGAAATGATGGTCTTTTGGAGAATACATTCATTTTCTACTTCAGCGATCACGGTGGCGTTCTCCCGCGTGGCAAGGGATATGCTTACGAAAGCGGGTTGCACATTCCGCTGGTCGTCCGCATTCCGGAGAATTTTCGGCAACAGATCGATTTGCCCGTCGGCGGTCGCACCAGTGGCTTTGTCAGCTTTGTCGATTTTGGTCCAACCGTCTTGAATCTTGCGGGCTTAACGATTCCAGCAGGCATGGATGGAAAGCCCTTTCTCGGTCCCGACGTCACCGCGACAGAGCTTGCATCACGTGACGAAGCGTTCGGCTACGCGGATCGATTTGACGAAAAGTGGGACCTTGTGCGGACGATTCGCAAGGGACGATACGAATATGTTCGCAGCTTTCAACCGTTCAACGCGGATGGTTTGCAAAACAATTATCGCTATCGCATGGCGGCCTACCGGCAATGGCGCGAACTGTACAACGCCGATCAACTCAACGATATTCAGTCGCAGTTCTTTCGACCTCGAACGGTCGAGGCGTTGTACGATCTTCAATCCGATCCCCACGAGACGATCAATCTCGCGGGTGATCCGCGGTTTGCCGACGTGCTGACCGATCTCAGGTCGCGATTGAGCAATTGGATGCGGCATATGCCCGACTTGAGCATGATCCCCGAGAGCGTTCTGGTCGAGGAAGCGATGTCCAACCTTGTGGTGGCGTATGGGCAAAGGAATCAACAACGGATCGCCGCCGCCATCGACGTCGCTGACCTCAGCCTCAAGCCTTTTGAAACGGTCCAGACGCAAATCGAAGATGCTTTAACATCCGGATGACCCCTTTGCTTCGTTATTGGGCGTGCATCGTATGCAGTTGCCATCGCGAGGCGGCTCGACCGTTGCAACCGTTGGTGATGACGTTGGCTGGCGAAGATGACAACCGCTTGGTTCGCGTTCGCGCCGCCGAATTCTTGAGTTTGATTGATGCCGCCGACCCGCGACCGGTCATTTACGATGCACTAAGATCGACGAATTCGCCGATCGAAGCCGGGTTAATCCTCAACACCGTCGTGATGCTTCGCGACGGGGAGGCTCAGGTTGAATTCGACATCGACAAAACGATGTTTCAAAACCTGAAGCTGACAAAACGAGACGATGCCGTCCAACGTCGCTTGGAATATTTGAATGGGGAATGAACGTGGGTCTTAAGCCGCAGCGGATTCCTGCTTTGCGATAGGCACGCGGATGATGAACGCTGTGCCGCGTCCCACCGTGCTCTCGACGCGAATCCGGCCACCGTGTGCTTGAATGATATCGCGACATGCCGACAGACCAAGCCCGGTTCCGCCTTTGCCGGTTGCGTCCGGACCTTTCTTCGTTGAGAAGAACGGATCGAAGATGTGCCGAAGCTGATCTTGCGCGATCCCGCATCCGCTATCGCGAACGCTCAACACAACAGCATCTCCTTCATCGCTTGCTTTCAAGCCAATACAAACGGTTCCGCCATCGGGCATCGCTTGTCGCGCATTGATGATCAAGTTCAGCAGCACGCGTTGTATTTGATTTCCATTGGCGCGGGCAGCCGGAACGTCTTGAAGGTCGAGTTCAACGGCGATCCGATACTGTCGCAGTTCGCGTTCCAACAGGGTCATCGAATCGTTCACGATGCTCGCTAGATCGGTTGGCTCGAAATCGTCCCCTCGGTTGCGAGCGGTCGCAAGAATCGTCCGAGAGATCGTCGCCGCTCGCTCGGCCGCGGACAGGATCTTCGTTAACGCTTTCTCTCGCGTGGCTTCGTCGTTGTGTCGGAGGCCGAGCTTTGCGTAGTTCAGGATCGTCATCAGGACATTATTGAATTCGTGCGTCGCCGTCCCGGTCAGTTCTCCCAGTGTGGCGAGGGCCTGCGTTTGCTGCAATTGATGACGCAAGTGAGCGATGAGTTCCTGATCCGACGGCGTGCTGGAAGAATGAGTCGATGTCACTGGGGCGTCCTCGTTTGATGCATCAGAGTGGGGGACGGATTCGAGCGGGCATTGCTAGCGTACGGCCTTGTGCTGCACCGGTCGAAAGATCGGCATTGCGGTATGTTCGGTGTTATCGTCACAATTTGCGGAAAATATCAAGCACGATGCTTGCAACCGCTACATCTTCCATGGACGTGATAGGTTAACGATGAATCATCCCGCATCGGATCGCAGACCGGCTCAAGACCGATCGACACAATTTGCGTTGCAGCGACTGCAACAAGCGATCACCGAAGCGAAGCGTCTGGGTTTTCTGGTTCGCAGCGAATGGCTCGGCGGTGCCGCGGAGGGATGGTGCGAAATCGGCGGTCGGCGGGTTCTGTTCGTCGATCTATCGCTTTCCGTTCACGAACAATTGGATCAAGTGGAATCGGCGATTCGCGCGATAGAAACGCCCCACCGAAAAGATCAAACCACGGAAAACGGCATGATGAGTCTGGCATGTGGCGGCTTTGATTTCCAAATAACGATTGACGAGCGGCGCGGTCATCTGTTCGGGGAACACATCCAGCGACAGCACCCCTTTGTGTTGCATGTCGCTCAACACTTGATGCCGCCAACACAGAATCTCGGCGGCGGCGGCTTGATAGAATTGCTCCGGATGGGCGGATGGATGATCGCGAAATCGAACAGTTGGTGATCGCGTAGCAGAACCGCCAAGGGGAGATGCTTGCCGACCAAAGTTTGTCAGATAATCAACGATCTGGCTGGAGTTGACCTCGTCGATCACGTTGTTAGTCAGACGACCAATGATCATTCGATTGCAATGGTTTGACAAATACAAAACGCCTTGTCGAAGCCGATTCAACCGGGCGAGGGAACTGATCAAAGCCAGCTTGCAGCAATCGGTTCATCTGCGTTTTACCGCTTCGCAGCGGAATAAACGCGTGAATGTGATCCGAAAAACAGAGCAAGCCGACGGCATCCCCGCGTGCTAGCGGCTTACATGGGACATCATCAGAATCGTTGAGCGGAGAAGTCCAGAAACGACATGCCACGATGTTCGTTTGTCATCGTACGTCCGCAATCGAGCATAGAGGCGAACGCGTTGAGACTGGTCGGTTTTGAAATTGCCGAACGGTTAACTTGTTGCCCGAGCGGTTGTTCGCCAAATCGATATGACGGTAGTTGTCGTCCCGTGAATAATCCCGAAGCCGTTCAAAATCGTTGTCCTGCCCGACCACTCGCGAACGCCGAACTCCGATCAAACTGAGTCGATCCTTTCGAGCCAACAAAGCGTAATCGCTGATCTGTTTCATGTCGGGATAGACATTCAGCTTGCTTTCGCAAGGCAGATGGAATGACGCTTCCACAATTAACTTGCTGTTCGAGCGAATGTAAACGGTCTGCAAGATCGCCGAACCACGCTGCATGGGTGCTCAGGCGTTATCGAAAGGTCAGGCGACTGCTGGGGGGCATAGACAATTTTGCTCCGCCGGTTTCGCTTGAAACGCTCCGGCAAGTCATCGCGGATCGCTCCGGAAAGTTCAAGGGATCCCCGATGGATGATCGTCAGTTCCACCGGCGTGGGCGACCCGATGGATGCGGTGCGAACCAAGTGTCGTTCAGCGCGTAAGCCCCGCGTGGTCGGCAGTGTAGAAATCGACGTAGCCGAGTAAAACGATCCCGATGTCAACACTCATCACCGCATAGGTCCATTGATCGGCAAGCACGGTCCCCAAGGCTGAGCGCTTGTCGGGATCGCCAGCAACACGATCCAAGGCGACTTGGGAACGTCCTGGTGAACACGGCGACCAACAACGTCAGGACTGCACCTGTGGAAGAGCCCATGGATAGTTGGCGATCGCGCCCGATCGTTTCGCTAGCGTCTAGTGACAAAATGAACCCAACCTCTATCAATGATGAACACGTTTGATGTTATACCGTGCGTGGTCTGGAATGATGCCCTCGCGTCAAATGAAGCGAATCACCTCATTTCTGACCACGCGACGTATATCGTGCGCCAATGTCGTCCAGTTGATGCTGCGGGATAGAAAACTCCAGGCAAAAGGATTTGCGTCGTCATCCGCCTAGACGGTATGCAGCGCGCGACCATCGACAGCCAAAGCGGCTTCGTGCAAGGCTTCTGAGAGCGTCGGATGTGCGTGGCAGCAGCGAGCAATGTCCTCGGCGCTGGCTCCGAACTCCATTGCCGCGGAAGCTTCCGCGATCAAATCGCCGGCGCGAGAGCCAATGATATGAACGCCCAACACGCGGTCTCGATTGGCCTCCGCCAAAACCTTGACTCGTCCTTCGATTTCGCCCAGGGTATGAGCCCGTCCATTGGCCCCGTAAGGACACATCCCCTTCTTGTACTGAATGCCGGCTTGTTTGAGTTGCTCTTCCGTTTGGCCGACGGCGGCGATCTCGGGGTGCGTATAGACAATCGCCGGGATAACGTCGTAGTTGAAATGGCTCCCCATTCCGGTCATCCGTTCGGCACAGACAACGCCTTCCTCCATCGCCTTGTGTGCAAGCATCGCCCCCCCGATGCAATCGCCGATCGCAAAGACGCCTGAAACCGATGTCTGGTAGTTCTTGTCAACTTCCAAGAAACCTCGCTTGTCCGTACCCAGCCCAATCGTTTCAAGTCCGATTTGATCGGTCGCGGGAACGCGTCCTGTCGATAACAGGACTCGGTCCGCTTCGATCGATTCGCCATCCTTCGTTTTGACGACGCATCGATCGTTTTGGACCTTTGCCGATTCGACAAAAGTCGAGAGCTTAAATTGAAGCCCCTGTTTGGTGAACGTGCGTTGCGCGATCGCCGCGATCTCCGAGTCAATGCCGGCCAAAACGCGGTCGAGAGCTTCGAGAACAATCACTTCGCTGCCAAGACGATTCCAGACGCTCCCTAGTTCCAGCCCGATGTATCCGCCGCCGATAACGACCAGTCGCTTTGGAACCTCGTCGAAACTGAGCGCCATCGTGCTGTTGCCGATTCGCTTCCCATCCTCTTCGATTGATGGAAATGACATCGGTCGAGATCCGACGGCGATGATCGTCTTGCTCGCTTGAACACGAACCGATTCCGATCCACGGACCTCGATGATCCCCTTGTCCACAAATCGTCCACGACCGACGTATGTCGTCACCTTGTTCTTCTTAAGCAACATATTGATGCCGTCGGTCAGCGTCTCGACGACTTTTTGCTTCCGATTCATCATCGTCGGCAAATCGAGCTGAACGTCGCCGATCTTCAATCCATGTCTCGAGAAGGAGTGCTTCGCGTCGTGATAGAGATGACTCGATTCCAGCAGTGCTTTGCTGGGAATACAGCCGACGCGAAGACAGGTGCCGCCGAAACGCTCGTTTTCGTCAATGCATGCGACATTCATCCCCAACTGGGCCGCGCGAATCGCCGCGACGTAACCACCGGGCCCACCACCTAGAACAACCAAATCATGCTGTGCGGTACTCATGCGACTCCTGTCTGAACTGTCGATAAAATGAATGATTGGACAACGTGCTGGAGAATCGTCGATGCAACACGCTGCCGAAGTTGAATGCTATTGCAAAACGAGGACGCTTTAAACGTCGCAGCGGCGAAAATGAGGTGATTCGCTTCATTAAGTGCAAAAAGCATCATTCCAGACCACGCACGGTATAAACGTCGCAGCGGCGAAAATGAGGTGTTTCGCTTCAAATGACGCGAAGACGACATTTCAAACCACGCATGGTAAGAAGCTGACGATTGAACGGATACGCGACACCGGTTACGCCAAGATTTGATGAATCGGCTCCGTTTCCTCAACCCCAACGAGCCGCTGATCCAAACCGCCGAAGAAATAGGTTAATTGATTGGGATCGAACCCGAGTCGATCAAGAATCGTGGCGTGCAGATGCTTGACGTGATAACGGTTTTCGACGGCGGCCGACCCCAATTCGTCCGTCTTGCCGACACTGACGCCCCCCTTGATGCCACCTCCAGCCATCCACATCGTAAATCCATACGCATTGTGATCGCGTCCGGTTCCCTTTTCGTATTCCGCCGTCGGCTGACGTCCGAACTCTCCTCCCCACACGACCAGCGTCGAATCGAGCATTCCCCGCTGCTTCAAGTCATTCAATAACGCGGCGATCGGCTTGTCGGTTTCGGCGGCATGCAGATTGTGATTCAGTGCGATATCGTTGTGTGCGTCCCAATTGTCGTCATTATGGGCACCGCCACTGTAAATCTGCACGCATCGAACACCACGCTCCACAAGCCGCCGCGCCATTAAGCATTGCTTCCCAAAGGCCTCTGATTTTTTATCATTCATACCATACGCTTCAATCGTCGCCGCATCCTCCTGGGACAGATCAACCGCTTCGGGAGCCGTGGCTTGCATCTGATAAGCAAGCTCGTAACTGCTGATCCGAGCCTCCAAATCAGTGTTCGCCACTCGCTGCTTTTGATGATGTTCGTTGTAACGTCGCATGGCGTCGAGCAAATCGCGTTGCAAGTCCTGCGTCATGCCTGCTGGTGGTTTCAGATTCAGGATCGGCGATCCGGTGCTTTTCATAACCGTCGCTTGATAGTGGGCCGGCATGTAGCCGCTGCTCCAGTTCTTCGCACCGCTGATCGGGCCGCCACGAGGATCAAGCATGACGACAAAGCCTGGAAGATTCTCGTTGACGGTCCCCAATCCGTAATTCACCCAAGAACCCAGACAGGGACTTCCACTGAGAATCTTGCCGCTGTTCATCTGCAGCATTGCCGAACCATGGATCGGCGAATCCGCGGTCATCGAATGGATGAACGCGATGTCGTCGACACAGGTTGCCAAATGGGGAAACAGATCGCTGACCCACTTACCACATTCACCGTACTGCTTGAAATTCCAACGTGGCTCGACAATGCGTCCTTGATTGCGATGCCCACCACGACCGAACGTCTTCACCTCGATCGTTTTGTTGTCCATCCCCTTCATCGACGGCTTGTAGTCAAATGTGTCGATGTGACTGGGCCCACCATACATGTACAGAAAGATCACCGCCTTCGCTTTCGCGGCACGCGGCGGTTGCTTCGCAGCGAGCGGGTTCTTCCATTCCGTCTGCCCGTCCGCGGCAACCGACTGCGAAGCAAAGAAATCACTCCCCAACATCGTGGCCAACGCGGTTCCCGTGAAACCGCATCCAAGCTCCCAAAGGGCCTGACGGCGCGTGCGATTGCAAAACTCCCGATTCGTGGACATCAATCAGCTCCAGTCCATTCCAAACTTCGTATGCTTCGTTGCGTGAGGGAGAGTGTGGTGATTCGCGCTGAATGCTGCAAATGCGTCCTCTCGGACCACGCTAAGAACCTTTCAGAAAACCCAAGACGACCCGCAACTAGCGCTGTCGGCTCACGGTTTTCGGATTGGTTCTCCGTCAATAATGAACGCGTTTCGTGTGATCTCGCGTTACGGTCTTCCCGTTGATCTTGCGACGTAGTCGCTCTGAGGATACCGGGACTATTCTAGCAGAACGCACAGCGATATGCATCGTCGCGAAACCGTGAATTCCGACAATTGTTGATCTGTCCTGACGGCAGACGCCTCGATCGACCACACGGTTCGGCTAACGTGCCAGGTCGGCGGCGCGAGCACACAGTTGCCGTGCTTCGTCGAACGTCGGTGCCTCGGCGATAAATCGGATGATCGGTTCGGTATTGCTGCCGCGAACCAGCAGCCAACGATCAGGCCAAGATAGATGAAGGCCATCCAACCGGCTGACCTCCGCGTCGGGCATCGCCTCGGCAATCCGCTCGATAATCGCCGGCAAAGCATCCGAAGCGATTTCCGCCTTGTCTTTAAAGATCTCAAATCTTGGCAGATCGGCAACCAACTGACTGAGAGTTTTTTCGGTTGCCGCCATCAGGTCAAGGACCTGGGCCATCCCTACAAAGCTGTCCCTCACATAGCCAACGCGAGGGTCGATCGGTCCGCCATTCCCCTCGCCGCCGTAGACCGCGCCGACGGCGATCATTTGGTCGGCGACATTTGCTTCGCCAACGGCGCTGCGGCTGGAAGAACCGCCTGCCGCGTCGGCTACCTTTTGCGACATGCTGCTGGTTGCAAGATTGATTACGATCGGTCCGGGAGTCTGCTGCATCGCGCGTTGAACGCACAAGGCCACGGTGTACTCTTCGCCGATGTAAGCCCCCGATGCATCGATCAGCGCCAACCGATCCGCATCGGGATCCTGACAGAACCCGATATCGACCTGTTCGGATCGTACGATCTGGCCGATCGTTTGAAGGTTCTCAGCGATCGGTTCGGGAGGATGCGAAAACTTGCCATCGGGCGTCTCTCCCTTCAAGATAACTTCGCAGCCGAGCGACTGCAGCAATCGCTTTCCCAGCAATCCCCCCGCCCCATGGTTGCTGTCCAACAACACTCGAAAACCGCGTTGGCCAATGCGATCAACATCGACGGTCTTCAGAATCGCCTCCAGGTGCGGCTTCTTCCGGGCGTCGATTTCGCAGCAGACTCCCAATTGGTCGGCGGGCTTCCAAGAAACAGCGTTCCGCAGATAGAAGTCGCGAACTCGGGCGCCTGATTCCGCATCGAGCACGCGTCCGGCGGATGAAAAGAGTTTGATTCCGTTGTAGGCCGGCGGATTGTGCGACGCGGATATTTGAACACCACCAGCGGCTTCGAAGTGCTTTACAAGAACGCCCACCGTTGGCGTGGCGGCGACTCCCGCGTCCAGCACATCCCGTCCGCAGCCGTTCAAAGCGGAGGCGGCGGCATTGCGGAGCATCGGGCCACTGGTACGACCATCGTAGGCGAGAATGATCGGCCCCGGTTTATCGAGCTGGTTGCAGAATGCGGCTAAATAGTTCGCCACCACGGGGACGGTCAGCGATTCACCAACAATTCCCCGCAATCCGCTGACACTGATAATGAGGTCGGACATGACGCACGAGCTTCCTGTATCAATTAAGAACGCGTTTGATGTGATTCCATGCCAACGACTTCCCGTCGATCTTGCGACACCGTCGTTGAAAAGCTTTCCAGGGGGCCGTGGCCTCATCCATCAATGAACGTGAGCACAAGCCTCGGCCATCGACTTGACATAACTCTTGATTTCTTGACGAACCTGTTCCCGATTGTTCGCACCCGCTTCGGCGATACGACGCACGATTGCGGAACCGACAATCAAGCCATCCGCGACCGGGGCAAGCTTATGAATATGTTCGGGTTGACTGATGCCGAAACCGATGCAAATCGGCAGATCGGTTTGCTCCCGCAACCACCCGACGTTATCGATCAGCTCCGTCGGCAATTCATTTCGTTCGCCGGTGATCCCCGTAACCGATACAAAATACAAGAAGCCGGTTGACGATTCGGCGATTCGCACTTGTCGTGGACGCGGCGTCGTCGGCGTGACCAATTGAATCAAGTTGAAGTCGTGCTGACGACAAAGATTGGAAAAGTCCGCAGCCTCTTCGACCAACAGATCTGGGACGATCGCTCCGCAGAAACCCGCTTCCTGAGCTTGCTCGATATAGCGTTCCAGACCGATGCGATAGATGATCGCGTAGCTCGTCATCGTCAACGTAGGAATCGTGATCAGCGATTCGATTCGCTTCCGCATTTCAAACAACTGCCGCAGACGAAAACCTCCGTCGAGGGCTCGCTGATAGGATGCCTGAATGACCGGCCCGTCGGCGATGGGATCGCTGTACGGGACGCCAATCTCGCATGCGAATGCTCCCGCTTCGCAGAAGTCTTGCAGCAGTTCGGCGGTGAAATCGAGATCGGGATCGCCAGCGGTAATAAACGGCAGCAAAGCTTTTCGCTCCTCCGACCGCAACTGGGAAAACGCTTCATCCAGGACCGACATGTTCTTGCTTTCAGCAGTTGTAAATGAAATATGACAGGGGTCGCTCTAGGCCGAAATGCCTACCAGTTTTCGCCGCGCAGGCGAGCGATTTCCATCGCGTCCTTGTCTCCGCGACCGGAGAGGCAGATCACCAAATTCTGATCCGGACTCATGGTCGTGGCGATTTCCATCGCCTTAGCGATCGCATGGCTCGATTCCAATGCGGCGATAATCCCTTCCGTCCGAGCGAGTTTGTCAAAAGCCTGCATCGCTTCATCGTCGCGGCAGTGAATATACTCGGCCCGAAGTGTCTCTTTCCAATAACTGTGTTCGGGACCGACGCCGGGGTAGTCCAAGCCGGCGGACATCGAATGAACATCACATGTCTGCCCGTCATCGTCCTGCATCACGTAACTGTAGCTGCCGTGAAGGACGCCGGGGCTGCCGTAGCTCAACGGCGATGCATGATCGCCGGGCTGACTCCCTCGCCCGCCAGCTTCGACGCCGACCAAGCGAACTTGATCGTCCTCGACAAACGGAGCGAACATTCCCGCCGCGTTGCTTCCCCCGCCCACGCAGGCGACCACGCATTCGGGCAGTTTGCCATCGAAGATATCGCGGCACTGCTCTTTCGTTTCGCGTCCGATCACCGACTGAAAGTCACGCACCATCATGGGACACGGGTGCGGACCGATCACCGAACCAATAATATAATGTGTGTTTTCAACACTGCTCATCCAATCCCGCATCGCTTCGTTGACGGCATCTCGCAACGTTCGCGAACCGCTTTCAACCGATCGAATCTCCGCCCCCATCAGTTTCATGCTGAAGACATTCGGCTTTTGACGTCGAATGTCTTCGGCTCCCATGTAGACCGTGCAAGGAAGACCAAAGTGAGCGCATGCGGTCGCCGAGGCGACGCCGTGCTGGCCAGCTCCCGTTTCAGCGATGACGCGAGATTTTCCCATGCGAAGCGTCAACAACGCTTGCCCCAGCGTGTTGTTGATCTTATGTGCCCCGGTGTGGTTCAAATCTTCGCGTTTGAGCCAAATACGAGCACCGCCACAAGCTTCCGTCAAACGTTTGGCGAAGTAAAGCGGTGATGGCCGGCCGACAAACGTCTTCAGCAGACCGGCAAGTTCTTCTTGAAAGGCGGGGTCTTTCTTCGCGCGATCGTATTCATCGATCAATTCGTCCAAGGCGCGCGTCAACGTTTCGGGAACAAAACGGCCTCCAAACGGACCGAATCTTCCGGCGGAATCGGGAACCATTTCGGGGCTCAATGCTTTAGAACTGCCGGCCATATCATCGATATCCAAGGAATAACGTCTCGAGCTGAAAACACGCAAATCGCGTCGGTCTGGTCCACCCGCGTCGCAAGATCAACTGAAAAACATCAGCGTAAGATAACATCAAACGCGTTCATTATTGATAGAAACATCGCGTGGTCAGAAAGGAGGTGATTCGCTTCATTTAACGCGAAGGCACCATTTCGGTCCACGCACGATACAAACCACCTATCCTACCCGGCAACGCGTCAATGGTCGACAAGGACGCCCTGATGTCCGGGAGATTTCAGTGCCTCAAGCGAATGTGCCGGAAGCGTTTGATAGAGTTCCCGCAATTCATGCGGTCGCACATCGCAGACGTTGGGCACAATGTGTGTGACCAGAGCGATGATGATCTCATCTCGTCGCCCCGTTTGGGCATGGCGGCGAAACAGCGTTCCCAACTTCGGAATTCGGCCCAGTATGGGAACCATCGAATGATTGTCCTGTTCGGTTTCTTTAATGAGTCCACCAATGACAACCCCCCCGCCGTCGGGCAATAGGATCGTGGAGCGAACCTCCGTCGTCTCTTCCTCGGGCAACCCGAGCGCGTTGATTCGCCCACCCGATACCTCGGGAGCGACGGTCATCAAGATTTCTCCGCTGTCACTGATGATCGGTGTCACTGAAAGAACAACGCCGGTATCGAGGAACTCGACACTTTGAAAGGTCCCGGTTTGTGTCGTTGTTGTGACGTGATAACCCAGTTGCGACCCGATCTGTATCTTTGCTTCTTGTCGATTCACCACAAGTACTTTGGGGGACGCAAGCGTTCGCGCGTTGTTGTGCGTGCGAATCAGTTCGACCACGCTGTCCAGGTCTTTGCCGTCGATCCCGAGCGTTGCCCCCGAAGCGGGGCTGTCGTCGGCAAAGCCGAGCGTGTTGAACTGGATCTTGGCCCCCGCCAGCTTCGAGACCGCTTCCAAATTGATTCCATGACGCAACGAGTCGTCCAGCGTCACTTGCAGAACGTGCGCTTCGATTAGAACCTGTTTCGGGGGCTGATCGACCTGAGCCAAGTAAGCCGCAACGCGTTCAATGCCGGCCGGAACATCCTCAACAACGAGAATTTCCTGCGTTCGACGCTGATCGGCTTGCATCGATTCGGATGTGAACGCCTGGCCGGCCGCGGACAACAGGCCCAATACAACGCGTTCGACTTCGGTCGCGGCCAGGTAGTTCAGCGGGAACACTCGAACGCTGCGACCTTGCACGCGTGGATCCAGATCGCTGTCGGCAGCCAATCGCGTCACGTAGAGCAAGTTTCCATTGCGATGCCAAACATAGCCACCGACCGAGAGAATCGCATCGAGCACTTCTTCGATGCCGGCATCCGCGATCGAAACGGTGATCGGACCTCCGACATCGGGGCCCAGCACGAGGTTGAGGCGATGTTCGTCGGCGATCAGTTTTAAGATGGTCGAAAGGTCCGCGCCGGCCGCCGAAAGGGAGACGTTGTCTTCGGTTCCCAGCAAGCTGACTTTCCCATCCCCCTTCGGCTTGGGCATCGGCAGGAAATTCGGAGACGCTGCCCGTCCCTGTGCCGGATTTTCACGAGCATCTTCGGAGGAAAGGTTCTGCGGAATCTGAGCGGTCAACTGCTGAGGTGCTTGCAGCGCGCGAATCCCACCCGGGATCAATGGCAACAGCTCCTCAAGGACCTCGACTTCAGACTTGCCCGATTGCTGCCAAGCTGTCCGTCGAATCGGCTCGAAGGCCGCCGGTGCCTTGACGCCGTGTGCATAGACGACGTCACCTTTTTGCTGCGCGAAGCAATCGTTTGTTAACGCAGTCAGCAGCGCGCAAACCACCAGGCCGAGAATTATCCGTATCATCATATTTAGCCCCCGCTCGGTATAATACCTTGTTCAGCAGTTATCGGTGATGCAATCGGAAAAATCGAAATAAACCGCCCAGTTTCTGCAAGTCGGTGATCTCGATTCATGTTGGGGTCTCGACGAACACCCCTTGCCCCGACTTGCTGTCGCGCCAGCAAATGCGGATATTGTGGTTTACTCCAGCAACGGTTCGCTGCAAATTTTTCGTCCCCCAGCCCCTAAGCACAGCCCATGTCTGCGTTTCCAGAAATTGAAAAGATCGTTTACGAAGGCCCCCAATCCGACAACCCATTGGCGTTTCGTTGGTACAACCCCGACGAAGTCGTCGAAGGGAAGACGATGAAGGAGCACCTTCGTTTCAGTGTTGTCTACTGGCACACGTTTCGTGGCACCGGATCGGATCCGTTTGGGCCGGGAACCGCCGTGCGTCCATGGGAAGACGGCACCGACTCGGTTGAAAATGCTTGCAATCGCGCTCGCGTCGCCTTTGAATTCATCGAGAAGTTGGGAGCCCCCTACTACGCGTTCCACGATCGCGATATCGCCCCCGAAGGAAGCAGCCTGGCGGAAACCAACCGCAACCTGGATGCTGTCGTTGCCGTTCTGAAAGAGGAACAGCAGCGCACGGGCATCAAATTGTTGTGGGGCACGGCCAACATGTTCAGCAACCCGCGCTTCATGCATGGTGCGGCGACATCTTGCAACGCCGATGTTGTTGCCTATGCGGGTGCTCAAGTGAAGAAAGCCCTTGAAGTAACCAAGGAGCTGGGCGGCGAGAACTACGTTTTCTGGGGCGGACGCGAAGGTTATCAGAACCTTTACAACACCGACTTGAAACGGGAAATGGACCATCTGGGAAAATTCTTCCACATGGCGGTCGACTACGCCAAGGAGATCGGATTCACCGGTCCGTTTTTGATCGAGCCGAAGCCTAAGGAGCCAACCAAGCATCAATATGACTCAGACGCGGCTGCTTGCATCAACTTCCTTCGCGCGTACGACCTGATGGATCATTTCAAACTGAACATCGAAACGAACCATGCAACGCTCGCGGGGCACTCGATGATGCATGAACTTGACTACGCCGGCGCGCAAGGCATGATCGGTTCAATCGATGCCAATACCGGCGACATGCTGCTGGGATGGGATACCGATCAATTTCCCACCGACTACTATCTGACAGCACAAACGATGTTGATGTTGCTGAAGTACGGCGGGTTGAAATCGGGAGGCGTCAATTTCGATGCAAAAGTTCGTCGAGAGAGCTTTGAACCGATCGACTTATTCTATGCCCATATCGGCGGCATGGATGCATTCGCTCGCGGACTGAAGATCGCCGCCGCGATTCGCAAGGACAAAGCGTTGGAGGATTTCGTGTCGAAGCGTTACAGCAGCTTTGATTCCGGGATTGGACAGAAGATCGAAAGTGGCCAAACGACCTTGAAGGAACTTGAAGCTTACATGCTCGAAAAAGGGGAAGCTGAGCCGAACCAGAGTGGCCGACAAGAGATGCTTGAAAATGTTATCAATCGTTATGTCGATCGCGCTTGAGCGTTCATTAGGTACAGTACCTCGGCATAACTTGGTTGGCCCAATCGTAGCTCGGCGGTCCCCGCCGAGAGTCTCGACTGGGGACCGCCGAAAGGTTTGCGATGGTCAATCGCGGATTCACGCAACTGCCTTAGCGAGTTTCGAGTGCTCGCGACGCTCGCTCTCCGTCCCCTCGCGAAGTTTCAGGCAATCCCTGACTTCGGAACGAATCGAAATCGCGTCGCAACTGGTCATAATCGCTCCGCAATTGATCGATGTCGCTCTGCATTCGCGTCGAATCGAAGCTGTTGCGTTCGCGGATGACCGGCTTACTCATCTGGTAAATGTTGTTCGCAACGGGGGCGGTACCAAGCGTGGCATTGACATCTTGTTGTGCTCCGTCGCGGGTGATCGTCATGGGAATGGGATCCCCCGGTCGCATTGCACCCACACGATTCACGAAGTCTGTCGAATTCGTTGCTTGGCGGTCGCCGAATGAGTTAATGATATCCCCGCTTTGAAGACCAGCTTGTTCAGCGGCGGTGCCGGAACGAACGTCGCGAATCCTCAGTCCTTGTGCGGAATCCTCCAGCGAGACGCCCAACAGCGGACGTTGCTGGTTCATCGCTGATTGTCTTGGCCCATAAACATCTTGTTCAAATACTTGGTTTCCGCCACCGTCACGATAGAAGAAGCGGCCATCGGTGCCGCGATACCACGCTTGGTCCGCGGTTGGCGGATTGACGCGTCCATCTCTTGCGGGATTCCCATCGCGGATGGTCGACGGATCAGCCCAGTCAGGCCCGTTGCCGGGACTCAGTCGGTCTTCAATCGGGTTCTGAGCGAAGAGCGATTGGGTCAGCAGTATTCCGCAGACTCCCGTCGCGAATCCAGCGGCGCGAATCCGCTCACCTAACCTGCGGCGAGTGTTGTGTTGATAATTCATATTGCATCTCCATTGTAAATGGTGTCCATGGCGATAGGTAAAACCACGTATCGCATCTCCATGAACGGTTGTGTCTGGTAGCATCCAATGTTCGATCTCACACGCTGACCGAATTGTTCATTGGCAATTTTGGGATACGTCGCAAAAAGAATGCCACGTTTACTCGTGACCAGCACGCCTGCGAACGATGGCGCGAAAGTTGCACACCCTTTTCAATTGCTTGATGTCGATTTGCTGATGCAGCATCGACGAATGTATCGGATGGAAAGTCTTTCGAGACACCTTCACCGCCCGACTTCAATCTGGACGATTTAACAAGAGCAATGAACCATGAGTGAGATGAATCCCCAAGTCCAATCGCAACTGAACGAACTTGCCGACATTGGTTGTCAGACATTGACAGCCATCTTGAGTCGCCTGAAATCAAAGTTCGACGACCTTGTTCGCTGGGAAACCAATTTGCCCAAGGACAAAGTAAGTGCCAAACCCGCCAACATCAGCGCCACCACCGATTCATGATGCCGCGCTACGGACGTTACAACTTCCGTCAGCGACGCATTTCAAAAGCCATCCCAAGGCAAGGTACGCTGCTTCGGTGAACGCCTATCAGCCTGATTCGCTTACTTTGATGGTGGCGGGGATTTGTCTGTCCGCATCTGTTTCTGAAGCACTGCGGCTTGGGCCTCGATAACATCCTTGAAGTGCCTCGACTCGTCGCCCATCCATTGCATGACGCTGCTGATGATCAGTTCCTTCATGTAGGCGAAAGAAAAACCTTCGCAGGCTTCCGCTGCGGGCTGAACCTCGCTCTCGGCCCAGCCTATCTCGCTTGCAAGCCGACGCTGCCAGATCAGGAGATAGCTCGTCCGCTCGATCTGTGTTGGAAGGTCAAAATGGTACTTTCGGTCAAATCGACTCGGTCGATCCATGATGGCCGAATCGATGCGCTCTGGGTGATTGGTGGTCGCTAGAACAATCAGCCCGTGGTTTTGTTCAAGGCCATCGAGTTGATTCAAAAAGAACGAGCGGTTCTTGTCATCGACCAACGCATCCAAGTCTTCAAGGACAAGAACACAAGGGCGTAGACCACGAGCCCGAGCGAAAACCTTCCGCCACATCTGTTCCGCCGTGTAGTACTGATGGCTGAGGCTTTGAACATAGAGACTGGATACACCAAGTTCCTTGATCAATGCTCGGACACAGTGCGTTTTCCCGTTGCCAGGAGGGCCAATGAACAACGCGCCTCGCCTCCATGAGATCCCCAGCCGGTCGTAGCGGTCTTCGGATTTTAAGAAGTTCGCAAAATCCAGACGTATGGCTGATTTAAGATCTTCAGCGAGGATAAGGTCGTCGAATGTCGCCGACTGGGTCGCTTGATAAAGTGATTCGCTGCGTTGCCAACTGCCTCCTGAAAAAACAAGAATTGCGTTGCCGGGAGCGTGTGTCTTTCGACTGACTTCAAGAATAAAACTTTCAGCGATCTCCAACGAATCTGCGATTACCCAATCGCGCTCGTCCCCGCCACACGAGGACGTCCATTCGATGTGGACGACAGTCAGATCGTTGCCCTCCCATTCGACTTGCCACACAACTTGATTGTATTGTGTATAGAGCCGATCGAATTCCTCTCCACCCCAATATCGGTAGAAATCTGGCTGCGGTACGGCCATCGGCGTAAGCCGACAGAGTTCCATCTGCGCGAACCGCTCGACATCCAGTTCACGCGTCGTGGCAATTGGCTTGTGGCCGGCGAACTCGGTCAGCCTTCGCAGTGCGCAAACAGGCATTGCCGCGTCATTCTCACCAAGCGAATCAATAAACAGATCTTCGTGCATCGCGTCCTCTTTCATGGTTAGAACTTTATAGACGAAACAATGCCACACTAGGTTCGCCAATGGCATGATTGCCTAGCAATGTTATCGTCCACTCTTGTAGACGGCAAGTCGCGAAACCAGACCCGAAAAGGACGCGGGGACGTAGAATTGAATGGTTCTAATGTGCGTCATGCATGGTGCGACTTGGAAAGCCCAAAAAGATTCCGCTTTGGATCAGTGTCCCAACCAGATCACGCACTCGATATCGATCTTTCTGACATTTATCCAATATCGATTCAATCTCATCCCGATCAGAGAAACGGACGGGTGTTCCGGTTGCGTAAAGCGTGAACTGTTGCAAAAGATTGCGGGCCAATTGACGCTGGTCATTCAGTAGGAGAGTTTTAAGTTCATGGATGTCACCAAAGAGACGTCCGTCCAACAATCGGCCACCGGCGTCGATTGGTTCGGCAATCGTATAGACGAAGTCATGCCCCGCACGGTCGATGCCGGTGATGCGCTCTCCCGTCACCGTTCCTCGATACCGAGTTCGCCAGCCGCCCAGGATGTCAAAGTTTTCCAGAGCCAAGCCGACGGGATCGAACCGGGCGTGACATGCGGCACATGTTGCCGAATTGGTATGCAGTTCCAACAGTTCACGAATCGTGTTCGCACCGCGAATGTCTGGTTCCACCGCCGGGACGCTTGCCGGTGGAGGTGGAGGAGGTTGTCCGAACAAGCGTTCCATGACCCATGCGCCGCGCACAACGGGGGATGTCGACGTGCCATTGGCGGTCACCTTCATGATCGCCGCTTGAGTCAACAGGCCGCCATACGGACTGTCGTCGTGTAAATCGATTTTCCGCAATGTCGACCCGCGAAGTGGTTCCATGCCATAATGCCGCGAGAGTCGGTCATTGGCAAATACAAAATTCGCATCGGCCACGACACTGGCGGGAAGATTATCGTGGAACATGGCCGCGAAAAAAGCACGCGTCTCCCGCTCCATCGATTCGATCAGGTAATCGTCAAAGCGGTACTCGGGATACAGTCGGATATCCGGCTCGTCGCGCCGGATGTTGCGGAGGTCGAGCCAGTAGTTGGTGAAGTTCTCGACAAACCGACCGAAGCCTGGGCTGTTGATGAGCCGATCGGTTTCACGATGCAATGTCTCGGCATCGCGCAGCATTCCCGCAGTCGCAAGCTTCATTAATTCGGCGTCCGGTCGCGTGTTCGTCAAAAAGTGCGACAACCGCGAGGCGATGGCGTAGTGATCATGCAGAGCTTGCGATGTTCCGGCGGACGGTTCGGGCAAATAGAGGAAATGACTTGAGCAAAGGAACGCCTTGTAACCGGCGAGCATCGCTTCGGCGAAAGAACTTCCCTGATCGAGTCGATGCACGATAAGTTGCTCGAATCGTTCCAATGCCTCGTCCGAGACCGGCGCACGGGCGGCGTGATCGACGAAACGTCGCAGCAAACGATGCGCGTCTTCGATCGGATTCTCGGAAGAAACGTCAGCACCCAACGTATCGAAAAGGACCCGATGCGAAGGTGGCGGCCAAGATTCGGGAGGCAACGGACCTTCGACCTCCAGCCACTGGAAGGCAACACCTGGTTGTCCACCTTCAGGGAATGGAGGATAGCGATAAGTCGGCGGTCCGCCGTTGACGTTCCGAGCCAGCGGCACCGGCAGCCCAAGCAGGCTGTACTCGAACGTTTCGGTCGGCAGTAAGCGAATCGTCGTTTCGTACACACGGGGTTCAGGGTGAATGTCGATCATTCCACCCGTCCCTCTGACGTCGCCGGAGACATCCGGGCCGGACGGCTTACGGGCGCGGAACGTCATGGGCAGCGGCACAGTCGCCGGCTGAAGCTGGTATCCTTCGGTTTGCAGCACCCCCCGCGCTGAAAAGCGAACCCTGTATTCGCCAGGAAGTCTTGCCACGAAGCCGCGTGGATATCCGAAATAAGGCCAATGGGCCGACCGAAATAAAGCCAGTTCAATTTCGGGATCGTCTTGGAGATCGTCCAACTCCTTCCCACCGACGGCCTTGTTATCTTTTGCGAAGAACATTGCCTCGCGTTCACCGAACGTACTGGTCGCGGAAAAGAGTTGTGTGCCAACAGCCCGGTACTTGGTAACCGGCGGCGGTTCGAGACCGCTGACGGCTGCTTGGCGCAGCGCAACTTCAGCGGCGTCCAGATACGCGGTCAATTGGACGTGCGACATGTCCAGCGCGGCGGCAGTCTTGTTGAGCCGATGCACAACGCGATCTTCCGGCAACATATCGCGAATATCGAGCGATGGCAGTCGCAGCACATCACGCAAATTCTGTTGATACTCTTCCCGCGTCAGCCGTCGCAGCGGGCCACGACCGTTTGCAATGACGTCAGCGCGATCCGCTCGGCGAAGCGCATCGCCAAGAACGTCCAGCAATTTCCGCCGATCCTCGTCGGGCAAGGCGTCGGGATCGGGTGGCATCTGGTTGGCTTGGATCCGATCATGAATCAGAATCCAGCGATCGCGTAAGTTCCGATCTTCAAGCGTAAAAGCCAGTGACGACAGATCGAGTCCCGCTTCGGCTGAGTCTCCCTGATGACAGTCCAGACAAGTCTGTTGAATTCGTTCGGCAAGGGGCTCGGGAAGTTCCGCCCCGTTCGATGTTGATGTCCAAAACAACAGCAACAGGTAGGTTCGGATCGTCATCGCCAACGCTCTCCTTGCGAAGCGGACTCCACACACGGCCGCCGCTTCACGATTCACGCCAGAATCTCCTTTATCACCTCGCCATGGACGTCGGTCAGTCGGAAATCGCGTCCGGCAAAACGATAGGTTAGTCGCTTGTGATCGTAGCCCAGCAAGTGCAGCATCGTGGCGTGCAGGTCATGAACGGAAACAGGGTTCTCAACCGCTTTAAACCCGAAGTCGTCCGTCGCGCCGTAGATTGTTCCTCCCTTGATGCCGCCACCAGCCATCCAAAGCGAATAACCCCAATGATTGTGGTCGCGACCTTGCGATGCGCCGGACCCATTCTGCCCCATTTCAACCGAAGGTGTTCTGCCGAATTCCCCCGAACAGAGAATCAGCGTCTGGTTCAAGAGTCCACGTTGCTTCAGGTCAACGATCAGTGCGGCAAGCCCTTGATCGCACTGCTGAGCCACGCTGCGATGCTCCTGCTGGATGTTGGAGTGACTGTCCCACGGCTGTCCGCCGCCGTGCCACGTTTGCACGAAACGGACACCCCGTTCAATCAGACGACGAGCGATCAGCAACTGCCGATTCTGCGGCCCGTCGCCATACAGCTTCAGGATATGTTCAGGTTCATCGCTAACATCAAAGGCTTCGGTCGCTTCGGTCTGCATTCGAAACGCCATCTCGAAGGATTCGATGCGTGCTTCAATAGTCGCCTCTCCCGGACGCTGTTCCAGATGTCGCGCGTTCATCCGTTGCAATAGATCGAATTGCCGTCGTTGGTCCACCGGCGTGAGCCGTTGATTCCGAATGTTTTTGATCAACGTCGACGTCTCCGTCCCCGATGTGTCGACCAGCGTCCCCTGATACACACCCGGCAGAAAAGCACTTCGCCAGTTTCCCGCGCCACCGACCGGCAGACCGCCGGGACACAAGGCGACAAAGCCCGGCAAGTTCTGGTTCTCGCTCCCCATACCCCATGTCAGCCACGATCCGAAACTGGGACGCACCAAACGTTGATCGCCGCTGTTCATCAGCATCAATGACATCTCATGATTTGGCAGTTCCGCGTACATCGATCGAATGACCGCCATGTCGTCGACACATTTCGACACGTGCGGAAACAAATCGCTGACCGGAATACCGCTTTCGCCATGCCGCGCAAAGGTGAATGGTGAAGGCAAGGCGACACCGGTCTTGCGCTCCGTCTGCAAGTTCTCGAACGGAAGCATCTGACCACCGCGTTTGCTGAGTTCAGGCTTGGGATCAAACGTATCGACCTGCGACATCCCACCATTCAAGAACACATGAATCACATGTTTCGCCGGTCCTTCGAAATGCGTGCGATCGACCTTCGTCGACGAAACGTCCGCGTTACAGTCGTCATTAAGCAACCCGGCAAGCGCCAACGATCCCACGCCCATGCCACTACGCGACAGGAATCCTCTTCGGTCGAGGTTTCGAGACATTTGTTTTCCACTTTCGTTCATCTTATCGCTTTCATCGATACGGTCACTTACCTTTTCCAGAGCGACACCTCCCGTCAGTCCACAAATACAAATTCGTTCGCCGCCAGAAGTACATGAGCCAACTGAGACCAACGATCTCCCGCCGCTCCGTCTGTTTGCGCGCCAACAAACTCCATCGCAGCCTGCAACTCCTCCGCCTCCGGAGACCTTGAATACGCTTGCCAATACATCGAACCGACGCGTTGCGAGGCATCTTCGATCTTCGCGGTCCGCTGAGCCAGCGCGGTCGCTCGGTCCTGAATGAATGCTGAATTGAGCGCAAAGAGGGTTTGTTGTGGCACAGTGGTTTCGGGGCGTTTTGCGGTGCATGACGTCGGATTTGCTCCGTCGAATGTGCTGGCAAGTGAGGAAATGATGTCGCGATTAACAAACCCATAAACACTGCGTCGGGGGACAATCGGATCGGATAAAAAATCGAACGGACGTCCGCCAATGGTGCTTACATTCAATTCACCGCTCGCCGCCAGCATCGCGTCGCGCATGACCTCCATCTCCAATCGCCGACGCGGCATCCTCCACAACAGATCGTTGTTCGGATCGTTCGCCCGCGCGTCGGCATTCTCCATCGCCGCCTGTTGATATACATCCGACAACATGATTCGCTTGTGCAACTTTTTTAACGACCAACCATCGCGTTCAAAGCTTGTTGCCAAGTAATCGAGCAACTGCGGATGCGTCGGAGGCTCGCTGCGGGAACCAAAATCGTCCGGTGTCTTCACCAGTCCGCGTCCAAAGTGATGTTGCCAAACCCAATTGACCAACACGCGTCGCGACAACGGATTGCCGGCATCAACAATGTGCCGAGCAAACGCTAGTCGTCGCTGTCCATCGGGAAACACAGGCGGTTCGTCGCCTGCGAAAGTCAGCGAGGTCAGAAAATGTGCCTGAACGACTTCACCGCGATCGATCGGATTGCCTCGACGAAAGACCCGAAAAGGGGCTTCGGGTGTTTGCTCACGCAGCACCATGGCTCGAGGCGGCGATCCCGGCGACGAAAGCTGAAGATCGTGAATAGCCCCACTTTTACCCCCCAGATCGTCACGCACGGTACGATTAAGCAGCGTACTCGCCAACGCATCGTTCATCGCCGTTGGCGACCCGGGTTCGTGAAGGTGTCGTCTCAACTGTCTGTTGATCGCGCTATTGATTGCTTCGTGACGAGCGTCTTGATCGGTGATGACCTCCGCGTTGGGAGCGGCCTCCAAGGACGCCTCCAACAGCGACGTCAGCCATTGACGCTGCACCTCCCCAAATACACCGCCGTACGCGTCGGCCACGCCGAGCAAGCTGGACGGCTGTTTCTGAGCCAAAGCATCCAGCACTCGCGGATTCCACTTCGGTGCCGTCGCCGCCAGATTTTGCTGGTTCGCGAAAGCATCGGGACTGCCGTTCTCCCCCCTCCACGTCGCCACCAGGGCGGAACACTTCGCTTGAAAATCGTCGCCTTGCAGCGCCGCCAATTGAACCCACGGACCGAACACGGGATCGTTGGTCGGCATCTCCGCCAAGTAATCTCGCCAGCGATTGAGCACCAACGGTCGCAGATCATCGGTGCGATATGACAGAAAGGCGGCCGATAAATCCTGCTCGGGGGTGCCTTTGGCCAGTTCACGAAGATACATTCCGACTTGCATTCTCAAACGACCACGCATCACTTCCGTTTGATCACGTTCCATGTCGCGATGGATCGTCTGTCGCCGGACGAGTTCTTGTTGATATTGACGAAACGCATCGGAATCGGGCGGCTCACCCACAATAGGCGGCATCTCCGGTTCCGCGCTGCTGGCGAACGTCGCATACAACGCGTAGTAATCGGTCGTCGGAATCGGATCATATTTATGATCGTGGCAGCGAGCACATGCGACCGTCAATCCCATCAGACCACGCGTGACGACATCGATCTGATCATCAATCATGTCATGACGATTACGAAACTTCATGCCAACGGTCAGGAAACCAAGCCCAGCCAATGCGGGATCGTGATCGGAAAGCCCCAGTTGGTCAGCCGCCAGTTGTTCCGTCACAAAACGATCGTACGGAACATCGGCGTTGATCGCGTTGATCACGTAGTCCCGGTAGGTGTACGAAAAAGGGAACTTTGTAAAACCGATCGCACTCCCGCCGTGCGTATCCGCGTACCGAGCAAGATCGAGCCAATGCCGACCCCAGCGTTCTCCATACCGAGGCGAATCCAGCAATCGATCGATCAGCTTCGCAAATGCGTCTGGAGATTCATCCGAAACAAAAGCCTCCACCTCCTCTCGCGTGGGCGGCAGGCCGATCAGGTCGAACGTGGCGCGACGAATGAGCTGATGTCGCGAAATTTTTGTGACAGCGTTAATCCGTTCGCTTCCAACTTAGCGACGATAAACCGATCGATCTCGGACTTCACAGCCGCTTGCGTCGTTGGCGGCTCTGATGCAATGATGGGCTCGAAGGCCCAGTGCCCCTGGTAGCTCGCACCCGCTTCAATCCATCGCCGCAGCAATTCCACCTCTTCGCCGCGAAGCGATTTTCCGGATTCCAAAGGGGGCATCCGCTCATCCGAATCCGGCGATGTGATCCGGTGCATGAAGGGGCTGTTGTCGGAATCGCCCGCCACGATCGCCGAAGCCTTCGCTCCCTCCTCCGTATCCAAACGCAATCCACCTTCCCGATGACCTGTATCGGGACCATGACAGTGAAGACAATTTTCAGCCAGGATCGGACGAATCTGTTCGTTGAATCGAATGTCACCGCCACACAAAGGCGAACTCACCCAAAGCATCAACAGCCCAACGATTTGACTGCGGAGTGGCATCGCGATTGTTGGAAGCCTCTTGTACGAAACGTTCGTGTCGAAGCGGCAAGCGGTGGTCCTGGGAGCAAAGTCGCCGTCTCTGGCGACATACTTCCGACAGTTAAACATTCTCATCTCCCTTCAACCTCGCTCTCTCATCGCTGTACCGCGATGGGCAACTGAATTGTACCTACTTGACTGAAGTCGCCGACACCGCGTGACGCCGCTCACTCGCGGCCAAAGAATTGCTCTTCCTTGGGCAAGGCGACGAATCGCCAATTGGCCGGGAAGAATCGGACAATTTCACCTGGACGGTAACCTTCCAACAGCAGACCGCATTGAAGCTCAATCTGGACACCGCTGCAGCCTGGAACGACAGGAACCTTATTCGTTTTGAGGATATTGCCCCCTTTTCGATCATTCAGTGGGTCATAGGTCATGAGCGACGAGCGGGCAACCGCCAGCGTCCCTTTCGGCTGAAGATCATCCTTCGCGCCGCCGGAGGTTGGCCAGCCGAGAGGTTCGGGAACAATGGCACCGAAGCTTTCAAACACACTCATGTCGATGCCGTCGAAGAACGTGACCGTGACGACGGACGCTTCGTCATCAACCGCGTCGACCCAACCTGGGACACCGCGTCCGTGCATGTGATCGCGGTGACGCGCCAATTGGCGGGCGGAAGCCAATTCTTGGCTTTCGCGGTCCAGCCAAAGATGAAAAACGCGTCCTGGTCCGTAAAGCGTCGCCCAGGTCAAGTTCATCCGCACCTCCTGGCCGGGCTGAATGCTTTCTAAATCACCAAATCCATCTCCCTGGTAGATGATCGTGCTTTCAATCAGATCAAACAACTTGGCGTCACCGTCGGGTTGACCTTCCTTCAGCAGCGTTGCCTTGAGCGTCAAGCCCTCGCGATCAACTTCATCGACTCTCCACACTTCGTTGCGTCGCATGTGGTAACTGAAGTCGTCTTCGATTCGTATACATTGTCGGAACTCCGATTCCGGCGAGATTCGATTGTGCCACCTGGCCAACGGAGGGCGATCATCTTCCGGGTCTTTCAGGTAGCACCACGTATGGAGATGCGTACCCAAGGGAATATCTTGAAGCGCTGCTGGCTGGCCGTTGTATTCGATCGAGCCGTATGGAAGCATCGTAAGCAGCAAAGGCAAATCCCAAACCGCCCGTGGTTGTGAATCGTTTCGATCGACACGGATGTGCAACTCGCGTTCGACATGATCAACCCAGATCAATTCCCCCTTGATATAGTGGGCCGAGCCCGCAGGTGGAAACATACCTTTTACCGGCTGATACCAGGCAAGGTCCGTGTCTTGATTGCCATCCGTCCGAAAGGACAACGCACGTTCCTCATCGCTGACCTTACTCGCCTCTTCGCTGAACGCAGTATTGCAAAACGTCGACAGCAAGACGAACAACACGAGGCCCCACGCGTACGCAAACGCTCCTTGCGGCCAATCGCTTCGAGCAACCTTCCGACCACGTGTCGGATTCGCACCATTGGCGGACTTCTCGATCAAGCGTCGCATCAGGGGAATTGAAGTCATCCTTCGGACATGACGCCAATGGGGCATCTCGGACCATGCACGACACAACAGCCCGATCATGCCACAATCTCCGAGAGCGTCCCCAAACTATCCTGAAACCGATCCGCTTCGACGTCGACGCGCTGCAACATCGTCAGGAAGAGATTGCTCAGATGCGCGTTGCTATCGACGGGGCGTCCACAAATTTTGTAATGAGCCCCGGCATCGGAGACATTGTATTGACCGATGATCGGCAGATTGAAGTCAAGATGTCGACCATGCTTCCACCCAAGCTTGCGTCCCCCGGCGAGGATGGTGGGCAGATTCGCGTTCCCGTGACTATGTCCGTAAGACATGCCGCTTCCCCAAACGATCTGCGTCGTATCGAGCAACGTTCCGTCATCCTCTTTGCACGACTTCAACTGATCCAGAAAATAACTCAACTGTTCGACAAGAAATGTATCCGTCTGCGTCAGTCTGCGAAGTTGCTCGGGATCACCGTTGTGATGCGACAAACCATGGCGGGTCTGCGAAATACCGATGTCCGGTATCGCTCCGCCGTTCGACTCGCTGCAGATCATGCAAGTGATAACGCGTGTCATATCGGTTCGCAGCGCCAAGACCATCAGATCAAAAAAGACGCGATGGTATTCTTGAACGCGACTGATGTCCAACTTCGCCTCGAAGCGGCTTGCTGTTCCGGACGTCAATTCCGGACGTGGCACATCCAGCCATGCGTCGGCGCGGTCGGTACGAATTTCAACTTGACGGACTGCGGTGAGGTACTCATCGAGCTTGCCGCGGTCATTGGCCCCGAGCTTTTGGTTCACTCGCCGAGCGTCATCCATCACCGCATCCAGAATGCTGCCGCGACGGCTCAAACGGCGGCGAACAACATTTTTCCCCTTGTTCTCCAACAAACATCCGTTCAAAGACAGTCTTCACATTTCTTTCGGCGGGAAGCTGAATGCCATCTCGCGACCAAGCGAGCGAATGACCTTCAATCGCCAGTTCCAAAGAGGGGAAGCGAGTGGAGACTCCCTGGACCTCAGCCATCAATTGATCGACCGAAACCGTGTTGCGGAATGAACCGCCGCTGGCCGGTACATCGGCACCGGTCAGCCAGACTTTATCACAATTATGATGCTTGCCGAGCACCATCGGATGATACAGACCGCTGATCGGCGTGACATCTTGACGATGACGCTCCAGCGAAGCGAGCGGCGCAGTGAATTGGTAGTCGGCCCCCGCCTTTTCAATCTGCCAGGATAACGTGTTGACGCCGTTGGGGATGTACAGAAAGACGCTTCTCTTGGGCTGCGTTGGTGTCGGCAGTGCCTCACCGTCGGCCATGCATTCGAGCATGGGAAGCGCTACCGAAGCCCCCAGTCCACGCAGTACGGTACGACGATCCAGGATGCGGCGTTGCGTTTGAATGTTTACCACGGAAAGACCTTTTGGTGATTGTTGAAACACGCCTTCAATTGACATTTGGTTCGCGGCGGGAAGCATCAGCGGCTTCGGAACAATTCGGACAACACAAACGCCTCCAGTATATCAGCTAATCGGTAGTCCTTCTCTTGGCTAACGCGTGCGATCGCTTTTAGCTTCTCACGATCGTCGACCGTCATCGTGCGACGCAATCCGAAAATGGCGAGTTTTTCGATGAACGTTCGGTTAAACGCGTCGAGATCGGCCATCAAAAGTTGCTGGAACTCTTTCGCGTCAGCAAACACGCGTCCGTCCGGCAGCTCGCCACTGGCGTCGACCGGCGGGTCATTCCCCGTCCCTTCGACCTTCTCGCGCGTCCGCCATTGGCCGATCGCGTCGTAGTGGTCGAAGGCCAATCCAAGGGGATCGATTTTTCGGTGACATGATGCGCACTTCGGGTTCTGCTTGTGAGCCTCAAGCTTCATCCGCAGCGTCGCTTTCGGTGCGTCGGTGGGTGTCGGCTCGATGGGATCGACATTTGCCGGAGGGGGCGGCGGTTCCTTGCCGAGAAAGACTTCCGACAACCACGCGCCGCGATGAACAGGGCGATGCCGCGTGCCGTCCGATGTCAGCGAAAGAACCGAGGCGTGTGTCAGCAGACCACCGCGATGATGCTCCGACTGCAAAGCAACACGTTCAAAGCGATCTTCGACAACGCCGGAAATACCGTAAAACCGCGCCAAACGCGGGTTGAGCATCGTCCAGTCGGAGTCGATGAATTCTCGCAAGCTCAGTCCTTGACGCAGCACCTCACCGAAGAACGCCCGGCTCTCACCCACCATGCTCTGTTCCAGATGGTCGTCGTAGTTCGGGTACAGATTCCTGTCGGGCGGGAACATGCCGACCTTCCGCAAGTTGAGCCACTGTGACGAAAACGATTGTACAAACCGTTCAGATCGCGGGTCATCAAGCATTCGCTGGAACTGTGACTTCAAGACGCCGCGATCTTGCAACTTTCCTTGCTCCGCCAGTGAGAAGAGTTCATCATCGGGCATCGTACTCCAGAGCAAATACGAAAGCCGTGTCGCCAGTTCCCAATCATTCAATTCGTTTCGTTCGGCATCCTCGTTTCCTTCCGCGATAAACAAGAAACTCTTTGAACAGAGGATGGCCACCATTCCCGTTTTAACAGCGTCTCGAAACTTCTCTCCCGCCTCCAGTTCGCTTTGAACAATACGGACGTAGCTTTCGAGTTCATGTTCATAGAGAGGTCGCCGAAAGGCGCGCTGAGCCATCGCGGCAAGCCCCTCGCGAACAGCGTCCATCGATTCCTCCCTTGCGAAATATGCGTCCCGTCGCCGTTGCTCCTCATCGGTCACCATGGGCCCGCGCATACTCAACGAATCAATGATCAAGATCGGATACCGAGGGCTTCCGTCCTGGTTGGTGATCTTCATCTGCCACGGCGCGCGTCGATGCTTTGTCGTAATAAAGGGAATCCGACTCTCCGCATTCGTTCGCGGATGCCGCGAAACCTTGTTCTCGTTTGTCACGTAGATCTTCGGAGGTCGACCAGGCGGGTTCGAGAAATGCGATCGGAAGGTGACCGTGATCGGCTTGTCTTCGGCTGCAATAATGTCTCGCTCGAACAGAACGCGATCGAGATCGGCCTCGACCACCTTCATCCTCGGTGCGATCCCGTCCGTCGGTTTCAGGCCGCAAACCGTGTAACTGATTTCGTACAGGCCTGGTCCGGGAAACTTCGCTTCCGGTCCTCGCCACGGATTTGAATAGCGATAGATTTCTCCCGCCGTCGTCAACGGAGCGCGAACTTTGTCGAGCAAGCCCTCCGCTTCGAGCCGTTGATAATGCGGGTGATCTTCCCTCACCTCCATCGCCCGTTTGCCGACTTCCAGATAGGCGATCGGTTCAGCGGGATACGCTTCGTCCAATACCACCTCAGCCGCTTTGATGTACTTTTCGATATGAGATGGCGACAGCGTCAGGATCGATCCGATTCGTTCAAAGCCGTGCCACTGCGGGTCCTCAAACAGCCCTCCCGGATCGCTTGCGTCGTATTCGACTCCCAATAAATCGCGAATGGTGTGAACATACTCGTCGCGTGTCAGTCGTCGATAGGAAACTCGCTCCCGCTGGGCCATTCGAGCCGACTCACCTTCCTTCATTCGCGCCGCAATCCATTCGACAATTTCCGCGATTCGTTCGGCCGTTGGCTGTTGCGGTTCATCTTTGGGCGGCATCTCTCCCGAATTGATCCGCTCCATAATTTCCACCCACTGAGGCGTATCCTCAAATCCGACATGCGATGAAAGGGTGTCAATCCGGAAATCGCCTTCGTTCGATTCCTTGCCGTGACACTTGATGCAGTGCGTTTGAAGAAACGTATCGACGTGCGGAGCAGGCCCCTCCGCGCGCGGGGATGACGTCCCACCAGAACGAAAACAACACCGCCGTAATCGCGAACGCCCAAACATGTTGAATGCCGACTACTGAATTCTCGTGCATCATCTCGTTATCCTTGTTGCCAAGCATTCACAGATGGGAACGCGGCGGGGTCTAGACATGTTACTAGCCCAACTTTGTGGCGGCAAGCATGATCAGGAGAACGCGGTCAACCGCGATGTGACGCCTGCGGAAGGTCATCGGTCCGCAAGGCCCGCTGCTGCAATTCTTGCAGCAACGCCAACGCGTCGATCGGACGCAGTTCGTCCAGCTTCAGTTCACGCAGCTCATCGATCACCGGATGATCGCAGTAGCCAAACAGCGTCAGTTGCAACGCACCATTGGATTTGCGCCCCGATGGCGGCGCAATGGTCGGTCGGTCGAAGGCGTCACGGTGATCCGATTCCAACTGCGCCAAGACATCTTTCGCGCGCTCGTTCACCGACTGCGGAACGCCGGCCAGCCGAGCGACGTGAATTCCGTAACTCTTGTCCGCTCCACCGGGTATGATCTGATGCAGAAAGACGACTTTGTCGCCCCATTCTCGAACGGCGACATTCAAATTTTCAACGCCGCGAAGCATGTCCGACAATTGAGTCAGTTCGTGATAATGCGTCGCAAAGAGCGTTCGGCATCCAATCTGATCGTGCAAGTGTTCCGTGATCGCCCAAGCCAACGACAAACCATCGTAGGTGCTCGTGCCGCGCCCAATCTCGTCCAGGATCACCAGACTGCGAGGGGTCGCCGTGTTCAAGATCCTTGCGGTCTCGACCATCTCCACCATAAATGTGCTTTGGCCGCGACTGAGTTCATCACTGGCGCCGACTCGCGCGAAGATGCGATCGGCGATTCCGATCGTCGCTCGTTTTGCGGGAACGAACGACCCGCACTGCGCCATCAGCGTCAACAGCGCGACTTGTCGAATGTAGGTGCTCTTGCCCGCCATGTTGGGCCCAGTGATCAACAACACCATCCCGTCTTCAGCGGAAGCCTTGATGTCGTTGGGAACAAACTCCCCTTGCGGAAGTGTCGCGTCGAGGACCGGATGCCGTCCCTCGTCAACATGCAACGCTGGTTCGTCGGTCAATGTCGGACGCACGTAATTCCGCCGCGTCGCCAATTCGGCCAACGACGCCAGCACATCCAGATGCGCGATCGCGGATGACGCCATCTGCAAGGGTTGCAAATGTTGATGCACCTGTCGACGAAGTTCCTCGAACAACGCAAGTTCACGTTCTTGCGCTTGATCATCTGCGGCAAGGACCTTCTCCTCATACTCCTTCAGCTCCGGCGTGATGTAACGCTCGGCGTTCTTCAGCGTTTGCTTGCGAATAAAGGAATCGGGAACGCGGTCGCGATGTGCATTGGAGACTTCCAAGTAATATCCGAAGACCTTGTTGAACCCAACTTTCAAGTTCTGAATCCCGGTCTCCTGCATCTGCTGGGCCTGATACGATGCGATCCAGCGTTTCCCGCCGTGCGCCAATTCTCGCAGCGCATCCAAATCGGCGTCGTAGCCTTCGCGGATGAACCCTCCGTCCTTAGCGGCCATCGGACATTCATCAGCAAGCGCCGCTTCGAGCCGACCGCGTAACTCAGGGCAAAGGTTCAAGCTCGACTCGATCTCTTGCAGGTAACGACTGTTGCGAGCCGTCAGCTTTGCCTTCAATGCGGGCAACATCGCCAACGTCTTCCCAACGTACTGCAAATCCCGAGGATTCGTTCGCCCGGTGGCGATGCGTCCCATCAAGCGAGCCAGATCGTAGACACCTTTGAGCGCCGAACGAATCTCATCCCGCAGCGATTCGTTCTGCTTCAACTCTTCGACCGCATCGAGTCGGTATTCAATCTTGCCGATGTCGACCAGCGGTGCCGCAATCCAACCGGCAAGCTCCCGCGCCCCCATCGGCGTGACGGTTTGATCGAGCACATCGAGCAGCGAACCATTGCGCGATCCCGATCGCAAGGTCTTCGTAATTTCAAGGCTCCGCCGCGTGGCGGCGTCAATCTGAACCGACGGGCTGTTGTGATGCGCCAACAAGGTGTCGAAGTGATCCAATCCTCCCGATTGCGTTTCCTTCAGATAAGCCAGCACCGCGCCGGCGGCCTGAATTGCGGGACGATGTTCGTCGCCGAATCCGAAGCCTTCCAAGCTTTGCACTTCAAACTGTTGACAAAGGGATTTCAACGCGTCATCAAACGCGAACGTCCACGCCGGTCGATGCATCACCGCCCACGATTGGGTGGGATCGAGCTGTGTTTGAACTTCATCCTCGCGAATCAAGACTTCGGCCGGTCCGATCCTCGCCAGTTCGTCGTCCAACCGATCCGCGGCGAAGACACCCGCTTCAAACCGCCCGCTGGAAAGCTCCGCCCAAGCGATCCCGACCAGTCGTTCATCGTGCGTTGATTTTCGTTTGGCATCCGTCGGCGGCACATAAACCGCCGCCAAGTAATTCGCTTCCCGCGGGTCGAGCAATTGATCATCGGTCAGCGTCCCCGCGCTGACCACGCGGGTGACCTCGCGTCGGACCAAGCCCTTTGCCTCCTTTGGGTCCTCGACTTGTTCACAGACAGCCGCGCGATATCCGGCCGCGATCAGTTTTCGAAGGTAAGCGTCAAGCTGGTGATAGGGAAAGCCCGCCATCGCCGTCGGATTGGGCGAATCCTTGTCGCGGCTGGTCAACGTCAGGCCAAGCACCTTCGCCGCGATTTTGGCATCCTCGGCGAACAAGTCGTAGAAATCCCCCATGCGAAACAGCAGCATCGCGTCACCGCAAGCTTGCTTCGCTTCCTCGTATTGTCGCATCATTGGTGTTGTCATAGCCGCCTAATTTATCAGGCTCGCCACGCAATCAACAGAGCCTTGACGGCGTCCGCGCGGGAAACTTTGTCACGCCGTCGCCGCACGACCGTTCCAATCGCGCAAGTCAGCGTTGATCATTTTCCGAATCGATCTCGGGAAAGCTCGACTTGCGCAGTTCAGGCAGCTTCTTGGCGTGATATTGATAGGTCCGAAAGGCATCCAACATTGCCAAGATGACGATCACCAACAACACCAGCGGAACCGAGGCCCAACACAAAATGAAGACTTGGCCGTGCCCGACAGCGCCGGCCGTGATCGCCAGCAGACCGCAAATGGCCAGCAACACGTGAACCCATCGTCGTCCTCGCGTTCGGTTGACGTGATATCGTTCGTCCAATTCGCTTTGCGAATCCTGATGTTTCGCCGATGAAGCGTCTCGCCATTGCAAGACTCCGGCGGCAAGCAACATCAACGCACCGACGACAAGACTCGAAGGGTCCATGGAAATCCGGCTCTATATCAAGTGATGAACGTGTTGGATGTTGATCTTGCGACGTTGCCGCTCTAAGTGTTGAAAGGAAACAGCCATGCTCCGAGCACGGTAAACAGCAATCCCGACAGCCCCATCGCGATGCTCATCGGGGCAACCGTCTTGAGACCCTCACTTTCGGTCATCCCGCTCATTTTGCAGATCACCCAGAACCCACTGTCAGTCATCCAGGCGATCGGTTTCGATCCCGCACCGATCGCCGTCGCCAGATAAACCGGGTGATAAGGAAGCGTCTCCGCGGAAGCAAAGCCCTGCAACACACCAGCCGCTGTAATCATCGCAACCGTTGAAGAACCCTGCAATGTGCGGATCGATGTTGTCACGATAAAAGCAATGGGCAGCAACGCCAACCCTGGCAGATTCCCCGTCATGTTGGCAACCGCATCCGCGATTCCCGCATAACGCAGCATCGCCCCAAAGGCTCCTCCCGCGGCGGTGATCAAAATAATCACCCCGCCGCTGGACAACGCCTTGCCGATCACCGACGTTCGATCGGTATCTCGCGGTGCCCAACGAAGCAGTCCCATCGACAAAGCGGCGGCGATTCCAAGGGCCACATTCTTATCGCTCAGCACTTTCACGAAACCATTTACCGTCACGACCCAGGGCTGCGACTTCCAGTCGGCCGCTCCGCTGATCCACAGCTTCCAAGCCGTTCCCGTGGCGATGAGGACGACGGGAAGAACGATCGGAAAAACGGAAAGCCAAAATGGCGGACCAACGATGTCCCGCATTGCCGTCGGCTGGTCGGCGGCCTCCGCATCGCCATCGCGCAGCGGCACATCGACCCATCGGTTGATAAGCTTCGCCGCGGCCAGCGAAAGGATGCTGGAGCAACAGCAAATCGCGAGCCCACCGAGCATCATGTCCAGGATTTCGATCTTCAGTTCCGCCGCCACCGCCAACGGTCCGGGCGTGGGGGGAACCAATGAGTGGGCAAGTGATCCTCCCGCCATGATCGCCAAAATGAATAGGACATAGTCTTTGCCAAGTTGGCGGCGCAGCGACTTGGCCAGCGGGACCATTAAATAGAATACGGTGTCGAAGAACACGGGGATTCCCAGCAAAAAGGAACTTCCCGTTAAGGCCAGCGGTGCCCGCGAGTCTCCCACAACGGCGAGCATCCGCCGGATGATGACGGTTGCGGCATTGCTGCTCATCAAACAGCTTCCCACGACGCTCGCCAGCGCGATCAAAATTCCGATGCTACCGGCGTAGTCGCCGAACGATTCAGCAAGTCGTTGCGCGGCGGTGGCGTCAACGAATGACTTGGCCTCGTCGACGTTCCAGCCCCCCGACGACTTGTCGATCATCTGCTGAGCATACTTTTCAATCGCCGCGTTTGGCGTCAACACGGCCACCAGGAACCCAGCCAGGATCAATGCCAGAAACGCATGCAATCGCAAGTACAAAATACAAACCAAGACAACCGCAATCGCGATGGCCACAATCCACCAGATACCCACAATCACAAAGTTCCAAAAGCTTGAAGCCTCATCCAGAAAGGGTTCTGACCGTCCGGAAGGCAAGTCGATTTCATCGCAATGGTTTTGGCCTTTTCGGAAAGGGTCAGCCCCCATTTCCGTTCAGCCGACACGACGCCGCTGGGTCGATGGTTCAGGTCGATCCGGCCAGTTCGGTGGCTCGCTTGACCCGAGAAATCCCAATGCCGAAGGCGGCTTCACGCAACGAGATATTCTTTTCCTGAGCGAGATGCCAGACATTCTCGAAAGCCTCCGTCATCGTTCGATCAAGTTCCTGACGAACACGATCCAGGCTCCAGCGATAGTACTGCCGGTTCTGAACCCATTCAAAGTAACTGACCGTCACGCCTCCCGCGTTCGCCAGAATGTCGGGCAGAACCGTAACGCCTCGCTGATGCAACACTTCGTCCGCCTCCGGCCAAATGGGACCATTGGCCGCTTCGATAATTACATCCGCTTTGATGTCGTCCACATTGTCCTCCCGAATCACGCCACCCAATGCGGCTGGAATCAAGACCTTGCAATCGACCTTCAACAAAGCGTCCAGAGGCAATCGTTCACAATCGTTGTATCCGGCCAGCGATCCTTTGTGCATCAGCGTGTGTCGCAGCAGCTTCGGAATGTTCAGTCCATTGGGATCATAGCAGGTGCCGCTGATATCACTGACGGCAACGATGGGAAACTCGGCTTCATGCAGGAACTTCGCCGCATGCGACCCAACATTTCCAAAACCTTGAATCGCAATCGGCGACTCGGCCGGTCGACGTCCAATCCGTTTGATCAGCTTGAAAGTCAACAGCCCCACCCCGCGACCGGTCGCCTCCTCGCGTCCCTTCGCACCGTACTCTTCGACCGGCTTGCCGGTAATCACCGCCGGATTGAAGCCGTGGTACTTTTCCCACTGATTGCGAATCCAAGCCATCGTGCGATGATCGGTCCCCATGTCCGGAGCCGGAATGTCGGTGTCGGGACCGATGACATCATGGATTTGATCGACAAACGCACGCGTCATCCGTTCCAGCTCCGACGGACTGAGCGTTCGTGGATCGATTCCGATTCCCCCTTTCGCTCCGCCGTAAGGCAAATCGACGACCGCGGTCTTCCATGTCATCAGGCTGGCCAATGCGCGAACCTCGTCCAAATCGACTTCGTGGTGATAGCGCAACCCCCCTTTCATCGGCCCGCGACTGTTGTTGTGCTGAACGCGATAACCGAAACAGTTTTGCTGACTCCCGTCATCCTTGTGAAACGAGACCTGCACTTGCAATTCGCGGTTGGACATCTGCAGGCTTTCTCGCATGCTGTCGCTGATTTCCAAGTGTTTTGCCGCACGGTCGAAATAGATTTGCGTTGCCTCAAATGCACGCATGGTCTCTCCTTTGCGAATGTTGCTTTCAAACGGGTCGTCAGGGCGTCTTCGGTCTTCGCGAAGGGACGGCCTTGCTGAACACTATAACGATATCTGAAAGGTTCGCGGTTGTCGGCAACATTTTTTGCCAATGTACGGTTTACAGACGGTGCAGGGCAATTCTACAATCGAGGCTACCTGAGGCTCGATCGATTCGAGTCAAACGTGTCCCACCAACGGTGCGGTATCCCGCACGCTGCTGGTTCGGATCAACTGCGGGCGTGGCGGAATTGGCAGACGCGCAGGATTCAGGTTCCTGTGGGAGATAATCCCGTGGAGGTTCGATTCCTCTCGCCCGCACTTCTTTGACGACCAGCCGGTCTCGCTTCCATGCAAGTTGCGATCATCCATTACCACTTCGATCGTGGTGGCGTAACGCAAGCCGTCCTCAATCACCTTCGTGGCCTAGCTTCCGCTCAGCTCCCCATCGACAAGGTCATGCTCGTTCATGGCGGTCGCGCCGGCGGACTCCCCCTCGACCTGCAATCACATATCAACCTGCCGATTGACGTTCTCACCGTCGACGGGCTCGAATACGATGCGTCTCCGGTTGATCGATCGGCGGAAGTGGCGCCCCGCATCGCGAACCTCATCCAACAGGCTGGCGGAAGTTCGGATCAAACCGTTTTGCATGTCCACAATCACAGCCTCGGAAAGAACGCGTCGCTGCCTGGTGTTGTCCGACGCTTGGCCGACAGCGGTTGGGGACTGCTTCTGCAGATCCACGACTTTGCCGAAGATTATCGCCCGCAAAATTACCGCATGTTGATTGAAGCGAGCGACTGTCGGACACCTGACCAATTGGAGTCCTTCCTGTATCCGCAGGCTGACAACATCCATTACGCCGTGCTGACCAGTCGGGATGCAAAGTTGCTTGAATCGATCGGCATGCAAATCGAAGTGATCCACCGACTGCCCAACAGCATTCAACACGCCGGCGTCGACAACATCGATCCGATCGAAGCGCGTCGGAACGTGACGCGATCGTTGCAACTTGACTTTCAAACGCCGCTCGGCATGTATCCCGTTCGCGGAATTCGCCGCAAGAACGTTGGCGAGATGCTGTTGTGGAGCGCGGTCCGCAACGACATCAATTTCGCCGTCACGCTGGCTCCCACCACGCCGGTCGAACGCAAGATGTACGACATGTGGTCGAACTTTGCCGCCGCGCGGAAGCTTTCCGCGATCTTTGATGCCGGCGAAGTCGAAGGAGTTACCCTGGCGGAGAACTCCGCGGCGGCCGACTTCATGTTCACGTCAAGCGTTGCCGAAGGCTTCGGCATGGTTTTTCTGGAATCGTGCCTTGCCGATCGCGACTTGATCGGACGCGATCTCCCCGACGTGACGACCGACTTCCGCTCTGCGGGCATGAACTATCCCGGGCTCACCGAATCGATCTTCATCCCTTCGGATCTGCTCAGCATTTCCGTCATGCCTCAAATCTGGGAAGCCTACGGTGCCGCATGCGGCTGGCTTCCCGACGCTTTCATCGATGCTCTGGATCTGGACAACATCGACCATGCAATGCCGCAGCCCAACATCGATTTTGCTCGGCTCCCCGTCGGAACTCAAGCCCAATTGATCGCCCAAGCCGCCGCTGATCGCGATCGCCGGGCGCGATCCTTCAAGCCAATCCTGTCATAAACTCCCCCGCGGCGATGCAACCTTCGCCGCATCACGTCGCCAAGAATGCTCGATGCGTTCGACACCTGCTCGACCTTCGCAACTTGCCGACAAACTGTTTAATGTCTACCGAACGGTGTTGTCGTCCAACCGCGATCTGGCTTGCCATCCGCCGACACGCCCAGGAAAACTGTTTCGGCAACTGGCAAGCTACGAAGCCTTTAAACCATGCAGAACGATTGAACTCTAAGCAGCTTCGATGTCGCCACTGTCCAAGCGTCCCCGACAGACGAACTGGCGGGGCGGTTCGTCCAATCACAGGGAAGCAAACCTGACACAAACTTTCTTGAAGCGCTAAGCCCACAAGCCGCCAACAACCCAACACCCCTGCCTGCTCGTCAGGCAGGTGAAGCGGTCTCAATTTTAGACGTTCGGACGATTCGATCCGCTTTCACAAACGTAAAACGCTTTGACTCACTTATTGGCTGCCCGGCAACGGGTAACCCGAAGTGTACCCAGCCCGCTGGGCTAGGCCAACCGAAAGGGGCTTCGGACCTCGAAACGACTTAGCGCAAGTTCGAGAAAGGTTGGCGAGCAAGTCAACGCCACAAGTCCTCACTCAAATCTGCATTGGGTTACATTATTGGCCTGTTCACAGCAGTTTCCGGATAGCCCCAGTCGCCTGAAGGCTTAGATCGAGCGTCATGCTTCTGAAAGGATCATGGAACGTGGCCAGTGGTGTCGCTGTGATTATCACAGGCTACGATTCAACGCTTCGCGCGGTATCGGAGAAAGTGGCGATCCACCCCGGAGACGACTCCGCCAGCCCAAGACGAACACCCATGTCAGCCCAAATCGATCCAGTTCGGGGCTTCTTAAACAAAGGCCTTGAACATCGGCTCATCAAACGGCTTTCCATGCATCATCTCCGACTTTGTTCAACCTCGCGACAATCTTTCCCATGGCGACGATGTCAAAGCCGTATCGGTTATCCTGAAATTTTGCGGTAAGCGTTTCAGCATTACTAGATCGTTACACAAAAGCGAACCACATTGAAACGTACATTCGCCAACCACAGTGAATCCGGCCCTTTTGTAAAATGAAACCGCATTGGTGTTCCGGTCCCAAACCTTGAGCCATAAAGAATCATGTCCTTTGTTTCTAACGCTTGATTCGGTCGCAACCATCATTTGCCGACCAAACCTCTCTCGCATACTGCCAAGCAGATAAAAAATCGCACGATTTCGATCGGTTTCTTTGTGTCGTCCTCGATCGGCAGAGCGGCAGGCTGGGCTTCGCCAAAAGTAACTACGGGCTTCGATCAACGAACACCATTTGAATGTCTGCAATTTTCATTCGAAGGCGAACTACGTCCGGTGTGAATTCTTCGGAAATGTATTGCTGGATGTCGCCCGTCATGATATCTGGTCAGAGTATGCATCAGAGACGCACGCCGCAAGATCGCAAAAGACATCGACGTGTTTATCGGTGATCGGACGAATATCAGACCTACGTTCCGCACACATCCGAAAAGACATATTCCTTTTGAATTTAGAACGAATGACTTAGGTACGATAGGCCTCTGGGGCGATGCCTAGGTAAGTTTCAAGATCTGGCTGGTGGATCGGAGCGAGATCGGTACAAGTTACAAAATTTGCACTGTGTCGCGGTTGGGGTCGGCCAGTGTATGGCGGTTGACCAGGATCGAACACGTCGATCACTTGGCGTGTTGTCGGACGCGTGCAGGGGCGTCCCTCAGGATAGCGTGGAATGGCAGCGATTTCTTCGCTTCTCATCGCCAGGCGGTTCTCGCTCCAGAAGCGACTGCGTCATCAGAGCGAGCAATAAAAACCGCCAGCAGGCTGACGATCCTGCTGACGCTTTGCAGATACACAGGAGCCACCTGGAAAATCTGTCTTCAGATGCGAGAACCGTTTCGATGATTGGTCTGATGCTTGTATGCTTGTATATGATCTCGACTGGTGTCCAATCCACCAAATTTGTGATTATCGGAAACACGCCATCGTCGCCTGAGGCACGCTCCAGTGCTGACGAATCAAATGCCAATCAATATCGAAACGCGTGTCAACTTGACGGTTGTACTTCGTTCGCTTCGTCGGACGACCTTGCTGCTTGACGAAATGTCCGCCCCAATCTCTTTGATTTCAACACTCAGAAAATCACTTACGCCACGCGAGCCGAGGATTGTTCTTGACGGCGTCGCTCACCTTCTGCCTCGTCTTAAAACGTCCGCACACTACGCAATCGCTCCTGCAGTTGCCTCAAATCGTCCACCGCCCGCCTCACACGGCGAGCGTCTGAGCATCGGTCTCGGCTTTGCTTTGACTGTGGAACCACAGCAATCGGAATCCCTCTTTACTCAAATGTTGTGGCATCAACACGATACACATCACGTAGCGAATCATCCCCGCGATAGACACGCAACACCTCATTCAAGTAACGCATTCTGGTCATCAACCAGACGTTTACGAAACTCAGCATCCTCTTCCGCGTTGCCGGCGGGCGGGATCGTGATAAAACTGTCCTCCACATCGAGCGATCTCGAGCATGTTGCTGGTCGTGGCGAGTTTACAACGGCTACATACACAAAGTCGGTCGCTTGACTAGCTCATTGAGCAGCTTCCAAAGTTCGCTGATGAGTCGAGTCATCCGTCACATTACCACTTTCCGTCTGGAAATAGATCGGTACGCCGCCGTCGTCCGCGACGGTCAGGATATACAGTAATTGCTTGAGGTCTGACGGTGATCTTTATTGTGACCCCAGGTAATCGCCGGAGTCTGCACTCCCTGATTTGCTGCTGTTTCGCAGCATCCGCATAATCGCCGCGCGGAACGTAACTGTCGTCGAATCATTGTGAAGTTCGTCCATCCGAACACCAAACTCCGCTTACAAATACGTGACACGACATCCATGATCACACTCGAATCGAGTGATTCAAAAATCCGATCCGGGTGCCGCGTCCCACTCGATCATCGTTAAGATGCTGCAGGTTGTGTCGAGACATCAAAGAGCTCCGGCGGATAGTTACTGGCCCACCTGCCACCTACAGTTCTCGTGTAATCAACAAGTTCTTCAGCACAGCAAGATAACACGTGGTGTATCGACCTTTGTTCTCCTGTTGATCTTCGTCTGGGATGTCGTTGGAGAATCTCCGAGCTTCATTCTTTTTGTGATTTGATATTGGCATCGCGCCAATGGTGTGTGTGTGATTAAACAGCTTCCGTCTGGCTGCGTAGCTCTTCTTCCGTCGGTTACATGCTTGGGGCGTTCACCTCGGGCTGTGGCTTTGGTCGCTTCTTTGTCATTGTGAAATGCATCCTTTTTCGTTGCGGAGCCATGTAGAGTCGGAGGTGTGCCTCTGAAAATAGATTCACCGGAGTGTCCAAGGGAGGTGTCTACGCAAAAAATGGCGAAAAAAGAAGCTCATTGACGTAAGTCGTGTGCCGCAAGACTTACGTCAATGAAGATTTTTCAAAAAAAGTCAAAAAAGATTCCGCTGCCAATAAATTTAGATGACAAAACTATAAAGCGCCAAGAATTGCCGCAGTCCCATCACCGCTTCGGGCGCAACGATCACACAGAGGATATACCTAGCCCAGCGACCGGTATCGGAGCATTGCCGTCAAAGTGAGCAATGACGTCAGTCTGACTTCCGACTCAGGCAAATCGCGAGCGGAAAATTAAAAGATATTCATTTGGGAATGTGCGGAACGTCCGATCAGAAGCCGTTTACAAGGATTAAAAGTTGCTAATGAATAGGGAAGAAATTTCGACAGCAAGAGAAAGCACAGCGAATTCACTCATAGAACGACCACGTCGCAAGATCAACTGGAAAACATATGCGCAAAACAACATCAAACGCGTTCATAATTGACCTAAATGACCGCTACACATCGTAATCTGGGGGCCATTTCTGAAGACCCGCCCATGCACGATAAACACCGCAAGCCGCGATCCCGTGCATGTCATTGTTCCTCTCCCCTTTGGGTTTGATCCATCAGGGCAGTCCCACGTCACCCAAGGTTGCTGTAGGGCGAGTGATCGGAAACGCCTCACATCGGATTTCGTGGGATAATGATTCAATGATTCCCAGATTGGAAGTCTGGGATGTTCAGGTGAAATGTCTGGCCGGAAGCATTGATCGACTTTCCATTGCCCCTGCCAATCAAAGTAGTTTGGGTTCCGAACAATACTGCAAAGTAGGAAATTGCCAGATCTGCCAACAACAAGAAGACGTTCTTCGCCATACACCGACTTAGGTGGATCGATAGGATCGGAAACAATATGGAGCCCGATACTCCATGTCTAGCTGCGTGGCGATAACACGCGCATTCGATTACGATGCCGTGTGTATTGATTGCTACAAAGCCGAACCAACAAATCAACAGCAGAATGCTAGCGATCATCAATGTGCGGCATAACGCTTAGACCTCAGTCGGGGAACACTTCGGATGATCGCCGTCGCCGCGAATGATCATTTATTCTCAAATCGGTCCATCGGCAACTCCGGTCCATCCGTTGCTTCTGTGACAAGCATGCACGGGTCTGATAAGGAAAAATTCTGCCAGAAGCGGTTTCATAGTAGAGCCGTCCATTAACCTAACAAACATTGGGAACGCCTAAACGCCGACTCTCATTCTGTGCATCGCTAGCCGCAATGCTCCCTCATCGCACGAGCTTCGCCGGTCGCAGCGTAGCTTTCGGTGGTCAAACTAGGATTTTTGTCCATTAAATGATTCAACCAATGATAGGAAGTCCATTGGGCGACCGTCGTTCTGCCAGAGCCGTTGGAGGACCTGACGATCAGTAGTTGCGGTCGGCCAGTCTCACGAGCTTCCATTCATGCGACGTAAAACGGACTCTCACAGAACGATCCGCATCACGGGGGACACGGTAGAAAGTTTCAATCGACCAGAACACGAGGCCGCATCGTCCCGTGCCGGCGGATAGTTCCGATCGGCGGCGGGTGAAACACGTTCAGTCCGTAAATGTCTTGCATCAGTGTATCGAACCGAGTCGTCGTGCCAACTTTCGGCTGAGCGTCTGATAACGATCCGTCGACTTCCAGAGTCCATCCACACGATCTCACACGCATCGAGTATCTTCAATCTTTGTGAGCCTTTCCTGAAGCCGATCTCAAACGCAATGAGCGCGCATCAATGTCGGCTGCAACCATCTGAAGCCAATCGGAACGTCACGGTTACGGCGGCCACCCATCAACTATCCACATGATTCCGACGCTCGCGTTCAGCCGATTGTTCGTTGGCATACTGGCCTGATCGGTAAACCGCCACTATGCCCAGAACTACACAGACCGCCACAGTCAACGGCATAGCCCATGCCATCCCGCGAAAGTCTTTAGACCACGAAAGTGGAACGACGACCTTCGATTTCGAGTGTATGAGTCCACGCGGCCTTGTTTATCGCTCGACCTTCGGCAATGGCATCGAAGACGTTACCGTCAAGCTGGATGTTCCGGTCGGAGTCAAGCGTCACGTGATGTACACGTCATCGACGCCCGGCGTCTTTTCGATCAGCCGCTGTTTATGCGTTACCGTTCCTCGCAGTTTCAGGGGAATTGTCGTCCGGGCGGCGGCAAACCATAGGTTCGCCGCGGCAAACAGCACGCTGAGCAATAGCAAACGCGCAAGAATGGCCACATTCAGGTGACAGCAAAATAGGCTCCCGCCAGCAGGAAGACCGCCCCAGTTGCGACTGGCGCATCTCAGCCGCCGTATCCGATGGTTTCCCAGCGTTTGCACCGTGGAGCGCGGCGAGCCCCCGCAAGGAGGTTCTGGGAGGTTTTGATTGCAGTAGTCGATCTCGTCGAACTTTGCCAGCCGAAACGACGGTCGCCCTTTCTGCTTACCGTTCCCGCGCAGCACAGAGAAGTGCGGGACAATGGCGAACGATGTCATCCGCTCGAACGCTCTTGCCGGCATAGCCGCCAAGACGATATGATCGCACTCAACGTACCGCCATAGCCGGCAGCGTAATGACCAAGGGGTAGTCGCGACGGTGACCAAGCAACACGTAGAAAAGTATCGAGACGAAAAGAGCGGCAGAATGCCGACGACAAGGACGTTTAACCGTTGGTGCTATGTTGTAATCAGGCGAATCTGCACAACAAAAGAATCCGCGTAAGTCCGAGGTTTGGCGGAGTCATTCGTCTTAAACTGGCGACTCGGACCCGTGATCTGGGCAGCGTGTGACTGCCTGTCACATTCAATCGACCCACCAAACACAAGGATTATTCGTATGAAGATTGTCGCACTGGACCTCGGGAAATTCAACTCCACAATGTGTCGCTATGACTCGAAAACGCGGAAAGCTGCGTTTACGACTGTGACGACGCGACGGGATTACTTGAAACGGATATTCGACAACGGTGACGCCGACCTCGTCGTGATGGAAGCCGGTGGACCTTCGGGATGGATCAGCGATTTAATGCAATCTCAAGGACTGAAGACTCTTGTTTGCAGCACCAACGAAGAAGCTTGGCGGTGGGCCAACGTGAAACGCAAGACGCTCGACCAACGGATGAACAAGACCAAGAACACGATCCAAGGCTCTGTTCGTCAATCACGGGATCGAGATCGCCAGCGGAGGACAGTTGGCCGAACGATTCCGATGAACACCAAGGAAAGATCCCTAGCAAGGTACCAGCACACAGCAAGCCTGATGCTGAGAAGTTCGCTTTAGGATGATCAGCCCGACCGAGCCGTCGCGTCTACCGAGCCGTCGATGCGATCAAGAACTTTTCAGACACATCGCCCTAAAGAATGTGCGGTACTCGCGGAGGAAAGCTTGCTGCTCACTGAAGCCTCCAGGCAAGCATCCGCAGTGTGGAACAAACCGCTCAAGCGAGTTTGAACCGTGCATGGACAAATGAGACAGCGCCGCGACGGCCATCAAGCCGACGCCCCCAGAGGACCAAAGAGCACTGACACCTCGAATAGTCGTTTAATCAAACCCCTTGCTGAATCATCGCGTCGCAAAGTTACCGGTCACTCCCTCGAAGCTCACCACCAAAGGCACCGGTGCCATTCGTCTGCGCCGAAGGCACCTACCCCAAGGCACTTCCATGTAGAAAAGAAAAACGCAAAAAAGTGGCTCAAGCCACTTGCCAAACTCGGACTTCATAGTCGTTGGTGATAACCGCAGTCGCCGCGAGCGATCATCCATTGTCGAATGGCCGATCGACGAGTGCCGTCGATCGCTAGGTTCTGCCTTCTTATCAGCAGGAAACATCTTTGTCGATTACAGTGTAGAGTACAGTACCGATTATAGCATGGGCCAGTTCAGGTGAGACGTTTGCGGAAATCAGCAATCTGCTCCTGGTGTTCCAACGTTTCCAAAACGCAATATGCTTTCATCAGAGGCACGAATCACAAAGTCGTCCTGATCAGATCCCATCCATAGTGAGCATGTTATGCGGAAAGAGTGCGAGCCAAAACAGAGCCTGCTCATATTTACGGACTTTGTTCGCAGCATTAGCCGCTTACGAGTCGGGACATCGATAGGTCAATTGGTTGCGATTTGCCGTTTGTTGCAGTACAGAATGCCAAGCGGCCCATTCATCGACCCAGTAACAACACAGCCCTCGGGAGTTGTGAATGAAAAGAGGATTAACCACTCCGATGCTGCTAGCGTTCATCTTCACAGAGACGATTTGGTTCGGATAGTAGATCGAAAACCGCTGCGGACCAAGAATGTTGGCGATGATCGTTAGTCGCTTAAGTTTTCCAAGAAATCCCTTCTGGTTGCAGAACACCCGCGTTCACGGGGGACGCGGTTATAGATTTCAATCGACCAAAAACACGAGGCCGCGTCCTTCCGTGCTGGCGGATAGTTCCGATCGGTTGGCAGTGGCGTAAACGTGTCCAGTCCGTAAAGATCTTGTATCAGTGTATCGATCCGAGTCGTCCGCCGCAACTTTCGGCGGAGTCTTCGATCACGATCCTCGCTCCGAGTTTGAGACCGCTCCGTCCGCATGATCTCACGCGCAACGGACGCGCCTTCAGTATCCGTGAGTCTCGTTCCAGCAGGCTCTCACACTCAACGACCGCATCTATTTCGAGCCGCACCAATTTTGGGAGCCGATCGGAACGGCACGCATCAGCGGGCGCAGGAGTTGAGCGTCCATCTTATAAACCGTCTCCGTTGCAGCCTTTGTTCGTCCTTCGTGCTATAATCGTTGGCGATGTTAGGGCAGCAGTCAATTTTGAGGAGTACTCAATGCCATTGAACCGACCAAGTAGCCGCCGCAGCACGTCCGATCTTCGATAGGATTCAACCACGCTTCGTCCACGGACCCAAACGCGTTTGTTGCAATCGAACCCGAGTCCGGCGACCATTTTCTAGCACAGACATTAAGCGAAGCCGTGGAGAAAGCACGCGAGCAATACCCAGAAAGATTGGTCCATACCTGCGTGGGCCATCCCGCAACGATACATTTTGGTATGCGAGAGCGATGATGGGGATCGATCAAGCCGGTCGCGCGATTCTCGAAATCCAGTTGAGGGTCCAATAGCAGCCAGCCTTCCCGAACCATATCGGTTTGGATCAACACTGGCTTCACCGGTGACCTTGTGCTGCCGCAAAAGACCATTGATGATTTGGGGCCTCAATCCCTCTGGTACTGTTGACGGGATCTTAGCCGATGGATCACAAACCGTTCTCACGACGAACCATTGCGAGATCGATTGGTTTGGCCGAATACGAAATCTTGAAGTGATCGCAAATTCCGGCACAACACCGCTTTTGGGTGTCGGACTGCTGTTGGCGAAAGAACTAGTCGTCGACTATACCAACCTGCTGCTCACACTGCGCCCCAAGCAGAAGATCCACGGACGAACGCCAAAGCCCGCTCATAGTGAGGGAAGGCGTACGGCATCGATTTCAGAACCGACGTTGCCGCCGACTCGCGTGCAACGCCTGGTCTGCCGATCTTCGCGTTAGATCTCGAACTCAGCTTTGAATGCCAAGGAAGGGACCTTCGCCAGGTGCCTCGGACAGAACCCTAATTGGAGTGTCGATTTCCAACGAAGTGTTAACATCATACCTTAGTCTGGAATATCGCAAAACGGTTTTGGTGCGTTGTAGAGTTGATCCATGATGGAAGCTTCAAGTCGTTTGAGCTGCCTGCGTTCTGTCGTGAGTTCTGCCGCAAAGATCCGACACGCGGCCATCTGGTCGTGAGCAATGGCTTCCAGTTCCTTACGACGACATTCGTATTCCGCTTCTTTATCCAGCGCCGCTTTCTTGACCAGAAGCCAGCCATCGTTCGGTTCCACCCGCGAGTTAGGTCGGTATAGTCAAACAGCGTGTATGTCCTGTTCAGGTAGGAGCGAGTGTGCTCCCGGAATCACCCGGGCAACGGGCGTCGAGTAATCCCTCGCCGCGTAGACAATGGACCCTGGATCTAGCCGTGAGTCTTGTTCGAGCTCGATCCTCATGGCGACGAGCCGCGCACCTATCTCGAACGCACTCAATTTTGGGAGCCGATCGAATTTGGTGGGCATCACCGAGGACGCGCGCGAAAGATTCAACCATTGCTAAACCACTCTGGCCAAGTGTCCTTCGCTGGATGTCATGGCTATGTGGCAACGGCCACCCAGGCATAAGTTCTTGAGCATAACTCGTTTAACGGCGTTTGAAGGCGACGGCGAAACTGGAAAACGTCGCCTTCGGCTTGCTGTTAAACGAAAAACTTATGCGTTGGTGCTTAGCACCAACGCAACAAAGTACAGATCGTAGATGGTCGGATGCTGTGGAATTGTTGCGTAAATCCGACGAAGGTCCGATCGCCAACTTGTAAGCGATAGCCGCCGAAGTCGATCGACGACTTGAGTTTCATCGAGTGGAACAGGGAATACGAAATCCGCAGCCCGTGAGGCTCCATCAAGCATTTCCGTACTATCCGCAAAAGATCGCCCATTGGCTTTCACCATGTCAAACGGTTCGTACTGAACTTGGCAGATCGAGCATGCCAGCGACAATCGAAAAACAGTCGCTCGCCGTGAATTAACATCGGCGTTCGGTGACTTTGAAAGACATCAGACATGTCAATCTGCGGAACTGATTAATTGCCGCGTCCGGATTGTCTCGTACAGTTCATCGTAGCTAGCATTCGCACGGACCAAGAGATCAACTTATTTCATCGTCAGTAAGCGGCACACGTGACTCGGTCATATGACTCACCTGGCGCCAAGGTTGTCAAATTCCAAAACGGGGATGCTTTAGGTTCGTACCAGCCACTGATGTGTCGTAGGTGATCGACGCTACCTCTGGAAGCTGGTGATGCCGGATGTTTTTCGATCTGCGATCGGGCGAAGCGTTTTTCATGCCAGAGTGTTGAGGGCGGCAGTTTCTCGCCGACGGCGTGAATCAGGTGAAGTCGCCTGTAGCGCGAGTTGAATCGCGACTTCTTCGGTTGAGGCGTTTTTTGGATTCGCATATTCCCACCTAGCGGATCAACTCACGTCGCATCAAAAATCCATATAAGCCGGAGGTTTGGGGGTCATTGGTCTTAAACTGGCGACTCGGGCTCGTGATCTGGGCAAGCGCCTGGCCGCTTGGTCAGTTATCCAATCGACCTACCGCAGACAAGGATCATTCGTACAACTGATTGTCGCACTGGACCTCGGGAAATTCAACGCCGCTCCGAGTTGTTTTGACTCGAGAACGCGGAAAGCTGCGTTTACGACTGTGACGACGCGACGGGATTACTTGGAAACGGATATTCGACACCGGTGACGCCGACTTTCCTCAATTCAGAAAACCCAAAACGAAATTTTCTTGCGTGGATACATGGGCACGGTAAGGCAACCAGTTGACGACCGCAACCAGCCCCCCTGCCTGCTAGTCAGGCAGGTGGATCAGTTTTGTAGTTATTCGCAGTGCCATCGCTACCGGTCGGCGGCGAGTACTTCCAATCGAACAAAACAACGCCGATTACGTAATAATCCGTGCGTCAGGAAATTCGTCGAGAAGTTGCGCGTAGATCGGAACCTCACGTAACCATTTTCGGAGTTTGGACTGGCTTCGTGTACGGCGAAGACGTTGATGGTGTTCTTGTCGAGCGCGCAATGGGATGTAGATACCGCGGTCGCGTCCCAGTTCTTGAGGTTCTTCATTGACCAATGCCCGACCGATCACCGCCCATATCATCCAAAACGGCATGAACAAGATCGTTAGGATCACGAACAGGTACCGCAACGGCCCCGGCCCCTTGATCCATTTGGACTCACACTGCACGTAAACGTCATAAGAGTCCGCTGTCGGCAGCCCTGAAATCACGCAAGTGTCGCCAAACGGCAATTCCCCTTCGCGAATCATCCGATTAATCGTATCGATGACGCCAGCCTCGTAGGCTCCTTGACCAGCCAATCGCCTGAGCTTGCTCAACGACGGCACGGAGACCGCCCGACCACAAACACACGAAACATCCGTGCCAGCGTGTGTCGCGGTAACTTCTAACGTGTTTCCGCAGTTGCATGAGAGGTGAAAAACCATGGTGATTCCCGTAGTGTTTTGCTTAGCAGTGTACTAGGCCTTAGGAAGCGGTCACGACATCGACGGACAGGGCTCACTTCAAAATTGCCAATGTCCTACTTTGTGTTTGCGCCGCGACAAACGACTCACGAAACCTAGCTTACTCGCCGGTGCGGCCAGAATCGAGCAAATCATTCATTCGGCTGCTGGAAGTGAAAGCGGCTAGGCAACCGCTGCATTGAGTGGCTGCTTTCGCTTTGGCATGCCCAAACCGGAACAGCTGTACTTTGACGATTGGATTTCCCGCGCACTTGCGTTTCAAGTACTCAAGTCCGTCTCATCCCATGGTGCTCCCGGTGCCAGTGCCCAGGTTAGGCTGTGGCGGCGTTCGTGGATCGCACCGCCATCGGATATCGGATCAAAGTGATCGGGAAGTTGCTCCGAACGACCAGTCTGTCCCGCCCGCACCGCATTGTGGGCCAGATAGAACAAATCCTCCATTTGGATGATCTGTTCGATCGGCTGTGTTTGCCCTTGACCCAGCAATCCTTTCGCAGTGACGGAGAATCCTGGAAGAAACAACGACATCAGCGATCCACTGATTTCTTGCGTTATCTGTCCCGTTGTCGCCGATGGGGCGTCGGCAAGCCCCATAATCCAGGCGAGCGACCACATGTTTTCAAGTCGCCAACCAACGACATGAGCGAACTGAGAATGAGCTTCGTCTTTGGAGGTGTTGACGATACCGAGTTCGTCCTCGGTCATCCACTGGCGAAGATCGTTGGCTTCAATGAAGCTCGAAATGGTCGCCTCAAAGTCGGATGGTGCCGAGCCCCAGGCAAAGACAGCGCAGTGGCATAGAAACCGGTTGGCGATCTCGATTTCAGGTCGCAGCACTCCGCCCGCGAAACCAGTTTCGTCGGATCGACCGCCGACGGCACAAGGCAACGGCATCCACGTGGCTGGTTTGAATCCGTGGTTGTTGAGATACGCGATGTTCGCGTCTCGCATTTTTTGTGGCGTTGTCATGTCGGTGAATCAATAACACTTTGTGTTGGCCGCCATCGAGATCTTCCGATCGCGATCGCGAGAAGCATCTTGGGGCGGTCCGGGAAATAGCTGTCAGGTTTGAAAGTGGCGGAAATCCCTGCTAGCGGAAATCGTCCATCGCAAGCTGGAAGCTTACGCCACTTGTTCTCAGGCAGACTTTTATACCGCGGTGCGTAACATAGTGGCACAGTTATTCGATTTCAAACACGGCCAATTGCGGCAAGTGATCGCTCAACGCGAACGAATTCGCATCGTCATTATTCACGCGAAAGGCACCTTCAAACAGCGGGCGAGATTCGACGATGCGACCAGCGATCGGTCCGGCAGCCATGACATAGTCGATACGATACTGCGGCGTATCGGACTTAATCGTCAGTCCTTCGCCTTGTCCCACTTTTGCGAATGTGTCGGTCCAGCCCGCCCGCGACCAAGCTGGATACTCGGGAGGTGTCGGGCCGTGGTTCAGGTCTCCCATCAGCAACATCGAACGATTCCCGGCAAGGTTCTCCTTCATCGACGCCAACATTGCCGTGATTTCTCGGACACGCACGCTTTGATCGGACGGATGCAGGTGAGCGGAATGGACGATCAGTTGTTCGCCGCCGGGAAGCTTGATTTCCGCTTTCCCCCAGTGACGGGTGAACAGTTCCGGCGACGATTGACCGCCGACGACGGGAGCGTTCCGCGGAGCTGCGATTTCGAATCGACTTAACAATGAACCGGGCCATTTTCCGCCACTGGGAAATCGGACTGCGTGCATCCCCAACCGCTCGGCAATCCGATTGACAACGTCTTCACTGGGCGACTCGGAAAAGTTGATAATATCGGGCTCGTACAAAGCCAGTTCGTTTGCGAATCGATCGACCATTTGTCCCATCGTCGTCGCCTTCTTGCCCAACGCGCGATCCTTCGGCCATCCGGTGCATTCGTAGACGTTGTACGCAATCACACGCAGTGTTCGCCGCGGTGAACTCCGCGCCAGAACTTTGCCAGCTTCGGAAGCAGCCAACAGAGTTCCGCCCGAACGCACCAACAGTTGACGACGCGAAAAGACTGGGTCCGCAATGTTCATGGAAATTCCCACTTCGGTAAGGATAGGACTTGATGCATCTATACCGTGCGTGGTCCGAAATGATGCTATTGCGTCAAATGAAGCGAATCACCTCATTTTCGGCCACGCGACGCATGAATGCACTCTTGCTTCGTCAATATACAAAATTCGAGGTCGGCAGTAGCGAAAGTCGCCAAGATATTCGGCGATCTGCAAACGAAACGAAACCCTTGTCGAGTTTCGCCGCCCAAAGAGCAATGGTTCGACAGTATCCTCACCCTACCGGTGAGAAAATGATTGCCGTTCGCCTTAACGAATGGCGTCGTCGTGGTGGGATGCCGTCTTGGAGTTCTTGCGGGCCGTTCCGTGAGGCGTATCGATCCGGGTGGGAACATCATTCGGTGAACCCGAGCCCGCCCTTGAATGCGAGGCTGTGTCCGCCGCTTGATCCCAAGACGTCGAATCGATCGGGGACACATTTCCCTCGTTCGCGAACGCAATCAAGTCTTCATCGCGGGGGCGGAAGACCTTACCCAATGGGCTGACCAAAATCGCCGGCAGGAAAATGAGATCGCCCACCAAAGCCGCCGCCAGCAGCAGAAGCATCATCACGCCAAAGCTTTGTGTGGGGGTGAAGCTGCTTAATGCAAAAATGAATAATCCCAAACCGCCCAGAACCGTCGTCTGTGTCATCGCTGGGCCAACGCGACGATACGCTTCCAGCACCGCTTCGCGTCGCGTCATCCCCTGCGCCAGTCCCTGGCGGAACCATTCCAGAAAGTGGATCGTATCATCGACCGCCACGCCCATGGCGACGCTTGCGGTCATCATCTTTCCCAGATCGACGATCGATCCGGTATGTCCCAGGAGTCCGAAAATCACGATCACGGGGAACAGGTTTGGCAGCATCGACAGCGATCCGGCGGCGACGCCATAAGCAACGTTCTTAGGCAGCAGTTTTCCGATTCGACGACCAGGATTGAGCAACACCGACATCACGATCCCGATGAGCACAAAGGCAAGGAAGGTGCTTTCGACCAAACTGATCAACAGCGTTCGTTGGGCTTTGTAAACCAGCGGGACGATTCCGGTGTAAACAACCTGCAACGGACCGGCGTTTTGAACATCCGGCACGCCTTCCCGCAGGCTAGGTGATGTCGGAATCCAGTGACTTGGACGCGCGTCGACAACGGAAGCGGAATGTTCCCGAATGAAGTCGACCGTGAAATCTTGTTGGTCTTCCGCGATGACGACACAGTCCGCTTTCGAGAAATTGCGAGCCCACACTTCCTCTTTGTTCTCGGTCGCCTGAATCTTGCTGGGAGCAAGCCAGATGACCGACCGGATGCGGGTTTCGTTGTGCAATAGATCGTTTAATGTCGCCTCAAAGATCAAACGTTTGTTGACGCTTGCGGTCTGCTCGGCGACCTCCTCGCCATGGACGTCGTTGGGTGTCCGCAGGACCTGTTCCCAAGATTCGGATGTCGGCTTTTCGGCACCGACAACAAACACGACCCCTTTTGTCGTATCCTGCAATTCCTCCAAGATTGTTTCGCGAAAACGATAAGCTTGCAGCACCGGTTCAACCGCGTCACGCAGTTGGTTCACAAACTGGCCGTAATCCACATCGCTGAGCGCTCCCACACGCAAGCTGATTCGCCACAGTTCGCTCTGTTTCCAGGGACCCGTTTTTTCGTGCTGAACATAATCGCTGCCGAGCAATTGTGTTTGGGCGGATTCCAGTGCGCTGTTGAACGCCAACCGCGTCGCATTGGTCGGCGAATTGGTCGGTTCGGGAAGTTCCGGCATCAGCGTCACCGCCGACATGGCATTGCCGACGACTCCGGTTCCGTGTTCCCCAAAAGCGCTTTCAACCGCACGCTGAATATGATCGACGGCCTGCAAGCGTTCCAGTTGCGACAGCGCCGTGTCGGCGGGAACATTCCCATCGGAATCCAATTCGCGTTGCATTGACGGCGGCACGCGAAGCACCAGTTCCATCGGAACCAACTTGCCAAAGTGGTTCTCGATCCACGCATAATCCCGAATGATCCGCGACTCGCTTCCAAACAGTTTCAACAACTGAACGGACGTTTGCGTTTTTGAAAGCCCCAATGACGCACCGAGCATCACCAGCAAGCATGCAATCCCGACCATTCGGTATCGACCGGCAATCCAATCGCCGACGCTTGTCCATGCGTCGGCCAATCGACTGGTGTTCTCATCGGAGGGCGTGCTGGATCGTCGTCGCGACGTCGAATCCTTGGGAGGGGCGGGGCGAAAGATATGCAAGGCGGCCGGCAGATAAGCAAACAGCAAGACTAATGTCGCGACAACACCGATGGCGGAGAAAAAACCAAACTTCTTGATCGGAATGATGTTGCTTGTGTTCAAGCTCATCAGGCCGATCGCCGTCGTAATCGCCGCCAATGTACACGGCATGAATGCGTGCGCGACCGCGCGCTCGGGCGCTCCCTCGACACCGCGAACCGCAGTCTCTTCCCGGTAGTAATTGATGATATGAATCGCACCCGAAAGCCCGAGGATGTAGACGAGCGACGGCATGCTCATCAAGATCGCGTCGATCTGCTTCCCCGACATCTGCACGAATGCGAGACTGCTGACCGCGGACAGCACACCGACGACGAAAATCATTGAGGTGATTTTGAAACTTCGGAATGCGATCATCGAAAGGGACAGTCCGATCAAGACGCAGTATCCGATCAAGCGGATCAATGTGATCTGACCTTCTTCATCGATTGAAACGTTGTCGACCGGCGGACCACCCAGCCGCATTGCCGGTTCCGCCAGGGGCTTGTTCCGATCGGCGTAGTTGAACGGTGGTGGAACGGGCGAAGGAGGTGCGGCCGCATTGACGCCGCTTTCCTGCGCCAACCGAAGCAATCGCCCGCGCGGTCCGCCCAGCAATCCGCGTCCGACAACGAACGGAAGATTATCCAGCGCCGTTGGGGTCAGCGTTACCAAAACGCAACTCTGACGCGGTGGCGGTTCCACGCCGACCGTATCGAACACTTGATACCAGTAGGCATCTTGAACATCGGACGGAGCAAGTTTGAGTTTCTGCAAATTACCGTCGAAATGGGTGTCGACAATTTGTTTAATCGCCGCCGCGCTGGTTTGCGGCCAGTCTTCAGGGAGCGTCCCGCCGGGTAAATAGCGAGCGAATGCTTCAGGCGTCCAATCAAACCCGTCGGGAACGGCCGGAGCAAACAGAGTCCCCGTCAATCGTTTTTCCGCCAATCGGCGAGCGATGACCTTTTTGTCGTCCTTGTTGATCGCCGCCACGGGCCACAGCGGTCCGTTCTCCTGAGCTAACTGCTGAGCGATCTCGGGCCCCGTTTGAACGGTACGAAATAATGCGGCTGTCAACAGATGCGGATCGTTGTAATAAGGATTCAGCGTCTCATCAGCGGAATCGCCATCGGTCCCGCCGAACGATGCAATGAACTGCCCCTTCACCGTTCCGCCTCGAAAGATTTTCCTGACCTCCCGGAACAATGCCGGCAGCGGGCCTTCCTTTCCAGCCCAACGGAACAGCTTGCCGTCAGGCGTGATGTAGTAATGCGTTCCATTCGGCGAGGTCAACCATTTCTCGTTTAGCCCGCCCCAGTTGGTATGAAAGTCTCCGGATGCGAGCAGTTGTAATTCCTCACCCAGCTTGCGAGCCCGATGCCAATCGGATAGTCCGTCGGGGGCTTCCGCACCGACCGCCTCGGAACGCAGTTTCTCGGTCAAGAGCTTCAAACGTTGATCTTCTTCGGTGCAGCCGGGCCAGGTGGCGATCACAAACCGTTCGCCGGAAAAATATTCACCGAACCATTCCAATTCCGTTGTTTCGGGAAAATCCGAAGGCAACCAATCCTTGACATTGTTGTTGGTGCTCTGCAAGCTTTGCCGCGCCCCACGAATTCCGATGGGTGCCAAGAAGCAGACGATCAGCAGGATCAAGAGCGCATTGTTGACTCCGAAGATCGTTCGTCGAGCAAGAAAGGTTGGTTTCATGAAACGATTTTGGTGGCAACCCGAATGAAATACAACGCCAAGCAGGCGGAATGGTTGCTATCAGGTTAGTTACATCCGGCGTTTTGATCTATGCCAGTTCTCGATGTTTGCTTCCGCAATCAGTTCGTTCCTCCGCTGGAATGGTCAATAATCGGAAAGATCTTGCCAGCACCGCCGCATCGCTCAGAAACAAACTTCGGACATCCACCCTCCCAAAGGAAGGGTGAACTCCATTCGTCTGACGGTATTGCCTGCAACTAGCACGGGACCATTTCAACGAAATGATGCAACCCAGCCCATGAACAGGTTCGTCCATGCCATTACTGATTGCTCCATGCGGGGCTTGGGGCCTGGCGATGACAGGTGATCAGGTTGTCCCAGTATTGATCGGGCTGCGTGATCGACGACCCTGGGCTCAGCACGCTGATTATCTTCGCCGATCCAGCGACCATCATTCCCAACCGCCGCATGCGTTTCAACGACGATTGCCGTGCGTTTTACCGAATGCTGGCTAGCTGTGGTCCATCGTGGCACCCAGGCTGTCGATATTGGAACGAATGCTTTTCGACGTTTGGCTCGCCGATTGACTTCCCATGCTCTCGGACATGGAACTAAGCCCGAGTGATTCTCTTCCATGACGACTCCACCAGCGTTCGGCGATGTCGGTGTTCCAGGCGTCGACATCGCTGCAAGCGGCAAGCATCCGGATCACTTCTCGAGCTGTTTGAGGTCGGTCTGAACGACTCTTCTCCAGGCACGCCAGCAAGACTTGCTCCAAGCCATCGGCAACGTTCTGAACGATTTGCGACGGTGGTATTGGGGGTTGCGCAATATGCATTTGGCACAGAACGGCAAGTGTTTCCGCTTCAAAGACGGGGCGTCCGGTCAGCAGGAAATAGCCGACCGCCCCGACGGCATAGATGTCGCTGCATGCGTCGACCGATTCGGGAGATTGAATCGATTCGGGGGCCATATATAACGGAGTCCCCGCCATTGCTTCGGGTTTTCGACTACTTTGCGTGGGTGCCTTGACCAATCCGAAATCGAGTACTTTGACGACATCCGACTGCGCACCGCGTCGATTGAGCATGATGTTGGCCGGTTTAATGTCGCGGTGGACGAGTCCATGCGTATGCAGCTTCGTAAAGTGAACCGCAAATTTGTTGAAGGATATAGTTCACTCGCGCGGAGCATTGCGGACCGTAACGATCGACCAAGTGTTGCAGGTCAATGCCGTCGAGATATTCCATGGCGTAATAAAACACGCCTTCGGGCGTCCGACCATAATCATAAATCGCGATCGTATTGGGATGGTTCAGTTGACTGGTGATCTGAACCTCCCGTTCAAATCGCTCGATTGACGTTTCGGAAACTTTGTCGGCGTCGATGAGCTTGATGGCTGTCGGGCGACGCAACATCGCATGACGTCCCCGATAGACGACGCCCATCGCTCCCTCGCCCAGTTTGTCTTCCAATTTGTATTGGCCTAGCTGCTTGGCTTCGATCGCGGCCAAGCGTGCTTGTCGCTGCAATCGTGAGACCATGATGGAAAAGACGAAGATCGCGACCGAACAGAGCATCAGCAACGCCATCAAGCCCCAGAAGGCTCGCTTCAGAATCGTTAGTGGACGAAAGGCTTCGGCAACATCGACTTCCGTCGCCACGCCGAAGTTGTACTCATCGAGCCAACTCCACGCCCCCACGACCGGCACGCCGCGGTAGTCACGATAGCCATCGACATTGACTCCATCGACGCCCGAATTGGCGGTTTCGGCCATCAAGGTAAGCGGCAATTCGTGCCGCCGTACGGTTGGACGGTACCCTTCGGTCATGTCGCCGAGCGGATCTCGAATCTGAACGTTCAGTAAAGACGAAGCGTTCGGTTGGTCGGGAAGCAAGCCAAGCAGGATCAATGCGTGTTCAAACCGGCTCTTGGAAAGCATCCGTCCATCGGCGTCGAATGCATAGGTTTCGCCCGAATCGCCGATGCGTCCCAGTTGCAGAATGCGAGTGAATTCTCGCTCGGGCTTGATGCGTAAACCCAATGCGGCAACGACTTGCAGGTTTTCGTCGCGCACCGGCGCGACGACGAACATCGTCGGCACACCCGTTCGTGTTCGATCCGATTCGTCCGGCAATGCGGCAACGCTTGGAAACGGCTTCGAAACGGTAACCCGTCCGTCGATGGCGATGTGAATCCACTCGGCGAATTCAGGTATCTCCTGCATCCCTTCGAGTTCGGATTCCGACGATGCGAGAACCCGCTGTTCTCGATCGGATACGACATATCCCGTGTAGTCGTGAGAGGTCATGAACGGCGCCAAGCGTTGCGCCAGGACGTCTTTCGCTTCGACGACGCTCGTGTAGGTGGCCGGTTCTTCGGTGGTGGCGCTCGTGCGTTGCGGCGTCGCCTGCCGCAACAAGTATCCGGAGATTTCGCGAACCTCCTTGACGTTGGCCATCGACTCCGCATTGCTCTCCTGCGACGCCAGCCAGGTCCGCAACATCGCCACTTCGACATCGCGAAGTGTCGTCAATTCAGACGCCAGACTTTCGCGCATCGTCGATTCGATCGACGAATGCACGGCCATTCCAATGATCGACAGCAAGATGACGGCGATGATCGGCCACAACCAAACTTGCCTTCGGACAAAGGCTCCCGTTCCCTGCAGGCTTCGGCTGAGTGTCGCCGACGCCCACGTCATGTGCGCATTGCCACCATACTGCTGCATGCTTTTTAAGCTGGCGGCATTCGCTGGCGGATGCGATTTTCTGCGGGATTTCATAACGTGAATTCTGAGGGAAAAGGCGACTCGCTTGGACCCGATTATAATTTGCAGTCCGTTCGCCTCCACGACATATCTCAGGGATCACCCGAAATCCCAGACGCTACAACCGACGTGTCCGCAAATATCAGCTTATTCGTTGCAAAACGTTCAACCGGTACCAATCGGAGAGGGACGCGCGGGACAGCCAATCAATAACCGGCCCGCTGAATGACGTACGTTGGTCCCCTCAGAGAGTCTCGGCTGAGACGACCGAGCTACCTATTGATCCACCGTTCCTGCATCAAGAGTGTGACCGCCGTCAACTAGAGCCTAGTCGGATTGAATGGTGTCGATGGCACGCGTCCAGATGCTCGCGCATCGAGCAAACCTTTCAAGCGATCCATTACCTCCTGGGTTGCCGCGTCGGGATCAATCGCCAAATTCTTGAACTCGTTCGGATCGGAATGATGGTCGTACAGTTCCTCGCCGAACATCCCTTCGCCCCACTGCGTGAAGCGATATCGATCGGTGCGAATGCTTCGTCCCATCACGGGCTTGGGCAAGCGATCATCGGCTGGTCGCAGCACCTGTGTGACGGCGGTGCCATTCCACGTCTTGGCTGGGTCGTTTAACAACGGGACCAGACTCTTGCCATGCAAGTCGGCGGGCGCTTCGATCGACGCAAGTTCAGCCAATGTCGGATAGATGTCCAGCAATTCGACCACCGCTCGCGTTGCACCCCTGCCCGAAACATCGGGTGCATGAACAATCAGAGGCGTGCGAGCAGCCTGTTCGAATAATGTTCGTTTCTGCCAGATGCCGCCATGTTCGCCCAAATGGTAACCGTGATCGCTCCACAACACGACAATTGTCTTTTCAGCGATCGATAAACGATTCACCGCGTTGAGCAAGCGACCGACTTGCGCGTCGACAAACGAAACGCATGCGTAGTACGCGGACGTCGCCGTCAGAAGTGTCTCCCTGTCGAGATTGTAGTTCGCGACCGGACAATTATGGGCAAACGCGGCCAACGGAATGTCGTCGCGATCATTTGCGGGAGCAAAAGGCAGCCGGAACGTCTTCACCGGAAAGAGTTGAAAGTATTTCTTGGGCGCAATGTAGGGCGTATGCGGTCGAAAAAAACCGACTCCCAAGAAGAACGGTCGATCACGATTCTCCCGCATCCATCGAATCGCTTCGGTCGCGATCATCCCATCCGTCTGCTCCAGATCCTCTCCTTCAGCCGACAACCAGCTTAACGCGGCGCTGATCTTCCGATGAGGCTCCGCATTCATCACCAGATGTTCGTCCACTTTATCACGACCTTTCGGATTGATCGTCTCGTGCCACGAAGGTGGATCGTCGAACCCTTCGGTGCCGATCGCCGCGGGGACATTGTAATGATAGATCTTTCCGACCCGAGCGGCACGATATCCCGCGGCCTGAAAGGCTTGAGGAATCGTGATCGCATTCGGCAGTGCGGTTCGAAAGTGTTGATCCAGATCGTAGACCTTTGTCTTGTCGGGTCGATAACCGGTCATCAACGAAGCACGCGTTGGATTGCAAAGCGGAAGTTGATTGTAAGCTCTGAGAAAACAGACACCTTCGGCAGCCAAACGATCGATATTTGGGGTTTTTGCAACGCTGTCACCATAGCAACCCAGAGTGCAAGCCAAATCGTCCACGGCAATGAAAAGGACATTCGGCCGCGGTTGGGAAGCCGCCACGGGCGCGGCGACAAGCAATCCAAAAACCGCCGCGAGGCAAACCTTCCAAGCGAGCAAACAAGGGATTGATGACCGGGATGTAAACGATGATCGCTGAAGATTCATGAACGTTTCCAGAAATGCGAAAACTTTGTGACGGTGACATCGTCACTCGACGAGGCGATTCGATTCATCACGTCGTCTCGGACGACGCACGGCACAACTCAATCACCGGCTTGCGTTTCATCATACCGAACACGAAACACTTGAACATGCGCCAAATCCAGTCCGGTCGGCAGGGGAACGAGTATGCTGTTATCGACGAACTGTTGCAGCAGCGACTGCGTGATCGTCGGATCGAAACCGTAATTCCCGTCGCTTCGATAGCGATGAATCTCTCCCCAATGCACCAACACATGGGTGATTCCCCGCGAGGCGAACGCCGAGGATTGCTCCTCGGAAGGCAAGCGGGCGATCGTCGCGATCAACGATGTATTGAAGCAAGTGGAATAGCGTATCGGCACTTCATAGTTAAAGATGCCCGCATCCCCCACCAACAACAACCTGTTCCCCGTGTCCTGCAAATTCTGATTGACCCACAAGACATGATCGGGAATGCGATTGGAGTCGGCCGCTTCGATCGCCTCTTGGCGGATTTGCGTCGTGTCCACGAACAATCGTGGATCACCCATCGTGGGCGAAACCGCGAGAATCACTAGGTTCGCCGTGATCGCGGTCCCGAGCATTGCACTGGTTAACATTCGAGGTAATTGTTGTTGGACGGTACGAAGTCCGAATCCAGCCAGGACGATTGCGATTGGCATGACGGGCAGAAGGAACCTTTCCAGGTGATGCGTCAATAACCACCAAATGGCGAAACTGTAGATCGCCAATCCCGCGGCGACGAGCGCGACGCGAGAACGTCGGATCGACAGCAGGCCAATCAATGCCAGAGGTATCAACAAACTGTCCTGAGACCGCCAGGTGAAGGCCACTCGATTCAATGCCTCCGCCAGCGCGGCGACAGATCGGTCGGGAACCGCATGCGCCTGCTCCCACTGCTGGACTTGATCGGTCGTCAGCGCCCGGGCACCAAAGATGGATGCGGCCAATGGATACACGGGATTGCCCGTAAGCACTGCGTTCTTCGCAATCCAAGGCCCAGCCGTTGTCAAGATTCCCAGTGCAAAGATCGCTAAGCAGCGGAGCGACCTTAAAAACGAGACCTTTTGTTTCGTCAGTCGCATTACAACGAGAAAACCGATCGGAACGCAAACGAACAACAATGCCGGATACTTACAGGCAAAGGCTGATCCCGACAGGAATCCCAACCAAAGGCAAGCCGATGGATGCGTCGCGACTCGCCGCCGCAGTAGAAAGAGGACCAGCATCGAAGCCGCCAAGTAACATGCGACGGCCGGTTCGATTAGCCCCAAGACGGTGACTTCCGCCATTGCCACCGCACTGGTCGACACAGCGATCAGCCACCAGCAAAGGTCACCGCCGATCAAACGCCGCATCAGGCAAGTGGTCAGCCCGATCGAGAGTCCCCAGTACACGAACATTGTCGCCTTACCCGCCAGTCCTCCCCACCACCAATCGCTTTCAATGTTCAAACTTCCACTCCACGCCATCGCCGACAGTGTTTGCATTTCGGCCGCCATGGGCATGTTGGCGTAGACGTTCTCCGCTGAAAAACCGATCCGACCTTCCTGGTACCACTGCTTCGGAGCACCCAGGTGATATTCGAGGACATCAAACTCGGTTGCGGGAAGAAGGCAGCGAAGTCCGACCAGCACGATGGCGATCGAAGCGAACAACTTCGCCAGCCCATGTGCTTGGACTTTGCGTCGCGTGGCGAAAAATGAGGCGCTCCGCTTTAACGAGGGTATCGCCCCCAGCCAAACAGCGACCGCCAGTTCGACAACCGCGAGAAGGGGCATCGTCATCCGATGGCTAACGATCCCCGCCAGCCCGAGAAGGAGTGTCGCTGTCGCATGCAGCGCCATTCCAACCGCCAACCCAAGCAGCGACAATTCCATAACCGATGCATGCCGCCGCAACACACCACGGCTTAACAGTTGTCGTCCCAGCAACCAAGCTGGCAGCACGACAATCGATACGATCGCCACGACCCGCAACCGATCGGCAATTCCTTGCAAGCTGATGCGGCCATCGAACCAGCCCGCGAGAACCTCGTCAGGCAAGAACAAGATTCCCCAAAAAAGCTGCCAGCGGGGATGCCCACGACCGTCCGGCCCCGAGTCAAACAGCGTTTGGCTTGACCACAAAATCAACCAAACTCCAAGAAAGATTGGCAATACAACGGTTTGCCAACCGAAGCGTCTTCCTTCCGCGGCATCGCGCGCAGCGGTGTTCGGCGGTTCTTTTGATGCTTTCGGGTGAGGACGACGTGATGACGCCATTTGTTTCGATTCTCGTAAACTTCAGCAGTACCAATTCGGCGGTTTCAAACTACATTGTCTGTATCGGGCCGACCAGTTCCACCCTCCCTTTTGACTGAAACCAATCGATGGCTGATTCCAATCGCATCACCGGCATCTTGACACCAAACATCGTACCGCTCGATGGTCGCGGTCATATCGACGAGCAGACATTGCGGGCTTATGTGGATTGGTTGATCGCTCACGGCGTGGACGGTCTGTATCCCAACGGAAGCACGGGGGAATTCATTCGATTCACCGCCGCTGAGCGACGGCAGATCGCTCGGATCGTGATCGATCAGGCGGGGGGAAGAATTCCCGTTCTGGTCGGCGCGGCGGAAGCGAACGTTCGCGAAACGATTGACGCATGCGATGCATACGGACAAATGGGTGCGCAAGCCGTGGCGATCGTCGCTCCTTATTACTACAAGCTCAGCGCCGACGGCGTTTACAGCTATTTTCGCGAGATCGCCGACAATGTCTCGGTCGATGTGACCCTCTACAACATTCCGTTATTCGCGTCGGAAATCGACCTCGGCACCATTCGTCGGCTCGCCGAGGAATGTCCTCGCGTCGTCGGGATCAAAGACAGTTCGGGAGACTTGCCGAACATGATGCGGATGATCGCCGCCGTCCGTTCGATCCGACCCGACTTCAGTTTCTTAACCGGGTGGGATGCGTCTTTGGCCGCGATGTTGATCGTCGGTGCCGATGGCGGAACCAATGCGTCCAGTGGCGTTGTCCCGGAACTGACCGCCGCGATCTACCGAGCCTGCAAGAACGGTGACGTCAACGAAGCCGTGCGACTGCAATATCAGTTGACGCCCTTGTTTGATGCAATGATCGGCACGGGAGAATTTCCCGAAGGCTTTCGAGCCGGGCTGCGAGTGCGTGGCTGGGAAATGGGACGCAGCCGACAGCCCCTTTCGGCAACGCAACTGGAAAAGAGTCAACAAACGCAGGCGAAGCTGCAGCCCATGATCGCGCCCCATTCGTCACAGCACGCGATTTCACCAGCCACCTCACCAGAGACGATCGACGCCATTGTCCGTCGCGTTTTGAGTGAATTGAAAGCGTAGAGCCGATCCGAAAGCTGTGAGTCGACAGCACTATCGTCGGGCATGCATCGCCAAACCCTGCGGCGTCGGCTCACAAACCATGATGCATCGGACTCTGGATAGCCGCTTAGAAGTATCGATTCCAGATGGCGCGAAGCTGGCCGTCGAACATGCTTTCATCGCTGTCGCTAAACGGAACGGCGTAGCCGATCGAGAAGGCGTTTCCGATTCCAGCTTCCAACGTGGTTCCAAAGACCATATTCAGGTTCGACTGCTTCCCGGCGTTCGGGTTGCCAAGGACAAAGATTCCGTCGGTGACCGAACGTCCATTCTCCAGTTGCTGTTCATAGTGCAGTTCGATCGTCGGCACAATCGAATCGAACAACACGTCCCGCTTTTCTCCGCGTCGACGCAGGAAATAGCCCAGTCCGCCGTCGGTATACATCCGAGCGGTATCACGCAAACGCGTGTTGAGCCCTTGATTGGTGAACAATTGGTTGCCGGTCGCATCGACGTCGACTTGTATAAACCCGTGGTAGAAAACACGATCGGTCAGGTTCGCGATGCTGGCAAAGTAGGGCATCACATGCACGGATTGGTTTTCGACGACCATTGCCGGCGTCCCATCGGCCAATCGCAGGCTCAGGTCATTCGTCGAAGGCAACGTAACCGAAACCCCACCGGAGAACACGATGTCCGTCGACTGAAACAAGACCTGTTTGTACGCTAGGAAGATGTCACCCAGTTCGATGGCGCTGGTGTTCGTCGTCCCATCGCTTCGCACGTCCGTTGACAATGTGGAAGCGTAGGGGACCCGAAATTCAATCGACGCACTGTTGTTGAAGAACGCAAACTCCATGCCTGGGGTAAAGCGGCTGACATTCAGCCCGGCATTGTTGAGTGGTACGTTGCTTAACAGATCATAATTCATGAACGCACGTGTGCGTGGCAGCGGACTGTTGTTGGTGGCGATCTTCGATCGACCCACGACCGCCGCGCCTGCATTGGCGGCATCGGGAATGATGATGTTGAACGTTTGCAGTCCCGTGATGGCGATGTTCCATAGCTCGCCGTTAACGATCGTTCCGTTGACGATTTCCGTTGCGGTCGCGTTGGCGAAGGTTGTATTCGCGGGGAGCCCCAAATTGGTTCCGGCCACAGCCTCTTCGACATTGAACACGAACTGCCCGTTAACATTTTGAACACCGGTGCCAACCGAATTGAAGTCCGGATTGGCGGCGTTGCCCAAGACATCAAACAGCAAGGAACTGTTCGCTTGATTGGCCGGAATGACGCCCGTTCCCACAGCTACAAGGTTTGGGCCTTGAACAAACTGGGCACCTTGCAGCGTCTGGAAGCTCGAACCTCCGAAGCCTCCGCCAAGCATTGCGGGAGCTTGTCGGATGTTGCAGGCCAACGGTGGCGGACAACCGCGAGAATCGAGCAGATCTTGCAACTGATGAATCAACGTCAAGCAAGAGCGTTTCTTTGGTTGGCGGCAATCGCACGTCGGCCCGCATTGGCCGGTGCTGCAACCGTAGTCCGCCGGTTGTTCGTAGTAGGAACCGTCGACGAAGTCAGACGACTGTTGATAGCCAACTTGGGCTACCGAATCGTCCGCACCGGTTGGTGGATCCGGCATTGTCTGACCACATCCACTGCATGCACGCGGACCGCCTACATAGTTTTCATTGACCTGGCCACACGAACACGTTACTTGCTCTGATAGCACGTAAGCCACGGGCTCATGCCCCTGTGTTGGCATCATGGGATGCGGTGCGATCTGTCCTTGAAGCGTCGAGGTCATAACGAACAAGGCGAACAAACCCAGCAGGCTCGCGCGAAACATAGTGCCACCCTTAAATACAGTCCACGGAGATCGCGGGCGAACTCCGTGCAAACGAATTTCCACAACTACGTGTTCAAAATCGGTTCGCCGCACAATGCCAATAAAGCGAATATCCGGCAAATGCGAAGGTATTCTCAAAAAAGATACAATCGAAAGAATCCGAATAAGCAGATCGATCGTTAGTAAACGGACGGCGAAAGCCTGTCGCCACCGGCCTCACCCCCGCCTCGGGATTCAAGGTTTGGTTACAATGAGCGACTTAAAGCAGCGATTTTCGGTCATTGAATGTCAAACGAATCTTCATCTCCTTCCAAAAATGATGTCACTCAGGATGTCGGGGACTCCGCAGGTAGCGGGTCTCTGGAATCGGAGTTCTTTGTCGTTGCCGACGAAGACGAACTGAAGCTTCCCGCCGAGATCGGCGATTACACGGTCATTCGGTTGGTTGGCGCGGGAGGCATGGGACGTGTCTACGAAGCTCAGCATCGCCGCATGGATCGCATGGTCGCTTTGAAGATGCTGCCTCAATCGCGAATGCGGGATCAAAAATCGATCGAACGCTTCTATGCCGAAGTTCGCGCCGCGGCGAAACTGATGCATTCAAACATTGTCACTGCTTTCGATGCTGGTCAGTCCGGAAGCGTCCACTTCTTGGCGATGGAATTTGTCCAAGGGCGAACACTCACGCAGATCGTTCGTGCGGAAGGACCGATGCAACTGGCCAAGGCGGTCGACATGATCCGTCAAGCGGCGACGGGATTGCAGCATGCGCATCAGGGGGGCATCGTCCATCGCGATATCAAACCTAGCAATCTGATGTTGGCCGATTCGGGAATCGTCAAAATCCTCGATATGGGGTTGGCCACCATCGGATCGGAGCTTACCAATCGCCGACGCAAAGGACGGCTGGTCGGCACCATTGAATATATGCCTCCCGAACAGATTGAAGACGCCTCCAACTCCGATCGTCGCAGCGACATCTATAGTTTAGGGGCCACGTTTTTCTTTCTGCTGACGGGCCGAACGCTCTATCAAGGCAACCTGCTGGAACAAGCGAGGGCTCATCGCGAGGAACCACTTCCGGATTTGTTTACATTGCGACCCGATGTCGACATCCGTCTGGATCAGGTCATCCGTCGCATGTTGGCCAAACGTCCCGAGGAGCGTTACAACGCATTGGCCGAAGTGATTGAAGACCTTGATGAATGGTCCGCCGGCGCGACCCTTGCTGATTGGACGGGAACGGCGTCGCGGAACCTCCCTCCCGTCGAGCATCCGACGGCGGGTGTCGAACCGACCACGGCCGTCAGCCGATGCAGCGTTTTGGGGCTGGACATCGGGATGTTTTATGTCGCGGCGGCCAATTTCGAATCGGGCAGTCCGATACGCGTCGGCATGGCTGGCGGCAATCAACAACCGCTGTTGCAAACGGCCGTCGCGACGACGCGGGATGATCGAACCGTCTTTGGCAGCGAGGCAATTGACTTGCGAACCAAGACGCCCCATCGCTTGGCGCATTGCATTCAATTGTATTTAGGAACGACAAAGCTGGATCGGCATATTGGCGATCGGCAGTGTCCTCCCGAGGTCGCGTTGGGAATGATCATGCGTCACACCGCGCGCAATGCGTGGCGGATCAAGGGTCGTCCGGCCGTTGTGTCGGTGACGGTTCCCGCTTGTTACGATCAAGCTCACCGCCGAAGCATCTTACAGGCGGCTCAGGTTGCCGGCTTTGACTCGATTCGACTGATCGACCGTCCGCTGGCTGCGGCACAAAGTCAATTAACCGACGAATACGCGGCTTTCCAACCTCCCAAGCCCTCGGAGGTTTGTTACTGGTTGGTCGTTTCAGTGACGGGGTTGGCGACGGAGATTTCGGTTGTTCGACATGTCGGCGGGCGACTGCAAATGCTGGCGAATGTCGGCGATTGGAATCTTGGTCTGCTGACGTGGCAGCAGCGTGTCGTCGACCTTGCGGCCACCGATTGCCTTCGCCGTTTGAAACGCGATCCGCGTCGCGATCTGAAGGATGCCGTGAGCCTTCAGCTTGCGTGTGAGAAAGCGATCCGACAACTGGTCATCAAACCCAAGGCCGACCTCGACTTCAGATTGCATGGACGTGACGCGACCGTCACTCTGACGCGGTCGACATTCTCGGCAAGCTGCAGCGATCTGCTGTTGCATCTCAACGGCATGATCGGACAAGCCATCTCGGATTCCGGTGTCGATCCGGCAAACTTGAGTCAGTGCCTGACGGTCGGAACGTTGACACGCATGCCAGCAATCATGGACGTTGTTCGCAAACGTATCGGAACAACGGAAATCACTCCCGTCGATCGACCCGCACTAGCCGCCGGGGCGGCGTCGGGCGTAATGGGAGAACTCCCCGGACAAAGCCATGCGTTTCCCGCACCGCGATCCTGTGCGTCATACAATTTGGGTCTCCTGATCCGCGACGGAAAGCAAAACGGGCCACGCACCGTCCCGTTGATTTCAAGGTCAACCGTCCTTCCGGCACGCGCGGTTCGTCGAATGATACAACCAAAATCGAACAGGAATCGATCGTTAAACGTCATCGAATCGGCCGGATGGCAAGGGGATGCTTGGCGATCGTTGGGGAACATTCAATTGCCACCAAGCCAGACGGATGTTCCTTTGGAGGTGATCATCGAAGTCGACAACAATGGACTGGCGAAAATTCGTCTGCATCAACCCGACACGGGAAACATCCAGCGAGCCCCCACCCTTCCCGCGCCGGTGATTGACGAAACCGAATTGTCGAGCTGGCGTGCCTGGATCGAAAAATCGATGGGTTAAGTCACTTGCGATCAACCGTCCATTCCTACATCAGTTATCGAAGCGATGGATGATAAGCACCCGTGCATAAGTTCTTGAGCATAACTCGTTTAACGGCAAGCCGAAGGCGACGGCGAAACACTGGAAAACGTCGCCTTCGGCTTGCCGTTAAACGAAAAAACTTATGCGTTGGTGCTTATACCGTGCGTGGTCCAAAATGATGCCTTCGCGTTAAATGAAGCGAATCACCTCATTTCTGACCACGCAACGTATATCCTGGCGAGAGTTTAGCGCCCAACGGAAGCGGGCCACCGTCCGTCCGAGCGGTAGCTCGCATTGGTTGGCGGTCCTGCCGCCCTGCCAGACAACCAATGCATCCCGCAGGGATGCAATGACGGTGGAAACTTATTTTCATCGACGAATCGTTACAGCGGAACCTTCGGAGAGAATGCCGAAAATATCTCTAGCATCCGCCGTATTCATCTGAATGCACCCCAATCCGCTGACCCCCGGTTGCATGCTCGGGCTGGCGTGAATGCTCAAGCGGTTTCCCAAGTCCAACCAGAATTCGCCGTATGGATTTCGTGGGTCCCCCGACGCGAAGGTTGTTCCATCCACTCCGATGTAGGCTTTCGATTTTTGCTTTTCCTGAATGACGAATGTTCCTTCAACCGGTGCGGGGCTGGTTCCGGTTCGTATGGGGAACGATCCGGCATACAGATCACCAAGAAACAGCGCCAATTGGGTGTTCGTTAGATTGATCTCCGCGCGAAACGGCCCCGTCAGCACCTTCAGTTCCGTCCCGGGCGTTAAGGCAGCCGGGTCCGTGATGCCATTGATGTTCGCCAGAACCTGAGCCGGAACGCGTCGGGCGGCGGCAATCGTTTCAAGCGTGTCTCCCGGTTCCACCCGATAGGCTGATTCGATCAAGTGCCGTCGTGAGTAAACCACCTCGCCGGCCAAAGCATTCAAGCGAGGCATCAACTGGGAAACTTCCTCCGGAGTTAAATCGGGACTGCCATAGAACAGGCTCAATGTGAATAGAGCTTCGCGCAGTTCACCGGCGGCCACCTGACGGTCGGCATTTCGGATCGCGTTTTCGATTCCAGAAGCTTCAGGTTCAGCCGGCGACGCTGAAGCCTGATCACCATTGTCAACCGGATCGTTCGATTCGGGTAAGCTGAACTCGGAGCCAAAATCAGACAGCGATTTCTCGACCGGAGCCGAAGCGTTTGGATTCGGCGGGTCACTCGATACCGGTAATCCTCCCGGACCACTTAAGGACAAGCCGGCTAATGGCGTCTCGGGATAATCTTGTTGGCGATCCGGCTGAACAATCGGCGCGTTGCCATCAGGCTTGGGCAAGGCCATCGTCATCAAAGGTGGCTGCGAAACCATTGCATCGGCTGATTCGCTATCGGGCGTATTCGCGGATGCGGAGTCGGATGATGTCGCGCCGAAGTTGATCGGAGGCAGGCTGGCGGCGATGTCGTCGGTCGAAGTCCCCGATCCCTTTTCACCGCGTGGGTCGGACAGTGAAGCGACAACACCTTCATCGGTATCATTGACCGTGCCGGCAAACGAATTACCGAACGGCGGCACCTCGATTTCAGGAACATCGATCGCTCCGTCATCGATTTGAAGACCGTCCTGTTCGACAATCAAATGCTCCAGTTCGTCGGGCATCATCACTGGAGGCGTGTTGATTGCAACATACGCGCCATACAAGACGACAAGCAACAAAACGGTAACAAAGGCTGTTTTTATTGTTTGCACGTGCGCCCTCCCTGACACCCGGCAATGGTTTCAAAATCTAATCGACGCTTCACGAAAAACGTCCGCAGTCAACGTTAGCCAATGCCGTAATGCTCGTCCAGATCAAAATCGAGCGTGGGGGTTAACGGAATTCCGATCCGATGCAATCATTCAGGCAAGCAGCCAGAAGTGACGAAACTTCTTCTACGTCGCGTGGTCAGAAATGAGGTGATTCGCTTCATTTGACGCCTGGGCATCAAGCCGGACCACGTACGGTATATATTTTCAAGAACAACGAGGAAGCTTACGCCACTTTCAAAATTGACAGCAATTTCCAGGACGGTCCTTGGAACCTATTCGAAAACCGTGAGCCGACATCTCTAGCTGCGGGCCGGTTTTGAGTTTTCGGAAAGGTCCATTAGCAAGGCCGGTCGCGCCGCGAGAACACAAGTGAATTCATGGATATCGAACAGCTAGCCAACTTCGAATGCCTTGCCGAACTGAAGAACTTTACCCATGCGGCGGAGCGTCTAGGCATTTCGCAGTCGGCCCTGAGCCGATCGATCCAGCGACTTGAAGAGGAGATCGGGCAACCATTGTTCGATCGTAAGCCGCGATCGGTCGAGCTAACCGATGTGGGCGTCTTGTTTCGCAGCCGAGCCGAGCAGATCTTGCTGATTGTCGAGGATACCAAAGCGGAAATCAACGATGACGGACAGAGTGGTCGAATCCGCATCGGAGCAATCCCAACGGTCGCCCCTTTCTTTCTCCCTGAATTGCTGCGTCAGTTTTCTGGTGTGCATCCAAAAGCAAACTTGATCGTTCGGGAGAATACGACGGAGGACTTGATGAAGCGATGCAAACAGGGAGAACTGGATGTCGCGATCTTGGCTTTGCCGGTCTCCGCGCAGTACGTTGAAATCGAACCACTCTTCGAAGAAGAGCTTCTCTTGGTTTTGCCGAGCAAGCATCCGCTGGCTGAAAGAAAAAGTGTCAAGCTAGCAGACATCGAAGCTTATCCCTTCGTTTTGCTCGACGAAGCGCACTGCCTAACCGACGCAATCAACTCATTCTGTCGACAACGCTCCGTTCAACCGGTCGCCGTCGAACGGACGACACAGTTGGTGATGGTGCAGGAATTGGTCTCGCTAGGTCATGGCGTATCGATGATCCCCGCCATGGCTCGCCGCCTGGACCGCTGCGAAACGCGCATCTATCGATCGCTCGATGGAGCACGTCCAAAACGAACGCTGGCCGCTGTTTGGAATCCGTACCGATATCAAAGCCGCCTGCTCTCCGCGTTTCGGGAGCATTTGCGGGGCTATGCCACTCAGTTTCAAGCCATGCACAAATTGCATGACAACTAACCGAATCATGCATTTGATTTATTGCATTGCGGCTCAATAATGGAACGTAGGCAATGCATTGCGTGTTGCCGGTCCCCACGCCACGATTCGGAAAAGAGCCATGCCCAACCGAGAAAACTACGTACGCTGGATGTCCAGCCTCGTGATCATTCTTGCCTCGTTCAGCCTGCACGCCGAGGAAAAGCGAAACATTGATGCCGCCTCGTCAGCAAAGCAACCTGCTGCCGCGCAGTGTCCGGTGATCGGAGAAGGAATGCCGCACCGTTCGACCATCAGCAGCGCATACGATGCGGGAGACTTCTGGCCGAACCAATTGAACCTTCAGATGCTGCATCAGAACTCCGCGAAGGGAAATCCGCTGGGGAACGATTTCGATTATGCGAAAGCGTTCGCGGAGTTGGACCTCGCCGCAGTCAAAGCAGACTTGACGAAGCTGATGACCGATTCGCAAGACTGGTGGCCAGCCGACTACGGGCATTACGGTCCATTCTTCATTCGCATGGCGTGGCACAGCGCCGGAACGTATCGTGTGATGGACGGTCGCGGCGGCGCGTCCGATGGCACACAGCGATTCGCGCCACTGAACGGATGGCCCGATAACGCAAACTTGGACAAAGCGAGACGCTTGTTGTGGCCTATCAAGCAGAAGTACGGAAACAAGATCTCGTGGGCCGACTTGATGGTTCTGACCGGCAATGTCGCATTGGAATCAATGGGCTTCCCGACGATCGGTTTCGCGGGCGGTCGAGAGGACGTGTGGGAACCGCAGGGGGACGTCTATTGGGGGCCGGAGACGAAGATGTTGGGAGACAAGCGTTATTCAGGGGATCGTGAACTCGATAATCCTTTGGCGGCCGTGCAAATGGGACTGATCTACGTCAACCCGGAAGGCCCCAATGGAAAACCGGACCCGTTGGCGGCGGCGAAGGATATCCGCGATACGTTCGGTCGCATGGCGATGAACGACGAAGAAACGGTCGCATTGATCGCTGGTGGGCATACGTTCGGCAAGGCTCATGGAGCGGCGTCCCCGGAAGGAAACGTCGGCCCCGACCCCGAAGGCGCTTCGATTGAACAACAAGGTCTTGGATGGAGGAACACGCACGGAACGGGAAACGCCGGCGACACGATCACCAGTGGACTCGAGGGCGCTTGGACCACGACGCCCACGCAATGGTCGGGCGGCTATTTCAGCAATCTCTTCGATTACGACTGGAAGCTGACGAAAAGTCCCGCCGGCGCATGGCAATGGTCTCCGAAGGACGAAGCTGCTCAAGGCACCGTTCCCGACGCGCACGATCCGGACAAATCGCACCCACCGATGATGTTCACAACCGATATCGCACTGAAGATGGACCCCGTCTACGCACCGATCTCGAAACGTTTCCACGAAAATCCTGAGCAGTTCCGAAAGGCATTCGCCAATGCGTGGTTCAAACTCACGCATCGCGATATGGGACCCGTCTCGCGATACTTGGGCCCGGAAGTTCCCGAACAATCGTTCCTGTGGCAAGACCCTGTTCCAACCGTTGATTACAAGCTGATTGATGAAGCTGACGTCGCGTCCTTGAAACAGCAATTGCTTGAATCCAATCTGACGATCGGCGAACTGGTTTCAACGGCTTGGGCTTCGGCGGCGACGTTTCGCGACAGCGACAAGCGGGGCGGTGCCAACGGTGCCCGTCTGCGATTAGCACCTCAGAAGGATTGGGCCGCAAACAACCCGAAGCGTTTGCAAAAGGTTCTCGATGTGATCACGCAAGTTCAGGAGAACTTCAATCAATCGCAAACCGATGGGACAAAGGTTTCCATCGCTGACTTGATTGTCATTGGTGGAAACGCCGCGGTTGAAGCGGCTGCGAAGAATGCGGGCTTCGATGTCGAAGTTCCCTTCCATCCAGGCCGAACCGATGCAACGCAAGATCAAACCGATGCCGAGGGAATGTCCGTCCTCGAACCGGTTGCCGATGGTTTCCGGAACTTCGCAAGTCGCCAACTGGATCGTCCGGCGGAAGAACTGTTGGTGGATCGCGCTCAGCAGTTGACCTTGTCGGCCCCCGAAATGACCGTCCTTGTCGGTGGAATGCGTGTGTTGGACGCCAACACGGATGCGATGAAACTCGGCACGTTCACCGAGAAAGCTGGCACGCTGAGCAACGACTTCTTTGTAAACCTTCTGGACATGAATGTGCGGTGGGAGAAGTCGTCCGTGTGCGATCACTATTACGAAGGGAGTGATCGTCGTAGCGGAGAGCTGAAATGGCGAGCAAGCTCCGTCGATTTGGTGTTCGGTTCCAATTCTCAACTGCGTGCGATTGCCGAGGT